>CAXTHQ010000007.1:0-99662 GCA_964244185.1 uncultured Sphingomonas sp.
CAATGGAGGTGGTGGACGCACTTGGGCTCGAACCAAGGACCCGCTGATTAAGAGTCAGCTGCTCTACCAACTGAGCTATGCGTCCAAGACCGGCCGGGGACGACGCCCCCGCGATCGGAGGGGCGCTGTTAGCACCCTGTGCGGCCTGCGCAACCCCTTTCACCATCTCCTTGACCGCCGGTTCGCCCGGTCGATCGACATCAGGATGCCCAGGCACAGCAGCACCGTCATCTGCGCCGAGCCGCCGAAGCTGACCAGCGGCAGCGGGATGCCGACGACGGGCGCGAGGCCCATCACCATCGACAGGTTGATCGCGACGTAGAAGAAGATCGTCGTCGCCAGCCCCGCCGCGGCCAGCCGCGCGAAGCGGGTCTGTGCGCGCTGGCCGACGCCGACGCCCCAGCGGATGAGCAGGAAAAAGGCGAGGATCAGCCCCCAGCCGCCGGCGAGCCCCCATTCCTCCGCCATCGTCGCGAAGACGAAGTCGGTCTGCTTTTCGGGGAGATACTCCAGCGCGCTCTGGGTGCCGTTGCCAAAGCCCTTGCCCCACACCCCGCCCGAGCCGATCGCGATCTTCGACTGGCTGATATGATAGCCCTTGCCCAGCGGATCGCTTTCGGGATCGAGGAAGATCAGGATGCGGTTGCGCTGATAGTCGTGCAGCACGAAGTTGAATGCGATCGGGGCGGCGATGCCGATCAGCAGCGCCGCCCCCGCGAACAGCCGGATGGGGATGCCCGCCAGGAACATCACTGCGACGCCGCCCGCGCCGATCATCAGCGCGGTCCCCAGATCGGGCTGGAGCATCACCAGCGCGAATGGCACGCCGATCAGCGCGGCGGCGGGCCAGATACCCGCCCAGCTCCGCGTCTCGCGCGGCGGCAGCATGTCGTAGAAGCGCGCGCAGGCCAGCACGATCGCGGGCTTCATCAGCTCGGACGGCTGCAGGCGGATGAAGCCGAGGTCGAGCCAGCGCTGCGATCCGCCGGAAATGTGACCCAGCGCCTCGACGCCGACGAGCGCGACGATCAACAGGACATAGACGGGGAAGGCGCCCGCCTTCCACCAGCCCTCCGGAATCCGGCTCGCGACGATCGCCGCGGCGACGAAGGCGAAGAACCGTATGCCCTGTGAGAACGCCCAGGGCCGCACATGCCCGCCCGCGGCCGAATACAGCACCACCAGTCCGAACCCGCCGATCGCGAGCACCAGCAGGATGATGCGCCACGGCAGCTCGGCGAGCGGCTCTGGAACCAGGCTGGTCATTCGTTGACCCGCTCGGTGGTGCCGTCCTCGGCAACGGTATTGCCCTGCGGCCCATCGGTGGCGAGGTTCTCCTGCGTGTGGCTGGCCGATGCCGCGGCCTTCGCCACCGCGTCGGAGTCGCTCGGCACGGCGGCGTCGGTCTTGGTTGCGGCGGCGGCGGCGGGCGGCATCCGCGCCGCCTTGTAGGCCGCCGCCTTGGCCGCCATCCGGGTCGGGATGTCGCCGCCCCAGGTCGGCTCGACCGCCGCCAGCGCCTGCACCGCGCGCTCGCGATCGAGCAGCCAGGTCATCACGTCGCGCCCGATCCCCGGCGTATCGAGGCTGCGCTCGGTATGGCCGCCGTGTTCCAGCACGATGCCCGCCGCATAGCGCGGGTTGTCAGCGGGCGCGAAGCAGATGAACAAGGCATGGTCGCGCATCTTGAACGGCAGCGCCGCGTTCTTCAGCACCCCCGTGGCACGCTCGGCCATGGTGATGCGCCGGACCTGCGCGGTGCCCGTCTTGGCGGCGATCTCGACGCCGGGGATCGTCAGCCGCGCGGCTCCGCCCGTGCCGCCGCCGTTGACGACCTTCCACATCCCCTCGCGGACCACCTTGAGGTGCGCCGGCTCGACCGGGAGCGGCGGGGCGGGCCGGGCCTGCCCCGCCAGCAGGGTCGGCTGCAGCATCCGGCCGGAGCCGATCCGTGCCGCGGCGACGGCAAGCTGCAACGGATTGGCGAGCACATAACCCTGGCCGATCGCGGCGTTGACCGAGTCGGCGACGGTCCACTTCGTGTTGTATTTGCGCATCTTCCACGCGGCGTCGGGCACGGTGCCGAAGCGCTGGTTCGAGAAGGGTAGGTCGAACTTCTCGCCGATCCCCAACATGCGCAGCGCGGGGGCAAGCCGGTCGTAGCCTAGCCGCCGCGCCATCTCGAAGAAGTAGACGTCACAGCTCTGCGCGATGGCGTTGCGCAGGTCCATCGCGCCGTGACCACGTTTCTGGTGGCAGTGGAAGATGGCGGTGCCGACCCGGATCGCGCCACGGCAGACGACATGATCGTCGGGCAACACGCCGGCCGCGAGCAGCGCCAGCCCGTTCATCGGCTTGACCGTCGAGCCGGGCGGGTAGAGCCCCTGCGTCACCTTGTTCATCAGCGGGACGTGGTCGTCCTCGGACAGCATCGTCCATTCGAGATGGCTGATGCCGTCGGAGAAGCTGTTGGGGTCATAGGCCGGCACCGAGACGAGCGACAGGATCTCGCCCGTGCGGCAGTCGAGCACCACCGCCGAGCCGGAATTGGTCCCCAGCCGCCGCGCGACATAATCCTGCAAGCCGGCGTCGATCGTCAGCTGCTGCGTCTGGCCGGGCGTATCGGCACGGGTGGCGAGCTCGGCGACCAGCTTGCCGCGCGCGGTCACCTCGACGCGCTTGGCGCCGGGCTGGCCGCGCAGCTTCTTTTCCAGCACCTTTTCGAGCCCGTCCTTGCCGAGCTTGAAGCCTGGCGTGACCAAGAGCGGATCGTGATCCGCCTTGTATTGCGCTGCATTGGCCGCCCCGACATAGCCGGTCAGGTGGGCTACCGCCGCGCCGCCGGGGTAGTTGCGCGAGAAGCCGCGCGACGGCGCGACGCCGGGAAGTTCGGGCTGGCGGAGCGAAACGGCGGCGAACTGCTCCCAGCCGATGTTCTCGGCGACCTGGACAGGCTGGAAACCGGCGGCCTGCTGCACGTCGATGCGCACGCGCTCGACCTCCTCCGGCGGCAGGCCGAGCAGGCGCTGGAGCAGCGCCAGCTCGCGTTCCAGATCGTCGAGCCGCTCCGGGATGATGTCGACGCGGAAATCGGTGCGGTTGTTGGCGATCGGCCGGCCGTGGCGGTCGACGATCCAGCCGCGCCGGGGCGGCACCAGCGTCGTGTTGACGCGGTTGCTCTCGGACAGCACTTGATAATGCTCGTTCTCGGCGATCGCGAGCCAGCCCATCCGCGCCGCCAGCATCAGCCCCACCGCGCCCTGGCCGATGCCGAGCAGCCAGGCGCGACGCGAGAAGCTGTAGGCCTGGCTGGCCTCGGTCACGATGCGCGGCGGGCGGCTCATGGCCGATTCCGCTTGGCGTCGATCCACGCCGCAACTCGGGTGGCGAACGGGAAGAGGAGGGCCGCGGCGAGGACCTGAACCGCGACGGCGGTATCGATCGGCGCCGCGAGCGGGGTCGCGATCAGCCGGCCCGCGACGAGGCAAAAGGCGACCGCGCCGGTGGCGATCAGCCAGTCCTGCCAGAAGTTGCGCAGGATCAGCCGCTGCTCCACCAGGTCGATCGCGAGGAAGCACAGCGACCAGAGCAGCACCGCCGACCCCAAGGGCTGGCCGCTGACCAGATCGTCCGCGAAGCCGAGCGGCGCCGCCGCCCAGGGCTTGAGCGCGAAACGCGACAACAGCCGCCAGGCAAGCAGCATCAACAGCCCGCACGGCGGCAGCAGCGGCGCGGCGGCGACCACCGGCAGCAGCGCCGTGACCAGCGATCCCGCCACCACGCTGATCCAAGGCAGCGCGCGCGCGCGGGCGGGCGGCAGCGGCGGCGCGAAGGGGCGATAGCCGGCGTCGCTCATCGCACCGGCTCGGCGCCTGGCGGGGGCAGGACCATGAACGGCCGTTCGACCAGCGCGAAGTCGAGCCCGTCGGGCTGCGCCAACGGCCGCGCCTCGGCATTGTCGATGCCGGCGCGGGTGACGCGCGCGGTCGGCGTGCCGGGCGGATAGATGCCGCCGGTGCCCGTCGTCACGAACAGGTCGCCGACCGCGAAGCGCATGTTGGTCGCGACCGAGCGGATCTCGAGCGTGCCGTCGCCGCGCCCCGCCGCGATCGCCGGCGTGCCGTCACGCGTGCGGCGGACGGGGACGAGGCTCTCGGCGTCGGTCAGCAGCAGCACGCGCGCGACCGCGGGGCCGGTCTCGACGACGCGCCCGATCAGCCCGTCGGGCCCGCGCACCGGCATCCCGGGCAACACGCCCTGCCAGCGCCCCGCGTTGAGCAGCGCGAAGCGACGGCCCGACGAGGCGGTCGAACTGACCAGCCGCGCGACGGCGACGGGCTCGGGCGCGCGGTCGCGCAAGGCGAGCAGCGCGCGCAACCGGCGATTGTCGTAGGCGATGGTCCGCGCGCGCATCAGCAGCGCCCGGTCGCGCGCCCTCTCCGCCTTCAACGCACGATTCTCGGCATGAATCGCGAAATGGTCGGCGATGTTGTCGGGAATGCGGGCGACGCCGCTCACCGCCGCGTTGAGCGCGGTCGACACCGGCGCGGTGAAGCTCGCCGCGCCCATCCGCAGAGCGGCGAAGGCGGGAGGATTCAACCGCGACACGAGCAGCAGCGCCGCGCCCGTCACCGCGCCCGCGACGGCGAGGACGTAGCCGAGGAACAGCCCATATTGCCGCCGCCGCGAGAAGCCCGCCCGCCGGTCCCTGATCGAGGCCATGTCGCTGGCCTTACCGGATCATCCTCACCCTTCCCGCTCGCGGCGCGAGCGGACCCCTTCCCTTTCCCGGTGGGAGAGGGAGGGAGCGGCGAAGCCGCGGAAGGGTGAGGGTGACGCAGTGCCCGTCGGCCATAAACCTGACTACCGCAGCCCGAGCGGCGAGGGGAAGACTATCCGGTCAGCAGGACACCGCGGAACATCGGATCCTCCAGCGCACGCCCGGTGCCGAGCGCGACGCAGGTCAGCGGGTCCTCGGCGACGGTCACCGGCAGCCCGGTCTCGTCGCGCAGCACCTCGTCCAGCCCCTGCAACAGCGCGCCGCCGCCGGTCAGGACGATGCCCTGGTCGACGATATCGGCGGCAAGCTCGGGCGCGGTATTCTCCAGCGCGACGCGGACGCCCTCGACGATCGTCGCGACCGGCTCGGACAGCGCCTCGGCGATCTGGCCCTGGTTGATCTGGATTTCCTTGGGCACGCCGTTGACCAGGTCGCGGCCCTTGATGTGAATGACCATGCCGATGCCGTCGGCGGGCGGTCGGGCAATGCCGACCTCCTGCTTGATGCGCTCGGCAGTGGCCTCGCCGATCAGCAGATTGTGGTTGCGGCGGACGTAGGAGACGATCGCCTCGTCCATCTTGTCGCCGCCGACGCGTACCGACGTCGTATAGGCGAGGCCGCGCAGCGACAGTACCGCCACCTCCGTGGTGCCGCCGCCGATATCGACGACCATCGAGCCGATCGGCTCGGTCACCGGCATGTCGGCGCCGATCGCGGCGGCCATCGGCTCCTCGATCAGGAATACCTGGCTTGCGCCGGCATTGGAGGCCGCATCGCGAATCGCGCGGCGTTCGACCTTGGTCGAGCCCGACGGTACGCAGATCACGATCTCTGGCCGGCGCCAAGGCCAGCTCTGGCCACCGTGCACCTTCTGGATGAAATATTTGATCATCTGCTCGGCGACGTCGATATCGGCGATGACGCCGTCGCGCAGCGGCCGGATCGCCTCGATATTGCCGGGCGTCTTGCCCATCATCAGCTTGGCGTCGTCGCCGACCGCCTTAACCCGCTTGGCGCCGTTGATCGTCTCGACCGCGACCACCGACGGCTCGTTGAGGACGATGCCGCGACCGCGGACGTAGACGACCGTGTTCGCGGTGCCGAGGTCGATCGCCATGTCGTGCGACATGAACTTCAGGAAACGGGGGAAATGCATCGGGGGTTACAGGTCCAATCGGAGGCGCACGTCGGATCACGCGCACCGCCGTAACGCGAGTGCAAGGGCGGGGTCGCGGGATAGGTTCGATTGGGATAGTGCTTGCCCCGTGTCAATACGCCGCCTGCCCGAGCATCTGGTCAATCGCATCGCGGCGGGCGAAGTGGTGGAAAGGCCCGCCAGCGCGTTGAAAGAACTGGTCGAGAACGCCATCGATGCCGGCGCGACTCGCGTGGCCGTGGTGCTGGCGGCCGGCGGCATCGACCGGATCGAGGTCGCGGACGACGGTTGCGGCATGACGCCCCCCGACATCGCGCTGGCACTGGAGCGGCACGCGACCTCCAAGCTGCCGGATGAAGCCATCGAGGCGGTGACGACGATGGGCTTTCGCGGCGAGGCGCTGCCCTCGATCGCCAGCGTCGCGCGGCTGACGATCGAAAGCCGCACGGCGGACGGCGAGGGTTGGGCGCGCACCGTCGACAACGGCCGGGTCGAGCGCGATGGCCCCGCGGCGCTGCCGCCGGGAACGCGCGTCGTCGTCGAGCAATTGTTCGCCCGCGTGCCGGCGCGGCGCAAGTTCCTCCGGTCTCCACGCGCCGAATATGCCGGGTGCCTCGACGTCGTGAGGCGGCTGGCGATGGCGCGGCCCGACATCGCCTTTTCGGTCGAGCATGACGGCCGGCGGGTGTTGTCGGTCGCCGCCGCCGAGGGACGGCCGGCGCGGGTGGCGGCGCTGACCGACCGGGGGCTTGCCGACAACAGCGTCGCGGTCGACCTGGAGCGTGAGGGCTTCGTGCTGGGCGGGGTGGCGAGCCTGCCCACCTTCAACCGCGGCGTCGCCGATCACCAATATCTCTTCGTCAACGGCCGGCCGGTGAAGGATCGGCTGCTGCTCGGCGCGATCAGGGGGGCCTATGCCGAGATGCTGCCGCGCGACCGGCACGCGGTAGTGGCGCTGTTCCTCGATCTGCCGCCGGGCGAGGTCGACGTGAATGTCCATCCGGCCAAGACGGAAGTGCGTTTCCGCGAGCCGTCGCTGGTGCGCGGGATGGTCGTATCGGGCCTGCGCCGCGCGCTCGATGGGGGCGGCTTTCGCACCGCGCAGCCGGCGGCGGTCGAGCTGTCGGCGCTGTTCCGATCCGAGCCTGTCCGTCACCCCGGCGAAAGCTGGGGTCTTTCCGACGGGCAGTATCACCCGGCCGAAGCGACCCCGGCTTTTGCCGGGGTGACGCAGTTGAGGGATCGCCCGACCTTCTTCACGTCACCGCCGCAAGCCCGCGCCGAGCCCGCCTCCGCCCCGCCGCCGTCCACCGTCGACCACCCGCTCGGCGTCGCTCGGGGGCAGGTGGCGAAGACCTACATCGTCGCCGAGGCCGAGGACGGCCTCGTCCTCGTCGATCAGCACGCCGCGCACGAGCGTCTCGTCCTCGAACGAATGCGCGCCGCCGTTGCCGGCGGCCGCGTCGCCGCGCAGGCGCTGCTCATTCCCGAGGTCGTCGAACTCGACGAGCCCGCGTGCGACCGGCTGGAGGCGCGCGCCGACGAGCTGGCGCAGTTCGGGCTGGAGCTGGAGCGATTCGGCCCCGCCGCGATGCTCGTCCGCGCCACCCCGGCGCTCCTCGGCGCGGCCGACCCGGCGGGGCTGGTCGCCGACCTCGCCGACGAGCTTGCCGCCTGGGACGAGGCGCTGTCCTTGCGCGAACGGCTCGATCATGTCGCCGCGACGATGGCCTGCCACGGCTCGGTGCGCGCCGGCCGCATCCTGTCGGTTGCAGAGATGAATGCGCTGCTCCGCGAGATGGAGGTCACCCCGCGCTCGGGCCAGTGCAACCATGGCCGTCCGACCTGGGTGAAACTGGCGCATGGCGACATCGAGAAACTGTTCGGGAGGCGATGATGGAGGGTGCACCACGCGTCGCGTGGCCGACGGTGATTGGTTTCGGGCTGTTGCTGATGCCGCTCACTACCATGTGGCACGAAATCGGCGGCCATGCGCTCGCCTGTACCGTCCAGGGCGGGCGGGTCGAGGCGATCGGCGCCTTCTATGTCGATTGCGAAGGGCTGAGCGGCTGGCCGGCGATCGTCGTCGCGCTGGCGGGCGCCAGCGTCGATGCGCTGCTGGCGACTGTCGCCTTCCAGCTATGGCGGCGCGCGACGAGCGACCTGGCACGACTGGCGTGCTGGTATGTCTGGGTCGACAAGGCTTTCGTGGCCGCGGGGTATCTCGCCTTTTCGGGCGTGAGCGGCTTTGGCGATCTTGCGCCGGGCCATGACGGCGGATTGGGAATCGTCGCGCATCCCGTGCTGGTGCGGGTGGTGGAGACCGCGCTCGGCGTCGCGCTCTATGTCTGGCTGATCGGCGTCGCGATCCGGACGCTCGGCGCGATGCTGGGGGGAGGGGAGCAGGCCCGATCCGCGCGACGGCGCATCGCGCATGGCTATTATCTCGTGGCCGGCGCGGCGGCGGTGCTCGTCGGTCTCGCCAACCCGCTCGGCATCGTCATCGTCCTGATGTCGGCGGCGGCGTCATCCTTCGGCGGTCTCGCCGGCTTCATCTCGGTGGGTTTCGCGGACAGGCCCGGCAAGGCAAGGCCCTTCACTGTCGATGCCCGCTGGCCGATCCTGGCGGCCGGCGTGGCGGTGCTCGCCGCCTTCGCGCTCATTCTAGGTCCGACGTTCCACCCTTGAACCGTTAACCAATCTTAACTTTTTCGTTCAGCTCGGCGCAACCTTTGGCCCGCGCGCGCATTTTCAGCATCAATCTCGACACCAACACAGGTGCTGGAATGAAGCAGATCTTTCCCGTCGTCCTCGCCCTCATCCCGCTCGCAGCCGTCATCGGCGCGTGCGTGACCTGCCCGTAACCCATCTTGCTCATGCTGGCCTAAGCCGGTGACGATGGACCCCGGCTCTTCGGCCGGGTGAAGCAGGAATAAAAAGGGCCGCCCGGCAGCGATGCCGGGCGGCCCTTTCTTTAGCATTCGATTCGGGCCTATGCCTGCGCCGGCTGCTCGTCGGCCGTCACTTCGGCGGTGGCGCCCGGCTCGGCATTGGGGTCGTAGGCCTCGACGAAGCCCGCCTCGTCGCGTTCGAACATCGACGCCATGACATCGACGCCCTGCGCCTGCATCTCCGCCTCTTCGGGCGAGCGGGCGACGTTGACCTTGACGGTCACCGCGACCTCGGGGTGCAGCGCCACCTTGACCGTCGACAGGCCGATCGCCTTGATCGGCTTGTCGAGGACGATCTGGCTCTTCGTCACCTTGTGACCCGCCGCCGTCAGCGCGTCGATCAGGTCACGCACCGCGACCGAGCCGTAGAGCTGGCCGGTGTTCGAGGCCTGACGGATCAGCGTGACCGACGCGTCCTTGAACGACCCGGCCAGCTTCTCCGCGTCGCCGCGGCGGTTGGCGTTGTCGGACTCGATGCGCGCGCGGTTCGATTCGAAGACCTTGCGGTTCGCCTCGTTGGCGCGCAGCGCCTTCTTGTTGGGGAGCAGGAAGTTGCGGGCAAACCCGTCCTTCACCTTCACCACGTCGCCGATGGCGCCGAGCTTCTCGACGCGCTCCAGCAGAATGACATCCATCGCTGCTACTCCCTCACTTCACGACATAGGGCAGCAGGCCCAGATGACGGGCGCGCTTGATCGCCTGGGCGAGCTCGCGCTGCTTCTTGGCGCTCACGCTAGTGATGCGCGACGGCACGATCTTGCCACGCTCGGACACGAAGCCCTGCAGCAGGCGCACGTCCTTGTAATCGATCCGCGGGGCGTCCTTGGCCGAGAACGGGCAGGACTTGCGGCGGCGGAAGAACGGGCGGGCCATTATGCCATCTCCTCATCGCGACGGGGACGGGGGGCACCGCCATCGCGGCCCCCGTCTCGCCCGCCGTCGCGGCCATCGCGGCCTCCGTCACGCCCGCCGCCTTCGCGGTCGGCGCGGCGCTCGCGGTCGCGCTCCTGCTTGCGCATCATCACCGACGGACCGGCCTCGGCCTCGTCGATGCGGACGGTCATGTAGCGGATGACGTCCTCGTTGATCGCGGTCTGGCGCTCCAGCTCGGCGACGACATCGCCCGGGGCGTCGATCTCGAGCATCACGTAATGGGCCTTGCGGTTCTTGGCGATGCGATAGGCGAGGCTGCGCAGCCCCCAGGTCTCGGTCTTGGTGACCTTGCCCTTGCCGTCCGAAACGATCTTGGTGGCGGTTTCCGCCAGTGCGTCCACTTGCGCCTGCGCCAGGTCCTGGCGCGCAAGGAACACATGCTCGTACAGAGCCATGCTCTTCATTCTCCTGCCGATCGCTGGCGCGGCCCCATGCCACGCCCCTCCGGCTGTCGTGCAACAAGGACGGGCGGCAAGCTCGCGCCCACCGCCCGTTCCGTCACCCGTTACCGGGCAAGTCCGTCGAAAGCAAGGCTCAGCGGATCGCGCCGGCGAAGACCGATGCGATCAGGCCGCTGGTGATGCCCACCAGCACCGCGTCGTTGCCCGACTGAACGTAGCGATAGCCGCGCGGCGGCGCGCGCAGGCCGCGATACTGGCGATAATCGATCTGGCGATAGTTCTGGGCATAGCGCTGGTCGAAGCGCTGGCCCTTGCGCCAGCTGCGGTAGGCCGGCGCGTTGTTCGGGCCGCGATGGGCGTCGGCGCGACGGTCATGGCGCTGGCCGGGCTGCGCCTCGGCGGCGGTGGTGGCGAGCGGGCCGACGGCGATGGTCGCGGCGACGAGGCCCAGGATTAGCTTCTTCATGATCAAACTCCCGAAACTCGGCGCCGTCAGTGGCGCCGAGACCATAAATAGGACGCGGTTGTCGCGATCCCGTGTCGGCGATGCAGCGAAATGGTCGCTGATTGTCGCAAACCCGCCAGCTTCGTTCAGGTTGCATCGGCCGGAACGCCACCCTAGTCCCGCCGCGAGACAGGAGCCGATACGATGCGTGCGTTCATCTTTCCCGGCCAGGGCAGCCAGACGGTCGGCATGGGCGCGGCACTGGCCGAGGCGAGCGCGGCGGCGCGCGAGGTCTTCCAGGAGGTCGACGAGGCGCTGGGCGAGAGCCTGTCGCGGCTGATGGCGCAGGGGCCGGCCGAGGAGCTGACGCTCACCGAGAACGCCCAGCCCGCGATCATGGCCAACGCCATCGCGACGCTGCGCGTGCTGACGCGCGAGGGCGGCGTGCGGCTCTCCGAGAAGGCCGATTACGTCGCCGGCCATTCGCTCGGCGAATATAGCGCGCTGTGCGCCGCCGAGGCGCTCGACCTCGCCACCACCGCGCGTCTGCTGCGCACGCGGGGACAGGCGATGCAGGAGGCGGTGCCGGTGGGGCAGGGCGCGATGGCGGCGCTGCTCGGCGCGGATGTCGAGCTGGCGGGCGTCATCGCGGGCGCTGCGGTCGATGCGATGCTGGCCGAGGGCGGGGCGGAGCTGATCTGCACCGTCGCCAACGACAACGATCCGTCGCAGGTGGTGATCTCCGGCCATCGCGCGGCGATCGAGTGCGCCGTTGCGCTCGCGAAGGACTTGGGGGCGAAGCGCGGGGTGCTGCTGCCCGTCTCCGCGCCTTTCCACTGTCCACTGATGCAACCGGCCGCCGACGTGATGGAGAATGCGCTGCTCGACGCCGACCTGCGCGGGCCGCTGGTGCCGGTCTATTGCAATGTCGACGCCGCGCCGATCTCGACGCCGGGCCAGATCCGGGTCGCGCTGGTCCAGCAGGTCACCGGCATGGTGCGCTGGCGCGAGTCGGTGCTGGCGATGACGGCGGCCGGCGTAACCGAATATATCGAGTTCGGCGGCAAGGTGCTTGGGCCGATGGTCAAACGGATCGCGCCCGACGCGACGGTGACCAGCGTGATGACGATGAAGGATATCGAGATGCTCGGGGCAACGCTGTGATCCGCGCCGCCCTCCTCGCGCTGATGCTGCTGCCCGCGCCGGCCCTGGCGCAACGCGCGGAATTGCCGGTGCGCGAAGTCGACCTGCCCAACGGCGACCGGCGCTTCGCGACGACGCTGACCATCGACCGCCAGCCGGTGGAGGTCGGCATCGACACCGGCTCGACCGGCCTGCGCGTCCTGCCGCGCGGCCTGAGCCCGACCGCGCCACCCGCGCGCGGACCCGCGATCACCTACAGCTATGGGGCGGGAACCGCGTTCGAGGGACGCGCGGTCTCCGAGCCGGTCGCCGCCGGCGCGGTCGTCGGCCCGGTCAGGCTGATGCGGATCGAGGCCGTCGGCTGCACGGCCGAGCGGCCGGCCTGCCCGGTTGCCCACGCCGATCTTTCGTCCTACGGCATACAGGGCGATGGCATCGCCGGCCAGGGCTTCGCCGCGATCCTGGGCATCCGGTTGAAGCGCGACGCGATCGACAACCCGTTCGAGCAGCTTCACGTCCGCCGCTGGATCGTCGAGCTGCCGCGAACGGCGGGGGAGGCGGGTCGCATCATCCTCAATCCCGGCGACGACGAGGTCGCCGGCTACGCGCGCATCGCGGTCGACGCGGACGGCACGACGCCCGTCTGCCTGGAGGGTCCGGAAAAGATCTGCGCGCGCGGTTTCTTCGACAGCGGCGCTGCGGGCCTGCGGGTCATCCGGCCGACATCCTTTCGTCCCTGGCCCAACGGCACGCCGGCCACGATCGTCGTCGGCGCCGGCGATCGCGCGCAGGCAATGGCGGTCGCGATCGGCCGGCGCGATCAGGCGAGCGGGCTGATCTATGTGCCCGGGGGCGGCGACACGCGGCTCTCGCTCGGCTTCGCGCCTTATTATCATTGGTCGGTGCTGTACGATGCCGACCAGGGCGCGATCGGGCTCAAGGCCCGCTAGCCGGCCGACGGGTAACGGAATGTATCGAGTTCGGCGGCACAATGCTCACCGGCGCTCCGCGCTACGGTAAAGGTGGGCGCCGGGGGCGAAGGGGGACGAGCTGACCAACGCGCGATACCGGCCGGACATCGACGGGCTGCGCACGCTCGCCGTGCTGCCCGTGGTGCTGTTCCACGCGGGCGTTGCCGGCTTTGGCGGCGGCTATGTCGGCGTCGACGTGTTCTTCGTCATCTCGGGCTATCTGATCGCCGGCATCCTGCTCGCCGACCTCGAGCGCGGGCGCTATTCGATCGGGCGCTTCTACGAGCGCCGCATCCGCCGCATCTTCCCCGCCTTGTCGATTGTCGTAGCCGCGACGCTGGCGGCCGGCGCGGTATTGCTGACCCCGGTGACGCTGGTCGACGTCAGCAAGAGCGCGCTCGCAGTGGGCGCGTTTGCCTCCAACTTCTTCTTCTGGAAGTCGGTCGACTATTTCGCCGACGCGCACGCGGTGCAGCCGTTGCTCCATACCTGGTCGCTGGCGGTCGAGGAGCAATTCTACATCGTCTTCCCGCCCTTCCTGGCATTCCTGTTCCGCCGCCGCTCGCCGATCGTGCCGATCCTCGCGGCGCTGGCATTGGTGTCGTTCGTCGGCGCGGCGTGGCTGGTCCATGTCAAGCCGACCGGCACTTTCTACCTGCCCTTCACCCGCGCGTGGGAACTGCTGGCCGGCGTGCTGATCGCGGCCGGCGCGTTCCCGCGTGGCGCGTCGCTGCGCGCGCGCAACGCGGCCGGCGCGGCGGGGCTCGCGCTCGTGCTGCTGCCGGTCTTTCTCTACACCTCGAAGACCGTCTTTCCCGGCCTCACGGCGCTGCCGCCCGTGCTCGGCGCGGCGCTGATCATCTGGAGCGGCGAGGGCGAACCCACGCGCGTGGCGCGGCTGCTGGCGCTCAAGCCGCTCGTCTGGATCGGGCTGATCTCCTATTCGCTCTACCTCTGGCACGTGCCGATCTTCAGCTACGCCGCCTATCTGTACGGCGGCGCGATGCCGCCCGCCGCTGCCGTGGCAGCGATCGTGGCGACGTGCCTATTCGCCTGGGCAAGCTATCGCTGGATCGAGACGCCGTTCCGGGCCGGCGCGGGCTTCCGCGTCAAGCGTCCGGTGGTCGCCGGCGTCGCGGCGATGGTGGTGGTGATCGGCGCGGCGGGGGCGCTCGTCGCCGCGCAGGGGTGGCCCGGCAGGCTCGACGCGCGCGGCGCGATGCTGGTCGATGCCGCCGCCGACAAGGATCGCTTCCACCGCGAATGCCTGAGCGTCGGCGAGAAGATCGTGCCGCCCGAACGCGCCTGCCGGCTGGGCGCCGCCGGCGTCGAGCCGAGCGTACTGCTCTGGGGCGATTCGCACGCGATGGTCACCGCCACCGCGATGGAGCAGGCGGCGCGGGCGCGCGGCGCATCCTTCCTGTTCGCGGCGTCGGCGGATTGCCCGGTCGGTCTCGGCTTCGAGATCGACGGCGGCACCGAACCGTCGGTGACGCACCAGGGGGCGTATCGCTATTGCGGCACGTACAATCGCGAGATGCTCGCGCTCGCGCTGGCGACGCCGTCGATCCGCCGCGTCGTCCTGTCGTCGCGCTGGACCAACTGGCGGATCGGCGAGCCCGCCAACCCCGCCGAGGGCGCGGTCGACATCCGATTACGCGATGACAGCGGCTTATCGTCGTCCGGCGCCGCCAATGCGGCGATCTTCGAGCGCGGCTTCCTGCGCCTGCTGACGGCGCTGCGGGCGGGCGGTAAGCAGGTGTTCGTCGTCGGCCCCGTCCCCGAGCCCCGGTTCAGCGTGCCCGAGCGGCTCTTCGTCGAGCGGTTCGGCCTCGTCGACCGCGCGGGCCCAATCGCCTGGCAGCGCTATCTGGACCGGCACCGGCGCATTCTCGCCTTCTTCGCCAAGGTGGATCAGGCGCACCTCGCTACCTTCATCTGGCCCGCCTCGGCGCTGTGCGCCCGCGACATCTGCCCGATCGAGGACGCCCGGGGACCGACCTATTTCGACCACAACCATTTGTCGCTGCACACCGCGCGGCAAACGGCACCGCTTTATGCGCCCGTCTTCAGATAGACGTCAGCCGAAGGTGAACGACGCGGGCCGCAGCGTCGACCCGCGGCGCGCGAAGATCAGGTCGATCTGCACGAGATAGCCGTTGGGGCGACTGAAGCCCGACACCTCGGTCGGCAGGAAGTCGTGCTCCGCCATGAACGCCACCACTTCCGGCAACAGCGGCGCTCCCTCATTATACTGCAACATCGCCACTTCGAGCTGCACCACCTCGCTGCGCGCCAGCGTTTTCAAACCGCCCCGCAGCACGTGCAGTTCCGCGCCCTGCACGTCGATCTTGAGGAACAGCGGCGACAGGTCGGGCAGCGCCTCGTCGGCCACCTCGTCCAGCGTGCGCGTGATCAGCGTACGGGCGCTGCGCGGTGCATCGCTCGTTTCGGGCAGGAAGGAGGAGCCGGTCCCCATCTCGTAGAAGGTCACCTCCTCGCCCGATCGCTCGCCCAGCGCCGCCCCCGCCAGCTTCGTGTGCGGCAGGTCGCGCAGTACCGGCGCGATCGCCGCCTGCATTGCCGGCTGCGCCTCGACCATCAAGGTCGGGGTGGGACCGAACACGCGATTGGCGAGCCGGGTCCAGTCGCCGCGAAACGCGCCGACATCGATGATGCCCGCGGGCCTGAAGCCATGCGCGACGAGATGGTCGTAGGTAAGCTCCTCGAAACCGCGCGTGACCAGCTCCGCGCTGTGCCGACGAAGGGTCGGCGAGGCGCGGTACAGGCGGGCGTTGATCCGTTTCGCGATAGTGGTGAGAGCATTGGGCATAATTCAGCTAACGGCGGGCAGCGCAGCGCACAACCGGCCAGGGCTCGCCTTTCGCCCGGCCTTGTGGCCGAGCCGGGCCGAAATGGGACACCGGGAAGTGCGCCGTTGGCGACGAAAACCTGCTGTCCTACAGGACCGGACCTGTGCAAATCCGGCGGCATGGCCATGCGAAGCCCCTGTTGTCTCGTTTCGTCGCTCGCACCGAACGGTTCGTCGACGCTTTTTGGCGATGCGGCGCGATCTTTGTGAACTTTCGCCGCCGATCGCCGGGCTTTCCGCCGTGCGACGACGTGGCTAAGCCGCTGCCGATACAGGCGTGGGAGAGGCAATGTTCGACCTGACAGGCATGACCGCGCTGGTGACCGGCGCATCGGGCGGTATCGGCTCGGCGATCGCGCGGGCGCTGGCGGGGCAGGGCGCGCGCCTCGCGGTGTCGGGGTCGAACGCCGCCAAGCTCGACGACTTCCGCGCACAGCTCGGCGGCGATCACGTCGCGCTCGCCTGCGACCTCGGTGACGGCGCGCAGGTCGACCGGCTGGTGCCCGACGCCGTCGCGGCGCTCGGCAAGCTCGACATTCTCGTCAACAACGCCGGCGTCACCCGCGACAACCTCGCGATGCGGATGAAGGACGAGGAGTGGGACATCGTCATCCGCGTCAACCTGGAGGCCGCGTTCCGCCTCATCCGTGCCGCCACCCGGCCGATGATGAAGGCGCGTTTCGGCCGCGTCGTCTCGATCACCTCGGTGGTGGGGGCGACGGGCAACCCCGGCCAGGCGAATTACGCCGCCTCCAAGGCCGGGCTGGTCGGCATGTCCAAGGCGCTGGCGCAGGAACTGGCGAGCCGCAACATCACCGTCAATTGCGTCGCCCCGGGCTTCATCCGATCGGCGATGACCGACGGCCTGCCCGACGCGCAAAAGGCGGCGCTGACGCAGCGGATCCCTGCCGGCGACCTCGGCAGCGGCGAGGACGTCGGCGCGGCGGTCGTCTATCTGGCGAGCCGCGAGGCGGGCTACGTCACCGGCCAGACCCTGCACGTCAACGGCGGCATGGCGATGATCTGACACCGCCCACCGCTTGCGCGGCAACCGCCTGCGTTCTACGGGCGTTCAGGAACACCCAAAACCCAAGAGGGACCAGACTATGAGCGAGACCGCCGACCGCGTGAAGAAGATCGTCGTCGAGCACCTCGGCGTCGAGGCCGACAAGGTGACCGAAGACGCGAGCTTCATCGACGATCTCGGCGCGGACTCGCTCGACATTGTCGAGCTAGTGATGGCGTTCGAGGAGGAGTTCGGCGTCGAGATCCCCGACGACGCCGCCGAGAAGATCACTACGGTCAAGGATGCGATCACCTATATCGACGAGCACAAGGGCTGAGCCTTTGGGGCTGAGCCTGGACTTGTCGCAAGGTTGAACGGCTCCCGCCCGGGCCTCGGGCCGGGAGCCGTTTTCGTTCAGGCACGAGAAGGACGAACACATGCGCCGCGTTGTCGTCACCGGACTGGGGCTCGTCACGCCGCTGGGCGCGGACGTCGAGACGGCCTGGGCCAACATCACCGCCGCCAGATCCGGCGCGGCCACGATCACGCGCTTCGACGCGACCGACTTCCACAGCAATTACGCCTGCGAGGTGAAGCCGGCGGGCCATGCCTATGGCTTCGACCCGAACAAGCGCGTCGATCACAAGGTCCAGCGTCAGGTCGATCCCTTCATCATCTACGGCATCGACGCCGCCGGCCAGGCGATCGAGGACGCCGGCCTGCTCGACATGACCGAGGAGGAGCGCTTTCGCGCCGGCTGCTCGATCGGCTCGGGCATCGGGGGCTTGCCCGGCATCGAGAGCGAATCGCTGGTGCTGGCCGCAAAGGGGCCGAAGCGGGTCTCGCCGCATTTCGTCCACGGTCGCCTCATCAACCTCATCTCCGGCCAGGTCAGCATCAAATACGGGCTGATGGGGCCGAACCACGCGGTGGTGACGGCGTGCTCGACCGGCGCGCATTCGATCGGCGACGCGGCGCGGATGATCGCGATGGACGATGCCGACGTGATGCTGGCGGGCGGCGCGGAGAGTACGGTCTGCCCGATCGGCATCGCCGGCTTCGGCCAAGCACGCGCACTGTCCACCGGCTTCCGCGACGAACCATGGCGCGCTAGCCGCCCCTGGGATCAGGGCCGCGACGGCTTCGTCATGGGCGAAGGCGCGGGCGTGGTTGTGCTCGAGGAATATGAGCGCGCCAAGGCGCGCGGCGCCAAGATCTATGCCGAAGTCGTCGGCTACGGCCTGTCGGGCGACGCCTATCACGTCACCGCGCCGCATCCCGAAGGCTCGGGCGCATTCCGCGCGATGCAGATGGCGATGAAGAAGTCGGGGCTCGCGCTCGACGACATCGACTACATCAACGCCCACGGCACCTCGACCCCGCTCGGCGACGAGCTGGAGCTCGGCGCGGTGCGGCGGCTGTTCGGCGAAGCGATCGGCGGCGTGTCGATGAGCTCGACCAAGTCCGCGATCGGCCATCTGCTCGGCGGCGCGGGGGCGGTGGAGGCGATCTTCTGCATCCTCGCGATGCGCGACGGCATCGCCCCGCCGACGCTCAACCTCGACGATCCGAGCGAGAATTGCACCGGTGTCGATCTTGTCCCGCACCAGGCGAAGCAGCGCAAGATCAAGGCGGTGCTCAACAACAGCTTCGGCTTCGGCGGCACCAACGCGTCGCTGGTGATGAAGGCGGTCTGATGCGCCCGGAGGCCCATGCGTAGGCTCGGTTGCTTCGGCCTGATCGCGGTGGTCGCCGCCGTGGCGGCGTTGCTGCTGGTCATCCATGGCTGGGGCGGGGCGGGGCCGAACCCGAAGACGCTGACCTTCCAGGTCACCGAAGGCGCGACGCTGGCGTCGACCGCGCGCGAGCTGGAAAAGGCGGGCGCGGTCTCGTCAGCCTCGCGCTTCCGGCTGCTCGCTCGCGCCCTCGGCTCCTCCGAGCCGATCAAGGCAGGCGAGTACCGTATTCCGGCGCATTTCTCCGCCGCCAACATCCTCAAGATGCTGCAGGGTGGCCGTATCCTGCAACGGCTGGTCGTCATCCCGGAGGGCTGGCCCTCGGTGCTGGTGCAGGAGGCGCTGCAACAGGCCGACGGCCTCACCGGCCCCGCGCCGCTGCCGGTCGAAGGCTCGATCCTCCCCGACAGCTACGCCTTCCAGCGCGGCGACACCCGCGCCAGCGTCGCGAAACGGATGCAGCGCGCGATGATCGACTATCTCGCCGACGCCTGGAAAAAGCGCAAACCCGGGCTGGCGGTGACTACGCCCGAACAGGCGATCATCCTCGCCTCGATCGTCGAGAAGGAGACGGGCAAGCCCGCCGAGCGGCGCACGGTGGCGGCCGTCTATGCCAACCGCCTGAAGCGCGGGATGCCGTTGCAGGCCGACCCGACCGTCATCTACCCGATCACCAAGGGCAAGCCGCTCGGCCGGCGCATCCTGCTGTCGGAGCTGCGCGCGAAGAACGGCTACAACACCTATGCGGAGAAGGGCCTGCCCGCCGGCCCGATCGCCAACCCCGGCCGCGCGAGCATCGACGCGGTGCTTGATCCCGGCGACAGCCAGGCGCTGTATTTCGTGGCAGACGGCTCCGGCGGGCATGTCTTCGCGAACACGCTCGCGGAGCATAATGCCAATGTAGCCAAGTGGCGCGAATACCGGCGGGTGCACGGCATATAATCGTCATGCCGGCCTTGTGCCGGCATCCACGTCCGCTCTCGCCTCAAGCTAAGCGTTTTTGATCCGACCTGTGGTCCGACCTGTGGTGGATGCCGGCACAGAGCCGGCATGACGGCCCGGCTACGGCGCCCAGTGAATATCCACCGGCAGCTCCGCGTCCGCCAGCACCCGCCCGATCGGGGTGGTCGACGACGGTCCCTGCGCCAGCGCCTGCTCCAGCACTTCGCGCTTCTTCCTGCCCGTGATCGCGATCGTCAGCGCCTTTGCCGTGATGATTCCCTGCCGCGACAGCGTCACCCGCGCGACCGGCGCTTCCGCCGGCAGCGGCTCGGGCATGACGCCCAGCGCCCGGCGCTCGCGCGGGCCGGCCAGCGCCTCGTCGAAATCGGGGCCGGGGAAGATCGACGCGGTGTGCCCGTCCTCGCCCATGCCGAGCAGGCAGAGGTCGAGCGGCCAGTGCAGATCCTGCATCAGCGCATCCGCCGAGCGTCCGGCGGCCTTGTAGTCCGCTGTAGCGCCTGGCACGATCGGCATCACCCGCGCGCCCTTGGGGATGAAGGTCTTGCCGATCATCGTCACGTTGCTGAGCGGGTCGCCCAGCGGCACGATCCGCTCGTCGGTCGGGACGATGGTGACACGCTTCCAGTCGAGCTTGGCGGCGGCGAGTTTCGCATAGATCGGGATCGGCGTCTTGCCGCCCGACAGCGCGATCACCGCCGCCCCGCGCGCGTCGATCGCGCTCTCGATCACGAACTGCAGATCGCCCGCGACCGCGTCCGCCATCTCGGCCGCGTCGTCATATTCCCACCATTCGACTTCGTCGGTCATTTCAACACTTTCGTCATGCCGGGCCCGTCCCGGCATCCACGCCGGAACTCGTGCGCCGGCCCGTAGGTCAGGCGTGGACGCCGGCACAAGGCCGGCGTGACGAAAGGCTAGTCATCCTGCCACGTCACGCCATCGCGCTCGGTCAATGCGATCGCGGACGACGGCCCCCAGCTTCCCGACGTATAGCTCTTGGGCCGGGTCCCGTTCGCCGACCAGCCCGCACGGATGGCATCGATCCAGCGCCATTGCGCCTCGACCTCGTCGCGGCGCACGAACAGCGTCTGGTCGCCCTCGATCAGGTCGAGCAGCAGCCGCTCGTACGCGATCCGCCGCCGCGTCCCCGCGAACTCGGCGTCGAGCGACAGGTTGAGCGGCACCTCGCGCAGCCGTACGCCGTCGCGGTCGAGCCCCGGCTCCTTCGCCATCACCAGCATCTGGACGTACTCCTCGGGCTGCAACCGGATGACGAGCACATTGGGCTGGAGCAGCCCGCCGCTGCCCTTGAACATCGAATGCGGCACCGGCTTGAACTGGATCGCGATCTCCGACCGCCGCACGGGCATCCGCTTGCCGGTGCGCAGGTAGAAGGGCACGCCCTGCCAGCGCCAATTGTCGAGATGCGCCTTGATCGCGACGAACGTCTCGGTCGTCGACGGCTTGCCGAGCTCGTCCGTATAGCTCTTTACCAATGCGCCGCCGACCGCGCCCGCGCCATATTGTCCCGTGACGGTGTCGCGCGGCGCGTCCTCCGGCGCGATGACGCGCAGCGAGTGGAAGACCTTGACCTTCTCGTCGCGGATCGCGGTCGCGTCGTAGCGCGCGGGCGGCTCCATCGCGACCAGCGCAAGGAGCTGCAACATATGGTTGGCGACCATGTCGCGCAGCGCGCCGGCGGTCTCGTAATAGCCGGCGCGATCCTCCAGCCCGACCGTCTCGGCGATCGTGATCTGGACGTTGTCGATACCGCGCGCATTCCAGATCGGCTCGAAGAAGGTATTGCCGAAGCGCAGCGCCAGGATGTTCTGCACCGTCTCCTTGCCGAGATAGTGATCGATGCGGAAGATGCGGTCTTCGGGAAAGACCTTCGCCACCGCGTCGTTGATCTCCTGAGACGAGGCGAGATCGTAGCCGAGCGGCTTTTCCAACCCGATCCGCACCGTTGGGCCGGCCAGCCCAACCTCTCCCAGGCCGGTGATCGCCGCCTCGAACAGCGACGGCGCGGTCGACAGATAGATGGCGAGGCCACCCGACACGTCGCCGACCTTCGCCGCGAGCGGCTTGAACTGGTCCGCCACCGACATATCCATCGGCTGGTAGCCGAGCCGCTCCAGAAAGCCGGCGAGGTGGCTCTCGTCCTTCCGATCGTCCGGCAGGAACTTGTCGAGCGCCTTCTTCGCGAAGTCGCGATAGCTTTCGTCGGTATAATCGGTCCGTGCGGCGCCGGTGATGGTCAGCTCCTTGGGCAGCAGGCCATCGGCGTGGAGCCCGTAGAGCGACGGCAGCAGCATCCGCTGCGCGAGATCGCCCGTCGCGCCGAACAGGAGCAGCTTCGATACCGGATTGCGCGGCATGGGCATTCCTTGAATTAGAGAATGAGGCCGGCCAGTGGATCGAGCCCGGCCATCAGGTTGAGGCTCTGCACCGCGGCCCCGCTGGCACCCTTGCCCAGATTGTCGAGCGTCGCGACCAGCCGAGCCTGCGTGCCGGCGGCGTCGGTGAAGACGTAGAGGTCGAGCCGGTCGTTGGCCGGGGCGTCGCCTGCCATCAGCAGCTCATCGGGTGTCTCGTCATGGACGCGGATCAGCGGCTGGCCGGCGAAAAACTCGGTCAACGCAGCGAGGATCGCGTGTCGGCCGGGGCGCGCCGGCAGCGCGGCGAGCGACAGCGGCACCTCGACGACCATGCCGCGATAGGCGCGCGCCACCATCGGCGCGAACACCGGCGCATGGGTCAGCCCGGCATGAACGGTCATCTCGGGCACATGCTTGTGGGCGAGGCCGAAGCCATAATCGCGGAAGGCTAGGTCGGGTTCGGCATCGAACCGCTCGATCAGCGCCTTGCCGCCGCCGGAATAGCCCGACACCGCGTTGACCGTGAACGGCCAGTCGGCCGGCACCAGCCCGGCGCGGAGCAGCGGCACGACCAGCGCGAGGAAGCCGGTCGGGTAGCAGCCGGGATTGGCGACGAGCTGCGCCGAGGCGACATCGAAGCCCAGCTCCGGGAAGCCGTAGGTCCACCCTTGGGTGACGCGATGCGCCGAAGAAGCGTCGATGACCCGCGTTCTGCCGTCGCCGATCAGTGCCACCGCCTCGCGCGCGGCGTCGTCGGGCAGGCACAGGATCGCGACATCGGCGTCGTTCAGCGCCTCGCGCCGGGCATTCACGTCCTTGCGCCGCTCGTCGTCGAGGACGAGTAGCGACAGGTCGCCGCGTCCGGCCAGCCGCTCGCGAATCTCCAGCCCGGTCGTGCCCGCCGCGCCGTCGATGAAGACCGAGACGCTCACAGGCACACCAAGGCGGTACGGTCGCAATAGCCGACCAGTCCGATCGCCCGCGCGATGCCCCAGGCGTGGCCACCCGCCAGCTCGAGCAGATCGAACACGTCGCCCGCCGCCAGCGTCGCGACCTCTTCGCCGCCTGCTTCCGCCAGCAGCGCCACGGGGCGCGCGGCGGCGCAGGGCATCGGCACGGCGTAATGCGGGGCGAAGACACGGTCGGCGAGGCTGATATCGGCGAGGTCGCCGCGCACCGCGTGCGTCCGCGGGTCGAGCGTCACCGATGGGCCCGTCAGCGCGAAGCTGCTACGCGCCGAGGGAGAGGGGGGCGTGGAAGAGCGCGGGGCGGGGCTCGCCTTTGCCAATGAATTGCCCGAACTCGTCAAGAAATGCCGCCCCTTCGGAAGTGCGCGCGACGAAGATGTTGCGCTTGTCGCTGTCGTCACGCTGGCGGCGCAGATAGCCGAGCGCCCCCAGCCTGTTCAAGGCACGCGTCACCACCGGCTTCGACACGTTCAGCGCCCGCGCCAATCCGCGCACCGTATGCGGGCCGGGGTTAAGATATACGAGCATGAGCAGCGCCATCTGGCGATTGGTCAGATCGGGCTCGCCCGACCGGACATAGTCGACCAGCGCGGCCATCCACCGGGAAAGTGTGGGGGTAGGGGGGGCCGCTGTCGCCACTCGCCGTTCACCGTTCCTGGCCCGCCGCGGGGCTCGTTTCGCGGTCATAACGCCCTGGTGGGGGCTGGGTTTCCCCCGCCGTCACTTTACGAAGCATTCAGCGTTAGGGGCTGGGCGGTTGATCGGGGGCAGGGGGTCGCCTATGTGGCCGCCCACGTCACGCACCGTTCCAAGGCCTCCCGCCCCCATGTTTCCTTTTCTCCTCGTCGTCCACGCGATCGTCGCCGCCGTGCTGGTGACGGTCATCCTGATGCAGCGCTCGGAGGGCGGCGGGCTCGGCATGGGGGGCAGCCCCTCGGGGCTGATGTCCGCGCGTGGCGCGGCCGATTTCCTGACACGGATGACCGCGATCACCGCGACGCTGTTCGTCGGGCTGTCGGTGGTGCTCGCCTTTCTCGCCGCGACGCGGCACAATCAGGCGATCGACACGTCGCTGGCCCGCAAGGCGGTCGCCCCGACCGCGCAGACCGCGCCGATGGTCGATCCGGGCGCGCCGCCCGCCGCCGCGCCCAACATCGTCTCGCCCGCCTCGCCGCCCGCCGACAATTCGTCGGTCCCGCTCGCGCGCTGAACTTCTTTTCGTCGCGCAGTGCGGCCTGCCTGACCGGCGGGCGCTTGCCGCGCGCGCCCGTTTCCAGCTAGGCGGTTCCTCCCATGGCCCGGTTCATTTTTATCACCGGCGGCGTGGTGTCCTCGCTTGGCAAGGGCCTGATGGCCGCCTCGCTCGCCGCGCTGCTCCAGGCGCGCGGCTACCGCGTGCGTATCCGCAAGTTCGACCCTTATCTCAACGTCGATCCGGGCACGATGAGCCCCTATCAGCACGGCGAGGTCTACGTCACCGACGACGGCGCGGAGACCGACCTCGACCTCGGCCATTACGAACGCTTCACCGGCGTCGCGTCGCGCCAGTCGGACAACGTCACCTCGGGCCGCATCTACAAACAGATCATCGAGCGTGAGCGGCGCGGCGACTATCTGGGCGCGACGGTGCAGGTGATCCCGCACGTAACCGACGCGATCAAGGCGTTCGCCAAGGCAGAGACCGACGACCTCGACTTCGTGCTGTGCGAGATCGGCGGCACCGTCGGCGACATCGAGTCGCTGCCCTTCATCGAAGCGATTCGCCAGCTCAGGAACGATCTCGGCCGTGGCCAGTCGGTATCGATCCACGTCACGCTGGTGCCGTACATCTCGGCGGCCGGCGAGCTGAAGACCAAGCCCACCCAGCATTCGGTGCGGGAGCTGGCGGCGCTGGGCGTCCAGCCCGACGTGCTTGTGTGCCGCTGCGAACAGCCGTTGCCGCCATCGGAGCGCGCCAAGATCGCTTTGTTCTGCAACGTGCCCGCCTCGGCGGTCATCCCGGCGCTGGATGCGAAGAGCATCTACGCGGTGCCGCTCCAATACCATGCCGAGGGGCTCGATGAGGAGGTGCTCCGCGTGTTCGGCATTGCGGTCGAGGGCAAGCCCGATCTCACGCGCTGGGCCGACATCGTCGATCGCCTGACCAACCCGGAGGGTGAGGTCACCGTCGGCGTCGTCGGCAAATATGTCGGCCTCCAGGATGCGTACAAGTCGCTCAACGAGGCGCTGGTCCATGGCGGCATCGCCAACCGGGTGAAGGTCAACATCCGCTGGATCGACGCCGAGCTGTTCGAGGGCGAGGGCAAGGACGTCGCCGCCGCGCTGGAGCCTTGCCACGCCATCCTCGTCCCCGGCGCGTTCGGCGAGCGTGGCGCGGAAGGCAAGATCGCCAGCGTCCGCTTCGCCCGCGAGCGCGGGGTGCCCTATTTCGGCATCTGTTTCGGGATGCAGATGGCCTGCGTCGAGGGCGCGCGCCACTTGGCGGGGATCGAGCAGGCGAGCTCGACCGAGTTCGGGCCGACGCCCGAGCCGGTGGTCGGCCTGATCACCGAGTGGATGGGCCGCGACGGGCTGGAGAAGCGCGAGGCGGCGGGCGATCTCGGCGGCACGATGCGGCTCGGCGCCTACCGGGCGCGGCTCGATGGCAATTCGGTCGTCTCCACCATCTACGGCGCGACCGCCATCTCGGAGCGGCACCGCCATCGCTACGAGGTCAACACGGCCTATCGCGATTCGCTGGAGCAGGGCGGGCTCGTGTTCAGCGGCATGTCGCCCGACGGCACGTTGCCCGAAATCGTCGAGCGGCCCGATCACCCCTGGTTTATCGGTGTCCAGTTCCACCCGGAACTCAAAAGCAAGCCTTTCGAACCACATCCACTGTTTAGGAGCTTCATTGCCGCCGCGGTGAAGCAAAGCAGGCTGTTCTAGAGGTTGATCCGGTGTCCCGATCTAGAACAGCGTTAGGACGACCGGCGCTTTTCCAATCCTCAAGAATGTGTAAATACCAGCCATGGAATTGCCGGTTCACGGGGGATGTGTGCTGGTGAAGGGGAATTGACGATGAAGTTGGCGTATTTGGCAGCATCGATGCTGGCGCTGGTAGCGCCCGCCGGGGTGCAGGCCGCCACCGCGACATTCAATGGCGTGTGCGCGACGACCGCCACCACCACCCAGGCGAAATGCAGCACCGACTCCAGCGGCAATACCGTCGTCAATGGCACCTATGGTAACTCCGCGACGATCGCCGCGATCAACGACCCCTCGCTGAAGGTGTTGATCACCGGCTGGCAGGCGAACCAGTCCAATGGCGCGATCACCAACGCTTTTCTGGGTGCCTATGGCGGCGGCTTCGGCATAACGGGCGTTCAGGATCAGAACGGCGGCAGCAATCTCCACCAGATCGACAACGTCAACGGCTACACCGATTTCGTGATGCTTCAGTTCAGCCGAGCGGTGCATCTCGAGACGGCGTCGATGAATCTCTACCAGATCAGCGGCGTGAGCGGCATGGACAGCGACGCCAGCACGTTCGACGCGAGTTTCCTGACGCCGACCGTCTGGAACTCTTCGATCAACCTCGCGTCCGGCGCCTATGTCAACGACCCGAACATCTGGGCAAACACGGCGACGGGCGGCTCGGGTTCCGGCTCCCGCTCGCTGAACGCCACGGCGGGTTTTTCGCAGGTCTGGCTCATCAGCGCCTCGCAGCTCACCACCGACCGCAACGACGGCTTCAAGCTCGCGCAGCTCATCGTGACCCCGCAGATCCCCGCGATCCCGGAGCCCGCGACCTGGGGCATGATGATCACCGGTTTCGGCGCGATCGGCGCCAGCCTGCGCCGCCGCCGCTCGTCGGGCGCGGCCGTGGCGGCCTGAAGCTAACGCCACACTGGCTGGCGGGACCGGGGGGTTACGAGAGGGCGGGGGGGCATCGGGCCACCCGCCCTTTCTCGTTTGATCCTGCGATAGGTCGACCACCGGCCGTTCCCAAAAAAAGGCGCCCCGGCCATCGACCGGAGCGCCCTCTCAAACGATCTCAGGGAGTATGAGATCGCCGAGCTTGTCAGGCGGCCTTCGCCTCGTCGCCCTGGCTGTCGACGGCGGCGAGCGGCGCGCCGGTCTTGATGGCAACCGTTTTCGGCTTCATCGCCTCGGGCACCTCGCGGACCAGGTCGATCACCAGCAGGCCGTCGTTCAGCCGGGCATCCTGCACCAGCACGAAGTCGGCCAACTCGAAGCGGCGTTCGAACGAGCGGTTGGCGATGCCGACGTGGAGGAAGTCGCCCGCGGACTGCTTGTCGTCCTTGCGGCCGGCGACGAGCAGCAGGTTCTGCTGCGCGGTGATCTCGATCTCGTCGCGGGTAAAGCCGGCGATCGCGAGCGTGATGCGGTAGCGATCCTCGGCGACACGCTCCAGGTTGAAGGGCGGATAATTCTCGGACGTCGCGCGCTGCGCGTTCGTTTCCAGCAGGTCGAACAGCCGGTCGAAGCCGATCGTCGAGCGGCGGTAGGGGGTCAGATCGAGTCGCATATCAAATCCTCATTGAGCGAGTTGACGTTGTCCGGACGTCCGCCGAAGCGCGACGCCCACGCGGCCCTTGTGGCGCCACGTGGACGATATCTGGGATGCCGCGCTGCCGTTTCAAGTCTGGGGAAAGCGCGCGATTTCAGTATGCTAAAGCGGCGCTTGGGACGTCACAACAATCTCCTGCGTTGATCGTCTACCGGATTGATGGGCTTTCGGGTGAATACCGCCCCCGGGAGATTTCGATGTCGTTGACGCTCGCCCTGATACTCGCCGGCCAGGCCGCCGGCGCGGCGGCGGTTCCCGATCAGACCAACGGCCCGCCGGCCACCCAGGCCGAAGAGGGCCGCCTCGGCGCCGCGCAACAGGGTGGCGGCGATGTGGTTGTCACCGCCCGGCGGCGCAGCGAGACGGTGCAGAGCGTCCCGATCGCGATCTCGGTGATCGGCGGTTCCGCGCTGGCCGAGACCGGGGCGTACAACGTCAACCGCCTCCAGCAGCTCCAGCCGACGTTGCAATTCTATTCGACCAACCCGCGCAATTCCGCCGCCAACATTCGCGGGCTCGGCGCGCCGTTCGGGCTGACCAACGACGGTATCGAGCAGGGCGTCGGCATCTATGTCGACCAGGTCTATCACAGCCGCATCGCGTCGGCGACCTTCGACTTCACCGATACCGAGCGGATCGAGATTCTGCGCGGGCCGCAGGGCACGCTCTACGGCAAGAACACCACTGCAGGCGCGATCAACATCTACACCCGCGCGCCAAGCTTCACCCCGGAGGCGCGGGTCGAGCTGTCGGGCGGCAATTTCGATTTCTTCCAGGGCAAGGCGTCGGTGTCGGGCCCGCTGGTCGACGACAAGGTCGCGATCCGCCTGTCCGCCTCCATCACCACCCGGCGCGGGACGATCTACAACGTCCGCCAGCGCGAGTGGGAAAACAGCCAGGACAATCAGTCCTTCCGCACCCAGATCCTGTGGCGTGCAACGCCCAACCTCGATCTGACGCTGTACGGCGACTATAACCGCCAGGATCCGACTTGCTGCGTCCAATATTATGCCGGGGTCGGCGTGACGCAGCGCCCGCTGAACCGGCAATATGCCGCGCTTGCCGCCGCGCAGGGCTATGCCGTGCCCTCGACCGACGCCTTCGACCGGGTGACCGATGTCGACTCGCCGCTGCGCGCCAAGCAGGAGCTGGGCGGGCTGTCGCTGCTTGCCAATCTCGATGTCGGCGGCGCGACCATTACCTCGGTCAGCGCGTGGCGCTTCTGGCACTGGCTGCCGTCGAACGATCGCGACTTCATCGGGCTGCCGATCACCACCGTGTCGGCCAATCCGTCGCAGCAGAGCCAGTACAGCCAGGAGCTGCGCATCGCCTCGGACGGCAAGCGTCGGCTGGATTATGTGCTCGGCGTCTTCTACTTCTACCAGACGATCGACACGCAGGGGCTGCAGGTCCAGGGCGCGGCTGCGAGCCGCTTCCTGCTCAATCCCGGCAACGTCGCGCCGGGCGCGACCGGCTGCGCGACGGCGACCGCCAACGCCTGCAACCCCGCGGTGCTCAATGGCCTGACCGCGCGCAACACGATCGGCTTCAAGAACATCAGCGCGGCATTGTTCGGCAAGCTCACCTGGCATCTCGGCGACAACTTCCAGATCGCGCCGGGGTTGAGGCTCAATTACGACAAGAAGACGGGCTCCTATGTCTCGGTGGTGACCACCGGCGCGGGCAGCACGACGCTCAACGCCGACCAGCTCGGCGTTCTTGCGCCGCAGAGCTATTTTCCCGACTTCCACAACTGGAACCTGTCGGGCGACATCACTGCTGCCTATACGGTGACCCCCGACATTCACGCCTATGCGACCTATGCGCGCAGCTACAAGTCGGGGGGCATCAATCTGTCCGGCCTGCCGCTCAACGCCACCAACACCGGCGTCGACCTGACGACGCAGACGGTGCGGCCGGAGAAGGTCAATCACTGGGAACTCGGCCTCAAGACGCAGCTTCTCGATCGCCGCATTACCGCCAATCTGGCGGCGTTCTGGACCGAGATCGACGATTACCAGGCGACGGTGAACAACGGCCAGCTCACCGTCATCCGCGGCTATCTCGCCAATGCCGGCAAGGTGCGGACGCGCGGCGTCGAGCTCGACACCGCGTTCCGGCCGACCTCGCGGCTCAGCGCCTATGGCAACGCCGCCTATACCGACGCGCGCTATATCCGCTTCACCAACGCGCCGTGCCCGCCCGAGCTGTCGGGTGGCAACCCGGCGCTGAACGGCGCGACGCCGGCGGCGGCGGGGACGCCGGGGCTCAGCCCGCTGACCTGCGACATCTCCGGGCAATGGCTGCCGGGCGTGTCGAAATGGGCGCTTTCCTATGGCGCCGAATATGACGTGCCGGCGCGGCTGCTCGGACAGGATGGCCAGGTCTATGTCGGCTATGACGGCAGCTACCGAAGCAAGTTCTCATCGAACCCGTCGCGCTCGCTCTACACCGACATCAACGGCTATTCGTTGAGCAACGTGCGGTTGGGATGGAAGGCGCAGGCGAGCTGGAATGTGTTCGGCTGGGTCCGCAACGTGTTCGACCGGCATTATTATGAGCTGCTGGCGACGCAGTCGGGGAGCACTGGGCTGATCGTCGGCCAGCCGGGCGACCCGCGTACCTATGGCGTGACGCTGTCCCGGTCGTTCTAGCCCAACGCGAAACGCCCGAAGCGTTTCCGCTCCGGGCGTCCGCGTGACGATCGCTCGTCAGCCCCCAATTTCGAGGCTCCTCGCCCGCTCGCCTTGACTGGCGGGGCGTCGAAGCCATCTCCCCGAACCACGGCCTTTGCCTGTGCTCGATGGAGTTTGCTTAAGTCGGCGCTGACGGTTTGTCATTAGAGCCAAGGGGTTGCGCCGGCGATTGAAGCGGGGCTGTGTCGATTCTGTCACATCGCGCATGGTTGCGCCTGCGCGGCCCCGCCCGTAGAGCCACGGATGCCCATGCTGCTCTCGCGCTACGAACGAATGATCGCCCGGCGCTACCTGCTGCCGGGGAAGGGGGAGCGCTTCATCGTCCTCGTCGCGGGCTTCAGCCTGGGCGCGGTGATGCTCGGCGTCGCGGCGCTGGTCATCGTCATGAGCGTGATGAACGGGTTCCGCGCCGAGCTGTTCGACAAGATCACCGGGCTTAACGGCCACGCCGTCATTCAGGGCGTCGGCGGCCGCTTGCCCGACTGGCGCGCCATCGCCGATGCCGCGCGGCGGACGCCGGGCGTCACCAGCGCCGTGCCGCTGATCGAGCAGCCGTTGGCCGCCACCTATAACGGCCGCGCGGAGGCGGTGCTGCTGCGGGGGATGCGGGTCGAGGACATCCGCTCGAACAGCTCGCTACGCGGCAAGGTGCTGGCGGGCCGGCTAGCGGCGATCACCCCCGGCTCGGGCCGCATCGCGATCGGCTCGCGGCTGGCGGAGTCGCTGGGTGCGGACATCGGCTCGCAGATCTCGCTGTTCAGCCCGCAGGGCCAGTCGACCCCCTTCGGCACGGTGCCGCGCATCGTCAGCTACACTGTCGGCGCGATCTTCGAGATCGGCGTGTACGACTACGACAAGGCGTTTGTCGTGATGCCGATCGAGGACGCGCAGACGCTGCTGCTGCTGGGCGATGCGGCCGGCATGATCGAGGTCCAGACCGATGATCCCGACCGCGTCGGCGCTATCCTCGCGCCGCTCCACGACCGCATCGGCGGCGAGGCGGTGATCGCCGACTGGCGGACGATGAACGCCAGCCTGTTCGATGCGCTGGCGGTCGAGCGCGTCGCGATGTTCACCGTGCTGTGCATCATCATCCTAGTCGCTGCCTTCAACATCGCCTCGTCGCTGATCATGCTCGCCCGCGCCAAGACGCGCGACATCGCCATCCTGCGGACGATGGGAGCGGGCAGGGGCGCGGTGCTGCGGATCTTCATGCTGGTCGGCACGACGATCGGCGTGCTGGGCACGATCGCGGGGCTGCTGCTCGGCTTCGTGTTCCTGTTCTACCGGCAGGGCGTGGTGAACTTCGTCCAGTTCGTGACGGGGCAGAACCTGTGGGATCCGTCGATCCGTTACCTGACCGAGCTGCCGTCTAAACCCGATCCGGTCGAGATCACGCTGATCGTGGTCATGTCGCTGCTCTTCTCGTTCCTGGCGACGCTTTACCCCGCGTGGAAGGCCGCGAGCACCGACCCCGTGCAGGTGCTGCGCTATGAATAGCGCGGTGCTCGAAACGCGCGGGCTGTCGCGTGACTTCACCCAGGGCGAGGAGACCATCCACGTCCTGCGCGGCGTCGACCTCACCGTCGCGCCCGGCGAGATCGTCGCGCTGGTCGGGCCATCGGGGTCGGGCAAATCGACCCTGCTCCAGGCGGTCGGACTGCTGGAGGGCGGCTTCGGCGGCTCGATCCGCATCGCCGGCGAGGAGGCCGCGCGCCTTTCCGCCGCCGGCCGCACCGCCGTGCGGCGCGACAGTCTCGGCTTCGTCTATCAGTTCCACCATCTCCTGCCCGATTTCACCGCGCTGGAGAATGTCGTGCTGCCCCAGCTCATCCACGGCGCGACCGATGCGGCGGCGCGGGCGCGGTCGGCGGCGCTGCTGTCGGCGCTCGGCCTCGGCCATCGCCTGACGCACCGCCCCGCACAGCTCTCGGGCGGCGAGCAGCAGCGTGTCGCCGTCGCCCGCGCGCTCGCCAATCGCCCCGCCCTGGTGCTCGCCGACGAGCCGACCGGCAATCTCGACGAGGCGACCGCCGACATCGTCCTGGCCGAGTTTCTCCGCCTCGTCCGCGAGGAAGGCTCGGCCGCGCTCGTCGCCACGCACAACGAGCGGCTCGCGGCGCGGATGGACCGCGTCGTCCGGCTGCACGAAGGTTGTCTGCGGTGACCCCCGGCACGCCGGCGTCGTTCATTGTCATCGGCTGCATGATCGCCGCGCTTCTGGCGCTGACAGCCGCCATGGCGGCCCGGGACGTGGAACGCCGCCTCTGGCTCGGCGTGGCGCTGGCGCTGGCGCTGTTCGGCGCGAACAAGGGGTTCGACGTTCAGGCGAGCGTTCTCGCGCGGGCGGGCGCGATGGCGCACGCCGGCGGCTGGTATGACGCGCGGCGGATCCCGCAGGTCACGGTCATCGCGCTGCTGGCGCTGGCGGACGCCGCGCTGCTGTGGTGGCTGTTCACGGTCGCGCGGCGGCTGGCCGGTGCGACCCGCGCCGCACTCGCCGGAACGACGGTACTGGTTTTGTACGCCCTGCTGGGGATGATTTCGCTGCATGGGTGGGATCGGCTGGTCAGCACGCCGATCGGCGGCATCATGCCCTATGTCCTCATCGAACTCGTCGGACCCGTGTTTGTTGGTCTGTGCGCGCTGGCCGCGCTCGCCGGGATAGCGCCCGGCCGGTCCGAGCGCGACGGCGGGGGGGCGTGGCGACAGGTGTTGGTCGGCGCGTTCTTCCTCGGCTGGACGCTGCTGCCGGTGGCGGCCTTTCCCTCGGCGTTCGACCAGATGGGGACGCCGGGCACGGCCCTCCCCGGCGGCACGCTCGTCACCAAGGCGGCGCTGCTGCCGATCGCGCTGCTGATCGTCAGCCTGATCGTCAGCGGCGCGAGCTGGCGACGCTGGCGGCCCCATCCGCTGGACGCCGCGATGGCGTTGTTCTGTGCGATCCCCCTGCTCCATGGCCGGACGCTCGACGCGCTGTATCTCGCATCCGCCTGGCTGGCGGTGTGGCTGCTGGGCCGTGTCCTGCTCGCCGGACCCGACGCGCGGCGCGATGCGCTCGCGCTTGCCGCCTTGACCGGGCTGGCGTTGCTGCCGGTGGCGCTGCTGGAGGGGGTGACCTCGCCCTGGCTGTACGGCGCAATCTACGGGCCGCACCCGTTCCAGACCGCCGGCGCGACCCGCTACATCGGCTTCCGCCCGGTCGGGTTCTTCGAGGATGGCAACCAATACGGCATCTGGATCGCGATGACCGCGCTTGCCGCGATCGAGCTGGCGCGCACCAATCGGAGCTGGCGCTGGATCGCGGCGATGCTGACGGCGGTCGCGCTGGCGGCGCAGTCCGCCGGGGCGATCGCGCTGCTGCTGGTCGGCGCGGCTTTGCTGGTCGTCCGGCCGCGCGTCCCGCGCTGGCTGCTGCCGGCGGCGGGAGCGGCGTTGATCGCGGGCGGCGCGGTCTATCTGAGCGGGGTCGTCCCGCTGGAGCATTTCGCTCGCGACACCCGGCCCGGCCAGATCGCATTGGGAGCGTTCCGCACGATCGGGCGTGGCTCGCTGCCCTGGAGAATCTCGCAGGACCAGCGCGCGCTGCCGCTCATCGCGCAGCATCCGCTGATCGGCCATGGCCGATGGGACTGGTGGCGGCCGCTCGGCCGCCGGCCATGGGGCCTGCCGATGCTCGTGATCGGCCAATATGGCCTGATCGGCTTCGCGTTGCTCGCACTGGCGCTGTTGACCGGGGCGCTGGCGGTGTTCTGGCGCGGCGTCCGCGACGAACGACTAGCGCTGGCGGCGATCGTCCTGCTGGCGGGCATCGACGCGGTGCTCAACAGCACGATCTATTTCCCTGCGGTCCTGTTTGCCGGCGCACTGGCCAGCATGGGCTCCAGAGGGCGAAAGGCCTGGGCATGACCGACTGTTGGCGTGACGTTCCGACGCTCACGGGCGAGCATGTCACGCTCCGGCCGCTGGCCCGCGCCGACCGGGACGCGATCGTCGCTGCTTTCGCAATCGGGCTCGACCATGCCTTCGCCACGATGGTGCCCGGCGACGACACGATCGACGGCTGGTACGACAGGCTGGAATCCGAATGCGACGCCGGTCGCTCGCTGCCCTTCACCGTCCTCGACGCGGATGGCGCCGTCGCGGGCGTCACGCGTTTCATGCGGATGGCCCCCGCGCACCGCCGCGTCGAGATCGGCGGCACCGTCTATGCCCGGCGCGTCCAGCGCACGGGGCTGAACACCGAGGCCAAGCGCCTGCTGCTCGGCCATGCCTTCGGGACGATGGACTGTTTCTGTGTCCAGCTCCGCACCTCTTGGCACAATCGGCAGTCGCGCGCGGCGATCGAGCGGCTCGGCGCGCGGATGGACGGGGTGTTGCGAGGTCATCTCATCGCGCCCGATGGCCATCACCGCGATAGCGTGGTCTATTCGATCCTGGCGCACGAATGGCCGGGCGTTCGCCTCAACCTCGACCGGCAACTGGCGAAACATGCGAAGGAATAGGGCATGACCGCGATCACCGACCTCGAAGTCCGCGCCGCCGATGGCGGCATGGCCCGGCTCGACACCTGGGCGGGCAAGGTGCTGCTGATCGTCAACACCGCGTCGAAATGCGGCTTCACCCCGCAATATGAAGGGCTGGAAGAGCTGCACCGCGAGCTCGGCCCGCAGGGGTTCGAGGTGCTCGGCTTTCCCTGCAACCAGTTCGGCGCGCAGGAACCCGGCGACGCCGCGGAGATCGCCAATTTCTGCTCGCTGACCTATGACGTGACCTTCCCCGTCTTCGCCAAGATCGACGTCAATGGGGCGAAGGCCGATCCGCTGTTCGAACGGCTCAAGACCGAAGCGCCCGGCGTGCTCGGATCGAAGGCGATCAAGTGGAACTTCACCAAGTTCCTCGTCGACCGCGCCGGCCGCACCGTCCGGCGCTATGCGCCGACCACCAAGCCCGAGGACATCGTCAAGGACATCGAGGCGCTGCTCTAGGCGCTTCCCCGAATCGGCTGCGCCGCCCATAGCTCGCCGATGCACGCCGGCTTCGTCCCCCTTCGCATCTTTTCCTGCTACACGATGCTCGACGGCGCGATCGAGCCGAAGGCGATCGCCGAGCAGGCGGCGAAGCTGCGCTTTCCCGCCGCCGCGCTGACCGACCGCAACGGCCTCTATGCGGCGATGGCCTTTTCCGAGGCGGCACGGAAAAAGGGCGTCCAGCCGATCATCGGCACGATGCTGGCGGTCGCGCGGCCCGACATGCCCGAGGGCGCGACGCCGGTGCTCGACTGGCTCGCGCTCTATGCACAGGACGAGCAGGGCTATCAGGCATTGTGCGCGCTGGTCAGCGAAGCGCATCTCGACCGGCCGATCGAGCTCGCCCCGCACGTCGCGCTCGCCGCGCTGGAGGGCCGCACCGCCGGGCTGCTGGCGGTGACCGGGGGTGGGGAGGGGGCACTCGCCCGCCTCTTCGCCGAAGACCAGCCGGCCCGCGCGAGCGCTTATGCCGACCGGCTCCAGGCGCTGTTCGGCGACCGGCTCTATGTCGAGCTGTGCCGGCGCGGCGATGCGGTCGAGGAGGCGGCCGAGGCGGCGCTGATCGACCTCGCCTATGACCGCGACCTCCCGCTCGTCGCGACCAATCCGAGCTGCTTCGCCGAGGCCGCGTTCGGCGACGCGCATGACGTGATGCTGTGCATCGCCAGCTCCTCCTATGTCGACAGCGAGGATCGCCCGCGCTCCTGCCCGGAGGCGTGGATCAAGCCCGCCGCCGTCATGACGGCGTTGTTCGCCGATCTGCCGGAAGCGATCGAGAACACGTTGGTCGTCGCCCAACGCTGCGCCATCGCCGCCCCCGACCGCAAGCCGATCCTGCCGAGCCTCGCGGGCGACCATGCGGGCGAAGGCGCGTTGCTGCGCGAGCAGGCCATGGCGGGGCTGGACGCACGGCTGACGCGCCTCGCTGAGCTTGGCCATGCGGGAGAAGGCGATTGGGCCGAACCCTATCGCGACCGCCTCGCTTTCGAGCTCGACGTCATCATCCAGATGGGGTTCGCAGGCTATTTCCTAATCGTCGCCGACTTCATCCAATGGGCCAAGGGGCATGACATCCCCGTCGGTCCCGGCCGCGGCTCGGGCGCGGGGTCGGTGGTCGCCTGGTCGCTGACGATCACCGATCTGGACCCGCTCCAGCTCGGCCTGCTGTTCGAGCGTTTCCTCAACCCCGAGCGCGTGTCGATGCCCGACTTCGACATCGACTTCTGCGAAACCCGGCGCGGCGAGGTGATCCGCTACGTCCAGGAGAAATACGGCCGCGACCAGGTCGCCCAGATTATCACCTTCGGAAAGCTCAAGGCGCGCGCGGTGCTCAAGGACACCGGCCGCGTCCTCCAGATGAGCTACGGCCAGGTCGACCGGCTCGCCAAGCTCGTCCCCAATCACCCGACCGACCCCTGGACACTGACCCGCGCCCTCGAGGGCGTGCCCGAGCTGCGGCGCGAATATGCCAATGACAATGACGTCAGGCGCCTGCTCGACCTCGCCAAGCAGCTCGAAGGGCTGCCCCGCCACAGCTCGACCCACGCCGCCGGCGTCGTCATCGGCGATCGCCCGCTGGCCGAGCTCGTCCCGCTCTACCGTGACCCGCGTTCGGACATGCCCGTCACCCAGTTCGACATGAAATATGTCGAGGGCGCGGGGCTGGTGAAGTTCGATTTTCTCGGGCTGAAGACGCTGTCGGTCTTGAAGAAGGCGCTGCAACTGCTCGGGCAGCGCGGCATATGCGTCGACCTCGACGCACTGACCTGGGACGACCCCGCCGTCTACGAGTTGCTCCAGCGCGGCGACACGGTGGGTGTGTTCCAGCTCGAATCGGAGGGGATGCGCCGCACGCTGTCGGCGGTGCGCCCGTCCAATTTCGGCGACATCATCGCCCTCGTCTCGCTCTACCGCCCCGGCCCGATGGACAATATCCCGCTGTTTGGACGCCGCAAGAACGGGCAGGAGCCGATCGCCTATCCGCACGCGCTGCTCGAGGGCACGCTCGCCGAGACCTACGGCGTCTTCGTCTATCAGGAACAGGTCATGCAGGCGGCGCAGGTGCTCGCCGGCTTCAGCCTCGGCGGCGCCGACCTGTTGCGGCGCGCGATGGGCAAGAAGGTCAAGGCGGAGATGGACGCCCAGCGCGCGGGGTTCGTCGAGGGCTGCGCGCGCGTCAATAGGATCGGCGAACGCCAGGCCAACGAGCTGTTCGACCTGATCGACAAGTTCGCCGGCTATGGCTTCAACAAGTCGCACGCCGCCGCCTACGCGCTGCTCGCCTATCAGACCGCGTGGCTGAAGGCGCATCATCCGGCCGAGTTCTTCGCCGCGTCGATGTGCTACGACATGGCGCTGACCGACAAGCTCGGCATCTTCGTCGAGGACGCGCGCCGCGCCGGCGTCGCGATCCTGCCCCCCGACGTGAATCGCAGCGAGGCGGAGTTCTCGGTCGAGGCGCAGGGCGACGGGTTCGCCGTCCGCTATGCGCTCGGCGCGCTCAAATCCGTGGGTGAAGCCGCCATGGAACGGCTCGTCGCAGAGCGTACCGAAAGCGGCTCCTTCACCAGCCTCGACGATCTCGCCCACCGCGTCGACCCGCGCCTGCTCAACAAGCGCCAGCTCGAAACGCTCGCCGCCGCCGGCGCGTTCGACGGGGTCGACGCCAACCGCGCCGGCGTCTTTGCGGTCGCCGAGACGATGCTCGCCGTCGCCGCCCGCACCCACGAGAACCGCACCAGCGGCCAGGGCGGCCTGTTCGGCGCGGACACGCCCGCCGGCGACACGATCAAGCTGCCCCTGTCCGCGCGCTGGAGCCTCGCCGAGCGGATGGAGCAGGAGAAGGAGGCGTTCGGCTTCTATTTCTCCGCGCATCCCGTCGACCGTCATGCGCACCTCGCCCGGATGCACGGCGCACGCGCCTTCGCACGCCTTGGCGAGCTCAACATCCCCGACGACGGCACCCGCGCCGGCGCGGTGATGGCGGCGCTGGTCGAGGACACCCGCTGGCGCACCTCGGCGCGGGGCAAGCGCTATCTGATGGCGACGCTGTCCGACGCGTCGGGCCAGTTCATCGCCACCTGCTTCGACGATGCGGTCGCCAGGGACCTGGAGGAGGCGGCGGCGGCCGGCGGCTGCGGGCTGGTGACCGTGGAGCTCGATCGCCGGCCCGGCGAGGAGACGCCGCGCGTCACCGTCAAGCGCATCCAGCCCTTCAAGGATCTGGCCAACAGCGCGCGCTTTGCGGTCGAGCTGACCGTCACCGACCCGTCCGCCTTCCCGGCCCTCGCCGCGCTGCTGGCGGACCATCGCGGGGCGCGTGGCGAGATTCGCGCCCGCGTGCCCGCGCCCGGCGGCACCGCGACGTTGCTGCTCGGCCGCGACTTCCTGCTCGACGCCGAACTTGCAGGGCGGCTCGAAGCGTTGCACGGTGTCGTCGCCGTCGAGTTCAAGGCCGCGGAAACCCGCCTCCAGCTCGTCGGGTAGGAGGCTCGCGATGCCGGGTGGGATGCTGGGCGGAATGCAGGATTGGGAGCTGCGCGTGCCGCGGTTGATCGACCATGCCGCGCGCGAGCACGGCGCGCGCGAGGTCGTCACGCGCTGGGCCGACGGGACCGAAGCGCGCAGCGACTGGGCCGGCATCGCGCGCGACGCGAGAAAGCTGGCGCAAGCGCTGGAGAAGATGGGCTGCCAGCGCGGCGACCGCATCGCGACGCTGGCGATGAACCACGGTCATCATCTTGCCGCCTGGTATGGCGCGATCGGCATGGGCGGCGTCATCCACACGATCAACCCGCGCCTGTTCGACGACCAGCTCGTCTATATCGCCAATCACGCCGAGGACCGCGTGCTGTTCCACGACAAGGCCTTCCAGCCGATCGTCGATCGGCTGCGCAACCGCTGGACGACGATCGAACGCTACGTCTGCTTCGATGACGGGGCTTTCCGCGCGTTGGTCGAGGCGGAGGACGGCGACTATGCCTGGGTCGAGGGGCCGGAGCGCGAGCCATGTATGCTGTGCTACACCAGCGGCACGACGGGCAACCCCAAGGGGGTGCTCTACACCCACCGCTCCACCGTCATTCATGCGATCGCCGAGCTGCAGCCGGCGGTATTCAATCTGGATAACCGTGCGGTGGTCCTCCCGGTCGTTCCGCTGTTCCACGCCGCCGCCTGGGGCCTGCCTTTCGCCTGCGCGGCGGCGGGAGCCAAGATCGTCTATGCGGCGGTCAACGACCCCGGCGTGCTGTGCGACCTGATGAACCGCGAGAGGGTGACGCATTCCGCGGGCGTGCCCACGGTCTGGCTCGGCATGTTCCAGCATATGGACGCGGGCAACGAGCCGCCCCGGCATCTCGAGCTCGTCACCATCGGCGGTTCGGCCGCGCCCCGTGCGATGATCGAGCGTATCATGGGGATGGGCGTGCGCGTCAGCCATGCCTGGGGGATGACCGAGACCTCGCCGATCGGCACGATGGGCGCGCGCTCCTTCGACTGGGACGAACTGTCGTTCGAGCAGCAGGTCGACCAGGTCGCCAAGCAGGGTCGCGTGCCGTTCGGCGTCGAGCTGCGCATCATCGACGAGGAGGGTGTCGTCCAGCCGCGCGACGGCGAGAGCTCGGGTCGACTGCAGGTGCGGGGGCCATGGGTGCTCCAGCGCTATTTCCAGGCCGATGCCGATGCGGTCGTTGCCGAAAGCTGGTTCGATACCGGCGACGTCGCGGTGCTCCACCCCGACGGCACGATGCAGATCACCGATCGCGCCAAGGACGTCATCAAATCCGGCGGCGAGTGGATCAGCTCGGTCGAGCTGGAGAATGCCGCGATCGGCTGCCCAGGCGTGGCCGAGGCGGCCGCGATCGGCATCTATCACCCGCGTTGGGACGAACGCCCGCTGCTACTCGTCGTGCGCAAACCGGAAAGCGAGGTGACCGAGGCCGAGGTCCGCGCCCATCTTGCGGGCGCGGTCGCCAGATGGTGGCTGCCCGACGCGATTTTGTTCGTCGACGAGCTGCCCCATACCGCCACCGGCAAGCTGCTGAAGACGGCGCTGAGGGAACGGTACAAGGACTTTCGGCTGGAGGCGGCGTGACCGCCGCCACCCCGGCCTCGTGCTGGGGTTCACTCGCGATCTTGGCGCGAAACCAGGCCATTTGACGGTGCGGTAAGATCGAGCGTGGAGGCCGGCACAAGGCCGGCATGACGAATTATTTTTCGCCCTCCTCCTCCTCCTCCTCCTCCTCCTCCTCCGCCGGGGCATGGTCCCCATACCCGGCTCCCGACTCCACCGCCGGCTCCTCGCCTGCACGGTTCAGCGCGTCCGCGTCCTCGTCGCCTCGCTGGTCACCCATCGGTCAATGCCCCGCCGTCTCGCCCGCCGCGCGGAGCTGGACATATTTGCGCGTGATGGTCGGCACGCTTTCCAGCACCAGCGCCGCCATGCGCCGTTCCTCGCCGAGCGACTGCTCCAGGAGCGGCGACCAGCGGTCGAAACCGCCCATGTCGGCCAGCGTCAGCAGCGAGGTGTAAGCGGCGATCTCGAAGTTTTCGAACGCGTGGTTGGCGAGCGAGTTCTTGATGATCTCGTCGGGCGCGGGAACGTGCGCCAGCGCCGCCATGTTGCCGGTGAAGGTCAGCACCGTATCCTTGAGCGCGGACGCCTTGGTGTCGAAGCTCGCCAGGATCTCGTCGATGCGCGAGAGCTGCTGCTCTGTCTCGGCGCGGTGGGCGCGGAGCATCGCCTCGACCTCGGGATAATTGGCCAGATGGTCGATCTGGCGATCCATCAGTGCCAGTGCCTGATGCTCGACGCCATGGGCGTTCTTCAGGCCGGTGATGAAGAGTTCACGCGTCACGTCGGGTGCGGTCTGGGCCATCGTTCATGCTCCGGAAAAATGTAACTCCTCAACGGTCTCCACCCCCGACAGTTCACCGGCCAGGGCCAATTCTTCGCATGATCACGATCAGCTTCACCGCCGGTGGGTCGTCATGCCGGGCGGGGAGGGTGTCCCGCGAATTGCGGCGCGTCGTCCCCGATCACCAGCCAGGCCGGTTTCTCCGCGACGAACTCATGGAACCGCACCGCCACGCCGGGATCGCTATCGAACAGATTGGCGTTGAGCGGAAAGCTCTCGGCAGCCGACCCGATCTCGCCGAGTGCCGTTCCGCAATGGCGGCAGAAGCTGCGGTCATAGGTGTAGGGCGGCGCGGCGGCGTAAGTGGTGATCGCATCTCCGCCGCGCACCAGGACGACATCTTGCCGCTTTACGAACGCGAAGGTGGATGCGCCCAGCTTGCGGCAACGGCTGCAATGACACGTGCCCATCATCGACGGCGGCGCGGCCAGCTCGAACGCGACCGCACCGCAGCAACAGCTTCCCTTGATCATCTCGTCTCTCCCCTCAAAACAATTCCCCCTGCGGTCCCCTCGGCGCACGGAACAGGTCCGAGCGCAGCGCGATCCGCTCCTTGTTCAGCCCATGCTTGCGACAGGCGATGTGGAAGCGCGTCTGCAGCAGCTCCGCCCACGGCCCGCTTCCCTGCATTCGGGTGAAGAAGCCCGGATCGTTGTCGCGCCCGCCGCGCAGCGACTGGATCGTCGCCATCACCTTGCCGGCGCGGTCGGGGAAATGTTCGTCGAGCCAGGCGCGGAACAGCGGCGCGACCTCCCACGGCAGCCGCACGGGGATGAAGAACGCCGCCCGCGCGCCGGCTTCGGCCGCGCGTTCGATCAGATGCTCCAGCTCGTGATCGGTGATCGCCGGGATCACGGGGGCGATCGAGACATGGACCGGGACGCCGGCATCGGCGAGGCGGCGCACCGCCGTCAGCCGCCGCTCCGGCGACGGCGCGCGCGGCTCGATCGTCATCGCGATCCGAGGATCGAGCGACGTCACCGACACGCACACCGCCGCCAGCCCTTTCGTCGCCATGGGGCCGAGCAGGTCGAGGTCGCGCACGACACGATCGGACTTGGTGGTGATCGTCAGCGGGTGGTCGCATTCGGCCAGCACCTCGACGATGGAGCGGGTGATGCGCCAATGCGCCTCGATCGGCTGATAGGGGTCGGTGTTGGTCCCGAGCGCCATCGGCCTGGCCTCGTAACCGCGCTTGCCCAGCTCGGCGCGCAGCAGCACCGCCGCGTCGGGCTTGGCGAACAGCTTGCTCTCGAAATCCAGCCCCGGCGACAGATCGTGAAAGGCGTGGCTGGGGCGCGCGAAGCAATAGATGCACCCATGCTCGCAGCCGCGATAAGGGTTGATCGAGCGGTCGAACGGCACATCGGGCGAGCTATTGTGGCTGATGATCGTTCTGGGGTGCTCGACCGTGACGGTGGTCCGTAGCGGCGGCGGCGTGCCGTCCAGCGTTTCGCGCGCGTCGAGCCAGTCGCCATCGGCTTGCGTCTCGGGCAGGTTGAAGCGCCGGCTCTCGTTATTGAGCGTCACGCCCCGCACCGCCCGAGTCTTCGTCATTGCGCAAATGTATCGTGCCAGCTAGAACATAGCAAGAACAGGAGTAATGCTCATGCCTGCCCGCCTCAATTATCTCGAACTGCCGGTCGCCGATACGAAGCGCGCAAGCGGCTTCTATGCCGCCGCCTTTGGCTGGTCCTTTGCCGACTATGGCCCCACCTATGCGGCAACGACCAGCGGCGACACCGATCTGGGCCTGCAGGCCGACCCGGCCGATCGGCCCGCCGCGCCGCTGCCGGTCATCCAGGTCGACGACCTCGCCGTCACGCTGGCGGCGGTGACGGCGGCGGGCGGCACGATCACTGCCCCGGCCTTCGCCTTTCCGGGAGGCCGCCGCTTCCACTTTCGCGATTGCGACGGCCATGAACTCGCAGCGATGCAGCCGGATTGACGAACGGCGAGACCACGGTAGCGATGGCGGTGCGGCAAAACGCGGGGGGACATGATGACGAAGACGGTGAGACTGGGCGGACTGGTCGCGGCGCTGGCCTTGGCCCATGCCCCGGCCGGAGCGGCCGACAAGACGCCCTGCCCGGCCGGCCTGATCTGCGCGAGCGATCCGACGACGGTCGGCGCGGCGTTGATGAAGGCCGGCTATCAAGGTCTCGTCACCAAGGCGAACGACGGCGATCCGACCATCGAGAGCGCTGCGGCCGGCTACAAGTTCTGGATCGATTTCTACGGGTGCGAGGACCACAAGACGTGCGACTCGCTGCAGTTCTTCGCTTCCTTCAAGGGTGACGCCACCAAGACGACGGCGGTGTTGAACGAGTGGAACCGCACCAACCGTTTTGCGAAGATATCGGTCCGGTCGGATCACACCATCGACCTGCGTTATGACGTATCGACGATCGGCGGGCTGAACGCGACCAACTTCGCCGACGTCATCGATTGGTGGTCGACGATGCTGGGCTCGGCGGGCAAGTTCCTGACCGACACGCCCGTGCCCGAGGTCAAGAAACCGGATTGAACCGGCCCGGCCCGATCAGCCCTGGCCGCAGATCAGCGCCCGCATCATGATCGTCGCGATCGGCTTGTCGAAGCGGCAGCCGATCACCCCGTCGCCGCGCCAGATCACCGTCGCGGGCACCGGCGGGCGGCCGCCGAAGCTGAGCCGGACATGATCGCCGACCGCCTCCGCGCCATCGCCGCGCACGCGGCACCCGAACGTCGACAGGTCGATCAGCCGGGAGTCGATGGCGGGGCCGCCGCCAGCGCAGGCAAGTTCGACGACGATCGGCGGCGGCGCCGATCGGTCTCGCCGGCGTCGTTCTGTATCGGTCACTTCGGCGTAGCGCGCAGCCATGCTTCCCTCCCCGGTTGTGACCGGCTGGCCCGATAAGGCGGCGCGAAAGCTGCACCCGGGATGAACGATCGCCGCTATGTCGTTGCGCGAGCGGCGAATTGCCGCGCCGTTGCGGCAAGGCGCGGATGCTACGTCATCGTTCCTGCAGGCGCGGCATCAGCTCGACGAAATTGCAGGGCCGGTGACGGCTGTCGAGCTGGTCCTTCAGGATGCCGTCCCACGCATCCTTCACCGCGCCCGTCGAGCCCGGCAGCGCGAAGATATAAGTGCCCCCCGCCACCCCGGCGCAGGCACGCGACTGGATGGCGGAGGTGCCGATCGTCCGGAAGCTCAGCCAGCGGAACAACTCGCCGAAGCCGGGGATCATCTTCTCCGCCACCCGCTCGACCGCCTCGGGCGTCACGTCGCGGCCGGTCACGCCGGTGCCGCCGGTGGCGATGACGCAATCGACCTCGGGGTCGGCGATCCAGTCCCGCAGCCGCGCCACGATCAGGTCGGCGTCGTCAAGGACGATGGCGCGGTCGGCTAGCCCGTGCCCCGCCTCGGTGAGTCGCGCGACCAGCGTGTCGCCCGAGCGATCCTCGGCGAGGCCGCGCGTGTCGGATACGGTCAGCACCGCGATGCGGACAGGGACGAAGGGGAGGGCGGTGTCGATCGGCACAGTACACTCCACCGTCACCCCGGCCTTGTGTCAGGGTCCACCGGCGGATGCGCCAGTCGGCCAATATCCTTGTCCCGCCGTGGATGCCGGGACAAGCCCGGCATGACGATCAATCTGTTCCCGACAACGTTCCGACACTCGCCGTCGCCGTCGTATTCGGCCGGGCGTCCAGCCGCACCGCCGCGGCACCCGGCATTCCCGGAAAGCGCGGCCACAGCCCCTGCGCCAGCGCCGCGCGGCTTGCCGAGCGGGGCTTGCCGCCATTGGCCTCGTACATCCAGTAATTGCGCAGCACGGTAATGACGTAGCCGCGCGTTTCCCAATACGGGATGCTCTCGATATACAGCAAAGGGTCGCCGCCATCGCGGACCAGAGCATTCCACTCGCCCACCGGCTTCGGCCCGGCATTATAGGCGGCGATGACCTTGGGCAGGAGGCCCGCCGTCAGCGGCATGTCGCGCAGCCGCTCGAGCTGGCGCTGGCCGAGTTCCATGTTGGTCGAAGGTCTGGCGAGCAGGCTCTTGTCGACGCCCGTCAATCCTCGCTCGCGCGCATAATCGGTCGCGACCGCCGGCATGATCTGCATCAGGCCATAGGCGCCGGCGGGGCTCACCACGCGCGTGCGGAACTGCGATTCCTGGAGCGCGTGCGCGTAGAGCAGCGCCTTGTCGACGCGCCAGCCGCTGTCGGGCGACCAGCTCGGCGTCGGATAGCGCGCCTCGGCCGCCGCCGTCACGCCGACCGGGCAATTATGCGCGAGCCAGACCGTGGTCGCGGGCAGGTCGAGCGCCTCGGCCACGCGCACCAGCGACGCGAACTCCGCCGGCGCGCCGATGCGCGCCTGTTGCCGCACGACGCGATCCGCGAGCTCGGTCTCGCCGACCTCGACCAGCGCCGCCGCGACGCGCAGATTGGGACGCTTCTCCAGCGCCGCCCAGTCGCGCGCGACGGTGCCCGTCACCGGCTTCGCGGGCTGCTTCAGGCCCAGCGCCTGCCGCGCGAGCTGGCCATAGAAGGTCTCGCCGAACTGCGCCGCCGCCTTGAGCTGCGCTTCGATCCGGTCGGGCCGCCCGCCCGCCATCGCCGCCCGGCCGGCCCAATAGAGCGCCGCCGCGCGCAGGTCCGCGTCGGTCGCGCGCGCCGCGACGCCCTCGAAGCCTTGGCCCGCCGCCGTCCAGTCCGCCTGCCGCCACGCCCCCAGCGCCGCCGTCCAGCGTGCCTGCACCGCCCAGTCGCCGACGCCCTCGGCCGCATCGGTCGCCACGCGCCGTGCGTTGGTGTCGTCGCCGGCAAGGTAATACATCCACGCGACGCGCTGCCGCCACTCGGTCAGCGCCTCGGGGGTCAGCCCCTCGGCGGCGGTCAGCAGCGCCTCGGCCGACGCGCCGTCGTCCGCCTTGACGAAGGGCTGGATCGCCACCGCCAGCTCGGCCGCGACCTGATCGCTCTTGATCGCCTTCGCGCGCAGCCGCGTCGGCGCGCCGTCCTGCCAGATCAGCGCCTGCGCCATCGGCAGCGGCGGCAGGTCGACCGCGCCGCGTGCCCTGGCGAGACGTTGCAAGTCGCCGGCTTCGGGCAGTTCAGGCGCTTCGGTGAGGAGCTGCACCAGCGGCTCCAGCTCGACCCGGGGCGAGCCCTTGGCCGTGAACATTTCGGCGCGCGCGATCGCGTGCAGGGGACCGGGCTTGAGCGTATCGAGCGCAATCTGGGCGTCGGTCCAGCGGCTCTCGCGGATGGCCTTGAACACGGTCTGATAGCCGGCGCGCTGGTCGGCATCGAGCTGCACCGGGATGTGTGCCGGCCCCGGTTCGGCCGCCTGTGCCGCAACGGGCAGGGCGGCGGCGAACAGCGCCAATGCGGTCAGTCGCGTCATCGCGCCCAGTCCTCGATCAGCACCTGCAAGTCCCTCCAGGCGTCCGCCTTGCGCGCGGGCTGCTCCAGCAACAGCCGCGGATGGTGCGTCGCCACGACCCCCGTCTCTCCGTCCTTGTGGTTAACGAAACGTAAAGATCCGCGCGCGTGAGCGGTATCGGTCGCGAGAATGGCGCGGCTCGCCGCATTGCCTAGCAGCAGCAGCCGTTGCGGCGCGATCAGCCCGACATGATGCCGCGCGCAATCGTGCAGCCGATCGACCAGCTCGGGCGGCATCCGCCCCGCCACCGGCCGCCTGGCGCAAACGGCGGCGAGATGGACCTCGGCCCGCGTCAACCCGATCGCGGCGAGCATCCGGTCGAACAGCCGCCCCGCTGCGCCCGACAACAACGCGCCTGCCGGCTCGTCCTCGCGGTCTGGGCAGTCGGTCAGCACCATCAGCGGCGCGTCGGTCGGCCCGGTCGCGATGATTGAGACGCCGCGCAACCCCGCATCCGGGGCATCGGCGCTGCCACGCCACGCGAGGAACCCCTCCCAGGTATCGGGAAGCAGTCCCCCCGGGCGGAGGCCGGAGCCCGGGATCGGGTTGCCATGATCGGCAGTACCCCGGCTCAACCGCTCGGCAACCGCGCCCGGGCCTTCGCCGGGGTGGTTCGTGGCTTTGAGAATGGGCGCCAGCCAGTCCCGCGCCACATCCTCGACCAGCACATCGACCCCGGCGTCGCGCCACCAGTCGAGTGTGCTCGCGGCGGCCTGACGCCAATCGGTGTTCTCGAACCCCACGAAACCCGCCTCTCACGCGGTTGACGCGACGGTCAATGTGTTCAATCGCCAGCGGCGTCAGGACGTTGCGGGCGCGCGCCCGGCCGGGAGAAGTGACGTGAGCGAACGAGAGTCGATGCCCTATGACGTGGTGATCGTCGGCGCCGGCCCCGCCGGCCTGTCGGCCGCGATCCGCCTCAAGCAGCTCGCCGAGGCCGCTGGAGCGGAGCTGTCGGTATGCGTCCTCGAAAAGGGTTCCGAAGTCGGCGCGCACATCCTGTCGGGCGCGGTGATCGATCCGCAGGCGATGGACGAACTCATCCCCGACTGGCGCGACACCGACTGCCCGCTGGCCGAGACGCCCGTCACCGAAAACCTTCACTGGGTGCTGACCAAGAAGAAGAAGTTCGTCCTTCCGCATCTGTGGACGCCGCCTTTTCTCCACAACAAGGGCACCTATACCTGCTCGCTCGGCAGCCTCTGCCGCTGGCTCGCGGGCCGCGCCGAGGCGCTGGGCGTCGAGATCTTCCCCGGCTTCGCGGCGGCCGAGATCCTGTTCGACGAACAGGGTCGGGTGAAGGGCGTCGCCACCGGCGACATGGGCGTCGCGCGCGACGGCGAGCACAAGGGCGATTACCAGCCCGGCCTCGAACTCCACGCGAAATACACCTTCTTCGCGGAAGGCGCGCGCGGCCATCTGACCAAGCAGGTCATCCGCACCTTCGACCTCGCCCGCGACAGCCAGCCCCAGGTCTATGGCCTCGGCGTCAAGGAGCTGTGGGACGTCGCGCCCGCCAAGCACCAACCCGGCCGCGTCATCCATACCCAGGGCTGGCCGCTCGCCGAGACCGAGGGTTCGAACGGCGGCGGCTGGATCTATCATCAGGCGAACGGCCAGGTCTCGATCGGCTTCGTCACCTGGCTGAGCTACACCAACCCCTATCTTTCGCCCTTCCAGGAGATGCAGCGCTGGAAGACGCATCCGGCGGTGCGCGAGCTGCTGGAGGGTGGCAAGCGCGTCTCCTACGGCGCGCGTGCGATCAACGACGGCGGTCTTCAGTCCATTCCAAAGCTCGCCTTCCCCGGCGGCGCGTTGATCGGCTGCTCGGCGGGTTTCCTCAACGTGCCGCGCATCAAGGGCACGCACGGCGCGCAGAAGTCGGCAATGATGGCGGCCGAGGCGGCGTTCGCGGCAATCCAGGCGGGCCGCGAGCACGACGAGCTCGCCGCCTATCCCGACGCGTTCGAGCAGAGCTGGCTCAAGAAGGAGCTGTCGGTCGTCCGCAACGCGCAGCCGGCGATGGTCAAGTTCGGCGACCTGATGGGGTCGGGCATCGCCGGCGTGACGATGTGGCTGGAGCATCTCGGGCTGAGGATGCCCTTCACGATGAAACACCATGCCGATCATACCACGCTGTGGCGCAAGGATCTGGTCAAGCCGATCGACTATCCCAAGGCCGATGGCGTCCTGACCTTCGACCGCCTGTCTTCGGTGTTCCTGTCCAACACCAATCACGAGGAGGACCAGCCCGTCCACCTCACGCTGCGCGACCCGGCCATCCCGATCGAATACGACCTGCCGATGTATGACGAACCGGCGCAGCGATACTGCCCGGCGGGCGTCTACGAGGTGGTCGGCGAGGACACCGGCGACCCCAGGTTCGTCATCAACGCCCAGAATTGCGTCCACTGCAAGACCTGCGACATCAAGGATCCGACGCAGAACATCAATTGGGTGGTGCCGGAGGGCGGGGGGGGGCCGAATTATCCGAACATGTAGCGCGCCGCCCCAGCCGCGGCGAAGCTGCGGCGCGGGTCGAGGCGCGCTCGGCTGGCGGCGCCGCAAGCGCCGTTCGACGTCACGGGATTTACTCCCGTGACGGCGCGCCCTTAGAGCAGACCTGTGATCACCGAACCCGCTCCCGCCAAGATCAACCTCGCCCTCCACATCCGCCGCAGGCGCCCGGACGGTTACCACGATCTCGAAACCCTCTTCGCCTTCGCGCGGGAGGGGGATGTCGTGACAGTCGAGGAAGCGGGGGAGGAGGACCGCTTCACCATCACCGGGTTTTTCGCCTCAGCTCTCGGTCACCCTCACTCTTCCGCGGATAACGCCGCTCCCTGCCTCTCCCAGTGGGATAGGGAAGGGGCCCGCCGCGTCAGCGGTGGGAAGGGTGAGGGTGACCCCGACAACCTCGTCATCCGCGCCGCCCAATCCTTCCGCGCCACCTTCGCCATTCCCCGACCCCACGCCATCACCCTCGAAAAGAACCTCCCCCTGGCCGCCGGCATCGGCGGCGGTTCCGCCGACGCCGCCGCCACGCTGCGCGCCCTCGCCAAACTTCACGCGGTCGATCCCGCCGACCCCCGCCTTGTCACCATCGCCCGCCAGCTCGGCGCGGACGTCCCCGCCTGCCTCCTGGGCGAGACGGCTTTCGCCACCGGCCGCGGCGACGACCTCACGCCGCTCCCCCCGCTTGGCGACCTGTCGCTCTTGCTCATCAACCCCGGCGTCCCGCTGTCCACCGCCGCCATGTTCGCAAGCTGGGACGGCATCGACCGGGGCGGCATCGCCGCCGACGGCACGGCGCTGGAGCGCGCGAGGGCGGGGCGCAACGACTTCACCGCTCCCGCCATCGGCCATGCGCCAGTCGTCGCCCAGGTCATCGACCTGCTGACCGCCGCGCCTGGCTGCGACTTCGCCCGCCTGTCCGGCTCCGGCGCGACCTGCTTCGGCCTGTTCGGCGACGAAGCCGCCCGCGACTCGGCCGCCACGCAAGCGCGCGCAAACGGCTGGTGGGCGCTCTCGACCCACGCCCTCTGACTGTCATGCCGGCCTCATGCCGGCATCCACCTTCGTCGATGCACGACCTAAGTCGTTGAACCCGGCGCCAGGATCATCGGCGATATCGGCACCATGCCGGTGTGACGCATCAAGAACGTTCCGCTCTTGTTCTCACGGAACAAACCATATACACCGTCCATAACGCGTTGCCCCCGCCGCGCGCCTGTTCTAGCGATGGAGCTCTCGAATGGCCGCCCAATTGAAAGTGATCGACAACGGCATGGCAACCGCGACCACGGATCGTCAGAAAGCATTGGACGCCGCGCTGGCGCAGATCGACCGCGCGTTCGGCAAGGGCTCGGCGATGAAGCTCGGCTCGAAGCAGTCGATGGAGGTCGAGACGATCTCGACCGGCTCGCTCGGCCTCGACATCGCGCTCGGCGTCGGCGGCTTGCCGCGCGGCCGCGTGATCGAGGTCTATGGCCCCGAATCGTCGGGCAAGACGACGCTCGCGCTCCATGTCATCGCCGAGGCGCAGAAGGGCGGCGGCACCGCCGCCTTCGTCGACGCCGAGCACGCGCTCGACCCGGTCTATGCCAAGAAGCTGGGCGTCAACATCGACGAGCTGATCGTGTCGCAGCCCGACACCGGCGAACAGGCGCTGGAGATCGTCGACACGCTCGTCCGGTCCAACGCGATCGACGTGCTGGTGGTCGATTCGGTCGCCGCACTCGTGCCCCGCGCCGAGATCGAGGGCGAGATGGGCGACAGCCATGTCGGGTTGCAGGCGCGCCTGATGTCGCAGTCGCTTCGCAAGCTGACCGGCTCGATCAGTCGCTCGCGCTGCATGGTGATCTTCATCAATCAGCTCCGCATGAAGATCGGCGTGATGTACGGCAACCCGGAGACGACGACGGGCGGCAATGCGCTGAAGTTCTACGCCTCGGTTCGTCTCGACATCCGCCGCACCGGCCAGATCAAGGACCGCGACGACATCGTCGGCAACGCGACGCGGGTGAAGGTCGTCAAGAACAAGGTCGCGCCGCCGTTCAAGCAGGTCGAGTTCGACATCATGTACGGCGAGGGCATCTCCAAGATCGGCGAGATCCTCGATCTCGGCGTCAAGGCGGGGCTGGTCGAGAAGTCGGGCGCGTGGTTCAGCTACGACAGCGTCCGGGTCGGGCAGGGCCGCGAGAATGCCAAGACCTTCCTGAAGGAAAACCCGGAAATGGCCGACCGCCTCGAAAAGGCGATCCGCGCCCGCACCGACAAGGTCGCCGAGGAACTGATGACCGGCCCCGACGCGGACGACGACCTCTAACCGATTTCCTCTCCCCTTCAGGGGAGAGGAGGGAGGCGCAAAGCGCCGGAAGGAGAGGGGCTGTCCATTATGACTGATAGTGCGACCCAAATCATGCCTAGGAAGGCCCGCCAGCAAATGGCGGGCCTTTCACGTCTCGAGGGCCGGGCTCCTGCGGATATGGTGCGCACTTCCCGAAGTCCGGAACGTCGAATATGTTCGATGAACGGAGGGCAGCATGACCAGGGCGGCGGAATGGACGGGGGCGGTCGGCGATCAATGGTCGGCCGAGTGGCGGCGTACCGATCGCAGCTTCGCAGGCCTCGCGCCGCAGCTTGACGCCGCCATCCTCGCTGTCGCGCCGGAGACGGGATGGGCGATCGACCTCGGCTGCGGCGCGGGCGCGACCGCGCTGGCCATCGCCAGCGCCCGGCCTTCGCTGCGCATCACCGGCGTCGATCTGTCTCCGGCGCTAACCGACCGCGCCGGCGAGCGTGGCGACGGTATCGCCAACCTCGATTTCCGGGTCGGGGACGCGGCGGCGATCGCGGCGACGCTGGCGCCCGTCGACCTGTTCTTCTCGCGCCATGGCGTGATGTTCTACGACGACCCGGTCGTCGCGCTGACGGCGCTGCGCCGGGCGGCGGGGGCCGGCGCATATCTGGTCTTCTCGTGCTTCCGGTCGCCGGCGCTGAATCCCTGGGCGGCCGAGATCGTCGCCGCGATCACCGGCCAGCCGCCGGCGCCTCCGCCGGGCTATGCGCCGGGGCCGTTCGCCTTCGCCAACCCCGCCTTCGTGGTCGACACGCTGACCGGGGCAGGGTGGTCGCCCGTTGAACCGCAACCCGCCGATTTCCTCTACCGCGCCGGCGAGGGACCCAGGGCGGTCGACGACGCCCTCGACTTCTTTACCCGCATCGGTCCCGCCGCCCCCGCGCTCCGCGCCGCCGCGCCCGCCGACCGCGCCGCGATGCTCGACCGGATGCGAGGCGTGGTCGAACGCTTCGCCGACGCGGACACGGACACGGTCGATTTCCCCGCCGCCGCCTGGGTCTGGACGGCGCGGGCGTGAACGATGCCGCGGAGCGGCTCGAGGCATTCATCGACCGTTTCACGCCCGACATCGCCGCCCGCGCCCGCGCCGGCCGGGTCGCGCTCCGTCAGCGCCTGCCTCACGCAGTCGAGCTGGTCTACGACAACTACAATGGGCGCGCGCTCGGCTATGCGCCGGCCGAGCGCGCGCTGGAGGGCGTCGTGTCGCTCGCCATCTATCCGCGCGGCGTCCTGCTCTATTTCCTCCACGGCGCGAGCCTCGCCGATCCCGACGGCCTGCTGCAGGGATCGGGCAGCCGCGGCCGCCACGTCCCGTTCGCCGGTCCCGAAACGCTGGCCGACGCCCGCGTTCAAGCGCTGCTCGTCCGCGCGATCGACGCGATGCGACGGCCTTTCGATCCGTCGGTGACCGGCTATACCGTGATCAAGTCGGTGGCCGCCAGGCAGCGCCCCCGACGCCCCGGAGAGCGCCTGTGACCATCATCGTCCACCATCTCGAAAACTCCCGCTCGCAGCGCGTGCTGTGGATGCTTGAGGAGCTAGGCCTGCCCTATGACGTCAGGCGCTACGAGCGGAACACCAAGACGATGCTCGCGCCGCCCGAGCTCAAGGCGGTCCATCCGCTCGGCAAGTCGCCGGTGATCCAGGACACGGAAGACGGCCGCGTCGTCGCCGAGACCGGCGCGATCGTCGAATATCTGGTCGAGAAGGCCGACGGCCAGCTCGGCGCGCCGCCGCATCGTGACGACGCGTTGCGCTACCGCTTCTGGCTCCATTACGCCGAGGGCTCGCTGATGCCGCCGTTGCTGGTCAAGCTGGTGCTGACGCGCATCCCGATCTTCGGCAAGATCGGGCAGAAGCGCATCCAGCCGATGATCGACACCCATCTCGACTATATCGAGGCTGAGCTCGCCCGGCGCCCCTGGTTCGCCGGCGACCAGCTCACCGCCGCCGATGTGATGATGAGCTTCCCGCTCGAAGCCGCGCGCAGCCACGCCGGGCTCGACGCCGGCCGCCCCGCCACGATCGCGTGGCTCGACAAGGTCCATGCCCGCCCGGCCTACCAGACCGCGCTCGCGAAGGGCGGCCCTTACGCCTATGCCTAGGTAGCGTGGGCCGGGGCGTGGGGCGGCTCGATCTCGGCCGGCCGGCGCGGTTCGAACCCGCCTTCCCATTTCGCGATGACGGCATTGGCTACCGCGTTGCCGACCACGTTGGTTGCGGTGCGGCCCATGTCGAGGAAATGGTCGACCGCGAGGATGAGCAGCAGGCCCTCCTCGGGAATCTTGAAGACGGGCAGCACCGCGGCGATCACCACTAGGCTCGCGCGCGGCACCGAAGCGATACCCTTCGACGACACCATCAGGAACAGCAGCATCGCGATCTGCGTCATCAGCGGCAGGTGGATGCCATAGGCCTGGGCGATGAACAGCGACGCGAAGGCGCAATACATCATCGAGCCGTCGAGGTTGAACGAATAGCCGAGCGGCAGCACGAAGCTGGCGATGCGCGGCGGCACCCCGAAGCGGTCAAGCGCCTCCAGCATCCGCGGATAGGCGGCCTCCGACGAGGCGGTGGTGAAGGCGATCAGCAGCGGCTCGCGGATATAGCGCACCAGCTCGACGATCCGTCGCCCGATGAACAGCCACCCCGCGCCGAGCAGGACGGCCCACAGGATGAGCAGCGCGAGATAGAAGGAGCCCATGAAATAGGCGAGCTGCCCGATCACCCCCGCGCCCCGCTCGGTCAGCGTCGCCGTCACCGCGCAGAACACCGCCACCGGCGCGAAGCGCATGACGTAATCGGTGATCTGCAACATCACCGGCACCAAGGCGTCGATCGCCCGCACCAATGGTGCGGCGCGCTCGCCCACCGCCGTGATCGCGACGCCCACGAACACCGAGAAAACGACGATCTGCAATACCTCGTTGGTCGCCATCGCGTCGATCATCGAGGCGGGGAAGATGTGGGTGATGAACTTGGCCAGGCTGAACGCCTCGGTGCTGACGCCGGTGTCGACGCCGGCCGGCGGCAGCGGCAGGTTCACGCCGACGCCGGGCGCGAGCAGGTTGACGAGCAGCAGCCCCAGCCCGAGCGACACCAGGCTCGCGACGACGAACCACCCGATCGCGCGCCCGCCGACGCGGCCCAGCGCCGAGCTGTCCCCCATCTGCGCGATGCCCGACACCAGGGTGCCGAACACCAGCGGCGCGATGATCATCTTGATCAGGCGCAGGAAGATCGTCGTGCCGATCGTGAAATAGCCCGCGATGTCCTTCAGCCGCGCCGCCGCCGCCGGGCTGCCGTCGTCGAGCGAGGTGTTGATCGCGAGGCCGATCACGATGCCGAGCGCCAGCCCGAAGACGATGTACCAGGTCAGCCGCTTGGCCATTCATTCGCTCCCGTGAACCGGGATAACCAAGGGGATTGCGGCCGCGTGGTCAAGCGCCCTAACGCTCGGGAATGAACCGCCGCCAGCTTCTCGCCGCCAGCGCCGCTCTGCCACTGCTTGGCGTCCCGGACCTGCTCCGCGCCGCCGAGCCGGACCTGCGTGCGCTCAAGGACATGACCGGCGACGCCCGCCCGATCGACGCCGCCGAACGCGCCAGCCGGCTGGCCCGCGCGCAGGCGCTGATGAGGCGTCACGGTATCGGCGCGGTGGTGATCGAGCCGGGATCGTCGATGATCTACTTCACCGGCGTCCGCTGGAGCCGCAGCGAGCGTCCGATGCTGGCCATCCTTCCGGTTCAGGGCGAGCCCTGCATCGTCACGCCCTTCTTTGAGGAGCCCTCGGTACGCGAAACGCTCGCCATCCCGGCCGAAGTGCGCGTCTGGCAGGAAGACGGCAGCGCGTTTCGGGTAGCGGCCGGGTTCCTGCGCGACCGCAAGCTTGTAGGGCTACCGACCGCGATCGAGGAGACCGCCCGTTTCTTCATCAGCGATGGTATGGGTCAGGCGCTTGGCCGCCCGTTGGTGTCGGCCAATCCCGTCGTGCGCGGTTGCCGCATGATCAAGACCGCCGCCGAGCTCGCCTTGATGCAGAAGGCGGCGGACGTCACCACCGCCGCCTATCGCTGGACCTATCCGCGCGTCGAGGCCGGCATGACCGGCGCGGACATCGGCCAGTTGATGAACGCCGCTACTCGCGCACTCGGCGGCGCGCCCGAGTTCGCGCTGGTGCTGATCGGCGAGGCGTCCGCCTATCCGCACGGGTCGAAGGAGGTCCACAAGGTCGCGCCCGGGCAGGTCGTGCTGATGGATTGCGGCTGCACCGTGCAGGGCTATCAGTCCGACACATCGCGCACCTGGGTTCATGGTGCCGCCACGAAGGAGCAGCGCACCGTCTGGGAACAGGTACAGCGCGGCCAGCAGATCGCCTTTGCGGCCGCGAAGCCGGGCACGCCGGCGGGCGAGGTCGATGCGGCGGTCAGGCGTTTCTACACCGGCCTCGGTTACGGCCCCGACTACAAGCTGCCCGGCCTGTCGCATCGCACCGGCCACGGCATCGGCCTCGACGGGCACGAGCCGGTCAACCTCGTCCGCGGCGAGACGACCCCGTTGGCGGCGGGGATGTGCTTTTCCGACGAGCCCGGCCTTTACCTTCCCGGCAAGTTCGGGGTGCGGCTGGAGGATTGCTTCCACATGACCGCCGCCGGCCCACAATGGTTCTCGGCCCCGCCTGTCTCGCTCGATCAGCCGGTTTGACCACCGCCATTCCCGTCCTCGTCAACGCCGGGGGCGGAACCGCTCGCGCGATGGGAGGGCGCTGCGCCGGCGAGGTGGAAGCGGCATTCGCGGCCGCGGGCGTGCAGGTCGACGTGCGGATGGTGCCGGGCGAGGAGATCGCCCACGCCGCCGCCGGGCTGGCCGACCGTGGGCTGGTGGTCGTCGGCGGTGGCGACGGCACGCTTGGGTCGGCGGCTGGCGAGCTGGCGAAGGGCGGGGCGGCGCTCGGTATCCTGCCGCTCGGCACGCGCAACCACCTCGCCCGCGAGCTCGGCGTGCCGCTCGATCTCGCCGCCGCGACGCAGCTGATCGCCCGGCGCCCTATCCGCCGCATCGACCTTGCCCGCGTCAACGGCCATGCTTTCGTCAACAATGCCTCGGTGGGCGCGTATCCGCATCTGGTCGAGGAGCGCGATCGGCGGGACGCACCGAAATGGCTCGCGACGCTGCCCGCCACTTTCATGGTGCTCAAGCGCCTGCGTCACCATCGCCTGCGCCTCAAGATGGCGGGGCAGGAGCAGCCGGTGGCGACGCCGCTGCTGTTCGTCGGCAACAACCGATACTCGCTCGATGCCGGGCGGCTCGGGGAACGCGAGGGGCTCGACGATGGCGTGCTCTCGGTCTTCGCGGTCGCGGCTCGGCGCCGCCGCCAGCTCATCGGCTTCGCGTTGCGTATTGTCCTCGGCCGCGCCGACCTCGAGCGCGACTTCGCGGCGATCGGCGACACCGCCGAGCTGACCGTCGCCACCCACGCCCGCTCGGTGGCCATCGCGCTCGACGGGGAAGTGATGCGGCTTGCGACCCCGCTCCGCTTCACGGTCGAGCCCGGCGCGCTCGCGGTGGTCGCGCCGCTTGAGGGGCCGAGCGCAACCGCCTAAGTCGCCGCCATGACCTCGACCAACGACATCCGCCGCGGCTTCCTCGATTATTTCGCGAGTCAGGGTCACCAGATCGTGCCGTCGGCGCCGCTGGTGCCGCAGAACGACCCGACGCTGATGTTCGTCAACGCCGGCATGGTGCCGTTCAAGAACGTCTTCACGGGGCTGGAGTCGCGGCCGTATCGCACCGCGACCTCCTCACAGAAATGCGTCCGCGCCGGCGGCAAGCACAACGACCTCGACAATGTCGGCTACACCGCGCGCCACCACACCTTCTTCGAGATGCTCGGCAATTTCTCGTTCGGCGATTATTTCAAGGAACGGGCGATCCTCCACGCCTGGACGCTGCTCACGAAGGAATGGGGGCTGCCCGCCGCCAAGCTGACCGCCACCGTCTATCACACCGACGATCAGGCGTTCGACCTGTGGCGCAAGATCGCGGGCCTGCCCGAAGACCGCATCATCCGCATCCCGACCAAGGACAATTTCTGGGCGATGGGCTCGGACGGGCCGTGCGGTCCGTGCAGCGAGATCTTCTACGACCATGGCGACCATATCCCCGGCGGCCCGCCGGGATCGCCGGACGAGGACGGCGACCGCTTCGTCGAGATCTGGAACCTCGTCTTCATGCAGTTTCTCCAGGAAGCCGACGTCCAGATCGGCGAATTGCCGCGTCCGTCGATCGACACCGGCATGGGTCTGGAGCGGATCGCGGCGGTGCTGCAGGGCGTCCACGACAATTACGACACCGATACCTTCAAGGCGCTGATCGCGGCGTCGGGGGCGCTGACGCATACCGCCACGACCGGCGACAATCAGGCGAGTCATCGTGTGATCGCCGATCATCTGCGCACGTCGGGTTTCCTGGTCGCCGATGGCGTGCTGCCGGCGAACGAGGGGCGCGGTTACGTCCTGCGCCGGATCATGCGCCGGGCGATGCGCCACGCGCACCTGCTCGGCGCGAAGGAGCCGCTGATGCACCGCCTCGTGCCGGCGCTGGTCGCGGAGATGGGCGCGGCCTATCCCGAGCTCGTCCGCGCGCAGCCGATGATCGAGGCAACGTTGCGGCAGGAGGAGACGCGCTTCCGCCAGACGCTCGACCGGGGGCTGAAGCTGCTCGAAGAGGCGACCGCGGGGCTGGGGCAGGGCGGCACGCTGGCGGGCGAGACCGCGTTCAAGCTCTACGACACCTATGGCTTTCCCTACGACCTGACCGAGGACGCGCTGCGCGCGCAGGGGCTGCAGGTCGATCGCACCGGCTTCGACACCGCCATGGCCGAGCAAAAGCGCGCCGCCCGCGCGGCGTGGAAGGGCTCGGGCGCGAAGGCGTCGGACGATCTGTGGTTCGATCTGGTCGAGGAGGTCGGGGGCACCGAGTTCCTCGGCTACACTGCCGAAGAGGGCGACGGCCAGATCGTCGCGATCGTGAAGGATGGCGCGCGGGTCGACAGCGCAGGCGCGGGCGATACGGTGGAGGTGATCGTCAATCAGACGCCCTTCTATGCCGAAAGCGGAGGCCAGGTCGGTGACGCGGGCATCCTGACCAATGCCGATGGGCGGGTGTCTATCGTGAGCGATACGCACAAACACCTGGGGCGGATTTTCGCGCACCAGACGACGATCCCGACCGACAGCGCGCTCAAGGTCGGCGATGCGGTCCACCTGACGGTCGACCATGCCCGGCGCGGCGCCATCCGGGCCAATCATTCCGCGACCCATCTGCTCCACGCGGCATTGCGCGAGCGGCTGGGCACGCATGTCGCGCAGAAGGGTTCGCTGGTCGCGCCCGAGCGGCTGCGCTTCGACGTCTCGCATCCCGTGGCGATGACGCCGGCCGATCTGGCGCAGGTCGAGGCGGACGTGAACGCGCAGGTCCGCGCCAACACCCCGGTCAACACCCGGCTGATGACCCCCGACGAGGCGATCGCCGAGGGCGCGATGGCGCTGTTCGGGGAAAAATATGGCGACGAGGTCCGCGTCGTGTCGATGGGGACCGACGACGGGAAGTATTCCGTCGAGCTGTGCGGCGGCACCCATGTGAGCGCGCTTGGCGACATCGGGCTGTTCAAGGTGGTGGGCGAGGGGGCGGTCAGCTCCGGTATCCGCCGCGTCGAGGCGCTGACCGGCGCGGGGGCGCTGGCCTGGCTCAACGGACGCGACGCGACGCTGCGGGAGGCCGCGGCGGTGCTGAAGGCTTCGCCCGACGAGGTGCCGGCGCGCGTCGCATCGCTGCTGGAGGATCGCCGGCGGCTGGAGCGCGAACTGGCCGAAGCGAAAAAGGCGCTCGCCACCGGCGGCGGGCAGGGCGGCCCGGCGGGCCCGGAACAAGTGGGCGGGATCGCCTTCATCGGTCAGGTGCTCGACGGCTTCGAGGCCAAGGGCCTGCGCGGCGCGGTCGACGAGGCGAAGCAGCGGCTGGGCTCGGGCGTCGCGGTGATGGTCGCGGTCAACGACGGCCGCGCCTCGGTCGCGGTCGGGGTCACCGCCGATCTCGTCGCCAGCCGCTCCGCCGTGGACCTGCTGAAGGTTGCGGTGGCGGTCCTCGGCGGCCAGGGCGGCGGCGGCCGGCCCGACATGGCGCAGGGCGGTGGGCCGGACGGGACCAAGGCGGCGGACGCGGTCGCGGCGGTGCGGGCGGCGTTGGCCGGCGAAAAGGCCGCATGAAGCTGGAGACACCAACTCGCGCATGGCCACTATGGTTATGCGGCGTCTTGCTTGCTGTCTGCGTATTTCCGTTACTGATCTATAGCGGTCAGCTCTACTATGCCGAGGGCGGTCAAAGTCCCGACGCACCGGGCATGCTGTTCATATCGGCCGTCTTTACATTCCCCGGGTGGGGCTCGGCGTGGTTGTTGCTCGCCGCACCTTTTCTGGTTCGTTACCCGGGCGCCGCGCCGCTTTTAGCATGGCGTGGCGGTTCGGTGCTTTCCATTGTGCTGGCGGTACTCGCGGTTGCTTTGTCGGCAGGTTTTGTTTGGCTAGCCTTGGCACGCGTCGACTTTTGGAAATTATCTCGCCTACCTTTTGTGATGCACTTGCTCGCCTGTGCTCTCTATTGGCAATATCTACGTGCCGCCGCCGTGCATCGAAGCTTAGTTTCTGGCGCCTAAATCATGCAGGCTGCCCTCGTCTCGTTACATCTGCTCCGCCCGTCGCCGCAGCCGCCGGATGCGTGGTTCCCGACTAAGGGCGGCTTCCTTGCGGATGGCGTTGCGCAGGTCTTCGCGCTTTTCGTGGATCGAGGCGATGACCGGGCCCATCGCGACGCCGAGGTCGACCAGAACCGCTTCCGATAGCTGGAGCGAGCTTTCGAGCGTTTCTGGAACGGCGTCGGTGACGCCGGCCTTGTAGAGCTCGGCGGCGTGGTCGGCGTCGCGGGCGCGGGCGATGATGGTGAGATCGGGCGCGGCCGCGCGGACGCGGCGGGCGAGGCGGACGGACAGGCCCGGATCGTCCATCGTCAGCACCAGCGCGTCGGCCCGGTCGAGCCGCAGCCGCTCGACCAGCTCGGCCCGGCCGACATCGCCATAGATGACCGGCAGTCCGCCGCGCCGCGCCGCCGTGACGCCGTCGATGTCCGCGTCGACCGCGATATAGCGGCGGCCGTGCGCCTGGAGCATCTCCGACACCATCCGCCCGACGCGTCCGAAGCCGATGATGACCGTGCCCGGCCCCTTCTCGTCGACCGCTATTTCCGGCGCCGCGCCGCGCTCGACCCGGCGCGCGGCGGCCTGGCCTGCGCGGGCGAGCAATGGGGTGATCGTCATGCCGAGCGCCGTCACGGTCTGCCAGAACGCCGCGTCCGCCGGTGCGAGCAGCGCCGCTTCGGTGGCGACGCCGAGCACGATCAGCGACGTCTCGCCAGGGCTGCCCATCAACAGCCCGCCCTCGGCCGCCACGCCCCAGCGCGCGCCGGCCCAGTGCAGCAGCCCGGCCATGATCGCGGCCTTGACCGCCACCACCGCCGCCAGCGCGCCGAGCAGCAGCGGCCATTGCGCCGCCACCTGTTGCAGGTCGAGCCGCATCCCGACGGTGATCAGGAAGACGCCGAGCGCCAGCCCCTGGAACGGCTTGACGATCGCCTCGACCTCTTCGTGATAGGCGGTCTCGGCGATCAGCAGCCCGGCGAGCAGCGCGCCGACGATCGGCGACAGGCCCGCCGCGGCCGTCGCCAGGCTGGCGGCGATCGCGACGAGCAGCGAGATGGCGAGGAACAGCTCCGGGCTCTTGGTGCGCGCGGCCTGGGCGAACAGCGGCGGCAACGCGACGCGCCCGCCGCCGTACATGGCGACGACCGTGAGTACGCCGACCAACGCGGTCGCCGCCATCGTCCCCCAGCCGCCGGTCGCGGTCGGGCTCATCGCGCTGAGCGCGAAGACGATGGGGACGAGCGCCAGATCCTCGAACAGCAGCACCGCGAAGGTCGGGCGGCCGAGCGCGCCGCTGGTGCCGGTGATCGGCAGCACCAGCGCGGTCGACGACAGCGCCAGCGCCAGCCCGAGCGCGATCGCCGCCGGGCCGGTGGCGCCCGTCGCCCAGATGCCGCCGCCGATCACCACCGCCGTGAGCAGCAGCTCGGCCGCGCCGGTCCCGAACACCTGCACCCGCATCGCCCAAAGCCGCCGCAGCGACAGATGGAGACCGATGGTGAAGAGCAGCAGGACGATGCCGATCTCGGCGACCGGTTCCATCGCGTGCGGGTCGGTGATAGTGACGTAATAGAGCCACGGCAGGCGCGGGACCAGGGCGCCGAGCCCTGCCGGACCGACGAGCACGCCGACCAGGATGAAGCCGATGACGGGGCTGACGCGCACCCGCGCGAAGGTGGGGATGACGATCCCCGCCGCGCCCAGGATCACGAGCGCATCGCTGATCCCGTGATTGGCGAGGTCGACCGACATGCCCGACCGCTACCGGGCCTCGCCGCGTAAGTCACGGGGGTGGGGCGCGCCTGAGCGCGACCCCACCCGTCGGCCTAGCGGGCCTTCGGCTTCTTCCTGGTCTTGGTCGTCGTGGTCGTCTTGGTCTGGGTGGTCGTCGTCGCGTCAGCCGCGGGCTTCGCCGGCGCGGCCTGCGCCACCGCCGCGTCGATCTGCGCTGCCGTCAGGCCGACCGCCGCGCCGTTGGGGCCGGGGCCGACACCGGCGGCGGGCAGCTTCACGTCGCCGTTGGCGGTGGCGATCGTCGCATATTGCGCATCGAGCGCCTTGATCGTGCCGACCTCGGTCCCGCTCGGGTCGAAGACCTTCACGCCGACCGCGGGATTGACCACCGTCGGGGTGGCGGTGACCGTGCCGGGCGTTCCCGCGGCGGGCGTGGCGGCCGGGACCGGCGTGGCCATCGGTGTGGGGGTGGCTGCCGGGCTCGGCATGGCCGCCGGGGCCGGGGTCGTCTGGGCCAGCGCCGGGACGGCGAACGCCAGCGTCGCGCCGACAAGCAGATGAGCGATTCGCATCAGTTACTCCTCGATTATTCGCATGAAACAACCGTGACGGCCTCGTGACGGTTCCCGCATTCCTCCCGCGAGCGGCTCGGCCCGTCGCTCAGACCCAGTCGCTCATCGCCTTTTCGAGGTTCACGCGCACCGCCTCGAAGAACTGCTCGGTCGTCATCCAGGGCTGGTCCGGCCCGATCAGGATCGCCAGGTCCTTGGTCATCGCACCCTGCTCGACGGTCGAGATGCAGACGCGCTCCAGCGTCTCGGCGAAGCGCGTGACGTCGGGCGTGCCGTCGAACTTGCCGCGATATTTCAGGCCGCCGGTCCAGGCGAAGATCGAGGCGATCGGGTTGGTCGAGGTCGCCTTGCCCTGCTGATGCTGGCGGTAGTGGCGGGTCACGGTGCCGTGCGCGGCCTCGGCCTCGATGGTCCTGCCGTCGGGTGTCATCAGCACCGAGGTCATCAGCCCGAGCGAGCCGAAGCCCTGCGCGACCTGGTCCGACTGGACGTCGCCGTCGTAATTCTTGCACGCCCAGACGAAGTCGCCCGACCATTTCAGCGCCGAGGCGACCATGTCGTCGATCAGGCGATGCTCGTAGACGATGTTGGCCGCCTTGAAATCGGCCGCGAACTCGCTCTCGAACACCTCCTGGAACAGGTCTTTGAACCGGCCGTCATAGGCCTTGAGGATGGTGTTCTTGGTCGACAGATAGACCGGCCACTTCCGGCCGAGCCCGTAGTTCAGCGAGGCGCGCGCGAAGTCGCGGATCGAATCGTCGAGATTGTACATCCCCATCGCGACGCCCGGGGACGGAAACTGGAACACCTCGCGGTCGATGACCTGGCCGTCGTCGCCCTCGAACACCATGCGCAGCTTGCCGGGCCCGGGCACGAGGAAGTCCGTCGCACGATACTGGTCGCCGAAGGCGTGGCGGCCGACCACGATCGGGTGCGTCCAGCCCGGGATCAGGCGCGGCACGTTGCGGATCACGATCGGCTCGCGGAAGATCGTGCCGCCCAGGATGTTGCGGATCGTGCCGTTGGGCGACTTCCACATCCGCTTGAGCTTGAACTCCTCGACGCGCTGCTCGTCCGGCGTGATCGTCGCGCACTTCACCGCGACGCCGTATTTCTGCGTTGCGCGCGCGCTGTCGACGGTGACCTTGTCGTCGGTGGCGTCGCGATGCTCGATGCCGAGGTCGTAATAGTCGAGATCGATCGCGAGATACGGCTTGATCAGGCGCTCGCGGATCCATTCCCAGATGATCCGCGTCATCTCGTCGCCGTCGATCTCGACGACAGGCGTCTTCACCTGAATCTTGGCCATGCGTGCTTCCTTGGGATGGGTTGCGGCGCGTCTAGGGGCAAGGGCAGGGGCAATCAAGCGAAGCGCCAATTGTGCTGGCGGGCGGGTGCGGGTAAGCCCCGGACACATGGCATCGCTCGACAAACCGCCGATGGCGACCACCACCGTCAAATGGCGTTTTCCCGCCGTCCACTCCGAAGGCTATAAATACGTCGCGATTTCCGCGGGGCTGACGCTGCTGCTGACGATCGTCTGGAACGTGCTGTTCTGGCCGATGGTGGGGGTGACGATCTGGGTCGCCGCCTTCTTCCGAGATCCGGTGCGGACGACGCCGCAGGGGGCGGGGCTGATCGTGGCGCCGGCGGACGGGCTGATCACGATGATTGAGCGCGTTGCCATCCCGCGCGAGCTGGACGGGCCCAACGGGCTCGGCGCCGGCCCGCTGACGCGGGTGTCGATCTTCATGTCGGTGTTCGATGTCCATATCAACCGCACGCCGATCGCGGGCACCGTGCGCCAGGTCGTCTATGTCTCGGGCAAGTTCCTCAACGCCGATCTCGACAAGGCGTCGGAGGAGAACGAGCGGCAATATTTCGTCGTCGAGGGGCATGACGGCCGCCGCGTCGGCTTCACCCAGATTGCCGGGCTCGTGGCGCGGCGCATCCTCGGCTTCGTCAAGCCGGGGGATATCGTCGCGGGCGGGCAGCGGATCGGGCTGATCCGGTTCGGGAGCCGGGTCGACGTTTTCCTGCCGGAGGATTGCGTGTGCCAGGTGGCGCTGGGGCAGCGGAGCATCGCGGGCGAGACGGTGTTGGGCCGGGTCGGCGGGCAGGCGGTGACGGGCGTGGCGCAGTGACCGTTCCCGCGTCACCCCGGCGAAAGCTGGGGTCTCTTCGTAGCGGCGGTTCTCCGCTCGGAACGGCCCCGGCTTTCGCTGGGGTGACGGAGTAAGCCATGGCGCTCCGTCCCCGTCGCCCGGTGCGCGGCATTCCCCTGCGCGCCGTCGTCCCCAACGCGATCACGGCGCTGGCCCTGTGTTCGGGCCTCTCCGGCGTCCGCTTCGCCATCGCCGGCGAGTGGGAGCGGGCGGTGACGATGATCCTGATCGCCGGCGTGCTCGACGGGCTCGACGGCCGGGTCGCGCGGATGTTGCGTGGCGAAAGCCGGTTCGGGGCCGAGCTCGATTCGCTGGCGGACGCGATCTCGTTCGGGGTCGCGCCGGCGCTCATCCTCTATCTCTGGTCGCTCCAGTTCGCGCCGCGCATCGGCTGGATCTGCGTGCTGATGCTCGCGGTGTTCTGCGCGTTGCGGCTGGCGCGCTTCAACGCCCAGATCGATGCGGACGAGCAACCCCGCAAGTCGGCGGGCTATCTGACCGGCGTGCCCGCGCCGGCGGGAGCAGGGCTGGCGCTATTGCCGCTGTTCGTGTGGCTGTGGAGCGAGGAGCCGATCGCGCGCGCCGCCTGGCTGGTCGCACCATGGACCGCGGCGATGGCGATGCTGATGGTATCGAGCGTGCCGACCTATAGCTGGAAGTCGTTCCGCCTGCGCCGCACCATGCGGTTCGAAGCGATCGCTGCGGCAGTGGTGCTGGCGGCGGCGCTGGTGACCGCGCCGTGGCAGACGCTGACCGTGATTTCCGGCGTCTATCTGCTCACCATGCCGTTGAGCGCGATGGGCTATGCCCGGTTCAGGCGGCTGCGCGCAGCCGGCGGATCGGGACGGGAACCGGCGCCGCCGCCCAGCGCCTGACGGCGATGCGGCGCTCGGCCAGGGCAAGGTCGGCCAGCGGCTGAAAAGGCTGCTCGACGTTGCCCATCGCCAGCCGCGCGATCCTGCGCCATTGCGGCGCGACCGTCGACCAGATCGCCATCAGTGCCAGGGCCATCGCGCCCGTGAACACCGCCATCGACACCAGACCCGTCATACTACCTCCCTGCATTACCAAGCGAACGCAGTTTGTCGCTCGGTCCAACGGACTATTTGTCCGCTGGTTCCGGAGCGCCCGAGAAAACGCGTTCGTAGCGTGGGCCAATCCCGTCTGGACTGGCTACGGGCCACGTATGTTCCTCTCCCGTTCCACTGTCAAGCGCTTGCGTTTGGCGCCGACCCCGACTAAGTGGCGCGCCTCAATCCCACATGGGAAGCAACATAGCCCGGTGCCGCGCTTGCGCGGTTCCCGCTTCCCAGAGGCTTAACCGGAAGGACTAATCCCTATGGCGGCTCCTGTCGTCTCGATGCAGCAATTGATCGAAACCGGCGCGCATTTCGGCCACCAGACTCACCGCTGGAACCCGAAGATGAAGCCTTACATCTTCGGCGACCGCAACGGCGTCCACATCCTTGACCTGTCGCAGACCGTGCCGCTGTTCGCCCGCGCGTTGGAGTTCGTCAGCTCGACCGTCGCCGCCGGCGGCAAGGTGCTGTTCGTCGGCACCAAGCGCCAGGCGCAGGAGCCGATCGCCGACGCCGCGCGCCGCTCGGGCCAGCATTTCGTCAACCATCGCTGGCTGGGCGGGATGCTCACCAACTGGAAGACGATCTCCAACTCGATCAAGCGCATGAAGACGCTGGAAGAGCAGCTCGCGGGCGACACCCACGGCCTGACCAAGAAGGAAGTCCTCCAGCTTACCCGCGAGCGCGACAAGCTCGAGCTGTCGCTCGGCGGCATCCGCGACATGGGCGGCATCCCCGGCGTCATGTTCGTGATCGACGCGAACAAGGAAGAGCTGGCGATCAAGGAAGCCAACACGCTCGGCATCCCCGTCGTCGCGATCCTCGATTCGAACGTCTCGCCCGACGGCATCGCCTTCCCGGTGCCGGCCAACGACGACGCCGCGCGCGCCATCCGCCTGTATTGCGAAGCGATCGCGATCGCGGCGACGCGTGGCGGCCAGGAGCAGCAGGCGCGTTCGGGCCGCGACATCGGCACGATGGTCGAACCGCCCGCCGAGGCGGACGTCGCCGAGGTTGCGCCGGCTGAGCCGGCCCCGGTCGAGGCGGCTGCTGCCGACGAGGGTGCCGAAGCGACCACGTAACATTAAGGGGCCACGGGGTTGATCCTGAATCAACCCCACCCCGTTCGTGCCGAGCGAAGTCGAGGCACTCTACCCGAATCTGTCCCTCGACTTCGCTCGGGACGAACGGACCTTTTGAGGACTAGGACAATGGCCGACATCACGGCTGCGATGGTCAAGGACCTGCGCGAGAAGAGCGGCGCGGGGATGATGGACTGCAAGAAGGCGCTGAACGAGACCGCCGGCGACATGGACGCCGCGATGGACTGGCTGCGCACCAAGGGCCTGGCGGCCGCGCAGAAGAAGTCGTCGCGCACCGCCGCCGAAGGACTGGTCGGGGTTGCCGTGTCCGGCACGCGCGGGGCGGCGGTCGAGGTCAATTCGGAGACCGACTTCGTCGCCAAGAACGATCAGTTCCAGCAGTTCGTCCGCGAAGTGACGCAGATCGCGCTCGCCACCGGCGGCGACATCGACGCGCTTAAGGCCGAGGCGATGCCGTCGGGCACGACCGTCGCCGAGGTGCTGACCAACAACATCGCGACGATCGGCGAGAACCAGTCGCTGCGCCGCGCGAAGCGGCTCGAAGTGTCGAAGGGCGCGGTCGTGTCCTACGTCCACAACGCCGCCGCGCCCGGCCTGGGCAAGATCGGCGTGCTCGTCGCGCTGGAGAGCGAGGCGGCCGAGGGCGTGCTGATGGACCTGGGCAAGCAGCTCGCGATGCATATCGCCGCCGCCTTCCCCAAGGCGCTCAACGAAGCCGACCTCGACGAGGCCGAGATCGAGCGCGAACGCGCGATCGCGACCGAGAAGGCGGCCGAATCGGGCAAGCCCGCCGACATCATCGCCAAGATGGTCGAGGGCGGCATCGCCAAGTACCGCAAGGAGCACGCTTTGGTCAGCCAGCTCTTCGTGATGGACGGCAAGACCAAGATCTCCGACGTCGTCGCCAAGGCGGGCAAGGATGCGGGGAGTACGATCGTGCTCAAGGACTATGTCCGCTTCCAGCTCGGCGAAGGCATCGAGAAGGACCAGTCCGACTTCGCCGCCGAGGTCGCCGCCGCGAGCGGCGTGCCGCAGAAGAAGGACGAGCCGCTACCGACAACTTAACTCCCTCTCCCTCAGGGAGAGGGAAGGGGCCCGCTCGCGCAGCGAGTGGGAAGGGTGAGGGTGACCAGCGCTGGTTTCTGTCACCCTCACCCTTCCGCCGCTTCGCGGCTCCCTCCCACGGGAAAGGGAGATTCCGTGCAGACGGTTGCCCCCGCGCCTAACCCCGTATAGCCAGCCGCCATGTCCTCCCCCCGGTTCAAGCGTATCCTCCTGAAGCTGTCGGGCGAGGTCCTGATGGGCGCCAGCGAGCATGGCGGCGGGCTCGCCATCGATCCGGAGGTGACCGCGCGCGTGGCGGGCGAGATCGCCGACGTCCGCGCGCAGGGCTATGAGCTGTGCGTCGTCGTCGGCGGCGGCAACATCTTCCGTGGCATATCCGCCGCCGCCAAGGGCATCGAGCGCGCGACCGCCGATTACATGGGGATGCTGGCGACGGTGATGAACGCGCTAGCGGTGCAGAACGCGCTGGAGCAGATCGGCGTCGAGACGCGCGTCCAGTCCGCTATCCCGATGAGCGCGGTGTGCGAGCCCTTCATCCGCCGCCGCGCCGAGCGCCACCTCGAAAAAGGCCGGGTGGTGATCTTCGCGGCCGGCGTCGGCAGTCCGTATTTCACCACCGACAGCGGCGCGGCGTTGCGCGCGGCGGAGATGAAATGCGACGCCTTGTTCAAGGGCACCAGCGTCGACGGCGTCTATGACGCCGACCCCAAGAAGGTCGCGAGCGCCCAGCGCTACGAGACCATCACTTACGGCGAAGTCCTGTCACTCAATCTGAAGGTGATGGACGCCTCCGCCGTGGCCTTGTGCCGCGACAACAACATTCCGATCGTCGTCTTCAACATCCGCGAGCACGGCAATTTCGCCGCCGTTCTCGCAGGCGAAGGCGTATCGACGATCGTGCAAGCGCAGGAGATGGCCGATGCCGGCGTATGACAAATCCGATCTCGAACGCCGCATGGCGGGTGCGGTCGAGGCGCTGAAGAGCGACCTCGCCGGCCTGCGGACGGGGCGCGCCTCGATCGCCTTGCTCGATCCGGTGACGGTCGAGGTCTATGGCAGCGCCATGCCGCTCAATCAGGTCGCGACGGTGTCGGTGCCCGAGCCGCGGATGCTGTCGGTGCAGGTATGGGACAAGACGAACGTCGGATCCGTGGAAAAGGCGATTCGCTCGGCGGGGCTGGGGCTCAACCCGATCAACGACGGCACGACGCTGCGCCTGCCGATCCCCGACCTGACCGAGGAGCGCCGCAAGGAGCTGGCCAAGCTCGCCGGGCAATATGCGGAAAAAGGCCGGATCGCCGTCCGCAACGTGCGCCGCGACGGCATGGACGCGCTCAAGACCGACGAGAAGAAGGGCGTGTTCGGCGAGGACGACCGCAAGCGCCACGAGGGCGATGTCCAGAAGCTGACCGACAAGACGATCGCCGAGGTCGATCACGCGGCGACGGCGAAAGAGAAAGAGATCCTGGGCAAGTGAGGGCCTGATCGTGGCGACCGCCGCCATCCCTCAGCCCGACGCCGGCACCATCCCGCGCCATGTCGCCATCATCATGGACGGCAACGGGCGCTGGGCGAAGCGACGGCGCTTGCCGCGCCTCGCCGGGCATCGCGCGGGCGTCGAGGCGGTGCGGCGCGTGACGCGGGCGGCGCGCGCGATGGGGGTCGAGGCGCTGACGCTCTATGCCTTTTCGTCCGAGAACTGGCGGCGGCCCGAGGAGGAGGTCAGCGACCTGATGGGGTTGCTGCGCCTGTTCATCCGTTCCGATCTCGACGAGCTGGCGCGCGAGAACGTGCGGCTGCGCGTGATCGGCGACTATCGCCGCTTCTCGCCCGATCTGGTGGCGCTGGTCGACGCCGCGATCGCGCGCACCGCCGGCAACACCGGCCCGATCCTTGCCATCGCGCTCAATTACGGCGCGCAGGCCGAGCTCGCCGCCGCGGTCCGGCGGCTGGCGGCGCGGCTGCCCGCCGACCAGATCGACGAGGCGGCGATCGAGGCCGAGCTCGACACCGCCGAGTTGCCGCCGCTCGACCTCCTCATCCGCACCTCGGGCGAGCAGCGCCTCAGCAACTTCCTGCTCTGGCAGGCGGCGTATGCCGAGCTGCTGTTCGTCGACACGCTCTGGCCCGATTTCGACGCCGACGCGCTCGCCGACGCGATCGCCCGGTTCGGCCGTCGCCAGCGCCGCTACGGAGGCCTGTGAGCGAGCTGACCAAGCGCACGCTGGCGGGGCTGGCGATGATCGCCGTCGCGCTCGTCGCGCTGGTGCTGGGCGGCTTCGCCTTCTGGCTGCTCGCGGCGGCGGCGGGGATGGTGATGATGGCCGAGTGGGCGGACCTGCAGAAGGCGACCCCGCGCCTCAAGCAATTGAGCCTGTTCGCGCTGTTCGTCGCGATCGCGATCATGTCGCCGGTCGCGTCGGGGCCGGGCTTCCTCGCGCTGGGGCTGATCGCCGCCGCGTTCTTCTTCATCGTCATCGTCACCCGCCAGCCCTGGCTCGCGGCGGGCGCCTTTTATGTCGGGCTGCCGATCCTGGCGCTGCTCCTCATTCGCGAGCAGCATGGCTGGGTCGACGGGCTGATCTGCGCGATCTGGGCGCTGGCGCTGGTGTGGGCGACCGACATCGGCGCCTATTTCGCGGGGCGTACCTTCGGCGGGCCGAAACTCGCGCCCGCGATCAGCCCGGCCAAGACCTGGTCGGGGCTGGCGGGCGGGATGCTGGCGGCGTCGCTGTTCGGGGCGTTCCTGCATTGGTATGCCGGCCTGCCGCTGCGCCTGACGCTGGCGACGCCCGCGCTGGCGGTGGTGGCGCAGGCGGGCGACCTGTTCGAAAGCTGGCTCAAGCGCCGCGCGGGGGTGAAGGATTCGGGCAACATCCTGCCCGGCCATGGCGGCGTGCTCGACCGGCTCGACGGCGTCGTCCCGGTCGCGCCGCTCGCCGCATTGCTGGTCATCTATCCCGCGCTGATCCGGTGAGAAGCGTCACCATCCTCGGTGCGACCGGCTCGGTCGGCACCTCGACGCTGGACCTCGTCGAGCGCGCGCCGGACCGTTTTCGCGTCAAGGCGCTGACCGCCAATGGCGATGTCGACCGCCTCGCCGCCGCCGCGCGCCGCACCGGCGCCGAACTGGCGGTGGTCGCGGACGAAGCCTGCCTGCCCGCGCTGCGCGAGGCGCTCGCCGGCACCGGCACGCGTGTCGCCGGCGGCCCGGAGGCGGTGGTCGCGGCCGCCGCGTCGGGGGCGGCCTGGACGATGGCTGCGATCGTCGGCTGCGCGGGGCTGCGGTCGGTGCTCGCCGCGATCGAGCAGGGCGGCACCGTCGTCCTCGCCAACAAGGAGCCATTGGTCTCCGCGGGCGAGATCATCCTCGCCGCCGCGCGGGCATCGGGCGCGACGCTGCTGCCCGCCGACAGCGAGCACAATGCCATCTTCCAGTGCTTCGACTGGCGGCGCCCCGAACGTGTCCGCCGCATCGTCCTCACCGGCAGCGGCGGCCCGTTCCGCGACTGGCGTCATGACGCCATGCGCGGCGTCACTCCGGCGCAGGCGGTCGCGCACCCCAATTGGTCGATGGGGGCGAAGATCTCGGTCGACAGCGCCACGATGATGAACAAGGGGCTGGAGCTGATCGAGGCCGCGCGCCTGTTCCCGGTGCCGCCCGAGCGGATCGAGATCGTCGTCCACCGCCAGTCGATCATCCACAGCCTGGTCGAATATATCGACGGCTCGATGCTCGCCCAGCTCGGCCCGTCGGACATGCGCGTGCCGATCGCGCACACGCTCGCCTGGCCCGACCGGATGGACTCCGCCGTCCAGCCGCTCGATCTGGTGGCGCTCGGCCGGCTCGACTTCGAGGCGCCCGACGAGGAGCGCTTCCCGGCGCTGCGCCTCGCGCGTGTCGCGCTGGGGGAGGGGGGCGCCCGCCCCGCCATCCTCAATGCCGCCAACGAGATCGCGGTGGCGGCGTTTCTGGACGGCCGGATCGGCTTTCTCGAAATCGCCGCAATTGTGGACGATACGCTCGGCCGCTACGACCCGCCCGCGCCCGAAACGCTCGACGCCGTGCTGGCGGTCGACGCCGAGGCCCGAGCGCTGGCGGGCGAGCGCGTGAAGGATTGCGTCGTTTGATCCAGAGTCCCGGCCTGTTGCTGACCGTGATCGCCTTCGTCGGCGTGATCGGCCCGCTCGTCTTCATCCACGAGATGGGTCATTACTGGGCCGGCCGGCTGTTCGGGGTGAAGGCCGACGCCTTCTCGATCGGCTTCGGCCGCGAGATGCTCGGCTGGACCGACAAGCGCGGCACGCGCTGGAAGCTCGGCTGGCTGCCGCTCGGCGGCTATGTGCGCTTCGCCGGCGACATGAACGCGGTCAGCCAGCCTTCGGCGGAATGGCTCGCGCTGCCCGCCGACGAGCGCAACGGCACCTTTCAGGCCAAGCCCGTCTGGCAGCGCGCGATCATCGTCGCGGCGGGCCCGGCGGTGAACCTCGTCGCCGCCATCCTCATCCTCGCCGGCTTCGCGTTCGCCTATGGCGATCTCCGCACGCCGCCGGTGGTGCGCTCGGTCATCGCGGGCAGTGCCGCGGCGCAGGCGGGCATCCGTCCCGGCGACCGTTTCCTGACGCTCGACGGCCGCACGATCGGCACCTTCGACGACGTCGCGCGCTACGTGATGATCCGCCCGCGTGAGCGGGTGCGCGTCGAGCTGGAGCGGGCTGGCCGGCCGGTCACTCTCGACGCGGTGGTCGGCGCAGGCACATTGGTCGATCGCTTCGGCAATCGCGCCGAACAGGGGCTGCTCGGCGTGGAGCGCGGGCGCGCGGTAATCGTCCCGGTCGGCCCGTTGCAGGCGTTGCCCGTCGCCGCGCGCCAGACCGGCGAGATCGTCAGCATGACGGTGGCGACGCTCGGCCAGATCGTCACCGGCCGCCGCTCGATCCAGGACATGCGCGGGCCCGTCGGCATGGCCAAGGTGGCGGGAGAGCAGATCACGCTCGGCTGGCCCGCCTTCGTCTTCCTGATCGCGCTGGTCTCCATCAATCTGGGGTTCATCAACCTGCTGCCAGTTCCGATGCTCGATGGCGGTCATCTGCTCTTCTATGCGATCGAGGCGGTGCGGCGGCGGCCGGTCGGGCCGGCGGCGCAGGAATGGGCGTATCGCGGCGGATTGGCCGCGCTCGCGGCGTTGATGCTGCTCGTCACCTTCAACGATCTCGGTGCGGCGGGGCTGTGGCGTGGTCTGGGGCGCGGTCTCGCCGGGTTGATCGACTGACCCGGATCGGGCAGGGCGGCGCGCATAAAGCCGCGTCGGGGAATATTGTTCAGGGCGGTTGGGATTTTTTCGTGACGCTTCATAGAGTTTCATCGCCCGCCAGCCGCGCGATCGCCATATTGATGGCCGGCACCATGCTGGCGACCGTACCGTCGATGGCCGACGCGCAGGGTCGCGGCGGCCGGCGCGGCCCGCCGCCGGGCCAGCGTGGTCAGGGCGGCCCACCGCCCTCGCGCGCCGAACAACTGCCGATGCCCGAGCCCGCGCCCGAGAAGATCGTCACGGATCCCAACGCGAAGACGATCAAGTCGCTGCGCGTCGAGGGGTCGCAGCGCATCGAGCCCGAGACGGTGCTGTCCTACACGCGGCTGCGCGTGGGCATCGCCTATAACGCCGAAACGCTCGATCAGGCGCTCAAGGACTTGCAGGCCAGCGACCTGTTCGCCGATTTCTCGATCTCGGGCGTCGAGAGCGGCGACATCGTGCTGCGCATCCGCGAGAACCCGATCATCAACCGCGTGATCTTCGAGGGCAACAAGGCGCTCAAGACCGACAAGATCGAGAAGGAGGTCAAGCTCAAGCCGCGCCAGATCTTCACCCGCACCGCCGTGCGGCAGGACGTCGCGCGCATCATCGAGCTCTACCGCCGGCAGGGCCGCTTCGCCGCGGTGATCGAGCCCAAGATGGTGTCGCTCGACCAGAACCGCGTCGACGTGGTGTTCGAGGTCACCGAAGGCGCGAAGTCCAAGGTCCGCCAGATCAACATCATCGGCAACGAGGTGTTCTCCGACGACAAGATCCGCGGTCAGATGGCGACCAAGCAGGCGCGCCTGTTCCGCTTCTTCTCCAGCGGTACGTCGTACGATCAGGACCGGCTCAATTACGACCAGCAGAAGCTGCGGCAATTCTACCTGACCGAAGGCTATGCCGATTTCCGCGTCGTCTCCGCCGTCGCCGAGCTGACGCCGGACAAGCGCGACTTCATCATCACCTACGTCGTCGAGGAGGGCAAGCGCTACAAGTTCGGGGACATCACCGTCGACAGCGAGATCCGCGACTTCGACAACAAGAAGCTGGCGGCATCGCTCCCGCCCAAGAAGGGTGACTGGTACAACGCCAAGCAGGTCGAGGATTCGGTCGATCAGCTCAACCAGTCCGCCGGCCTGTTCGGCTATGCCTTCACCGACGTGAACCCGGAGTTCGTGCCCGACCGCGAAACCCTGACGATGGCGATCAACTTCCACATCGCCCAGGCGCAACGCACCTATGTCGAGCGCGTCGAGATCAGCGGCAACACGCAGACTCAGGACAAGGTGATCCGCCGCGAGATCCGGCTGGCCGAGGGCGACGCCTTCAACAGCTTCCAGGTCAAGCGGTCGCAGGACCGCATCAACAGCTTGGGCTTCTTCCAGGACAAGTTCGAAATCAAGCAGACCCCGGGCTCCGCGCCCGACCGCGTCGTGCTCGAGGCGAACGTGGAGGAAAAGTCGACCGGCGAGCTGCAATTGTCGGCGGGCTATTCGAGCCTCGAGCGCTTCATCATCCAGGCGAACATCACCCAGCGCAACTTCCGCGGCAAGGGCCAGGAGCTGCGCGCGGGCGTCAATTATTCGAGCTATTCCAAGTCGATCGAGCTGGGCTTCACCGAACCCTATCTCTTCGACAAGAACGTGGCGCTGGGCGTCGACCTGTTCCGTCGCGACTACAACGCGTTCAACTACACCTCGAACGGCGATCGCAACACCACCTACACGCAGGTATCGACGGGCTTCCAGGTCCGCACCGGCATCCCGCTGACCGAATATTGGTCGGTGTCGGGCCGCTATGGCCTGTCCTACGATCAGGTCGGGCTCGACGAGAGCACCTATTATACCAACGGCGCGTGCGACCCCTTCAAGGCGGGTCGTTATCTGTGCGACTCGATCGGCAACCGCTGGACCTCGTCGGTCGGCTATTCGATCATCAACGACAGCCTCAACAGCCGGCTGCGCCCAACCGCCGGCTCGAAGTTCACCTTCGGCCAGGATTTCGCGGGGCTGGGCGGCGACGTGAAATATCTTCGCACCCGCGCCGACTTCGCGAAGTACAAGGGCATCGGCGGCGGCTTCGTCGCGTCGTTCAACGCCGAGGGCGGCTGGATCAAGTCGCTCGAGAAGAGCCGGGGCGCGGGTATCGACAAGGTCCGCATTACCGACCGCTTCTATCTCGGCGAGCCGCAGTTCCGCGGCTTCGACATCCGCGGCGTCGGCCCGCGCGTGCAGCGCATTCCGTACGTCACCGACGCGAACGGGGTGCAGACGCTGGAGACCGACCGCAACCAGATCGTCGACGACGCGCTGGGCGGCAAGGCCTATTACCTCGCGCGGCTGGAGCTGGAGCTGCCGCTCGGCTCGGGCGCGCGCGAGCTCGGGTTGCGGCCGTCGATCTACCTCCAGGCGGGCTCGCTGTTCGGCATCACCCGGCCGCTGCCGACCGCGACCTTCCAGACGGTGAACGGTGTGGTCCAGCCGATCGTCACGCCGGTGAAGGATGCGTCGGGCAACCAGATCTATATCGTTCCGACCGACCTCGATGCGGCGGGCAACGCGCTTTATGCCAACGCCGGCTTGACCACGATCTGTCCGAGCGGATATTCGGCGGACAGCGTTCTGGCCAATTGCGCGGGCGTATCCCCCAACACCGCCTACGCCACCTCGACCGCCCCTTTCGACGAGCGTTTTCTCGGCAATTCGGCGCGGCCGCGCCTGTCGGTCGGGTTCGGCGTCAACTGGAACTCACCGTTCGGTCCCTTGCGGATCGACATCGCCAAAGCCCTTCTGTCGCAACCGGGAGACGACAAGAAGCTCGTCACCTTCAACGTGGGAACTCAGTTCTGATGACCAATTTCGCCAAGCTACTCGCCGCCGTCGCGCTGGTCGCGCCTGCCGCATTCGTCGCCGCCCCCGCCGCCGCGCAGGTGGGCGGCGTCGCCGTCGCCGATCCCCAGGGCGCGATCGCCGGCACCAAGGCCTGGGCCGCCGCGCGCATCCAGATCCAGACCACCTACAAGGCGCAGCTCGATCAGGCGGACGCCCGCAGCAAGGCGATCCAGGCCGAACTGCTGCCGCTCGCGCAACAGTTCGAAACGGCGCGCCGCGCGCCCAACGCGAACCAGGCGGCGCTGCAGACGCAATATCAGTCGATCCAGGCTAAGCAGCAGGCGGGCCAGCAGGAGCTCGCGCGCATCACCGCGCCGGCCGAGCGCGCGCAGGCCTATGCGATCGAGCAGATCCAGGCCAAGCTGGGCGACGCGGTGCAGAGCGTCGTCCGGGCGCGCAACATCAGCCTGCTCGTCAACCCGCAGGCGGTGCTGTTCCTGCAGCCGACCGTCGATGTCACGCCGGCGGTGACGACCGAGCTCGACCGGCTAATCCCGACCGTGAGCACCGCCGTGCCCGCCAACTGGCAGCCCGGCCAGCAGCAGCAGGGCACCGCCCCCGCCGCGCCGGCGCCCGCGCCGGCCACGACCACGCCGCGCACCGGCGGCCGGTGAGCGACGCGATGGGAGCGCTCGACATCACCCGTGTGATGGCGGCGCTCCCACACCGTTACCCGATGCTGCTCGTCGATCGCGTCGAGGAGCTGGTGCCCGACGTGTCGATCGCGGCGATCAAGGCGGTGACGATCAACGAAGGCTTCTTCCAGGGCCATTTCCCCGGCCGCCCGATCATGCCCGGCGTGCTGATCGTCGAGGCGCTGGCACAGGCGGCGGGGATCCTGGCGGTCGAAAGCCTCGGTCTGGCGGGCTCGGGCAAGCTCGTGTATTTCATGGCGATCGACGGCGCGAAGTTCCGCAAGCCCGTCGAGCCCGGCGTATTGTTGCGGCTGGAAGCCGAATTCGTGCAGAAACGCTCGTCGGTCTGCAAGTTCTCGGGTCGTGCGACGATCGACGGGCAAATCGTTGCCGAAGCAAACTTTACGGCGATGATTGCCGATCCGCCCAGACCGGCATGAGCGCGAACTTTGACAAGATCGGGCGCACCCGCTAGGCGCGCCGCTCTTTCAGGCTGGTCGGAACCAGCCACCCCAGGAGCTTGACCCATGAAGGCCGATACCCACCCCGACTACCACATGATCAAGGTGCAGATGACCGACGGCACCGTGTACGAGACCCGCTCCACCTGGGGCAAGGAGGGCGACACGATGACGCTGGAGATCGATCCGCTGGCGCATCCGGCCTGGACCGGCGGGCGCGGCTCGATGCTCGACGCGGGCGGCCAGGTCGCCCGCTTCAACAAGCGCTTCGGTGGGCTGAGCCTCAAGCGCGGCTGACGCCCACGCCCTTCGCGGCGGACAGGGTGTCAGTCTAACCGGCCTTCACCACGAGTCGCCAGCGACCGCTAAACCCCCGGAAAACCTAGAGTTCTACAGGGTAGCTTCTCGCCCCCGACCTTCCCCGTTCGCCCACGACCGTTATTTGCTGTGGGGTTAACTGTAGGGAACGGAGGCGATTATGGGAAGCTGAACACCTTGGCCGTGAAGGCTCTGACTGCGCCCGGACGGTATGCGGACGGCGACGGGTTGTATTTCGTCATCAAGAGCGGCGGGTCACGGTCTTGTGTGCTGCTCATCCAATGGAATGGCAAGCGCCGCGAATTCGGTTTGGGATCGGCGAAGGCCGTGACCCTTAAGGAAGCCCGCCAGAAGGCCGTAGAGACGCGAAGGCAGGTCGAGGCAGGTGGAGACCCGGCAGAGGCCAAGCGGGCCTCACAAAGAATCCTAGCGGCGATGCCGACCTTTCGCGAGGCGGCCTTGGCCGTCCACGGCGAGCGCGAGCGGCATTGGCGCAACCCGAAGCATCGCGCTCAATGGCTGTCGTCGCTGGAAACCTACGTTTTCCCCAGCATCGGCGGACTCACCATCGACAAGGTCGCCGGACCAGCGATCCGAGACCTGCTCGCGCCGATCTGGAACAACAAGCCCGAGACGGCGCGGCGCGTCCTGCAACGGGTCAAGACCATCCTCGATTGGGCGCACGCTAAGGGTCATCGCGCCGAGGAAGCGCCGTTGCGGTCAGTGAAGACCGGGTTGGCGAAACAGACCAAGCGACCCGCCAACTTCGCGGCCTTGCCGTATCAGCAGGTGGCGGATTTTGACCGCTAAGCTGACCGGCAACGACACGGCTGGCCGACTGGCGTTGCGCTTCGTCACCCTGACGGCGGCGCGGTCATGCGAGGCGCGCGGCGCGACATGGGAGGAAATCGACCTTGCTCTGGGGCTGTGGACCATCCCCGCCAGTCGGATGAAGGCCCAGAAGGCGCATGTCGTTCCCCTATCCGCCGCCGCCATCGCTGTGCTGCGGATTGCCGAGGGCATGAGGAAGGGCATCGCGGGCGAACCCGTGTTCCCCGGCCTCAAGGGCAGGCCCATCAGCGACATGACCATGCTCAAGGCGCTGCGGGCCGCGATTGGAGGGGTGTCGACGGTCCACGGCCTGCGGTCCAGCTTTCGCGTATGGGCGGCAGAGGCGACGGCGTTCCCCAGCAAGGCCGCAGAGGCCGCGCTGGCCCACGTCATCCCGAGCAAGGTTGTGAAGGCATATCTTCGGTCGAACTATCTCGACATCCGACCTTGAAGCCCTTCTAGCCGGGGAGCTTGAGGTGGCAACCTAGCCACCAGCCACCGGCACGCGGTTCTGACTCAAGCCAAGGGTCCGTCGACGTAGAGCGGCAGGAGCACGGTCACTTGCCCCGCGTCTGAACGTCTTCAATGCCGACCTGCGCTCGTTGTCGCAGCCCCTCGAAGGAAGGTGAGCTGAAGTTGGCGAGCACGAACCTGTAGAGGTTGTCTGCTTGCGGATTGCACCCCGCAGCGAGGAACCCATCCGCCTGTTCGAGCCTGAGCTTTCCCGCCTCGACGCCGAGATTTGAAATGGCCCGCGCCACACCCGCCTGCATGTAGGGTGGGAAGCGGGGTTGAATATTGACCAATCCCTGCATGAGACCATCGACGCCAGCGATCTTTAGCCCGCTCTGGCTGGCCTCGGCGCTGTCACAGGTAATTGTCATATTCCTCAGCCGTCCGTTGACTGCAACGATGGTGGTTCGTGCGTCATCAATGACAGACTGGGCGCGGCTTTCGGGCGTCTCAATTGCCCGAGCTGGCGCGGACGGAGCTACGATGACGACGCAGCCCAACGCGACGAGCCGACGGCTCACTGCTTCGTGTATCCGCGTAGAGCGAGGCACTGCTTGGCGAGATCATGCGCGAGAATGGGATTGTCGTTTGCCTTTGCGGCCTCGTATTTGCACTCGGCGATGTCGCGGTTGGTCTGTTCCAGCGATGTGCCCTCACGCGCAACCGTCGTCGTGCAGCCGCACATCACCGCCATTGCCAAGGCGGACATTACGAGCTTGTGCGAAGTTCTAAACATTGATTTTTGCTCCCCTTGTTGGGGGCATCGCCCGGCCTGAGCCGGGCGTTCGTAACCCTGCGCAAGTCAGAGCGCCGCCGCCTTTAGGCGAGCCCTGGACATACGCAGCGGCCGCCCGGCCGAGAAACTCGACCGGACTTGCGGCAAGGGGTTACGACGCCCCACGCGCGGGACAGACCGCAACGCGCCTACACCTTTGCCGCAGGCGACCGCGCGCGGCAACAGTCAGCCTAAATAATCACTTGCGGAGCATCGCCGTGGGACGTTCAACCGCAGACGAACGCGTAGAACACTAAAAAACGGAAAATTGCCGCGCGATGCCGGGCACATGATTAGTTTAGTTGCGCGTCACCGGCGTGAAAAAAGTGTGTCACCCTTCATCGACCACGCGGCCACACAGCGAGTGTGGGGAAGGGTGAGGGGAAACGGCGAACCGCGCGGAATTATCAAGCGAATTCAACGCGCTACTCGGACTTGATGGCGGACAGGGTGGGATTCGAACCCACGGTGGGCTTGCACCCACGGCGGTTTTCAAGACCGCTGCCTTAAACCACTCGGCCACCTGTCCTCGCCGCATCGCTTAGTCGCGCGACGCCCGGCCGTGCAAGGCCCGCGACGGAGGGGGTTCCGCCTCCGCCGGACGCGTGTCACAACGCCGCCATGGGTCGGGCAGCAAAAGCGAGACGGTGGGCGGCGGCGATCGCGTTGCTGTTGATTGTCAGCGGCGCGCGCGCGCAGGACGATGCGGGCTTCCAGGCCTATCTCCCCGAACTGCGCGCCCAGGCATTGGCGGCGGGCGTGCGATCCGGGACCGTCGACGCCGCGCTCGCCGACCTCACGCTGGATCCGCGCGTCGTCCGGCTCGATCAGGCGCAGCCGGGGCCGATCGCCGACACGCCTGCCAGCTTCGCCCCGTTCGCCCCGTATCGCGCCCGCCATGTCGACGCCGCGCGCATCGGCCGGGGCCGCCGCGCCTATGCCGCGCAGCGCCCGCGCCTCGAAGCGATCGAGCGCGAGACCGGGGTGCCCGAGGCCATCGCGGTCGCGATCTGGGGGCATGAGACCGATTACGGATCGGTGATGGGCAATTACGATCTCGTCCGCAGCCTCGCCACGCTCGCCTATGAGGGCCGCCGCCGGGCGCTGTTCGCGGGCGAGTTCGTCGCGGCGCTGCGGATGATCGACCGCGGCGTCCCGCGCGACAAGCTGCGCGGTAGCTGGGCCGGGGCGCTCGGCGGCCCGCAATTCCTGCCCTCGGTCTATCTCCGCCTCGCCCGCGACGCCGACGGCGACGGCCTCGCCGACGTGTGGAGCAGCGACGCCGACACGCTTGCCTCGATCGGCAATTATCTGCGCGACGCGGGCTGGCGCGCAGGTCAGCCCTGGGGCGTCGCCGTCGGCGTGCCTGCCGACCTCGACCGTGCCGGCGTCCGTACCCGCCTGATCGCGCCGCGCTGTCCCAAGGTGTTCATCCGCCATTCCGCCTGGCGCACGATGGCCGAGTGGCGCGCGCTGGGCGTCCAGCCGCAGGCCGGCGGCTGGCCGGCCGATGACGTCCAGGCGACGCTGATCGAGCCCGACGGGCAGGGGGCGACGGGCTATCTCGTGACGAGCAATTACCGCGTCATCCTCGACTATAACTGCTCCAACTTCTATGCGCTGTCGGTCGGCCTGCTCGCCGACGCGGTCGCGCAATAGCCCCCAAACCGACGGACCCCTTTCGCATGTTCAAGACCTTCGCCGCCTACGTCGCGCTGCTCGCGCTGGCGACGCCCTCGATCGCCAGCGCCCCGCAATTCCAGGGGCAGGCCCCGATCGCGTTCCTCGAGGATCTGTCGACCGGCGCGATCCTCTATCAGCGCGACGCCGACCGGCGGATGCCGCCGGCGTCGATGGCGAAGATGATGACGGTCTATGTCGCCTTCGAGATGATCAAGAAGGGCGAGCTCAAGCTCGACGCGACCTTCGATGTCCGCCCCGAGACGTGGAAGCGGTGGCACGGCCCGGCGGCGGGATCGACGATGTTCCTGTCGGTGGGCGAGAAGGTCAGCGTCGAGAACCTGCTCAAGGGCATCGTCACCTTGTCGGGCAACGACGCCTGCGTGGTGCTGGCCGAGGGCATTTCGGGCGACGAGCCGACCTTCGCGACGCGGATGAACGACGCGGCGAAGCGGATCGGCCTCGCCAACAGCCATTTCGGCAATTCCAACGGCTGGCCCGATGAAGGCGTGACCTATGTCACCGCGCGCGATCTCGCGACGCTGGCGGCGGCGACGATCAGGGACTTCCCCGATCTCTACAAGCGCTTCTATTCGCTCAAGGAGTTCACCTGGGGCAAGACGCTGGGCGCGGGCAACGACATCACTCAGGCGAACCGCGACCCCCTGCTCGGCCGGGTCGCCGGGGCGGACGGGCTGAAGACCGGGCATACCGACGAGGCGGGCTATGGCTTCACCGGCTCGGCCGAGCAGAACGGCCGGCGGCTGGTGCTGGTCGTCGCGGGGCTGAACAGCTTCAACCAGCGCATCGAGGAATCGGTGCGCTTCATGGAATGGGGCTTCCGCGCCTGGCAGGCGAAGCCGGTGGTGGCGGCGGGCAGGAAGGTCGAGACCGCCGAGGTGCAGCTCGGCGCGGCCAATACCGTCGGCCTCGTCGCGGCGAAGCAGCTCACCGTCACGCTGCCGGCGGGCGCCGTGCCGGTGATGCACGCCAGGGTCGTCTATGACGGCCCGCTGACCGCGCCGATCGCCAAGGGCCAGCACGTCGCCGATCTCGTCATCACCAGCCCCGATCTGCCGGAGCAGCGCCTGCCGCTGGTCGCCGATGCCGATGTCGGCAAGGCGGGCTTCCTCGGCCGCGTCTGGGCGGGGCTGACGGGGCTGTTCGGCTGATCTGACGCCATGACGGCGGTCGTCGGCAACATCGTCGCTGCGGAAGCGTTCCTGGCCGCCTTGGGAAGCGGTGCGCTTCATCACGCCTGGCTGCTGGCGGGGCCGGAGGGGGTGGGCAAGGCGACCTTCGCCCGCGCCGTCGCGCTGCGGCTGCTGGCCGAATCGCAGCGGCCGGACGGCCTGCCGCCCGGGCTGGGCGTTCCCGACAACCATCCGGCGGCGGCGCTCGTCGCGGCCGGATCGCATCCCGATCTGCGCGTGCTCACCCGTCTGCCGCGTGATGCCGACAAGCCCGAGGCCGGGCTGGCCCGCGGCATCAAGGTCGATCAGGTCCGCGCGCTCCAGCCGTTCCTGTCGATCGCCACCTCGTTCGGCCCGCGCCGTGTCGTCGTCATCGACGCGATCGACGACCTGGAGCGGGAAGGCGCCAACGCGATCCTCAAGAACCTGGAGGAACCGCCGGCGGGGACGGTGTTCCTGCTCGTCAGCCACGCGCCCGGCCGGTTGCTGCCGACCATCCGCTCGCGCTGCCGGTTGCTGCGCTTCACCGCGCTGACCGACGAGGAGGTGGCGACGGTGCTGCGCCGCGAAGCGCCGGAGCTGTCGGCGGACGAACTGACGGCGCTGGTCGGGGCGGGGGAGGGGTCGCCCGGTCGTGCGCTCGGCTTCGCGGGCCTCGACGTCGCGGCGCTCGATGCGGCCATCCACGCGATCGCCGCCGAGGGCGACACGGACAATGCCCGTCGCGCCGCGCTTGGCCGGGCGCTGGGCGCCAAGGCCGCGCAGCCGCGCTACGAGGCGTTTCTCGATCGCGCGCCCGCCTTCATTGCCGCCACGGCGCGAACCCGCACCGGCCCCGCGCTCGCCGGCACGCTGGATGCGCACGCCAGGGCTCGCGACCTCGCCGGCGCCGCGCTCGGTCTGTCGCTCGATCCGCAGGCGACGGTATGGGAGATGGCCGGCCTGCTGGCCGGGTTGCCGCGATAGGGGTTCAGCGGCGCGGGTGATGCTGTTAGGGCACGCCGATGGCCGAGCCCTTCTACATCACCACGGCGATCCATTATCCCAACGGCCGCCCGCATATCGGCCACGCCTATGAGATGATCGCCGCCGACGCGATCGCTCGCTTTCATCGCCAGGCGGGTCGCGACGTGCGTTTCCAGACCGGCACCGACGAGCACGGGCTGAAGATGGTCCAGGCCGCCCGCGCCGCCGGGCAGGACACCCCCGCCTTCGCCGACGACATGGCGTCGCATTTCGTCGCGATGGCCGACCGGCTCGGTATCTCCTACGACCGCTTCTTCCGCACCACCGCGCCCGATCATCACGCCGCGACGCAGGAGCTGTGGCGGCGGATGGCCGCCAGCGGCGACCTCTATCTCGACCGCTACGAGGGGTGGTATTCCGTCCGCGACGAGGCCTATTACGACGACAAGGAGCTGGTCGACGGGGAGGGTGGGCAGCGCCTGTCGCCGCAGGGGACGCCGGTCGAATGGACCGTCGAGGAGACCTGGTTCTTCCGCCTGTCGCGCTACCAGCAGCCGCTGCTCGACCTCTACGCCGCCAATCCCGACTTCATCCGCCCGGAGAGCCGGCGCAACGAGGTGATGCGCTTCGTCGAAGGCGGCCTGTCCGATCTGTCGGTGTCGCGCACCAGCTTCGACTGGGGCGTGCCGGTCCCCGACAGCCCCGGCCACGTCATGTACGTTTGGGTCGATGCGCTGACCAACTATCTGTCGGGGACGGGCTGGCCGCATGAAGCGCCGGAGAACCGCTTCTGGCCCGCCGACCTGCACCTGATCGGCAAGGACATCGTCCGCTTCCACGCGGTTTATTGGCCCGCCTTCCTGCTGTCGGCGGGCGTCGCGCTGCCAAAAAGCGTGTTCGGCCACGGCTTCCTGCTCCACCGCGGCGAGAAGATGTCGAAATCGGTCGGCAACGTCGTCGACCCGATCGAGCTGGCCGATGCCTTCGGGGTCGACGCGCTACGCTATTTCCTGCTGCGCGAGGTCAGCTTCGGGCAGGACGGCACCTATTCCGCAGAGGCGATCGTGGCGCGGGTGAATGCCGAGCTGGCGAACAGCTTCGGCAATCTGGCGCAGCGGACGTTGACCCAGATCTTCAAGAATTGCGGCGGCGCATTGCCGGAAATCCATGGTCACCACGAGGCCGACGAGGCGTTGTTCGCAATCGTTGACCACGCGCTGGCGATCGCGATTCCCGCGGCTTTCGAAAAACTGGCGCTGTCGCAGGCGACCGAGGCATGGGTGCAGGCGGTGTTCGCGTGCAACGCCTATATCGACGAGCAGGCACCTTGGGCGCTGCGCAAGACCGATCCCGCGCGGATGGAAACGGTGTTGGCGACGCTTTACATCTGCATTGCGCAACTGGCGGTGGCGATCCGGCCGGTCGTCCCGGCCAGCGCCGATCGGCTGCTCGACGCCATGGGGGTCGCCGCCGAGCTGCGCGACGTCGTCGGCATCCGCAGCCATTGGTATTCGCCCTTGGCGGAAATCGATTTTCGTCTCGACCGGCCGGTTCCGCTGTTCCCGCGGCTGGAGCTGCCGGCGGAGGCCGCTTGATGCTCGCCGACAGCCATTGCCACCTCAATTACAAGGGCCTGGTCGAGGAGCAGCAGGCGGTGCTCGCCCGCGCCCGCGCGCGTGGCGTCACGGCGATGCTCAATATCGCGACGCGCGAGAGCGAATGGGACGCGGTGCTGGCGACGGCGGAACGCGAGCCCGACGTCTGGGCGACGGTCGGCATCCACCCGCACGAGGCCGACCAGCACCCGCATGTCGATACCGCCAGGCTGGTCGAGCGCGCGCGAAACCCGCGCGTCGCCGGCATCGGCGAGAGCGGGCTCGATTATCATTACGACCATTCGGATCGCGCCCGTCAGCGGGCGAGCTTCCGCGCGCACATCGCCGCCGCGCGTGCGGCCGACGTGCCGCTGATCGTCCACACCCGCGATGCCGAGGAGGATACGCTCGCCATCCTCGCCGACGAAATGGGGAAGGGGGCCTACGCCGGCGTCATCCACTGCTTCACCGCATCGGGAGCGTTCGCCGACCAGGCGCTGGCACTGGGCTTCTTCATCTCCATTTCCGGCATTGTGACGTTTAAGAACGCGCGCGATCTTCAGGAGATCGCCGCGCGTATCCCGGCCGAGCGATTGTTGGTCGAGACCGACGCGCCGTTCCTCGCCCCGGTGCCGCACCGGGGCAAGACGGGGGAGCCGGCCTTCGTCGCCGACACCGCTGCCTTTCTGGCGCGGTTGCGTGGCGAGGAAGTCGAAACGCTTCAACGCTATACGGCTGATAACTTCCATCGGCTATTCGCCAAGACGGCCGCGTGAAGCTGCGCATCCTCGGGTCAGGCACATCGTCGGGCGTGCCCCGTATCGGCCCAGACTGGGGGGAGTGCGACCCGGCCGAGCCGCGCAACCGCCGTCTGCGCGCCAGTCTGCTGGTCGAGCACGACGGGGTGCGGATCCTGGTCGACACGAGCCCCGACCTGCGCGAGCAATTGCTTGCCGCAGGGGTGACGACGGTCGACGCGGTGATCTGGACGCACGACCACGCCGATCATTGCCACGGCATCGACGACCTGCGGCAGGTCTTCCACGCGCTCGGCCGGCCGGTGATCGGCTACGCCCGGCCCCAGGTGCTCGACGCCCTGCGACAGCGCTTCGGCTATATCTTCGCCGGGCGGCACGGCTATCCGGCGGTGGTCGAGGGCCGGCCGCTCCCGGATCGGCTGACCATCGGCGGCATGGCGATCGAGACCGTCGACCAGCCGCACGGCCGCATCACATCGGTCGGGCTGCGGTTCGCGGCGGCGGGGGGCGTGGCGGGCTATGCGACCGATTTCCACGAGGTCACGCCGGCGATGCGCGACCTTTATGCGGGGCTGGACGTGTGGGTCCTCGACGCGCTCCGCCACGCGCCCCATCCGTCCCATCCGACCGTCGCCGCCGCGCTGGCGTGGATCGACGAGCTGAAGCCCGGCCGGGCAGCGTTCGTTCATATGGACCACACGCTCGATTACCGGACGCTCGCCGCCGCGCTGCCGGCCGGCGTCGAGCCGGGTTATGACGGGCTGGAACTCGCGCTGTGACCGAGCAGCTCAGCTCGAACGCGTTCCTCTATGCGCTGCTGCTCATCCTGCCGATTTCGGCACTGATCGCCCGGCGCGTGCCGTTGCTGCGCGTGGTGACGATGCTCGCGACCTGGGCGGCGCTGATCGTCCTGCTCCTGTTCGTCGTGGCGCAGCGCGGCCGGTTCGACCCGTATCTCGCGCGCGTCGCCAGCGTGCTCAAGCTCAACGATCAGCAGGTGGTCGGCGACGAGGTCCGCATCCGCATGAGCGAGGACGGCCATTTCTGGGCCAGGGTAAAGCTGGCGGGCATCGAGCGGCGGATGCTGATCGACAGCGGCGCGACGATCACCGCGCTGTCGACCGGAACGGCCGCCGCCGCCGGGTTGGAGGTCAAGCGGCCTATGTTCCCGCTGCTCGTCCAGACCGCCAACGGCCAGATCTCCGCCGACGCGGCGACTGTGGCGGAGTTGACCATCGGCAATGTCGTCGCGCGCGACGTGCCGGTCGTCGTCTCGTCGGCGTTCGGCGACACGGACGTGCTCGGCATGAACTTCCTGTCTCGTCTGAAGAGCTGGCGTGTGGAAGGGCGCACCCTCGTCCTCACGCCTCATAAACCACAGAACTTTACATAATGTATATTATCGGGCTAGACGATGTCCGGTGAGGGGACCCCGCTCGATCGCCTCGTGGCGATCATGGCCTGCCTCCGCGACCCGGAGCACGGCTGCGACTGGGACCGCGCGCAAACCTGGGCCTCGATCGCGCCCTATACGATCGAGGAAGCCTATGAAGTTGCCGACGCCGTGGCGCGTCTGGATGTCCACGATATCAAGGATGAACTCGGCGACCTTCTGCTCCAGGTCGTCTTCCACAGCCGCATCGCCGAAGAAGCCGGCGCCTTCACGCTGGCCGATGTCGCCACCGCGATCGCCGACAAGATGGAACGCCGCCACCCGCACATCTTCGGCGGCAGTGACGCGTTGGATTGGGAACGCAGCAAGGCCAACGAGCGCCAGGCCAAGGGCGTGACGGGCGCGCTCGATGGCGTCGCGCTGGGCCTGCCGGCGCTTTCGCGCGCCGAGAAACTACAGCGCCGCGCCGCTCGGGTCGGCTTCGACTGGCCCGATCCCGCCGGGCCGCGCGCCAAGATCGACGAGGAGTTGGCCGAAATCGAAGCGGCCGAGCGCGACCAGGTGCCGGAGGAAGTCGGCGACCTGCTCTTCGCCGTCGTCAACTGGGCCCGGCACCTCGGCGTAGACGCCGAAGCGGCGCTGCGGGCGGCAAACGGCAAGTTCGAGCGACGCTTCCGCGCGATGGAGGCCCTCGACGCCCGCTTCGCCGACCTCTCGCTGGTTGAGCAGGAAGCGCTGTGGCAGGAGGTCAAGCGTCGCGGCGGATGAAGCGCCGATAGTCGGCCTCCGACAGGCGCACGTCGTACATCGCCTGCAGCCCCTCCTCCGCGCTGCCCAGGACCTCGCCGTGCGCGTGCAGCCAGGCAGCTCCCGCCCCATCGGTCGCGTCGAGTGCGATATGATAGCGACGATGCGCTGAGGTGAGATGCCCGGCGACATGCTCGATCAGCGCCGCCACGCCCTCCCCCGTCAGCGCGGAGATCGCCACGACATCCGTGCGGTGAGCCGCCTGGCCCGCCACCTCGGCGCGGGCCCCGTCGTCGAGCAGGTCGAGCTTGTTCCAGACCTCGATGCGCGGGGTCTCCGGCGCGACGCCGATCTCGCCCAGCACCGCCTCGACATCGGCGCGCTGCGCCTCGCTGTCGGGATGCGCGATGTCGCGGACGTGAATGAGCAGGTCTGCCGAGACCACTTCCTCCAGCGTCGCCTTGAACGCCGCGACGAGCTGGGTCGGCAGGTCGGACACGAACCCGACGGTGTCCGACAGGATGGCCTTGTCGATGCCGGGCAGGCTGATCTGCCGCAACGTCGGGTCGAGTGTCGCGAACAACAGGTTTTCGGCCATGACGTCAGCGCCGGTCAGGCGATTGAAGAGGCTGGACTTTCCGGCATTGGTATAGCCGACCAGCGCGATCACCGGCCATGGCGTGCGCTGGCGGCGGTCGCGGTGGAGGCCACGGGTGCGGCTGACCTGCTCGAGCTCGCGTCGCAGCCGCGCCATGCGGTCCCGGATCAGGCGACGGTCGGCTTCGATCTGCGTCTCGCCGGGACCGCCGAGGAAGCCGAAGCCGCCGCGCTGGCGCTCCAGATGGGTCCAGCTCCGCACCAGCCGGCCGGCCTGATAGTCGAGGTGCGCGAGCTCGACCTGGAGCCGGCCCTCCGCGGTCGCGGCGCGCTCGCCGAAGATTTCCAGGATCAGCCCCGTGCGATCGATGACCTTGGCTTCCAGCGCGGTCTCCAGATTGCGTTGCTGCACCGGTGTCAGCGGCGCATCGACGACGACGAGTTGCGCGTCTTCCTGTCGGCAATGGTCGGCGAGCTGCTGGACCTGACCGCTGCCGAGCAGCGTCGCCGGCTTGGGTTGGCGGACCTTGAACGCGATCATGTTCGCGACGACCAAGCCAATCGCCGCCGCCAGCCCGGCGGTTTCCTCCAGCCGCGCGTCGGCGTCGCGGCGCGCATCGCCCCGGTCGAGCAGGACGATCAGGGCCCGGGCACCGCGCGCGAACTCGTCCCGGTCCCGTTCAAAACCTTGGGTCAATCCTCGTCGGCCTCGTCCGGCTCTTCGGCGAGGTTGAGCGGCCGCGCGGGCTGGATGGTCGACACGGCGTGCTTGTAGACGAGCTGCGCCATCCCCTCACGGGTCAACAACATGCAGAATAGGTCGAAGCTCGCGATATAGCCCTGGAGCATGACGCCGTTGATGAGGAACATCGTCACGCTGTCGTCGGACTTGCGAACGGCGTTGAGGAAAATGTCCTGCAACAAGGGCTTGCGTGACGGTTCTCCCACCGCGTCGCTGAGCGCGCCGAGGTCCATCGGCCCGGCGGGCATGATGGTCGAGATGGCGTGCTTGTAGATGAGCTGCGACTGCCCGTCGCGGCGCAGCAGGACGGAAAAATTGTCGAACCAGGTGACAATGCCCTGGAGCTTGACGCCCTTGACCAGGAACATGGTCACGGGGGTCTTGGTCTTGCGCACGCTGTTGAGGAACTGATCCTGAAGCGAGCCTTGCTTGTCGGCCATTCGGTCATCTGCCTTCGTTGGCGGGGTCGTGCCCCGCAGCGCGCCGGTTCCCGGCGTCGGATCGCCCCCGCGCATTCCGGGGAAGCGTTTGGTTTACGCCGCCCACCCTCCCCCGTCCACCGGCGTCATTCGTCGCGGGTGTCGGTGATGCCGAGCAGCTTCAGCTTCCGGTGCAGCGCCGAGCGCTCCATCCCAATGAAGCTGGCGGTCCGCGAAATGTTGCCGGAAAAACGGCGGATCTGGACGCGGAGATATTCGCGCTCGAACGTCTCGCGCGCCTCGCGCAGCGGCGAGCCCATGATCGCGCCGCCGCCCGACACCTCGCCCTGGCTGCCGAGCACCTCTGCGGGGAGCAGGTCGAGGTCGATGCGGCCGATGCGGTCGCCCGGCGCCAGGATGATGGTGCGCTCGATGACGTTGCGGAGCTGGCGGACATTGCCCGGCCAGTCATAGGATTGCAGCGCCACCATCGCGTCAGAGGCGATCTCCGGAGTCGGCACGCGACGATCGGCGGCGTAGTGAGCAGTGAAGTGCATCGCGAGCGGGGGAATGTCCTCGCGCCGCTCGGTGAGCGCGGGGATGGCGACGGGCACGACGTTTAGGCGGTAGAACAGGTCTTCGCGGAAACGCCCCGCCGCGATCTCGTCCATCAGGTTGCGGCTGGTAGCGGAGACGACGCGAACGTCGACCTTGACGATGCGGACGCCGCCGACGCGGGTGAAGCTTTGGTCGGTCAGGACGCGCAGGATCCGCGCCTGCGTCGCCACCGGCATGTCGGCGATCTCGTCGAGGAAGAGCGTGCCGCCATGCGCCTGTTCGAGCAGCCCGGGGCGGACGACGTCGCCCCCCTCCTCCGTGCCGAACAATTCCTCCTCGACGCGCTCGGGGGTCATACGCGCGGCGGAGACAATGACGAAAGGCGCATCGGCACGGTTGCTCCAGCCGTGAAGCAGGCGCGCGGCGACCTCCTTGCCGACGCCGGCGGCGCCGGTGATGAGGACGCGGCTGCCGGTCGCGGCGACGCGCTTCAGCGTGGCGCGCACCGCGTTGATCGTGCCCGAACTGCCGGTAAGGTCGACGTCGCGGCCGACCGTAGCCCGCAGCGAGGCGACCTCGCGACGGAGACTCTCGGTCTCGGTGGCGCGGGCGACCATGAGGAGCAGCCGCTCAGCCTCGAACGGCTTCTCGATGAAGTCGACCGCGCCCTTGCGGATGGCGGCGACGGCGGTGTCGATGTTGCCGTGGCCCGAGATGACGACGACGGGCAGCGAGGAATCACGGCGCTTGATCTCGTCGAGCAGCTCCAGTCCGTCGAGGCGCGAACCGGCAAGCCACACGTCGAGCAACACCAGGCTGGGCCGGCGGGCTGCGATGGCTTCGAGCGCATCGTCGCTATTGGCGGCGGTTCGGCTCTCGTAGCCCTCGTCCTCCAGCACGCCGGCGACCAGCTCGCGGATGTCCTGTTCGTCGTCGACCACGAGGATATCGAGCGCCATGATTCAGGTTCCGGCTTGCATGAGTTGGGCGTCGGCGACGCGATCTTGACGATCTTCGCGCCCATCGAGCGCGGCGGCGTCGAAGGACAGGTGGACGATCGTTCCGCCCCCGTCGCGGTCCGAAAACGTCATGGTACCAAGGTGATCCTCGACGATCTTCTTGACGATCGCGAGGCCCAGGCCGGTGCCGCGGGCACGGGTCGTGACATAGGGTTCGACGATGCTCTCGCGGTCGGCGGGGAGGCCGATGCCGGTGTCGGTGATCTCGATCACGGTGCGGCCAGCGTCGCTGCTCAAGGCCATCGTGACCGTGCCAACCGCCTCGCCGCGCGCCTCGATCGCCTCGACGGCGTTCTTGACGATGTTGGTCAGCGCCTGGCCGAGCAGGCGGCGGTCGCAGACGAGGTGCAAGGGTGGGTCGGGCGCGTCGAGCGTGAATCGGATGGCGGGGTGCGCGACCTCGTGCAGGAACAACGTCTGACGCGCGAGGTCGTCGAGCGATTCGTCGCGGAACACCGGCTTGGGCATCCGCGCGAATGAGGAGAACTCATCGACCATCCGCCGCAGATCGCCGACCTGACGGACGATCGTATCCGTCAGCCGTGCGAAAGTGGTGTCGCCCTCCTCCACCTTGCCGCCGTAGCGCCGCTGGAGGCGCTCGGCGGCGAGCTGGATCGGGGTGAGAGGATTCTTGATCTCGTGCGCGATGCGGCGCGCGACGTCGGACCAGGCGGCGCGGCGCTGGTCGAGCTGTTGCTGGGTGATGTCGTCGAAGGTCAGGATCGTCCCCGCCTCGCCGCGCTGGAGCCGGACCGCGAGCGTGCGGCTGTCACCCCCCTGCCCCACTTGCACGATCGCCTCTCGCGAGCGCTCGATGACAAGCTGGTCTAGCTCGGGCGCGACCTCGGCGAGCGGGCGATTCACCAGATCGTCGACGCCGAGCAGGCGCAGGGCCGAGCTGTTGCAGATCGTGATCGTCCGGTCGGGCGCGGTCGCGAGCACCCCCGCCGACACGCCGGCCATGACCGCCTCGATCAGCCCGCGCCGCTGGTCAAGCGCCGCGTTCTGCTGCTGGATGCGCCGCGTCATCGTGTTGAACGCGCGCGTCAGCGTGCCGACCTCGTCGCGCGCGCGCCGCTCCGGCACGCGCGCCGACAGATCGCCCTCCGCCACCTTGCGCGCCGCGCCGACCAGCTCGCCGACCGGGCGGACAAGACGGTCCGCGACCTGGAGCGCGACCCAGACCGCGAAGCCGACGATCAGCAGCGACAGCAGCAGCAGCGCGGCGTTGAAGCGGAGCTGGATGGCGCGGCCGGTCGCGATCAGGTTGCGGTAATTGACCTGGATGGCCTGGCTACGCCGAAGCTGTTCGTTGATCGCCGCGAGATCGACCGCCGTCGCGGTGTAGAGATAGGTGTCGGTGAACCCCGGCAGTGCCGCCAGCGCGGTGATGCGGTTGGGTTTGACGGTGACGATCGTGGTGCGCTGCGACCGCATCCTGGCGAGACGCTCCGGGGTTATCTCCTGCGCGACGTCGATCTGGTCGGGGTTGACCATGAAATGCGTCTGCACGCCGTTCTTGGGCGAAACGGTGAAGAGGATGCCGTCCGACAGACCGCGATAATAGACCTGCTGCCCGAAATATTGCGGCATCCGCGGGTCGTCGAAGGTGATCTGACGGACGGTCTCGGAAATGTCGCTGGCGGCGAGCGTCGCTACCTCGCCCCAATGACGCACCGTCTTGCTGTAATTGTCGCGCGCCAGCGACACGGCGTTGTCGAGCATCGCGCGCGACTGGTCCGAATACCAGAACTGGACGCCGTACTGGAACAGCAGCGAGGCGACGATGCTGACCAGCACCATCGGCGCGACCGCCATCAGCGAGAAGATGCCGACCAGCCGGACGTGGAGTTGGCCCCCGCTGCCGACGGTGCGCGCGGCGCGGCGCCGCGCGATACGGCGGCCGATCAGGACGAGCAGCGCCGAGCCCGCGAGCAGATTCGCGACCAGCATCAGCGCGATCAGCAGTGGATTGTAGAGGCGCGGCTCGGCGCCCTGCCGGCTGATGACGATATAGCTGCCGGTCGCCATCGCGACGATCACGACCAGCATCATCGCGCGGCCGACCGGCGTCAGCGTCAGCCAAGAGGATTGCTCCTCCTGCCCGACCTCCACGGATGCCACCGACGCCATCACCGATCCCGCTACAGCCTCAACTGTTGCAAGGAAAGCACAATGTGCGTTGCTTAATCGGGTCGCGCATCCCCGTCCCGCGCCCGAATACCCAGATTATCCAGCCGCTTCTTCAGCGTGTTGCGGTTGAGCCCCAGCGCGCGGGCGGCGCGGAGCTGATTGCCGCCATGACGCGCCAGCATCACCGCGATCAGCGGCCGTTCGACCTCGGCGATGACGCGGTCGTAGAGCGTGCCGTCGTCGAGTGCATCGGGCCGCTCGCGCGCGATGCGCTCGACGAGGAGGCGCACGGCTGTGGCGATCTCCTCCCCCTCCCCGCCGTCGCGCGGGGTGCCGAGCATCGCGCGCACCGCCTCGGCGTCGATAAGTTCGTCGCGGGCGAGCACGGCGAGGCGGCGCATCAGGTTCTCGAGCTCGCGGACGTTGCCCGGCCAATCGTACGCGGCGAGCGCGGCCAGCGCGTCGAGCGATAGCTGGCGGCGCGGCAGCCCCTCGCCCGCCGCCTTGTCGAGGAAATGCCGCGAGAGGATGCCCACGTCCTCGCGGCGTTCACGCAGCGCCGGGAGCGCGACCGGAACGACGTTGAGGCGGTAGAAGAGGTCTTCGCGGAACGCCCCGCTCGCGACGTGGGTGGCGAGGTCGCGGTTGGTGGCGGCGACGATGCGGACGTCGGCACGGATGGTGCGTGCGCCGCCGACGGTGGTGAACTCGCCCTGCTGTAGGACGCGGAGCAGGCGCGTCTGTGCTTCCAGCGGCATGTCGCCGATCTCGTCGAGGAACAGCGTGCCGCCCGCCGCCTGCTCGAACCGTCCCGCGCTGCGCTGGCCGGCGCCGGTGAAGGCGCCGCGCTCGTGGCCGAACAGCTCGGCCTCGATCAACTCGCGCGGGATCGCGGCCATGTTGATCGCGACGAACGGCGCGGCGCGGCGGGGGCCGAGATCGTGGAGCGCGCGCGCGACCAGCTCCTTGCCCGTCCCCGATTCGCCCGAGACGAGCACCGTCAGGTCGGTGCCGACGACGCGGGCGATGACGCGATAGACGTCCTGCATCGCCGGCGACCGGCCGATCAGCGGCAGCGCGCGGTCATCTTCACCGAGCGCGCCCTCATCGGGGGAGCCGTGCTTCGCCACCGCGCCCGCCACCGCGCGGGTGAGGTCGTCGAGGTCGAACGGCTTGGGCAGATATTCGTAGGCGCCCGCCTCCGTCGCCCGGATCGCCGTGGTCAGCGTGTTGCGGGCCGACAGGACGATGACGGGGAGGTCGGGGAAGCGCTCGGCGACGATGCGCAGATGGTCGATCCCGTTGCCGTCGGGAAGGACGACGTCGGTGACGAGCACGTCGGGGGCACCGCCGGCCAGCGCGCGGTCGGCCTGGGCGAGGCTGTCGACGGCCTCGACCTCATGGCCGGCGCGACGCAGCGCCTGGGCGACGACAGTGCGTATAGCGGTGTCGTCGTCGACGACCAGCACGCGGCTCATGCGGCGGCGCTCACGAGGCGGCTCTGGGTAGCAGGAGGCGGAAGACGGTCCAGGGGGGCGAACCCTCACGGGCGTAATGGACGAGGCCGCCCATGTCGCGGACCAGCTTGTCGACCAGCGGCAGGCCGAGCCCCTGCCCTTCCGGCCGACCCGATACGAACGGCTCGAACAGGTGATCGGCGATGTCGGCGGGCGCGCCCGGGCCGTTGTCGAGGACGCAGATCTCGATCGGCACCGGCAGGCGCGGCCGCTCCGGCCCGGCGCTCGCGGCCATGCCCGGGCGGTAGGCGGTGGTCAGGACGAGGCGGGGGTCGGCGATCGTCCCCACCGCCTCGCGGGCGTTCTTGAGCAGGTTGAGCAGGATCTGCGTCAGGGCGTCGCGGTTGACGCTGGCCGACGGCAGCGAGGGGTCGAACCGCTCTTCGACCGGCACGTCATGCGCGAAGCCGGCACGCGCGACCGACAGCGCGTGGTCGACGATCGGGTAGATGTTGACCGGCTCGACCGGCAGCGGGCGGGTGTCGCCGAACTCGGCCATGCGGTCGATCAGCGCGGCGATGCGGTCCACTTCGGTGACGATGAGCTGGGGAAGCTCCCCCGCGCCCATGAGCTGCGCCGCACCGCGAATGCCCGACAGCGGGTTCTTGATTTCGTGGGCGAGCATCGCCGCCGCGCCGACCGCGGCGCGCGCGCCGGCGGCCTGGCCGAGGCGACGCGGGATGGCGCTGTGGAGCGTGATCGCGCGCCAGCCGGGGTGATCGGCGATCTCGGTTTCGAGATAGTCGACCCGGAGCTTGTGGCCGCGCACGGTCTCGACCTCCAGGTCATAGGCGGCGACGTCGTGGCCCGCACGGCGGCTGCCCGGGGGCGCGGGGAGGACGGCGGCGAGGGGTTGTCCGGCCATCAGCCGCTCGGACAGGTTGAGCAATGCCTCGGCGGCGGCGTTGGCCTGGGCGATGCAATCCTGCGCGTCGACGACGAGCACCGCGACCGGGAGCGCGGCGAAGAGTTCGGCGAAATCAGGCTGCGGCAAGCTGGCGATTTTCGTGGCCGCAGAGGGGTGCGTAGAAGTCGGCGAGCATCGCCTGGACGCGGTGGTGGTCGGGCTCCTGGTTGACCGCGTTGCGGAACTCGGCCGAGCCGGGCAGGCCCTTGGTGTACCAGCCGATATGCTTGCGCGCCATGTTGACGCCGGTGATCGTGCCATAATGCGAGAGCATCGCGTCGTAATGGCCGGCGATGGTGCGATATTGCTCGTCGAGGTCGGGATCGGCCACGCGGCGGCCGGTGCGGAGCCATTCCATCAACTGGTGTAAGAACCACGGCCGACCATAGCTGCCGCGCCCGATCATGATGCCGTCGGCGCCCGACTGGTCGAGCGCGGCCTCGGCGTCCTCGATCGTGCAGATGTCGCCGTTGGCGATGACGGGGATGGCGACCGCCTCCTTGACGCGGCGGATGAAGGCCCAGTCGGCGGACCCCTTGTACATCTGGTTGCGGGTGCGGCCGTGGACGGTGACCATCCGGATGCCCATGTCCTGCGCCATGCGCGCCAGCTCCGGGGCATTGAGGCTGTCGTGATCCCAGCCCATCCGCATCTTCACCGTGACGGGAACGGAGACGGCGTTGGCGATGCCCTTGATGATCGCGCCGGCGAGCGTCAGGTCGCGCATCAGCGCCGAACCGGCATCGCCGCTGGTGACCTTGCGTACCGGGCAGCCCATGTTGATGTCGATGATCGCGGCACCACGATCTTCGGCGAGCCGCGCCGCCTCGCCCATCTCGTACGGCGTGCAGCCGACGAGCTGCATCGAGACGGGTTCCTCGATCTTGTCCCAGGCGAGCTTCTGGAGCGACTGGCGCGTCTCGCGGATCGCGGCCTGGCTGGCGATCATCTCGGTGACGTTGAGGCCGGAGCCGTAGCGGCGCACGAGCGTGCGGAACGGCAGGTCGCTGACGCCCGTCATCGGCGCGAGGATGACCGGACAGTCGATGCGGACAGGACCGATCTGGAGAGGAGCTAGCGTACGCATCGATGTGCCTGAAAAAGAGGCAGGGCCGTACAGGAGGGCGGGCGGGAAGGCAAATGCTGGCGGTCGGGGCGGCGGGGCGCTAGCGCGCGGGACGTGAGTGTCGCCGCCATCATCGTCGCCGCCGGCTCGGGCGTTCGCGCGGGCGGAGTTGTGCCCAAGCAGTTCGTGCGGGTGGCAGGGCTGCCGATGGTGGCGCACAGCTATCGGGCCTTTGCCGGGCATCCGGGCGTGGACGAGGTCATCGTCGTGGTCGCGCCCGGGCAGGAGGCGGCGGCTCGGGATGCGCTGGGCGACGTGACGCTGGTGGCGGGTGGCGCGACGCGACGGGCATCGGTGGCGAACGGGCTGGCGGCGGTTCGCGCCGCGCGGGTGCTGGTGCATGACGCGGCGCGGCCGTTCGTGCCGGTGGCGGTGATCGACCGGGTGCTGGCGGCGCTCGATGGGGCGGCGGCGGCGACGCCGGTGCGGGCGGTCGCGGATACTTTAGTCCGAGGCGGTGGCGCACGGGGCGGCGCGACTCTCGACGATGTCGTGCGTCGCGACGGTCTGTGGCGGGTGCAGACGCCGCAGGGGTTCGATACGACCGTGCTGCGCCGCGCTCACCGGGAATGGGACGCGGCGCTGGACGCGACCGACGATGCGCAGATGGTGCGGCGGCTTGGCTTGGCCGTGGCGTTGGTGCAGGGCGACGCGATGCTCGACAAGGTGACCCACCCCGAGGATTTTGCCGCCGCCGAGGCGCGGGCGGGATGGGAGTGGCGGAGTGCCACCGGCTTCGACGTGCATCGGCTTGAGGACGGCGAGGAGCTGTGGCTCGGCGGCGTGCTGGTGCCGCATCATCAGGGATTGAGCGGGCATAGCGATGCCGATGTGGCGCTGCACGCGCTGACCGATGCACTGCTCGGAACGATCGCGGCGGGCGACATCGGCACGCACTTCCCGCCGAGCGACATGCGCTGGAAGGGCGCGGCGTCGCACCAGTTCCTGACCCATGCCGCCGGGCTGATCGCGGCGAGGGGCGGCGAAGTGGCGTTCGTCGACCTGACGATCATCTGCGAGGCGCCCAAGATCGGGCCGCACCGCGCGGCGATGCAGGCGCGGATCGCCGCGCTGCTCGGGCTTACGGCCGACCGGGTCAGCATCAAGGCGACGACGACCGAGCGGCTGGGCTTCACCGGGCGCGGCGAGGGGATCGCGGCACAGGCGTCGGCGACCGTCAAGCTGCCGGGGGGGCGATGAAGCTCCTCATGCTCGCGGCGGCGGTGGCGTCCCCTGCCCCCCGCCCGTGCCTGACCCAAGCTGACGCCGAGGCGGTGGCGCTGGTCGCGCTGCCCGAGATCATCCGCCAGACCGGCGCGGTCTGCGCGGCGGTGTTGCCGTCGGCGAGCCTCGTGCGACGGGCGCAGAGCTCGCTGTTGCAGCGCTACGACGCAGAGGCGGAGCGGGCGTGGCCGGCGGCGCGGGCGGCGATCGTCAAATTGAGCGACCCGCAGGCGGATGCGCTGCTCGGCTCCGAGTTCGCGCGGCCGCTGCTGACGACGCTGATCGCGCCGCTGATCGTCGGGCGCGTCGCGGTGAAGGATTGCGAGACGATCGACCGGCTGGTGACGCTGCTGGAGCCATTGCCGCCGCGCAACACCGCCGGCGTGATCGTGACGACGCTGCGCTATCTACAGGCGCGGGACAAGAAGGTGGCGGCGTTGCCGCTGTGCGCAGCCTGATGGACACGGTGTTGCCGCCCGAGCTGGTCGAGGCCGCGCGGCGGACGCTGGAGGCGAACCGCGCGATCGGCCGGCGCGTGAGCGTCGCGGAAAGCTGCACGGGCGGGTTGGTATCGGCGGCGCTGACCGAGCTGCCGGGCGCGTCGGACGTGTTCGAGGCGGGGTTCGTGACCTATTCGAACGAGGCCAAGCAGGCGATGCTCAAGGTCAGCTCGGACGTGATCGACACCTTCGGCGCGGTGTCGATCGCGACTGCGTGGAGCATGGCGTGTCAGGCGCTGGAAAAGAGCGGCGCCGACGTGGCGGTGGCGATCACCGGCGTGGCGGGCCCGGGCGGCGGCAGCGCGCGCAAGCCGGTCGGGACGGTAGTGTTCGCGCGGGCGATGCGGGGCCAGGATCCGGCCGACGTCCATGCCGACCGCAAGGATTTCGGCGACCTCGGGCGCGGCGGTGTGCGGCTTCAGGCGGCGCTGTGCGCGCTGGAGCTGCTGCTGCCGTAAAGTGCTGCGGCCCGGGTCTCGAACGCGCCGATCATGCGGCGCAGCGCGACGCCGAACACCTGGCCGGCGAGCGCCTCGAACACGCGGTTCTTGAAGGCGAAGTCGACGGCGAAATCGACCGCGCAGCCCTGCGGTTCGGGGGTGAACTTCCAGTCGTTGCGGAGATATTTGAGCGGGCCGTCGAGGTAGTCGACATGGACGCGGTCGGGCCGCACCTTGGTGACGCGCGAGGTGAAGGTCTCGCGCAGCCCCTTGAAGCCGACGATCATGTCGGCGAGCGTATCGGTCGCTCCATCCTGGCGCACACGCATCGCGATGACCCAGGGCAGGAACTCGGGGTAACGCCTCACGTCGGCGACCAGGTCGAACATCTGTTCCGCCGTGTAGGGCAGGTGCCGTACCTCGCGGTGGCTAGGCACGCGCGAGTTGCGCCGCGCGGGCGTCCCGCATCTTCGCGAAATCGTCGCCGGCGTGGTAGCTCGACCGGGTCAGGGGCGAGGCGGCGACCAGCAGGAAGCCCTTGGCGCGGCCGATCGCGGCATAGGCGTCGAACGCCTTGGGCGGCACGAACTCGGCTACCTTCGCGTGACGCGGCGTGGGCTGGAGATACTGGCCCATCGTCAGGAAATCGACATCGGCGGAGCGCATGTCGTCCATCACCTGATGAACCTCCAGCCGCTCCTCGCCCAGCCCCATCATCACGCCCGACTTGGTGAAGATCG
>CAXTHQ010000008.1:0-87950 GCA_964244185.1 uncultured Sphingomonas sp.
TCGACCTGGTCGGCATCCCGCCGGCGCCGCGCGGCGTGCCGCAGATCGAGGTCACCTTCGACATCGACGCCAACGGCATCGTCAACGTCTCGGCCAAGGACAAGGGCACCGGCAAGGAGCAGCAGATCCGCATCCAGGCCTCGGGCGGTCTCAGCGACAACGACATCGAGCAGATGGTCCGCGACGCCGAGAAGTTCGCCGACGAGGACAAGAAGCGGCGTGGTGCCGCCGAGGCGAAGAACAATGCCGAGAGCCTGATCCACACCACCGAGCGCCAGCTTGCGGACAATGGCGACAAGGTCGACGAGAGCCTGAAGGGCGAAATCCAGTCGGCGATCGACGCGGCCAAGGCGGCGGTCGAATCGGGCGACGCGGATCAGATGACGGAGAAGGCGCAGGCGCTGGCGCAGGTCGCGATGAAGCTGGGTCAGGCGATCTACGAGAAGCAGGCGCAGGCCGAGGCGTCGCCGGGCGCGGACGGCGAGGCGGAGGCTTCCAAGGAGGACGTGGTCGACGCCGAGTTCTCCGAAGTCGACGAGACGAAGTAAGGCGTAGGCCGGTGAAATGGTCCTCGACTTCGCTCGAACCGAACGGACGGTGGGTTGACCGCTTCCCGTTCGTCCCGAGCGAAGTCGAGGGACATTTGTGCGCGGGGGCGGCATGACCACCACGATCGACTATTACGAGCTGCTCGAATGCGAGCGGACGGCGGACGCGGGGACGCTGAAGTCCGCGTACCGCAAGCTCGCGATGAAATATCACCCGGACAAGAATGCCGGCTGCCCCGATTCCGAAGCCAAGTTCAAGGCGGTCGGTGAGGCGTACGAGATCCTGAAGGATCCGCAGAAGCGCGCGGCCTACGATCGCTTCGGCCATGCCGCCTTCCAGAACGGCGGCGGGGGCGGCGGCGGCGCACAGGATTTCGGCGGTTTCTCCGACATCTTCGAATCCGTGTTCGGCGAGTTCATGGGCGGCGGCCGCGGCGGTCGCCAGCAATCGCGACGCGGCGCGGATCTGCGCTACGACATGGAGATCACGCTGGAGGAGGCCTTTCATGGCCGCACCAGCGAGATCACCGTCGATGTCTCGGCGACGTGCGAGACCTGTCACGGCCATGGCGCGCGGCCTGGCACGTCGGCCAAGACGTGCGCGCAGTGCAACGGCCACGGCAAGGTGCGCGCGCAACAGGGCTTCTTCGTCGTCGAGCGCGCCTGTCCGGTCTGCCAGGGCTCGGGCGAGATGATCGCCGATCCGTGCCCCGACTGCCGGGGCGACGGGCGGGTCGAGAAGACCAAGACGCTGGAGGTCAACATCCCGCCGGGTGTCGACGAGGGCACGCGCATCCGCTTGGGCGGTCAGGGCGAGGCGGGCGCGCGCGGCGCGCCGTCGGGCGACCTCTACGTCTTCCTCCACGTCAAGCGCCATGCACTGTTCGAACGCGACGGCACGACCTTGTTCGCGCGCGCGCCGGTGAGCTTCACGACCGCCTCGCTGGGGGGGGCACTGCAGATCCCGGGCCTCGACGGCACCACCCACGAAATCCGCATCCCGGCCGGCATCCAGTCTGGCAAGCAGCTCCGCCAGCGCGGCGCGGGAATGCCGGTGCTGCAGGGCCGGGGCGCGGGCGATCTCGTCGTCCAGATCGAGGTCGAGACTCCGACCAGGCTGTCGACCAGGCAGCGCGAGCTGCTGGAGATGTTCCGCGAGACCGAAACGGGCGACGAGTGCCCGGCGAGCCAGGGGTTCTTCGCCAAGCTGAAGAAGGCGGTGGCGGGGTAGCGATAGCGGGGGCGACTGATGCTGGTGATCGAAACGATATTGGCGTTCGGCTGGCTTGTTTCATGGCGCGCGCCGGAAACGCTGATGGGACGTTGGCTGCATCGTCACATCGTCGCCCCACTGGCGGCGAGGCTCGATCGCATCACGCGGGGACAGGTGCTGGTGGCGCTGCTGGTGGCGGCGATGATCTTGGGGGCGATGTGGCTCGGGCGTGACGCGCCGCGCATTCTCGCGCTGGCATCGCCGGATCTCGTCCTGCTGCTCGGGAGTGTGGAGATCGGCCTCTACATCGACGCAGCCCTGACGGCGGTGCTGACCTGGTCAGCGGTTCGCACCCTGCCGTTGCTGAAGATCGGCAGGCGCGGCCAGCCACGCCGATTGACGCGGCGCGAACGCCGACCCGCGCGCGCTCATCACCATCCCAATAACGATAACGAAGATCGAGCAGGAAGACTGCTTCAAGCGGCCTAGCAAACCACCCCGATCCGCCCCCTCTCGCGAGAGGGCGGGTGGGCTGACTTAGAAGGCGAGGACCGCCCCGACCGCCAGCACGACGGTCGCGATCGACAGCACGCTGCCGGTCAGCGTTTCCATGACGCGCATTGTTGGTCTCCTGACCGGCTGGATGCCGGACCGGCCCTATTTGTAATTTATTACGCTGCAACGCAATATTATTGCGCGCATCGATGATTGCAGAAAGTGCAACCTCGTGGTTCAGTTCGGGACACCGAACACCCGTTCGAACACCGTATCGACCTGTTTGAAATGGTAGCCCAGATCGAAATTGGTCGAGATCTCATCGGCTGAGAGCGCCGCCGTCACCTCGGCATCCGCCCTGAGCAGCGTCTCCAGCGACAGCGCGCCGTCCGATTCCCACACCCGCATGGCGTTGCGCTGGACGAGGCGATAGGCGTCCTCGCGACTTACCCCCGCCTGGGTCAGCGCGAGCAGGACGCGTTGCGAGTGGACGAGGCCGCCCATGCGATCGAGGTTCTTCCGCATCCGCTCGGGATAGACGAGCAGCTTGTCGACCACGCCGGTCAGCCGGGCGAGCGCGAAGTCCAGCGTGATGGTCGCGTCCGGCCCGATATAGCGCTCGACCGACGAATGGCTGATGTCGCGCTCGTGCCACAGCGCGACATTCTCCAGCGCCGGCGTGACATAGCCGCGCACCATGCGCGCGAGGCCGGTGAGGTTCTCGGTCAGCACGGGATTGCGCTTGTGCGGCATCGCCGACGAGCCCTTCTGGCCCGGGCTGAAATATTCCTCCGCCTCCAGCACCTCGGTGCGCTGGAGGTGGCGGATCTCGGTGGCGAGCCGCTCGACCGAGCCGGCGATGACGCCGAGCGTCGCGAAGAACATCGCGTGGCGGTCGCGCGGAATGACCTGGGTCGAGACGGGCTCGACCGTCAGGCCGAGCTTCGCCGCGACATGCGCCTCGACGCGCGGATCGATATTGGCGAAGGTGCCGACCGCGCCGGAGATCGCGCAGGTGGCGATGTCGGCGCGCGCGGCGACCAGGCGGACGCGGGCGCGCTGGAACTCGGCGTGCGCATAGGCGAGCTTCAGGCCGAAGGTGACGGGCTCGGCGTGGATGCCGTGGCTGCGGCCGATCGTCGGGGTAAGCCTGTGTTCGCGCGCGCGGCGCTCGATCACGGCGAGGAGCTGGTCGAGATCGTCGAGCAGCAGGTCGGCGGCGCGGCTGAGCTGGACCGCAAGGCAGGTGTCGAGCACGTCGGACGAGGTCATGCCCTGGTGCAGGAACCGCGCCCAATCCTCGCCCGAATGCGTGGCGACCTGTTCGGATATCCAGGTCAGGAAGGCGATGACGTCGTGCTTCGTGACCGCCTCGATCGCGTCGATCGCGGCGACGTCGATGACGGGATCGGTCGCCCACCATGCCCACAATGCCGCTGCCGCCTCTGTGGGCACGACGCCGAGCTCGGCCAGGACATCGGTGGCGTGCGCCTCGATCTCGAACCAGATGCGAAAGCGCGCTTCTGCGGACCACAGGGCGGTCATCACGGGGCGGGAATAGCGGGGGATCATGGGCGGGTGTTAGCAGGGAACAGGGAGCAGGGAACAGGGAGCGGAGTAGGTAACATCCAAGCAACTCCCGCTGCTCCCTGCTCCCTGCTCCCTGCTCCCTGCTCCCTAAATCAGCCCCTGCGCCCGCAGCGAGACATGCCCCCTCGTGCCGATGATGAGATGGTCGTGCACCCCGACCCCGAGCGGCTTGCCGGCGGCGGCGATCGTCTTCGTGATCTCGATGTCGGCGCGGCTGGGGGAGGGGTCGCCCGAGGGGTGGTTGTGGACAAGGATCACCGCCGCCGAGCCCAGCTCCAGCGCGCGTTTCACCACTTCGCGGACGTACACCGCCGCCTGGTCGATCGACCCTTCGCTCATCACCTCGTCGCGGATCAGATGGTTGCGCGTGTCGAGGTGGAGGACGCGGAAGCGCTCGACGACATGGTGTGCCATGTCGGCGCGCAGGTAATCGAGCAGCGCCTGCCAGTTGGCGAGGACGGGCCGGTCGGCGACCTCGCTCCTGACCAGCCGGATGGCGGTCGCCTGCACCGCGCGCAGCGACGCGATCGACAGCTCGCCCATGCCCGACACGCGCGCCAGCGCCGCATGGTCCGCGGCGAACACCCCGCCGATGCCACCGAACTCGCGTAGCAGCGCCTTGGCGGTGGGCTTGGTGTCGATGCGCGGGCGGCCGAGCGCGAGGATGAACTCAAGCAGCTCATGATCGTGGAGCGCCTCCCCGCCGGCGGTCGCGAGCCGCTCGCGCAGGCGGGCGCGGTGACCGAGCGCGTCGGTGGCGGGATCGGCGTCTGCCATCTGGACAGCCTAAAGCCGTTTGCCGGCCGATCAACTCCACCCGTTCGTCCCGAGCGAGGTCGAGGGCCAGGGTGTCTCGACTTCGCTCGACACGAACGGTCTCCCGGCGGCATAGGAACGGCGGGTCGGCGTGGGAGCGAGCGTGGCGGAGGAGGGCGAGGTCTTGGTTCGCCGTCGCCGCTGGCCGCGCGTGCTGGCGGTCATCGCGGTGCTGGTCGGGCTGGTCGTGCTGGGCCTGTGGCTCGCGCGCAAGCCGATCGCGCGCGGGCAGGTGGACGGCTTTCTGGCAAAGGCGGGAGTGCCGGCGCGCTATACGATCAGCGACCTCGGGCCGGGGCGGCAGCGGCTGACCGACGTCGTCCTCGGCGACCCGACGCGGCCCGACCTGGTCGCCAACTGGCTGGAGACGCGGACCGCCTGGGGGCTGCACGGACCGTATCTCGCCAGCGTGCGCGGCGGGCGGGTGCGGGTGCGGGCGCGCTGGGCGGATGGGCGGCTGTCGCTCGGCAGCATCAACCGACTGTTGCCGAAGGGGGAAGGAGGCAAGCCGTTTGCGCTGCCCGCGCTGGCGGTGGACGTGGAGGATCTGCGTGCGCGGGTAGAGACGCCCTGGGGGCTGATCGGCGCGAAGCTGGCGGGGCGCGGGCGGCTCGACGGCGGGTTCGCTGGGCAGGTGGCGGCGACCGCGCCGCGCCTGGCGGTCGGCGCCTGCGTGGTGGATCGCGCGGTGGCGGTGATGAGGGTCGAATCGCGACGGGACGGCCCTGCCGCGCGCGGACCCCTGCAAGCCGCGACGCTGGCGTGCCCCGGCGTCGCGGTCGCCGCGCCGCGCCTGACGGTCGACATGGCGAGCGACTCTGCGCTGCTCAACTGGCGCGGCAAGGCCGCGTTGGCGGCCGCGGCGGTCACCGCGCCCGGCGTCGCCGGCCGGGCGCTCGCCGCCACCGCGACGTTCCGCAGCGTTCCCAAGGATCAGCGCTTCTGGGCGGTCAACGGTGAGATCGACGCCAGGCTCGGCAGCTTCGCCACGGCGTCGGCGTCAGGAGGCGCGACGCGCCTCGTCGGCTGGCTGGGTTATGGCCCCTCGTCGTCGGGCTATGGCGTGGCCGGCAGCGGCCTGCCGAATGCGCCTCGGCCCGGGATGCGGCTCACCGTCGCCGGGCTGCGCGTGTCGCCCGCGCTGTTACGTCGGGCCGTGCCCACCGCGACGCTGGCCGGCACGCCGCTGGCGCCGCTGGCCGCGCGGATCGAGCAAGCGATCAGGGCTGCCGGCGACAGCATCGACCTCGACGCCGACGTCCAGCCGGAATTCTACGGGAGCGAGCAGGGCGGATCGCTCTACCGCCTCGACGCGCGCGCCGCGTCGGGGGCGCGGGTGGCGCTGGCGGCGGGCAGCGAGATCACCTGGTATCGCGCCGTGCGACTCGACAAGCAGGGGCGGCCGCAGCCCGGCGAGTATGTGACCGGCACCACCGTCCACGGATCGGCCGAGCTGGGCGGCGGGGGCTTCCCTGCGCTGCGCATCACGCTGCGTCAGCTCGCGAGCAACATGCCGGTCGACGCGGCGATCGTCATGCAACCCTATCGCGTCGACGCGGCGAGCCTCGCGCTGACTGGTGCCAGCCTACGCTGGACGCCGGGATCGAACGCGATCGCGGCGCGGGCGCGCGCCGCGCTGTCGGGCCCGCTCGGCGACGGGCGGGTCGAGGGGCTGGCGGTGCCGATCGACGCGGCGTGGCGCGGCGGCGTGCTGACGCTCGGGCCGGCCTGCGCGCCGGTGCGCTGGGACAGGATCGCGGCCGCCGGCCTCGTCCTCGACGCCGGCGGGCTGACGCTCTGCCCCGAGGGCAGCGCGCTCGCCCGCGTCGCCGACGGAAAGGTCGCCGGCGGCGCGCGTGTCGCCGCGGCGCGGCTGACCGGGCGGCTTGGCGCGACCCCGCTGACGCTCGCGGCGGCGGACGCGCGGGTGCGGCTGGCGGACCGAGGCTTCGCGCTCCGGCAGGTCGAGGCGCGGCTCGGCCCCCCGGCGCGCCAGACGCGGCTATCGCTCGGCGCGCTCGACGGGCGGATCGACGCCGGCGGCCTGACGGGACGCTTCGCCGAAACGGGCGGCCAGATCGGCAACGTGCCGTTGACGCTGAGCGGTGCGGCGGGCGACTGGCGTTTTGCGGGCGGCGCGCTGGCGCTCGACGGCGCGATGACCGTCGCCGACACCGCCGCGCCGGCGCAGTTCCAGCCGATGGCGGCGCGCGACGTCACGCTGCGGCTGGCTCAAGGACAGATCGCCGCCCGTGGCGTGCTCCACGAGCCGGTCACGGGCACCAAGGTCGCCGACGTCGCGATCCGCCACGATCTCGCCGCGGGCCGGGGGACCGCTGACCTGACCGTCCCCGGCCTGTCCTTCGTCAAGGGCTTCCAGCCCGACCAGCTCACGCGGCTGACCTTCGGCGTCATCGCCGAGGTGCGCGGGACGGTGAACGGCGGCGCGCATCTCGCCTGGACTCCGGCGGGCGTCACCTCGGCCGGTGTGTTCCGCACCGACGGCACCGATCTGGCGGCGGCGTTCGGGCCGGTGGCGGGCATCGCGGGCGAGATCCGCTTCACCGACCTGCTCGCGCTCCAGAGCGCGCCCGGCCAGCGGTTCACGGTCAAGTCAATCAACCCCGGCGTGCCGGTGACCGACGGCGTCATCACCTTCCAGACGCTGCCCGGCACGCGCATCGACGTGGCGGGCGGGCGCTGGCCGTTCGCGGGGGGCGAGCTGACGCTGGCGCCGACCTTGCTCGATTTCTCGGCGGCGGCGCAGCGGCGGATGACGTTCCGTGTCACCGGCGCGGCGGCGGACCAGTTCCTGCAGAGCTTCGACTTCAAGAATCTCGACGCGACCGGCACCTTCGACGGCGTGCTGCCGATGGTGTTCGACGCCGATGGCGGGCGGATCGAGGGCGGGCGGCTGGCGGTGCGGCCGGGCGGCGGCACGATCGCCTATGTCGGCGACATCAGCCGCAAGAATCTCGGCTTCTGGGGCAATTTCGCGTTCGATGCGCTGAAGTCGCTGCGTTACCGTTCGCTCGGCATCGTCATGAACGGGCCGCTCGCCGGCGAGATGGTGACCGAGGTGCGCTTCGCCGGCGTCGGGCAGGGCGTGGGAGCGAAGAGCAACTTCATCCTGCGTCGGCTCCAGCGGCTGCCGCTCGTCTTCAACATCCGCATCAAGGCGCCCTTTCGCGGGCTGCTCGACACGACCGCCAGCTTCTACGATCCCAGGCGGCTGATCGAACGCAACCTGCCCGAATTGATCGAGCGCCAGAACCGGCCCATTCAGCCTCCCGCAAGCGAGACCGTGCCATGACCGGAATGACGATGAAACTGGCGATGCTGATGGTGCCGATCATGGTTGGAGGGTGCGTCAACGTGACCGCGCCGACCAAGCCGATCGAGATCAACCTCAACATCAGCGTCACGCAGGAAGTCGTCTATCGCCTCGACGGCGAGGCCAAGTCGGTGATCCAGCAGAACCCGGGGATATTCTGATGCGTAGGTTCGTGAGCATGATGGCGATGGCGGCGGTGCTGGCGACCCCGGCGCTGGCGCAGCGCGACCCCGCCTATGCGGCGGCGCGCGCGATCGGCGAGGTGGGCGAGCAGCCCGACGGCTATCTCGGCGTCGTCGGCGCGGGCTCGCCGGAACTGCGCGCGCTCGTCAGCAACATCAATATCCAGCGCAAGTCGGCGTACACCGCCAAGGCGCAGGCCTCGGGCGCGACGGTGGAGCAACTGGCGTTCACCAGCGGGTGCAATCTGATCGAGAAGACGGCGGCGGGGGAGAAGTACCGCTCGCCCGACGGGGTGTGGAAGACGCGCACGGCAGCGGCGCCGGAACGCGACTCGCGGTGTGTGTAGTGCCGCCAAGCTCGGCCGGTCTTGCGCGTCTCGCGCGCTGCTTCGCTACGCGCGTGCGCGCTGACGGCGGTTGACACTCCACCCCCCCCCCGCTAACCGGCCGATGCCTTGGCGGGCTCGCCTTTCGGCACCCATGTGCTTGCCCGTTGATAACGGGAGGATGCATGGCGGGAGACGAGCTCGGACCAGACCCCCTGGGCGATGATGCAAAGGCGCGGGCGCTCGACGAGCGGATCGCGCGGGCGCAACATGCCGACGCACAGCGCAATGCGGTGGGCAGAACGGATGCGAACGAGAGCTACAATCTCGGCAACCGTGTGCTCGCCGAGCTGTTGGGGGGGATGATCGGCGGTGCGGCGATCGGCTTTGTCCTCGACAAGCTGTTCCACACCTCCCCGGTGCTCCTGTTGACGCTGCTGTTCCTCGGGATCGGTGTCGCGTTCAGGAATATAATTCGGCTCTCCCAACGCCCGAAGTGATTTCGGGCGTTTTCGTTAGGACTTGAACCCAGTGGCGGCAGGCGGCGACAAGATCGATCCGATGCACCAGTTCACGGTGCAGACGATCTGGGACGGCTTCACGATCGGCGGTCATCAGATCGCCTTCACCAATTCGGCGCTGTGGATGTGTATCACGGTCGTGGTGCTGTGGGCGTTCATGCTCGGCGGGCTGAAGGGCGCTGTCGTGCCGGGCCGCTGGCAGATGGCGGTCGAGGGCGCGACGCGCTTCATCGACAACATGCTCGCGGCGAATGTCGGGCCGGAGGGGAAGCGCTACGTCCCCTACGTCTTCTCGCTGTTCATGTTCATCCTGTTTGCCAACATCCTCGGGCTGCTGCCGCTGGGCGTGGTCGGGGTGCACCCGTTCACCTTCACCAGCCATTTCACGATCACCGGCGTGCTGGCGATCATGTCCTTCTCGATCGTGCTGATCGTCGGCTTCTGGCGGCACGGCCTGCATTTCTTCAGCCTCTTCGTGCCGCACGGGACGCCGGTGTGGCTGCTACCGCTGATCCCGCTGATCGAGTTCGTCTCGTTCATGGTGCGGCCGTTTTCGCTGGCGCTGCGGCTGTTCGTCGCGATGACGGCGGGGCACGTGCTGCTCGAGGTGCTGTCGGGGTTCGTCATCAACTCGGGCAATGCCGGTATCGGCCTCGGCCTCGGCGTCGGTATTCCCTCGTTCCTGCTGATGATCGGCATCTGCGCCCTGGAGCTGCTGGTATCGGCGATCCAGGCTTACGTTTTCGCCTTGCTCACGTCGCTGTACATCAACGACGCGGTCAACCTTCACTAGAGGCTCGCGAGAGCCTCAACTTCCTCAACTTGTCATACGTAAGGACTAAAATCATGGACGCACATTCGGCAGCGCTGCTCGGCGCCGGGTTCGCCGCGATCGGCGCGGGCATGGCCGCGCTCGGCGTGGGCAACGTCTTCGGCTCGTTCCTGGAAGGCGCATTGCGCAATCCGGGTGCCGCCGACGGTCAGCAGGGCCGCCTGTTCATCGGTTTCGCCGCGGCGGAGCTGTTGGGCCTGCTCGCCTTCGTCGTCGCGATGATCCTGATCTTCGTCGCAAAGTAACCCGGCGGGGCCGGTTCGCCGGCCCCTTCAGGAACCCAGATGCCACAGATTTCCCAGCTCGCCGCGACCTATGCGTCGCAGATCTTCTGGCTGATCGTCACCTTCGGCTTGGTCTTCCTAGTCGTGGGGCGCGGGATGCTGCCGCGCGTCCAGGCGACGATGGCGAGCCGCGACGACAAGATCGCGGGCGACCTCGCCGCCGCCAAGGCGGCGCGCGATGCGGCCGAGCAGGCGGAGAGCGAGTGGCAGGCGCGCGATCATGCCAATCGCGAGCGTGCGCAGGCGGTCGTCGCCGAGGCGCGATCGACGGCGACCAAGGCGAGCGAGGCGACGCTGGGCGCGGCCAATGCCGACCAGGCGGCCCGCATCGCCGAGCATGAGGCCGGCATCCGTGCGGCGACCGCGCAGGCAGTGACCGAGATCGAGGGCGTCGCCGCCGAGGCCGCGCAGGCGATCGTCGCGCGCGTCTCGGGCGCGCAGGTTTCACCCGACGAGGCGCGCGCCGCCGTCCAGCAGGTGATGCATGGCTGACTTCCTGATCCTGGCCGCCAGCGCGGGCGCTGCCGTCGAAGAACATGTCTCACCCAGCGTGCTGGGGTTGAACGGCGCCGGCTGGGTGGCGCTGGCGATGCTCGTCTTCATCGGCATCCTGATCTGGAAGAAGGTGCCGGCGGTCGTTACCGGCGCGCTCGACAAGCAGATCGCCGACATCCGCAAGCAGCTCGACGACGCCACGACGCTCCGCGCCGAGGCCGAGGCCCTGCGCGACGACTATCGACGCAGGATCGCTGCCGCCGAGAACTCTGCCGCCGACATGATCGCGCACGCCGAGACCGAGGCGCAGGCGCTGATCGTCAAGGCGACCGAGGACGCCGCCGAGCTCGTCGAGCGCCGCGCGAAGATGGCCGAGGACAAGATCGCCGCCGCCGAGCGCGCCGCGCTGGCCGAGGTCCGCGCGAAGACGGCGGACGCCGCGGCGAAGGCCGCCGCGACGCTGATCGCCGCGCGGCACGGGGCCGACGCGGACAAGGCACTGATCGATCGCACCATTGCTGGCCTCGGCCGGCCGAACTGAGGATTATGACGATGCTGCTTGCCGTTCTGTTGCTCGCCTCGCCGCTCCAGGCCTCCTCGGCGACGACTGCCCAGCCCGCGCCGGCCGTGGTTTCCAAGCCTGGTCTCGACACGCCGATCGAGACGCTGATGGCCGACCCCAAGACCAAGGCGGTGATCGACGCCGACCTGCCGAAGCTCGCCGCGCACCCGTCCTACGAGATGTTCAAGGCCATGAGCCTCCACAAGCTCGTGCCCATGTCCAACGGCGCGCTGACCGAGGACGTGCTCAAGAAGGTCGCGGCTGATCTGGCGGCGGTGAAGTAAGCCCACCACCGTCATGTCGGCCCTGTGCCGGCATCCAAGCCAAGCACTGGCCATGTCGTGCGAGTTGTTCGCGGTATGACATTTACGCGCTTGAACCGCGGCTCTTCGGCCCGGGATGGCGACAAAATTAGCTTTTACACTAATTAGCTTACGTGCTAATAGCTTCGCATGGACTCGGTCTTCGACGCCCTCGCGCATCCCACGCGCCGCCGCATTCTGGAGCTGCTCAAGGGCGGCGGGATGACCGCCGGCGCGCTCGCCGACGCGTTCGACGTGTCGAAGCCGACCATGTCCGGGCATTTTGCTCGATTGAAGGACGCCGGGCTGATCCAGGGGGAGAGCCGGGGCACGCAAACCATCTACACGCTCAACCTGTCGGCGCTCGAGGGGGTGATGCTTGCCTTCATGGGCCGACTGAAGGCGGGCGACAGCAAGGAGGACGGGGCATGACCTATCGCCGGATGACCTTCGCTTCGGTCGTGGTCGCCCTGGCGCTGGCGGCGGTTGCCGCGCTGGCGTTGCAGCGGCTGCCGGCGGGGACACAGCTCGCGACGCACTGGAACGCGGCCGGCGAGGCGGATCGCCATGCCGACGCCTCAAGCGCCCTGTTCATGCCGGTGTTCCTGACGATCGGCCTGTCGTCGGTGTTCGCGCTGCTGCCCCGCCTGGAGCCGCTGCAGGAGCGGCTGGAGCGGAGCCGGTCGCTGCTGACCACCGCCTGGGCGGGACTGCTGGCGATCATGGCGGTGATCGAGCTGATGGTGGCGGGGCCGGCGTTCGGGCTCCACCCGCCGGCGACGCTGGTGCTGGCGGCGGTGGGCGTGCTGCTGATCGCGATCGGCAACATGCTGCCGAAGTCGCGGCCGGGCTTCTTCATCGGCATCCGCACGCCGTGGGCGATCATGGACGAGGACAATTGGATCGCGACGCATCGCCTCGGCGCGTGGACCTTCATCGCGGGCGGCGCGCTGATGGTCGCGGCGGGGGTGCTGCCGGTCGGGGCGGCGGTGCGGCAGGGGTTGGCGATCGCCGCGCTGGTCGTCGCGGTGCTGCCGCCGGTATTCTATTCCTTCCTTTATTGGCGGCGCGCCCGCGCCAGCCAGTAGCTTGTCGCTTGCATCCTATCTTCCGCCGATCCGACGCGGATACCCTGTCGCCAAGGGGATCTGGCGATGGCGAAGAGCGGCTATCTTGCGGTGGCGGGGGCCGTCTATGCGATCTTCCTCGCGACCTTTCTCTATCTGATCGGCTTCACCGCCGGCCTCCCGCAATTGCCCCGGACGGTCGACGGCGGCCCCCTGGCGACGACGCCTCTCGCGCTCGCGATTGACGTCGCGTTGATCGCGCTGTTCGGGATCCAGCACAGCGTCATGGCGCGGCCCGCGTTCAAAGCGCGCTGGACGCGGATCGTGCCGCCGCCGCTGGAGCGCAGCGTCTATGTGCTGTTCGCCAGCCTCGCGCTGATGCTGCTCTTCGTGCTGTGGCGGCCGCTGCCCGCGCCGCTCTGGACCGTCGACAGCCCGGTTGGCGCCGCCTTGCTGTGGGCGCTGTTCGGCCTGGGCTGGGCGCTGGTGCTGCTCAGCACCTTCCTCATCAACCATTTCGAGCTGTTCGGGCTCCAGCAGGTCTGGCTGCACTGGCGGAGCCGCCAGGCAGCCGTGGCGCGGTTCCGGACGCCGTTGCTGTACCGCTTCGTGCGGCACCCGCTCTATTCGGGGTTCGTCCTCGCCTTCTGGAGCACGCCGCGGATGACGGCGGGGCATCTGGTGCTGGCGCTCGGCATGTCGGTCTATATCCTGATCGCGATCGGCCATGAGGAGCGCGACCTGGTCGACCTGTTCGGCGACGAATATGCGCGATACCGCCGCACGACCGGAATGCTGATCCCCGGAATGGGGCGCTCGCGGGGGTGAGTTAGCGTGGCTTTATGAACTTCATGATGAACTGGTCGGTCTTGCCCCGGATCGCCGGGGTGAAGACGTTGGCGGTGTGCGGGTCGGCCGCGGCGGCCAGCAGCGGGCTGGTCGCCGCCAGCCTGAAGCCGGCGGCCTCGATCTCCGCCCTGGTCGCCGCGGCGTCGCCGCGATGGAGCGGGTCGGCATCGGCGAACGCGCCGCCGCCGTTCAGCCCGACATGGTCCACCACCAGCAGCACGCCGCCCGGCTTCAGCGCCGCGAACAGCGCCTTCGCCTCCAGCGCCCCCAGCGTCGGGGGCGATATCTTCAGGTGCAGGTCGTGCCAGTTCTGCACGGTGATGATGCCGTCGAGCTGTTCCGGGAAGGTCACCGCGCCCAGGCTCTCGCGGCTCGGCACCACATTGGCATAGGGCTGGACGGCCGCGTCCTGATCGGTGCCGTATTTCGCGCGAAAGCTGATGAACTCGGCGGGCTGATAGGCATAGACCTTGCCCGTCGGCCCGACCGCCTTGGCGAGGATGCGCGTCCAATAGCCGCTGCCCATGATGAAATCGGCGACCTTGTCCCCCGGCTTCACCCCCATCAGCGTCAGCAGCTCGGCCGGATGCCGCGCGGCGTCGCGGGCCGAATCGGTCGCGGGCCGGGCCGGGTCGGCGAGCGCGGCCTGCACCGCCCTGGAGGGCGTGGACGCGGGCGTGGCGGCGAGCAACAGCAGCAGCGGGAGCGAAAGGGCGGCGAGCTTCATGGACGATCCTCCTGATCGGCGCAGCCTAGGCCATCCCCGTGCCGGCGCAAGTTGCCCCGGACTCGTCCGACTCCTACATCGCCCCCATGTCCGGCTATGGCCCTCCCGATCGCTTCAACGAGGAGCAGGCGACCTTCACCGTGCGCGGGTCCGACACGCCGGACCTCGACGCCGGCGTGGCGGCGATCCGCAACGTGCTCGCGACGCTGCCGCCCGCGCCCGGGGTGTACCGGATGCACGACGCCAAGGGCGAGGTGCTGTACGTCGGCAAGGCGCGGGCGCTGAAGTCGCGCGTCGCCAATTACGTCCAGGTCAGGCAGCTCCCCAAGCGGCTTCAGCGGATGGTGTCGCAATGCCGCTCGATGACGGTGGTCACGACCAACAACGAGGCGGAGGCGCTGCTGCTCGAGGCGCAGCTCATCAAGCGCTATCGCCCGGCGTACAACGTGCTGCTGCGCGACGACAAGAGCTTCCCCTTCATCCTGCTGCGCGGCGACCAGGAGTTCGCCCGCATCCAGAAGCATCGCGGCGCGCGCCGCGCGAAGGGCGATTACTACGGGCCGTTCGCGAGCGCCGGATCGGTCAACAACACGCTCAACGCGCTCCAGAAGCTGTTCCTGCTGCGGAGCTGCACCGACGGCTTCTTCAAGACGCGCGACCGGCCCTGCCTGCTCTACCAGATCAAGCGCTGCTCGGCGCCGTGCGTCGGGCGGATCGACGCCGACGCCTATGGCGAACTGGTGACGCAGGCCAAGCAGTTCCTCGCGGGCAAGGCGACGCAGGTGCAGGCGACGCTCGGCGCCGAGATGCAGGCGGCCGCCGAGGCGATGGACTTCGAGCGCGCGGTGGTGCTGCGCGACCGGCTCAAGGCGCTGACCTTCATCCAGGGGACGCAGTTCATCAACGCCGAAGGGGTGGGCGACGCGGACATCTTCGCGCTGGCGGCCAAGGACGGGGTGATCGGCATCCAGGCCTTCTTCATCCGCGGCGGCCAGAACTGGGGGCACCGCAGCTTCTTTCCCGCGCACACCGCCGAGGTGCCCGAGGACGAGGTGCTCGCGCAATTCCTGATGCAATTCTACGAGGAGGTCCCGCCCGCGCGCACCGTGTTCGTCGATCGCGACCTGCCCGATCAGGCCGTTCTCGCCGAGGCGCTGGCGACGCAGGCGGGCCGCAAGGTCGCGCTCGGCACGCCGCAGCGCGGCACGCGGCGGCGGCTGCTCGACCAGGCCAAGCGCAACGCCGTCGAGGCGCTCGAACGGCGGCTGGCCGAATCGACGACGCAGGCGAAACTGCTGCGCGAGATCGCCGAGCTCTTCGATCTCGCCGAGCCGCCCGACCGTATCGAGATCTACGACAACAGCCATATCCAGGGGACCAACGCGCTCGGCGCGATGGTCGTCGCGGGGCCGGAGGGGTTCCGCAAGGGCCAGTATCGCAAGTTCAACATCAAGGGGAAGGACACAATCGCCGGCGACGATTTCGGCATGATGCGCGAGGTGTTCCAGCGCCGCTTCGCGCGCCAGCTCGAAGAAGCGCCCGACCGCGATGACAGTACTTGGCCCGACCTGGTGCTGATCGACGGCGGGCGCGGGCAGCTAAACGCGGCGCGGGCGGTGCTGGAGGATCTGGGCATCGAGGACGTGTGCATGGTCGGCGTCGCCAAGGGGCCGCATCATGGCCGCGACGGGCGCGAGGTGTTCCATATGATGGACGGGCGCGAGTTCCAGCTCCCGGTCAACGCGCCGGTGCTGTTCTACCTCCAGCGGCTGCGCGACGAGGTCCACCGCTTCGCGATCGGGGCGCACCGCGAGAAGCGCGCCCGCGCGATCGGCGCGTCGCCGCTCGACGAGGTGCCGGGCATCGGGCCGGCGCGCAAGAAGGCGCTGCTGATGCATTTCGGCACGGGCCGCGCGGTGCGCAACGCCAGCCTGGAGGATCTCCAGCGCGCGCCCGGCGTGTCGGGCACGGTCGCGCAGCAGGTGTATGACTTCTACCACGCGAAATGAGCGGATGTTGCATCAAGTCTTGATTTGCCCCGGCGCGGCGGCGCGATAAGGTACGATCAAAGAGGGGCGTCCAGAATGAAGAAATGGCTTGTTTGCGCGGCGTTGGCCGGGGTGTCGGGGCCGGCGATCGCGGGGGACAAGCCGCTCTATCAGCCCGTCCCCGCCTGGGTGACGCCGGCGCCGGCGATCGATCCGGCCAAGCTGGGCGACGACGCGCCGCTGTATCTGACGCTCGACACGCAGGACCGGCTCGCCGACGGCACGGTCTGGTCGTACCACGACGTCGCGACGCGGATGGCCTCGCCCGAGGTCGTTGCGCAGGCGGGCACGATCAGCATCGAATGGTCGCCGTCCAAGGGCGACCTGATCGTCCACAAGGTCGAGATCATCCGCGGCGGCCAGCACATCGACGCGCTGGCGGGCGGCAGGGCGTTCACCGTCATCCGCCGCGAGCAGCAGCTGGAGAAGCTGGCGATCGACGGCCAGCTCACCGCGACGCTGGCGGTCGAGGGGCTGCAGGTCGGCGACGTGCTGCACACCGTGGTGACGCTGTCGCGCAAGGAGGACGCGCTCGGCGGCGGGGTGCAGGACGTGGTGCAGATCCCCGCCCATCCGGTACGCGTCGGCTTCGCGCGCACCCGGCTGCTCTGGCCCGCCGCGCTGCGGATCAGGTGGAAGGTCGCGGCCGAGGGCGCGGACCTCAGGCTGACGACGCTGGGCGCGGAGCGCGAGCTGTCGATCACGGGCGTGCTGCCCAAGGCGGCCGAGCTGCCCGCCGACACGCCGCTGCGCTTTCGCAAGCTGCCGATCGTCGAGGCGTCGAGCTTCGCCGACTGGGGGGCGGTGTCGAAGGTGATGGCGCCCTATTACGCGGTCGACGGCGCGATCAAGCCGGGCGGGGCGCTGGCGGGCGAAGTGGCCGCGATCGCGAAGGCGCAGACCGATCTGCTCCGGCGCGCCGATGCGGCGCTGGAACTGGTGCAGAGCAAGGTCCGCTATCTCTTCAACGGCCTCGACAAGGGCAATTACGTGCCGCAGCCGGCCGAGCAGACCTGGGCGCTGCGCTATGGCGACTGCAAGGCCAAGACGGTGCTGCTGCTGGCGATCCTGCGCGCGCTCGACGTCCCCGCCGAGCCGGTGCTGGCCAGTGCCGATCTGGGCGACGCGGTGCCGCAGCGGCTGCCGAGCGCGGCGGCGTTCAACCATGTGCTGGTCCATGCGACGGTGGCGGGCAAGGATTACTGGCTCGACGGCACCGGCGCGGGCACGCGCTTCGCCGACATCGGCGACGTGCCGCCGTTCCGCTGGGTGCTGCCGCTGCGCACGGCCGGCGCCGACCTGCTCGCGGTGCCGATGCGGGCGCCGGCGCGGCCGCAGGCGGAGATCGCGGTCGACCTCGATCAGCGCGCCGGCGTCCAGCTCCCCGCCGTGGCGCGCGTCAAGCTGACGGTGCGCGGCGCGTCCGCCGCGATGCTCGGCATCGCCAAGACGCAGGGCGGCAAGGAGCAGAAGGACGAGGCGGTCCAGCGCATGGTGACCGAGATCGTCGGCGGCGACGCGGTGATCACCGGCTATACGCTCGGCTACGACCCGGTCGAGGCGGTGGCGACCATCGACGCGACCAGCACCGTCACGACCTTGTGGGACCGCGTCGACGACCGCTACCGGCTGACGCTCGACAAGGCGGTGTCGAAGCTGGGCTTCGATCCCGATCGGTCGCGCCCGGCGTGGGCGACGCTGCCGGTGGGCACCGGCGCGCCCGCGACCGTGGTCACCGCGCTCCGCGTGCAGTTGCCGGGCGGCGGCAAGGGCTTCACGCTCGACGGCGACACCGACGTGCCGGCACCGCTCGCCGCCACCACCATCCGCCGCACCGTGACGCAGGCCGACGGCGTGGTCGGCGTGAGCGATCTGGTGACCGCGAGCGGCGCGGACGTCGCGCCGGGCGACGTCACCGCGATGCGCGCCAAGGTCGCGCTGGCCAAGTCGCGGGTGCTGACGCTGGTCGCGCCCGCCGACCTGCCGCCGCGCTGGCAGGTGGTGCGCGACGCCCGTGCCGCCGGCACGCTGAAGCCGGTGCTGGCGGCCTATACCGCCGCCATCGCCGTCCAGCCCGACGAGGCCAACAGCTATGAGAACCGCGCCAGCTTCCTGCGCGGCGTCTATGACTGGAAGGCGGCGCTGCCCGACCTCGACAAGGCGATCGCGCTGGAGCCGACCGTCGACCGCTATCTGAGCCGCGCGGACGCGGAGCTGGTCGTGGGCGCGGACGCCAGGGCGCTCGCCGACCTGCAGGCGGCGCAAAAGCTGGCGCCGGGGTCGGCCGGGGTCGTCAACGAACTCGGCACGTATCTGGTCGATCACGGTCAGAAGGAGGCCGCGCTGGCGATGGTGCAGGAGCAGATCGACGCGGGCGGCAAGGGCAAGGCGGGAATGCTGTCGCAAAAGGCGACCTTCCTCTCGCGTGCCGGCGACCGCGATCAGGCGATCAGCGTCATCGATCAGGCCGTCGCCGCCAAGCCCGGCGACCCCGATCTGCTCAACGCGCGCTGCTGGCTGAAGGCGCAGCTCAACGTCCAGCTCGACACCGCGCTCAAGGATTGCACCCGGTCGATCGAGCTGAGCGATTCGACCGCCGCCGCGCTGGACAGCCGGGCGCTGGTCTACTTCCGGCTCGGACGGCCCGACGATGCGCTCGCCGACCTGACCGCCGCGCTGGACCAGAACTCCAGCATGGCCGGGAGCCTGTATCTGCGCGGGATCGTCAAGACCCGGCAGGGCAAGGCCAGCGAGGGCAAGCGCGACATCGATGCCGCCACCTTCATCGCGCCGCGCATCGCCACCAACTACACGCCGTTCGGGATCGTGCCGTAGCGGCTGTCACCGCCGCGATGCCGGTCTGTCCTGCGCGTCCCGGCCCATGCCATGCCGGGCCATGCGGTGCCGCGATGCCCTGCCCGGACCCGCTCGCCGACGGCGGCTCGCACGGCCGCCCGTGCCTGCCGCCGGCGGTGCGCGCGGGGCTCGACTTCCTCACCGCGTCCCGACGGGCGTGGCGCGCGAGCATGACCGTTCGTCACCTTTCCGCTCCGTCCGTTCCCGCGAACGAACGCCACGGGCGACACGTTCGACAACGTCCGCGCGCCCGACCGGAACCGTTTTTTCACCCCGATCCCCTATCCCGCACGGCGATGACTCCCGTCTTCCTCACCATCGACACCGAAATCGCCTGGCGGCACCACGCGGCGGGGCTGCCGATCGACGAGATCCGCGAGCGGTCGTTCGAGCCCGCCGGGGTGGGGCTGGCCTGGCAGCTCGATCGGCTCGCGCGCCACGGGCTGAAGGCGTGCTTCTTCGTCGATCCGATGCCGGCGCTGACCTATGGCCTCTCGCCGATCCGCGCGGTGGTCGAACAGGTGCTGGCGGCGGGGCAGGAGGTGCAGCTCCACCTCCACCCGCAATGGACCGCCGCGCGGGCGGGGGACGCCGGGGCCAGCGGCCGGTTCCAGTTGTGGGAATATCACGAGGACGCGCAGGCCGACCTGATCGCGGGGGCGGCCGGGCTGCTCGTCGCCGCGGGCGCGCCGGCGCCGGTCGCGTTCCGGGCGGGGAGCTATGCCGCCGACGACGCGACGCTGGCGGCGCTGGCGCGGCTGGGGTTCCGCTACGACAGCAGCCATAACGGCGCGGAGGCGGCGGTCAGCCGCATCGACCTGCCCGGGCGGCAGATCGCGCCGGTCGCGCGCGGCGGGCTGGTCGAGGTGCCGGTGACGGTGATCGAGGACAGCCCCGGCAAGCTGCGGACCTTTCAGCCCTGCGCGCTGTCGACGGGCGAGTCGGTCGAGGCGCTGGAGCACGCGGCGGTTGCGGGCCACGCGGCGCTGACGATCGTCTCGCACAGCTTCGAGCTCGCCAACCGCGCCGGCACCCGCGCCAACGCGGTGCATGTCCGCCGCTTCGAGGCGCTGTGCGCGACGCTGGCGGAGCGGCGCGACCTGCTGCCGACGACCTGGTTCGCCGATGCGCCGGCGCTGGCGCTCGACCGGGACGACGCGCCGCTCGGTCCCGACCGGCTGCGGACGGGCTGGCGGCAGGCGGAACAGCTCTGGTCGAACTGGGTGGAGGAGCGCGCGGCGTGACCGCCGCCGCCGTCCCTCTCAGGTTTCAGCTCGGCGCGCGGACGTTGTGGAGCGTGCGGCGCGCGCTGCGGCGCGTGGCGCTGTCGCTGGACGAGGTGCTGGCGGGGGGAGCGCCGGTGCTGCCGCCGCTGCGTGGCGACGAGCAGGGGTATCTGGTCACCTCGTTGCCCGCGACGGCGCGGCTGGCGACGGGCCGGCTGCTGGTCCACGAGCGCCAGCGGTACGTGCGCTATTTCGTCGATCTGGCGGCGGGGGAGGCGGCGTGGTGGGCCGGGCTGTCGGCCAAGGCGCGGAGCCAGTTGAAGCGCAAGGAAAAGCGGCTGCTCGGCGCGGGCGGCGCGGTGCGGCGCTATGCCACGCCCGACGAGATCGCGGCGTTCCACCCGCTGGCGCGCGCGGTGTCGGCGCGTACCTATCAGGAGCGGCTGCTGGCGAGCGGGCTGCCGGCGGCGGCCGACGCGCTGGTCCGGCTGGCGGCGGCGGATCGGGTGCGGGCGTGGCTGCTGTTCCTCGACGGCGCGGCGGTGGCGTATCTGTGCTGCACCGAGGACGGCGCGACGCTGCGCTACGACCATGTCGGGCATGTGCCCGAGGCCGCCGGCCACGCGCCGGGGACGGTGTTGCAGGTGGCGGCGCTGCGCGATCTGTTCGCCGAGGGGCGCTGGGCGCGGTTCGATTTCACCGAGGGCGAGGGGCAGCACAAGCGGCAGCTCGCGACGGGCGGGGTGGCGTGCGTTGATCTGCTGCTGCTGCGGCCGACGGTGGCGAACCGGCTGCTGGTGGCGGGGATGCGGGGGTTCGACGGGATGGTCGGGGTGGCGAAGCGGGTGAGCTGGCTGCGGCGGTTCCGACGGTGATCCGGCCCTCTCCCGTTTTCGCGGGAGCGGGGTAAGGACAGCCATGCATCTGCGCGCCGAGGCGATCATTCTCGCGGTCCGCTCCCATGGCGAGCATGGCGCCGTCGTGCGGGCGCTGACGCGCGCCGACGGGGTGCAGCCGGGCTATGTCCGCGGCGGCCGGTCGCGGCGGCTGAGGCCCGCGTTGCAGGCGGGCAACGTCGTGCAGGGCGAGTGGCGCGCGCGGACGGGGGAGCAGCTCGCGGGGCTGACGGTGGAACTGGTCCGGAGCCGCGCGGGGCTGCACGGCGAGCCGCTGGCGGCGGCGGCGCTCGACTGGGTGACGGCGCTGACCGCCGTCGTGCTGCCCGAGGCGCAAGCCTATCCGCGGCTGCACGACGGGCTGGCCGGGATGCTCGATGCGCTGGAGGCGGCGCCGGCGGCGCGCGGCTGGGCGGCGGCGCTGGTGGGGTACGAAATGGGCATCCTCGCCGAGCTGGGCTTCGGGCTCGATCTCGAGCGCTGCGTGGCGAGCGGCGAAACCGACGACCTCGCCTTCGTCAGCCCGCGCAGCGGCGGCGCGGTGAGCCGGGCGGCGGCGCTCGGATACGAAGCCAGGCTGCTGCCGTTGCCCGCATTCCTGCGCGAGGGCGGGGCGGCGGACTGGCCCGACATCCTCGCCGGGCTGGCGATCACGGGCCATTTCCTGGAGCGCGACCTGCTCACCGATCGCCGCGCCGAGCCGCTGGCGGCGCGGGCCCGGCTGGTGGAGCGGCTGAAGAGGGCGGTTGCGTGATCGCGCCGCTCCCGGCAAGGGCGCGCCGATGACTTTGATCGCAGTGTTGCCGGGCGACGGCATCGGCCCGGAAGTGACCGCCGAGGCGGTGCGCGTGTTGGCGACGCTGGACCTCGGCCTGACCTTCGAGACCGCCGACGTCGGCGGCGCCGCCTATCTGAGCGCCGCGCACCCGCTGCCGCCCGCAAGCCTCGACCTGGCGATGCGCGCCGATGCGGTGCTGTTCGGCGCGGTCGGCGACCCCCAGTTCGACGGGCTGGAGCGCGAGCTGCGCCCCGAGCAGGCGATCCTGGGCCTGCGCAAGAAGCTGCGGCTGTTCGCGAACCTGCGGCCGGTGCGGCTGTTCCCCGGGCTGGAGGATGCGAGCGCGCTCAAGCCCGAAATCGCGCGCGCGATCAACCTGCTGATCGTCCGCGAGCTGACCGGCGACATCTATTTCGGCGAGCACCAGCGCGGCCGCACGCACACCGGGCTGCGCTATGGCCAGGACGTGATGCGCTATGACGAGACCGAGATCGCGCGCATCGCGCGGGTCGGGTTCGCCGCGGCGGCGGGGCGGCGGGGCAGGCTGCTGTCGGTCGACAAGGCCAATGTGCTCGAAACCTCGGCGGTGTGGCGCGAGGTGGTGAACGAGGTGCGGCGCGACTTTCCCGAGGTGACGCTGGCGCACATGTACGTCGACAATGCCGCGATGCAGCTCGTGCGCGACCCCGGGCAGTTCGACGTCATCCTCACCGGCAATCTGTTCGGCGATATCCTGTCGGATCAGGCGAGCATGTGCGCGGGTTCGATCGGGATGCTGCCCTCGGCCGCGCTCGATGAGGACGGCAAGGGGCTGTACGAGCCGATCCACGGCTCGGCGCCCGACATCGCCGGGCAGGGCAAGGCCAATCCCTGCGCGGCGATCCTGTCGGCGGCGCTGATGCTGCGGCATTCGCTGCGGCTGGCCGAGCCCGCCGACCGGATCGAGGCGGCGGTGGCGGCGGCGATCGCGGGCGGGGCGCGGACGGCGGATCTGGGGGGCTCGTGCTCGACCCGCGGCATGGGCGACGCGGTGCTGGCGGCGCTGTGATGACGGCGCTCGAACTGGCGGTCGTCATCCCGACCTTCAACGAGCGTGCCAACCTGGGACCTCTGATCGAGCGGCTCGGCCGGGCGCTCGCCGGGCGCGGGTGGGAAGCGATCGTCGTCGATGACGACAGCCCCGACGGCACCGCCGGGCTGGCGCGCGAGATCGGCCTACGCGACCCGCGCGTCCGCGTGATCCAGCGGATCGGCCGGCGCGGGCTGTCCTCGGCGTGTATCGAAGGCATCTGCGCGACCGCCGCGCCGGTGGTGGCGGTGATCGACGGCGACGGCCAGCATGACGAAGGCCTGCTGTCGGCGATGCTCGATCGGCTGGTCGGCGACCCCGCGCTCGACCTGGTGATCGGCTCGCGCTTCGTCGAGGGCGGCGGCACCGGCGAATGGGACGATGATCGCGTCGCCAAGTCGGCGCTGGCGGCGCGGCTGTCGCGCCGCGTCCTCAAGGCCGATCTGTCGGACCCGATGAGCGGCTTCTTCGCGATCCGCACCGAACTGGCGCGCAGCCTCGTACCCGACCTGTCGGGGATCGGCTTCAAGATCCTGCTCGACCTGCTTACCACCAGCCCGCGGCCGCTGCGGTTCGCCGAGCTGCCCTACACGTTCCGTGTCCGCACCGCCGGCGAATCGAAGCTCGATCATGTCGTCGCGCTGGAATATCTGATCGCGCTGTACGACCGGATGATCGGGCGGGTGGTGCCGGTGCGCTTCGCCATGTTCGCGGCGATCGGGGCGCTGGGAGTCGCGGTGCATTTCCTCGTCCTGATCCCCCTGTTCAAGGAGGCGGGGCTGACCTTCCGCGCCGCGACGATCATCGCGACCATCGTGGCGATGACCTTCAATTTCTTCCTCGACAACGCGCTGACCTATCGCGACGCGCGGCTGAAGGGGGGGCGGGCGCTGCTGGGGGGGCTGGTCAGCTTCTGCCTGGTCTGTTCGGTGGGCGCGATCGCCAATGTCGGCGTCGCGGCGTTCTTCTATCACGCCAGCAAGGGGAGCTGGGCGCTGCCGGCGCTGGCGGGGATCGCGGTCGGGCTGGTGTGGAACTTCGCGCTGTCGTCGCGCTTCGTGTGGGGGCGGTATTAGGGAGCAGGGAGCAGGGAGCAAGGGAACACTACCTCTCCTGTTCCTTGCTCCCTGTTCCCCGCTCCCCCTCAGGGCCAGGTCTTGAACCACATCCAATGCTGGAACGCCTGCGGTCCCGACAGGGCTTCCGACGAGATGATCGGGTAGAAATAGATGAACAGCCCGCCCGCGAGCGCCACCGCCGCTTCGTCCCAATAAAGGTAGCGGTCGCGGCCGTAGCGGTCGAAGGCGGCGGCGAGCGCGAGCGGCAGCCAGAGGCTCGGGACGTAGTAATAATAGAAGAAGCCGAGGCTCTTGGGGATCAGCGCCCACATCCCCCAGCCGCACAGCCACAGCGCCGCGACGCCGCCCAGCGCCCATGACCGCTCGCGCAGCCAGGCCCGGAGACACACGGCGACGGCGACCAGCCCGCCCCACATCACCGCCGGGTTGCCGAGCATCAGGATGCCCCGCTGCGCGCCGTCGGCCGGCTCGTACAGATACCAGATCGGCCTGATGACGAGCGGCCAGCTCCACCAGGCGGACTGGTAGGTGTGCGGCGGCAGCACCTGCGTCTGTTCGCGATACATCTGGAGCTGGAAGGGGAGGAGGTTCGCGAGCGTCAGCGGCTGGCTGGCGTAGAAGAAGGCGGGCAGGAAGGTGACGAGATAGGCGACGGCGCTGGCGAGGCCGAGCGTGGCGAGCGCGGGGACGGGCCGCAGCCCCGGCCAGCGCTGTGGCTGCTTCGCCAGCAGAAAGCCGAGGCCGGCGAGACCGACATAGGGGATGGCGACCCACTTCACCCCCGCCGCCAGCCCGAGCAGCACGCTGCCGAGCAGCCAGCGCCGCCGGACCTGCGTGCCTTGCCCCCTCATGCTCCACAGCATCGCCGCGACCGCGCCGACGACGAGCGCCGCCATGAACCCGTCGAGCATCGCGATCCGCGCCTGGATGAACAAGGTGATGTTGAGGATCGCGAACAGCGCGGCGACGAGGGCGGTGCGGATGCGGCCGAACAGCAGGAAGGCGATCGCGAACAGGCCGAGCACCGTCGCGGTCCCCGCCAGTGTCGATATCGCGCGCCAGCCGAGCGGATTGTCGCCGAAAATGGCGATGCCGAGCCCGATCAGCGCCTTGCCGAGCAGCGGGTGCTCGACATTCCAGGGCTGTTGCAGGCTCCACAGCACACGGGCGGCAGGGACGTAATGGACTTCGTCGAAGACCAGCTTGTGCGGCGTGGTCAGCCGCCAGGAGAAGAGGAGCTGCGCGGCGAGGCCGAGGAGCAGCGCGACGGGGAGGGGGCGGGAAAGCGCGCGCATCGGAGGGATTGTTCCCGCTTCAGGGTCGCAACGCAATCCGTCACGCCGGCCTTGAGCCGGCATCCAGGTTCGATCCGGTTCCGACGGCGGGGGCAGTTCGGGCGGCATGACCTGTGCCGGGTTGGACCCCGGCTCTTCGGCCGGGGTGACGGGGGAGGTTGCGGCCCGCCGCCCGAACCGGCAAAGCGCCCGCATGAAACGCCGCACGGGCCAGGACCGCGAGATCACCCAGCATTGGCGACCCGCGACGCGTGCGATCCGCGGCGGGACGGCGCGATCGGAATGGGGGGAGACGTCGGAGGCGTTGTTCCTCACATCGGGCTACAGCTACGACAAGGCCGGCGATGCCGCCGCACGCTTCGCGGGCGAGCAGGCGGGGATGACCTATTCGCGCCTCCAGAATCCGACGGTGGAGATGCTGGAGGAGCGGATCGCGCTGCTCGAAGGCGCGCAAGCGTGCCGCACGACCGCGACGGGGATGGCGGCGATGACGGCGGCATTGCTCTGCCAGCTCCAGGCCGGCGACCATCTGGTCGGCGGGCGCGCTGCGTTCGGCTCGTGCCGCTGGCTGACCGACACCTTGCTGCCGAAGTTCGGCATTGCGACCACTGTCGTCGACGCGCGCGACCCGCAGCAATTCATCGACGCCTGCCGGCCAGAGACCAAGGTCTTCTTCTTCGAGACCCCCGCCAATCCGACGATGGACGTCGTCGACCTGAAGGCGGTGTGCGACATCGCGCGCGCGCGGGGTATCGTGACGGTGGTCGACAACGCTTTCGCGACGCCGGCGCTGCAGCGCCCGCTGGCGTGGGGCGCGGACGTCGTCGCCCATTCCGCCACCAAGATGATGGACGGGCAGGGCCGCGTGATGGCGGGCGCGGTGTGCGGCACGCGGGACTGGATCGACAACACGCTGCTGCCGTTCACCCGCAACACCGGGCCGACGCTGGCGCCGTTCAACGCCTGGGTGGTGATGAAGGGGCTGGAGACGCTCGACCTGCGCATCCGGCGGCAGTCGGAGAACGCGCTGACCGTGGGCCGCTTCCTGGAGGGCCGCGTGCCGCGCGTGCTGCATCCGGGGCTGCCGAGCCACCCGCAGCATAACCTCGCGATGAGCCAGATGGACGCCGCCGGCTGCATCTTCGCGTTCGAGGTCGAGGGGCGGACGCAGGCGCACGGGCTGCTCGACGCGCTGACCCTGGTCGATATCTCGAACAATATCGGCGATTCGCGCTCGTTGATGACGCACCCTGCGTCGACCACGCATTCGGGGGTCGCCGAGGAGAAGAGGCTGGAGATGGGCGTCACCGAGGGGCTGTTGCGGCTCAACGTCGGGCTGGAGGATCCGGCCGACGTGCTCGACGATCTCGACGGCGCGCTGACGGCGGTCGGGCTGTGAAGGCGCTGTTCCCCCATGCGGCGACGACGCGCGGGGTGACGGTGCGGGTGTCGGTCAGCTACCTGCCCGAGCAGTCGGAGCCGCGGCGCGGGCGCTGGTTCTGGGCCTATCACGTCCGGCTGGAAAATGAGGGCGATCAGGCGGTGCAGCTCCTGACGCGGCGCTGGATCATCACCGACGGGCGCGGCGCGCGGCATTCGGTCGAGGGCGAGGGCGTGGTCGGCGAGCAGCCGCTGATCGAGCCGGGCGGCAGCTTCGACTATGTCTCGGGTTGCCCGCTGGCGACGCCGACGGGCGCGATGCAGGGCAGCTATCGGATGGTCGCGGCGGACGGCTCGGCGTTCGACGTGGATATTCCACGGTTCGCGTTGCTGGCGCCGGCGGTGACGAGTTGAAGTTGGTCACCCTCACCCTTCCGGCGCTTCGCGCCTCCTTCCTTCCCTTTCCCATTGGGAGAGGGAGGGAGCCCGCCGCGCCAGCGGTGGGAAGGGTGAGGGTGACGACGTGAAACGCACCCACCTCCCGCTCAACGGCCTGCGCGTGCTCGACGCCGCGGCACGGCATCTGTCCTTCACCCGCGCGGCCGACGAGCTGGCGGTGACGCCGGCGGCCGTGGGGCAGCAGATCCGGGCGCTGGAGGACACGCTCGGCGCGGTGCTGTTCCGCCGCACGACGCGCGGGCTGGAGCTGACGCCCGAGGCCGAGGCCGGGCTGGGGCCGCTGCGCGACGGCTTTCTCCAGTTCGAGGAAGCGGTGCGGGCGATGCAGGCGGGGCAGTCGTCCAAGTCGCTGACCATCGCGAGCCCCCGCGACGTGACCGAAAAATGGCTGATGCCGCGCCTCGCCCGGATCGCGGGCAACGACCCCGAATTGCGCTTCGTGCTGCTCGCGGCCGATGCGGGCGTCGACTTCGCCGAAGCCAATCTCGACCTGGCGGTACGCTGGGGCGACGGGCCGGGGGCCGAGGAGGGCGAGGCGATCGAGTCCGAAGGGCTGGTGACGGTCGCGGCACCCGGTGCGGCCAATGCCGCACCGATCGCCTGGCCCGGTGCGCCGGACCCGGGCGCGCCCTTGCAGGTCGCCGACGCCGGTCTGGCGATCGATGCGGCGGCGGCGGGGCTGGGCCGCGCGACGGTGCCCGAACTGCTCGCCCGCGCGGACCTCGCGGCGGGGCGCGTCGCGGCGCTGGGCGAGGCCACCCCGAGCGCCCAGGGCTATTGGCTCGTCGCGCCGCTGCCGCAATGGCGGCAGAAGAAGGTCCGCGCGCTGGTCGACGCGCTGGCTAATTCTTGAGCTTCCACCCGCTCCGCAGCAACGCATAGCACAGCACCGCCAACGCCACATCGACCGCGAGCATCACCACGCCACCGATCGGCACCGGCGAATCGGCGACGCCGAGGAAGCCGTAGCGGAAGCCCGAGATGATGTAGAAGAACGGGTTGGCGTGGCTGAACGCGCGGAATGCCGGCGCCAGCCGATCGACCGAATAGAAGGTGCCCGACAGCAGCGACAGCGGCGCGATGACGAAGTTGGTGACGGCGGCGGCGTGGTCGAACTTCTCCGCCCAGATCGAGGTCAGCACGCCCAGCAGCGACAGGAACGCCGCGCCGAGGAAGCCGAACCACAGCACCGCCAGCGGGTGCGCGGGTGTGACATGGACGTCGGGGTAGAGCGCCATCGCGCACCAGCAGATCAGCCCGACCAGGAACGCCCGCGTCATCGCGCCGCCGACCAGCGCCGCCAGCAGCTCGCCGGTCGCCAGCGGCGGCTGGAGATAATCGACGATCGTCCCCTGGATCTTGCCGACGAGCAGCGAGAAGCTGGCGTTGGCGAAGGCCGGCCCCATCATCCCCTGGCTGATGATGAGGCCGGGCGCGATGAAGTCGGCGAACGGGATGTCCGCGCCGCCGACATGGACCGGCCGCTTCGCGCCCGTCGCGATGCTGAAAACGACGAGGAACAGCAGCGTCGTGATCGCGGGCGCCCATAGCGTCTGGAGCTGCACCTTGAAGAAACGGCGCACCTCCTTCACATAGAGGGTCTTCAGGCCGCCCCAGTTGACGTTACGGATGACCGGCTCGCCTGGCGCATGTCCGATCATCGGGGGTGCGCCGACGGGTGGCTGGTTGTTCATGACGATGGCGGGTAACCGCTGCCGCCGCCGCCCGCAATGCGCTGCAACGAGGAAGTACGAATGTCCTGGACCGACGAACGCATCGAACAGTTGAAGTCGATGTGGGGGGCGGGGCAGACCGCGAGCCAGATCGCCGAGGCGCTGGGCGGGGTCAGCCGCAACGCCGTGATCGGCAAGGCGCACCGGCTGGGGCTGGAGGCGCGGCCCTCGCCGGTCAAGCCGAACGAGCCCGAGAAGGCGCCCGAGCCGGTCGCCGCGCCCGCGCCGCCTGCGCTCGAGCCGGTACGCGAAGTCGCGCCGGCACCGCGCCCTGCGGCTCCCGTGGCCGCGCCGGATGACGATGAGCCCGCCGCGCCGGCACCGCCGCCGCCCGCGCCGGTGATGCGGTCGGTCGGGCCGGGCGGGTTCCTGCGCCAGGCGCCGGGCGAGCAGCACCCGCCAAGCACGCCCGCGCCGCCGCGCCGGCTGGTCCCCGCCAAGCCCTCGCCCGACATCGCCGGCAAGACGACATTGCTCGATCTCAACGACCGTATCTGCAAATGGCCGCTGGGGCATCCGGGCGAGCCGGATTTCCATTTCTGCGGGGTGAAGGTGAACCCGGGCTTCCCGTATTGCGTCGAGCATTGCGGGCACGCCTATCAGGCGCAATTGCCGCGCCGCGACCGGCGGCCGCCGCCGCCGTTGCCGTTCGGGGGGCCGCGGGTTCGCTGATTCTATAGGACAGACGAAGGGCCGCCGCTCCGCATGGAGCGGCGGCCCTTCTTGTTTGGCCCGCCGCAGGCAAAGCCTGCGTCGTCGGACAGGCTCGGTTGCGCCGACCTGCCGGCCGGGCGGGCGCGTCTTGGCCGCAGCGCCGCTGCGGCCATGCGCGCTCCGCCTAGAACCTGAACCCCACCGTGCCGCGGATCGAGCTCCAGCGGAACATTGGGTCCGAGCGGCGGATGTCGGTGCCCGTGGTGTTGGGCGCCAGCACGAACGGGTTGTTCGCGTTCGCCGTGCCACGCGTGACGCGGACCCTGGCGTCGTCGTCCTGGTACTGGTGGTACATATATTCCATGCCGACCGACAGGTGGCGGCCGATCTTCTGCTCGATGCCGCCACCGCCCAGGAAACCGAACTGGTCCCGCTTGCCCGACAGCGCGAAGGCGTTGGCGACATTGGTCGTGGCGAAGCGGCGGTCGATCCGCGCATAGCCGGCGCCGAAGGTGCCGTAAAACAGGGTCTTGTCGACCGCGAAGCCGGCGCGGCCGCGCACCGACCCCTCCCAGCTGATGTTGCGGTACAGGACGTAGCTGGCGGGCGTGCTGGAGAAGCCGCTCACCGCGTCGGTGATCTCGGTATCGCCGAACTCGGCGACGGCACCGTAGACGATGTGGCCGCGCTGGGCATCGATCCCGACCCGGCCCGCATAGCTGAAGCCATCCTGATCGTTCCGGCATCCGCCGCCATTGGCGGGCGACAATTGCGATCGCGCGGCGCCGTTACAGAAGCCGGGCGTGAACGCGTCGGGCGCGGCGCCGGTCCCGGTGGGGACGCCGTCGTTGAAGCTCCCGTCGAGATTGCGGTCGAACCGCAGGCGCGAGCCGACATCGTTGGGCTGAATGTCATAGCCGCCGACCGCGCCGACATAGATGCCGTTGAACGGCGCGGCATCGGTCGCTTCCTGCGCGGCCGCCGGAGTTGCAGCGAACGACAGGCCGGCGACCCCGGCCAAGAAAATGTTACGCATCTGAAACTCCTGAAAAGATTTGGGCGGTGCGACAGGAGTCATACGCACCACGGGCATCAGGGATGCAGCCATGCCAGGCATAAACATCGTCTGTGGTATTCTAGCCACAGCATGACGAATCAGGGCATGGTGGTTGCATCCGGATCGGCCTCCATCCATTGCCGCCAGACCAGCAGCAGCGCGGCCATGATCACCGGCCCGACGAACAGCCCGACGAGGCCGAGCTCGGCCAGCCCCCCGAACGCACCGATCAACGCGAGCAGGAAGGGCAGCTCGACGGCGCTGCCGATCACGCTCGGCTGCACGACATTGTCGCCGATCGTCATCACCGTCGCCGCGAAGCCGAACAGCAACGCGCCGGCGAGGACATGGCCGCCGCCGATCAGGATCAGGCTCGCGAGCCCGAACGCCGCCCAGGCGCCGAACGGCACGAGCGCGAGGATGATCGTGAAGGTCGCGAACAGCAAAGGCTGGGGCACGCCGGCGACGGCATAGCCGATGCCGATGAGGCCGCCCTCCAGCACCGAGACCAGCAGCGTGCCGTTCACCGTCGCGCGCACCGCGCCGATCATCCGTTCGAGGAACTCCCCGCCGAACCGCCCGAACATCCGGGTCGCGACGGCCTCGGCCTGGACCCTGATCTGCTCGCCGCGCGTGAGCAGGGTGACGAGCGCGAGCAACGTGATCAGGAACAGCACCGATTCCCGCGCGACCTCGCCGCCGATCGACCGCGTCCAGCCCAGCACCGACGCCGCGCTGAACGTTCCGAGCAGCGCATTGGCGGCCTGCGGGTTGCCGACATGCTGCTGCCAGTAGCTGCTCGCGCGTGAGCCGATCAGCGGCAGGCCGGGCAGCCAGGCGGGGACCGGGATGCCGGTCTTCTGCGCCTGCTGGAGCCATTCGATCGCCGCCTGGCTCTCCTGCGCCAGCGTCACCGCCGCAAGCGACAGCGGGCCGATCACGAACAGCGCCGTCACCAGCATGAAGGCGAATGCGACCATGCCGGGCCGCCCGGGGAAGCGGTTCAGCGCGCGGCGGTAGAGCGGCCATTCGGCGATTGCGATCACCGCCGCCCAGGCGAGCGGCGTCACGAACTCCAGCGCCATCCAGCAGGCGAGCGCGATGACGACCGCCGTCAGCCAGAGCTGGCGGGTGCGGACGCCGTGCCGCTCGTCGACAATAATATTCGGGGCGGGTGCGCGATCAATGGCCATCGAACGTCTCCTTGGCGCTCGGGCGCGATCGAGGCTGCATGATAGGCACGATGCCCTAGCCGGACAACGTTCCGACCGCCGCGCCGGTTCATTCGGCGCAGGCGCGCTTCTCTTTGCGGCCGAACGGCCTATATGAGGTTGATCGAAGGCAACCCCCTTGTAGGCGCCCTCGGCTGAGAGACGGTTCGTGCTCCCGCTTACATGACCCGGAGGCGGCCATGGCGCTCAATTATCTTCTCCACCGACATCAGATCTCGCAGATGCGGTCGCGTTCCGCAGCGTCGCCGGAGGCGCGGGTCGCGCATCGCGGGCTGGCGGCGGGCTATGCCGCCCGGATTCGGGCGATGCGGACCGCGCTGGGCGGCACCGCCGTGGAGCTGCTGCGTGTCACCTGAGCAGCCCGCCGCCGCCGAGCGGCCCGCGCGCAAGCCCTTCGTGCGCCGCGCCGCGATGGCACGGATGCCCGCCGATGCCGCCGCGCGGCAGGGGCGCGTCGCCAAGCTCGCCTGGGACGCGCTGGGCGAGCGCGACGCGGTGCTGGCGTTTCTGAACACCCATGACGACGCGCTCGGCGGCCGGCCGATCGACCTCGCCATCGCGGACGAGGCCGGGCTGGCCTCGGTCGAGGTCGCCATCGCGGCGGCCGGCCGCGCTCGATCAGCCACCTGAAGGAGTAGCGGCATGGCCAAGGCGCAGAAGAAGAGCAATAAAGAGGTCCGCAAGCCCAAGAAGCCCGCGCCGCCCAAGGCGAATGCGGCCAAGCCGACGGTGAAGGGCACGCCCGTCACGTCGTAGGGACGGCGAGCGGCGACCTGACTGCGCCACGCGAAAGGACTTACCTATCGAACCCCGCCTGATCCTCGCCGATGGCCTGATCGCGATGCTGGTCGCACTGGCAGCCGCGGGCATGGCCTATCGCTGGTATCATGCGCGCGAGCGGTCGCTCCAGCGCGCGCACCACCGCGAGCCTGCCCTTTTCACGACGGCGATGGCGGCGATGGCCGGGCGTGCTTCGGGCGACCGGGCTTGAACCCGCATCAGCGCTGGACCCAGAGCGCCATCACCGAGCTCCGCGAGCGCGTCCAGCTCGGCGAGACGCTGGCCGATATCGTGACCGCGCTCGAGCGCCAGCCGGGCGACGTCTCGGCGATGATGGGGCGCCTGCGCCTGCGGTTCGCCGCAATGCCCGAGAGCGCCTTCACGCGCTGACGCTTGCCCCGCCTGCCGGTGTCCCGCATACGTTCCGGCATGGCCGACGACCTGTTCGCTTCCTCCGCTGACGCCGCCTCCCACAGCTATGACGCCTCCTCGATCGAGGTGCTGGAGGGGCTGGAGCCCGTCCGCCGCCGGCCGGGCATGTATGTCGGCGGCACCGACGAACGCGCGCTGCATCACCTCGCCGCCGAGGTGCTCGACAATGCGATGGACGAGGCGGTCGCGGGCCATGCGACGCGGATCGAGGTCACGCTAGAACCCGGCAACCGGCTGACCGTCACGGACAATGGCCGCGGCATTCCGGTCGACCCGCACCCCAAGTTTCCCGACAAGTCGGCGCTGGAGGTCATCCTCTCGACGCTGCATTCGGGCGGCAAGTTCGCCGGCAAGGCTTACGCGACGTCGGGCGGCCTGCACGGCGTCGGCGTGTCGGTCGTCAACGCGCTGTCGTCGGACACCGTCGTCGAGGTCGCGCGGGACCGGCAGCTCTATCGCCAGCGCTTCGCCAGAGGCCTGACGCTGGCCCCGCTGGAGCATGTCGGCGCGGCCCCGAACCGGCGGGGGACGAGCGTCGCCTTCACGCCCGACACCGAGATCTTCGGGCCGGAGCTGCACTTCAAGCCGCAGCGGCTGTACCGGCTGGCGCGATCCAAGGCGTATCTGTTCGCCGGTGTCGAGATTCGCTGGCATTGCTCGCCCGAGCTGATCGGCGACGACACCCCGGCCGAGGCGGTGTTCCAGTTCCCCGGCGGCTTGGCCGATCACCTGAAAGAACAGATCGGCGAGCGCGAATGCGCCAGCGCGCAGTTCTTTTCGGGCACGCAGGATTTCCCTAATGCGCAGGGCCGGGTCGAATGGGCGGTCGCGTGGCCGCTGTGGAGCGAGGGCAGCTATAGCTGGTATTGCAACACCATCCCGACCCCCGACGGCGGCACCCACGAGCAGGGGCTGCGTCAGGCACTGGTGCGGGGGCTGCGTCAGTTCGGCGAGCTGGTGAAGGACAAGCGCGCCAAGGAGCTGACCGCCGACGATGTCGTGGTCGGGGCGGAGCTGATGCTGTCGGTCTTCATCCGCGAGCCGCAATTCCAGTCGCAGACCAAGGACCGGCTGACCTCGCCCGAGGCTGCCGGGCTGGTCGAAAAGGCGGTGCGCGATCATTTCGACCATTGGCTTGGTCAGCACATGGATCGCGGCAAGGCATTGCTCGGCTATGTTGTCGAGCGGATGGAGGATCGCCTCCGCCGCCGGCAGGAGCGCGAGGTCAAGCGCAAGACCGCGACCTCGGCGCGCAAGCTGCGGTTGCCGGGCAAGCTGACCGATTGCTCGAACGACGGCAACGAAGGCACCGAGATGTTCATCGTCGAGGGCGATTCGGCCGGCGGTTCGGCCAAGCAGGCGCGCGACCGCAAGACGCAGGCGATCCTGCCGATCCGCGGCAAGATCCTCAACGTCGCGTCGGCGACCGCCGCGAAGATCGGGGCGAATCAGGAGATCGCGGACCTGATCCAGGCGCTCGGCTGCGGCACGCGCAAGGACTGCGACGTCGGCGCGCTGCGCTATGAGCGCGTCGTCATCATGACCGACGCCGATGTCGACGGCGCGCATATCGCGACACTGCTGATGACGTTCTTCTTCCAGGAGATGCCCGACCTCGTCCGGCGCGGGCGCCTCTACCTCGCGCAGCCGCCGCTCTATCGGCTGACCAGCGGCGCGAAGTCGCTCTATGCGCGCGACGACGCGCACCGCGCCGAAATCGAGGCGGGGGCGTTCAAGGGCAAGAAGGTCGATGTCGCGCGCTTCAAGGGGCTGGGCGAGATGAACCCGTCGCAGCTCCGCGAGACGACGATGGATCCCAGGACGCGCGGCATGTTGCGGATCACGCTGCCGCAGGAATACGAGGAGCGCGCCGGCGTGAAGGATCTGGTCGACCGGCTGATGGGCAACAACCCCGCGCACCGCTTCGCCTTCATCCAGGAAAATGCGGCGCGGCTGGAGGAGGAGGCGATCGACGCATGAGCCTGCTGCTTGCCTTGCTGATGCAGGCGGCGCCGGCCGCGCCGTCGACCACCGCCGACATCGTCGTCACCGCCCGCCCGATCAAGGAATTGCGCGCCGACTGGCAAGCCTGTCTCGCCGGGCATTGCATGCCGACGCAGGAGATCGCCCGCGCCCTGGCGCTGGCGGAGGCGCAGGTTAGGGAGGGCGATTACCCCGGCGGCTGGGCGACACTGCGCAAGGCCAAGAACCGCAACCTGCGCTATGCGGAGACGCTGCCGGTGCCGGTCGCGCGCGTGGTCCGGGCGTCGGCGCGGCTGGCGGGGCTGAACGGCCAGCCGGTCGTCAGCCGCGTCGGCATGATCGACGCGGTGGATGCCCTGAAGAAGGGACTGGATAACGAGGACGCCCGCGTCCTGGTCGCCCGCATCGACATCGCCGATGCCTTCGTCGACGAGCAGCGCATCGACGCGGCGCTCGACCAATATCTGCGAGTCGAGAAGACGGCGCGCGCCGCCGCGCTGCCCGCGGTCGCGGCGATGGCGCGCTATCGTTACGCGATGCTGCTGACGGGGCTGTCGACGAGCTCGTCCGGCGGTCGTGGCCTCTATCTGGCGGATGCGCGGCGGGAGCTGGCGCGGATCGCGGCGTCGGACGACCCGGCGATGGCGGAATATCGCGACACGGCGCGGCTGGTCGCGCTCAACTTGCTGCCTGAAAAGAAACGTCAGGCCGCTGTCGACGATCTCATGCCGGCGTTGACGCCGCGCGCCGCCGACAGCCTGGTCCTTGCCTATGCGCCAGCGGTCGATCTCAGCCGCAAGGTGGTCGCCCCGCCGCCGCCGGGGGAGGCGCAGCAATGGGCCGACATCGCCTTTCGCATCGCGCCCACCGGCCGGGTAACCGACGTCGCCCCGATCGCGCGATCACCGCATCTGGCCGATGGCTGGCTCGATGCGGCGACCAAGGCGCTGGGCGAGCGGCGCTACGTACCTCTGGCCCTGCCGCCCGGCGACCCCGGCGTCCGCCACGCGGCACGGGTGACGTTCGTGTCGGACGAGGCCGTCAAGACCGGCAGCAGGATGGCGGTGGCGAGCGACCAGGCGCGCGTCGACATCGTCGATCTGGGCGAACTGGTCGCGCCGCGCTAACGGCGGCGCCCCTCCGTCACGCCGGCGAGCGCGACCGCGCGGCTCGGCCATGTGGCTAACCCATTGTTAAGCAAGACCGCCGGCCTCGGGCGGCGCTATGCCCCGGCGGGGTCGCAACAGGGGAACATCACATGCGTATCAGCACTCGTGCCATGCTGCTCGTCGCGGCGTGCATGGTCGCCGGCGAGGCCGGCGCGCAGACGGGCGGTGACTATGGCTCGGCCGTCTCGTTCGTGAAGCGAAACTGCCCGACCGACGCGACGGTCGCGTGCGACGGGCGCGGGGCGGGCCAGACGGTGCAGCAGCGCGCCGCCGTCGGTGGTGCCGGCCAGCAGGTCAGCGGCAATTTCGCTGCGACCGGGACCGGCATCGGCTCGACCGCTTATGGCGCGGCGACGTTCGGCGGGTTCGGGCTGCCGACGATCAAGAGCAGCGTCAACACGGTCGGCAGCGTCCGGATCGGCAACCTTGTGGTCGCCTATCAGAGCTACACCTATACCGGCGCGACCGAACTGGAGGACCTGCGCCTCAGCGCCGCCCTCCACATCGTCGATTCATCGACCGACAGCGGCGACGGAACCAGGCCGGGCGGCGCAATCGCGGCCGCGGGGTTCGCGATCTGGGACAAGGACGACTTCTTCACTTATGCCGATTCCTATTTCACCGGCACGGGCGATTTCTCCGCCGCCACCTCGCTGACCAACCAGGGCTATCTCTTCGGCACGTTCCAGTGCCAAGATTTCCAGGACAATTACGATCCGAGTGACCTGCCGCGCGGCCCGCGCGCCACCAACTACGGCCAACGGGCGCTGAGCGGCGGCGAGACCAGTCTCAACGTCGCCCAGCAGAATTGCGGCGAGGACACGCTCACGCTGTACCAAGGCGATCAGTTCGTGATCGCGAGCTTCACGCAGTTGATCGCGAACCGCAACGGCTTCGTCGACGCGACCGGCACCTTTACGCTTGGGCTCGATCCGTCGATGGACCCGGCGGACGCGCAGGCGTTTCGGGAGGGCGCGACCTATGCCAGCTCCAGCCCCGTGCCCGAACCGGCGACATGGGCGATCATGATCGCCGGGTTTGGCGCGACCGGCGGCGTGCTGCGCCGTCGTCGGCGGACGGCGCCCGCCATCGCCTGATCGCGCCGCGCCGGCATCATTTCGCGGCGAGCTTCACCGCGTTCCGCTCGCCGAGGGCGAGCTGCAATGGCGCGCCGCCCGGCAGGCGCGCCGCCTGTGCCACCGTGTCGGCGACACAGCCGCGCTGGTCGACGCGGTCGCGGCACAGCTTGTCCGCGGCGCGCTGGACGCGGGCGAGGAGCTGGGCGCGGCCGGCAGCGCTGTTCAGGTCGATATCGCTGTAATAGATGTGCATCGCGTCGTTGCCGACCTGCCATGCATGGTCGTTGGCGAGCGCGGGGGTGACGGCGGTAGCGATCAGGGCGGTGGCGATGACGGTCTTGAACATGACGGGTCTCCTTCGTTGCCCGGCGGACGGCGCCGTGGCGGTGACGCTGAAGTGCGCCGAACCGCGCCTGACGGAGAGGATGAGGGCGTGATATGCGCCCGATGAAACACCGATGATGCACCGATGAGCGACCCCGCGGCCCGAATCGATCTCGCCCACGAAGCCTCGTTCGCGATCGGACGGCTGACGGTGCGGCCCTCGACGCGCGAAGTGGCGCGCGACGATGGCGTGGTCGAGGTGCTGGAGCCGCGCGTGATGCAGGTGCTGGTCGCGCTGCGTCGCGCGGGTGGCGGCATCGTCTCGCGCGACGACCTGACGCGGAGCTGCTGGGAGGGCCGCGTCGTCGGCGAGGACGCGATCAACCGCGTCATCTCGCGCCTCCGCCGCACCGCCGCCGGCATCGGCGAGAGCGCCTTCCGGGTCGAGACGGTGACCAAGGTCGGGTATCGGCTGGTCGGCGATCACCAGGCGTCGGCCGACCCTGGGGCCAGTGCATCACCCGCCCGAGGGTCCGCGTCACGCCGGACGGTGCTGGGCGGCGTCGCGGCGGCGGGAATGGCGGTGGTCGCCGGCGGCGGCCTGTGGCTGTCGCGGCGGCCGGACGGCGGCGCGCGTCCCGGCGCGCCGTCGGAGGTCGGCGTGCTGATGCAGCAGGTCGCCGCCGCGTTGCGCCAGGGCGGGCCGGAGGGCGGCGCGCAGGCGATCGGCCTGCTGCGTCGCGTCGTGGCGCTGCGGCCGGATTACGCCGATGGCTGGGGCACACTGGCGCTCTGCTACACCAACGCCGCCCGCACCCAGTCGCCGCACGAGGCGGGCGAGATGACCGCCCGGTCGCGCGCCGCCGCGACGCGGGCGCTCGCGCTCGATCCCGCCAATGCCTATGCCCGGCTCGCCGAAGTCGGGCTGGCGCCGCAGATCGGCAACTGGCTGGCGGTCGAGCGCGTCTGCCGCGACGGGCTCGCGCGGCGGCCCGACGACGAGGCGTTGCTCGGCTCGCTGGCGGCGGTGCTGGGCGCGGTCGGGCGCGAGAGCGACGCCGTGGCGATCCTCGCCCACGCCGCGCGGGTATCGCCGCCGACGCCCGGGTTGAGCTACGCGCAGGTCTGGTCGCTATGGTGCGCGGGCCGGCTCGAGGAGGCGGATCGGCAGATGGAGACGGCGTTTTCGCTCTTCCCGCGCAATTATGCGGTGTGGTTCTCGCGCTTCTACTTGCTGATGTACACCGATCGCGCCGAGCAGGCGATCGCGATGGTCGAGCGTCGCGACGCGCGGCCGCTGGGTATTCCGGACGACAATTTCGATCTCATCCTGCTGGCGGCGCGCGCGGTGCTGACGCGCACGCCGGCCGACGAGGAAGTGGCGATGCGCGCCAACCTTGCCGCCGCGCGCAAGCGCTCCGGCCATGCCGAGAACGCGATCGTGCTGGCCTCCGCGCTGGGCCGTATCGACCAGGGCTTCGCGCTGCTCGATGCCTATTTCTTCGACCGCGGCTACAGCATCGGCGATCTGCGCTTTTCGACCGAGCAGGGCACCTATACGACGCGCCGCGACCGTCACACGCTGATGCTGTTCCAGCCGCCGATGGCCGCGATGCGCGCCGACCCGCGCTTCGCCAGGCTCACCGCCGAACTGAAGCTCGACGATTATTGGCGGCGGACGCGCACCATCCCGGACTATCGCCGCGCCTGACGCCCTTGCGCGGCGGCGTCCCGGCCTTATGATGAGCGGCGGGCGGTCCAGCACGGGCCGCCCTTTCTCGTTGGGAGACCTGTCGTGTCGATCGCCGCCCTGATGCCCGTCTATCCCCGGAGCGGGGTGCGGCCGGTGCGAGGCGAAGGCTGCTATCTGTTCGGCGAGGACGGCGCGAAATATCTCGACATGGCCGGCGGCATCGCGGTCAATGCGCTCGGCCACGGCCATCCGAAACTGGTCGAGGCGATCGCGACGCAGGCCGCGACGCTGATGCACGTCTCCAACCTGTATGGCTCGCCGCATCAGGAGCGGCTGGCCGAGCGGCTGGTGGCCAAGACCTTCGCCGACACGGTGTTCTTCACCAACTCGGGCGTCGAGGCGGTCGAATGCGCGATCAAGACCGCGCGGCGTTTTCATTACGCCGATGGCCGGCCCGAGCGGCACAAGCTGATCTGCTTCAACAGCGCCTTTCACGGCCGGACGCTGGGCGCGATCTCGGCGACCAACCAGGCAAAGATGCGCGACGGGTTCGAACCGCTGCTGCCCGGCTTCGCCTATGCCCCGTTCAACGATCTCGACGCCGCGCTGGCGCTGGTCGACGACCACACCGCGGGCTTCATGGTCGAGCCGATCCAGGGCGAGGGCGGCGTGTCGGTCGGCACCGATGCGTTCCTGAAGGGGCTGCGCACGGCGTGCGACGAGCACGGGCTGATGCTGATCTTCGACGAGGTCCAGTGCGGCTATGGGCGCACTGGCACCTTCTTCTACCACGAGCAGGTCGGCATCGCGCCCGACATCATGTCGGTCGCGAAGGGCATCGGCGGCGGCTTTCCGCTCGGCGCCTGCCTGGCGACCGAGCGCGCGGCGAAGGGCATGGTCGCGGGAACCCACGGCTCGACCTATGGCGGCAATCCGCTGGCGATGGCGGCGGCGGCGGCGGTGCTCGACGTGATGGAGGAGCCGGACTTCCTGCCGCATGTCCAGCGCATGGGCGAGCGGCTGCGCGGCGCGCTGGAGCAGATGATCCCCAACCACGATCATCTGTTTCAGGAGGTGCGCGGCAAGGGGCTGATGCTCGGCCTCAAGCTCAAGAGCGACGCGCGGCGCTTCGTCGGCTTCCTGCGCGACGAGCATCACTTGCTGACGGTGTCGGCGGGAGACAATGTCGTCCGCCTGTTGCCGCCGCTGGTGATTGAGGAAAGCCACATCGCGGAATGCGTCGAGACACTGAGCGAGGCGGCGCGGGTATATGTGCCGGTGAGCGATGATTAGCTCCCTCTCCCCGTGGGAGAGGGAAGGGCCCCGCTTGGCGCAGCCGAGCGGGAAGGGTGAGGGTGATCAGAGCCTGTTCACCCTCACCCTTCAGGCGCTTTGCGCCTCCCTCCCTGTCCCAGTGGGAGAGGGATAGTGAGGCACTTCCTCTCCCTCGCCGACGCCGGTGCCGACGGTCTCGCCGCGATCCTCGCCGATGCGCTCGACCGCAAGGCGGCGCGGGCGGGCTGGCCCAGGGGCCGGCCCGACGCCGATGCACCGCTCGCGGGCCATGTCCTCGCCTGCGTCTTCGAGAAGAACTCCACCCGCACGCGCGTGTCGTTCGATATGGCGATGCGCCAGCTCGGCGGGTCGGCGCTGGTGCTCGACAGCGGCACGACGCAGCTCGGGCGCGGCGAGACGGTGGCGGACACCGCGCGCGTGCTGTCGGGCTATTGCGACGCGATCATGTGCCGCACGGACGACCACGCCAAGCTCGAGGAAATGGCGGCGTTCGCGAGCGTGCCGGTCATCAACGGCCTGACCGACGCGTCGCATCCGTGCCAGATCATGGCGGACCTGCTGACGATCCTGGAAACGGGCAAGGCGCTGCCGGGGCTCAGGATCGCGTGGCTCGGCGACGGCAACAACGTGCTGGCCTCGTTCGTCGAGGCGGCTTCGCTGCTCCATTTCGACGTCGTCGCGGCGTGCCCGCAGGGGTTCCAGCCCGAGGAGACGGCGATCGCCGCCGCGTCGGGCCGCGCGCGCGTGGTCGCGGATCCGCGCGAGGCGGTCGCGGGGGCGGACATCGTCGTCACCGACACCTGGATCTCGATGGGGCAGGCCCACGCCGAGACCAAGCTCGCCGCGCTTGCTCCCTATCAGGTCGACGTGGCGCTGATGGCGGCGGCAAAGCCCGATGCGAAGTTCCTGCACTGCCTGCCCGCGCATCGCGGCGAGGAGGTGACAGCCGACGTCATCGACGGGCCGCAGTCGCTGATCTGGCCCGAGGCGGAGAACCGGCTGCACGCGCAGAAGTCGATCCTGCGCTGGTGCTTCGGGCAGATCGGTTGATCGGGGTCGGCCCCGCCACCATCTTTCGATCGCATGGATAAGCTCTCGTCCGACATCGACCGCGCGCTCGGTTTCGCGATTCCGGAGCGCCATGCGCGGGGCCGGCTGGTCCGGCTGGGGCCGACGCTCGACCGGGTCCTCGCCGCGCACGCCTATCCGCCCGCGATCGAGCGATTGCTCGCCGAGGCGCTGACGCTGACCGCGCTGATCGGCTCGACGCTGAAGGACGTCGCGGGCCAACTCACCATGCAGACCCGCGCCGAGGCGGGCGTGGTGCGGCTATTGGTGTGCGATTACCGCGACGGCGAGATCCGCGGCTATGTCGAGTATGACGGCGAGCGGCTGGCGGATGCGCCGGCCGAGCCGAGCCTGTTCGCGCTGTTCGGGCAGGGGTATCTGGCGATCACCTTCGACCTCGCCACGACCGGGGAGCGCTATCAGGGCATCGTGCCGCTCGACGGCGACAGCCTGGCGGCGGCGGCGCAGAGCTATTTCGTCCAGTCGGAGCAGATCCCGACGTTGGTGCGCGTCGGCGTCGCGAAGGGTGCGGACGGGCACACTGTCGCGGGCGGGTTGCTGCTCCAGCACCTGCCCGAGGGCGAGCTGGGGCGCGAGCGGCTGCATGTGCGGCTCGACCATCCCGAATGGGAGCATGTCGCCGCGCTCGGCCAGACGGTGGAGGCGGCCGAACTCGCCGATGCGGAGCTGCCGCTGGAGGCGCTGCTGTGGCGCCTGTTCAACGAGGATGAGGTGCGCGTGCTCGGTGCGACGCCGATCGCGCGGGGGTGCCGGTGCAACGCGGACTATTATGCCGGGGTGCTCGCCAAGTTTCCCGCCGACGATCGGCGCGAGATGGCGGACGCCGCGGGAATGATCCAGATCGACTGCCATTTCTGCGCGCAGGTCTTCCGCGTCCGGGCGGATGCGGTCGCGGCCTGAATCATCCCCGTGCCGGGAAGGATTGTTCGGGCATTAACCAGATGTTTAGAAGCGCGGGCCTAGAGCAGCAGCGTGCTCTTTGTTCGGCACGCTTTTCTCCCTTGAAAAGAACCTGGGGCCGCCTTCGCGCGGCCCTTTTTTCGTTGCCGCGCGCCCGTCGCGCGCCTAGCCGCCCGGCATGACCGCTCCGCTTGCGATAGTGCTCGTCTCGGGCGGGCTGGACTCGATGGTCGCCGCCGCCGGCGCGCGGGCCGAGGGCTATCGGCTGCTCGCGCTCTCGGTCGACTACAACCAGCGCCACCGGGTCGAGCTCGCCGCCGCGCGACGGATCGCGGCGGCGCTGGGGGCGGAGCGGCACATCGTGCTGCCGCTCGATCTCGCCGCCTTCGGCGGCTCCGCGCTGACCGACGACGTGGCGGTGCCGAAGGACGGCGTCGGGCCGGGCATCCCCGTCACCTATGTGCCGGCGCGCAACACCATCTTCCTCAGCCTCGCGCTCGGCTGGGCGGAGGCGGCGGGCGCGCGCGACCTGTTCATCGGCGTCAACGCGCTCGATTATTCGGGCTATCCCGATTGCCGGCCGGCGTTCATCGCGGGGTTCGAGCGGCTGGCGGCGCTCGCCACCAAGGCCGGCGTGGAGGGCAGCCCCTTCCGCATCCACGCGCCCCTCCAGGCGATGACCAAGGCCGACATCGTGCGCGAGGGCAGGCGGCTGAGGCTCGACATGGGGCTGAGCTGGTCGTGCTACGATCCGACCCCGGCGGGCACGCATTGCGGACTGTGCGATAGCTGCCGGCTGCGCCGCAAGGGCTTCGACGAGGCGGGTGTCGCCGACCCGACGGTCTACGCCGGCGTCGTCGGTGGGTCGCCGTCCGGCTCGGGCCAATGAGCTATGCCGTCAAGGAGATGTTCCTCACGCTCCAAGGCGAGGGCGTGAACGCCGGCCGGCGCGCGGTGTTCGTGCGCTTCGCGGGCTGCAACCTGTGGTCGGGGCGCGAGCAGGATCGCGCGACGGCGGTATGCCGCTTCTGCGACACCGATTTCGTCGGCATCGACGGCGAGGGCGGCGGCCGCTTCGCCGATGCGGGCGCGCTGGTCGACGCGGTGGCCGGTTTCTGGGGCGAGGGGAGCGACGACCGCTTCGTCGTCCTGACCGGCGGCGAACCGATGCTCCAGGTCGACGATGCGCTGGTCGACGCGCTGCACGCGGGTCGCTTTCGCATCGCGATGGAATCGAACGGCACATTGCCCGCGCATCCGGGCATCGACTGGCTGTGCATCAGTCCCAAGGCGGGGAGCGAGGTAGCGCAGCGGCGGGGCGACGAGCTGAAGCTGGTCTGGCCGCAGGCGGGGATCGACGTCGCGGCGCTGGAGGGATGGAACTTCGCGCATCGGCTGGTCCAGCCGCTCGACGATCCGCGCGCCGATGCCAATCGCGATGCCTGTGTCGCGCTGGTGATGGCGCGGCCGGCGTGGCGGCTGTCGTTGCAGACGCACAAGCTGCTGGGGTTGAGATAAATCTCCCCGGGGCGGGGAGGAACAGGTGTCCTACTGCGCCGCTACCACCGGCGCGGGCGGCCAGACCAGTTCGCCGCACTTCTTGACGACCCAATTGCCCTTCTTGTCCCAGCATATCGGATCGAGCCGCGGCGTCGTTCCGCGGCTGTGCACGACCCAATGCGGTATCCCCTCCTCCCCCCAGGCGCCGAACAGGCTGTTGCGGAGCTGCTGCATCCGCTCCGCCGCCAGCGAGCCGAACTGGCCGCGCGGCGTGAACACCGCGTCGCGCCCGATCGCGGCGGCGGTCTGGCAGAAGCCGAGCTGGCCGCCGACGGTGACGAAGCTCGAATAGGTCCGCGTCCCGAACCGATCGAGCGCCGTCTGGCCCGCCGCCTTGCTCTTGTTGACGCGCGTGAAATACTTGGTCAGCGCCGCCTGCGCGCCGTCGAACTCGCTGTCGTGGTCCTTCAGGATGGCGTTGTAGTTGGGGACGGTCAGCAGCGTCGGCTCGAACTGGCATTGCAGCGCCGCGACGTTGAGCGCCGCGCGCATGTTCCACACCAGCCCGGCCCGCACCTCCGCCGGCGTCGCGCCCGGCAGCGGCGCGCCCATGTTGGGCTCGTCGCCGACGATCGCGCCGCCGGGGAAGCTGTGGCTCTGCAGGTAGAATTGGGCGGCGGCAGGGGCAGCAAGCGCCCCCGCCGAGACGGCGACCAGCGCCAGCGCGTTACGCAACACGGACATTCGGATCATCCCCACACCGATGGTTAATGCGGGCCTGTAAAGCGCGTTGCGCCCGAACCCAAGCCTTTCCAGCGGCCTGGCGGCGAGCCGCGCCCGCCGTGCGACGGATGCCGCGCACGCAGAAGGGGCCGCCCGGCATCCCGGACGGCCCCTCCCATATTCACTCGAACGCGCGAGATTACATCGTGTTGGTCGTCGTCGTCTCGTTCGTCATCATGGTGTCGTTCGACATCGTGTCGTTCGCCATCATGCCGGTGTTCGCGCCGCTGTCGACCGACGTCATGTTGTCCGTGGTCATGGTGTCCATGCCCTCGGTGGCGTTCATGTCGGTGACCATCGTGTTGTCGGTCGTCGTGGTCTCGGCCTTCGGCCCGCAAGCCGAAACGGCGAGGGCGGCGCCGGCGACGAGCGAGCCGGTCAGAATCTTGGAGATGATTGCACGCATGTGAAGCTCCCATGAAAAAAGGATCTGGATTGGCTTGGCTGCCTTAAAGTCCCAAATCGAAGTAGATATTAGACGCAAACGGGGCCACTCCTCAAGCCTCGATTTACCCGGGACAAGAAAGAGTTTCAAGGAACCGTGACCGCGTCAACGCCAACAGGCGGTCGAAGGTTGCGAAATCAACATCCAGACCCAGCGCGGCGAGGCTGGTGACGGGATATTCGGCGAGCCCGCAGGGGACGATCCCGCCGAAATGGGCAAGGTCGGGGGCGATGTTGACCGCGAAACCGTGAAGCGTGACCCAGCGCTTCACCCGCACGCCGATCGCGCCGATCTTCGCCTCCCGGCCGTCGCGGTCGAGCGTCCAGATGCCGACGCGGCCGGGCGCGCGGAATGCCTCGACGCCGAGCGCGGCCAGCGCCGCGATCACCCAGCCCTCCACGCCATGGACGAAGCAGCGTACGTCGCGCCCGCGCCGGTTGAGGTCGAGCACCAGATAGCCGACGCGCTGGCCGGGGCCGTGATAGGTGTGCTTGCCGCCGCGCCCGGTCGCGATCACCGGAAAGCGCGGGTCGATCACGTCGGCGGCCGCGGCGCTGGTGCCGGCGGTGTAGACCGGGGGGTGTTCGAGCAGCCAGATGAGCTCGTCCGCCGCGCCCGCGCCAACCGCCGCCGCGCGCGCCTCCATCGCCGCGACGGCGGCGGCATAGGGCGTCAGGCCGGGGCTGACGCGCCATTCGGGGGCGGGCAGGGTCACGCCGTGCGATGTGCGGGCTCGGCACCGTGCGCGCAAGCCGTTGCCGGTGGCGAGTACGGACTCTAGACGGGCCGCCGCACGCAAGGGAGCGACGATGGCCAGGATCGGCGACGTTTGGGATAGCACCACCGATGTGCTGGCGGGTCGAACCAGCCTGCTCGCGGCCTTTGCCGGCGGGGCGCTGTTCCTGCCGGCGGCCCTGCAGGCGGCGGTGCGCGCCTTCACCGCGCGGCCCGCGAGCGGGATGAGCGTGGCGACCGCCGTCGTGGTGGTGGTCGTGGCGGTCATCGCGCTGTGGGCGAGGCTGGCGATCACCGCCGTCGCGCTGCATCCCGAGACCAATGGTGGACAAGCGCAAGTTCAGGCCGCGCGCCGGTTGCTGCCGATGATCGGCGCGCTGCTCGTGCTGGCGGCGGCCGGGATCGTGCTGCTGATCCCGATCCTGGTGGTGCTGACGCGGGCGGGGCTGGACTGGACCGCGCTCGGCGCAGGCGGCCGGGCGTCGCTGCCGGTCCTCACCGGCGGGTCGATGTGGTTCATGCGGCTGTACCTCCCGGCGCTGGTCGTGCTGGCGCTGTGGGTGGTCGCGCGGGTCAAGCTGTTGCTGGGGCCGGTCGTGCTGGAGGAGCGCCGCGTCATCGGCGCGATCGGCCGGGCGGCGGCGCTGACCCGGGGCATGACGTGGAAGCTGATCGGCGTCATCCTGCTCTATTACGTCGTGCTGTGGGTCTGCGTGCTGGCGGCGACCGCGCTTTCGGGCCTGCTGTTCCGCCTGTTGCTCGGCAGCGGGGCGTGGACCGGCTTTCTGGCGACGATCGTCGGCGCTGCGGTCGGGGTGACGCTGGACACGGTGGCGCAGGTGTTCGGCGCGAGGCTCTACGCGGCGACGGCGGCGACCGGCGGCGGCGAGGCGCGGGCACCGGCATGAAGCTGACCGCCGCGAGCGTGGTGGCGGACGCGCTGCGCCTGTTCCGCCGCGATCAGGCGCTGCTGTTGGGGATCGCGGGGCCGTTCTGGTTCCTGCCTGCCTATGCCATCACCCTGCTCGTCCCGCCGCCGCCGGTGCGGCCGGCGGACGCGCAGGCAGCGCTTGCTTGGGTGGACGGCTTCGCGCAGTGGCTCGCGGCGGAGGCGCCCTGGTATCTCGCCGCCTGGGCGATCGGGCTGTGGGGGACGGCGACCGTCTATTGCCTCTATCTGCATCCCGACCGCGCCGATGTGCGCGGGGCGCTGACGCAGGGCGCGGCGATGTGGCCGCGCCTCGTGCTGGCGAGCGGGCTGGTCGGGCTGATGGCGGGCGCGGGGCTGCTGCTGTGGGTGCTGCCGGGACTGTATCTGCTCGGGCGGCTGATGCCCGCCGGGCCGGCGCTCGCGGCGGAGCGGCCGCTGTCGGCGATCGGCGCGATCGGGCGGGCGTTCCGGCTGACGGCGGGCAGCGGACTGGCGCTGATGGCGATCGCGGCGGCCACGCTGGGACTCGGCTGGCTGCTGGGCCAGCCGCTGCTCCTGCTCGAAGCGTGGATGCGCGCGCAGGAGGGCGGCAACCCGGTCGCGATCGCGGTCGTCGACGCCGGCGCGGCGGCGGTCGCAGCGGCGGCGGCGCTCGCCTCGGCGCTACTCGCGGTCGCCGCCTATCGGCGGCTGGCCAGATAGGGAACTCGCGGAGCGGCGTCTTCGGGGAGCAGGCCGAGGGTGCGGGGGTCGGCAAAGGTCTCGATCGTCCGCTTCACCGCCACGAAGCCCTGCGCGCGATAGAAGTTGAGTGCCGACGGATGATCGAGCGTGCAGGTGTGGAGCCAGACGCGCTCGACCCCCGGCCGCCAGGCGCGCGCCAGCGCCTCGGCCATCAGCCAGCGGCCGAGCCCGCGGCCGGCGAGCTCGGGCACGAGCGCGAAATAGCCGATCTCGCAGGCGTCGGCCGCGCGGAAGTCGAGCTCGAGCATCCCGACCTCGATGCCGGCGCGGTCGACCGCCGCATGGACCTCGACCGCGGGATCGCGGACGATCGCGAGCAGATCGGCGTCGCTCATCACCAGCCGCGAGAACCACAGCCACGGCGCGCCGACGCGGCGGAACAGCGCGCGGTATCGGCTCGGCTCTGGCTGCGGCCAGCGCTGGAGGCGCAGCGGCGACGCGGGCAGGGGACGCGGGCGAGGCCGCTCGCGCATCTCCAGCGTGGTGACGATCGTCGCGAGTTGGTCGGGCGGGAGGGAGGTCAGGGCCATGGGGTGGCTCTAGCAATTCCGTTCCGGGACGGGGAGGATTTAGCAGGGCCACCCATCCGTCTGCCGCAGCGCCTCGCCCACCACGATCGCCGCCGACAGCGCGACGTTGAGCGAGCGGAAGCCGTCGCGCATCGGGATGCGGACGCGCAGGTCGGCGCGGGCGTGGACCTCGGGCGGCACGCCGGCGCTCTCCGCGCCGAGCAGCAGCACGTCGTCGGACCGGAATCGCGCCAACGGGAGCGGCGCCGCGCCGGCGGTGGTCAGCAGCACGATCCGCCCCGCCGCCCGCGCCTCGAACGCGGTCCAGTCGGCGTGGCGCGTGACCTCGGCCGCTGCGGCATAGTCCATCCCCGCCCGCCGCAGCGCCCTGTCGCTCCACGCGAAGCCCATCGGCTCGATCAGGTCGACGGCGACGCCCAGGCACGCGGCGAGGCGCAGGATCGTGCCGACATTGCCGGCGATGTCGGGCTGATGAAGGGCGAGGCGCATCGTTCCTCGTAACCACGGTCAAGCGCGGGGTAAAAGGGAGTTGGCAAAGCGCCGACCCCGCGTTTATTGGGCGTTCATCCAACCCGCCGTCGCGCGGGGCAGGTCGGGCGCTCGCCCGGGACGCACCAAGGGTAAGACAAGCGATGGCGACCGTTTCCGATCAGCTTCCGCCCGGCGAGGATCCGGCCGTGCTCGCGGCCGGCGGACATGATCCGCGCCGCCGCGATTTCCTGAACATCGCCACCGTCGCCTTTGCCGGCGCGGGCGTGGTCGCGATCGTGCTGCCGCTGGTCAACCAGATGAGCCCGTCCGCCGACGTGCTCGCGCAGTCGACCACCGAGATCGACCTCAGCAAGATCGAGCCGGGGCAGGGCATCGTCACCTCGTTCCGCAAGCAGCCGCTGTTCGTCCGCAACCTGACGCCCAAGGAGATCGCGGAAGCCAAGGCGGTCACGATCGGCGATCTGCGCGATCCCGAGACGCTGGAGCAGCGCACCAAGCCGACCCACGAGAACTGGCTCATCACGCTCGGCGTCTGTACCCATCTCGGCTGCATTCCGCAGGGCATTCACGAAGGCGAGAATCGCGGCCAGTTCGGCGGCTATTTCTGCCCCTGCCACGGGTCGCAATACGACACCGCCGGCCGCATCCGCAAAGGCCCGGCGCCGAAGAATCTCGCCGTGCCGCAATATGCCTTCACATCCGCCACCGCCGTCCTGGTCGGCTGAGGAAAGAAACGAGCATGAGCTTTCCCTGGGCCAAGCATTACCAGCCCAAGCAGCCGTTGATGCGGTGGCTGGACGAAAAGCTGCCGCTGCCGCGCCTCGTCTACAACGCGGTCGGCGCGGGCTATCCGGTGCCGCGCAACCTCAATTATTTCTGGAACTTCGGCGTGCTCGCCGGCGCGGCGCTCGCGATCCAGATCGTCACCGGCATCGTGCTGGCGATGCATTATGCGGCGAACGGCACGGTCGCGTTCGATTCGGTCGAGCACATCATGCGCGACGTCAACGCCGGCTGGTTCCTGCGCTATGCCCACGCCAACGGCGCGTCGATGTTCTTCATCGTCGTCTACACCCACATCTTCCGCGGCCTCTATTACGGCTCGTACAAGGCGCCGCGCGAGATGGTGTGGCTGCTCGGTGTCGTCATCTTCCTGCTGATGATGGCGACCGCCTTCATGGGCTATGTGCTGCCCTGGGGACAGATGAGCTTCTGGGGGGCGCAGGTCATCACCGGCTTCTTCTCGGCGATCCCGCTGGTCGGCGAGACGATCCGCATCTGGCTGCTCGGCGGCTACGCACCCGACGATGCCGCGCTCAACCGCTTCTTCTCGCTCCACTATCTGCTGCCGTTCGTGATCGCCGGCGTCATCATCCTCCACATCTGGGCGCTGCACATCCCGGGTTCGAACAACCCCACGGGCGTCGACGTCAAGGGCGAGCAGGACACCGTGCCGTTCCACCCCTATTACACCGCGAAGGACGGGGTCGGCGTCGGCGTGTTCATGCTGCTGTTCGCGTTCCTCTTGTTCTTCCAGCCGAACTATCTGGGCCATCCGGACAATTACATCCCGGCCAACCCGCTCGCGACGCCCGCGCATATCGTGCCAGAATGGTATTTCTGGCCCTTCTACGCGATCCTGCGTGCCTTCACGTCGGACTTCATCCTGCCGGCCAAGCTGTGGGGCGTGCTGGCCATGTTCGGCTCGATCCTGCTGCTGTTCTTCCTGCCCTGGCTCGACACGTCGCCGGTGCGGTCGAACAATTTCCGGCCCAAGGCGCGGATCGCGTTCTTCATCCTCGTCGCCGACGTGCTGGTGCTGGGCTGGTGCGGCGGGTCGCCCGCGTCGCCGGTCTATGTCATCCTCAGCCAGATCTGCGCCGCCTACTATTTCGCGCACTTCCTGATCATCCTGCCGATCATTTCGCGCTCCGAGAGGCCGCGGCCGCTGCCCAACTCGATCACCGAAGCCGTGCTGGCGAAGCACGGCGGCACCAGCCCCGCCAAGACGGCGCTGGCGTGAGCGGCGCGGACCTGAAGGGACACACACGGTAATGGTTCGTATCCTCGCATCCCTGGTCGGCGCGGCCTTCGTCTTCGTGCTCGGCATCGCGCTGTGGGGCAGCGTCGCCGGGGTCATTACCGACCCCCCCGCCGCGACGGCCGAAGAAGAATACCACAAGCACCCGATGGAGGTGCATTTCCAGTCGGACGGCATCTTCGGCACCTATGACAAGCAGCAGCTCCAGCGCGGCTTCCAGGTGTACAAGGAGGTCTGCTCGGCCTGCCACTCGCTGCGGCTGGTGGCGTTCCGCGACCTCAAGGATCTCGGCTACAACGACGGCCAGGTGAAGGCGATCGCCGCCGACTGGGCGATCCAGCAGCCGAGCGTCAATCCCGACACGGGCGAGGCCGCGACGCGCAAGAACGTGCCGTCGGACCACTTCCCGCCGCCCTTCGCCAACGAGGTCGCGGCCAAGGCGGCGAACAACAATGCCGTGCCGCCCGACATGTCGCTGCTCGTCAAGGCGCGGCATGACGGCACTCATTATATCTATTCGCTCGTCGGCCATGGCTATCGCGACCAGCCGGCGTCGCTGTTGAAGCGCTTTCCGGACGCGAAGACCCCGACCGGGTTGTACTACAATCCTTATTACGCCAACCTCAACTTCGCGATGCCGCCGCCGCTGACGACGGAGGGCCAGGTCCAGTACGCCGACGGCACCAAGCCGACGGTGGATCAGATGGCCAAGGACATCGCCTCGTTCCTGACCTGGGCATCCGAGCCCAAGCTGGAGACGCGGCACGCGGCCGGGCTGGCGGCGATGATCTTCATCCTGATCTTCTGCTTCCTGTGCTGGGGCGCCTATCAGAACGTCTGGCGCGACGTGAAGCATTGAGCGGGCGCACCCGGATTGCGCAAGCAATCCGGGAGACGCCACGGCGGGCAGCGGGTTCGGCGCAGCCGGCCATGTCTGACGGCGTGGCTTACGCCGCCGCCACCGGCCGTGTCGCGACGAGGCCGTTCGAGATCATCGTCATCACCGCCACGTCGTCCTGATTGAACACGGTCAGCCGGCTCTTGAAGATGCCCATCTCGGGCCGGCTCGCGGACTGGCGCTTCTCCAGCACCTCGCTCTCGCAGCGCAGCGTGTCGCCCGGATAGACAGGCGTCAGCCAGCGCAGCTCGTCGATGCCGGGCGAGCCGAGGCCGGCCTGACGGTGCGTCTTCAGATTCTCGACCAGCATCGCCATCGTCATCGCGCAGGTGTGCCAGCCGCTCGCCGACAGCCGGCCGAAATGCGTCGCCGCCGCGGCCTCGTCGGAGAGATGGAAGGGCTGGGGGTCGAACTTGCGCGCGAATGCCGTGACCTCGTCGCGCTTGACCTCGTAGCGGCCGAAACTCGATGTCGTCCCGACGGCGATGTCCTCGAAATACTGCACCAACGTGCCTCCTAGCGCTTGAGGACGGCGTCGAAGCGCGCCGCGCTGCCGTCGATGCCCGTCGCGGGCGGCAGGCCGATCAGCTCGCGGACGAGCGGATAGACGTCGACATTGTCGAAGTCGGCGAGCGCCCTGCCCGGCGCGAAGGCGGGACCGACGGCCAGGAACAGCGCGCGCATCGCGGGATCCTCGGGGTCGAAGCCGTGATCGCCCTTGCTGAACGCCAGCGGCTTGTCCGTCGTGAAGCGCCAGCCGGCATCGGCAAGGCAGACGAACGGCGGCACGCGCGGGTTGCGGCCGTAGTGGAAGCGCGCCGGCAAGGCCTCGCGCCGCCAGCAACGGCTGTGCGGGTGGGCCCCGACCACGGCGGCGGCGACGGCGGCGTCGCGGCCGGGGTTGGGGATAAAATAGAGCAGCGGACCGCCGACCAGCTCCCGCGCCGCGCCGGCGTCGGGCAACACCCGACGCGGGTCGAGCTCGTGACCGGGGGGCACGCCCTCCATGCCGTGGTCGGCGACGATGACGAGGTTGGCGGCGATGCCCTGCGCGTCGAGCCCCTGGGCAAGCTGGCCGATGGCGGTGTCGACCTCGCGGATGGCGGCGATCTTCTCGGGCGAATCGAAGCCCTGATTGTGCGAGGTCTTGTCGACCACGTCGAAATAGAGCGTCTCGAACCGGACGCGCCCGGCGCCGGGGCGGCGGAGCCAGTCGAGGGCGAACCGCACCCGCTCGGCGCTGGTGATCGCGGCGTTGTACGGTACCCAGACGCTGGGCCGGACGCCTTGCACCGGGGCGTCGGCGCCGGGCCAGAACATCGTGCCGGCGCGGATGCCGGCACGCTCGGCGGCGACCCAGATCGGCTCGGCCTCGTCCCACCAGAAGCGATCGCCGACCTGCTTGGCATCACTGTTCTTGAAGACGATGCCGGGCCGGCGGGCGTCTTCCATCGTGTTCTCGACGATCCCGTTGCGGTCGGGGCGCAGGCCGGTGACGAGCGTGTAGTGATTGGGGAAGGTGATGGTCGGAAAGCTTGGCCGCATCGCGCCGAGCACGCCGCGCCCGGCGAGCGCGTCGAGCGTCGGGGTGTTGCCCTGGCGGAGATAGTCGGGGCGGAAGCCGTCGATCGAGACGAGGATGGTGACCGGCGCCCCCGCCGGGGCGGCCAGCGCGGCCGGCGCGGTGGCGGATGGCAGGGCGGGGGGCGTGTAGGGGTAGCCGCAGGCGGAGAGGATGAGCAACACCGTCATGCTGGCGCTGTGCCGGCATCCACGCCAGAACTTGGCCAATCGGTTCGGAATCATCTTGAGCCTTTCGCCGCGCCGACGGTGGATGCCGGCACAAGGCCGGCATGACGAGGGGACATCATAACCCCAGCGCCAGCTTGCTGAACAGCGTCCAGCTCACCGGGCGGTTCCCGTACACCACGTCGAGCGCGGCGGGCTTGGCGTAGACGGCCGCCGTTCCCCCCAGCGCGACGCCCAGCGGGCCGGTCAGCGCGATGCGATAGGCGTAGCCGGCTTCCGCCTTGGTGACGCGGAACGCGCGGTCGTGGCGGGGGTCGGCGGGGTCGGGGAAGAGCTCGTCGTTGGCGACGTTCTCGATCCGGCCGAAGACGGCGTGATGCCGGCCGATCTCCCAGCTCGCCTCGCCGAGCCAGGCGGTCAGCGCGCGGCCGGGCACCCGGTCCTTGCGGCTCCAGGCGAGCGTCGTCGTCAGGCCGCCGCGCGCATGATGGAGGCTGGCAGTGGTGCGGCGCTCGTCCTCGCCCGGATGCTGTTCCTCGGGGCTCTTCAGCCGGCCGTGGCTGACCTGCGCGGCCCAGTGCGGCGACGGGGTCCAGGTCGCCCGGACGCTCCACGAATCGAGCTTCGGGGATTCGATATTCCAGCGATGCTCGTCGGGCTCGCGGCCGCGAAAGGCGCTCGCTTCGAGCTGCACCCCGGGGTCCGCATAGCCGGCGGTAACGACGCCATAGGCGATGTGGGTCGAATCGAACCAATGGTGGGTGATCGGCGCGAGCGGCAGGTAACGCGCCGAGCCGCGATGCATGAAGGCCGACGGCCCGAGCGCCGGCTCGCCGACGGGGCCGCCATAGAGGAACAGGCTGCGGTCGTCGCCGAGCCGATAGTCGGCGCGCGCGGCGAGCTCCATGAACAGGTCGTGGGGATGCTGGCGGTCGACGAGCGGGCGGCCGTTCGCTACCTCGCCCGTCGCGAAGAGGTTGGGATAGCCGCGCGGCCCCATCAGTGGGTCGAGGCTGGCCATCGTCTTGAGCTGGAGGTGGACGCGATCCGACAGGTCGCGATCGGCCATCAGCATTGCCATCGAGGCGACGAAGGCCCGATCGTCGCCGCGCGGCCCGCCCTGATCGGTGACGACGCCCCAGGCATAGCCATGCGCCATCAGCATCCACTCGCCGGCGCGGATCATCTTGCCGCGCATCATCCCCTCGGCGGCGGGAAGGCGCGCCGTGCCCGAGCCCGACTGCCAGGCGTCGCCGCCCATGCCCATCGTCATGGCCACGCCCTGATCCATCGCCATGCCGTCCATCGCCACGGCCTGCCGCGGGGCTGGCTGGCTCGGCGTCCCCGCATGGTCGTGCGGGGCGGGCGTGGCCGGCGCGGGGACGGTGGCCTGCGGCGGCTCGGGCGCGGGCGGCATCGCCATGCCGGGCATCGCCTGGGCGAGCAGGAGGGACAATATCATCGCCGCGACCGGGCGGCGACAAGTTGAGGAAGTTGAGACGCTCCGCCAGCCCCAAAAGTCACAAAAGTCGCACCTCCTCGCGTGTACGCGCGCGCAACGGCACGACGCACGCCATCGCATCTGTCGCGCCGTCCGGTGACGGTGCAGGTGAATGGGCGGCGAGACGGTCGGCGCGGCATGGCGCTCACCAATGACGACCCGCCGGACTGTAGGACAGCAATTTCGTGATCGAGCGACCCTGCGGCACGGCCGCCTTCGTCCGGACCTTGACCAGCCAGCGTCGCGCCGGCGTGACACGGGCGGTGGCGGTCAGACGTTGAACCGGAACAGCATCACGTCGCCGTCGTGGACGACATAGTCCTTCCCTTCGCTGCGCAGCTTCCCGGCCTCGCGCGCGCCGGCTTCGCCGCCCAGCGACACATAGTCGGCATAGGCGGTGGTCTCGGCGCGGATGAAGCCGCGTTCGAAATCGGAGTGGATCGCGCCCGCCGCCTGCGGTGCCCGGGCGCCGACGGGGATCGTCCAGGCGCGCGTTTCCTTCGGGCCGACGGTGAAGAAGGTGAGCAGGTCGAGCAACGCATAGCCCGCGCGGATGACGCGGGTCAGGCCGGTCTCGGTCAGCCCCAGCTCGCCCAGGAAATCGCCCCGCTCGTCGGCGGGCATCGTCGCGATCTCGGCCTCGATCGCGGCGGAGACGACGACGGCCTGCGCGCCCTCCGCCTCGGCCTTGGCGAAGACGCGGGCCGAATGGGCGTTGCCGGTCGCCGCTTCGCCCTCGTCGACATTGCAGACGTAGAGGACGGGCTTGGCGGTGAGGAGCTGCGCCTGGTCGAAGATGCGCGCCTCCTCCGGGTCGGCGGGCCGCGCCAGCCGCGCGGGTTTGCCGTCGCGGAGCAGGTCGAGCGCGGGGCTGAGAATGGCGGCGGTCGCCTTCGCCTCCTTGTCGCCCGCCTGGCCCTTCTTGGCGAGCGCCGGGACGCGCTTCTCCAGGCTGTCAAGGTCGGCCAGCATCAGTTCGGTCTCGACCGTCTCGGCGTCGGCGATCGGATCGACCTTGCCCTCGACATGCGTGACGTCGCCGTCCTCGAAGCAGCGCAGCACATGGACGATCGCGTCGACCTCGCGGATGTTGCCGAGGAACTGGTTGCCGAGCCCCTCGCCTTTCGACGCGCCGCGCACCAGCCCGGCGATGTCGACGAAGCCGAGCTGGGTCTCGACGATTCTCGCCGAATGGGCGAGCCCGGCCAGCGCCTGGAGCCGCTCGTCGGGGACCGCCACGTTGCCGACGTTGGGCTCGATCGTACAGAAGGGATAATTGGCCGCCTGCGCCGCCGCCGTCTCGGTCAGCGCGTTGAATAGCGTCGATTTGCCGACGTTGGGCAGGCCGACGATGCCGCAGCGGAAACCCATTGTGGAGCCTTGTTCAGGGGAAAGGGAGGCGCGGGCCTTAAGCGAAAAGCGGGCCGGAAGGCCAGCGGCCTGATTTAACCCCGATTCGGCACATTCCATCGCGCGGGGCCCAAAGCTTTGCGTGACTTCTTAACGGGAACATGACATGCGCTGTCATTAAGGCGCCGTTAAGGGGACGAAGGGCGCGCGGGGGCTATCATGCGGCATTGGGCAGCGGCGCTAACGGTGATGATCGCGGGACCGGCGCTGGCCGATCCGCCCGCCCTCGTACGCTTGCCGGCCAGCGCGCCGCGCCCGGCGTCGGCGTTCCGGCTCAAGCCGGTGAGCAACGACGGCAACCCGTTCTTCCACATCAACGACCCGCGCTCGCCGCTGCGCAACGGCTATGGCGGGTCAATGGTCGACCTGTTTCCCGTAGCGGGCGGCAATTTCCACTTCTCGGCGGGGCCGCGCCTGTTCGGGCGGGCGGGGCGGCCGTACAAGATCGACCCGGAATCGCAGACGCTGCTCCCCGCCTTTCGCGCCAGCGGCCCCAAGATGAGCCGGCGGCTCGCCCCGGCGATGCTGATCGGCTATGGCCGGACGGTGGATCGTGGCCTAGCGTTCGGCATCGACGCGGGGTTCATCAAGGGCAAGATCACCGCCGTGCCCGACCGCGTCGGCCGCCTCAACCGCGCGCGCGTCGGCGCCGAACTGTCGCGCGGCCGCCCCGAGTCGCCGATGAACCAGCTCGTCCGCCTGACCGCGCTCTATCGATTCTGACCCTCGCGCCCGGCGTTCAGCGATAGTTGAAGCTGACGCTGATGCGTTCGCCTCTGGCATTGCCGGCGGGGACTTCGTGCCGCAGCCAGCTTTCCCACAGCAGCACCGTGCCGGGCTGCGGGCGTAGCTCGACGAAGGTCCGCAAGGCCTCGGGCGCGTCGGCGTGGCGCGGGGGCGCGGCCATCATCATCGACAGGCGCGGATCCTCCAGCTTCAGCCCGCCCGCGCCCTCCGGCACCGCGACATAGACCGTTCCCGACACGGTGCTGTGCGGGTGGAGGTGGGCGGTATGGCCGCCGCCGGGCTTCAGCAGATTAACCCAGAGGCTGTCGAGCTTGAGCTTGCGCCCGCCCAGATCGAACGCGCAGGCTGCCGCGAACCGCGCGACATGCCTGTCGAGCAGGCGCTTGAGGTCGGCGAAGATCGGATCGCGGACGGTCAGGTCGGCGAGCGACGCGTAGGAGGTGTAGCCGCGATAGCCATGCTCCTTCGCCCAGCGCCGCCCGGCCGCGTCGTCGGCGGCGAGCGTGCGGATCGAATGCTCCAGCCCCGCGACCAGCGCCGGGTCGTCGAGCGCGCCCTCGTAGACAGGCGTGGCGAAGAGCTGGCGGATGGTCATATGGTCTCCGTCACCCCGGCCGCGGAGCCGGGGTCCCGCTTCCTCCTCGCGTCGTCACGCTAGCGGGGCCCCGGGTCAAGCCCGGGGTGACGAGGTCGGATCAGCGCGCCAGTGCCGCCTTCAGCGCATCGGCGAGGTCGGTGCGTTCCCACGGGAAGAAATCGCCCTCGGCCTTGCGTCCGAAATGGCCGTAGGCGGCGGTCGGGGCGTAGATCGGCTTGTTGAGGCCCAGGTGCGTGCGGATCGCGCGCGGGGTCAGGCCGCCGAGCGCCTCGATGCTCATGATCGCGTCCTCGATCTTGTCGTCGCCGACCGTGCCGGTGTCGTGCGTGTCGACATAGAGCGACAGCGGCTTCGACACGCCGATCGCGTAGGCGAGCTGGATCGTGCAGCGCGTCGCCAGCCCGGCGGCGACGATGTTCTTCGCCAGATAGCGCGTAATGTACGCCGCCGAGCGATCGACCTTGGTCGGGTCCTTGCCGCTGAACGCGCCCCCGCCATGCGGGGCCGCGCCGCCGTAAGTGTCGACGATGATCTTGCGCCCCGTCAGCCCGGCGTCGCCGTCGGGCCCGCCGATCTCGAAGCTGCCGGTGGGATTGATGTGATATTCGGTCTCGCGCAGCAGCACCGGCGGCAGCGTCTCGGCGACGACCTTCTTCACATAGGCATGGAGTTCGGCCTCCTTGTCGCCCTCGTCATAGCCCGGCGCGTGCTGGGTCGAGACGACGATCGCGGTGGCCGCGACGGGCAGGCTGCCCTCGTAGCGCAAGGTTACCTGACTCTTGGCGTCGGGCTCCAGGAACGGCGCTACGCCGGAATGGCGGTCGGCGGCCATGCGCTGGAGAATCTTGTGGCTGTAGTCGAGCGTCGCCGGCATCAGATCGGGGGTCTCGTCGGTCGCGTAGCCGAACATGATGCCCTGATCGCCCGCGCCCTCGTCCTTGTTGCCGGCGGAGTCGACGCCCTGCGCGATATGCGCCGATTGCGGATGCAGGTTGTTCTCGAAGCGCAGCGTCTCCCAATGGAAGCCCGACTGCTCGTAGCCGATGCGCTTCACCGTATCGCGCACGGCCTTTTCGACCTCGGCCTGGACGCCCTCGGCCCAGTTGCCCGCCTCGTCCATGATGCCGCGCCCGCGGATTTCACCCGCCAGCACCACGAGCTGCGTGGTGGTCAGCGTCTCGCAGGCGATGCGCGCCTCGGGGTCCTTGCCCAGAAACAGGTCGACGATCGCGTCGCTGATCTGGTCGGCGACCTTGTCGGGATGGCCCTCGCCGACGGATTCGGAGGTGAAGAGATAGTTCTGGCGCATGACACCCTCGGATTCGGGATATAAGGAAAGCTTTATATGACGTCGCCTAGCGGCGGCGGCGGCGAATGGCAACGGCCCCCAACGCGAGGCAGGCGGCGGTCAATAACGCCAGCCGGTTCCCGAATCGTGAAAATGGCGTCGGCGGCAGCGGCTGCGGGATGGCCAGGTCGATCGTCCCCGCCCGGCCCGCCGGCACGGTCGCGAGCAGCGCGCCGTCGGCGGCGATGACGGCCGAGATGCCCGTCGGCGTCGCGCGCACGACCGGCAGGCCTTCCTCGATCGCGCGCATCCGCGCCTGCGCGAGGAACTGCGGCGAGCCCCACGATCCGAACCAGGCGTCGTTCGACGGATTGATGATAAGGCGCGGGCGCTTCGCCGGGTCGACGACCTGACCGGAGAAGATGATCTCGTAGCAGGTCTGGAAGCCGACCGGGCCGATGCCGGGCAGGTCGAGGCTGCGCGGGCCGGGGCCGGGCCAGAAGTCGAGGTCGCCGGGGACGAGCCGGGCGAGGCCGAGCGGCCGGAGCAGCCAGGGGAGGGGCAAGTATTCGCCATATGGCACGAGGTGCGCCTTGGCGTAGCGGCCGACCGTACGGCCTGTCGCATCGAGCACGGTCGTCGCGTTGGCGGCCGCGACGACATCGCCGCGCGCGTCGAAGTCGAGCGGGGTGTCGCCGAGCACGAGCAGGTCGCGCGGGCCGAGGATGCGGCGCAGGCGCGCGCGCGTCGCCTCGGGCCGGCGGCCGGCGTAGATATAGTCCGGGTAACCGGGGTCGATGAAGTCGCGGACCATGCCCTCGGGCCAGATCACGAGGCGCGGCCACGACGCCGGCTTGCCCGAACCGGCGATCAGCAGCCGCAGCGTGCGCTCCGCGTCATCGGCGGCGCGGTCGCCCTGACCGACATTGGGCTGGACGACCTGGAGGCGTGGATAGTCATCCGGGGGCGCCCAGGCGGTGACCTGAAAATAGCTTGCCGACTGGAGCGCCAGCAGCGCCGCCGTCCCGGCCGCGACGCCCGCCCACGGCCAGGGGCGGCGGGGCAGCAGGAGCAGCATCGCCGCCGCCCCGACCGTCAGGCCGGAGAGCGCATAGGTGCCGAGCCACGCCGCGATTCCCGCGACCGGCTGCACCGGCACCCAGATCACCGCCAGCGGATCCCAGGCATAGCCCGTAAATACCACCGCCCGCAGCCACTCGGTCGCGATCCACGCCGCGCCCGCGACCAGCGCGAAGGCGGCGTCCGGCCGCTGCGAGCGGAACCGCCACGCCACCAGCGCGGCCAGCGCCGGATAGACCGCCAGGTACAGCGCCAGCGCCACCGCCGCGAGATATCCCAGTGCCGGCGGCATCGCGTCCTGGAAGTCGAAGGCGTGCTGGAACCAGTTGTTGTTGACGGTGAAATGCCCGACCCCGAACAACCACCCCCGCCACGTCGCGGCGCGCCAGGTCGGGGCGGCGTGGACGAGGTGAAGCCAGACCGCGACCGCGACCAGCGCCAGCGGCCAGAGCTGCAACGGCGCGAACCCGAGCGCGGCGAGCGCGCCGAGGAGGAGGGAGGCTAGGGCGGGGAAGGGCACGGGGGGGCTATGAAGGTCGATCATCGCCGGAGCAATCGCGGGAGCTGGTCACCCTCACCCTTCCCACCGCCTGCGGCGGCGGGCCCCTTCCCTCTCCCACTGGGAGAGGGAGGGAGGCGCGTCAGCGCCGGAAGGGTGAGGGTGACCGGGCTGGTCCATCAAGCGAACGGCATGACGCATCCCTAGTTGGACCCCGGCTCTTCGGCCGGGGTGACGGAACGAAGCGGTCAGCCTAGAACGACCCCATGACGCTGCGCCCCTTCCACCTCGCCTTTCCCGTCCACGACCTCGCCGCCGCGCGCAGCTTCTACGCCGGCGTGCTCGGCTGCGCGGAGGGGCGGTCGGCCGATGCCTGGATCGACTTCGACCTGATGGGGCATCAGATCGTCGCGCACCTCGATCCCGCCGCGAAGCCGGTCGCCGTCGCCAATCCGGTCGACGGCCACGACGTGCCGGTGCCGCATTTCGGCATCGTCCTGACCATGAGCGATTGGGAAAAGCTGGCGGCGCGCGTCGAGGCCGCCGGGGTGACCTTCGGCATCGCGCCGCACGTCCGCTTCAAGGGGCAGCCGGGCGAGCAGGCGACGATGTTCTTCCGCGACCCCAGCGGCAACGCGCTGGAGTTCAAGGCCTTCGCGGACGATGCGATGTTGTTCGCCACCTGATTTCCCCCCGTTCGTGTCGAGCGAAGTCGAGACACCTTGTCCCTCGACTTCGCTCGGGACGAACGGGAAGGGGTAGCAGAGCGACACACGCTTCCTACATTCGCGCTCATGGGCACTCCGATCGCACTCGACATCCCCCACCAGCTCGGCAAGGCCGGCGTCCGCGCGCGGCTCGACGGCGGCGTCGGCCGGATCGGCGAGAAGATTCCCGGCGGCGCGCAGGTCCAGCATCGCTGGGAGGGCGACACGCTCCACTTCACCGTCCACGCGATGGGCCAGACGGTGACGAGCACCGCGGCGGTGTTCGACCGCCACGTCCATGCCGAGGTCGACCTGCCCGGCCTGCTGGCGCTGTTCGCCGCGCCGATCCGCGCGGCGATCGAGCACGAAGCGCCCAAGCTGCTCAAATAGTCCGGCGGAACGCGAGCGCCGCCGCCATCATTTCGTCCAACATTGCCGTTAGGCGACGAACGCCGCTCCCCGGCGTGACGAATGCATGTCGAATCGAAGGTCAGTTGAAATGAACGTCAACGTCGAGCCCCGCGCGAACCCCGCGATGTGGCGACCGTCGGGCGAGGGCGATGCCGCGGCGCTGGTGCCCGCGCTCACGGTCATTTCCGGCGCCCCCGATGCCGGCGCGCCGATGCAGGCGGAGAAGGGCCGGCCGCTGGTCATCCGGCTCGGCAAGCATCTGCGCGGCTTCTTCGACCGGCTGATCGCCTCGGGGTCGCTGGTCCCCAACGACCCGGTGCTCGACGTCCGCGACTTCGGCTGGACGCAATTGCTGCGCGACGACTGGCTGGCGATCCGTGACGAGGCGATCGCGGTCGCGATGCGGGGCGAGGCCGCGCCCAGCCTCGCGACGATCTCGCCCGACCACCGTTCGATCGCCGAGGTCGACAAGTGGCGGTCGTTCTTCATCTGGGGCTATGGCTATCGCATTGACGACAATGCCGATCGCTGCCCCGTCACGAGCGCGCTGGTCGAGCGGATCCCGGGGCTCAACAGCGCCTTCTTCTCGATCCTGGCGCCCGGCACCCACATCCCCCAGCATCGCGGCGTCACCAAGGGCCTGATCACCTGCCACCTCGGCCTGATCGTGCCGCGCGACGGCGACGTCCGGATGCGCGTCCACGACCGCATCGTGCGCTGGGCGGAGGGTGAGACCCTGGTGTTCGACGACACCTATCAGCACGAGGTCTGGAACGACACGAGCGGCACGCGCGTGGTGCTGCTGATCCAGTTCGAGCGGCCGCTGCGCAATCCGGGCAAGTGGATCGCCGACACCTTTCTCGGCGTCGTCAAGCGCTCGGCGTTCGTGCAGGAAGCGCGCGCGAACATCTCGCAATGGAACCAGGCGGTGAAGCAACTGGACGTGTAGGGTGAGGGAGCAGGGAACGGGTAGCAGGGAGCAGGAGGGCTGATACCCTGCTCCCTGCTCCCTGCTCCCTGCTCCCTTGCGCCCACCCCGCGCGCACGCCACATGCCGCTCATGTTGATCGAGACCGAAACCACGCCCAACCCGGCGACGCTCAAGTTCCTGCCCGGGCGCACCGTCATGGACAGCGGCACCCGCGATTTCGCGACGCCCGAGGAGGCGGAGGCGAGCCCGCTCGCCGATGCGCTGTTCGGGCTGGGCGACGTGACGGGGGTGTTCTTCGGCTACAATTTCGTCTCGGTCACCGCCGCGCCCGGGGTCGAGTGGCGCGATCTGAAGCCCGACGTGCTCCAGCTCCTGCTGGAGCATTTCTCCGCCAACATGCCGCTGTTCAATGCCCCCCGGGCCGGCTTCAGCGTGCCGACGGAAGAGAGCTTCACCGACGACCCCGCCGACGCCGACATCGTCGCGCAGATCAAGGAGCTGATCGACACCCGCGTCCGCCCGGCGGTGGCGAACGACGGCGGCGACATCGTCTATCGCGGCTTCGACAAGGGCAAGGTCTACCTGCGGATGCAGGGCGCCTGCGCCGGCTGCCCCTCCTCGTCGGCGACGCTGAAGCAGGGGATCGAGCAATTGCTGCGGCATTACGTGCCGGAAGTCAGCGAAGTCCGCGCCGTCTGATGCCTTCGCCCGTTCGTCCCGAGCGAAGTCGAGGGACGGCCTGGAACGGTGTCTCGACTTCGCTCGACACGAACGGAAAACACGATGACTGATGTGCTCGACGACGCCGCCCTCGACCAGATCTTCCGCACCGCGCGCTCGTACAACGGCTATACCGACGAGCCCGTCGCGGCCGAGCAGCTCCACGCGATCTGGGAGCTGATGAAATGGGGCCCGACCTCGGCCAACCAGCTCCCCGCGCGACTCATCTGGTGCACCAGCGACGAGGCGAAGGCGAAGCTCGCCGCCTGCTGCTCGGCGCAGAACAAGCCCAAGATCCTGAAGGCGCCGGTGTCGGTCATCATCGGCATGGACACCGATTTCCACGAGCAACTGCCGTGGCTGTTCCCCCACGTCGACGCGAAGAGCTGGTTCACCGGCAACGCCGAGCTGCGCCAGGCGTCGGCGTTCCGCAACTCGACGTTGCAGGGCGCGTATTTCATCGTCGCGGCGCGCGCGCTGGGGCTGGATACCGGCCCGATGTCGGGCTTCGACGCGGGCGATGTCGACAAGGCGTTCTTCGCGGACACGCCGGCGGTGCGGACGAACTTCATCTCGACGCTGGGCCATGGCGATCCGGCGAGCATCTTCGACCGCCTGCCCCGGCCCGAGTTCGACGTGTTCAACCGCATCGCGTGACCGCGCGCCGATGCGCACCCTCGTCATCGACGCCGCCACCGCCGCCTGCTCGGTCGCCCTGATCGAAGGGGGGATCGAGGACGGGCGCGTCATCGCCGCGCGCCACGAGATCGTCGAGCGCGGCCATGCCGAGCGGCTGGTGCCGATGATCGCCGAGCTGCCCGGGGGGGGCCGCGCGGGGCATATCCTGGTCGATGTCGGCCCGGGCAGCTTCACCGGCATCCGCGTCGGCATCGCGGCGGCGCGGGGGCTTCGGCTCGGCTGGGGCGCGACGCTGGCGGGCTATTCCTCGCTGGCGCTGATCGCAGCGGCGGCGGCGGGAGAAGGGCCGCTTGCGGTCGTGCTGGAGGGCGGGCATGGCGAGGTCTTCATGCAGATGTTCGCGTCGAATCCGCTGCGCCCGACCGGCGAACTCCGGTCGTTGACCCCGGCCGCCGCGCGCGACGCGCTGGCGGGGGTGCGCGCGGTCGGCGACGGGCTGCGCTGGCTGACCGGCGACGATCCGCGTACCGTGCCGAGGGGGGAACTGCCGCGCGCGGCGGATGCGGTGCTGCTGCCGCCCGGACTCACCGACCTCGCGCCACGCCCGCTCTATGGCCGCGCGCCCGACGCGAAGCTGCCAGGAACGGCTCCAGGAACGGTTGGCGCCTGATGGCGACCGCCGCCGCCCGCACGCTGACGCTGCGCACCGGCGGCGCGCGTGACATCGACCTCGTCGAGCCGCTGATGGACGCCGCGTTCGACCCGCGCTTCGGCGAGGCGTGGACGCGCGGCCAGTGCCTGGGCGTGCTCGCGATGCCCGGCGTCCGCCTGATGCTCGCCTTCGTCGACGAACGCCCGGCGGGGTTCACGATGATCCGCCAGGTCGTCGACGAGGTCGAGCTGCTGCTGGTCGCGGTTGCTCCCGTCCAGCGCCGGCGCGGCGTCGGCCAGGCGCTGCTGCGCGCGGTCATCGCCGACGCGCAGGCCGGCGGCGCGACGCGCCTGCATCTGGAGGTGCGCGCCGGCAACGACGCGGTGCGGCTCTACACCGCGACCGGCTTCGCCAAGGTCGGCGAGCGGCGCGGCTATTACCGCGGGCGCGGCGGCCAGCTCCACGACGCGCATACCTACGCCCTGTCGCTTGTTGCGAGTCGGTAGCGCTTTTCGCAATAAGCGGATTGAGGTAGGGGAGGGTATGGCGCGCAAGATCGACCTCGAAACCCTGTGCAACCAGAAGGGTCTGCGCATCACCGAGCAACGCCGCGTCATCGCGCGCGTTTTGTCCGAGGCGGAGGATCATCCCGACGTCGAGAAGGTCTACGAACGCGCCTCGTCGATCGACCCCGGCATCTCGATCGCCACCGTCTATCGCACCGTGCGCCTGTTCGAGGAGGCGGGGATCCTCGACCGCCACGATTTCGGCGACGGCCGCGCCCGCTACGAGCCCGCGCCCGAGGCGCATCACGACCATCTGATCGACGTCGAGACCGGCAAGGTGATCGAGTTCGTCGATCCCGAGCTGGAGCAGCTCCAGAAGGCGATCGCCGAGAAGCTGGGCTTCCGGCTGGTGGACCACCGCATGGAGCTCTACGGCGTCTCGCTTGCGCGGAAAGATTAGGGCGACTGCCTCGACTCTCCGTCATCCGTCATGCCGGCCTTGTGCCGGCATCCACGGGCGGATGAGCCTCGCCCTTGACGTGGAGTACCCGGCGCCGGGGTGGATGCCGGGACGAGCCCGGCATGACGGACTGACCGCATGAGCGCGCTCCGCCTCGCCCTCCGCCTCCTCGCGCTCCTGCTCACGCTCTGCACCTGCCTGGTCCTCCACGCCCTGACCCGCCTCGTCCGCGCCCCGTCGCCTTGGCCGCGCCTGTTTCTCGGCGCGTTCGGCCGCATCGCCGGCGCGCGGGCGCACGTCACCGGCACGCCGTTGCGGCGCGACGTGGTGTTCCTGTCCAATCACCTGAGCTGGATCGACATCCCCGTCCTCGCCGGCGCGACCGGCACCGCCTTTGTCGCCAAGGCGGAATTGCGCGGGGTGCCGGCGATCGGCTGGCTGTGCGAGCTCAACCACACCTTGTTCGTCCGGCGCGGCGACCGCATGGCCATCGGCGAGCAGGTCGGGCGCATCGCCACGGCGCTCGCCGACGGCTGGGCGATCACCCTCTTTCCGGAAGGCACGACCGGCGACGGCCGCGCGCTGCTCCCCTTCAAGACGGCGCTGCTCGGCGTGCTGGAGCCGCCGCCGCCCGGGCTGATGGTCCAGCCCGTCCGCCTCGACTACGGCCCCGCCACGCCCGAACTCGCCTGGGTCGGCGATGAGCCCGGCCAGCGCCACGCCGCTCGCGTCTTCCGCCGCCGGGGGACCTTCCCGGTCAACCTCCACTTCCTCGAACCGTTCGACCCTGCTGCCCATCCGGGCCGCAAGGCCATCGCGGCGGAGGCGCGGCGGCGGATCGAGGCCGCCGCTATGTCCTGACCGGCCTGCCTTATTTCTTGACCGGCACCGCCTCGGGGCTGCTCCACGTCCACGCCTGGATCTTCCAGTCCACGCCCGGCCTGACCAGCGCGAAGGTCATCGTCCCCGTCTCGCGCATTGTCCGGCCCTTTTGCTGAAAGGTATAGGTGGACGGGACGACCACATAGGCGCGGTCGCCCATCACCGATTCGCGGATGGCCTTGCCGAGCGCGACCCGGCCGCCGGTCTTGCCCGCATCGGCTTCCGACCTGGCCAGCGCGGCGAGCCAGTCGTCGAACGCGGTCGGCCCTGCCCATACGAAGGGCGCGGTCGGTTCGTCGAGGATCATCGGCGACGCGACATGCGTCGCCTTGGCCGCCGCCACATCGCCCGTGTTGAAGGCGGCCAGCATCGCCCGGATCGGCGCCTCGACCGCCATGTCGGCCGCGTGCGCGGCCGGGACCGCGAACAGCGCCATCGCCGCGATCGGCGCGAAAGCTTTCCTCATCGTCCTTCTCCCCTGCATTGATCTTGCGCAAATCGTAGCACGTCGCGCGCTGTTGGGAAGGGCGCGACCTTGGTGTAGGGGCGGCGCGCCATGCCCGCTCCCCAGACCCTCCCCAAGACCTTCCACGTCAAGTCCTTCGGCTGCCAGATGAACGTCTATGACGGCGAGCGCATGGCGGAGCTGATGGCGGCCGAGGGGCTGACCCCCGCCGACGCCGACGCCGCCGATCTGGTCGTGCTCAACACCTGCCACATCCGCGAAAAGGCGACCGAGAAAGTCTATTCGGACATCGGCCGCCTGCGCAAGACGGCGCGCGCCCAGGGTCGCCAGCCGATGATCGCGGTCGCCGGCTGCGTCGCGCAGGCCGAAGGCGAAGAGATCGTCGCGCGTGCGCATGTCGACGTCGTCGTCGGCCCGCAGGCCTATCACCATCTCCCCGCGCTGGTCCGCCGCGCCGCCGCCGGCGCGCCGGCGCTCGACACCGACCTGCTCGCGCTGTCCAAGTTCGACCGGCTGCCGCGCCGCCGCCGGGTCGGGCCGTCGGCATTCCTGACGGTGCAGGAGGGGTGCGACAAGTTCTGCACCTATTGCGTCGTGCCCTATACGCGGGGCGCCGAAGTCTCGCGGTCGTTCGCCGCCATCGTCGATGAAGCCAAGGCATTGGTCGATGCGGGGGCGAAGGAGATCACGCTGCTCGGCCAGAACGTCAATGCCTGGACCGACGGCGACCAGGGGCTGCACGACCTGATCCGCGCGCTCGACCGCATCCCCGGCCTGGCGCGGCTGCGCTACACCACCAGCCACCCCAACGACCTGACGCAGGGGCTGATCGACGCGCACCGCGACGTCGAGAGCCTGATGCCCTTCCTCCACCTCCCCGTGCAGGCCGGCAGCGACCGCGTCCTCAAGGCGATGAACCGCAGCCACACCCGCGACAGCTACCTCCGCCTGCTCGATCGCGTCCGCGCCGCGCGGCCCGACATCGCGCTGTCGGGCGACTTCATCGTCGGCTTCCCCGGCGAGACCGACGCCGAGTTCGCCGCGACGCTCAGCCTCGTCGACGCGGTCGGCTATGCGCAGGCCTATTCGTTCAAATATTCGCCCCGCCCCGGCACCCCCGCCGCGACGCTGGACGGGCAGGTCGCGCCGGGCGTGATGGACGACCGCCTCCAGCGCCTCCAGGCCGCGCTCAACCGCGACCAGCACGCCTTCAACCACGCCAGCGTCGGCCGAACGTGCGACGTGCTGATCGAACGCCAGGGCAAGCTGCCCGGCCAGATGCTCGGCAAATCGCCCTGGCTGCAATCGGTGCATCTGATGAGCGACGCGCCCGTCGGGTCGCTCGTCGAGGCGGAACTGACCCGGGCCGGCCCCAATTCGCTGACGGGCGAGCCGGCCGAACATCGCCGGCGCGCAGCCTGATCGGGTGACCGCCGCTGCGAACCGCCACGCCGCCAAGGTGCCGGCGGTCACGCTCGGCTTCTGGGTCGTCAAGATCCTCGCGACGACGCTCGGCGAGACCGGGGGCGATACGGTGTCGATGACGCTCGACTGGGGCTATCTCGCCGCGACCGCGCTGTTCGCCGCGATCCTGGCGGCGCTGGTGTGGGCGCAGGTGGCCGCGCCGCGCTTCAACGCGTGGCTCTATTGGGCGACGATCATCGCCTCGACCACCGCCGGCACGACGCTCGCCGACTTTGCCACCCGCTCGCTCGGCATCGGCTATCCCGGCGGATCGCTGCTGTTGCTCGGTGGTGTTCTCGCCTGCCTCGCGCTCTGGCGCGCGACGCTGGGGACGGTCTCGGTCGCCTCGGTCAGCAGTCCGCGCGCCGAACTATTCTATTGGCTGACGATCACCTTCTCGCAGACGCTCGGGACGGCGCTCGGGGACTGGACCGCCGACGCGCCGGGCATCGGCTATCTGGGCGCGGCGGGTATTTTCGGAACCGCGCTGGCGTTGTCGGCGCTCCTGTATTTCCGGACGGCGGTTAACCGCGTCGCCTTGTTCTGGGTGGCGTTCATCCTGACGCGACCGCTCGGCGCGACGCTGGGGGACTTCTTCGACAAGCCGCATGACAAGGGCGGGCTGGACGTCAGCCGACCGCTGGCGACGGCGGTGCTGGCGACGGCGATGATCCTGCTGATCGTCGTCCTGCCGCAGCGCCCGGCCGACACCTGACAGCAAAATCGTCTCGCCCATGTCAAAAAAGTCGCCGTTGTCTTGAAGTTGCAATGACCCGCGTGCACGGCCCGTATCGTTAACGAATCTTAACGAGGGGTCGACATGAACAAGATTTTTGTCGCTGCGGCACTGGCCGCGGCGGTTCCTACGCTCGCGCCTACGGCAGCCGATGCCGCTACCATTCAGGTCGTTTCGGGCAGCGGTGCTCGCTCGACGACGCTCTTTAATGGCCCGGTCGGCCAAAGCTTCACCTCGATTGATTCGACGCTGACCTCGGTCGGCTTTCAGTTCCAGCTGTTCAACACCCCGCAAGCCAACACGCCTTTCACCTTGCAGCTGTTGAACGGGTCGGGCCTCGGCGGCACGCAAATCTATTCGACGCAGTTCACACTGCCGGACACGATCCCGATCAGCGGCCTCAACTGGTATGACTTCAGCCTGCCTAACGTCGCCGTGAACACCGGCAGCGCTTACACCTTCGTGCTGTCGAACAGCAGCCTACGCTATGGCGTCGTGCTCGGGCCGGACATCAACATCTTCACCGGGGTTCCGCTCAGTGGTGATGCCTATGCCGGCGGACAGGCGTTCGGTGTGCAGTCTTATCCGAACTGCCCCAACACGCCGTCGTCAGCCTGCGACCTGAACTTCCGCGTCAGCGGTACGACGGCCACCGCCGCGGTGCCGGAGCCGGCCAGCTGGGCGATGATGCTCGGCGGCTTCGCGCTGCTCGGCGGCGCGCTCCGTCGTCGCCGCGCCCTCACCATTACTGCCTGATATTCAGCCTTTTTTCCGGGAAACATTCACATGCACAAGATCATCCTGACCGCCGCCGCCTTGCTCGCGCCGGTCGCCGCCCACGCTCAGTCCAATCCGACGACGGTGACACCGATCAGCTTCACCGGCAGCTATTCGCAGAACTTCGACACGCTCGCATCGACGGGCGCGACCGGCACCGCGCTGCCGCAGGGTTTCCAGATCGTCGAGGCCGGCACCAACGCCAACAGCAGCTATGCGGTCGGCACCGGATCGAGCAACGCCGGCGGCAGCTACAGCTTCGGCTCGACCGGCAGCACCGACCGCGCGCTCGGCAGCCTCGGCAGCGGTACGCTCTCGCCGATCTACTTCGGTGGCGTCCTGACCAACACGCTGAGCAGCACGCTGACCAGCCTGACCTTCGCCTATACCGGCGAGCAATGGCGTCTCGGCAACTCGACCGATGATGGCCTGGTCTTCCAATATCAGGTCGGTGCGGCGGGCGTGACCGGCGGCGCCTGGACGACGGTCAATGCGCTCGCCTTTGCGCCGCTGTTCACCAACGGCACCTCGACGGGGTCGGCGCTCGACGGCAACCTCGCCGCCAATCAGCGCCAGATCGGCGCGACCATCTCGGGCTTCTCGCTGCTCGCTGGCCAGAGCTTCGGCTTCCGCTGGTTCGACGAGGATTCGACCGGCGCGGACCAGGGTCTGGGCGTCGACAATCTGACGATCACCGGCGCGGCGACGGCGGCGGTGCCGGAGTCCGCGACCTGGGCGATGATGATCGTCGGCTTCGGCCTGACCGGCGCGGTGCTGCGCCGTCGGTCGGTGCGGGTCGCACTGGCCTGAAGAAGACGGGAGGGTATGAGGGGCGCATGACGCTCGCGCCCCTCATCCTCGTTCCCGGCCTCGGCTCCGACGAGGCGGTGTGGCGGCCGGTGATCGAGCGCCTCGCCGATGTCGCCGCCTGCGTCGTCGCCGAGACGCGGCTCGATGACAGCATCGCCGGCATCGCCGCGCGGGTGCTCGGCGCCGCGCCCGCCCGTTTCGCGCTCGCCGGGATTTCGATGGGCGGCTATGTCGCGCTCGAGCTCCTGCGCCAGGCCCCCGGGCGAGTGACGCGCCTCGCCCTGCTCGACACCAGCGCCCGGCCCGATTCCGCCGAACAGACTGCCGGCCGCCGCGCCGCGCTGGCGGCGCTCGACAAGGCGCCGCTCGATGTCCTCACCCGCTACTCGCTGCCGACTTTGGTCGCCGCCGGCGCGCCTGACGACGTCAAGGACGCGGTCGTCGCGATGGGCGTGCGCGTCGGCCGTGACGCCTATGCCCGCCAGCAGGAGGCCACCACCGCCCGCGCCGATTCGCGCCCGCACCTTGCCGCCATCGCCGTACCGACCTTGGTCGCGGTCGGCGAGGTCGACGTGCTGACCCCGCCCGCGCTCGCCGAGGAACTGCGTGACGGCATTCCCGGCGCGACGCTCCACGTGATTCCAGGCAGCGGCCATCTGCCGCCGATCGAGAAGCCCGACGAAACCGCGGCGCTGCTGCGCGACTGGCTGCGATAAGTCCTGTCCTACACGGCCGTCGCCTGTCACATTGGTCCGGCGATGCGTTCGACTCGTTCTTCATGTCCCACCCGCATGGGCAGCGCGCATCGCGAACAGACGATTTATGCCTAAACTTAGCCTCAACTTCCGCGCGCCCGCCGAAAGGATTGCATGAGCCGCAAGCCCGTTCCCGCCCAGTCCGGCGACCGCAGCCGGATCGAATTGCTGTTCGACAAGCCACAGGCGCTGGCCGCGCTGTTCGGGCAATATGACCAGAATCTGGTGGCGCTGGAGAACCGGCTCGGGGTGTACATCACCGCGCGCGGCAACCGCGTGGGGCTGGAGGGCTCGGCCGAGCAGGTGGCGGTGGCGCGCGATGTGCTGAACGACCTCTATCACCGCATCGGCCGGGGCGAGGAGGTCGACACCGGCCTCGTCGACGCCGCGATCGCGATGGCGGCCGAGCCGACGCTCCACGGCATCATCCGCGCCGAGGCGGGCGGGGACGCGCCGTCGGTAATGATCCGCACCCGCAAGAAGACGATCGTGCCGCGCACGCCGGCGCAGGCGCAGTACATGCGCGCGCTGACCAGCCACGACATGATCTTCGCGCTCGGGCCGGCGGGGACCGGCAAGACCTATGTCGCGGTCGCGCAGGCGGTGGCGCAGCTCATCACCGGCTCGGTCCAGCGTCTCATCCTGTCGCGCCCGGCGGTGGAGGCCGGCGAGCGGCTCGGCTTCCTGCCCGGCGACATGAAGGAGAAGGTCGACCCCTATCTGCGGCCCCTGTACGACGCGCTCTACGACTGCCTGCCCGCCGAGCAGGTCGAGCGCCGTCTCGCGTCGGGCGAGATCGAGGTCGCGCCGATCGCCTTCATGCGCGGCCGCACGCTCGCCGACGCCTTCGTCATCCTCGACGAGGCGCAGAACACGACGCCCGCGCAGATGAAGATGTTCCTGACCCGCTTCGGCCAGAACAGCCGCATGGTGATCTGCGGCGACCCCAACCAGGTCGACATCCCCGGCGGGGTGACGGCGTCCGGCCTGGCCGACGCGGTGCGGCGGCTGGAGGGGCTCGAGGGAATCGCGATGAGCCGCTTCACCTCGGGCGACGTGGTGCGGCACCCGATCGTGGGGCGGATTGTCGAGGCCTATGAGGGGAATAGTTGACGGCGAAGTATATCCCCAATACGCGCCAAGGATATCCCGGAGGTCGCCATGGCATCGTTGTATATCAAGGATGAGGAAGCAAACGCGCTGGCCGGTCGCGTTGCGGCGCAGCTGGGCACGACGAAAACCGAGGCCGTCAAACGCGCTTTGCGAAGTGTGACCTTGCCGGCACCGGCAACGGCGGTGTCAGGCTCGACCGCCGATTGGCTTCGAACATTTCGCGCTGCCCATCCCTTGCCGGATGGAGCGGGCATGGCTGCCGACAAGGCTTTCTACGATTGGTTGTCCGACGAAGAAGACGTTCATGATCCGTGGGCGTCTTGAGTATTTTCGTCGATGCCTCGGCCATCGTGTCCATGTTGATCTTGGAGGATGATTTCGAGGCGCTCGCTTATTTGCTGGACGCCGAGCCAAGGCGAATAACCTCCGGTGTCGCCCTGTGGGAGGCGGCGTTGGCGGTAAGCAAGGCGGGGAAGATGCCTATCTATCGGGCCACCGACGAGGTGCGGATGTTCGTCAGTGCGCGCGGCATCGAAGTGGTGCCGATCGGCATCGAAGAGGCGTTGGTCGCGCTCGACGCTCAGCGTCGGTACGGTAAGGGCCGGCACGAGGCGCGACTCAATATGGGTGATTGCTTCGCCTATGCCTGCGCCAAGACCAACGACGCTCGTCTCCTCTACAAAGGCGACGATTTCTCCTACACGGACCTGGCATTGTGATCCACGTCGAACTCTCGCGTGAGGCGCCCTGGCCCGATGCCGACTGGGACGCGCTCGCGATCCGCGCCGCGCGGGCGGCGGTCTCAGCCACGCCGCATGGCGAGCTCGCGACCTCGCCCGCCTCCGTCGAGATCAGCGTCCGCCTGACCTCCGACGATGAGGTTCGCCAGCTCAACGCGCACTATCGCGGCAAGGACAGGCCGACCAACGTCCTGTCCTTTCCGATGATCCAGCCCGACCTGCTCGACACCGTCACGCGGAACTCCGACGATGGCGAGGTGCTGCTGGGGGACATCGTCCTCGCCCACGGCGTCTGCGCGTGCGAGGCGGAGGAGAAGGGCGCACCCCTCGCCGACCATGCAACCCATTTGATCGTGCATGGCGTGCTGCATCTGTTAGGCTATGATCATCAGTGGGAGGATGAGGCCGCCTCCATGGAAGCGATCGAATGCGACGTGCTCGCCGGTCTCGGCATCGCCGACCCCTATCTCATCGACGAGGACGACTGAGCATTGCCCGACGACCGAAGTAGTACCGGGGCCGGCGACGACAGCATCTGGCGGGGGCTGAAGGCGCTGATCTTCGGCAACCAGGCCGAGGACACGCTGCGCGACCAGCTCGAAGAGGCGATCGACCGGCACGAGGACGATCCCGCCCCCGACGCCAAGGGCGACCTGTCGCCGCTCGAACGGACGATGGTCCGCAACCTGCTCCATTTCGGCGAGCGCGACGCGGGCGATGTCGGCGTCCCGCGCGCCGACATCATCGCGGTCGAGGAACAGATCGGCTTCGACGCGCTGGTCCAGGTCTTTGCCGACGCCGGCCACAGCCGCCTGCCGGTCTATCGCGGTGCGCTCGATACGATCATCGGCATGGTCCATATCAAGGACGTGTTCGCGATCCTGGCTACGGGCGCGGAAAAGCCCGCCAGCATCGCCGAATTGATCCGCGAGCCGCTCTACGTGCCGATGGCGCGCGGCGCGCTCGACCTGCTCGCCGACATGCGCTCGAGCCGCGTCCACCTGGCGGTGGTGCTCGACGAATATTCGGGCACCGAGGGGCTCGTCACGATCGAGGATCTGATCGAGGAGATCGTCGGCGAGATCGAGGACGAGCATGACGAGGCGCCGCCCGTGCTGCTCATCCCGCTCGACGGCGGTGCCTGGGAAGCCGACGCCCGCGCCGAGCTGGAGGACGCCGCCGAAGCCATCGACCCGCGGCTGGCGGAGGTGGAGGGCGACATCGACACGCTCGGCGGCCTCACCGCGCTGCTCGCCGGGCGGGTGCCGGCCAAGGGCGAGTGCGTCGACCATCCCTCGGGCTGGAAGCTGGAGGTGATCGACGCCGACGAACGCCGCGTCCACCGCCTGCGCCTCCACCCGCCCAAGCCTCAGCCGGAAGAAGTCGACTAAGGTGCCGGCGATCGTGCCGATGCACGCCGGCGCGGCCGAGGTGCAGCAGGCGACCGCGCGCCACGCGTTCGACGCCTGGCTCGCCGCCTTCAACGCCGGCGACGACGCGGCGCTGGCGCGGTTCCGGGCGACGTGGCGCTATGCCGGATCGGTCGAGGAGCTCCAGGATCTGCGCGGCTATACCGGCGGCTTCGCGCTGGCGGCGGTCGAAGCGGAGGACGCGCGCCACCTCGTCGCGCGGGTGAGGGCACGCGACGGCGAGATGGGCGAGCGGCGGGTCACGCTCGGCTTCGCCCCCGACGACACGCTGCGGGTCGAGACCGAGCGCCTGCCGATCGCGCGGCTGAGCGAGGCGGCGGCGATGCAGGGCTTCGCGCGGCGCGTCGAAGAGGTGGTGAAGGCGGATCGGTTCGCCGGCACGATATTGGTCGCGCGGCATGGCAAGATATTGTTCGCCCGCGCCTACGGCCTCGCCGACCGCGCGCGCGGGACGCCGATGACGCTGGCGACGCGGTTGCGCTTCGCCTCGGTCGGCAAGATGTTCACCGCTACCGCCGTGTTGCGGCTCATCTCCGACGGGCGGGTGCGGCTCGACGGCCGTGTCGGCGACTATCTGCCCGACTACCCCAACCGCGAGGTCGCCGCGAAGGTGACCGTCCGCCAGCTCCTCACCCACACCGGCGGCACCGGCGAGCAGATCAACCTCGCCGACGGCTGGAAAGGCGACAACGCCACGCTCAGGACACTCGCCGATTACGTCGCGCGTCAGGGCGATCGCGCGCCGCGGTTCGAGCCGGGCAGCAAGGACGATTATTCCAACTACGGCTATCTCCTGCTCGGCCGCATCGTCGAGGCGGCGACGGGGCAAGACTTCTACGCCGCGATCGACCGGCTGGTGTTGCGCCCCGCCGGCATGACGCACACCGGCTATGCCCCGGAAAGCGTCGCCGTCCCCGGCCGCGCGCCGTCCTACGCCAGACGCGACGGCCGCTGGGTCGATGTGACCGCGACCAAACCGTGGCGCGGCACGCCGGGCGGGGGCGGCTATACGACGGTCGGCGACCTGCTCGCCTTCGCCACCGCGCTGCAAGGCGACCAGCTGCTGCCCGCCGCGCTGTTCGCGCAGGCGGTGTCGCCGCAGGATCACGGCGGCCACTTCGGCTTCGGTTTCATCACCGTCGGCAAGGGGGCGGAGCGCCGCTGGGGCCATGGCGGCGATGCGGACGGGGAGGCGGCGGACTTCCGCGTCGTGCCGGCGGGCGGCTGGGTGATGGCGAGCCTCGACAACCGCGACGCTCGCGAGAATTATCGCCTGTTCCGCTGGCTCGAACCCCGTCTGCCATAGGGCCTGCCGCTCGATTGAGATGATGGATTCCGGCGGGGCAGGGGAGTAGGAGGAGGCAATGTTAAAGCATATCTTGCGCGTCGGCGGCATCCTCCTGCTCATCGCGATCGGCGTCGTCGTGTACCTCGCCTGGCCCGACAAGGCGCGGCTCGACATCACCGCGGTCGAGGGCCAGCGGCCCCGGATCACCGCGCCGCGCCGACAGGTGCTGCCGACGGTCAAGGTCGCCGACGTCGTCGGCTGGAAGGCCGGCGAGACGCCGATCCCCGCGCCGGGGCTGAAGGTGCAGGCGTTCGCGGCCGGGCTCGATCATCCGCGCTGGCTCTACCAGCTCCCCAACGGCGATGTCCTCGTCGCCGAGACCAACTCGCCGCCGCGCGCGGGCGGGGGGATCACCGGCTGGATCATGGGCAAGCTGCTCGGCAAGGCGGGGGCGGGCGGGCCGTCGGCGAACCGCATCACGCTGCTGCGCGACGCGAACGGCGATGGCGTGGCGGAGACGCGCTCGGTGTTCCTCACCGGGCTCAACTCGCCGTACGGCATGGCGCTGATGGGCGATCAGCTCTACATCGCCGACACCGATGCGCTGGTGCGCGTGCCCTATACGCTGGGCGACACGAAGATCACCGCCCGGCCGGAGAAGGTCATCGACCTCCCGGGCGGCGGCAATCACTGGGCGCGCAACGTGATCGCCGCGCCCGACGGCAAGTCGCTCTATGTCAGCGTCGGCTCCTCCTCCAACATCGCCGAGAACGGCATCGACGCCGAGAAGAACCGCGCCGACATCCTGGAGGTCTGGCCCGACCGCAAGGCGTTCCGCATCTATGGCGCGGGCCTGCGCAATCCCAACGGCATGGCGATCAACCCCGTCACCGCCGAGCTGTGGACGGTGGTCAACGAGCGCGACATGCTCGGCTCCGACCTCGCGCCCGATTACCTGACCCAGGTCGAGCTGGGCGATCATTTCGGCTGGCCCTGGTATTATTGGGGCGGCTATCCGGACACGCGCGTCGAGCCCAAGAACCCGGCCTTGCAGGAATATTCCAAGCGCCCCGATTATGCGATGGGGCCGCATGTCGCGGCGTTGGGGCTCGCGTTCTCGAACGAGGTCAAGCTCGGCGGCCGCTTCGCGAGCGGCGCGTTCATCGGCGAGCACGGATCGTGGAATCGCAAGCCGGTGTCGGGCTACAAGGTCGTGTTCGTGCCCTTCGCCGCCGGTGGGTTTCCCGTCCCCAGGGCGAAGCCGGTGGATGTCCTGACCGGCTTCCTCGACGCTGGCGGCGATGCGCGCGGCCGGCCCGTCGGCGTGATCGGCGACAGGACCGGCGCGATGCTGGTGGCGGACGATGTCGGCAACGTCATCTGGCGGGTCAGTCCGGCGGGCTAAGCTTGTCAAATCCTCCCCGTCCCGGGGACGGATGAAGACATCCGGCGCGCGGCCAAAGCCGGGGTTCGGCAGCATGAGTTCTGGCGGCGTTCATCGCGCGCCGCTACATAGCGCCCCGATGCCCTTTTCCCCCCGCGCGTTTCGCGCCCCGTTCCTGCTCCTCCTGTCCGTCGGCGGCGTGGCGCCAGCCCAGCAGGCGGCGCGCCAGCGGGTGGCGCGCCCGCAGCCGACGACCCAACCGGCGCCCGCGCCCGCCGTCGACACGGCCGCCTGGCTCTACAAGGGCAGCGACATCACGCCCGATCCGGCGTGGCGGTTCGGCACCCTGCCCAACGGCCTGCGCTATGCGGTGCGCCGCAACGGCGTGCCGCCGGGGCAGGTCTCGATCCGCGTCCGCATGGACACGGGCTCGCTCTACGAGACCGACAGCGAGCGCGGCTTCGCGCATTTCATGGAGCATCTTTCCTATCGCGCTTCGCAATATGTCCCCGACGGCGAGGCGAAGCGCGTTTTCCAGAACTTCGGCGCGACCTTCGGCGTCGACACCAACGCGCAGACCTCGCCGGTCTCGACCACCTACAAGCTCGATCTGCCGTCGGCGACGGCGGAGCGGCTCGACGAGAGCCTGAAGATCCTGTCGGGGATGATGGCGCACCCCGTCCTCAACGACACCACGATCAATGCCGAGCGCCCGGTGGTGCTCGCCGAGCAGCGCGAGCAGCCGGGGCCGCAGGTGCGCTTCAGCGACGCGCGCAACGCCGTCTTCTTCGCCGGCCAGCCGCTCGCCGACCGCTCGCCGATCGGTCACGTCAAGAACCTGCAGGAGGCGACCGCCGCCACCGTCAAGGCCTTCCACGATCGCTGGTATCGGCCCGAGCGCGCCGTCATCATCATCGCCGGCGACCTCGATCCGGCGGTGTTCGGCCAGCTCATCGCCAAGAACTTCGCCGGCTGGCAGGGCGTCGGCCCGGCCCCCGCCGACCCCGATTTCGGCAAGCCCGATCCGACCAAGCCCGTCACCGGCGCCTTGGTCGAGCCCGGGCTGCCCGCCGTCGTCCAGCTCGCGACGCTGCGGCCGTGGCATTTCAACGCCGACACCGTGATCTTCAACCAGCGCCGCATGATCGACAGCCTCGCCGCGCGCGTCATCAGCCGCCGGCTGGAAACGCGCGCGCGGGCCGGGGGCAGCTTCCTGCAGGCGAGCGTCGCGCTCGACGACGTGGCGCGCTCCGCCAACATCACCCAAGTGACCGTGGTGCCGATCGGGACCAATTGGGAGGCGGCGCTCAAGGACGTGCGCGCCGTCATCGCCGACGCGCTCGCCACCCCGCCGAGCCAGGCGGAGGTCGACCGCGAGTACACCGATTACGAGACGATCATGCGCAATCAGGTCGATACCGCGCGGGTCGAGGCGGCGGCGCGGCAGGCGGACGACCTGGTCGAGGCGCTCGACATCCGCGAGACGGTGACCGCGCCCGAGACCTCCTATGCCATCCTCAAGGATGCGCGCGCGAAGAACATGTTCACCCCCGCGACGCTGTTCGCGGCGACGCGCAAGCTGTTCGAGGGCGACGCCACGCGCGCGCTGGTTAATACGCCCGCACCGGACCCGGCGGCGGCGGACAAGCTGGCCGCCGCGATCAAGGCCGACGTCGGCACCGCCGGCGTCACCCGGCGCAACCAGGCGGCGGTCAGTTTTGCCGCGCTGCCCGCGCTGGGGGCGCCGGGGCAGGTCGTCAGCCGCGAGAAGATCCCCGAGCTCGACATGGAGCGCGTGACCTTCGCCAACGGCGTGCGGATGCTGCTCTATGCGACGACGTCGGAGACGGGCCGGGTCTATGTCCGCGCGCGCTTCGGCGGCGGCTACAATGCCTTGCCGGACAAGCCGAGCCCCGCCTGGGCGGGCGAACTCGCGCTGGTGCAGGGTGGCATCGGCAAGCTCGATCAGGGCGACCTCGACCAGCTGACGGCGGGGCGCGTCATCGGGCTGGACTTCGATATCGACACCGACGCCTTCTCGCTCAACGCGCTGACGTCGCCCGCCGACCTTGCCGACCAGTTGAAGCTGATGGCCGCGAAGCTGGCCGCGCCGGGCTGGGATCCCGCGCCGCTGACGCGTGCCAAGGCGGTCAAGCTGGCGGGCTATGCCGGCTATGACGCCTCGCCCGACGGCGTGCTGTCGCGCGATCTGGAGGGGCTGCTCCACGCCAGCGACAAGCGCTGGACGCAGCCGTCGCCCGATCAGGTGGGGAAGCTGACCCCCGAGGCCTTCAAGGCCTTCTGGGCGCCGCGACTGGCCAGCGGCCCGATCGAGGTGTCGGTGTTCGGCGACGCCAAGGCCGACGACGCGATCGCCGCCGTCGCCGCGACGTTCGGCGCGTTGCCGCCGCGCACGGCCGACACGCGCCGCGCCTCGACGTTGCGCTTCCCGAAGCACAATTCGACGCCGGTGATGCGCACGCATGGCGGCGGCGAGAATCAGGCAGCGGCGGTGATCGCGTGGCCGACCGGCGGCGGCATCGACGGCATCAAGGAAAGCCGCCGGCTCGACGTGCTGGCGCAGGTGTTCAGCGACCGGCTGTTCGAGCGGCTGCGCCAGACGGCGGGCGCGAGCTACTCGCCCAGCGTCGGCAGCTCGTGGCCGATCGGTCTGGCGGGCGGCGGCCGGCTGCTCGCGATCGGACAGGTGACGCCCGACAAGGTGCCGTATTTCTTCCAGCTTTCTCGCGAGATCGCGGCGGACCTGGTCGCGCGTCCGATCCCCGACGACGAGCTCGGCCGCATCATGCGCCCGATCGCGCAATATATCGTCCGCGCCTCGTCGGGGAACCAGTTCTGGCTCCAGCAGCTCGGCGGCGGCGCGTTCGACCAGAAGCGGGTGGAGGCCACCCGCGCCCTCGCGCAGGACTTCGTCTCGATCACCCCGGCGCAGTTGCAGGATGTCGCGAAGAAATATCTGCGCCCCGACAAGGACTGGACGATGGCCGTGGTGCCGAAGGGGACCAAGTAAAGGTAGCCCTCTCCCGCTTTAGCCGGAGAGGGCTACCCCTTGTACAACGCGTCCAGCCGCTCGCCATAGACCTGCTTGAGCACATGCCGCCGGATCTTGAGCGACGGCGTCAACTGGCCGTTCTCGATCGTGAAGCCCTCGTCCGCGAGGATGAAGCGGCGCACCCGCTCGATCACCGACAGATCCTTGTTCACCCGCTCCACCGCCTGCCCGATCGCGGTGCGGAACGCGCTGTTTTCCGCCAGCTTGCCGAACTGGCACGACTGACCGTTCTTCGCGCACCATTCCTGCATCCATTCGGGATCGGGCACGATCAGCGCCACCATGTGCGGCCGCCGGTCGCCGGCGATCATCGCCTGCACGATCTCGGGCTGCAGCGTCAGCATCCCCTCGACCTTCTGCGGCGCGACATTGTCGCCCTTGTCGTTGATGATGAGGTCCTTCTTGCGGTCGGTGATCCTGATCCGCCCCGCCTCGTCGATGACCCCGACGTCGCCGGTGTGCAGCCAGCCGTCCTGGAGCACCCGCGCCGTCTCCGCGTCGTTGCGCCAATAGCCGTGCATGACCAGCTCGCCGCGCACCAGGATCTCGCCGTCCTCGGCGATGCGCACCTCGGTATCGGGCATGGGGGGACCCACCGTGTCCATGCGGATCCCGGCCGCCGGCCGATTGCAGGCGATCACCGGCGCCGCCTCCGTCTGGCCATAGCCCTGCAACATGGTCAGCCCGACCGAGTGGAAGAAGATGCCGACTTCGGGTGTCAGCGGCGCGCCGCCGGAGACCAGGGCCTTCAGTCGCCCGCCGAAGCGCCTGGCGATCCTGGGCTTGAACAGGCGGCTGACGAGGAGCTGGCGCGGTCTGTCCGTCCAGCGCAGCCGCCCCTCGTAATCCTTTGCCCCGATGTCCAGCGCGGCGGTCAGCAGCCGGGCAGGCAGGCCGCCCTGCTTCTCGATCGCCTTGCTGATGCGCGTGCGCAGCACCTCGAACAGGCGGGGGACGACGACCATGATCGTCGGCCGGCACTCCTCGATGTTGCTCGCGAGCTTCTCCAACCCTTCCGCGTAATAGATTTCCCCGGCGAGCCCGATCGGCCCGAACTGACCCGCGGTATGCTCATAGGCGTGGCTGAGCGGCAGAAAGGACAGGAACACCTCGTCCTTCCAGCCGAAATCCTCCGCGATGACCTCGACGATGCCGGCGACGTTGTGCAGGATCGCGCCGTGGTGCTGCATCACGCCGCGCGGCGCGCCGCCGGTGCCCGACGTGTAGATGATGCAGGCGAGATCGTCGCGCGCGAAGTCGGCGGCGATGTCGGCGGGCTCGGTCGGGTGCGCCGCGATCAACCGCCGCCAGTCGTGATGCTCGACCGTCGCGGGAAAGCGCATCTCCTCCATGCCGACCAGAATCTGGCCTTGGTTGGAGCGCAACACCGCCGGCATCAATACCCTGGCGAGCTTCGCGGTCGACACGATCACCGCGCACGCGCCGCTGTTCTCCAGGATGTGCTGGTGATCGCGCTCGGTGTTGGTGATGTAGGTGGGCACCGTCACGAGGCCCGCCGCCATGATGGCGAGGTCGGCGATGCACCATTCCGGCCGGTTCTCGCTGACCAGCATCACCCGGTCGCCGCGCTTCAGCCCGAGCGACTGCAGCGCGGCGGCGAGGCTGGCAACCTGCCGCGCCGCCTCGGCCCAGCTCGTCGACCGCCATGCGCCGTCCGCCTTCGCCCACAGGAACGGCCTGTCGCCATTTTCCCTGGCGCGGGCGAAGAACATGGCGACGAGGTTGGGGAAGTGTTCGAGCTGACGCATTCTCTCTCCTGAACGCGGCCCCTTGCGGGCCTGCGCTTATTCCGGCGGCCGGTTGGGCAGCGGCAGGACGCGGACCGGCGCGGCCACATGCCCGTCGGTGTCGATCGCCACGCCCTCGCTGCGCGGGTCCGCCGCCCCGACCCAGCGGCCGTTCACGCGCTCGACCGCATTGGCCTTGAGCCCCAGCGGCACGCTGCGGATTTGCTCGCCGAGCTGGCGCAGCGCCGGCAGCATCGCATTGAGCTGCGTGCCCTCCTCCGCATAAGCGGTCTCGCCCGGCGCGAAGATCAGCCCGAGGCCGATCGCGTCCTGCGCCGACAGCTTCCAGTCGATCACGCCGACCAGCGCCTTGGCGATCTGCGCGATGATCGTCGGCCCGCCCGCCGCGCCGATCGCGAGCCGGACCTTCCCGTCCGGACCATAGACGATGGTGGGCGACATCGAGGAGCGCGGCCGCTTGCCGCCCTCGACGCGGTTGGCGACGAGATAGCCGCCCTTCGCGGGCACCGTATCGAAGTCGGTGAGCTGGTTGTTAAGGATCGTCCCGTCGACCGACAGGCCCGAGCCGAACACGCCCTCGACCGTCGTCGTCACCTCGACGACATTGCCCTTGCCATCGGCGACGGCGAGATCGGTGGTGCCCGCGACTTCCGCCGGGACCGCGCGCGTGCGCGGCGGCGCGCCGGGCGGCGTGCCGGCGGTAATCGAGGTCAGCGAACTGTCGGCGGAGATCAGCGCCGAGCGCGACGCGAGATAGGTCGGGTCGAGCAGCCCCGCGACCGGCACCTGCACGAAGTCGGGGTCGCCGACATAGAGGTCGCGATCGGCGTAGGCGAGACGCGACGATTGCGCGAACAGATGCCAGGCGACGGGCGAATCCTTGCCCAGCGCCGTCAGGTCGAAACGTTCGAGCTGCTTCAGGATCATCATCACGGTGATGCCGCCCGACGACGGCGGGCCCATCCCGCAAATGCGATAGACGCGGTATCTGACGCAGATCGGCGCGCGCGACTTGGCTTCGTAGCTGGCGAGGTCGCCCGCCGTCATCTTCGACGGATTGCGCACCGCATGGTTGACCGCCGTGACCAGCTTCGCCGCTTGCGGCCCGACATAGAAGCTGTCCGCCCCAAGCCGCGCGAGCCGCTCCATCAGCGCCGCCTGCGCCGGGTTGCGCAGCCGCTCGCCAGCCTGGACGGGCTTGCCGCCCGGCCCGTTGAACAGCGCGCGGGTCTCGGGCGTGATGTGGCCGCCGTAAGCGGGGATGGTCTTGGCGAAGCGCGGGCTCGCGATCCAGCCGTCGCGCGCCAGCCGGATGGCGGGCTTGAACAGCCGCGCCCACGGCAACTTGCCGCCCTGCCGATACGCCAGCGCCATGCCGCGCAGCGCGCCCGGCACACCGACGCTCCGGCCGCCGGGCACCGCGTCGTCATGGCTCAGCGGCTTGCCGTCCGGGCCGTAGAACCAGCGCCCGTCGGCCGCCATCGGCGCGGTCTCGCGCGCGTCGATCGTCGCCAGCTTGCTGCCCCCCCTCACATCGGCGGTGTGCGTCACCCAGAAGCCGCCGCCCGCCATTCCCGAGCTTTGCGGCTCGACCACGCCGAGCGCCAGCATCGTCGCGATCGCCGCGTCGGTGGCGCTGCCGCCCGCCTTCAGGATCTCGACCCCGGCGGCGGCGGCGCGCGGGTCGGCGGCGCTGACCATGCCCTGCGCCGTGGGAGCAGGCCTCGGCGCCGGCTTGCGCGCCTCCGCGGTGGCGATCGGCAGGGCGAGGGCGGCGACGAAAAGCAGCTTGTTCATGCAGCCGCGACCGTAAGCGCGCGTAACGCTACGTCAACCGGCCCCGACCGCGTCCGCGACGCTGGCGAAGCCGTCGCGCGCGAGCAGCGCGTCGAGGTCGCGCAGCGCGCGCGCCGCAAGCCCCGGCCCCGCGAAGGCGAGCGCGGTGTAGAGCTGCACCAGGCTCGCGCCCGCCCGGATGCGCGCATAGACCTCCGTGCCGCCGTCGAGGCCACCGGCGGCGACCAGCGGCAGCCGCCCGCCGGTCGCGGCGCGAAAGTCGGCGAGCCGCTGGCGGGCCAGCGCGGCGAGCGGCGCGCCCGACAGGCCGCCCGTCTCGCCGGCGTCGCGTGACCGCAATGCGGGTCGGGAGAGCGTGGTATTGCCGACGATCAGCGCCGCGACGCCCCCCTCCATCGCCGCGCGCGCGATGTCGTCGATCGCCGCCGGTTCCAGATCGGGCGCGACCTTCAGGAACACCGGCGTCGCCCCCGCCGCGCCGACGCATCCGGCGAGCAGCTCGCGCAAGGCCGTGCCGTGCTGCAGATCGCGCAGCCCCGGCGTGTTGGGCGAGCTGATGTTGATGGTCAGATAGTCGGCCTGCGGCGACGCCAGCGCGGCGGCGGCGCGATAGTCCGCGATGCGGTCGACGGCGTCCTTGTTCGCCCCCACGTTGATGCCGAGCGGTCCCGGCCGGGCGTCGGCGGGCAGCCGGGCGAGCGCGTGGGCCAGCCCGACATTGTTGAAGCCATAGCGATTGATGACCGCCCGATCCTCGACCAGCCGGAAGAGGCGCGGACGGGCGTTGCCCGGTTGCGGCAGCGGCGTCAGCGTGCCGATCTCGACCGCGCCGAAGCCGAGCGCGAAGAGTCCCGGGATCGCCTCGCCGTTCTTGTCCAGCCCCGCCGCGACGCCGAGCGGGTTGGGAAAGCGCAACCCCGCGACGGTGGTGGCGAGGCGCGGATGGCGATCGGCCGCTCGCCCGAACGGCGCGCCGACGTTGGCCCAGCCCCGCAGCGCGACAATCGCCAGCCGGTGGGCGTCCTCCGCGTCCAGGAAGCGCGCGGCGCGGGCGAAGGGCGAGGCCATGCGCGGGCGATTGGCGCGCCGGCCGGCGCATGTCAAAAATATCGACACCCGCTGTCGATTTCATCCAATACGCCGCCGATCAGCCGTGATTAACCATGCCTGCGACCCAAGGGTGGCTCGGTGAGCCGCCCTCCCTGAAGGCCCGGCCGTTCGCGGTCGGGCCTTTTTTTGTTTTGCGGATCGAAACGCGCTAACCAGAGGCCGGGGGGGTATGAGTCGCGATGCCCGGCTTGGACTTGCAATTCATGGTGCCGGCGGCTGACCTCCAGCCGTTCGTGACGTTGTTCTATCGCTTCCACTGCCCCGATGATTTCGACGATCTGGAGCGCGCCAATGTCGCGCAACTGCGGTTCCGGCTGACGCCCGGCACCACGCGCTACCATTTCGCCGACGGCACGACGCAGGATCCGCCTCCCTTCCATGTCGTCGGGCCCACCACCGGGGTGACGCGGAGCAGCGCCGTCGGGCCGATCGGGGTGTTCGGGATGGGACTGTCGCCGGCGGGCTGGGCGGCGCTGCTTGGCCGCGACGCCTCGGCGCTGGTCAATCGCTGCGTCGATTCGCTGGCGCTCTTCGGTCCCGACGTGGCGGAAGCGGCGATCGGATTGCGCGGCACGAGCGACGGCGCGGCGATGGTGGCGGCGATCGAGCCGTGGCTGCGGCGGCGGCTGGCGGGCGGACATGACGCCACGCTCGGCTTCGTCCGCGCGGTCGATAGCTGGCTGGCGGCCTCGCGATCGCCCGATGTGGAAGCGCTGGTCGATGCGAGCGGCCTGTCGCGCCGTCAGGTCGAGCGCCGCTGCAACACGCTGTACGGCGCGCCGCCCAAGCTGCTGGCGCGCAAATATCGCGCGCTCCGGGCGGCGGTGGCGATGGCCTCGGGCGCAACGGGCGAGATCGAGGGCTTCTACGACCAGAGCCACCTGATCCGCGAGGTCAAGCATTTCACCGGCCTGACCCCGAAGCGGCTGCGCGACGAGCCGGGGATGCTGGCGGCGCTCACCATCACGCAGCGCCGGGCGCTCGAAGGGCAGGTCGCGCGGCTGGTGAGCGAGACTTAGCTTCCCTCCCACGAGGGGAGAGGGATCATGGTTGACTAACCGCCGCCACCCGCCCATCTGCAATCGGACCAATTCACTCCGATTGAAATAGATGCGCCTGTCCTCCTTAGCCGACTATGCCGTGGTGATGATGGCCGCCGCCGCGCGCCATTGCGGCACGGTTCGCCTGAGCGCGAGCGCGTTGGCCGACGAAACCGGCGTGCCGCTCCCGACCGCACAGAAGCTGGTCAGCCGGCTCGCGGCGGCGGGGCTGGTCGAGAGCGCGCGCGGGACCGGCGGCGGCTTCCGCCTCGCGCGGCCGGCGGCGGCGATCAGCCTCGCCGACATCGTCGAGGCGGTCGAAGGGCCGATCGCGATGACCACCTGCGTCGATGAAGAACGCCACGATTGCGCGCTCGACGGCCATTGCCTGGTCAAGCCCCATTGGGGCGTCGTCAACGAGGCGATCCGCGGCGCGCTCGCCGGGGTCAGCCTCGCCCATCTCTCCTCCGCGCCCCCCGTTTCCCGGCCTGCGCGCGATAAGGTCCACGCCTGATGGCCACCCGCAACGCCGAAGCCTATGCCGCCGTCGCCAAGACGTACGAATGGGGCTTCCATTCCGACATCGAGCAGGACTTCGCGCCCAAGGGGTTGAGCGAGGATACTGTCCGCTACATCTCCGCCAAGAAGAACGAGCCGCAATGGATGCTCGACTGGCGGCTGAAGGCGTTCGCGCTGTGGCGGACGATGACGCCGCCCGACTGGGCCAAGCTCAACGTCCCCCCGATTGATTACCAGAACGCGTATTATTACGCCGAGCCCAAGGCGAAGCCCAAGCTTGGCTCGCTCGACGAGGTCGATCCCGAGATCCTGCGCGTCTACGAGAAGCTCGGCATCCCGATCGGCGAGCAGAAGCTGCTGGCGGGCGTCGAGGACCTCGACGAGAACGGCCAGCCGAAGCGCCGCGTCGCGGTCGACGCGGTGTTCGACAGCGTCTCGGTGGCGACCACGTTCCGGGCCGAGCTGGAACGCGCCGGCGTCATCTTCCGCTCGATCTCCGAGGCGATCCGCGAATATCCCGATCTGGTCCGCAAATGGCTCGGCAAGATCGTGCCGACCCACGACAATTACTTCGCGACGCTCAACAGCGCGGTCTTCAGCGACGGCACCTTCGTCTACATTCCCGAGGGCGTCCGCTGCCCGATGGAGCTGTCGACCTATTTTCGCATCAATGCCGAGAATACTGGCCAGTTCGAGCGCACGCTGATCGTCGCGGAGAAGGGGAGCTACGTCAGCTACCTCGAAGGCTGCACCGCGCCGATGCGCGACGAGAACCAGCTCCACGCCGCGGTGGTCGAGCTGGTCGCGATGGACGATGCCGAGATCAAATATTCGACCGTGCAGAACTGGTATCCCGGCGACGAGAACGGCGTCGGCGGCATCTACAATTTCGTGACCAAGCGCGCGTTGTGTCAGGGCAAGAACAGCAAGGTGTCGTGGACGCAGGTCGAGACCGGCTCGGCGATCACGTGGAAATACCCGTCCTGCGTGCTGGCGGGCGAGAACAGCGTCGGCGAATTCTATTCGGTCGCGGTGACGAACAATCGTCAGCAGGCCGATACCGGCACCAAGATGATCCACCTCGGCAAGGGCTCGCGCTCGACGATCGTGTCGAAGGGGATTTCGGCGGGCCGCTCGGACAACACCTATC
>CAXTHQ010000009.1:0-75633 GCA_964244185.1 uncultured Sphingomonas sp.
TCGGCTCCGACATCTGGTCGTAGACCTTGCGCAGCGCCGGCGCCATCTTGTTGCACAGCGTCCCCGCCACGATCATCACGTCGGACTGGCGCGGGCTCGCGCGCGGCGCGACGCCGAACCGCTCCAGGTCGTAGCGCGGCATGTTGACGTGGATCATCTCGACCGCGCAGCAGGCGAGCCCGAAGGTCATCCACCACAACGATCCGGTGCGCGCCCATTGGAACAAATCCTCGGCCGAGGTGACCAGAAAGCCCTTGTCGGTCAGCTCGCCGTTGAGGCTGTCGAAGAAGCCCTGGTCAGGCGGCGTCAGAGCGACGCCGCCACTATCACCGGGGGCGGCGGGCGAAAGCTCTACTCCCAATCCAACGCTCCCTTCTTCCACGCATAGACGAGGCCCAGCGCCAGCTCGGCGATGAAGATCATCATCGCGAACCACGCGGTCCAGCCGAGCGTGAACACGCTCACCGCCCAGGGGTAAAGGAACGCCGCCTCCAGATCGAAGACGATGAACAGGATCGCGACCAGATAGAAACGCACGTCGAACTGGCTGCGCGGGTCCTCGAACGCCGGAAAGCCGCACTCATATTCGCTCAGCTTGTCCGGGTTCGGCTTGTGCGCCCCCGTCAGCCGCGAGACCGCCATCGGCAGGAACACGAACACGCTGGAGATGGCGAACGCCACCCCCAGAAACAGCAGGATAGGCAGATATTGCGACAGGTCGACCATGTCTTCTCGCACGTGCGAAGGGATGAGGGCGCTTTAGGCGGCGGGGCGGAGAGGGGCAAGGCGTTGAGCCTGCTTTTGTAACCCTCGTCACCCCGGGCTTGACCCGGGGTCCCGCTGCCTTGCTCCGGGAAGAGGCGGGACCCCGGGTCAAGCCCGGGGTGACGGACATTATCTCAACGCCCCCGCGACCAGCTTGTGCAGCTTCGAATGAAGTCCGTCGTTCGCGGCCAGGAACTCGTTGCGCTCCATCGGCTTGTCGCCGCCGCGGAAGTCGGTGACGAAGCCGCCGGCCTCCTTGATGAGGAGCATCCCCGCCGCGACGTCCCACGGCTGCAGATCGGATTCCCAGAAACCGTCGAACCGCCCCGCCGCGACCCAGGCGAGGTCGAGCGCCGCCGCGCCGATCCGGCGGATGCCCGCCACCTGCGGCGCCACCGCGCCGAAGATGCGGCTCCATTGCACGAAGTCGCCATGGCCCATGAAGGGGATGCCGGTCGCGATCAGCGCCTCCGACAGATCGCGCCGCGACGACACGCGCAGCCGCTGGTCGGTATTCCACGCCCCCCGGCCCTTCTCCGCCCAGAAGCTCTCGTCGGTCAGCGGCTGATAGACCAGCGCCGTCGTGATCTCGCGCTTGCCGCTCGGCAGCGGCTCCTCGACCGCGATCGAGATGCAGAAATGCGGGATGCCGTGGAGGAAGTTGCTGGTGCCGTCGAGCGGATCGACGATGAAGCGCGGCTTGGCCGGATCGCCCGCGACCTCGCCGCGCTCCTCCATCAGGAAGCCCCAGTCGGGCCGCGCGTGGCTCAGTTCCTCGTACAGCGTCTGCTCGGCGCGCTTGTCGGCCATGCTGACGAAGTCCGCCGGCCCCTTGCGGCTGACCTGGAGCTGCTGGACCTCGTTGAAGTCGCGCCGCAGCCGCGGCGCCGCCTTGCGCGCGGCGCGCTCGATGACGGTCATGAGGCCGGAATGGGAGGGCATTAGCGACTGAGTCCAAAATGAAGCCGGATGGCATCCTCGACCACACCCATGTCGGCACGGTCCAGCTTGCCGAGCCGGGATTTGAGGCGACGCTTGTCAGCCGCCATGATCTGATCTGCCATCGCCTTGCTCGGCTGACCATTGACGGTCACCACCGCTTCGCCCGGATAGACCCGCGCGACGTTCGACGTCATGGGCATTGCCATCACGCGGGGCAGATGACGGTTGGCTGCATCGTTGCTGACGATCACCGCTGGCCGCGTCTTGCGGATTTCGCTGCCGGTGGAAGGGTCGAACTCGACCCACCAAACTTCACCGCGCTGCATCGACACCGTCATTAGCCAGTGCGGTGAGCCACTCCTGCGCTTCATCTTCCCGATCGGTATCCGCGGCCATTTCCTGATAGCCACCATCCAACGACCTGTCCGAAACGTGCGGACGCAAGACATCGGACACGAACTGGCTTATCCGACGCTTGCCGACCATGCGATAGAGGCCGTCATAAACATCCTCGTCGAGCGTGATCGTCATGCGTTTGTGCATAGTGCACTCCACATGTACGAACCGTGCGAAAAAATCAATCCGCGCGCCGGACGTAGGTCTGCTCGTACACGTCCACCACGATCCGCGTCCCCGCGCCGATATGCGGCGGCACCATCACGCGCACGCCGTTCTCCAGGATCGCGGGCTTGTACGACGACGATGCCGTCTGGCCTTTCACCACCGCGTCGGCCTCAACGATCATCGCCTCGATCGTGCTCGGCAGCTCGACCGAGATCGGGCGCTCGTCGTACAGCTCCAGCACCACGTCCATGCCGTCCTGCAGGAACGCCGCCGCGTCGCCCAGGATGCCGGCGTCGAGCGTGATCTGCTCATAATTGTCCTTGTCCATGAAGGTCAGCGCGTCGCCGTCCTTGAACAGGAACTGGAAGTCCTTGGTGTCGAGCCGCACCCGTTCCACCGTCTCCGCCGAGCGGAACCGGACATTGTTCTTGCGCCCGTCGATCAGGTTCTTCAGCTCGACCTGCATGTACGCGCCGCCCTTGCCGGGCTGGGTGTGCTGGATCTTGACCGCGCGCCAGATGCCGCCTTCATATTCGATGATGTTGCCGGGACGGATGTCCACGCCACTGATCTTCATGTCGCTTGCCTGTCGGGAATGGTTGCCGGCCGTCTAGCGGCGGGACGGCCTTCTGCCAACCCAACCTAGCCAGCCGCGCCCTGCCCCGCTAACAGCCGGGCCATCCCCTTCGATAACCAAGGATCCGCGATGACCCCGGCCGTCCAAGCCATTCTCGACAAGTATGAAGCGACCAGCCCCGCGGTGAAGGCGAACCTCGCCCGCATCCTGATGCAGGGCAGGCTTGGCGGCACCGGCAAGCTCGTCATCCTCCCCGTCGACCAGGGCTTCGAGCACGGCCCGGCGCGCTCCTTCGCGGTCAACCCGCCCGCCTACGACCCGCACTACCATTACCAGATCGCGATCGACGCCGGCCTCTCCGCCTATGCCGCCCCGCTCGGGATGCTCGAGGCCGGGGCCGACACCTTCGCGGGCCAGATCCCGACCATCCTCAAGGTCAACAGCTCGAACAGCTGGGCGACCTCGATCGCGTCGGCCCGCACCGCCAGCGTCGAGGACGCGCTGCGGCTGGGCTGCGCGGCGATCGGCTTCACCATCTACCCCGGCTCGGACGCGGTCGCCGACGCGATGGAGATGATCGCGGACATGTCGGCCGAGGCCAAGTCGGTCGGGCTGGCGACGGTGATCTGGAGCTACCCGCGCGGTGGCAAGCTCTCCAAGGAAGGCGAGCTCGCGCTCGACGTCGGCGCCTATGCCGCGCACATGGCGGCGCTCCTCGGTGCGCACATCATCAAGGTCAAGCTGCCCACCGACCATATCGAACAGGCGGATGCGAAGAAGGCGTATGAAGGCACCGACTGGTCGAAGCAGTCCGACCGCGTGAAGCACGTCGTCCAGTCCAGCTTCGCCGGCCGCCGCATCGTCGTCTTCTCGGGCGGCGCGGCCAAGGGAACCGACGCGGTCTATCAGGACGCGCGCGACATCCGCGACGGCGGCGGCAACGGCTCGATCATCGGCCGCAACACCTTCCAGCGCCCGCGCGACGAGGCGCTGGCGATGCTCGACCGGCTGGTGCGGATCTACAAGGGCGAGGAATAAGCGCTCCGTCACCCCGGGCTCGACCCGGGGTCCCGCTTCTTCTTCTGTCGCCGGGTAGGCAGCGGGACCCCGGCTCAAGGCCGGGGTGACGAGGAAATGGTCGAACGAATGGAGCAACCGGACCCACGCTGGACCGCCGTCGACGACTATATCGCCGACCGGCTGCTCGGCACCGACGCCGCCCTCGCAGCCACGCTGACCGGCAACGCCGCCGCCGCCCTCCCCGACATCGACGTCTCCCCCGCCCAAGGCCGCATGCTCCACCTGTTCGCCCGCATGGCGAACGCGACGCGCATCCTGGAGGTCGGCACGCTCGGCGGCTATTCGACGATCGAGCTCGCCCGCGCGCTGCCCGCCGACGGCCGGCTCGTGACGCTGGAGATCGACCCCCACCACGCCGCCGTCGCCCGCGACAACATCGCCCGCGCCGGGTTCGCATCCCAGGTCGAGGTCCTCGTCGGCCCCGCCGCCGACACGCTGAAAACGCTCGACGGGACGTTCGACCTGATCTTCATCGACGCCGACAAGCCCGCCAACGTCACCTATCTGCGCGAAGCCCTCCGCCTCTCCCGCCCCGGCACGACGATCATCGTCGACAACGTCATCCGCGAAGGCGGCGTGCTCGACGCCGACAGCGCCGACGACCGTATCCGGGGCACCCGCGCGCTGTTCGACGCCATCGCCGCCGACCCGCGCCTGACCGCCACCGCCATCCAGACCGTCGGGGTCAAGAAGTGGGACGGCTTCGTGCTCGCGGTCGTCAACTCAACGCCTGCCGCACCATCGCCCTGAGGGTCAGCGCGTCGTGGATGGCGTCAGCGTTGATATCGTTGTTGAAGAACGCCCACACCTCGCGCCCGCCCCGCGCCTCCGCCACTATCCAATCCGCCCAGCCAAGCAGCGCCTCGTCAGGATAGCGTCCCCAATATTTGCCGCCCGCGCCATGGAAGCGAACATAGGCCAGCCGTCCGCACGCCCAGCGCGGCGTGACGAAGCCAGGCAGATCGTGCACGCAATAGCCCGCGCCGTGACGGTCGAGCAACGCCAGCACCTCCGTCACGTTCCAGCTAGCGTCACGAAACTCGAAAGCGACCGGCAGGTCGGACGGCAGCAAAGCGAGGAAGCCCTCCAACCGCTCGAGGTTGACGCGAAACCGGGGCGGGAGCTGGAACAGCATCGGCCCGCCCGCCGCGCCCAGTTCGACCATACCGGGCAGATTGCGCGCGAGCGGCTCCGCGCACTCCTTCAGCTTGCGCGCCTGGGTCAGGAAGCGGTTGGCTTTGACCGCATAGCGGAAGCCGGGCGGTGCCTGGTCGCGCCACTTGGCGAAGGTCGCGGGCGGCGGCCAGCGGTAGAAGCTGTTGTTGATCTCGACCGCGTCGAACGTCGCGGCATAATGCGCGAACCAGCTTCTGACCGGCAGGCCATCGGGATAGAACAATCCGCGCCAGTGGCGGTATTGCCAGCCGGAACAGCCGATATGGACGGGCGCGGGCACGATCGGCACAACGCCCCGCACGACATCACGGTCCATGCGAGCAGACGAAGCGACCGCCCCCACGAAAAACGCTGTCCTACACACGGCGGTCGTGGCAGCAGCCCGCTTATGCCTCCAGCCGACGCCCCCGCCGACATCGGATATCGCGCAATAATCCTGCTCGTTGACGACACGGAATTACCGATTCAGCGGGAAAGTAGTGAACTTTGGGCGGTCGGTGCCGACGTGAATCGGTTTGATCCGTGCCGGTGATCGACGACCCCCTCGGCCCGCTCGACCCGGATTTCGCGGCGTCGTTCAAGCGCAACGACCGGCGGCCGCGCTGCCAGCTCTATCTCGTTTCGCCGCTCGACGTCGGCGGCGACTTTCCCGATCGCCTCGCCCGCGCGCTCGACGCCGGGCCGGTGGCGGCATTCCAGTTCCGCGTGAAGGACATCGACCAGCACGAGGCGGCGCTCCTCGCCGAACCGCTCCAGCGGATCTGCGCCGACCGCGAGGTGGCGTTCGTCGTCAACGATTCGATCGGTCTCGCCAAGCGCCTCGGCGCGGACGGCGTCCATCTCGGCCAGGAAGATGGCGACCCGCGCGAGGCGCGCCAGGCGCTGGGGCCGGCGGCGCAGATCGGCGTCACCTGCCACGACAGCCGCCACCTCGCGATGGAGGCGGGCGAAGCGGGCGCGGACTATGTCGCGTTCGGCAGCTTCTATCCGACCACGACCAAGCAGGTCCGCCACCGGCCCGACCCCGTCATCCTCTCCTGGTGGGGCACGATGTTCGAGCTGCCCTCGGTCGCGATCGGCGGCATCACGCCCGCCAACGCCGCCCCGCTGATCGCGGCCGGCGCGGACTTCATCGCGGTCTCCGCCGGCGTCTGGGCACACCCGGACGGCGAGGCGGCGGCGGTGCGCGCCTTTGCGACGCTGCTGGCCCCATAACGGGGGAGCCAACCGGCTATCGAGCCGTTGTGACGGCTGCGTATCGGTTCAAAGGATTTCCATGATGGCGAAGTGGTTGCAGGCGATGGTCGTCGCGGGTGTCGCGGTCTCCGGCGCGACGGGGCTGGCGCAGCCGGTCGTCCCGGCCGCCACCGGCAAGGCACCCCTCGATCGTTCGATCCTGCACGTCCAGGTCATCCTCGACCATCTCGGCTTTTCGCCCGGCATCCTCGACGGGCGGCCCGGCCTGTCGCTGACGGCGGCGCTTAAGGGGTTTCAGGAAAGCCGCGGCCTGCCGATCACCGGCGAGATCGACGCCGCGACGCTCACCGTCCTGCATCAATATCGCGCGTGGCGACCCACCAAGACGCTGACGCTCAGCGCCGACGCGCTCGCCGGCCCGTTCGTCAATCCGATCCCCCATGGCGAGATGGAGCAGGCCAGGCTGCCCGCGCTGGGCTACCGCTCGCCGCTGGAAAAGCTGGCCGAGATGTTCCACACCACGCCCGCCGTGCTGGTCGAGCTCAACAGCCCCGACACCCGGCTGACGCCCGGCACCAAGGTGGTGTTCCCCAACGCACTACCGACCAGCCGCGCCTATGATCCCAAGCTCAACGACGCGTGGCGGCAGACGCTCAACATGCTCAACGTCGACGCCAACGCCCCCCAGGCCGCCAGGATCGTCGTCGACAAGTCGGACAGCGTGCTGCGCGTGTTCGACAAGGCCGACAAGCTGGTCGCCCAGTTCCAGGTCACCACGGGCAGCGAGCACGATCCGCTGCCGCTCGGCACACACAAGGTCACCAATTACGACTACAACCCGAAGTTCCGGTTCAACCCGGCGCTGTTCTGGGACGCCAAGTCGACCGACGAGAAAGCCATGCTGCCACCGGGACCGAACGGGCCGGTCGGGGTGGTGTGGATGGACCTCAACATCCCCCATTACGGCATTCACGGCACCCCGGAGCCGCAATATATCGGCCGCACCGAGAGCCATGGCTGCGTGCGCATGACCAACTGGAATGCGGCGCGGCTGACGCTGATGATGAAGCCGGGGATTCCGGTCATCTTCCAGGAATGATGCGGTGACGCGCGTCGGCTGGGTCGTCCTCGCCGGCATCCTGCTGGTCGCGGGCGTGTTCGCGTCGCTGCTCCGTTTCGGTCATGCGCCCGTGACGGTCGCCCCGACCCCGCCACCGGCGGCGGGCGGAGGGCTGGAAGTCCCGGTCGCCGGTATCACCCGCGACCAGCTCACCGACACCTGGGGTCAGGCGCGCTCGGAAGGCCGTCAGCACCACGGCACCGACATCATCGCCCCGGGCCGTACTCCCGTCGTCGCGGCGGCGGCGGGAACAGTCGACAAGCTGTTCCAGAGCCGCCTCGGCGGCATTACACTGTACGAGCGCTCGGCCGACCGCCGCTGGACCTTCTACTATGCCCACCTCGCCGGCTATGCGCCGGGGATTCAGGAAGGGCAGAAGGTCGCCGCCGGCCAGTTGCTGGGCTTCGTCGGCGATACCGGCGACGCCGGGCCGGGCAACTACCACCTCCACTTCAGCCTGACCCGCACGACGCCGGAGCAGCGCTGGTGGGAAGGCGAGGATGTCAACGCCTTCCCCTATCTCAGCAGTGCAAAACCGCTGCCGTAATCCGTTCGTGTCGAGCGACGTCGAGACACCTCGTCCCTCGACTTCGCTCGGGACGAACGGGCGTTATAACGTGAGCGCCGCCACACCGGGCAACTCCCGCCCCTCCATCCACTCCAGAAACGCCCCGCCGGCCACCGAGACGAAGGTGAAGTCGTCCGCCACCCCCGCCTGGTTCAGCGCCGCCACCGTATCGCCGCCGCCGGCGACCGAGACCAGACCGCCCTCCTTGGTCAACGCCGCCGCGGTGCGCGCGAGCGACACCGTCGCCGCGTCGAACGGCGGCGTCTCGAACGCCCCCATCGGCCCGTTCCATACCAGGGTCCGGCAATTCTTGAGCACGTCGCCGAGCGCCTCGACCGCCGCCGGGCCGACATCGAGAATCATCTCGTCGGCCGCGACCTCGTGGACGTTCACCGTCCGCGTCGGCGGATTGGCCCGGAACTCGGTCGCCACGACCACATCGTACGGCAGGTGGACCGTGCAGTTCGCCCGCTCGGCGGCCGTCAGGATCTCCTCGGCGGTGCCCGTCAGGTCATGCTCGCACAACGACTTGCCGACATCGACGCCCCGCGCCGCGAGGAAGGTGTTGGCCATCCCCCCGCCGATGATGAGGTGGTCGACCCGGCCGACGAGGTGCTTGAGCACGTCGAGCTTGGTCGAGACCTTGGCCCCGCCGACGACCGCCGCGACGGGATGCTGCGGGCTGCCCAGTGCCTTCTGCAAGGCGTCTAGCTCAGCCTCCATCGCCCGCCCCGCGAACGCCGGCAGTCGATGCGCGATGCCCTCGGTCGAGGCGTGCGCCCGATGCGCGGCGGAAAAAGCGTCGTTGACGTACAGATCGCCCAGCGCCGCGAACCGCTCGACCACCGCCGGGTCGTTCGTCTCCTCGCCACCGAAGAAGCGCGTGTTTTCCAGCACGGCGATGTCGCCGGGTTGCAGCGTCGCGACCGCCGCCTCGGCACCCTCCCAATCGACGTACCGCACCGGCCGGCCCAGCACCTGTGCATAGGGCCGCACGATCTGCGCCAGCGACAGCTCCGGCGTCGGCGACGTCGGCCGCCCGAAATGCGCCAGCACCAGTACGATCGCACCCCGGTCGGCGAGTTCCGTCACCGTCGGCAACGTCGCGCGTAGCCGCGTGTCGTCGGTCACCTGCCCGTCCGCCATCGGCACGTTCAGATCCTCGCGGACCAGCGCGCGCTTGCCGGCAATCTCGCCCATATCGTCGAGCGTCTTGTACGTCGTCATGCGTCCTCGATCCTGATCGTATCACCGATGGCGATCATGCCTTCCGCCACCACCTTGGTGCAGGCCCCGCCACGCCAGTCGGGCAGCAACGCCGCCTTCAGCCCCCTCGCCAGCACTTCCATCCGCTCGCACGGATCGGTCTCGCGCGTCACCTCCAGCACGACATCCGCGCCGATCCGCAGCCGCACGCCGCGCACCTGCGGCAGATCGAGCCCGTCGACGAGCAGGTTGGCGCGCCGCTGCTCCCAGCCGATGACATGCCCGACCTCCGCGGTGGCGGCCTCCCAGTCGCCACGCTCGATCAGCGTCACTTGGCGCTTGTACGGCTGGCCCTTCATCGCGCCGCGAAAGTCGCCGGCGATCCCGCCCGCCAGCGTCACCTGCGCATGAGCGATCAGCTCCATCGGCGCCTTCGGCCGCGCGTGCCGGGCAATGCCTGCCAGCACGCCGACCGCCGGAGCGGCCATCAGCAGAAGCGGGCCATCACCGTCGCGGTGTCGACCATCCGGTTCGAAAAGCCCCATTCGTTGTCGTACCAGCTCACGACGCGGACCAGCTTGCCGTCGAGCACCGCCGTTTCCAGGCTGTCGACGGTCGACGAGGCAGGGGTATGAACGATGTCGATCGAGACCAGAGGCTCGTCCGAATAGTCGAGCACGCCCTTCATCGCCCCCTCGGCGGCGGCCTTGAGCAGCGCATTGACCTCGTCGCGCGTCGTGTCGCGCCTGGGGGTGAAGGTCAGGTCGATCAGGCTCCCGTCGGGCACCGGCACGCGGATCGCCGAACCGTCGAGCTTGCCCTTGAGCTCGGGCAGCACCTCGCCGACCGCGCGCGCGGCGCCCGTGGTGGTCGGGATCATGCTCATCGCCGCCGCCCGCGCCCGGCGCAGGTCGGGATGGATCTGGTCGAGGATCTTCTGGTCGTTGGTATAGGCGTGAACCGTCGTCATCAGCCCGCGCTCGATGCCGATCGTGTCGTTGAGCACCTTGGCCACCGGCGCGAGGCAGTTCGTGGTGCAGCTCGCGTTCGAGACGAGGTGATGGTCAGCGGTCAGCTTGTCGTGGTTGACGCCATAGACCACCGTCAGGTCGACGCCCTTGGCGGGGGCGGAGATCAGCACTTTCTTCGCCCCCGCCTCGAAATGCTTGCCGGCCGTCTCGCGGTCGGTAAAGAAGCCCGTGCATTCGAGCACCAGGTCGATGCCGAGCTCCTTGTGCGGCAGCTTCGCCGGGTCGCGCTCGGCGGTGACGCGGATGTGCTTGCCGTCGACGATCAGATCCTGCCCCTCGGCGTGGACCTTGCCGGGCCATTTGCCGTGGACGCTGTCGCGGCTGAACAGCCAGGCGTTGCTCTTGGCGTCGGCGAGGTCGTTGATCGCGACCAGCTCCAGATCGCTCTCGCCCCGTTCCAGCATCGCCCGGGCGACGAGGCGGCCGATGCGCCCGAAGCCGTTGATCGCAACCTTGACCGTCATTCTCAAAACTCCTGCCGGGGCATGGGCCCGATTTTTTTTGGGGGGCTCCTCGGGGCTAGACTGGCCGCTCCGCCCGATGTCGCAGCGCCTTTGCGGGGCCACGGCCCGCCCTGTCAACCGCCGCGGCGCCCGCAACGACCCTTGTCGCCCGCCGCCGCTGTCCCTATCCCGAACAGTGATGACCGAGCCCTCCCCCGCCGACCGCATCGACACCGCGCTGGCGCGGATCGAGGCGGCGATCGCCGCCCGCACGGCGGGCGCCGAGGCGATGTCGCGGCGTCACGCGGCGCTGAAGGCGCGGATGGCGGAGGCGGTGTCGGCACTCGACGACGTCATCGCGCGCGGGCCGGAACGCTGATGGCGCAGGTCAACGTCTCGATCGGCGGCCGCGCGCATCCCGTCGCCTGCCGCGACGGCGAGGAGGCTCGCGTCGATCTGCTCGGCCGCCTGCTCGACCAGCGCTGGCCGGCGGCGCTGCGCGCAGCCGGCGGGGTCAGCGACGAGCGCGCGATGTTCTTCCTGGCGCTGATGCTCGCCGACGATCTCGACGAGGCCGAGCACCGGCCGCCGGCGGGTGCGGCGGTCAGCGAGACGGCGGTGATCCGCATCGCCGAGCGGCTGGAGCGGCTCGCCGACGCCCTTGAGCAGACGGCTCCGACACCCTAGATGGGGCGGTGGCGGGTACTGCCAGGTGCGAGCCCTTACTATCCCTGAGGCTATTCATCATCCAAGGGGGCTGTCCCTGCTAGGATCCTGGTCCGAAGCACATGGTCCCCACCTGACGTACCGTGCGTCAGTGGATATTATGGCACACGGCCATGGCGGTCCCGCCACCGCGCAGTGCGCACGGGCGCAGCGAAGCTGCGCCCGAGACGCGCAAGCGCGGCCGGTGGAGCGGCATCGCTGCGCCCGTCCGACGACGCGGCTTCGCCGCGTCGCGCCCCGCTCATGACCGCCAAGCCCGCCCTCCGCGCCCGGCTGCGCGCGCTGCGCGATGGCGCTGGCGGCGAACCGATCGTCCCACCTCCTGCCTTTATCCAACGCCTAGCCCCGGGACTAGTCGTGGCCAGCTATTTCGCCGTCGGCGGTGAGGCCGACCCGGCGCGCTTCGTGACAGCGGCGCTCGCAGCGGGTTGCCGGCTGGTGCTGCCGCATGTCGTCGACCGGGCGGCGGCGCTGCGCTTCCTCACCTGGCCGGCCGACGCGGCGCTGGTGGGGGGGCCGTTCGGACTGCGCCAGCCCGCCGGCGACCTGCCCGAGCTGGCGCCCGCGATCATCCTGACGCCGCTGGTCGGCTTCGATCGGCGCGGCAACCGGCTGGGCCAGGGTGCGGCGCATTATGACCGGGCGTTCGCGGCTCATCCGAGCGCGTGGCGCGTTGGCATCGCCTGGTCGGTGCAGGAGGTCGATGAGCTTCGGCCCGACCCGTGGGACATGCCGCTCCACGCCATCGCCACCGACAAGGAATGGATCACGCCATGACGCCATCCTGGCGCAAGCCCGCGGGCGTAATGCTCATCCTGCTGCTGATCGCGGTCTGGGCGGTGCTGGTTGCGAGCCTGTCGGGCGTGGTCGGGGCTTGGGCGTGGCCGTTGCAGCTCGGCTTTTATCTGGTGACGGGGATCGTGTGGATCACGCCGCTGAAGCCGTTGTTGCGGTGGATGGAGGAGTAGCAGGGGCGCCGCGGCCAAGCCGCGTCGTCGGTCGGGGCGTCGCCCCGCCGGCCGCGCTTGCCGATCTCGCGTGCAGCTTCGCTGCGCGCGCGCCGCCTGCGCGGTGGCGCGAGTGACGGGGCTCGAACCCGCGACCTCCGGCGTGACAGGCCGGCGCTCTAACCAACTGAGCTACACCCGCTAAAGCGTGAGGCGGGCGGTTAGGGGAGCCCCTCCTGGCTGTCAACCGCCCCATCCCCCCCGACGTCGTCGCGCCGCCGCCAGCGCCGCCGCTCGCTGCGCGGCTTCACCAGCGCGCCCTGCTCGAACAGGAAGCCGGCGATGTCGGGCTTGCCCGCCGCGCCGAGCACCGTCTGGGCGATGATGAGCAGCGGCACCGCCAGCAGCGCGCCCGGCGTCCCCCACACCCAGGTCCAGAAGCTCAGCGAGATCAGGATCATCAACGGGCTGATCGTCAGGCGGTGGCCGACGATGAACGGCGTCACCACGTTCGCCTCGACCAGATGGCAACCGATCATGATGAAGGCCGGCACCAGCGCCACCCAGATGTCGCTGAACAGCATCAGCCCGCCGACCGCCATCAGCATCGCGGCGATGATCGGGCCGAAATAGGGGATATAGTTGAGCAGCGTGACGATGCCGCCCCACATCAGCGGATAGGGCATCCCGTAGAGGTACATGACGCCCGCCACCAGGCCGCCGAGCGTCAGGTTGATGAGCGTGATCGTGCCCAGATAGGCCGAGACGTCGTCGACCACGTCCTGGATGACGCGCGCGGTCGCCATCGCGCCGTCGAAGCTCGCGCGTTCCGTGATCGTGCGCCGCCGGATGCCGGTCCAGCCCGACAGGAAGAAGAAGATCGTCAGGATGGCGAACAGCACCTGGACGATCAGCGCCGGCGCCGCGCTGGCGGCGAGTTCCAGGATCGAGCTGGGCGGCGCGACGGCGGCGGTGCGCGCCTGGCGGATGGGGGTGGAGGCGACCTGCTGGAAGAAGCGGTTCACCGACCGCTCCAGGCTGGAATAGAGGTCGAGCAGCGGCGCGAGGTTATGCTGGATGCGCCCCAGCCGCTTGGGCAGGAGCTGGAAGAAGTCGGTCGCCGGCACGACGATCGCCGCGATCGCGACGTTGGCGACGGCGAGGAACAGGAGCACGCAGAACAAGGCGGCGAGCGGCGACGGGACGCGGTGGCGCTCCAGCCATTCGAGCAGCGGCACCAGCGCCACCGCGATGACCAGCGCGACGGTCAGCGGCAGGAAGAACTCCGCGCCGTACTGGAGCGCGAAGGGCAGCCCGAGCGCGAGGCCGATGCCGGCGATCAGCGTCAGCGACGCGAGCAGCCGGTCGCGCCGCTCGATGGCGGGCGGCGGCTCGTCGGGGACGAGCGGCACGCTGAGCTGCGCGGAAGGATCGTGATCGGCCACGACTCGAACCCTAGCCCCCTTGTTTCTCCAGCGAAAGCGGGCGAGCCATGCGGATGAGGAGAGGCGCATGACCGACCATTTGCTCGTGATCGACGAGGGCACGACCTCGACCCGGGCGATGCTGTTCACGCTGGCGGGCACGTGCGTCGCCAGCGAGGCCACCGAGCTGCGCCAGGGTTATCCCCGCCCCGGCTGGGTCGAGCATGACGCGGCCGAGATCTGGCGCAAGACGCTCCGGGTCACCGCCGCGATGGTCGCGCAGGCGGGCGGGGCCGATCGGATCGCAGCGATCGGCATCACCAACCAGCGCGAGACGGTGGTGTTCTGGGACCGCGATAGCGGCGAGCCGCTCGGCCCGGCGATCGTCTGGCAGGACCGGCGCACCGCCGGGGACTGCCGCCGGCTGCGCGACGCCGGGCATGAGGCGCTGGTGCAGGCGCGGACGGGGCTGCTGCTCGACCCCTATTTCTCGGGCTCCAAGATGGGCTGGGCGATGCGCGAATGGCCCGAGCTAAAGGCGGCGGGCGGGCGGCTGATGGTCGGGACGATCGACGCCTGGCTCGCCTGGAAGCTGACCGGGCAGCACGTCACCGACGCGACCAACGCCAGCCGTACCGCGCTGATGGCGCTGGATGGTGGCTGGGACGATGAACTGGTCGCGCTGTTCGGCGCGCCCCGGGCGGCGCTGCCCGAGATCGTCGATTGCGCCGGGCCGATCGGCGAGACGACCCGCTTCGGCGGGCGCATCCCCGTCACCGGCATGGCGGGCGACCAGCAGGCGGCGGCGATCGGCCAGGCGTGCCTGCAGCCCGGCGAGACCAAGGCGACCTTCGGCACCGGCGCGTTCATCCTGACCCACACCGGCGCGGCCCCGCCCCGCTCCGACCACCGCTTGCTCGCGACGGTGGCGTGGCAGCTCGGCGGCAAGCGGGCCTACGCGCTGGAGGGATCGGTGTTCGTCGCCGGCAGCCTGCTGAAATGGCTGCGCGACACATTGGGGCTGATCGCCGACGTCAGCGAGACGGCAGTGCTGGCGGCGAGCGTCGCGCACACCGGCGGCGTGTACCTCGTCCCGGCGCTGTCGGGGCTGGGCGCGCCGTGGTGGGAGCCGGAGGCGCGCGCCGCGATTACCGGGCTGAGCTTCGCGACGGGCAAGGCGCACGTCGTGCGCGCCGCGCTGGAGGCGATGGCGTATCAGGCGCACGATCTGAAGGAGGCGTTCGCCGCCGACGGCGCGGACTGGTCGCGGCTGCGGATCGACGGCGGCATGGTCGCCAACGACTGGATGGCGCAGGATCTGGCCGACATGCTCGGCCTGCCGGTCGAACGCCCGCGCTTCGCCGAGACGACCGCACTGGGCGCGGCAATGCTGGCGGGGGTCGGCGCGGGAACGTTCCGCGACCTGGCCGAAGCGAGCGCGATGCGGGTCGAGGTGGAGGTGTTCGAGCCGACGCTGGGCACGGACCAGCGGGCGGCGCGGCTGGCGGGATGGTCGGCGGCGGTGAAGACGGTGATCGGAAGTTGAGGCTAAGTTGAGGCATAATCGTCATGCCGGCCGCGGGCCGGCATCCACCCGCGTGCTTGGCGCGAAGCTCGGGGGCTGACCGAGCAACAAGGCCGCATGGCGGGGCCGGAAGTTGTCGAAATTGCCGGTAAAACGACAAATCTGTTGGGCTGACGGTGAAATAGCGGCGGGCCGGTCGAAGGCCCGCGCCGTTTGAAGCAGATCACAGAGGTGTAGGACAGCGTTTTCCCTCTCCTGTCAGGAGAGGGAGGGAGCCGCGCAGCGGCGGAAGGGTGAGGGTGGCCAGCGCTGGTCACCCTCACCCTTCCCACTCGCTGCGCGAGCGGGCCCCTTCCCTCTCCCGCCGGGAGAGGGAATAAGCGCACATGCCCCACCTCGACCGGATCGGCCCGCACCGCCTGCTCTTCGTCATGGCGACCGACCACGAATACGGCCCGGCGCTCCGCACACGCATCCGTCCCCTCATCACCGGCGTCGGGCCGATCGAGGCGGCGGCGGGGGCGGCGGCGGCGCTGGCTTCACTCGCGGCGGCGGATGGATTGCCCGACGCGGTGGTCAGCCTCGGCTCGGCGGGATCGCGGCGGTTGCCGCTGGGCGGTGTGTATCAGGTGAGCAGCGTGAGCTGGCGCGACATCGACGCCTCGCCGCTCGGCGTCGCGCGCGGGGTGACGCCGTTCGCCGACTTCCCGGCGGTGGCGACGCTGCCGACCCCGCTCGCCGGGGTGCAGACCGCGACGCTGTCGACCGGCGCGGACGTGGTGATCGGCGCGGCCTATGACGCGATTGGGGCCGATCTGGTGGACATGGAGACCTACGCCGTCTGGCGCGCCTGCGCGCGGTTCGACGTGCCGCTGATCGGGTTGCGTGGGGTATCGGACGGGGCGGCGGACGGAGACCGGCTGGATTGGACAGCGATGCTCGGGCTGTTGGACGAACGGTTGGCGTGGGCGGTGGATGGGTTGGCGCCAGTCAGGCTCGATGTCCGCTAATGGTGGAAAGCGGACATTGCCCCAGAAAGGCAGAAGAGGCACCTTTGCGCGATGAAGCACCCGGAAGCGCGGTTCGTCGTCGAGATCACGATGGATGATGAGATTGTCTGCCGAGCGCCCGAACAGGCGGAGCAGCGCATCAGGATGGCAGACCTCGGAGCGGTCTACGTCGAGACCAACGAGGGTGGCCCTTGGGGAGCGGATGTCTGGTGGCTGCTGAACGACGAGACCGGCAACACGAGGGTGGCGTTCCCACAACTGGCGACGGGCGAGGATGCTGCGGTTGAAAGGTTGCGGCTACTCCCCGGCTTTGCCGTGCGGGGGATGAACTCGGGCCAAAACGCCCGGTTCATGTGCTGGCCAACGCCTTCGCCTTGAACGTCCGCGAGTGAGGGAAGGCGGACGTTGATGAAGCGCGTTGCTGGTCTAAAGCGGACTGATGCTGAAAAACTTCTCCATCCATGATTTCGCCGAGGTGATCGTAGACAATCGAGCGATTGACCTGCACAACCTCTACGGCGTTGCCAGCATCAGCACGGACCTTGCTGGAGATGCGATTACGTTGAGGTTCCAGCGCGACCATCAATGGTCGGGTCCCGAGGGTTGCCCGAAGCGGTGATCCTCACCTGCTCCGGCGATATCAAGATAGCTTTCAACGATCTTGTAGATACACCCGTGCCCTTGCGGCACGATGCCGTCGAAGTCGCTTACTATGATGCGCATTGTGGATGGGATGCGTTTTTGGATGAGGACCTTGCGGCTAAACACGGCTTCGAAGGGCTTCACGTCAGCTTCTCCGGTGGGCTCGTGCTACGTATTCGGGCAGACGTGGCACAGGTAACCACCGGCTAATCGAATGTCCGCAATTGGGCGGAAGCGGGCGTTCAGTTAAGCCACCACCCCCACCCGGTCCGCGAACAGCGCCCCCAGTTCCCGCTTCAATATCTTCCCGTTCGCATTCCTCGAGAGCGTCTCGTGGACGAAGCGGATCGCGACCGGCGTCTTGAACACCGCCAGCCGCGCCCGCACCCAGGCCTGCAGTTCCGCCTCGGTCGCCGCCATCCCCGGCGCGAGATGGACGACCGCCGCCGGCTCCTCGCCCAAGGTCCGGTGCGGCAAGCCGATCAGGGCGCAGTCGGTGACCGCCGGGTGCTCGTACAGGACGTTCTCGACCTCGGTCGAATAGATGTTCTCGCCGCCGCGGATGATCATGTCCTTGGCGCGGTCGACGATGTAGACGAAGCCTTCGTCGTCGAGCCGCGCCAGGTCGCCGGTGCGGACCCAGCCATGGATGAACGTCTCCGCCGAGGCCTCGGGCTTGTTCCAATAGCCCTTCACGATCATCGGCCCGCGCGCCCACAGCTCGCCGACCTCGCCGACAGGAAGCACCGTCACCCCGTCGTCGGCGCGGATTTCCAGGTCGGCGACCGCGACGGGCGGGCCGGCGCTGGTGGGGCGGTTGAGATAATCCTCGGCGGCGAGCCCGGTCACGGTCGCCATCGTCTCGGTCATGCCCCAGCCGTTGCCGGGCAGCGCGCCGAACTCCTCGTAGATCTTCCGGACCAGCTCGGGCGCGGACGGTGCGCCGCCATAAGCGATCGATTCGATCGAGCTCAGATCGTATTTGTGCCGGTCGGGATGCTCGATCAATTGCCAGGCGATGGTCGGCACGCCGCCGGTCATGTTGACCTTCTCGCGCTCGATGATCTCCATCGCGCGGATCGGGTCCCATTTGCGCATGTAGACCATCGTGCTGCCGCCCGCGATCACGCCCATCAGCGTGGCCGAGCAGGCGGTGACGTGGAACAGCGGGATGACCGTCAGCGCGGTGCGCGGCTGCGGCTCGGGGATCGGCTCGCCCCGGCGCAAATAGGTGCGCGCGCCGCCATAGCCCGACGACATGATGTTGGTCATCAGGTTGCGGTGCGTGCCGAGCGCTCCCTTGGGCGCGCCGGTGGTGCCGCTGGTGTAGAAGATGGTGGCGTCGTCGTCGGGCGCGATATCGGCGGCGGGCAGCGCGACCTCGGGCAAGGTGGCGTAATCGTGCGGCGTGCCGATCACGTCCTCCAGCCGGCTGGGCTTACCGTCGAGCGGACTGGTCGCGCGGCTGACCAGGATGTGCCGGAGGTCGGGCAGTGCGTCATAATGCGCGAGCAGGCGCTGATGCCGCTCGTCGTCGACGATCAGCAGCGTTGCGCCCGAATCCTTGAGGCCGTATTCCAGCTCCGCGCCGGTCCACCAGGCGTTGAGCGGCACCATGATCGCGCCGATCGCGGTCGCGGCGAAGAAGGCGACGGGCCATTCGGGCAGGTTGCGCATCGCCAGCGCGACGCGATCGCCCTTGCCGATGCCGAGCTCGGCCAGCCGGCTGGCCAGCACCGCGACGGCGCGGAAATTGGCGGCGTAGGTCACGCGCTCGTCCTCGTAGATCGAGAGCAGCCGCTCGCCGTGCAGCCGGCTCGCCTCGATCAGGAAGCGCAGGCTTGGCGGCGCGTTCTTCCAGACCCGCGTCGGAATGCCGCGGACGGCCACCGTCTCCATCTCGAACTTCGACCCCGGCGCGGTCAGCGCGGCGCGGGCGTCGGCGATCGACATGGCCGGCCAGGAGGCGGGAAGCGCGATGACGGGGTCGCTGGCCAATTCATTCTCTCCATTCAGAAGAACGGGTTTCGCCGTTGCGCCAAGGTTAGTGTTGATTCGCGCCGCGCTCAAGGCGATAGGAGCGGGGCAATTAGAAATCGGGGTATGGCGAGCGGATGGCCCAGGACACGGCAGGGGCGGATGCGAAGGCGGCGGGCTTCGACCCGGCGCGGCTGGCGCGGATCGATGCGTTTCTGCAGGAGCGCTACCTCGATTCGGGCAAGCTCCCCAACGCCCAGCTCCTGATCGCGCGCGACGGGCGGATCGCGCATTTCGCGCATCTCGGCGCGGCGCGAGAGGATGGCGGCACGATCGACGAGGGCTCGCTGTTCCGCATCGCCTCGATGACCAAGCCGATCACCTCGGTCGCGTTCATGATGCTGGTCGAACAGGGGCTGGTCGCGGTCGACACCCCCGTCCACCACGTCCTGCCCGAGCTGAAGGGCGTCGGGGTCTATGACGGCGGCGGCGCGGGGGTGCCGTTCTCGACCAAACCGACCGCCGAGCCGATGCGGATGCTCGACCTGCTGCGGCATACGTCGGGGCTGACCTATGGCTTCCAGAACCGCAGCAACGTCGACGCGGCGTATCGCGAGGGCAAGCTCGGCGAATGGCATGGCGGCCCCGACCTGCAGGGCTTCGTCGCGGCGCTGGGCAAGCTGCCGCTGGAGTTCTCGCCGGGCGAAGCGTGGAACTATTCGGTCAGCACCGACGTGCTCGGCGCGGTGGTCGAGCGCGTGTCGGGGCAGACGCTGGACGCGTTCCTGCACGACCGCATCTTCGCGCCGCTGGGGATGGACGACACCTTCTTCCAGGTGCCGGCGGACAAGCTCGACCGGCTGACCGACTGCTATGCCTGGCATCCGAAGCAGCAGGCGCGGGTGATGTTCGATCGCGGCGCGGACTCGAGCTGGGCGAAGCGGCCGGCGCTGTTGTCGGGCGGCGGCGGGCTGGTGTCGACCGCGCTCGACTATCATCGCTTCTGCCAGATGTGCGCGAACGGCGGCGAGCTGAACGGCGCGCGCATCCTCGGGCGCAAGACGCTCGAGCTGATGCGGCTGAACCATCTGCCCGGCGGCAAGGATCTGTCGAGCCTGTCCAAATCCCTGTTCAGCGAGACGCAGAACGCCGGCACCGGCTTCGGCCTCGGCTTCGCGGTGGTGCAGGACGTCGCGAAGACGATGATGCCGGGGTCGCTCGGCGAATATTATTGGGGCGGGATGTTCTCGACCGCCTTCTTCATCGATCCCGTCGAGCGGCTGCACATGGTGTTCATGACGCAGGTCAGTCCCTCGTCGCTGTACCCGGTCCGGCGCGAGCTGAAGACGATGATTTATTCGGCGCTGATCTGACAACATCACCCGTCACCCTGGCGACAGCCGGGTCTCCCAGAGCGGAGAGGTGCCAGCTTGCGCTGGCATGACGACATAAGGAGCAGAAAAGACATGACCTCCCCGATCCGCACCGAACGCCACGGCGACGTGCTCGTCATCATTTCCGACAATCCGCCGGTCAACGCGCTCGGCGCGGGCGTGCGGTCGGGGCTGGAGGCAGGCGTCAAGGAGGGCGTCGGCGATGAGTCGATCAAGGCGATCGTGATCCGCTGCGACGGCCGCACCTTCTTCGCGGGCGCCGACATCACCGAGTTCGGCAAGCCGATGCAGGGCCCGGGGCTGGGCGAGGTGATCGACATGATCGAGGCCGCCGACAAGCCGGTCGTCGCCGCGATCCACGGCACGGCGCTGGGCGGCGGCTGCGAGGTGGCGTTGGGCTGTCACTATCGCGTCGCGGTGCCCTCGGCGAAGATCGGCGTGCCCGAGGTCAAGCTCGGGCTGCTGCCGGGCGCGGGCGGCACGCAGCGGCTGCCGCGCATCGCCGGGGTGAAGCTGGCGGTGCAGATGACCGCGACGGGCGATCCGATCTCGGCCAAACAGGCGGCGGACGCCGGGCTGGTCGACCGCGTCGTCGGCGAAGGCTCGCTGGAGGCCGACGCGATCGCCTTCGCCCGCGAGGTGGCGGGCCAGCGTCCCCTGCCCCGCGCGTCGGAGAAGACCGTCACCGCCGACCCGGCCGCGATCGAGGAGTTCAAAAAGGCGAACGGCCGCAAGATGCGCGGCTTCGACGCCCCCGCCGCGAACATCGCCTGCGTCGAGAAGGCGGCGTCGGGCGCGTCCTATCGCGAGGGCATCGAGTTCGAGCGGCAGGAGTTCATGAAGCTGATGGGCGGCACGCAATCCGCCGCCCAGCGCTACCTGTTCTTCGCCGAGCGCCAGGCCGCCAAGGTCGACGGCCTGCCCGCCGACGTCAAGCTGCGCCCGATCAAGAGCGTCGGCGTGATCGGCGCGGGCACGATGGGCGGCGGCATCTCGATGAACTTCCTCCAGGCCGGCATCCCCGTGACGATCGTCGAGACCGCGCAGGAAGCGCTCGACCGCGGCACCGCCGTCATCCGCAGGAATTACGAGAACTCGGCCAAGCGCGGGCGCTACACCGCGGCGAAGGTCGAGGAGATGATCGCGCGGCTGACCCCGACGCTCGACCTCGACGCCCTCAAGGACTGCGACCTCATCATCGAGGCGATCTACGAGAATATGGACGTCAAGAAGGAGCTGTTCGCCAAGCTCGACCAGCTCGCCAAGCCGGGCGCGATCCTGGCGTCGAACACGTCGTACCTGAACATCGACGAGATGGCCGCCGTCACCGGCCGGCCGGGCGACGTGATCGGGATGCATTTCTTCTCGCCCGCCAACGTCATGAAGCTGCTGGAGGTCGTGCGCGGCGCGCAGACGTCGCCCGACGTGCTGGCGACGGTGATGGCGCTGGCCAAGCCGATCGGCAAGGTCGCGGTGGTGTCGGGCGTCTGCCCGGGCTTCATCGGCAACCGGATGCTGTCGCAGCGCGGCGGGCCGGCGAACACGATGCTGATGCAGGGTGTCGCCCCCGAGCGCATCGACAAGGTGCTGACCGATTTCGGGATGCCAATGGGGGTCTATCAGATGAGCGATCTCGCCGGGGTCGACATCGGCTGGCACCGCGACCCGACGCGCATCGAGAGCATCCGCGACGCGCTCGCCGCCAAGGGCCGCTGGGGGCAGAAGACCAAGAAGGGCTTTTACGATTACGACGAGAACCGGAACCCGACGCCGTCGGCCGAGACGAAGCAGATCATCGACGAGTTCCGCGCCAGGTCGGGCCAGCCGGCGAAGGATTATACCGACGACGAGATCCTCGGCGCGTTGCTCTATCCGATGGTCAACGAGGGCGCGAAGATCCTCGACGAGGGCATCGCCCAGCGCGCGTCGGACGTCGATGTGGTGTGGATCTACGGCTATGGCTGGCCGGTCTATCGCGGCGGGCCGATGTTCTGGGCGAACACCGTCGGGTTGGACAAGGTCGTGGCGGGGCTGGAGGCGCAGGGCGTCGACGTCGCGCCGCTGCTGAGGAAGAAGGCTGAGGCGGGAGAGAAGTTCTGATGGGAGGGAAAGGCGCAAGCTCTTCCCTCTCCCCTTCAGGGGAGAGGGTGGCCGAGCGAAGCGAGGTCGGGAGAGGGGCAGTCATGTCGCTCGACACTACCCCTCTCCCGTCGCCGCTGCGCGTCTCCCCCCTCTCCCCTGAAGGGGAGAGGGAAGTTGGTTGAATCCTCCGCCCTCCAGACCACCGCCGCCGTCCGCGCCGGCGCAACCACCGCCGCGCAGGTGTGCGACGCCGCCATCGCCCGCATCGAGGCACGCGACGGCGCGCTCAACGCCGTCGTCGTCCGCGACTTCGACCGCGCCCGCGCCGCCGCCGGGGCGTTGGACGAGCGCATCGCTCAAGGCTTCGACGCGCCGCTGCTCGGCGTCGCGATGACGGTCAAGGAGAGCTTCGACGTCGCCGGCCTGCCCACCACCTTCGGCTTCACCGAGCATCGCGACTTCATCGCCCAGGCCGATGCGGTCGCGGTCAGGCGGCTGAAGAGCGCCGGCGCGATCATCCTCGGCAAGACCAACGTGCCCCCCTCGCTCGCCGATCTCCAGTCCAACAACCCCGTCTACGGCCGCACCAACAACGCCGTCGATCAGCGCCGCGTCGCCGGCGGCTCGTCGGGCGGGTCGGCGGTCGCCGTCGCGAGCGGGATGGTGCCGCTGGAGTTCGGCTCCGACATCGGCGGCTCGATCCGCGTACCCGCCGCGTTCAACGGCGTCTGGGGGCACAAGCCGACCTGGGGCGTCCTCCCCCCCGACGGCCATTACTTTCCGGGCACCGACAGCGCGCGCACCGTGCTCTCGGTCATCGGGCCGATCGCCGGCGATGCCGACGATCTCGCCGCCGCGCTCGACATCGTCGCCGATCATCCGCTCGCCCCCGCGCCGCGCCGCGCGCCCGGCGAATGGCGTATCCTGTTGCTCACCGGCCACCCGATGGCGAAGGTGCAGGCGAGCATCGTCGCGGCGCTGGAGGCGCTGGCCGCCGCGCTCGCCGGGGCCGGCGCGACGGTGGACCGCGCCAGCGACCTCCTCCCCGATCTCGAACGCCAGCACACCGGCTATTGGCAGCTTCTCAACCTCGCGCTGTCGCGCCGCCTGCCACCCGGCGCCGCGCCCGAGACGCCGCTGGAGACCTGGCACCAGCTTCACGACGAGCAGGCGCGCAACCTGCGCCAGTGGCGGCATCTGTTCGGGCGTTACGACGCGGTGATCGCGCCCACCGTCGGCATGACCGCGTTCGCGCATGACGATACGCCGCTCGCCGACCGTCGCCTCGCCATCGACGGCGAGGACACGCAATTCTTCCACCAGTTCGCCTTCCCCGGCCTCGCCACCTTCCCGATGCTGCCCGCCACCAGCGTGCCGATCGGCCACGACGGCGACGGCCTGCCGATCGGGGTGCAGGTGATCGGGGACCTCTACGCCGACCACACCGCCATCGCCGTCGCCCGCGCGGCGCATGATCTCGTCAGGAGCTGACATGACCGACCTCGACACCTTCCGCACCGAGACCCGCGCCTGGCTCGCCGAGAATTGCCCGCCCGAGATGCGCGAGCCCGTGCGATCGGACGCGGACGTGTGCTGGGGCGGGCGTAACTTTCAGCCCTCGTCGCCGGCGCAGAAGCAATGGCTCGACCGCATGGGTGCGAAGGGCTGGACCGTCCCCGACTGGCCGAAGGAATATGGCGGCGGCGGACTGTCGCCGGCCGAGACCAAGGTGCTCCGCGAGGAGCTGGCGGCGATCCGCGCGCGCAATCCGCTCAACTCCTTCGGCATCTCGATGCTCGGGCCGGCGCTGCTGAAATACGGCACCGAGGAGCAGAAGCTGGAGCATCTGCCCAGGATCGCACGCGGCGAAATCCGCTGGTGCCAAGGCTATTCGGAGCCCAACGCCGGCTCCGACCTCGCGGGCCTTGCGACCAGCGCGGTCAGCGCCAATGACGATAGGGGCGACGATTATATCGTCAACGGCCAGAAGGTGTGGACCAGCTACGCCGACAAGGCCGACTGGATCTTCTGCCTTGTCCGCACCTCGAAGGAATCGAAGCAGGGCGGCATCAGCTTCGTGCTGTTCGACATGGCCTCGCCGGGCGTCACGACCAAGCCGATCCTGCTCATCAGCGGCAACTCGCCCTTCTGCGAGACCTTCTTCGACAATGTCCGCGTCCCCAAGAAGGACCGGGTGTACGATGAGAACAAGGGCTGGGACGTCGCCAAATATCTGCTCGGCCACGAGCGTGAGATGATCTCCGGCATGGGGCTTGGCGGCCAGGGCGAGAGTCCGCTGGTCGCCGGCGCGATCGCGACGATCGGACTCGACCACGACGGCCGCCTCGCCGATCCGCTGCTGCGCGGCCAGATCGCCGCCTTCGAGCTGCGCGCCAAGGCCTTCCGCGCCATGTCGGAGAAGTTCATCGACGATCTCAAGGCGGGCAAGGCGCACCCCGCGCAGCCGAGCATGATGAAATATTACGGTACCGAGCTGAACAAGAGCCGCAACGAGCTCATCATGGCGGCGGGCGGATCGGATGCGCTGGAATGGGAGAGCGATCGCTCCAACGGCGGCGCCGCGCCGCGCGCCTGGCTGCGCACCAAGGCCAATTCGATCGAAGGCGGGACCAGCGAGGTCCAGCTCAACATCATCGCCAAGCGGATTTTGGAATTGCCGTCCGCGTAATCCCTCTCCCCATGGGAGAGGGAGGGAGCCGCCACCGGCGGCGGAAGGGTGAGGGTGACGCAGCCTTCACCCTCACCCTTCCCACCGGCTTCGCCGGCGGGCCCCTTCCCTCTCCCGCAGGGAGAGGGAGTTTGGAGTGAACGATGCCTCTCTACCTCAACGACGAACAGCAGATGCTCCGCGACACCGCGAAGGATTTCATCGCCGACGCCGCGCCCGTATCGCACCTGCGGGCGTTGCGCGATGCCGACGACGCCACCGGCTTTTCCCGCGACCTGTGGAAGCAATTCGCCGAAATGGGCTTCACCGGCATCCTGGTCGGCGAGGATCACGGTGGCCTCGGCCTCGGCCATGTCGAGGCGGGCGTGGTGTTGGAAGAGATCGGGCGCAACCTGTCGCCCTCCCCCTTCCTCGCCACCGCCGTCGCGGCGGTCGAAGCACTGAAGGGCACGGGCGCGGCGGCGCGCTGGCTGCCGGGCATCGTCGCCGGCGACACCATCGCCGCGCTGGCGATCGACGAGGGCGCCAAGCATCGCGACGCGGTCGGGCTCAAGGCCGAGCGCTCGGGCAACGGCTTCAGGCTGACGGGCGCCAAGCGCTTCGTCACCCACGGCCATGTCGCCGACCTGCTGATCGTCGCCGCGCGGACCGCGGGGTCGGCCGACGACGAGGACGGCGTGACCCTGTTCGCGGTCGAGAAGGGGGCGGCCAAGCTCACCGCCACCCCCGAGCGTCTCGCCGACGCCAGCATCGCCGCGCGCATCGAGTTCGACGGCGTCGAGGTCGACGCCGACGCAGTGATCGGCGAGGTCGACGCCGGCCGCGATCCGCTCGGCCGCCTGCTCCGTGCCGGGCGCACCGGCGCGTCGGCCGAGCTGCTCGGCGTCGGCGGCGGCGCGATGGACCTGACGCTCGGCTACCTCAAGGAGCGCAAGCAGTTCGGGACCGTGATCGGCAGCTATCAGGCGCTCCAGCACCGCGCCGCGCACCTCTACAGCGAACTGGAGGTCGCGCGGGCGGCGGTGCTCAAGGCGCAGCAACTGCTCGACCTCGGCTCGCCGCACGCCGACGAGGCGGTGTCGGTCGCCAAGGCGCAATCGGCGCTGGCGACCGCGCTGTCGGTGCAGGAGGGCGTCCAGATGCACGGCGGTATCGGCATGACCGACGAATATGACATCGGCTTCTACATGAAGCGGCATCGGGTGCTGGCGGAGCTGTTCGGCGACGCGAACTTCCACGCCGACAGGCTGGCGCGGGCGGCGGGCTATTGATGACCGACGAATTGACACCCCCCACGCCCGAGGCGCTGACCGCCGGCCTGGTGGCGCTGCTCGACGTCGAGGAAATTGATACCGACCTGTACCGCGGCCCGCGCAACCCCGGCGGCAAGGGCCGCGTCTTCGGCGGGCAGGTGATCGCGCAGGCATTGCAGGCCGCGCAGCGCTCGACCGAGGGCAAGGCGGCCCACTCGCTCCACGCCTATTTCATGCGCGCGGGCGATGAATCAGTGCCGATCATCTACCGCGTCGTCCGCGACTTCGAGGGCAAGAGCTTCGCCACGCGACGGGTGATCGCGATGCAGCGCGGCCAGCCGATCCTCAACCTCGCCGCCTCGTTCCAGGTCGAGGAAGAGGGGCTGCACCACCAGGATGCGATGCCCGCCGACATCCCGCCGCCGGAAGAACTCAAGTCGGAAAGCGAGCTGCGCCGCGAGCAGGCGCACGAAATCCCCGAGAAGTTCCGGTCGATGTTCCTGCGCCGGTCCAGCCCGATCGACATCCGCCCGCTCTATCCGCGCAGCTGGTTCACGCCGACCAGGCGCGAGCCGATCAACTACAGCTGGTTCCGCTGCGTCGCGCCGCTGCCCGACGCCCCGGCGCTGCACCGCGCGGTGCTCGCCTATGCGTCCGACATGGCGCTGATGGCGACGAGCATGATGCCGCACGGCGTCAACTGGATGACCCCGGCAATGCAGAGCGCCAGTCTCGATCATGCCTTGTGGCTGCACGAGCCGCTGCGCGCCGACGAATGGCTGCTGTATGCGACCGACAGCCCGTGGGCCGGGCACGCGCGCGGCATGAACCGGGGCAGCATCTTCACCCGCGAAGGCCGCCTCGTCGCCAGCGTCGCGCAGGAAGGGCTGATCCGCCTGCGCTAGCAGACCTTCCGCGGATCAGCCCTTCTGATCCGCCTGCGGTAGCGCACCTTTCGCGGATCGGCGCTCCTGATCCGGCTGCGGAATCAGCCGGTCATCATCCTGCGCGCCGTCGCGGTCGCGGTGCGCGTGCTTTCGGCCAGTTTCTTGACCTCCGCCGCCACCACCCCGAAACCGCGACCGGCGTCGCCCGCGCGCGCCGCCTCGATCGTGGCGTTGAGCGCGAGAAGGTTGGTCTGCGCCGCGATCCCCGCGATCGTCTCGACGACATCGCCCATCCGGGCGAGGATGACCTCGACCTCGGCGCACCGCGCTTCGGCCTCCGCGCGGAAGAACTGGCTTTCGCGCAGCCTGACGCGCGCCTCGTCCGCCAGCGTGACCTCGGCCGTGACGTCGGTCGCGAACTTGACGACCTTGACCGGCCTGCCGGTCGCGTCGGGGATCGGCGTGTAGGTCGCCTGCAGCCATACCGTCCGTCCGTCGCGCGCCAGCCGGGGGTAGCGCCCGGTGTCGAACTGGCCCTGGCCCAGCCTGCGCCAGAAGGCGCGATAGTCGGGCGATTGCGCATAGGCCGGGTCGCAGAACATGCGATGCTGCGCGCCGACGACCTCGTCGCGCCGATAGCCGAACAGCGCAAGGAACATGTCGTTCGCCGCGAGTACCCGGCCGCTCAGGTCGAACTCGATCACCGCCTGCGAGCGGTCGATCGCGTTCAGCCGCGCGCGCGCCTCGCTCGCCGCCAAGGTCTCCTGCGTCACGTCGCTGGCGACCTTCAGGATCTTGTGCGGCCGTCCGGCGGCATCGTTGATCGGATTGTAGCTCGCGCGCAGCCAGACGACGCGCCCGTCGCGGCCGAGCCGCCGGTATTCGCCGGTATCGAACTCGCCGCGCGCGAGCTTTTCCCAGAAGGCGGCATAGGCGGCCGAATCGGCGAAGGCGGGGTCGCAGAAGAGGCGATGGTGCCGCCCGATCACCTCGTCGAGGCGATAGCCCATCGTGTCGAGGAAGCGCTTGTTCGCCCAGGTGATGCGGCCGTCGAGCGCGAACTCGATCAGGAGCTGCGATCGGTCGATCGCGGCCCCCAGCGAGCCCTGCCGCAGTGCCGCGCCGCTTGCTTCTTCGACCGCGTCGACAATGTCTGTGTCCATCGCGGCGGTCGTACGCCGCAAGTGGTTAAAACGGCCTGATTATTTAAACCGCCGTCTTGCCATATTCCTGGCGGATGACGGGGTGGCTCGACGACAGGCCGCCGTCGACCGCGATCGCCTGGCCGTTGACGTAGCTGGCGTCGTCCGATGCGAGGAACAGCGCCACCTTGGCCAATTCCTCGGGCTGCGCGCCGCGTTTGAGGGGATTGAGGCGGCCGACGCGGTCCATCTTCCCCGCGTCGCGGGCATAGTCGAAGGTCGGCTTGGTCATGCCCGTCTCGGTCAGGCCGGGGCAGATCGCGTTGACGCGGACGTTGCTGCCGGAAAGCTGCTGCGCCGCCGTCTGCGCGAGGTTGATGACCCCCGCCTTCGACGCCGAATACGCCGGCGAACCCGCGCCCGATCGGATGCCCGCGACGCTGGCGGTGAGGATGATCGCACCCTGCCCCCGCTTCGCGATCTCCGGCGCGGCGTGCTTGATCGCCAGATACGGACCGATCAGGTTGACGCGCAGCACCTCGGTGATGACCTCGACCGGCGTATCGAAGATGTTGGCCATGCCGCCCGAGATGCCGGCGTTGGCGAACATCACGTCGAGCCCGCCGAAATGGTCGACCGCGAGCTGGACGACGCGCTCGACGTCCTCCTCCAGCCCCGCGTCGATCCTGATCGCCTCGGCCGTGCCGCCGGCGTCGCGGATCGCCTGCGCCGTCGCGTCGGCGCCCTCGGTCCTGTCGGCGCACACGACCTGCCCGCCCTCGGCGGCGAACAACGTCGCGGCGGCACGGCCGATGCCGGACCCTGCGCCGGTGACGATGATGGATTTGTTCTGAAAGCGCATAATTAATTCCCGTTCGTGTCGAGCGAAGTCGAGACACCGCACCAGCCCATCCCTCGACTTCGCTCGGGACGAACGGGTGAGATCAGATCGTCACGCCGCCGTCGATGACCATGGTCTGTCCCGTCATGAACGCCGACGCCTGCGAGGCGAGGAAGACGACTGCGCCCGCGATCTCCTCCGGCTCGCCGATGCGGCGCAGCGGCACGCGGCTGTTGGTTTCCTCCGCTCGCCTGGGATCCTCCCACAGGGCGCGAGCGAAATCGGTCTTGATGAGGCCCGGCGCGATGCAGTTCACGCGCACGCCGTCCGGCCCGAACTCGTGCGCGAGGTTGCGCGCGAGCTGCATGTCGGCGGCCTTGGAGATGCAATAGGCGCCGATCGCGGTCGATCCGCGCAAGCCCCCGATCGACGACACGATGACGATCGAGCCGTCCCGCCGCGCGCGCATCGCCGGCGCCACCATCGCGATCAGCCAGTGGTTGGAGACGATGTTGTTGTCCAGGATCTTGCGGAACTGCTCGTCGGTGATGTCCGCCTGCGGCCCGTAATAGGGGTTGGACGCCGCATTGCATACCAGGCAGTCGATCCGGCCATAGGCACGGACGCTCTCGTCGATCAGGTGCTGGAGACCCACCTTGTCGGAGATGTTGGCGGCGACCGCGATCGCCGTGCCGTCCCCGAACCGCGCGTTGATCTCCGCGGCGACCGCGTCGCAGACATCCTGCTTGCGGCTGGAGATGACGACCTTCGCCCCCTGTTCGGCGCAGGCGATGGCGGACGCCTTGCCGATGCCGCGCGTGGAGCCGGTGATGACGACGGTTTTGCCCGATAGATCGAATTGCGACATGCTGACTCCCTCTCCCCTTCAGGGGAGAGGGTTGGGGAGAGGGGCAGTGTACTGCCGCATCTCACTGCCCCTCTCCCACCTTCGCTTCGCTCGGCACCCTCTCCCCTGAAGGGGAGAGGGAAACAAATTACGCCCCCGCCTTCTCCGCGAACTCCCAGCTCGCCTTGGCCAGCCGGAACACCCCCGCCGCCGACCGCTCGGCCTGCGCGGACGAGGCCGTGCCCTCGACGATGCGTTTCTTGATGCCCTGGACGATGCCGGTCAGGCGGAAGAGGTTGTAGCTGAAATACCAGTTGAGGTCGGGCACGCCGTCGCGCCCCGTCGCGGCGCAATAGCGTTCGACCATCGCCTCCAGCGTCGGGATGCCGCTGTCGCCGCCGGCGACGCCCATCACGCCCGACCGCCCCTCGGGCTGTGTCACCCAGCTCATCAGGAAGTAGGAGAAATCGGCGAGCGGGTCGCCCAATGTCGACAATTCCCAGTCGAGGACCGCGATCACGCGCGGTTCGGTCGCGTGGAGGATCATGTTGTCGATCCGGTAATCGCCATGGACGATCGAGGTCCGCGTCTGCTCCGGAACGGTGCGCGGCAGCCATTCGATCAGCCGCTCGACCTCGGGCATGTGCTCGGTCTCGGCCAGGCGATATTGCTTCGTCCAGCGCTCGACCTGGCGCGCGAAGTAATTGCCCGGCTTGCCGAACTCGCCCAGCCCGGCGGCGACATGATCGGTGTTGTGGAGCGCGGCGAGCGTGTCGCACATCGCATCGTAGATCGCGGTGCGCTCGGCCGGCGCATAATCGGGCAGCGTCCCGTCCCACAGGTTGCGGCCGTCGGCAAGGCCCATGACGTAGAACATCGTGCCAACGACGCTGTTGTCGGTGCACAGGCCATAGGGTTTGGCGACGGGGAAGCCGGTCGGGTACAGGCCGGCGATCAGCCGGTATTCGCGGTCGACGGCATGAGCGCTCGGTAGCAGCTTTCCGAACGGCTTGCGGCGCAGGACGTAGGCGCCCGACGGGCTGTCGATGCGATAGGTCGGATTGGACTGGCCGCCGGCGAACTTGGCGTAGGTCAGCGGGCCGGTGAAGCCCGCGACATTCGCCTCCATCCACGCGGTCAGCTTCGCCTCGTCGAGCCGGTCCTTGTCGGCGACGGGGATGGTGCCGGTCATGCTGGCGGAAGGTGCAGTGTCGGTCATTCCCCTTCCCCGTCATGCCGGCCTTGTGCCGGCATCCACGCCAAACTTATCCTCGACCTACGCCGCTGAGCTCCACGCCCGGCGCGGCGGTGGATCCCGGCACAGGGCCGGGATGACGGAGGAAGCGGGCTGGTCATCCGAACACGATCACGGACCGCGTCGTGTCACCCTGCCGCAACTCATCGAACGCATCGTTGATGCGCTCCAGCGGCATCCGGTCGGCGATGATCGTGTCGAGGTCGAGCAGCCCGCGCTGGTAGAAATCGACCAGGCGCGGAATATCGACCGGGAAATGGTTGCGCCCCATCAGCGCGCCCTGGACCTTCTTGTCGGCGAGCAGGTCGAGCGCGGAGAGGCCGACCTTCTCGGTCAGCGGCATCATCCCCAGGATCGTCGCCGCGCCGCCGCGCCGCAGCACCTTGACCGCGGTCGCGGCGGATTGCGCGCGGCCGACCGCCTCGATCGCATGATGGACGCCGCCCCGGCTGATCTCGATCACCTCGTCGGCGGCGGTGTCGGACAGCGCATCGACGCTGTGCGTCGCGCCGAGCTTCTCGGCCAGCGCGCGTTTCTCGGGAACCGGGTCGACCGCGATCACCTTGCCCGCGCCCGCGATCTTCGCGGCGTTGACCGCCGCCAGCCCGACGCCGCCGCAGCCGACGACGCAGACGGTCTCGCCCGGCACGACCTTCGCCGCATTGAAGATCGCCCCCGCCCCCGTCGTCACCGCGCAGCCGAGAATCGCGGCACGATCGAGCGGCATCTCGGGGTCGATCGCGACGCAGGCATGTTCGTGGACGAGCATCATCTCGGCATAGGCCGACAGGTTGAGCATCTGGGCGATCGGCCGGTCTCCCAGCATCAGGCGGGGCGGCGCGCCCCTGGGCCGCTTCACGCTCGCGTCGATGCACAACGACATGTGGCCGGTGACGCAAAACTCGCAATGGCCGCAGAACGCCGACAGGCAGGTGACAACATGGTCGCCGACCTTGACCGTCGTCACCTCGTCGCCGACCGCCTCGACCACGCCGGCGGCCTCGTGCCCCGGGATGCCGGGCAGCGGATGCGGATACGCGCCGTCGACGAAGTGGAGATCCGACCGGCACACCCCGCACGCGACGGTGCGGATCAGCACCTCATGCGCGCTGGGCTTGTCGATCGTGACGTTCTCGATCGAGAGCGGCGTCTTGGCTTCGAAAAGGACGGCGGCTTTCAACGTGTTCCCTCGTATTTGATCACCCTCACCCTTCCGGCGCTGCGCGCCTCCCTCCCTCTCCCACTGGGAGAGGGAAGGGGCCCGCCGCGCCAGCGGTGGGAAGGGTGAGGGTGATTAGCGCGACGCCGCCAGATCGCCCGACGACATCCGGTCGTTGTTCGCCTTGTAATCGGCGTACTTCCCGAACTCGTTGCGCGCGATCGCGCGGTTGTGGACCTCGTCCGGCCCGTCGGCGAAGCGCAACGTGCGCATCGCCGCCCATTGATGCGCGAGCGGGAAGTCGTCGCTGACGCCGCCGCCGCCATGCGCCTGGATGGCGTCGTCGAGGATCTGCAACGCCATGTTGGGCGCGGCGACCTTGATCATCGCGATTTCGAGCTGGGCGGACTTGTTGCCGGCCCGGTCCATCATGTCGGCGGCTTTCAGGCACAGCAGCCGTGTCATCTCGATATCGATCCGCGCGCGGGCCAGCCGCTCTTCCCACACCGAATGGCTCGACAGCGTCTTGCCGAAGGCGACGCGCGACAGCAACCGCTTGGCCATCGCCGCGATCGCGGTCTCGGCGACGCCGATCGTGCGCATACAATGGTGGATGCGCCCCGGCCCGAGGCGGCCCTGCGCGATCTCGAAGCCGCGCCCCTCGCCGAGCAGCACGTTCTCGACCGGCACGCGGACGTCCTTCAGCTCGACCTCGCCATGGCCGTGCGGCGCGTGGTCGTAGCCATAGACCGACAGCATCCGCTTGATCGTCACGCCGGGCGTGTCCATCGGCACGATGACCTGCGACTGCTGGCTGTGGCGCGAACCCTCGGGGTTGGTCTTGCCCATCACGATCGCCACCGCGCAGCGCGGATCGCCGACGCCCGACGACCACCATTTGGTGCCGTTGATGACGTAATGGTCGCCGTCACGCTCCATGCGCGTCTCGATGTTGGTGGCGTCGGACGAGGCGACCGCCGGCTCGGTCATCAGGAAGGCGGAGCGGATCGTGCCCTCCATCAGCGGCTTCAGCCACCGCTGCTTCTGCTCGAGCGTGCCGTAGCGGTGGAACACCTCCATGTTGCCGGTATCGGGCGCGGAGCAGTTGAAGCATTCGGACGACCAGCCGAGCTTGCCCATCTCCTCGGCGCACAGGGCGTATTCGAGGTTGGTGAGCTGCGTGCCCTCGAACGCGAATGTGTCGTCGACATGCGTCTGGCCCGAGTGCGGCGGCATGAAGAAGTTCCACAGGCCCGCGGCCTTGGCCTTCTCCTTCACCTCCTCGATGACGGGCAGCACCTTCCAGCGCTCGCCCTCGTGATGCTGTGCATGATATTCATGATCCCGCGGAGCGATCTCGCGCGCGATGAAATCCTTCACGCGGTCCCGGAAATAGGTTTCGCGTTCGCTGAGCGTGAAGTCCATGCCGCCTCTCCGATGTCTCTCGTCGCGGCGGGGCTTAGACCGTACCCCATCTTCGGTAAAGCCGTCTCCGGGGGCCACCCCGCGCCTGCCGCACAAAAACACTGTTCCTTCGAAACGAAGCTGATAGGCTGGCGCCATGGCAGGGGAGAAGGTGGCGACAGACGGCCTCGAACAGGGCACGGCGCGGTTTCGACAGAAGCGCGACGCCATCCTCGCCGCCGCCGCCGAGGCGATCAACGAGCAGAGCGCGAAGGGCATGACCTTCGCCGACGTGGCGCGCCGCGTCGGGCTCAACACGACCAGCGTCACTTACTATTTCAAGCGCAAGGAAGACCTCGCCGCCGCCGCGTTCGAGCATACGCTCGATTACCTGCTGGTGATGCTCGACACCGCGCTGGAGGCCCCCACGCCGCAGGAACGCGTGGCGCGCTATCTCGCGCTCAACATGGCGCGGCTGCGGCGGATCGAGGCGGGGGCGGAGCGGCCGCTCGCGGTGCTGTCCGACCTGCGCGCCACCGAGGGGCCGATGCGATCGCGGCTGATGAGCGGCTGGCGCGAGGTGTTCCGCCGCACGCGCCTGCTGTGGGGCCGGGCCGAGAGCCGCGCCGCCAAGGATCTGCACGGCGCGCGCGCGCATGTGCTGTTGGAGAACACCTTCTGGCTGCCGGTGTGGCTGCGCCGCTACGAGCCCGAGCAATACGGGCGCGTCGAGGCGCGGCTGATGGACGTCTTCGCGTACGGGCTCGCGGGGCCGGGCGCGGCCTGGGCGCCGGCGCTGCTCGACCTCGCGCACGGCGAGCGCGAGCCGGGGCGCGCGCAGTTCCTGCTCGCGGCGACCCGGCTCATCAACGAGCTCGGCTATCGCGGCGCGTCGGTGCAGCGCATCGCGTCGGAGCTGAACGTCACCAAGGGCAGCTTCTACCACCATCTCGACGCCAAGGACGAGCTGGTGACCGCCTGCTACCGGCGCAGCTTCGACACGATCGCCGATGCGCAGGCGCGCGCCGATGCAGCAGGCGGCCCCTATTGGGACCGGCTGACGAGCGCGGTCGCGACCCTGCTCGACATCCAGTTCGCCGAGCGCGCGCCGCTGCTGCGCACGACCGCGCTGTCGGGCCTGCCGGCGAGCGTGCGCACCGCGATGGTCGACCGCTCCGACCGCATCGCGCGGCGCTATGCCGGCACGATGATGGACGGCATCGCGGAGGGCTCGGTGCGGCCGGTCGACGCGCTCGTCGCCGCCCAGGCGCTGATGGCACTCCAGAACGCCGCCTTCGACATGCGCAAATGGGCGTCCTCGATGCCCCGCGACCGCGCGGTCGCGATGTACGCGTCGACCTTGTTCTTCGGACTGTTCGACGATCGCTTGATCGCGACCTGATCCTTCATGCCGGTCCATGGCCGGGATAACGGACAAAAAACCTCGCCGCGCCGGGGGAGCGCGGCGGGGTTGGCCCGGCCAGGGGGGATCGCCGGGTTAGAACTTCACCGAAGCGCCCACCTTCACCGTGCGGCCGAGCGGATTGCCGATGAACGGCTCGTAATTGTAATCCTCGCGCGCGAACGGCGGGTCGCGGTCGAAGATGTTGGTGACGGTGCCGGTCAGCACGACGTTCATCGGCAGCTTCACCTGCATGTTGAAGTCGGCGGTGACGAACCTGGCAATGTCCGCGCCGGTCAGCACGGAGATGCCGCCCAGATCGTTGTTGACCGCGAACGGCCCCGTGCGGGTGTCGTAGCGCTGGTCGTGCAGCTTGCCGGTGTAATTGCCCTGCAGACGCATATCGATCGGGCCGATGCCGAAATCGACGAACGCCTGCCCCTTCCATTCCGGCACCGGGTATAGCGCGGACTGGTAGTTGAGCAGCCCGACGCCGTCGAAGGCCTGCTGGACGGTAACGCCGGCGACATTGACCGCGCCGATGCTATTCTGCAGCACATAGGTCACGCTGCCGCCGATGCCGAGCCGGGCGTCGCTGTTGCCCAGATGGCTGTCGCGATAGCTGGCGACGAAGTCGATGCCCTCGTTCACCTGCTTCGGACCGTTCTGCAGGAAGGTCGTCACGCGCGAGATGTTGGCGATGTTGGCCGCCAGGATCGCCGCGGGCGTGGCGCCCGTGCCCGACCCGCACACCCCGTTGCCGAAGGTGAAGCGCGCCGCGAACGGCGTGCCGCACAGATTGCCGCCGGCGGCCGGGAACAGCGTCGCCACCATCGCGGCGAGCGGATCGGAGATGATCGCCTGCCGCAGCTTGTACTTGTAGTAATCGACCGTCGCGGTGAACCCGCCGCCATTCAGGATGATGCCGCCGGAATAATTGGTCGACTTCTCCGGCTGCAATCCGGGGTTGCCGAACACGTCGACCGGCTTGAACGCCGAGCCGATGAGCTGGAGCGCGGTTACCCGGCCGCTGTCGATGTTGGCGAGCGTGGGGCCCCGGAAGGTGGTGCCGATGCCGCCGCGGAACGCCAGCCACGGCGTCGCCTGGAAACGCAGCCGGCCCTGCGGGTTGAAGGTCGAGCCGGTCAGCCCGCCGTAATTCTCGTAGCGTGCGCTGAGCTGCGCGTTGAGCGAGTCGAGGATCGGGAGCTGCAACTCGCCGAACACCGCGTAGATGCCGCCGTGGAGCACGCTGTTCCGGCCCGTGCCGAGGAAGGCGTAGGCGCCGTTGGGCGCCGACCCGCCCGAGCAGGCGGCGGGGTTGGTGTTGCCCGTGATCGGCGAGTCGCGGCACGGATTCTGGACGATATTGCTGTTGGGCCCGTAGGTCGTCTCCAGCCAGGTGTAGCGGTACTGGCCGCCCAGCGCGAACTTCACGTCGCCACCCGGCAGGTTGAGCCCGGTGCCGCCGCTGACCGAGCCCTCGGCGACGAACAGCTCGGTGTCGACGTCGGTCGTCGAGCGGACGAAGATCCAGTTGGCGAGCTCGGTCGAATTGGCGAGCGCGGCCGAGCCTTGCGGATTGACCTGGCCCGTCGCGGGGTTGACCGTCGCCTGGTTCCCGAACGGATTGAGGTAGAGGCAGCCGTTGGCCCCGGCCGTCGTGCCGGTGCAGTTCGGCCCGCCGAACCCGAGCAGCGCGCGCTGGACGCGATCGCCGTAGGAATCATAGCCCGACGTCTGGCGGAAGTAATCGTGGTAGGTGACGTTGATGTTGTAATCGATCGCGCTGGTGATGCGCCCGCGCAGTTCGGCGGTGACGCGGAAGGTCTCGCTCTTGCGTCCGCCGCGCGACGAGCCGGGCTGGTTGCTGTCGCCGTTGAACAGCGGGTTGCCGCCCGCCAGGAACGGCCGGTACAGCAAGGTCGGGAAGACGACGCCCGTCGCGGTGGCCGGAATCTGCGCTGCGTTGGCGGCACGATAGGCGATCAAGCCGGGGTTGCTCGCGGGAACATAGAAACCGGGCACGAACGGTGTCGGGTTCGCGCCGAAATACGCCGCGGGCGAAGGCGACTGGGTCAGGATGTAGGACGGCGACGTCAGATAATGCGGCACCGTCGTGCGGCCATACAGCATCGTGACCTCGAACGTGGTGTCCGGCGCCACGTCGGCCTCGAAATCGAGGAACGCCTGGCCGCGCTTTTCTAGATCGACGAGCGCGTCATAGGTCGAATATTGGGTGTAGCACTGCCCGCCGGGCCGCGCGGCATAGGATGCGCCGCGAAACCCGCCCAGGGCCGTGCAGCTGCTATCGGCCGTGACCCCCGTCAGCGGCGCGCCGGTCGCCGCCAGCGCCAGGAAGTTCGCCGGATTGCCGCCGCCCGTCCAGCCGCCCTGCGGATTGACGGCAAACGGCTGGACCGCGAAATCGCGGTCCTTGACGAGCAATTCGCCGCGCTTCTGGAAGCCGATCGCCGCCAGCACGCGGAAGCCGTCGCCGCGATGGCCGTAGCTGATCGACCCGTCGACATCGCCGTCGGTCGACTTCACGAACCGGTAATTGCCGGCGAAGTTGAAGCCTTCCTGATCGGTGCGGGTGATGAAGTTGATGACGCCCGCAACCGCGTCGGAGCCATAGGTCGCGGCCGCGCCGTCCTTGAGCACCTCGACCCGGCCGAGCGCGGCCTGGGGCAGCAGGTTGAGGTCGACCGCCGGGATGCCGTTGCCCGCCGTCGTCAGGCGCTTGCTGTTCAGCAGCACCAGCGTCCGCTGCGGGCTGAGGCCGCGCAAATTGGCGGTGGCGATGCCCTCCGCGCCCTGCGAGCGGCTGTCGAACTGGTTCGAATCGCCCAGCACCGCGCTCGACGTCGGCAGGTTCTTGAGCAATTCGACCGGGCTCGGCGAACCCTGCTTGGCCAGTTCCTCGGTGCCGATGACGTCGACGGGGAGCGCCGCGTCTTCCGGCGTGCCGCGGATCAGCGAGCCGGTGACGACGATGTCCTTGGTGGGCAGCGCCTCCTGCTGGTCGGCCGCGATCGCCGGCTTCACGCCGGCATTGTTGTCCGGCACCTGCTGCGCGCCGACATTGCCGCCCACCTGGGCTACCGCCGGCGATGCGCCGGCCACCGCGAGCGCGGAAAACGCGCACGCGGCAAGGAACTGCTGCTTGGCCATTACCCTCTCCTGTTCGGCCGGCCTTTTGTGGCCGTACCGTTATCTCGAATAGACGCCCGGAAGGGATGGCCGTCAAGCGCTGATGATGCGCGGATTATCGATCGCTACAGGACCGGCAGCCGGGTGTGGCCACCATGCAACAATCCCGCGCCGGACCAAACCGAAGGTTCGACAGCGACTGCGATCGATCCGACCTCACCGTCACCCCGGCCTTGTACCGGGGACGCCCCTCAATACCCGTTGAGCCGCGCGAACCGCTCGCGATGGTACGCCGCATTGCCCCACATCGCTTCCAGTACCGCCGAGCGCTTGATGTAGAAGCCCGCGTCATGCTCGTCGGTCATGCCGATGCCGCCATGGAGCTGCACCATCTCGCGGCTGACCAGTTTCAGCGTATCGGACGCGATCGCCTTGGCCAGGCTGACCGCCTGGTCAAGGTCGGAGCGGTTGGCGTCGATCGCCTCCAGCGCGCCCTCGACCGCGGAGCGCATCAGCTCCAACTCGGTGAACATCTTCGCCATACGATGCTGGAGCGCCTGGAAGGTCGACAGCGGCTGGCCGAACTGGACGCGCGTCTTCAGATAATCGTTGGTCTGGTGGAACGCCTGCTCCGCCATCCCCAGCATTTCGGCGCACAGCAGCGCGGTGGCGCGGTCGACCACCGCCCTGGTCAGCTCCGGCCCGCCCAGCTTCACCGCCGGGGCGTTGTCGAACTTCACCTGCGCGTGGCTGCGGCTATCGGCCATCTTGCGCGTCGAGCGCGTGACGCCTTCATCGCCCGCAACGAGATACAGGCCGTCGGTCGCCGCGACCACGAACACGCCCGCGCCATCGCCTTCGGCGACGAACTCCTTGGTGCCGGTCAGCTTGCCGCCCTCGACCGTCGTCGCGATTTTCGCCAGATCGTGCACCGGCCCTTCGTCGATCGCCAGCGTCGCGATCACCTCGCCGGTCGCGATCTTCGGCAGCCACTCACCCTTCACACCCTCGTCAGCGCCCATCGCGATCGCGGTCGCGGCAGGGCCGGTCGAGGCGAGCGGCGAAACGGCGAGGTTACGGCCGAGCTGCTCGACGACGAGCCCCAGCGACAGATAGCCAAACGCCGACCCGCCATGCTCCTCGGGCACGACGACGCCCGCCCAGCCCATCTGCCCGATCGCGCCCCAGGCCTGCGTGTCATAGCCTTCCGCCGGCGCGGCGGCGCGCAGCTTGCGGAAAGCGGTGACGGGCGATTCGTTGTCCGCCCATTCGCGCGCCATGTCGCGCAGCATCACTTGTTCGTCGTTCAGGACGGCCATTCTTCTACCCTCTTCGCGTTCCGGATCGGCGGGAGGTCCGGCGTAGCCGGCCTCCCGCCTTCCCTCTCCGAACTTGTCTGGGGGATCAGGAACAGGGAGCAGGGAACAGGGGAAAGCGGATCGGCGCCCGTGACGCCGCCAACTGATCCTTTTCCCTGCTACCTGCTCCCCGACCCCTGCTCCCTCCTACCTATTGATGATCCAGCATCCCCAAAATCCGCTTGGCGATGACGTTGTTCTGGATCTCGGTCGAACCGCCATAGATCGACACCGCCTTGCCCCACAGCCAGGTGCGGGTCTGCGTGATCTCGCCCTCGGAAAAGCCCTCGCCTTCCCAACCCAGCCCCTGCATTCCCATCGCCTCGACCGACAGCTCGGCGCGGTCCTGGGTGATGCGCGCGCCGACGTTCTTCATGATCGACGTCGCCGCCGACGGTCCCTGGTTTGACTTCGCCTCCAGCGCCGCGCGGCGCAGCGTCAGCGCGAAGGCGCGGGTGTCCATGTCATGCTTGACGATGCGCATCCGCAGATCGCTGTCGTTGAGCCGCCCCTGCTCGTCGACGCCGCGATACTGCTTGGCGGTGTCGACCACCGTCGCGCCGGCCATCATCCGCCCGGCCGAACCGCCGCCGCCCGACAGCGAGTTGCGCTCGTGCTGAAGCAGGCGGGTGCCGATCTCCCAGCCCTGCCCCTCGCGCCCGACGAGATTCTCCTTGGGCACCTTCACGTTGGTGAAGAACGTCTCGCAGAAGGGCGACGCGCCCGAGATCAGCTTGATCGGCTTCACGTCGACGCCCTCGCCGTGCATGTCCTCGATCAGCAGGAAGCTGATGCCGGCGTGCTTCTGCGACTTGTCGGTGCGGACGAGGCAGAAGCATTTGTCGGCCCATTGGCCGCCCGAGGTCCAGGTCTTCTGACCATTGACCTCATAATGGTCGCCCTTGTCTTCGGCGAAGGTCTGGATGTTGGCGAGGTCGGAGCCGGCGTTGGGTTCCGAATAGCCCTGGCACCAGCGGACGTTGGCCATCGCGATGTCGGGAATGTATTTCTGCTTCTGCGCCTCGGTGCCGAACTCCAGCAGCGTCGGGCCGAACATCATCACGCCCATGCCGCCGATCGGGTTGTACGCACCGGCGCGCGCCAGCTCCTCGCCCAGCACCCGCGCCTGCGCGCGGTCGAGCCCGCCGCCGCCATATTCCTTCGGCCAGGTCGGCACGCCCCAGCCCTTCTTGCCCATCGCAATCCGCCACGCCTCCTCGTCGGCGGTCGGCTCGGTGCCGCCCTCGATCGCCGACATGGCATTGCCGGTGCCGCGCAGCGACGTCGGGAAGTTGTCGGCGATCCACACGCGCGCTTCCTGCCGGAAGCTCTCGGTCGGATCGGCGGGACGGTCGAGCTCGGGGGCGGTGGCCATGGTCTACTCCACACGAATCTGAAGATCGGGTATGCTCGCCCTCTGGCACGGATCGCGGCGCGTTGCAAAGCCTGCGATGACGGGGTGTCCTACAATCTCATCGCGTGCCATGCAGGGGTAATGAACCTCGCCGGCTCTCCCCAGGCGAATGCCGCCACCTTCGCGAAGACCGATCCTCGCGCGCGCACGCGAGAGAGTGCGACTTTTGTGACTTTTGGAAGCGGGCGCTGATGCGCTTCGAGCATCGTGCCGTCCCGATCGTCATTGCCGCCGCCGCGATCGACGTCATCGGCTTCGGCATCATCATGCCCGTGCTGCCGGCACTGATCACCGATCTCGGCCATGTCGACATGGCCGACGCCGCGAAGATCGGCGGCTGGCTGCTCGCCACCTTCGCGCTCGCGCAATTCTTCGCCGGGCCGATCGTCGGCAATCTCGGCGACCGTTTCGGCCGGCGGCCGGTGCTGCTCGCCTGCATGATCTGCTTCGCGCTCGATTACGCATTCCAGGCGTTCGCGCCGACCCTTACCTGGCTGTTCCTCGGCCGCGCCATCGCCGGCGTCAGCGGTGCGATCTACGGCCCCGCCGGGGCGGTGATTGCCGACGTGTCGCCGCCGGAAAAGCGCGCGGCGGGCTATGGGATGCTGGGCGCGGCGTTCAGCATCGGCTTCATCATTGGCCCGGCCTTGGGCGGGCTACTCGCGACCTTCGGGCCGCGCGTGCCCTTCGCGGCGGCGGCGGTGCTGGCGGCGGTAAACGCGATCGCGATGTTCTTCCTGCTGCCGGAGACGCTGGTGCCGGCAAACCGCCGGCCCTTCCGCTTGCGCGACGCGCATGTGATCGGCGCGTTCAGGCCGCTGTTCGCCGCCGGCCCCCTGATAGCGGGAGGGGCAGCGCCGCTGCTGGTCGCCTGGTTCGTGTGGCAGATCGGTTCGGTCGTCTATCCCGCGACATGGTCGTTCTGGGCAACGATCCGGCTCGGCTGGGGGCCGAAGGAGATCGGCTGGAGCCTCGCCTGGGTCGGGCTGCTGATGGGCGTGGTCCAGCTCGGGCTGACCGGGCGGCTGGTAGCGCGATGGGGCGAGCGGCGCGCGGGGATGATCGGGCTCACGTGCGGCGGCGGCTGCATGATCGCCTATGGCTTCACGACGCAGGCGTGGCAGGTCTATGCCTTCTTCCTGGTCGGCGCGTTCGGCGCGCTCGCCTGGCCGGCGCTCAACGGCCTGTTGTCGCGGATGGTCGACGCGACGCAGCAGGGCGCGCTGCAGGGCGGCATCGGCTCGATGAACTCGGTCGCGGCGGTGGCCGGCCCGTTGATCGCCGCGCAATCGCTCGCCTGGGGGTCGCTGCACGGGCTCGACGGCATGGCGCTGCTCGTCGCCGGCGCGCTGATCCTCGGCGCGGCCTTGATCATCGCGCTGTTCGTCCCCCATCTGCCTGATGCGCCATCGCCCGACGACGCGCCGACAAGAGAGACCGCGCCATGATCGACCTCTATTACTGGCCCACGCCCAACGGCCACAAGATCACGCTGTTCCTTGAGGAGGCTGCGCTTCCCTATGAGATCAAGCCGATAAATATCGGCAAAGGCGAGCAATTTGCGCCCGACTTCCTCGCTTTCTCGCCCAACAATCGGATGCCCGCGATCATCGATCACCGGCCCAAGGACCAGGGCGAGCCGGTGTCGGTATTCGAGTCGGGCGCCATCCTGCTTTACCTCGCCGAGAAGACCGGGCGTTTCATCGCCGCCGATCTGCGCGGACGCGTCGAGGCGCTGGAGTGGCTGATGTGGCAGATGGGCGGGCTCGGCCCGATGCTCGGCCAGAACCACCATTTCACCCGCTATGCGCCCGAGAAGATCGACTACGCCATCAACCGTTACGTAAACGAAACCAATCGGTTATACGGCGTTCTCGACCGCAGGCTGGAAGGCCGTGCGTTCCTGGCCGGGGGCGACTATTCGATCGCCGACATGGCCTGCTACCCGTGGATCATCCCCGCGGCGCAGGGCCAGGACATCGACGCCTTCCCCAATGTCAAACGCTGGCACGCCGCCATCAAGGCCCGCCCCGCGACCGCGCGCGCCTATGCCAAGGGCGAGGAAGTTCGCCCGTCGGAGCAGGCGGCGATGACCGAGGACCAGAAAAAGGTACTGTTCGGCCAGACGGCGGCGACCCGCTAAATCCTCCCGGGGCGGGGATTACCCCTCCCGCCCCGGCCGCCGGCTCAGCCCGACGTCCAGGTGCGCGCCCGCATCGAGCAGGATCGTCTCCCCCGTCATCACCCGGCTCGCGGGGTCGAGCAGCATCACGATCGGCCCCGCGATATCGTCCGCCCCCGGTGCCATCGCCAGCGGCGTCGCCGCCGCGATGCGCTGGTTGAGCCGCGCAAAGCCCTCCTCGCCCAGCCGCTTCGCGAACCAGCCCGTCCCGACATAGCCGGGCGCCACCGCATTGACCCGGATCGCGGGCGCCAGCACCCGCGCCATGCTCGTCGTCAGCGTGATCAATGCCCCCTTCGACGCCGCATAGGCGACCGACGAGCCCATTCCGAACACCCCGGCGACGCTCGCGACGTTGACCACCGCCCCCATCCCGCTCGCCGCCAGCAACGGCCTCGCCGCGCGGATCATCTGGAACGCCGCGACCGTATTGAGCCGGTAGATATCGACGAAGTCCTCGGCATCGAGCGCGTCAAGATCCTCGTGATTGGCGTATTTGGTGCGCCCGGCATTGTTGACCAGAAAGTCCACCCGCCCGAACGCCTCTCGGGCGGCATCGACCAGCGCCCGGCATTGCGCGTCCTCGACGATGTCCGCCCTGACCGCGATCGAACCGTTGCCGATCTCGGCCGCCAGCGCCTCGGCCTCGTCCCGGCTGTGCGCATAATTGATGATCGATCGCACCCCGCGCTCGGCGAGCTTGCGGACGACACTCGCGCCGATCCCGGTCCCGCCGCCGGTGACGATCGCGACGCCGTCCCTCATGCCGCCGCGCTCGGCCGCGCCGTGGCGCGCTCATGCCAGACGCGCAACGCCGCCAGCTCCTCAGGCATCTTCACACCCACGAAATCGGCGAAGTCGATCGTGGTCAGCAGCACGATATCGGCAATCGTGTACCGCTCGCCGTCGAGCCACTCGCGCCCGTCGAGCGCCCGGTCGAACTCCTTCATCGCCGCGACCACCCGTGGCCGCTGGCTCTCGCCGAACTCGGTATATTGCGGCTTGACGACCCGCGCGGTGAACGGATGCGTGTGCGCCCACACCATCGCCAGCGGCGTCATCAGCCGCAGCTCCACCCGCCGCGTCCACATATCCACCTGCGCCTCATTGAGCGCGCCCTGCCCGAACAATGGCGGCTCCGGATGCAGCGCCTCGATATACCGGCAGATAGCCACGCTCTCCGTCAGCACCGCCCCATTGTCGAGCGCCAGCGCCGGCGTCTGCCCATACGGGTTCACCGTAAGATAATCCGCCCCCTTGTGCTCCCCGGCGGTGATCGACACCGGCGTCGCCGGCACCCGCACCGCCTTCTCCGCGAGGAAGATACGTACCCGGCGCGGATTGGGCGCGGGGTTCGGGCTGTCGTAAAAGAGCATCGGTGCCATGGCTCCAACAGGGGTTTCGAAGATTGCGTATGGCATGGCCGCGCGGCTTCGCCTAGCGATGCGCGTCATGACCGCCGCCGATCTCCTCGCCCGCGACTTTGGCTCCATTCCCGACCTCATTCGTGCCCATGCCGCCGAACAGCCGGACAAGCTCGCGCTCGCCGACGACGAAGCGACGCTGACGTACGCCGCGCTCGACCGGATGATGGACCGCATCGCCGCCGCCTTGCAGCGCGACGGGGTGGCGCGGGGTCAGGCGGTGGCGATCGTCGCCCATCCCTCGATCGCCTATGCCTGCCTGTTTCTCGGCATCATCCGCGCCGGCGCGATCACGACGCCGATAGCACCTTCTGCGACCCCGGCCTCGATCGTCGCGATGGTGGCGGACAGCGCCGCGCCGTTCACCTTCGTCGACCGTGCCAACGCCCAGGCGCTGAGCGGCGAGACGCTGCCCGGACGGATCGTATTGATCGAGGACGGGCTGGACGCCTGGCTCGCCCCGGATGGCGCCAGGCCAGCGCCCGTCGACATCCCGCCCGAGCAGGGTTTCAACATCATCTACTCCTCCGGCACGACCGGCACGCCCAAGGGCATCGTTCAGAGCCACGCGATGCGCTGGCAGCATGTCGGGCGCAACAGCGCCGGCGGCTTCGGCGAGGCGGTGACGATGCTGGCGACACCGCTCTACTCGAACACGACGTTGGTCAGCTTCCTGCCGACGCTCGCCTGGGGCGGGACGGCAGTCATCATGGCGAAGTTCGACGCCCGTCGCTATTGCCGGCTCGCCGAGCGCTACCGGGCGACGCACACGATGCTGGTGCCGGTCCAGTACCAGCGCATCATGGCGCTGCCCGAGTTCGACGATTACGACTTTTCGAGCTTCCGCCTGAAGACCTGCACCAGCGCGCCCTTCGCCGCCGCGCTCAAGGCCGATGTGGTCGAGCGCTGGCCTGGAATGCTGATCGAATATTACGGCATGACCGAGGGCGGCGGCACCTGCATCCTCAACTGCAATGCGCATCCCGACAAGCTCCACACCGTCGGGCCACCGGCGCCCGGGCACGACGTGCGCCTGATCGACGACGATGGCCGCGAGGTGGCGCAGGGCGAGACCGGCGAGGTGGTCGGGCGTTCGTCGGCGATGATGAACGGCTATCACGGTCGCGCCGAAGCGACGCGCGAGGCGGAGTGGTTCTCGCCGGAGGGCGATCGCTTCATCCGCCACGGCGATGTCGGCCGCTTCGACGCCGACGGCTTCCTGACGCTGATGGACCGCAAGAAGGACATGATCATCTCCGGCGGCTTCAACATCTATCCCGTCGACCTCGAAGCGGTGCTGCGCCAGCACCCGGCGGTCGCCGACTGTACCGTCGTCGGCGCGCCGTCCGAGGCGTGGGGCGAAACGCCGGTCGGCTTCTACGTCGCCCGTGACGACGCCGAGGATGAACCGGCCGCGATCCTCGCGTGGACCAACGCGCAGCTCGGCAAGACACAGCGGCTGGCGGCGTTGCACCCGATCGACGAGTTGCCGCGCAGCGCGATCGGCAAGGTTCTCAAGCGCGAGTTGCGCGATCGGCTGGCAGGAGCGGTGGCATGATCTCGATCCCCGATATCATCGCCGCGCTGGAGCCGGTGGAGGGCGGGTGGCGCGGCGCGATCCCGGAGAACTGGCTTCAGGGCCGCACCGCTTATGGCGGCATGTCGGCGGCGCTGGCGCTGCACGCGGCGCAGATGTCCGACACCGGCCTGCCGCCGTTGCGCTCGGCGCAGGTGAGCTTCATCGGTCCACTCGCCGGCCCCGTCACCCTCCGCGCCCAGCGGCTGCGGCGCGGGCGCAACGCCGCCTTCGTGCAGGCGGATGTCGAGAGCGAGGCCGGGCTGGGCCTGCGCGCCACCTTCGTATTCATGGGCCCGGTCGCCTCGAAGGTGGAACTGAAGCAGGGCCGCGCGCCAGACTTCCCCCGGCCGGGCCCGGGCGACGTGACCTTCAAGGGCAACACCGCCGTCTCCTTCACCCGCAACTTCGAGTTTCTCGACCGCCGCGACGCCAGCGTCGGGCCGGCGGAATGGCTGCGCTGGGTGCGGCTCAACGAGCGCGCGGGGCTCGATCCGATGGTCGAGCTGGTCGCGATCGCCGACTGCCTGCCGCCCGCCGCGCTCAAGCTCGTCGGCGGCCCCGCCCCGGTCAGCTCGATGACCTGGATCCTTAACGTCCTCGGACCGCAGCCGCGCACGCAGGACGGCTGGTGGCTGCTCCGCGCCAATGCCGATTACGCCAGCGCGGGCAGCTCCAGCCAGGTGATGGGCATCTGGAACGCGGATGGCGAAGCGGTGGCCGAGCAGATGCAGAGCGTCGCCATCTTCGCCTGACCCGCGACAATTTGCGACAACTTCGCTCGGCGCGGACACATGACCGTGACATCAAGGCGTTATGACCGGCACACTGGTTCACAGGAGCGTCCGCATGTTGAAACCTCTGGCCCTCGGATTTGTCGCCTTTATCGTCACCGGCGGCGGCATCGCCATCGCGCAGGACATGGGGCCACCCCCGCCAGGCGCCGGCGCGATGATGCGCGCCGACGCCAATGGCGACGGCGTCATCACGCGCCAGGAGGTGATCGATCAGGCGACCAAGCGCTTCGATCGCATGGACCTCAATCATGACGGCAAGCTCGACCAGAGCGAGCTGCAGCAGGCCGGGCGCGCGATGCGGGGGATGCGTGGCATGGGCGGCGACATGCCCCCACCGCCGCCGGCCGCGCCCCCCAAGCAGTAAGTCCGTCGCCGGGCGGCACTGTCGCCGCCCGGCTGTCGGCCAGCCTCCGCCATGCTACACGAAGACGCCATGGCGGATACGCCCCACCTCCTGCTTGTCGACGACGAGCGCTCGATACGCGAGCCGCTCGCGCAATATCTCGCGAAGCAGGGCTTTCGCGTGACCCAGGCCGGCGACGCCGCCGCGGCGCGCACGCGGCTGGCCGCCTATGCGATCGACCTGGTCATCCTCGACATCATGATGCCGGGCGAGGACGGGTTGAGCCTGTGCCGCCACATCGCCGCGACCAGCGACGTGCCCGTCATCCTGCTGACTGCGCGCAGCGAAGAGACCGACCGTATCGTCGGCCTGGAAATGGGTGCCGACGATTATGTCGTGAAACCCTTCTCTCCGCGCGAGCTCGCGACGCGCGCCAAGGTGATCCTGCGCCGCGCGGCCGGCGGCGGGGCGCGACAGCACGCGCCGGAGAGCGGCTCCTATGCCTTTGCCGGCTGGGTGCTGAAGACCGGCGAACGGGCGCTGGTCGATCGCGAGGGCGTGTCGCTGCCGCTATCGACCGGCGAGTACAACCTTCTTCTCGCGCTCGTCACCCGCCCGCGCCAGGTGCTGACCCGCGATCAGCTGCTCGATCTGACGCAAGGGCGCGAGGCGGCGGCGTTCGACCGTGCGATCGACAACCAGGTCAGCCGGCTCCGCAAGAAGATCGAGGTCGACGCCAAGACGCCCGACATCATCAAGACCGTCTGGGGCGGCGGCTACATGCTGTCGGCGGAGGTGACCCGGCTGTGAGGCTGTGGCCGCGCAGCCTCGGCCGGCAGATGGCGCTGCTCATCGCGCTGGCGTTGTTCGTTGCGCAGGCGGTCAATTTCGGGCTCATCCTGCACGATCGCTCGCAATTCCGGCTTGCGCAGGCGACCCGCCCGGTCGCGACACGCCTCGCCGATGCGCTGGAGCGCGAGGCGCAGGGGGGGCGGCCGATCACGGCAGATCGCGGACGCGTCCGCCGGCTGTCGGCCAACCCGATCCCGCTGGCCGGCGTCCAGCGCTACCCCGAGGTGGCGAGCGAGCTGCGCCGCCAACTGACCGAGTTGAACGTCGCCGTGGCGCGGATCGATACACGCCTGATCACCAGCATCGAAGACGATCCGATGCACCGCAACGAGGCCCGGCAGCGGGATGAGCGTGCCCCGGAAGGCATCCTGATCGCGGTCGAGCAGCCCGGACGCGGCTGGTTGGTCAGCGTCGCGCCCTGGCCGCGTCCCGGCCCCCGGCTGCTGATCGCGGTGCTGGTGCAGACACTCATCATCTATGTCCTGACACTGCTGCCGGTGCTGTGGGCCGCCTATCGCATCTCGCGGCCGTTGCGCGACCTGACGGCCGCCGCGGGCGCATTCGATCCGCATATCGCGCAGGACGCTATCGTCGAGACCGGGCCGGGCGATCTGCGCCGCCTCATCGCCGCCTTCAACAGCCTGCGGCAACGGGTAACGGCGATGCTCGACGAGAAGGACCGGATGCTCGGCGCGATCGGCCACGACCTGCGCACGCCTCTGGCGGCGCTGCGGGTCCGCATCGAATCGGTCGAGGACGAGCAGGATCGCGCCCGGATGAGCGACACGATCGCGGAGATGAACCGCACGCTCGACGACATCCTGTCGCTCGCCCGCATCGGCCGGCCCAGCGAGCCGCCGACCGAGGTCGATCTGGCGGCGCTGGTCGACGCGGTGGTCGAGGATTTCCGCGATCTGGGACGGGACGTGACCTTCGCCGAGACGCCACGGCTGACGATGCGGCTACGCCCCGGATTGATGCGGCGGGCGGTTCAGAACCTGATCGAAAATGCGGTGAAATATGGCGGCGGGGCGGCGGTTCGGGTCGAGGCCGGGCAGCGGCAGGTCGCGATCGTCGTGGCGGACGACGGCCCCGGTATCCCGCCCGATCAGGCGGAGGCGGTGTTCGACGCCTTCACGCGGCTGGAGGGCTCGCGCAATCGCGATACCGGCGGCGTCGGGCTGGGGCTGGCGCTGGCGCGGTCGATCGCGCGCGACGCGGGCGGCGACGTCGTGCTGAGCAATCGTCCCGGTGGCGGGCTGGACGCGACGATCACCCTGCCCCGCTCCTGAATTATAGGGTCGGGGTGCCCTGGCCCCGCGCTTCAGCGGCGGCGGCGATCAGGCGGCGGCCGGTTTCCTCGGCCGCGGCGGGGGTCATGGCGACCGCAACGCCGTCAGGGCCATCAAGGAGCACCTGCCCGCCCTCCGCCGTCGCGTAGCCCGGCTCGTCCTCCGGCGCCTGCGGATCTGGCTCGATCATCGCTCGGCTCCTCTTCCCTTGCCCTCATCGACCCATTCGGAATGGTTACCGTATAGATAGATCGGGTCGAATTCCGCCAGCGCCTTTAGCTTGGGCAGATCGAGAATCTGCACCTCCCCCGAACGAAACAGCAACAAGCCACGCTCGCGCATCAGCCGCAACACGCGGTTGACGTGGACGCCGGTGATCCCGCACGCCTCGGCAACGTCGGCCTGGGTGGCGGGCAGGGCGAAGCGGCCATCGCGCGCCAGTTCCACCATCTCCAGCCTCGCATTCAGCTCGCAGAAGAAATGCGCAACGCGGCCTTCGGCTCCCAGCCGGCCCATGCGAAAAATCCACTCGCGGTGGATCGCCGCGTCGAGCAGCGTCGAAAACCAAAGCCAGCGGGTCAGGCGGGGATGCCGTTCCAGGATTTCTGCAAGCGTGCGGTGTTCGAAAAAGGCCACCGTGCAGGGACCGAGCGTCGCGATGTCGTGGTCGAGCCGCTTCATCGGGAAGCCGTGCAGGTCGACGAAATCACCCGGCACGTGCATCGAGACGAGCTGGCGATAGCCCTCGCGGTCATCGAGATAGCGGCACATGAAGCCTTCGAGCAGCAGGCAGCTCATGGTGACGAGATCGCCCCGCCGCGTCAGCTGCTGGCGGGCGGGCAGCGTCTTCACACTGGCCACCGATTGCTCGATCACGAGGCGTTCTTCCTCGCTTAGCGCCTCGCGCGCACGGCCGAGCAAGAATCGACGAGTCAACATTGACTTACCCCCCCCCCGCGCCCCGCTTGTGTTGGCGCATCGGCGGGGGTCGCGTCAGGCGAAAACGCACTAACAAAAGTCAAAAGCAACATGGGTTGCGCAACATTAACGGCGCTTTGGCGGTTCATCGGCATCTATGCGCCACATCAGCTACGACAACGATCGTCCCCTCGCCCGCCAGTTCATCACCAAGGTCCAGGATTCACGCTTCCCCTGCGTCGGCGCGAAGTCGGCGCTGAGCCGCGGCCAGATGGACATTCTCGTCGCGCGCGATCTGCGCTCGGCGTGGGATGATCTGCGCATCCTGCCGGCGCTGACGACGACGGTCGCGAAGTATCGGGCCGACCGGGCGCTGTTCCGCACGTTGGTGGTGCTGTTCGAACAGCCGGACGACCTGACCGAGGAAGAGTTCGAAGGACACCTCTGGGCCCGCGCGCAGTCGCTGTCGGACAAGGACGCCTGGGTAGGCTATCGGCCTGATCCGTCGGTCAGCAGCGATCCGGAGGATCCGCACTTCTCGCTCAGCTTCGCGGGCGAGGCATTCTTCGTGGTCGGGCTGCACCCCCATGCCAGCCGGCCGGCACGGCGGTTCGAGACGCCGGCGATGGTGTTCAACCTTCACGACCAGTTCCAGGTGCTGCGCGAGCAGCAGCGGTACGAGAAGCTACGCGCCTCGATCCTCGACCGGGACCATGCGCTGGCGGGGTCGATGAACCCGATGCTGGCGCGCCATGGCGAGGCGAGCGAGGCGCGACAATATTCGGGGCGCGCGGTCGAGGCCGGGTGGAAATGCCCGTTCCGCCGGGCGGGCGCTTGACCGCCGAGAAGCCTGAGGGCCTGATCGCGCCCCGAACGGGGGTGGCGTTCACCTTGGCCAAAGGCGACCTGCTGACGGTGATCGATCCGGAGGGGATGCAGGTCGCCGATCTGCTCGCCTTCAACGCCGACGATCTGGACGAGGCGATCTCGTCCGGGCGGACGCTCGACTATGCCGAGACGATCCGGCTGACGACGGGGCATAGCCTCTATTCGAATCGGTCGCGGCCGATGCTGGAGATCGTCGAGGATACGGTCGGTGTGCACGACTTCCTGCTGACCCCCTGCTCGGTCGATACCTTCCGGCACTTCTATCCCGACCAGCCCGCGCATCGGGGGTGCTTCGGCAACCTCGTCGAAGCGCTGGCCCCCTGGGGCATCGGGCCGGACCGGATCCCGACGGCGTTCAACTGCTTCATGAACGTGCCGGTCGACGGCACCTCGGGAAAGCTGACGGTCGAGCCGCCGCTGTCGAAGGCGGGCGACCACATCCGCTTTCGCGCGGCGATGGACCTGGTGGTCGGACTGACGGCGTGCTCGGCCTATGCGTCGAACGGGGGCAGCTTCAAGCCGATCGCGTGGCGGGTCGATCCCTCACCAGCCGGGATCGTCTAGCCAGGGCGAGAAGTGCGGCAGGTCGGTCGAGACGCGGTCGGGAAACGTCGCCGCGCGCTTGTCGATGAAGGACTGGACGCCCTCGCGCGCGTCGGCGCTGCGGCCGCGCGACCACACCAGGCGGCTGTCGAGGCGATGCGCCTCGATCGGATGCGCCGCCCCCATCATCCGCCACGTCATCCGGCGCGTCAGCGCGATCGACACCGGGGCGGAGTACGCGGTCATCTCGTGCGCGAGCGCGCGGGCGGCGGGGAGGAGATCGGCCTGGGGGTGGACCGACCGGACCAGCCCAGCGGCGTGCGCCTCGGCGGCGGGGACGAGGCGGCCGGAATAGCAATAGTCGAGCGCGGTCGAGATGCCGACGAGGCGCGGCAGGAACCAGCTCGACGCCGCTTCCGGCACGATGCCGCGCCGCGCGAAGACGAAGCCGAAGCGCGCGGTGTCGGCGGCGAGGCGGAAATCCATCGGCAGCGTCATCGTCGCGCCGATGCCCACCGCCGCGCCGTTGATCGCGCCGATCAACGGCTTCTTGCAGGCGAAGATGCGCAAGGTGAGGAGACCGCCACCGTCGCGGACGCCGGGATGGTCGTAATCAACCTCGCCATCGGGGCCGACGGGGTTGTCGGCGGACCATCCCTCCCCTTGCGCATAGTCGAAAGTCGCGGCGCCGGCGGACAGGTCCGCCCCGGCGCAAAAGGCGCGCTCGCCCGCGCCGGTGACGATCACCGCGCGGACGGCGTCGTCGGCGTCGGCCTGATCGAAAGCGGCGATCATCGCGTTCATCATTTCGCGGTTGAAGGCGTTGAGCGCCTGCGGGCGATCGAGGGTGATGGTGAGGAGGCCGTCGGTAAGGTCGAGGCGGATGGGGTCGGTCACTCCACGCCTCCGTCATGCCGGCCTTGTGCCGGCATCCACCGTCGATCAAGCCAGCCGTGTCGAACAGCTTTCGGCGTTTGGGCCGGACCCGGCGTGGACCCCGGCACGAGGCCGGGGTGACGGGGAACGTGAGTCATGCCTCGGCCCTTTCCACCCGGACGAGGAGCTTGCCCTCGCTCACCTGCCCGCCCGCCTCGGCGTTGAGTTCCGCGACCGTCCCGTCGAACGGGGCGACGAGACTGTGCTCCATCTTCATCGCTTCGAGCGTGACGAGTTTCTGCCCCTTCGTCACCTGCTCTCCCACCGCGACCTCTACCGCGATGACGCGGCCGGGCATCGGGGAGAGGACCGCCCCGTCGGCGGCGGTGCCGGCAGAGACGCCCGAGGCGCGAGGGAGAGAAACATCGAAAGCGGCTCCGCCCTCGAAAACGAGCATGTTGCCGGCATCGTCCGCCAACATGGCCCGTCGGTTCCAGCCGATGTCGAGAAGCTGCCGCCGCGTCAGCGTGCGCTCGACTATCCTGGTCACGCCATCGACCGACAGACGTGTCTCGCGACTTGGCGGAGCATTCAGGCGAAACCCTTGCAGCGCGTCCAGCAGGCGAAACGCCGGTGACCCGTGGGGCTCCGTGACCGTCGGCGGCGACATGGCCAAGGCGTCAGCCGCAACCTGTAACGCCTCGTCGCTGAGGATCGGTGGCTCGGTCAGCTCGTCGGAGCGCTGTCCGATGAAGGCGGTGGTTATATCGCCCGCCTGGAACGCGTCGCTGCCCAAAAGGCGCGACAGGAACCAAGCATTCGTTTGCACCGGTGTACATTCAACCGCTTGGCAACCCGCCTGCAGCCCGGTGATCGCCGCTTTCCGATCCGGGCCACTCACCACAAGCTTTGCAATCATCGGATCGTAAAAAGGTGAAACTGTGTCGCCTTCCTCGACTCCCGATTCCACACGCTCGATGGTTTCGCCGAAAGCTAGGTGGTTGAGCCGCCCGATGCTCGGCAGAAACCCCTTCGCCGGATCCTCGGCATACAGCCGCGCCTCCATCGCCCAGCCGTCGATCCGCAACTCATCCTGCCGTTTCGGCAACGCTTCCCCGCTCGCCACGCGCAGCTGCCATTCGACCAGATCCTGCCCCGTGATCTCCTCCGTCACCGGATGCTCGACCTGCAGCCGCGTGTTCATTTCCATGAACCAGATGCGGTCGGCCCTCAGGCCCTCGCTGGCGTCGGCGATGAACTCGATCGTGCCGGCGCCCTCGTAATCGACCGCCTGCGCGGCGCGGACGGCGGCGCCGCAGACCGCCTCGCGGGTGGCTTCGTCCATGCCGGGCGCCGGGGCTTCCTCGATCACCTTCTGGTGGCGGCGCTGGAGCGAGCAGTCGCGTTCGAAGAGGTGGACGACGTTGCCGTGGCTGTCGCCGAACACCTGCACCTCGATGTGGCGTGGCGAGAGGATGTACCTTTCGAGCAGCACGCGGTCGTCGCCGAAGCTCGACGCGGCCTCGCGCCGGCAGCTTTGCAGCGCGTCGAGGAAGTCCGCAGAGGCCGCAACCTGCCGCATCCCCTTGCCGCCACCGCCGGCGACCGCCTTGATGAGGACGGGATAGCCGATCGCGTCGGCCTCCGCCTGGAGCCGCTCGGGCGATTGGTCGTCGCCGAGATAGCCGGGCGTGGTCGGGACGCCGGCCGCGATCATTAGGCGCTTGGCGGCGTCCTTCAGGCCCATCGCGCGGATGCTGGCGGGCTTCGGCCCGACCCAGATCAGGCCGGCGTCGATGACGGCCTGCGCGAAATCGGCGTTCTCCGACAGGAAGCCGTAGCCGGGGTGGACCCCCTGCGCGCCGGTCTGCTGCGCGGCGGCGATGATGCGGTCGCCGACGAGGTAGCTTTCGCGCGCCGGCGAAGCGCCAATGTGGACCGCCTCGTCGGCCTGGCGGACGTGGAGCGCATTGGCGTCGGCGTCCGAATAGACCGCGACCGTCCGGATGCCGAGCCGGCGCGCGGTGCGGATGACGCGGCAGGCGATCTCGCCGCGATTGGCGATGAGGAGCGAGGTCAGCATCGGCCAAAAGTCACAAACGTCGCACCCTCTCGCGTGCGCGCGCGAAGGCGGGGCGCCGACAAGGCGAGAAAGTTGAGCCCGTGGCGGACCGTTGTCCCCAGGGCCGCGACGCGCGTCAATGGCGAGTAGTCGATCATGCGCGCCGGATAGGACAGCCGCGCCGTGTAGGACAGCGGTTCATCCCGAACAGCCCGTCGTGCGCTTCGAATAGGTGATATTGGCGATCTTCCACTGCCCGGTGTCGCGGACCAGATCGAAGTGATCATAGCCGCAATGTATCAGCTTGCCGTCGACGAGAAAGTCATACCGCCCCCATACCATCGCGACATCGCCGTCGATCTCGATCGCGGGGTCGTAAAGCCGTTCCTGAAAGCGTTCGACGCCGGGCTTCATCGCGGCGGCCCATTGTGCCCAGGCGGTGCGGCGATAGGCGTGTGTGCCATCGGGCTTCACATCCGTCGCAATGACGCCGCCATCGGGCAGGACGTGCGCCAGAACCTGCACGCCGTCACGCGCAGCAATCGCGGCGAACAGGCCGTTGACCGGCACCATCACCGCCTCCTCCTCGGTGGCGGGCGGCGGCAGGCCGGTGCCCTTGGGCATCGGCTGAACCGACGTGATCTGGGCGGCTAGCGCAAGAGCAAGGATCAGCGACATGGGATTTCCTTACATTCGGAACACACCGAACGACGGCCGTTCGGCAATGGGCGCTTCCAGCGTCGCCGCCAGCGCCAGGCCCAACACGTCGCGGGTCTGCGCGGGGTCGATGATGCCGTCGTCCCACAGGCGGGCGGTGGCGTGCCAGGGGTTGCCCTCGTCCTCGTATTTCCGGCGGACGGGGGCCTTGAACGCTTCGGCCTCCTCGGGCGTCCAGCGCTCGGCGTCGCGGTGGACCGTCGCCAGCACCGACGCCGCCTGCTCGCCGCCCATCACGCTGATCCGGCTGTTGGGCCAGGTGAAGAGGAAGCGGGGGCTATAGGCCCGCCCGCACATGCCGTAATTGCCCGCGCCGAAGCTGCCGCCGATCAGGACGGTGAGCTTGGGAACGCTCGCGGTGGCGACGGCGGTGACGAGCTTGGCGCCATGTTTCGCAATGCCTTCCGCCTCGTACTTGCCGCCGACCATGAAGCCGGAGATGTTCTGGAGGAAGAGCAGCGGCACACGGCGCTGGCAGGCGAGCTCGATGACATGCGCGCCCTTCATCGCGCTCTCGCTGAACAGCACGCCGTTGTTGGCGAGGATCGCGACGGGCAGGCCCCAGATGTGCGCGAAGCCGCAGACCAGCGACGATCCGTAGAGCGCCTTGAACTCGTGGAACTCGCTGCCGTCGACCAGCCGGGCGATGACCTCGTGGACGTCGTAGGGCGCACGGACGTCCGAGGGCACGACACCGTACAATTCTTCGGCTGCGAACTTGGGCGGGCGCGGGTCGCGGCGGTTGACGCTGGCCGGCGTGGGCGGCGGCAGAGTCGAGACGATATCGCGGACGATCGTCAGCGCGTGCTCGTCGTTCTCGGCGACATGGTCGACGACGCCCGACTTGCGGCCGTGCGTGTCCGCGCCGCCCAGCTCCTCGGCCGAGATGACCTCGCCCGTCGCGGCCTTCACCAGCGGCGGGCCGGCGAGGAAGATCGTCCCCTGCCCGCGCACGATCACCGTCTCATCGGACATCGCGGGAACGTAGGCGCCGCCGGCGGTGCAGCTTCCCATCACGCACGCGATCTGCGGGATGCCGAGCGACGACATCTGCGCCTGATTGAAGAAGATGCGGCCGAAATGGTCGCGGTCGGGGAAGACCTCGGCCTGGTGCGGCAGGTTCGCGCCGCCGCTGTCGACCAAATAGATGCAGGGCAGCCGGTTCTGCTCGGCGATCTCCTGCGCGCGAAGGTGCTTCTTGACGGTGAGCGGATAATAGGTGCCGCCCTTCACCGTCGCGTCGTTGCACACGATCATGCACTGGCGGCCGGAGACGCGGCCGATGCCGGAGATGAGGCCCGCGCCGGGGACCTCGCCGTCGTACAGATCGGCGGCGGCGAGCTGGCCGATCTCGAGGAAGGGCGAGCCGGGGTCGAGCAGGCGCTCGACGCGGTCGCGGGGTAGGAGCTTGCCCCGGCTGGTGTGGCGTTCGCGGGACTTCTCATTGCCGCCGAGCGCTGCCTGCGCGACGTCGGCGTGGAGTTGGGCGGCGAGCGCGCGGTTGTGGGTGGCGTTGGCGCGGAAGGTTTCGTTGTCGGGCGAGAGGTTCGAAGTAAGGACGGGGGCGGTCACCTTTCCCTCTCCCTGAGGAAGAGGGAGATCACTGCGCCACCACGCCGACGGCGCCGATCAGCTCGCGGCCGATCAGCATCCGCCTGATCTCGTTGGTCCCCGCGCCGATGTCGAGCAGCTTGGCGTCGCGGAGGAAGCGTTCGACCGGCCAGTCCTTCGTGTATCCCGCACCGCCCAAGGCCTGCACCGCCTCGCCGGCGACCTTGAAGGCGTTCTCCGACGCCAGCAGGATCGCGCCGGCGGCGTCGAAGCGCGTCGTCTTGCCCGCATCGCAGCTCTTCGCCACCGCGTAAACATAGGCGCGGGCGCTGTTCAGGGCGACGTACATGTCGGCGATCTTGGCCTGGATGAGCTGGAACGCGCCGATCGGCTGGCCGAACTGCCGGCGTTCGCGGACATAGGGCAGGACGACGTCGAGGCAGGCCTGCATGATGCCGAGCTGGATGCCGGCGAGCACGGTGCGCTCATAGTCGAGCCCGCTCATCAGCACGCCGACGCCGCCATTCTGTGGCCCCATGACCTGCTCGTCGGACACTTCGCAATCGGTAAAGACGAGCTCGGCGGTGGGCGAGCCGCGCATTCCCATCTTGTCGATCTTCTGGCCGATCGCGAAGCCGGGCATGTCCTTCTCGATCAGGAAGGTGGTGATGCCGCGGCTCCCCTCCCCCGTCTTCGCGTAGACGACCAACGTGTCGGCATAGGCGGCGTTGGTGATCCAGAACTTGGTGCCGTTGAGGACGTAGCCGCCCTGCACCCGGTCGGCCTTGAGCTTCATCGACACGACGTCGGAGCCCGCCCCGGCTTCCGACATCGCGAGGCTGCCGACGTGCTCGCCGGAGATCAGCCCGGGCAGGTATTTCGCCTTCTGCTCGGGGCTGGCCCAGCGCGCGATCTGGTTGACGCACAGGTTGGAGTGCGCGCCGTAGGACAGGCCGATCGAGGCCGAGGCGCGGCTGACCTCCTCGCACGCGATGACGTGTTCGAGATAGCCGAGGCCGAGGCCGCCATCGGCTTGCGCGACGGTGACGCCGTGCAGCCCGAGCTCGCCCATCGCGGGCCACAGTTCGTCGCGCGGAAACCAGTCCTCGGCGTCGATCCTCGCCGCGAGCGGCGCGATCTTGTCGGTGGCGAAGCGGCGGGTAGTATCGCGGATCATGTCCGCGTTCTCGCCCAGCGCGAAATCGAAGTCGGGGCTCATGCGGCAGCGTATAGCGCGGTTGCGACCGCTGGAAAGGGATAGAGGCGCGCGATGTTCAGTCATATCACCCTGGGGACGAACGACCTCGACCGCGCGCGGCGCTTTTACGCCGCGGTCATGCCGACACTGGGCCTGTCCGAGCCGTTCCAGTTGCCGGGTGGACTGGTCTATGGCGAGATGACGGGCACGAAGCTGTTCGTTGGGCGGCCCTTCGATGGCGGCGCGGCCGGCCACGGCAACGGCCAGCACGCCGCCTTCCTCGCGCCGACCCGCGCGGCGGTCGACGCCTTCCACGCCGCCGCGCTGGCCAACGGCGGCACCGACGCGGGCGCGCCGGGGCCGCGCCCGCACTATCACGCGCATTATTACGGCGCCTACGTCCGCGACCCCGACGGCAACAAGCTCCAGGCCGTCTGCCACCGCAAGCCCGCTTGACCACCGCAAGGCGCTGCCTTACCCGCCGCCGCACACGGCCCCTTCGTCTAGTGGTTAGGACGCGGCCCTTTCACGGCTGAAACACGGGTTCGAGCCCCGTAGGGGTCACCACAGACTCGGAGACGCGGGGCGCGCCTTCGGCTCCGGTGCCGGACGAAATGCGATCTCGGCCATCGGCGGTCAGCGCTTGCGCAGGCCGTCGAGCACCAGCCTGACCAGAAACGCCTGAAACGCCGCCGTCAGCTCGGTCATGTCCGTGCCCTCCGGCACCAGCTCGCGGACCAGGGGGGCCGCCGACGAGAAGAAGTCGCTCGCGCCGAGCACCGCCAGGTGCAGGAACAAGGGATCGGTCTCGACCAGCTCGCCGCCGCCATCGGCGCGCAGCAGCTCGCGGAAGAACTCGACCAGGTCGAGGTTCATGTCGCGGACGCGGGCGCGCGACTCCTCGGTGCCGGCCTGGGCCAGCTCGTCGATCATCAGCCGGTGCATGAAGGGGGCGGAGCGGACGAACTGGACGGTCTTGCCGATATGGTCGGCGAGCGCGGCGACGGGCTCGCCCCTCCGCTGCGCGCCGACCATCGCGTGGCCCGTAACGCGGTCGACGACGGCGACCAGCAGATCGGTGCGGTTGCCGAAATAATAGCGGACCAGCGCGGGGTCGGCATTGGCCTCCTGCGCGATGCGCGAGATGGTGACGCGCGCCGGCGGCATCGTCCGCAGCAGCTTCTCGGTGGCGACCAGCAGCCGCTCGCGCCCGACATCGTTCTTGCCGGAGACGGGACGCCCCTTGCCGCGCTTGTTGGGAGCCTTTGAAAGCACGGCAGGATTCGTCATCGCCGGGATATCCCGCTTCCCATCCGCCTTGGCAACCATCGGCCCAGACGCCGGGCCCTGCGCGAATCGAGAAGACAGGCAGTCAGCCCCGCGCTGCCGCCTTCGGAGCCGTGGCCGCTTTCCTTGACGCGCCCGAACGGGGTCTCCGGGCCGGTCAGGCCGACGAAGTTGATGCCGATCGCGTCGCCGATATCGGCCATCGTTCGCGCCGACCGCGTCCAGTCACAGGCCGCGAGACCTACGGCAGCCGGTTCGCCCGCGCGACGTCCTCGTCGAAGCTCGTGAAGCGCTGCGTGACCGCCACCGGCCCGAACGGCTCCTCGTTCATGACGCGGGCGTCGTCGGATACGTCGGGCCTACAGCGGCGGCGGCGCCGCCGCCGCGAACGCCGGCAACGCCGCCGCACGATCGGCCATCGCCGTCACGCGCGGAAACGGCGTCAGGTCGACCTTGAAGCGTCGCGCATTGTACATTTGAGGCACCAGGCAGGCGTCGACGATGTTGGGCGCGCCGCCGCCCGCGAAGCGCGTCTCGGGCAGCAGCTTTTCCAGCGTCGCGAGACCCTGCTCGACCCAATGCCGATACCAGCCGTCGACCGCCGCCTTGTCCTGCCCCAGCTCGTGCTCGAGATAGCGCAGGATGCGCAGATTGTTGATCGGATGGATGTCCGCCGCGATCGTCAGCGCCATCTCCATCGCCCGCGCCCGCGCGGCCGGATCCGCGGGGACCATGCGTGGCTCGGGCGCGACCGCATCGAGATAGTCGATGATCGCGAGACTCTGGCCGAGGCGCAGGCCGTCCACCTCCAGCGCGGGCACCAGCCCGGCCGGGTTTACCTCCAGATAGGCCGGCGCGCGCTGCTCGCCGGCGCGAAGGACGTAGTTGCGCGTTTCGTACGCCAGCCCCTTCAGGTTGAGGACGATGCGGACACGGAAGCTGGCGGAAGAGAGCGGAAAATCGTGGAGGATCATGCGAAATCCGTTTCCTTGTCGCCGATCGTGACGCGCGGCAGGTCAAGACACCCGATCGCCACGTCGATCGTCGCCCGGCAGCAGGCGGTCGAAGCGGCTGATATAGACGATCCGGTAAGCGCAATCCCAGACAGATCGGCGATGTCGCCATCCTGCCTGATCTCGCCGTTGACGCGGAATTGGATGAGACCCGACGGTACTGCCGATCACCAACCGGCCGGATCGCCGCCGCCGGTGCCGAGAAAGCGAAGTTCCTGCCGACTTCCCACGGCCGCTCCTTTCGCGCCCCTCGAGCGGCAAGTCGCGCGGCGTCATGTCGGGTCCGACGCGTCACCGAAGACGGAGGCGAGCGCGTCCGCCCCGCTCACCTTCGCGCCTGCCGTGCCGATCGCGGTCCCGGTCGGCACGGCGAGCGACCTGCTCAAGCCGATCTATGGCGAGGAATCGCTGCGCTATGGCCTCGCGCTGATGCGCGCCGCGCCGGTGATCGCATCGCTGCCGATCCGGGTCGCACGCCGGCGGATCGCCGCGAGTCGACGACGCGCCCTTCCCTGCCGTCCGGTTTCGCGGTACCTCGCCACGGACGGCGGCAAGGGGAACGCGCATGGCGACGATCACGGCGGACCCGGGCGACGCGCACCGGATCGCGACCGCCCGCTACACCCGCGTCGCGATCGCGCTGCACTGGCTGATCGCGGCGGCGATCGCCTACAATCTGCTGTCGGGGCTGGCGCGCGATCTGCTGCCGGGCGGGTTCTTCGTCTTCCACGTCTCGTCGGGGCTGACGATCCTCATCCTCAGCGTCGTGCGCGTCGTCTGGCGGCTGACGCACAAGCCGCCGCCCCTGCTGCCGATGAAGCAATGGGAGCGGGGATTGGCGCATGGCGTCCATTTCCTGCTCTACGCCGCGATGCTGGTGCTGCCGTTATCGGGCTGGGCGATGATCTCGGCCAACCCGCCGGCGGGCTCGCCCGGCGCCGCTTATGCGCAGGAACAGCGCGCGCGGGCAGCGGCGGCGGCGGGTCGGCCCGCGTCCCCCGCCCGCAAGCCCGCGATGTTCTGGGACTTGGCGCCGATCCCGCTGATCGGCCCGGTCAACGAGATCGGCCGCGAGCCCGGGCGCGTCGCCGAGCAGCACGCGCTGCACGAGCGGATCGAGACATTTCACGCGCTCGGCGGCTGGGTGATGCTGTCCCTGCTCTTCCTCCATGTCGGCGGGGCGTGGAAGCATCAGCTCGTCGATCGCGAGCCCGAGCTCGCGCGCATGGGGCTGGGCTCCCGGGCGCGCGAGGCCTGACACCGATCGCGCGGCCTGTTCCTCCGGATCGATCCGAGGCATAGGAACGGCGCGGCGGCGGGGAGAGGGGCTTTCCCGGCCGGCGACATGCCGGGCCGACCGGGGGAGGTTACGTGGGGGCGACGTGCGGGCGAAACTGGGGCGATAGCCGGCTTGCCGGAACGGTCGGGCTGGTTCACGCTGCGGCCATGAAGCCGTCCCTCCTCCCGCTGATCGCCCTGGCTCTGGTCGCCGCGTCCGAGCCGGGCAAGCCGTCGATCACCGCCCAGACCAGCGCCTCGGGCGGCCTGCTCGACCCGTCGCAGGAGCGCGTCCGCTTCGACTCGGCCGACCTGGCGATCGAGGTGTTTCCCGACCGCGAGGCGATCGCCGGCACCGCGACGCTCAATTTCACGACCAGGGCCGCGACCGACCGGCTCGCGATCGACCTCGACCGCAATTACGCGATCTCGGCCATCGCCATCGACGGCCGCCCCCTCGCGCCGTCCGGCTGGCGCAACCCCGAGGGCCGCATCTTCATCAAGCTGCCGCGCCGCGTCGCCGCCGGCCGGAAGCTGGCGGTCCGCATCGCCTATGCCGGCCAGCCGCACGTCGCGGTGCGCGCGCCCTGGGACGGCGGCTTCGTCTGGAGCAAGACCCCGGCCGGCCGGCCCTGGGTCGCGACGGCGGTACAGATGGAAGGCTGCGACCTGATCTGGCCGTGCATCGACTATCCGACCTACGAACCCGACACGATCGACCTGCGCATCACCGTCCCCGCCGGGCTAAAGGCGATCTCGAACGGCGTCGCGCGCGGCGAGGGCCGCCTGGCCGACGGGCGCACCACCTTCCACTGGCAGGTCAAGCATCCGACCCTCTACGGCGTCGCCCTCAACGTCGCGCCGTACGAGGTGGTGACCGACACCTACCAATCGAGGTTCGGCGACAGCTTCCCGATGTTCTACTGGTATCTGCCGGGCGAGAAGGACAAGGCCGAAAAGCTCTTCGCCGAGTTCGCGCCGGTGCTCGACTTCTACGAAAGCACGATCGGCCCCTATCCCTGGGCGACCGAGAAGGTCGGCGTCGTCGAGACCCCGCACAAGGGCATGGAGCACCAGACGGTCAATGCTTACGGCAACGCCTATGCGAAGACGCCGAACGGCTTCGACGACCTGTTCCAGCACGAGTTCGGCCACGAATGGTTCGCGAACCAGCAGACGGCGTCGAACTGGGACGACTTCTGGCTGCACGAGGGCTTCACCGCCTACATGCAGCCGCTCTACGGCCGCTGGCGCGAGGGCGAGGGCCGCTACACCGCGATGATGCTCGCCGCGCGGCCCGGCATCCGCGCGCAGACCGCGATCGTCAGCGGCAAGCCGCAGACCGCCGAGCAGGTGTACGAGGACAAGGGCGGGCGCGGCGGCGACATCTATTCGAAGGGCTCGTGGGTGCTCCACACGCTCAGGAACACGATCGGCGACGACGCCTTCTTCCGCGCGATCCGGCTGGAGGTCTATGGCCGCGACGACCCCCGGCCGGGCAATTTCCAGCCGGTGTTCCGCTCGACGCCCGACTTCATCCGCTATGTGAACCAGGTGACGGGCAAGGATTACGGCTGGTTCTTCGACGTCTATCTCTATCAGGCGGCGCTGCCCAGACTGGTGCAGAACCGCGGCGGCGACCGGCTGACCCTGCGCTGGCAGGCGCCGGGCGGACGGCCCTTCCCGCTGCCGGTCGAAGTGTCGATCGACGGCGTCGTGAGCAAGGTCGCCATGGCGGGCAACACCGGCTCGCTCGCCGTCCCCGCGGGCGCGCATGTCGTGGTCGACCCGATGAGCCGGGTGCTGATGCAATCGGATCAGGTCGACGCGTTCCAGGCGTATCGTGTCGAACAGATGGCGAAGGGCAAGTAGCCCGTCACCCCGGGCTTGACCCGGGGTCCCGCTGCCTGCACCTCGATACGAAGAAGCGGGACCCCGGCTCAAGGCCGGGGTGACGACAGGAGAGTTATGAAGCGCCTTGCAACAGCCTTCGGCCTGCTCGCCTCGCTCACCGCCGCCGACCTGCCCAAGAAGGGCGAGCCGCCGCTCACCAGGCTGACGATGCTGTCGGGTGGTGTGCGCCCCGCCGAGCAGCTCGCGCTCAGGTTCGACGCGGCCGACCTCGTCTTCGAGATCCTGCCCGACACCGAGCAATTACAGGGCGTGGCGACGCTCGGCTTCACCGCCAAGTCGCCGCTCACCACGCTGCTCATCGACCTCGACCGGAATCTGCCCGTCAGCGCCATCCAGATCGACGGCGTCGCGCTCCCGCCCGCCGCTTGGAGCAACCCCGAGGGCCGCCTGTCGATCACCCTCCCCCGCCCCGCCGCCGCCGGCCGGCGGATCGTCGCTCGGATCACCTACGGCGGCACCCCGCACGTCGCGATTCGCGCGCCGTGGGACGATGGCGTCGTCTGGTCGAAGACCCCGGCCGGCGCGACCTGGTTCGCGACCACCGCCGAGGGCTATGGCTGCGACCTGTTCTGGCCGTGCCTCGACTTCCCGACCGGCGAGCCCGGCGTGGTCACGCTCCACATCACGATCCCCAAGGGGCTGAAGGCGCCGTCGAACGGCGTGCTGCTCGGCGTCGATACGCTGCCTGACGGGCGGACGACCTGGAACTGGCGGATCAAGCACCCCAACACCTATGGCATCGCGCTCAATGTCGGGCCGTATGAGGAGCTCGGCGGCAGCTACAATAGCCGCTTCGGCAACAGCATTCCGATGTTCTACTGGTATCTGCCCGGCGAAAGGGCGCGGGCGGAAAAGCTGTTCGCCGAGTTCGCGCCGACGCTCGATTTCTTCGAGGGGCTGATCGGCCCCTACCCCTTCGGCGACGAGAAGCTCGGCGTCGTCGAGACCCCGCACAAGGGCATGGAGCACCAGACGATCAACGCCTACGGCAACGAATACGCCAAGGCGCCCGAGGGATTCGACTGGCTGTTCCAGCACGAGTTCAGCCACGAATGGTTCGGCAATCAGGTGACGGCGGCGAACTGGGACGATTACTGGATCCACGAAGGCTATGGCAGCTACATGCAGCCGCTCTATGGCCGCTGGCGGGAGGGCGAGGCGCGCTACGCGGCGATGATGGCGACCCAGCGCGCGACCATCCGCAACAAGGTGGCGATGGTCCGCGACAAGGTGTTCTCGGGCGACGACGTCTATGAGGACGACCGCGGCGGGCCGGGCAACGACATCTACGTCAAGGGCAGCTGGGTGCTCCACACCCTGCGCGGCCTGATCGGCGACAAGGCCTTCTTCGACGCCACCCGCCTCATCGTCTATGGCCGGATCGACCCGCGTCCGGGCAATTTCACGCCGCGCTATGGCTCGACCCGCGAGTTCCAGGGCTTCGTGCGTCAGGTCACCGGCAAGAATTACGACTGGTTCTTCGACGTCTATTTCCGCCAGGCCGCGCTGCCCGAACTGGTTGAGACGCGCGAGCCTGCCCCGGCGCAGGCCGGGGGCGACCGGCTGACGCTGACATGGAAGACGCCGGGCGACCTGCCCTTTCCGATGCCGGTCGAGGTGCAGGTCGGCGAGCGCACCGAGCGGCTGGCGATGACCGGCGGCACCGGCGCGCTGACGGTGCCGGCGGGGGCGCATGTCGTGGTCGATCCCTGGGCCAAAGTCCTCAAGCGCAGCGTCGCGATCGAGGACGCCCAGGCCTGGCGCGCGGCGCAGGCGAAGCGGCCGAACTGATGCTGTCCGCCGATCCCGTCGCCCTGCCCGGCATCGCCGCCTTCCTGATCGGCGCGATTGCCTTCACCACCTCCGTATTCTTGGCGCGGGGCCGGCGCGGCGCGGGCGGCGAGGCCGGCGCGACCCGCTCCCGCGCCTCGTTGCTCGGCATCGCGCTGCAGGGATTGGGCATCGGCATCGCCGGGTTCGGGCCGCAGCGTGTCACGCTCGACCCGCTGTCGGCCAAGGCGCTTGCCGAGGCGGTGGTCATCGCGCTGCTGATGGCGGGCGCGGTCGGGCTGTTCCTGTGGTCAACGCGGACGATGGGACGCAACTGGAGCATCGTCGCGCGCACGCTCGCCGACCATCAGCTCGTCCAGGACGGCCCGTTCCGGCTGATCCGCCACCCGATCTACACCGGCATGTTCCTGTTCATGCTCGCGATCTCGCTGGCGTTCGGCCACACGCGTCAATTGCTGCTGGCCATTCCCGTCTTCGCGCTCGGCACCTGGTTGCGCGTGCGCATCGAGGAGGCCCTGCTTGGTCGCGAGTTCGGTGCCGGGTACACCGCCTACGCCGCCCGCGTGAAACGCTTCGTGCCGGGGGTGTTCTAGACGTCCGCCGGGCGCAGCATCGACCAGAAGCGGGGGCCACCGCCGGGCACCTTCCACTCGCCCGTCACCGCGAAGCCGAGCCCCTGATAGAAGCCCAGGTTGCGCTCGGTCGCGGTCTCGAGATAGGCCGGCAGCCGAGCCGCCGCGCGCGTCAGCCCGCCCCGCACCGCCGCCGCGCCGAGCCCCCGGCCCTGATGCGCTGGGTCGCAACCGGCGATGTGAAGATACCAGTACGCGCCTGTCGGCATATGCGCGTCGATCGCGTCCGCGACCCGCATCGCGCGCGTGCGGTTCGGCCCGAGCGCCCACACCAGCGGGATAGCGCGCCGCAGCATCTCCAGCCGCGAGGTGTGGTTGCGGCCCGGCCCGCGCCACAAGGTCGCCGCCTCGCCGCCCGCGGTCAACAGCCGCATCCCCGCCGCATCGCTATCGAACAGGATGCCGAACAGGCGCTGCAAGCGGATCGCGCGGTCGGCCGGATTGGGGAAGATCCAGGACATGGCCGGATCGTCGGCGAACGCGCGCGCCAAGGCGGTGACCACCGTCTCCTTGTCGGCCCGCCCCGCCGTCCTCACCCCCGTCAGCGTGATCCTCCCGTCAGCTCAGCACGATCGGCGGCAGCTGCGAATGCTGCACCACCAGCCAATCCCCATGCGCGCGCCGCCGCATCGAGGTCGTGCAATACGCCTGGTACGCCTCGCCGTCACGTGACGCCTCGGCCTTGTAGGCGATGACGATCAGCCCCTCCTCGGGCCGCTGCACCTTGCGCTCGGTGAACGCGACCTCGGACCAGCGCGGCGTCGACGCCACCGCCTCGATGGCGGCGGCGGCGGTAAAGACATAGGGCTGGTCCGGCAGCGCCATCACGCACTCGTCGTCGATCAGCGTGCGATAGGTGTCGGCGTCGCCCAGCCAGAGCTTTTCCTCGAAACGCCAGATCCGGTCGTCGTCCATACGAAACTCCTTCGCACAGACAAGCTCGGGGCCAGCCGGGAGTTCCCGTCAGGCCGCCGATTCGGCCTTCTTCTCGGTGTAGACCCGGATCGGCTCCTTGGTGCCGAGGATGACGTCCTTGTCGATCATCACCTCGTCCACCCCGTCCATGCCGGGCAGGTCGAACATCGTGTCGAGCAGCACGCCCTCCAGGATCGAGCGAAGGCCGCGCGCGCCGGTCTTGCGCTCGATCGCCTTCCTGGCGACCGTGACCAGCGCGTCGTCGGTGAAGCCGAGCTCGACCTCCTCCATCTCGAACAGCTTTTGATATTGTTTCACCAGCGCGTTCTTGGGCTGCGACAGGATCTTGACCAGCGCCTCGATATCGAGGTCTTCCAGCGTCGCGATCACCGGCAGCCGGCCGACGAACTCGGGAATGAGCCCGAACTTTAACAGATCCTCGGGCTCGGTCGAGCGCAGCAGCTCGCCCGTGCGCCGCTCCTCGGGCGCGGCGACGAACGCGCCGAAGCCGATCGACTTGCCCTGAAGGCGATCGCCGATGATCTTTTCGAGACCCGAGAACGCGCCGCCGCAGATGAACAGGATGTTGGTCGTGTCGACCTGCAGGAACTCCTGCTGCGGATGCTTGCGCCCGCCCTGCGGGGGCACGCTCGCAGTGGTGCCTTCCATCAGCTTGAGCAGCGCCTGCTGGACGCCCTCGCCCGACACGTCGCGGGTGATCGAGGGATTCTCGGCCTTGCGGCTGATCTTGTCGATCTCGTCGATATAGACGATCCCGCGCTGCGCCCGCTCGACGTTGTAGTCCGACGCCTGGAGCAGCTTGAGGATGATGTTCTCGACATCCTCGCCGACGTAACCGGCCTCGGTCAGCGTCGTCGCATCGGCCATCGTGAACGGCACGTCGAGGATGCGGGCCAGCGTCTGCGCGAGCAACGTCTTGCCGCAGCCGGTCGGGCCGACGAGCAGGATGTTGGACTTGGACAGCTCAACATCGGCACCCTTGGCACCGTGGTTGAGCCGCTTGTAATGGTTGTGCACGGCCACCGACAGGACGCGCTTGGCGCGCTGCTGGCCGATCACATAATCGTCGAGAACGTTGCAGATTTCCTGCGGGGTCGGCACGCCGCCGTCCTTCTTGGACACCAGCGCCGACTTCGTCTCCTCGCGGATGATGTCGTTGCACAGCTCGACGCACTCGTCGCAGATGAACACGGTCGGGCCGGCGATCAGCTTCCTGACCTCGTGCTGCGACTTGCCGCAGAACGAGCAGTACAGCGTGCTCTTGGACTCGCCCCCGGTCAGCTTCGTCATTCAATCAATCCTCTGCGGGACGGACACTCTAGCCCGTCCCATACGCGATCGGCAACGCCAAACCGCTAACGCTATTGGTTACGCGGCTTGCGCCATCTCGTCGGCGGGTGCGGGGCGCTTGTCGAACACCTCGTCGATCAGCCCGAACACCCTGGCTTCGGCGGCCGACAGGAACGTGTCGCGGTCCATCCGCCGCTCGATCTCCTCGATCGGCTGGCCGGTATAGAGTGCATAAAGCTCGTTCATCCGCGCCCGGATGCGCAGGATTTCCTTCGCCTGGATCTCGATGTCGGATGCCATGCCCTGCGCGCCGCCAGAGGGTTGATGGATCATGATCCGCGCGTTGGTCAGCGCGACCCGCATACCCTTCTCGCCCGAGGCGAGCAGGAAAGAGCCCATCGAGGCGGCCTGGCCGATGCACACCGTGCCGACGCGTGGGCGGATATACTGCATCGTGTCATGGATCGCCATGCCCGCCGTGACGACCCCGCCCGGCGAGTTGATGTACATGAAGATGTCCTTCTTCGGATTTTCCGATTCGAGGAACAGCAACTGCGCGGTGATGAGCGAGGCCATGCCGTCCTCGACGCCCCCGGTGACGAAGACGATGCGCTCGCGCAGCAGACGGCTGAAGATGTCGAACGAGCGCTCGCCCCGGTTCGACTGCTCGATGACGATCGGCACCAGTCCCGCCTGGGTCTGCTGCAGGCCAACGCCGGCCTGGGCCAGGGGGCTCGCGAAATCGCCGGTCTCGAACGGGTTTTGCATGGACTACTTTCAGATGCGCTCGTGGTCGTCACTATGTCGCGCGGGTGACCGGGGCTTTCAACCCCCGTCGCGCGGGGCCGGATATGCCAGATAGGCGAGCCGCCGGACCTCGCGCCGGCCACGCACCACGGTATCGAGGATGAGCCCGGCGAAGCCGTTGAGCGCCGCCAGGATGACGAGGCCCGTCGCGGCGATCGCGGTGGGGAAACGTGGCACCAGCCCGGTCCTGGCATAGGTCACCGCCAGCGGGATGCCGAGCACGATCGCCGCCAGCCCCAGCAGCGCGCCGATGCTGCCGAAGAACAGCAATGGCCGTTCGAGCCGGTAGAGCGTCACGATCGTGCGCAGGATGCGCCAGCCGTCGCCATAGGTGCTGAGCTTCGACGCCGACCCTTCGGGCCGCGCGACATAGGGGGTCTCCACCTCGGCCACCGGCATTCGCAGTTCGAGCGCGTGGACCGAGATGTCGGTCTCGATCTCGAACCCCGTCGACAGGGCGGGATAGCTTTTCACGAAACGGCGCGAAAAGACGCGATAGCCGCTCAGGATGTCGGTGAAGCTCCGTCCGAACAGTCGCGCCAGCATCCCGGTAAGCAGCGCATTGCCGAAACGATGGCCGCGCCGGTAGGCGTCCGCCGCCCCGTGGACGCGGCTGCCGACGACCATGTCGAGCTGTTCGTCGAGCAGCCGCGCCACCAGGGCGGGCGCGCTCGTGGCGTCGTAGGTCGCGTCGCCGTCGGCCATGACATAGACGTCGGCGTCGACATCGGCGAACATCCGCCGCACCACCGCGCCCTTACCCTGCACCCGCTCGCGCCGGACGACCGTCCCCGCCGCCCGCGCGACCTCGGCGGTGCGGTCGGTGGAGTTGTTGTCGTAGACGTAGATCGTCGCCGTCGGCAGCGCGGCCCGGAAGCCGGCGACCGTCGACGCGATCGCGGCCTCTTCGTTGTAGCAGGGAAGGAGGACGGCGATGGTGGGTTGGGTCACGCCACCCCCTTCGTCACCCCGGCCTCGTACCGGGGTCCACTCAAGGCCTCGCCCCACGGTTCGGATTATATCCATCCGTGAGGCTAATCCGACAGTGGATGCCGGCACAAGCCCGTCCCGAGCGACGCCGCACGCGGTGTCGAGGGGGCCGGCATGACGAGATCAGCCTTCCACCTTCTTCTTCGCCCGCGGCTTCTTTACAGGCGCGTCGGCCGCCTCCGCCCCCGCCGCCGCCTCGGCCGCGACCGGCGAGCTTTCCAGCACCTGCGTCTCCGCCTCGACCGGCGCGCCCTTCCTTGCGCGCGGATTCTTCGCCGGCGCATCCGCCTCGACGGGCGCGGCCTCGACCGGCGCTGTCCCGACCCCGGCATTGGAGCCCTTGGCCGCTGGCTTGGTCGCCTTCTTCGGCTTCGCCGCGGCGGTCGGTTCGCTCACCGCGTCGGCCGGCTCCACCTTCGTCGCGCGCTTCGCCTTCGGCTTGTGATTGTCGTGGTCGTGGCTGTGCGTGCCGGTCGCGAAGCCGTCCTCGCTCTCGATCGCCGCCTCCAGCTCCTCGCGCGTCGTCTCGCGGTCGGTCACCTCGGCCTTGCCGAACAGGAAGTCGACGACCTTGTCCTCATACAGCGGCGCGCGAAGCTGGGCGGCCGCCATCGGCTCCTGCTGCACGTACTGGATGAAGCGCTGCCGCTCCTCGGGGCCATATTGCTGCGCCGCCTGGGCGACCAGCCGGTTCATCTCCTGCTGCGTCACCTCGACGCCGTTCGTCTGGCCGATCTCCGACAGCAGCAGCCCCAGGCGCACGCGGCGCTCGGCGATGCGGCGGTAATCGTCGCGTTCCTTCTCCATCTCGGCGATCGCGGCGGCGGGATCGGCCTCGTGCGTCGCCTCATGCTCGAGCTGCGCCCAGATCTGGCCGAACTCGGCCTCGACCATCGACGGCGGCACCTCGAAATCATGGCCCGACGCGAGCTGGTCGAGCAGTTTGCGCTTCATGTGGGTGCGGGTAAGGTTGTTCGATTCCTGCTCGATCTGGCCGCGGATGAGGCCGCGGAGCTGCTCCAGGCTTTCCAGCCCGAGATTTTTTGCCAGTTCCTCGTCGATCCGGCTCTCGGCGGCGGTCTTCACCGACTTGATCGTCAGGTCGAAGGTCGCGGGCTTCCCCGCCAGCTCCTTGGCCTGATAATCGGCCGGGAAGGTCACGCTGATCTGGCGCTTCTCGCCCGCCGTCGCGCCGACGAGCTGGTCCTCGAAGCCGGGGATGAGCCGGCCGGTGCCAATCTCGACCGCCATATCGGTGCCGGTGCCGCCCTCGAAGGCGACGCCGTCGGCGGTCTTGCCGAGGAAGTCCATCGTAACGAGATCGCCGGTCGCCGCCGCCTTGTCGCCCGCGTCGTCCCAGCTCTTCTGGTTGTCGGCGAAGGTCTTGAGCTGCGCGTCGACCGCGTCGTCGGCGACCGGGACGGTCAGCCGCTCCAGCTTCAGATTCTCGATCGCGGGCGTGGGCACCTGCGGCAGTACCTCCAGCGCCACCGTCAGCTCCGCGTCGCCGCCAGGCCGATAGCCTTCGCCGAGCTCAACCGAGGGCTGCATCGCCGGGCGAAGCTGCTTGTCCTCGATCAGCAACTGCACGCTCTGCTGGACCGCGCTGTTGAGCGCGTCCTGCATCAGCGCCGGGCCGTGCATCTTGCGCACCAGGTTGGCGGGCACCTTGCCGGGGCGGAAGCCGGGCATCTTCATCTGCGGCGCCACGCGCTGGATCTCGCCGGCGACCCGCGCCTCGATCTCCTTGGCGGGAATGGTCAGCTTGTAGGCGCGCTTGAGCCCCTCGTTTACCGTCTCTACCGTCTGCATGGGAGTATTCTGATCCCTGAAATCAATGACCGGATGGCTGCCCGCCTGCTGCCGCGCGGCGGACTGGTGCGGGCGAAGGGACTCGAACCCCCACATCTTGCGATGGCAGGACCTAAACCTGCTGCGTCTACCAGTTCCGCCACGCCCGCAATCGCCGGACTTGCCGTAAGGGTGGGGCCTATAGGCGAGACGGACGGCTCCGCGCAACCACGTGGCGGCACAACGCGTTAGGGCGGTGAAGGAGAGTTGATATGGCCACCCAGCCCCCACCCGAAACGCCGGCGCCGTCGAGCCCCGTGCCGACCACCAGCCCACCCCCGGAGATCACCCCGCCCGGCCCCGATTTCGACCAGCCCTCGCCCGGCACGCCTTCGACCGACCCGGGGACGCAGGAGCCGCCGGAGATGTGACGGCGCTGCGGAACCTCATGTCTATTGCTAGTTCGGCTCAATCATATTCGTCGGCCGGCATCTCCGGGTGGACCGGCACGTCTCCCAACGCCAGCGCCTGATAGGCCGCCTTCTTTGCATCCGGAGAGAGCTTCTTGAACGCCTTGTATTCCGCCTCGGGCCAGCGGCGATGTGAATAGCCGGCCTGGGCGAGGCAGCCGTAATAGGTCGACTTGAACGCCTTGCCCTGCATCAGCCCCAGCGCGAACCCGCTGGCGAGCGCGGAGCCGGCGCGACCGGCCGCGGTGCCGTTGGTGACAGGGTTGGTGTAGGGGTTGGGCGCGGTCGGGTTCTTCATCGCCGCCTTGGCAGCCTCAAGGCAGCGTTGCTGGTCGGCGTCATACGCCTCAGGTGTCTGCCCCGACTTCCACGCATACATCTTGTCGCCCGCCGCTGCCGCCTGAGAGCAAGCCACCGCCAGGGCTGCAATCAGCATCTTCATCCCGCCTCGCACCCTCATTCTCCTCGTTCCAGCGCCTTCCTGAGCAGTTCGTTGACCACCCCCGGATTGGCCTTGCCCGCCATCGCCTTCATCGTCTGGCCGACGAAGAAGCCGAACAGCGCGACCTTGCCGCCGCGATATTGTTCAAGCTGGCCAGGGTTCTTCGCCAGCACGTCGGCGATCACCGACTCGATCGCGCCGGTGTCGCTGGTCTGCTTGAGGCCGCGCTCCGCGACGATCGCCGCCGCGCCCTGCCCCGTCTCCAGCATGACCTCGAACACCTGCTTGGCAAGGCTGCCCGACAGCGTACCATCGGCGACCAGCGCCAGCAATCCCGCTGCCCGTGAGGGGCTTACCGGCGACTCCTCGATACTTTTGCCAAGCCGGTTGAGCGCCCCGAACAGCTCGCCCGTCACCCAGTTGGACGCCTGCGCGACCGGCGCACCGGCGTCGAGCAACGCGTCGAACCAGCGCGCGGTCTCGACCTCGGCGGTCAGCACGCCGGCGTTGTAGGGCGTGACCCCGAGTGCCTCGTAGCGCCGGCGTTTGGCGTCGGGCAGTTCGGGCAGCGACGCGCGGCATTCGTCGATGAAGGCCTCGTCGAGCTCCAGTGGCAGCAGATCGGGGTCGGGGAAATAACGATAATCGTGCGCGTCCTCCTTGGACCGCATCGACCGAGTCACCCCCTTGTCGGGATCGAACAGCCGGGTCTCCTGGACGATGCGGCCACCGTCCTCGATCACCTCGACCTGCCGCTTCGCCTCATGCTCGATCGCCGCCATCACGAAGCGGATCGAATTGACGTTCTTGGTCTCGGTCCGCGTGCCCAGCTCATCCCCGGGCTTGCGCACGGACACGTTGACGTCGGCGCGCATCGAGCCCTGGTCCATGTTGCCGTCGCACGAGCCGACATAGCGCAGGATCGACCGCAGCTTGGTCAGATACGCCCCTGCCTCGGCGGGCGAGCGCATGTCCGGCCGGCTGACGATCTCCATCAGCGCGACGCCCGAGCGATTGAGGTCGACATAGGAGCGCGTCGGATGCTGGTCGTGCATCAGCTTGCCGGCGTCCTGCTCGACATGCATGCGCTCGACGCCGATGCGCTTGATCGCATCCGGGTTCTTTTCGTCGGGCGCGACGTCGACATGCCCCTCGCCGACCAGCGGATGGTAGAGCTGGCTGATCTGATAGCCCTGGGGCAGATCGGCGTAGAAATAATTCTTGCGATCGAACCGCGACCAGCGATTGATCTGCGCATCGATCGCCATGCCCGTGCGCACCGCCTGGCGGATGCACTCGCGGTTGGGGACGGGCAACATGCCGGGCATCGCCGCGTCGACGAGACTGACCTGCGTGTTCGGTTCCGCCCCGAACGCAGTCGCGGCGCCCGAGAACAGCTTGGCGTTGGACGTGACCTGGGCGTGGACCTCGAGACCGATCACGACCTCCCACTCGCCGGTGGCGCCGTGGATGAGGTAGCTAAACTCGCTCATCTTTTTCTCTCGTACGAGGATTGCGACGATCACGGTTTTTGTCGGACGTAAGCCAAACCATGCCGTTATCCCGCGTCGCATCCAATATTCTGGACAATGCGATTAGCAGGTTACTGACCAAGGTGCGCATCACCACCACGCCTCCGGCCGCGCCACGACCCCCGCGCGCTGCTCAATCGCCAGCCCCGCGTTCAGCACCGCCTGCTCGTCGAGCGGCTTGCCAATGATCTGCAGCCCCAGCGGCAGACCGGCGGCGTCCAGCCCCCCCGGCACGCTCATCGCCGGCAGACCCGCAAGCGACGACGGCACCGTGAAGACGTCGTTGAGATACATCGCGATCGGGTCCGCCGACTTCTCGCCCAGCGCGAACGCCGCGCTCGGCGCGGTCGGGGTCAGCAGCACGTCGCAGCTCTGCCACGCCCGCTCGAAATCACGCGCGATCAGCGCCCGGACCTTCTGCGCCTGGGTGTAATAAGCGTCGTAGAAGCCGGCGCTCAGCACATAGGTGCCGATCAGGATGCGCCGTTTCACCTCCGCGCCGAAGCCATCGGCGCGGGTCGCGGCATACATGTCCTGTAGCCCCGCCCCCTCGGGCAGGTCGCGCAGCCCGTAGCGGACGCCGTCGTAGCGCGCGAGGTTGGACGAGGCTTCGGCCGGCGCTATGATGTAATAAGCGGGCAGCGCGTAGCGGGTGTGGGGCAGCGACACCTCGACCACTTCGGCGCCCGCGTCCTTCACCCAGTCGATGCCCGCCTGCCACAGCGCCTCGATCTCGGCGGGCATCGCGTCGACGCGATACTGCTTGGGAATGCCGACCCGCACGCCCTTGAGATTGCCCGAAAGTCCAAGTTCCCAGCGCGGCACGTCGAGCGGGAGCGAGGTCGAATCCTTGGCGTCGAACCCCGCCATCGCCTCCAGCAGGATCGCGCAATCGCGGACGTCGCGCGCCATCGGCCCGGCCTGATCGAGGCTCGACGCGAACGCGATCACCCCCCAGCGCGAGCAGCGGCCATAGGTCGGCTTGATGCCGCTGATGCCGGTGAAGGCGGCGGGCTGGCGGATCGAGCCGCCGGTGTCGGT
>CAXTHQ010000010.1:0-71586 GCA_964244185.1 uncultured Sphingomonas sp.
AGAGCTGGCCGCTCATAACGGCTAGGTTGCGGGTTCGAGTCCTGCCGGGCCCACCGCGCGCGGCGGACGCGGATAGCGCAGCTGATCGCGACGCGCAGTGCGCGCGGCCGGCGTGGCGACAGCTACGACCGACAGCGCGGCTTTGCCACGGTGCGCTCCGCCATCAATGGTTGATCCGCGCCTTTGCCGCGTCCGCCGCATCAGCGACGTTGTCCTTCACGTCATCGAGCCGGTCGGCGGCGTTTTCCAGCGCGTCCGACATGTTCGGATCGGCGACGTTGCCTGCCATCGCCTCCATGTTGTCGGCCTGCCGCTCCAGGCTGTCGGCGATCATCGCCGCATTGTGGTCGATCGCCGAAGCTTCGGGCGTTTGCCGGCAGGCGGTCAGCGAAACCAGCCCGGCGATCAAGACAAGAACAAGCAGCTTCATCGACGATCCTCACCAGACAAAGAAAAGGGGCCGGCCCCGGCGCGCTAGCGTCCGGGACCGGCCCCTGTACCCGTCACCCGAAGGTCAGCGGATCAATGGCCCATCGCGTTGCCGGCGGCAACGTTCGCGGCGGTCGCCGGATTGGCGGTCGCGCCGTTGTCGCTGGCGTCTGCGGCATTGTCGGCCATCGCGTGCAGGTTGTCGGCTGCGTTGTCGAGCATCGCGCCGCCGTTCTCGGTCGTCGCATTGTCCGCCGCCTCGTCGAGGTTGTCGGCGGCCGCTTCCAGATTCTGGGCGGCAGGGTTGTCGTCGTGCTTGCTGCACGCGCCGAGCGTCAGCAGGCCGGCGGCCGCGACGGCGGCAATCGCAATCTTCTTCATTCGAATGCTCCCACGCATTGTGGCGGCCGGCCCGCGCCGTCCGCTGGGCTGCTGGAATAGCGAGCGTTGGACCGTCGTCAATTCCTAATTCATCGATGGGAAATGAAACCGCCACTTTTCCGCCTTATTTGCGCGGGGTAACCGGCCCGAACTCCTCCGGTGCATTGGCGACGACGGCGAGCATCGTCGTCCAGGCGGCGACGTTCTGCTGCAATTGCGCGGGATCGATTCGCTCCAGCGTGTCGTCGGGGGTGTGGTGGGTATCGAAATAGCGCAGCCCCGACTGGTTAAGATCGACCGAGCCGACGCCAAGCGCGATGGTCGGCCCGACATCGGTGCCGTCGCCGCCGACGCCGGGACTGCGGGTGATGCCGAGCGGGGCAAGCGCCGACTGGAGCCGGTCGGTGACTGCCCTGGCGCTGTCGGGAAGGTTGACCTCGAACCGCCAGACGCGATCGGCGCCGAAATCGCTTTCCTGCGCCGTCGCGTGCCGCTCGGCGCCATGGACGCGCGCATATTCCCTGCCCCCGAACCCGCCCGGCTCCTCCGCGCCGAACCACACGACGCGGATCGTGCGGCGCGGGCGCGGGCCGTCGAGCAGCCGCTTCGCCGCCGCCGTCGTGATCGCCACGCCCGCGCCGTCGTCGATAGCACCGGTGCCGAGATCCCAGCTATCGAGATGCCCGCCGATCAGGACGATGCCGGCCTTGGCGTCGCTTCCGGGCACCTCGGCGATGACGTTGCCCGACTCGCCCTGGCCCGCGAACCGCGGCGTGAGGGTGAGGTGCAGCGTGATCGGCTTGCCGCGCCGGGCGATGCGCTCGAGCTGCATGGCGTCGCTCACCGACAGCGCGGCGGCGGGGATGGGCTGCGCGCCCTGTGGCCAGTTCGTGCCGCCGGTGTGTGGATTGCGATGCGGGTCGGTGCCGATCGAGCGGATGACGACGGCCGCCGCCCCCTTGCGCGCCGCCAGCGCCGGCCCGACGAACCGCGCCGCGCCGTACGCGCCATAGCTCGACCCGTCCTGCGTCGGCTCCATCGCGTTGCCGATATAGGCGATCTTGCCCTTCAGACTGCCGTCAGGCGCGGCGGCGAGATCGCCATAGGTCCGGAACACCGCCACCTCGGCGGTCAGCCCCGCCGCCGGCGTCGCCCCCGAATTACCGAGCGCGACCAGCTTCAGCTTCTGCGGGAAGGGCGCGACCACCTCGGCGGTCTCGACGCCGCGCAGCCAGACCGGCATCTGGTACGTCTCGATATGGACGTTGCGGAACCCGAGCGCCTTGAGCTTCGCGACCGCCCAGGTCCGCGCCTCCGCCTCCGCCTCCGTCGCGGCGAGCCGTTGCCCGACCTCGGTCGTCAGCCCCTCGACAATCTCATAGGCGAGCGTGTCGTCCAACGCCGCGTCGCGCAGCCTGGCGACCGCCGGATCGACCGGGGCGGGCGGCGGCGGCGCCTGGCGCTGGGCGAGGGCGGGGGTGGCGAGGAGGAAGACGGCGATTACAATGCTGTAAGAATGTTTCATCGGGCTACCTGGATTGCAGGGTGGATTGGGCAGGATAGCCGAGCAAGCGGGCTGCCGCATGTTGCTGGCGATCATGGGTCAGGAGCGGCAGCTTGATCCGCTCGGCCGTGGCGATGTGAATGGCGTCGGGAAGCTTCAGCGACAGGGACGGTCGGCCGACCAACGCCGTTGCCCGGATCACGTCCGTGGAGACAATCGGCTCGTAATGCCAGCGTTCCAGATAGCGGCGTGTCTCGACAATCTTTGTCGCCGCGAACTCATCCGTCCTGTGTCGGGCACGGACGCGCGCGGAAATGGCTGACACCACCTCGCCCAAGCCGAAGTCACTGTAGGTCAGCAACGTGGCATCGTTGATGATCGAAAACAAATCTCGCTGGTCGAGATCGCCCAGAATAAGCCCTGCGATAACGCTCGGATCTACATAGAAGCGCCGCGTGCTCAACGATCGGCGGCGTCACGCAGGTCACGCACAAGCTGCCCTGCATCCGGCACCCGCAATTCCTTCAGCGATTCGCGCAGTTTCAGCAGCGCCTCGACGTCGGGCGACGGCGCTCGGTCCAGCTCGGTCGACTGGAGCTTGACCACGGCCTTGCCATCGCGCGTCAGCACGACCTCGTCGCCACGCTCAACCGCCTCGACCAGACGTTCGGTTTCGCCTGTGATGGGAACCTCGAACCGCTCCATGGTGCTGGTGTAGCGCCGCCGCCCCGCGTTGCCAATCGCCGCCACGGCGACTACATGCGCGTCCACATCCCGCAGCGTCGAATCCGGAGCTCAGCGACCCCCATGGCCGTCCAGTATACCTATGTCATGAAGGGTCTGACCAAGACCTTCCCGGGCGCGAACAAGCCCGTGCTCAACAACATCCATTTGCAGTTCATCCCCGGCGCGAAGATCGCGATCATCGGGCCGAACGGCTCTGGCAAGTCGACGCTGATGAAGATCATGGGCGGCATAGATACCGAGTTCCAGGGCGAGGCCTGGGCGGCGGAGGGCCTACGCGTCGGCTATCTGCCGCAGGAGCCGCAGCTCGACGCGACCAAGACGGTGATCGAGAACGTCCGCCTCGGCGCCGGGCCGGTGGTCGGCATGATCGATCGGTTCAACGCGATCTCGGCCGAGATGGGCGATCCCCAGGACGACACCGATTTCGACGCGCTGATGGAGGAGATGGGCGATCTCCAGGCCAAGATCGACGCCGCCGACGGCTGGTCGCTCGACAGCCAGCTGGAGCAGGCGATGGAGGCGATGCGCTGCCCGCCCTCGGACAGTCCGGTCACCAACCTGTCGGGCGGCGAGAAGCGCCGCGTCGCGCTCGTGCAGCTCCTGCTGGAGAAACCCGACATCCTGCTGCTCGACGAGCCGACCAACCATCTCGACGCCGAGAGCGTGGCGTGGCTGGAAAACTTCCTGAAAGAATATGCGGGCAACGTCATCCTCGTCACTCACGACCGCTATTTCCTCGATAATGTCGTCAACTGGGTGCTCGAGCTCGATCGTGGGCGCTACTACACCTACGAAAGCAACTATTCCGGCTATCTGGAGAAGAAAGCCAAGCGGCTCGAGCAGGAGGAGCGCGAGGAGCAGGGCAAGCAGCGCGCGATCGCCGACGAGCTCGCCTGGATGCGCCAGACCCCCAAGGCGCGCCAGACCAAGTCCAAGGCGCGCATCCGCGCCTTCGACGAGCTGATGGAGAAGCAGGAGAGCCGCGTCGCCGGCAAGGCCGCGATCCTGATCCAGCTCCCCCAGCGGCTCGGCGGCAAGGTGATCGAGGCCAAGGGGCTGACCAAGGCCTATGGCGACAAATTGCTGTTCGACGGGCTCGACTTCACATTGCCGCCCGGCGGCATCGTCGGCGTGATCGGCCCGAACGGCGCGGGCAAGTCGACGCTGTTCAAGCTCATCACCGGCCAGGAACAGCCCGACACCGGCACGATCGAGGTCGGCTCCACCGTCAAGCTCGGCTATGTCGACCAGTCGCGCGACGATCTCAATCCGGCCAACAACGTCTGGGAGGAAATCAGCGACAAGCTGGAGGTGTTCCGCTTCGGCAAGCAGGAGATGGGCACGCGTGCCTATGTCGGCGCCTTCAATTTCCGCGGGCCGGACCAGCAGAAGAAGGTCGGCCAGCTATCGGGCGGTGAGCGCAATCGTGTCCATATGGCCAAGATGCTCAAGGAGGGCGGCAACGTCCTGCTCCTCGACGAGCCGACCAACGATCTCGACGTCGAGACGCTGCGCGCGCTGGAGGAGGCGCTGGAGACCTTCGCCGGCTGCGCGGTGGTCATCAGCCACGACCGCTTCTTTCTCGATCGTCTCTGCACGCACATCCTGGCGTTCGAGGGCGATAGCCATGTCGAGTGGTTCGAGGGGAATTACGAGAGCTATGAAGAGGACAAGCGCCGGCGGCTGGGTGATGCGGCGGATCGGCCGACGCGATTGGCGTACAAGAAGCTGACGCGGTAAAGGGTTTAACGGGTGTCTGGAGCAAGTTGAATGCGCGTGATACTGGCCTTAATCGCGATTTTCACGATCGTCTGGATTTTCAAAGGCTGAGTGATGACGCCATAAGCGAATTGATCAATCATTGGCGTACCTTTGACCCAACCCCGGCCATCTGCTTACTCATCGCGCCGATCAATCGCGTTGTCCTTCCGTCAAACCAACGTCGTGCGGCGGCAGCATGGCTGGAGGAGACGCCATTCTGCATCGCCTCCTGAGTTCGACTTAACGATAAGCAGCGGCTTCGCTTAAAGTCCCGTCGTGTCGATTGCTACGCCTCTGATGGTCACCGAAGTCATGGTCGCGCCAAAGGGATGTTCGTTCTCCTTTGCATAGCCGTCGGCGGTCGGTTGCCACCGCTGGACGATCCGGCTTTCCTCGCGATCGATAACCCAATATTCGGGCACGCCTGCGCGCGCGTAAACGGTCGATTTCTTGCCTAGGTCGTGGACACGGGTGCTATCGGACACCTCCACCGCCAAGCGGATTTTGGCGAGCGGGATGCCTTTATCGTCGTGATCATCACCCACTGACACGTCAGGCTCGGGCACGCTGTCGTCGGCGAGGTCGACGCTGCCCGAAGTGTAGACGACCAAGTCCGAAGCGAGTTGACGCAGGGCGAAGGTGAGGTCGGCCGATATCCGCGCCGTCGTCTTGGCGTGCCAGGCCCAAACCGAGTTCACGACCCATATCTCCCCCTCGATCAATTCGGATTTGGCATAAGCGTCAAAGACTCCTGCGTCGGCCAACAGCCAATAGTCCGCTGCCGTCAGCCCGATCCGTTGGACGTCCGTCGTTATGGGAAGCTGGACGGTCATGGCGCAAGAATATCGGATCGCGCGGTTCCGATCAACTCACGCCACCTTCTCCACCGCCCGCGCGAACGCCGCCATCTCCGCCGCCGAGCCCACCGTCACCCGCCCGACGTTCGGCCAGATGTCCCAGCTCCGCCCGATCTGCACCCCCTCGGCTAGCAGCTTCGCCTGCATCTCCTTGGCCGGGCGGCCCCAGTCGACCATGAACATGTTGGCGCGGCTGCCCGGGATGACCTTCAGCCCATGCGCCTTGACGCGGGCGATGGCGGTCTCGCGCACCGCGATCATCTCGGCGCGCCGTGCGACGATCCGGTCGGCCTGCACCAGCGATGCCGTGCCGCACGCGACCGCCGTCATCGGCAGCATCGCGGTCACCTGGCCGCCGTCGTAACGCATCATCCGCTCGTGCAGCCTGGGGTTGGCGATCGTCAGCCCCAGCCGCATCCCCGCCATGCCGAACAGCTTGGAGAAGGTGCGCATGACGATGACGTCGTCGCGCCCCGCCGCCAGCTTCGCGGCATTCGGCGCATCGGCCCAGTGGATATAGGCCTCGTCGACCAGCAGGATCGCGTCCTTCGGCTTGTTCGCCGCCAGCCATTCGATATCGGCGAGCGGGGTCAGCGTGCCGGTCGGGTTGTTGGGCGAGCAGACGTAATACAGCCCGGCGTTGGGGTCCGCCGCCAGCATTGCCCTGACGTCGTGGCGGTAGTCCGGGGTCAGCGGCACGCGCGTCACCTTCGCGCCCAGCCACGCGCCGGTGCGCCAGATCGCCTCATAGGCCGGATTGGCGGTGACGATGCCGCGCGTCGGCGAGGCGAAGGTGACGGCGACACGGTTGAGCGGATCGCTCGATCCCGGCCAGGCGACCACCGTGTCGGCGCGCACGCCCTCGACCGCTGCCACCGCCGCGAACAGCTTGGCGTGCTCCTCGTCGGGCTCGTAGCGGTTGCCCGTCGCCGCGATCCGCGCCGCCGCCGCGACGCCGACCGCGAAGGGGCCGGTCCAGCATTCGTTCGCGCCGATCCGGATCGCGCCCGCGATCGGCTTCGCCGCCTGTTGCGCCGCGGCGGGTAGCGCCCGGCCGGCGGCCAACCCCGCGCCGAGCAGTGCCGCGACCCGGCCCAGTTGCCGCCGCGAATAGCCGCGATCGAGCAGTTCCTCGTTCACCATCCTGTCCATCATGCCCTCCATTCAATAGCCGATTGCCTTGCGCATCATCGTGATGCCGATTACCACCAGATAGACGCCGAACACGCGCTTCAGCAGCGCGCCGTCGAGGCTGTGCGCCGCCGCGACGCCCCAGGGCGCGGTCAGCATCGAGGTCGATGCGATCGCCGCCGCCGCCGGCAGATTGATATAGCCGAGCGACCCCCAGGCCAGCCCAGGCTCGCCGAAGCCGATCAGCGCGAAGCCGACCGATGTGGGCACCGCGATCAGTGTGCCGACGCCCGATGCGGTCGCGATCGCGCGGTGGATGGAGCGCCCGCACAGCGTCATCACCATGATCGCGATCGTGCCGCCGCCGATGCCGAGCAGCGAGGAGAAGGTGCCGAGCCCCCCGGCGATGCCGACCCGCGCCATCGGCCCGGGCATCTGATCCGACAACACTCGGTCGCCGACGCGTGGCAGCAGGAAGTTGAGCGACATGAGGATGACGCCCGTGGCGAAGATCAGCAACAGCACATGGCCGTCGACCCGGTCGGCCAGCGCCACGCCGAGTCCGCAGCCGAGCACCAGCCACGGCGCCCAGCTTCGCAGCACCTCGAAATCGACGGCGTCGCGCCGGGCGTGCGCGCGCAGCGATCGCAGCGAGGTGAAGATGATCGTCGCCGCCGAGGTGCCGATCGCGACATGCGCATATTGGGCCGGGTCGCCGCCCAGCATCGGCAGCACGAGCAGCAAGGCGGGCACGACGACGAAGCCGCCGCCGATCCCGAACAACCCGGCCGCGAAGCCCGCCAGCAATCCCGCCGCGAGCATCGCGACGAGCGGGGTTAAACTGGCGACGACGAATCCATGCACGCGAGAGCGGCCTCCTTGGCTGGCACTCCTGCGGGTCGGCACGCGGCGCTATAGCGCCGTCGCTGTGGGGCAAATTGCGCGCGCCTCATGCGAAAGGCAAGCGCTCAATAGCTCAGCTTGGGATACCAGTCCGCGCCGCGCCCGTCCGGCGTCAGGTCGAGGATCGACCAGAGGCTGGCGATGTCGGGCGCGTCGCGCGGATCCTGTCCGGGATCGGCGGTCGCCATCGACTGCGCGCTCGACCAGAATAGCCGCACGACGTCGCCGTCGCGCCGGAACACCCAGAAGCCGGGGTTCTCGGTACCGTCGTCGTTGAGCAACCCGAGGTCGCGCGCCCAGTCGTCGCCGATCGTCTCGACGAACGTCAGATGCTTCCACCCACGCTCCTCGGCGAACGCGACCTGGCGTTCGACCGGTGAGCGGCCGAGGATACGCAAGCTCGCGCGCTGCTCGATGTCCGGCGCGTTGCGGTTCACGCTGCCGAGCCAGTTGGTGCACATCGGGCAGGGCCGCGCGCGGTCGGGGCCATACATCCAGAAATAGGCGATTAGCGTGTCGCGGTCGCCGAACAGGTCGGCCAGGCCGACCTCGTCGCCGTTGGCGTCGCGGAAGCGATAGTCCTTCTCGATCACCGGCCCCGGCGGCAGCGCGCGGCGTCGTTCGGCGATGCGCGTCAGCAGCCGGCGCGCCTCGATCTCCTCGGCGAACAGCGCCCGCCGCGCCGAGCGATAGGCGTCGCTCGCGCCCGGAAACGAAATGCCGGCCTTCTCCGCCAGCGTCTCGACCGGGAGCATCGTGTCGACCATCTTCCTCTCCTATCGCAGCCTTTTCACGTACAGCCGGCCGCTCTCGCGCCGCTCGGTCTGGAAATTGGGCACCGCCTTGATGAGGTCCGACAGGCGCGGATAGCCGTAATTGCGCGCGTCGAAGCTGGAGCGGTTGCCGGCGAGCTGACCCATCTCCGACAGCATGACATAGCCGCGGTCGTCGCGCTTGGCCGCGCCATAGGCGTCGATCAGCAGCTTGAGCAGCTCGTCGTCGACCGGCGCCGGCTTGCTTGGCGGACGCGAGGTGCCGATCGCCGGCGGCAACGCCTGGTCGATCGGCACGTCGACGTTGACCGGGGCCGCCTGGGCCTGCTCCACCACGTCGAGCCGGTCGACGTCGAAGAAGCGGGTGCAGGCGGTCCTGAACCCCTCCGGCGTCGTCGCGCGGCCGAAGCCATAGACGGGCAGCCCGTCCTGCTTGATCCGCGTCGCCAGCGGCATGAAGTCGGAGTCCGACGACATGATCCCGAACCCCTCGACGCGACCCCGGAACAAGAGGTCCATCGCGTCGATCGTCATCTTCATGTCGGTCGCGTTCTTGCCCTTGGTCAGGTCGAACTGCTGCTGCGGCTCCAGCCCGTGCTTGATCGACATGTCCTGCCAGCCCTTCAGCCCCGGCTTCGACCAATTGCCGTAGACGCGCCGGACGTTGATCGTGCCGAGCTCGGCCAGCACCGTCAGCACGGGGTCGAGCGCGTGCCAGGACGCATTGTCGGCGTCGATCAGCAGGGCGATGTTGCGGGTGGAGGTATCGTCGGGCATCGTCCCTTCGTCGGGCACCGGCCGGCCCGCGTCAATGCGGCGGGTAGGCGATGCCCGTCACCTCATAGTCCTTTTCGCCCGCGGGCAGCGTCACGCGCCGCACATCGCCGACCGCCGCGCCGCGTAGCGCGCGGGCGAGGGGGGCGCTCCAGCCGACGCAGCCCCTGGCGGCGTCGGTCTCGTCATCGCCGACCAGCGTCAGGATGCGCTCGCGGTCGTCCTCGTCGGCGATCGTCACCGTCGCGCCGAACCAGGCGCGGGCGCGATCCGCCTGCTGCGTCGGATCGATGACCTTCGCCGCCTTCATCCGCTTCGCCAGCCAGCCCAGCCGCCGGTCGATCTCGCGCAGGCGTTTCTTGCCGTAGATGTAATCACCGTTTTCCGAGCGGTCGCCGTTGCCGGCGGCCCAGGCGATCGTCTCGACCAGCGCGGGGCGTTCGGTGGCGAAGAGCTGCTCATATTCGCCGCGCAGTGCTGCGAAGCCGGCGGGAGTTATATAATTCGGGCGATCCATCATACCCCCCGTCATCCCGGCCTCGTGCCGGAATCCACGCCCGCGTGAGACATACCGTTTGTGTCATCTTGGCGATACCAGCTCGACGAACGTGGATGCCGGCACAGGGCCGGCATGACGCGCTACGACGGCCGCCGCCCGAGATACCAGCTCAGGTTGGCCGGCCCCCGCGACAACGCGCGATCGGGCCGCAGCAGGTCGTACACCACCGCGTTCTCCAGCACGCGCTGGACGTAGTTGCGCGTCTCCTGGATCGGGATCGCCTCGACCCAGTCGACCATGTCGACGCCCCCCGCGCGCGGGTCCCCGTTCGCCCGCAGCCACTTGTTCACGTTGCCAGGCCCGGCATTGTACGCCGCGATCGCCAGCGGATAGCTGCCGAACTGGGCATAGATGCGCCGGAAATAGCCCGAGCCGAGCACCATCGACAGATTGGGATCGGTGGTCAGCGCGGCGGGCTGATAGGTCAGCCCGTCCTTGCCCGCCTGCTCGCGTGCGGTGCCGGGCATGAGCTGCATCAGCCCGCGCGCGCCGGCGTGGCTGATCGCGGTGCGGTTGAACTGGCTCTCCTGCCGTGCGATCGCGTGGATGATTGTCCAGTCGCCCTCGTAGCCGACCGGCACTGTCACTGTCGGAAAGCCGGCGGCGGAATAATCGCTCAATCCGTTGATGAGCGCGCTGCGCCCGACCATCACGCCCAGATCGGGCCGCTGGAGCTGCCGCGCCAGGTCGGCGGCGAGCAGATGATCGGTGTCGCTCTTCGCATCGAGCGCGATCTGGCGGACGAAAGCGGTCTGGTCCTCGTAGGCGCCGATGTTGCCGAGCATCTGCGCGGCGCGCACGCATTCGCGCGAATTGAACGCCGCGCGCGTCAGCGCATCGACCATCGTCGGCGCGACCGGGGGCGGGGCGGCGAGGGGACGGCCGAGATGCTCGAGCGCGAGCTGGCCGTAATATTGATCGCGATAGCCCGCCGTCGCCGCCCACAGCTCGCCCGCGCGGGGACTGCCCGCCGCATCGGCCGCGCGCGCGGCCCAGTAGAGGCCCTTCGACCTCGTCGACGGCGTCGGCGAGGCGTGCGCGTAGCGGTCGAACAGCGTCATCGCGTCCGCCGGCCGGCCGAGATGCTTCAGCGCCGCCTGCGCCGCCAGCCAGGCGAGGCTGGTGTAATCGTCGCGCTCGCCATAGCTCTGCTGCGCGACGTCGGTGCCGGGCGCGTAGGTGTCGGCGACCTGTCGCGCGATGTCATAGGCCTGCTGCCAATTGCCGTCCGCCGCCGCCCCGCGCGCCGCCGTCAGCAGCGTTTCGAGATATTTCTCCGGGTCGCCGGGCCGCGCGGTCAGCGTGCGCGGCTGCGCGAGCCAGCTCCGCGCGGTCGGCCACGCATCCGACTTGATGAGCCAGCTTGCCCGGTCGGCGACGTAGCCCGCGTCGGCGCCGAAACGGTCGGTGGTGGTCATCGCCAGCGTGGCGGCCTCGGGCGCATTGCTCCGTAGCGCGAGACGCGCCGCGAACAGCTCGCGCGCGGCCGGCGAAACATAGGCGAGCTGCCGCGCCGCCGCGCTCGTCTGCCCGGCCCAGAGCAGAGCGTCCATCCGCGCGTCCTGATCGTCGGGCGACAGCCGCGTGCCATAGCTCTGGAGGATCCAGCTTTCGTCGGCGGTCGCCAGCGCACCCCGCCGCCATGCCGCCCGCGCCGGCTCGGCCGCCTCCCCGGGGGCGCCCGTCGCCACCAGCGCGCGCGCGAACGCGACCCGGCCGCCCTGTGTCAGCGGCGGAAAGGCGCGGAAATAACGGACAGCGCTGCCCGGCTCGGCCACGCTGGCCTTCGCTTCCGCCGCCCGGCGCAGGTTCGCCTCGCCCGGCCAGCCGGGGTGGGCAAGCAGGAAGCCGGCATAGCTGTCGAAGGGCAATTGGCTGGTATCGCCGATCGCCTTCCACTGCGCATAGGCCGCGGCGATCGTCGCATCGGCGGGGGCAGGGGATTGCGGCGCCATGGCCTGGAGCTGCGCGCGATAGCGCTCCAGGTCGTCCTGCCGCCCGGCCGCGCCGATGCTCGCGAGCGCCGCCGCCATCAACCCCGTTCGCATTCCCCACCCGATCATATGGACAGGATACCGCACCGACCCGTATCTGTCCTGAACAAAGTAGGTTGATCGGCGCTTTAGTGCGGTCGCTTCAGGAGTGCGGTTTGGCGATGTTTTCCGGTTCGATTCCCGCGCTCGTCACTCCGTTCGCGCCCGACGGCCCGGTCGATGAGGCGGCATTTCGCGATTTGGTGGAATGGCAGATCGCCGAGGGCTCGGCGGCGCTGGTGGCGTGCGGCACGACGGGGGAGGCGGCAACCCTGCCCAAGGACGAGCATTTCCGCGTCGTACGCTGGTGCGTCGAGCAGGCGCGCGGGCGGGTGCCGGTGATCGCGGGGGCGGGCTCCAACGACACCCGCGTCGCCGCCGAGAACCTGCGCGCCTCGCACGAGGCCGGCGCGGACGCGGCGCTGATGGTCCCGCCTTATTACAACCGCCCGAGCCAGGAGGGCATCTACCGGCATTTCGCCGCGCTCGCAGCCGACGCGCCGCTGCCGATCATCCTCTACAACGTCCCCGGCCGCACCGTGACCGATATCCAGCCCGCCACCGTCGCGCGCATCGTCCGGGCGTTCCCGAGGGTCTTCGTCGGCATCAAGGACGCGACCGGCGCGCTCCAGCGCGTGTCCGAGCATCGCGCGAGCTGCGGGGCGGACTGGGTCCAGCTCTCGGGCAATGACGACCTCGCGCTGCCGTTCAACGTGCTGGGCGGGACAGGCTGCATCTCGGTGACCGCCAACGTGCTGCCGCGCCTGTGCGCCGACTTCCAGGCGGCCTGCGCGGCGGGCAATTATGCGGCGGCGCGCGATCTCCACGATCGACTCTTTCCGCTTCACACCGCACTCTTCACCGATGCCTCGCCGGCTCCGGTCAAATACGCCCTTACCCGCGTCCGCCCCGGCTTTCCCCCGGCGCTCAGGCTGCCCATGACCGAAGCCAACGAGGCAGCCCGCGCCGCGGTGGATGCGGCGCTTGAACGTGCCGGCCTAATTTGAGCCGCTTTTCCTCGTCACCCCGGGCTTGACCCGGGGTAACGTGATGCTGCTTCTGCTCCTTACGCAAGCCGTCGCCGGTCCGTTCCTCCCGGTGGCCCCGCGTCCCACGCCGGACCGGCCCTGTCCCGTCGCCACCGACACCGCCGATGTCGTCGTCTGCGGGCGCGCGAACGACCGCTTCCGCCTGCCCCGGTTGCCGGTGGCGGAGGACCGGCAGACCCTGCCCAAGGCCGCAACGCGCCTCGGTTCCGCCGTGCTGGCCGCCGAGGCGGAGCAGGCGACGCTCGCGGGCGGGGCGCAGAGCCAGCGGCTGATGATACGCCTCAAGACGCCGTTCGGTGGCAAGAAACGGCGCTGACACGTCATCGTCAAGCGCCTACAGGCGCATCATGGCCCGACCCAAACCCCCGACGTTCGACAAGCAGAAGGTCGTCGCCGAAAACCGCCGCGCGCGGTTCGAATACACCATCGACCAGGTGTTCGAGGCCGGGCTGGCCCTGACCGGCACCGAGGTGAAGTCGTTGCGCTTCGGCGAAGGGTCGATCGCGGAATCCTATGCCGACGTGCAGGACGGGGGTGTGTGGCTGATCAACGCCAACATCCCCGAGTTCAGCCACGGCAACCGCTACAACCACGAGGCGAAGCGCCCGCGCAAGCTGCTGCTGCATGAGCGGGAGATCAACAAGCTCCATGGGGCCGTGGCGCGCGAGGGCATGACGCTCGTGCCCTTGTGCGTCTATTTCAACGCGCGCGGCCGCGCCAAGGTCGAGTTGGCGCTCGCCAAGGGCCGCAAGGATCACGACAAGCGTGCGGCGATCAAGGAGCGCGAATGGAAACGCGACGCGGCGAGGATCATGCGTGACCGGGGCTGACGCGGTGGGGCAGGGCGGCATGGTCGGCTGGCTCAAGGGCCATGTCCCGACCCGCGAGGGGATCGAGCGCAACCGCTTCCTGCGCCCCGTCGCGCATCGCGTGCTGGCGCCGTCGCTTTGGCGGTTCAACCGGCGCTCGGTGCCGCGCGGCGTCGCGCTGGGCGTACTGGCGGGAATATTATTCCCCTTCGCGCACATGCCGCTCGCCGCCGTGCTGGCGCTGCCCGCGCGCGCCAATGTGCCGGTCGCGGTCTCGACGACGCTGGTCAACAATCCCGTCACCTTCGGGCCGATCCTCTACGCCGCCTACAAGATCGGCCATTGGGTGCTCCAGCTCGACGCCACCGTGCCGGGCCGGCCGCTCGCGACCAACGTCCATGGCCATGCCGGACTGCTCCATTGGGTGGCGGCGGGCGGACCGCCGATCATCGTCGGCCTCATCATCCTTGCCTTGGTGATGGCGACGGCGGGCTATCTGCTGACGGGGTGGATATGGCGGCTCAGGATCGCGCGGAAATGGCGTAACCGGCGGGCACGTAAACCATAAATTGACCCGGCGTTGCAGTCGGCTAGAACACGCGGCGTCGATTCCCTTGCCGAGGTCCCCGAATGCGTCAGCCGATTCTCGCCGCCCTTCTCCTCGCCTCCGTCTCCAGCCTGGCCGTCGGCCAGACGGCCGCGCCGTCAGGCGTGAAGCCGGCGGTCGCGGGCAAGCCGGCCTATGGCGATTTCGGCATCGACCTCGCCGGCAGAAATACGGCCGTCCAGCCCGGCGACGACTTCTTCGACTATGCCGATGGCGGCTGGGACAAGGCGACCCCGATCCCCGCCGACAAGCCCGGCTTCGGCATGTTCGACGTCCTCGACGACCTGTCGCGCGAGCGCACCCGCGGTATCCTGGAAGAGGCGGCGAAGCGGCCGGGCGACAAGATCGGCGACTTCTACGCCAGCTTCCTCGATCAGCCGGCGATCGAGGCGAAGGGGCTCGGTCCCGTCAAGCCCTGGCTTGATCGCATCGCGGCCGCGACCAGCAAGGAGCAGCTCGTCGCGACCGGTGCGTTCCTGCAGCGTCAGGGCGTGGCCGGGCTGGTCGGGATCGGCGTCGACGCCGACGACAAGGATCCCGACACCTATGTTGCGGGCCTGCGCCAGGGCGGCATCGGCCTGCCCGACCGCGACTATTATCTTAAGGACGATGCCAAGCTCGCCAAGGTCCGCGAGGCCTATCAGGCGTATCTCGCGCAGATGCTGACGCTGGCGGGGGAGAGCGACGGCGCGGCGCGCGCGGCGGCGGTCTTCGCGTTCGAGAAGGACCTGGCGCAGGTCCATTGGACCCGCGTCGAAAGCCGCGACGCCGACAAGACCTATAACCGCTGGACCGCCGCCGAGTTCGTCGCGAAGGCGCCGGGCTTTCCCTGGGCGACGTGGATGGCCGAGCTCCATGTGCCGGCCCGGCCCTTCTATCTCGTCGCGCAGCCGAGTGCGCTGACCGGCGAGGCGGCGGTGTTCGCCCGCGCGCCGCTGCCGGTGCTCAAGGACTGGCTGCGGCTGCGCACGCTGCGCGCCTACGCCTCGTATCTGCCCCAGGCGGTCGACACGACCAACTTCGCCTTCTTCGGCACCGTGCTGTCGGGGACGCCGCAGCAGGAGGTGCGCTGGAAGCGCGGCGCGAGCCTCGTCACCCGCCAGATGGGGGAGGCGATCGGCCAGCAATATGTCGCGCGCTACTTCCCGGCGGAGAGCAAGGCCGCAGCCGACCAGCTCGTCAGGAACATCATCGCCGCGATGGGCGCGCGGCTCGACCAGCTCGAATGGATGGCGCCGGAGACGAAGGTGAAGGCCCACGCCAAGCTCGCCGCCTTCACGCCGAAGATCGGCTATCCCGACAAATGGCGCGACTATTCGGCACTAATGGTCCGGCGCGACGACCTGGTCGGCAATGTCGCGCGCGGCAACGAGTTCGAGTTCGAGCGTGGAGTGAAGAAGCTCGGGCAGCCGATGGATCGCGGCGAGTGGGGCATGACCCCCATGACCATCAACGCCTATGCCAACCCGACCTGGAACGAGATCGTCTTTCCCGCCGCGATCCTGCAACCGCCGTTCTTCGACCCCCGCGCCGACCCGGCGGTCAATTACGGCGGCATCGGCGCGGTGATCGGGCACGAGCTCAGCCACCATTTCGACGATCAGGGGCGCAAGTACGATCCCACCGGCAAGCTCGCCGACTGGTGGACGCCGCGGGACGTCGAACAGTTCAAGGCGTTCACCGACAAGCTCGTCGCGCAATATGACGCCTATGAGCCGATCCCCGGCCAGCATATCCAGGGCGCGCTGACGCTGGGCGAGAACATCGCCGACCTCGCCGGACTGACAGTGGCGCTCGACGCCTATCACCGTTCGCTTGGCGGCAAGCCCGCGCCGGTGATCGGCGGCACGACCGGCGACCAGCGCTTCTATTACGGCTGGGCGCAGGTGTGGCGCGACAAGGCGCGGGAGGAGGCGCTACGCTCGCAGCTGCTGTCGGATCCGCATTCGCCGGGCCATCAGCGCGTGCTGACCGTCCGCAACCTCGATCCCTGGTATGCCGCGTTCGCGGTCAAGCCTGGACAGAAGATGTATCTCGCGCCGCAGCAGCGTGTCCGTATCTGGTGACGCTTCGGCGCGTCGCGTTCGATTGATTGGAGAAGACACATGAAGCGTATCGCCATCGGCGCCTTGCTCGCCGCCACCGCCGCCGTCGGGCTCCACGCCCAGATGGCGAGTCCGACCAGGCCCGCCGCCGCCGCCGCCGCCGGGCCGCAGATCGGCGCCTGGGGCTTCGACGAGGCGGGCGTGGACCCCGCCGTCGCACCAGGCGACGACTTCTACGGCTATGCCGGCGGCGCGTGGATGAAGGCGACCGCGATCCCCGCCGACAAGGGCAGCTACGGCGCGTTCGACACGCTTGCCGACCTGTCCCGCACCCGCACGCGCGGTATTCTGGAAGCCGCGCGGGGGAGCAAGATCGGCAACGCTTACTCGACCTATCTCAACACCGCCGCGATCGACGCCAAGGGGCTTGCCCCCGCGAAGCCCTGGCTCGACAAGGTCAAGGGGCTGACCGACAAGGCGGGCTATGCCGCGTTGGTCGCCGAGGCCGACCGCAACGGTGTCGGCACCCCGTTCGGCGGCGGCGTCGGTCAGGACGCCAAGGATCCGACCACGTATATCGTCGGCTTCCGCCAGTCCGGGCTGGGCCTGCCCGACCGCGACTATTACCTCTCGACCGACGCCAAGCTGGTCGAGGCCCGGACCGCATATCAGGCGCACATCGCCAGGATGTTCACGCTCGCCGGCGAGCCGAACGCCGAGGCGCGCGCCAAGGCGGTCGTCGATTTCGAGACGCAGATCGCGACCGTGAGCTGGACGCGCATCGACAGCCGCAACGCCGACAAGACCTACAACAAGATGACCGTCGCCGACCTTCAGCGCGCCGCGCCGGGGTTCGATTTCGCCACCTATCTGAAGCTTAACGGCACCCCCGTCGACAGCGTCATCGTCGCGCAGCCGAGCGCGATCACCGGCATTGCCAGGCTGATCGCCGACGCGCCGATCGCGGTCCTCAAGGACCATATGTTGATCCGCTCGCTCGACAGCTACGCCGATGTGCTGCCCACCGCCTTCGACAAGGAGCAGTTCGCCTTCTTCGGCGGCGTTCTGCGCGGCGTGCCGCAGCAGGAGGAGCGCTGGAAGCGCGCGGTGAGCTGGACCTCGGGCGCGCTGTCGGATGACGTGTCGAAGGTCTATGTCGCGCAATATTTCCCGCCCGAGACCAAGGCGGCGATCGACCAGCTCGTCAAGAACGTCATCGCCGCGATGAACGCGCGGATCGAGAAGCTGACGTGGATGGAGCCGGCCACCAAGGCCAAGGCGCACGCCAAGCTCGCGGCCTTCACCCCCAAGCTCGGCTACCCGTCGCGCTGGCGCGATTATTCCAGCCTGACGATCACGCCGGGCGACGCGTTCGGCAACAACATCCGCGCCGCGCAATGGCGGCACGACTACAACATCTCGCACCTCGGCAAGCCGCTCCAGCGCTGGGAGTGGGGGATGACGCCGATGACGGTCAACGCCTACGCCAATTTCGGCATGGTCGAGATCGTCTTCCCCGCCGCGATCCTGCAACCGCCCTTCTTCGATCCCAAGGCCGACCCGGCGGTCAATTACGGTGGCATCGGCGCGGTGATCGGCCACGAGATGAGCCACCATTTCGACGACCAGGGCGCGAAGTTCGATGCCCAGGGCAAGCTCGGCCAATGGTGGACCGATGCCGACGTCAAGAACTTCAACGCGCTCGAGGACAAGCTCGTCGCCCAATATGACGCGTACGAGCCGCTGCCGGGCTTCCACGTTAAGGGCCGGCTGACGTTGGGCGAGAACTCGGCGGATCTCGCCGGGCTGTCGGCCGCCTATGATGCCTATCACGCCTCGCTCGGCGGCAAGCCCGCGCCGGTGATCGGCGGCAAGACCGGCGACCAGCGCTTCTACCTCGGCTGGTCGCAGGTCTGGCGGCGCAACTACCGCGAGGCGTCGCTGCGCCAGCAGTTGCTGACCGACCCGCATTCCCCGGCGCAGCAGCGTGGGAACATCGTGCGGAACATGGACCCCTGGTACGCCGCGTTCGCGCCCAAGGCGGGGCAGAAGCTGTATCTGACCCCCGAGGAGCGGGTGCGGATCTGGTGATATGGCAACTTCCCTCTCCCCTTCAGGGGAGAGGGTGCCGAGCGAAGCGAAGGCGGGAGAGGGGCAGTGCGGGACCAGCGACTACTCGCGTTGGCTAAATGGATGCGCGGCGACCCCACGCCCGCCGAGGCCAGGCTCTGGTATCAACTCCGCGCCAAGCGTTTCGAGAGTTGGAAGTTCAAGCACCAGACGGTTCTCGCGCCCTATATCGCCGACTTCACCTGCCGCAGCGCTATGCTGCTGGTGGAAGTTGACGGCGACACGCACGGCATGACGGAGAATTATGACGTTGGCCGCACCGCATTCCTGAACAAACAAGGCTGGCGCGTCCTGCGCTTCACCAATGCCGATGTGATGGGAAACATCGAAGGCGTTTTGACCGTCCTTGCATCCGCACTGCCCCTCTCCCCACCTCGCTCGCGCTCGGCCACCCTCTCCCCTGAAGGGGAGAGGGAAGAGCGTGCTTGACCGCCATTGCCCTTCGCCCGAAGCAATTCCATGGCCACCATCCCCGCCGCCCCCACGCTGACCCCCGCCCGCACCGCCGCGCTCGTCGCCGGCGGTGCGGGCGTCGCCGCCGCGCTCCTGATCCTGTGGCTCGTCCGCAGCCCCGTCCTCGCCGCCGGCTTCTTTGCCGCCGCGCTGATCGTCGCGGGCGCGATCGCCGTGTTCCGCCTGCTCCGTCCCACCGCCGCCGCATCGGCGGCGGCGACCGACTGGGATCTCGCGCGCCAGCTCGCCCAGGCGAGCGGCGACGCGGTCGCCGTCACCGATCGCGCCGGCCGTCTCGTCTGCGCCAACGACGCCTATCAGGCCTTGTTCGGCGGGCTGCCGACGCCGCCGGGGTTGCCCCTGTCGGAGGACGGTGTCGCGGCCCTCGGGATCGCCGGCCGCTCGGCGTGGCGCGACGGGCGAGGCAGGGCGGACGGGCTGGAGGCCGATCATCAGCGGCTGTCGGCCATGATCGTCCGCGCCGGCGCGGACGCCGACCTGCTCGTCTGGCGCTTCACCCAAGCACGCGAGCAGGATGTCGCCGGCGGGCTGGCGCAGGCGCTGACCAGCGTCACCGGCGAACGGCTCGGCGCGGCGGGGGTGATGGCGGCGCTGATCGACGGACGCGGGCGGGTGCTCGCCGCCAACGCCGTCCTCGCCCAGCGCGCGCTCGGCCGCGGCGACGCCTTGCTCGCCGGCCGCGACTTCGCGCATCTGCTCATCACCGACAGCCGCGGCCTCGTCCGCTTCGAGCGCGAGGGTCTGGAGGGCACGCCCTTGCGCGTCGTCCAGCTCCCCTTCGTCGAGGACGAGGACGGCCCGGTCCTCGTGGCGCTGCTCGACGAGGAGGAGGGCGCGCCCGCGATCGGCGCCAGCGCGGCCGCGCATGTCCGCAGCCTCGTCTCGCTGCTCCCGCTCGGCCTCGCGCTGGTGGACCGTGACGGGCGGCTGCTGCAGATGAACGACGCCTTCATCCGCGCCGCGCAGGTCGATGCGGCCAACCCGCCAATCTACCCCGGTGACCTGGTGGTGCGCGAGGACAAGACCGCCGTCGCCGACGCCATCCGCCGCTTCGCCGGAGGCGCGACGCATTCGACCGACATGGCGGTGCGTCTCAAGAACCATCCCGACGAGCCCGTCGCGCTGACCATCGCCGGCGCGCGCGGGCTCGGCGACGCGGGGGTCCTCCTGTCGCTCAAGGACAATTCGGAGGAGAGCCGCCTCAAGCGCGAGGTGGCGCAGGCGACCAAGATGCAGGCGGTCGGCCAGCTCGCCGGCGGCGTCGCGCACGACTTCAACAACATCCTGACCGCGATCATCGGCCATTGCGACCTGATGATGATGCGCCATTCGCCCGGCGACAGCGATTACGACGACATCCAGCAGATCCGCACCAACTCGAACCGCGCCGCCGGGCTGACCCGCCAGCTCCTCGCTTTCTCGCGCCAGCAGACGCTGCGGCCGCAGGTGCTCCAATTGCCCGATGTCGTGTCCGAGGTCTCGAACCTGCTCAAGCGGCTGATGGGCGAGACGGTGCAGCTCGACGTCAGCCACGGCCGCAACCTCGGGCCGGTGCGCGCCGATCCCGGGCAGCTCGAACAGGTCGTCGTCAATCTCGCGGTCAATGCGCGCGACGCCATCCTCGCCGCCAATCCGCATGGCGGCGGCGTCCTCACCATCCAGACCAAGGCGGTGACCGCCGCCGAGGTCCGCGCGCTCGGCAACGACGTGCTGCCGCCCGCCGATTATACCGCGCTCATCGTCAGCGACACCGGCACCGGCATCCCGATCGACATCATCGGCAAGATCTTCGAGCCCTTCTTCACCACCAAGGAGATGGGCAAGGGCACCGGCCTCGGTCTTTCAACGGTCTATGGCATCGTCAAGCAATCGGGCGGCTGGATCTTCGCCGAGCCACCGAAACCGGGGCAAGGGGCGACCTTCACCATCTACCTCCCCGTCCACGCTGCCGGCGCCGCGCCGCGGATCCCGCCGCCGCGCGCGCCCGCGAAGCCGAGCGACACGTGGGGCACCGGCACGGTGCTGCTGGTCGAGGACGAGGACATGGTCCGCGCGGTCGCCGAGCGCGCGCTGACGCGGCAGGGCTATCAGGTGCTGTCGGCGGACAATGGCGAGGCGGCGCTGGAGCTGCTGGCGAAGAGCGGCCGCCCCGATCTGCTCATCTCCGACGTGGTGATGCCGACGATGGACGGCCCGACGATGGTCCGCCACGTCCGCGAGCGCTATCCCGATTTGCCCGTCCTGTTCATGTCGGGCTATGCCGAGGAGCAGTTGCGCAAGTCGATCGACCTCGACCACGTCGCCTTCCTGCCCAAACCCTTCTCGGTGCAGCAGCTCGCCGAGGCGGCCCGCGACGCGCTGGTGGCGGCGGGGCGTGGCACCCCTGCCTAGGGCGTTTCCGGACCGAGTTGGATCATCGGTACGGAGGTGATGTTGTCGTGATGCAGGGCGCGAGGAGGGAGCGATGCCAAAGCATCGTGACCGACGGGCAACGCGGCATCAGGTCAAAAGCGCCCCGCCGCGAAGCGGGCGCCCGCCGGACGATGACGATGGTTCAACTTGGTTCGGGAACGCTCTAATTGCTTGGAACCGAAACGAACTCCCGCTAGAGGCGCATCATGACGGGGCCGCAACAGATCCTCATCGTCGAGGACGAACCGCTGATTGCCATGATGCTGGAGGACTTCCTGGAGGTCCTCGACAAGCGGCCCGTCGGCCCCGCCGACAGCGTCGCCGCGGCGCTGGCGCGGATCGAGGACAGCAAGGTCGACGCCGCCATCCTCGACGTCAACCTGCGCGGCGGCGAGACCAGCGCGCCGATCGCCGAGGCGCTGGCCGCGCGCGGCATCCCCTTCATCTTCGCGACCGGCGGCAGCGGCGACAGCGTCGACGACCGCTTCCGCGACCGGCCGAGATTGATGAAGCCGTTCACGATGGACGGCGTGGCGAAGGCTTTGGATTCGCTTTGATTCCCTCTCCCCTTCAGGGGAGAGGGTGGCCGAGCCGAAGGCGAGGTCGGGAGAGGGGCAGTAACGGAGCGCAGCCCACTGCCCCTCTCCCGCCGTCGCTACGCTCGGCACCCTCTCCCCTGAAGAGGAGAGGGAAGGGTTGCACGGCTCACCAACGCCGTCATACGCACCCCCATGCCCCGCTTCGACAAATCCACCCTCCCGTCCCGCCACGTCAGCCTCGGCCCCGAGCGCGCGCCGCATCGTTCCTATTATTACGCGATGGGGATCAGCGAGGAGGACATCCAGAAACCCTTCGTCGCGCTCGCCAGCGCCGGTAACGATTCCGCGCCGTGCAACACCACGCTCGACGCCCAGGCCGACGCCGCGCGCGCGGGCGTGATCCAGAACGGCGGGATGCCGCGCCGCTTCAACACCATCACCGTCACCGACGGCATCGCGATGGGGCATCAGGGCATGAAGGCGTCGCTGGTCAGCCGCGAGGTGATCGCCGATTCGGTCGAGCTGTCGGTGCGCGGCCATTGCTATGACGCGCTGGTCGGCTTCGCGGGGTGCGACAAGTCGCTGCCCGGCATGATGATGGCGATGCTGCGGCTCAACGTGCCGTCGATCTTCGTCTATGGCGGCTCGATCCTGCCGGGCCGGTTCGATCAGCGCGACGTGACCGTCGTCGACGTGTTCGAGGCGGTCGGCCAGTTCGCCGCCGGCACCTGCCCGATCGAGCGCCTCCACGCGCTGGAAAAGGTCGCCTGCCCCGGCGACGGCGCGTGCGGCGGGCAGTTCACCGCCAACACCATGGCCTGCGTCGCCGAGGCGATCGGCCTGTCGCTGCCCAACAGCAATATGATCCCCGCGCCCTACAGCTCGCGCGAGCAGGTCGCGATCGCCGCGGGGGCGCAGGTGATGGAGCTGGTCGAGCGCCAGATCCGCCCCCGCGACATCTGCACCCGCGCCGCCTTCGAGAATGCGGCGCGCGTGGTGGCGGCGACGGGCGGCTCGACCAACGCCGCGCTGCATCTGCCCGCGATGGCGCATGAGGCCGGGATCGATCTCGACCTCCACGACGTCGCGCGCGTGTTCAAGGAGACGCCGTACCTCGCCGACCTGAAGCCCGGCGGCCAATATGTCGCCAAGGACATGTACGAGGCGGGCGGCGTCTACATGCTGATGAAGACGATGCTGGCGGGCGGCTTCCTTGACGGCAATTGCATCACCGTCACCGGCCGCACGCTCGGCGAGAACATCGATCAGGTCACCTGGAATCCCGGCCAGAAGGTGATCTACGCCTTCGACAAGCCGCTGTCGCCGACCGGCGGCGTCGTCGGGCTGAAGGGCAGCCTCGCGCCCGAAGGCGCGATCGTGAAGGTCGCGGGGATGCACCGCCTCCAGTTCACCGGCCCGGCGCGCTGCTTCGACGGCGAGGAGGCGGCATTCGCGGCGGTCGAGGCGCGCGACATCGCCGAAGGCTGCGTCGTCGTCATCCGTTACGAGGGGCCGAAGGGTGGGCCGGGGATGCGCGAGATGCTGTCGACCACTGCCGCGCTCTACGGCCTGGGGCTGGGCGAGAAGGTCGCGCTCATCACCGACGGCCGCTTCTCCGGCGCGACGCGCGGCTTCTGCATCGGCCATGTCGGCCCGGAAGCCGCCGACGGCGGCCCGATCGCGCTGGTCGAGGACGGCGACACGATCCGTATCGACGCCGAGGCCGGCACGATCGACCTCGACGTGCCGGACGAGGTGCTGGAGGACCGCCGCGCTGCCTGGCGCGCCCGCGACAACGGCTATGGCTCGGGCGCGCTGTGGCGCTACGCCCGGAATGTCGGGCCCGCGTACCAAGGCGCGGTCACGCACCCCGGCGCGAAGGCCGAGAGCCATGTCTTCGCCGATATCTGAACCTGTCGCCCTCACTCTTCCCGCCGCCCGGGGCGGCTCCTTTCTCTCTCCCGGGGGGAAAGGGAGGGAGGCGCTTAGCGGCGGAAGGGTGAGGGTGACCGCGCTCGTTCTCGCTCTCTCCGCCTGCAACTCCCCACCCGCCACCGCTCCCCGTGAGCGACCCGCCAAAACCAACCTCATCCCCTGCGCCACCGGCAACGCCCCCCTTACCACCACCTGCACCGTCGAGCTCGCCGGCAAGCTGGTCACCGTCCGCAACCCCGACGGCGGCTTCCACCGCCTGCTCGTCACGCGCGACGGGCGCGGCCTGATCGCCGCCGACGGCGCACAGCCGGCCAAGGTCACGCCGGTCGACACCGACACGATCGAGGTCGCTATCGCCAACGACCGCTACCGCCTGCCCGCCACCGTCGCCCGCCGATGACGGGTATCGAGGGCCAGCCGATCCTGACGGCGACGCAGATGCGCGCGGTAGAGGAGCGCTCCGCACCCACGCCCGAAGCGATGTACGCGCTGATGGAACGCGCCGGGGCGGGTGTCGCGGAGACCGTCCGCCGCCTCGCCGCCGGCGCCGACGTGCTGATCCTGTGCGGCTCCGGCAACAACGGCGGCGACGGCTATGTCGCCGTGCGGGTGCTGCGCGAGCAGGGCCACCCGGTCCGCGTCGCGGCGCTGGCGGAGCCGCGCACACCCGCCGCGGCCGAGGCGCGTCGCCGCTGGCACGGGCCGATTGAGCGATTTCCTTCCCCGTCGCTCCAGGACGAACCCGCCGTACCGATCGTCGTCGATGCCCTGGTCGGAACCGGCCTGTCACGCCCGCTCGATGAGGCAGCCGCCATCGTGCTCGGTCGACTGATCGACGGTGCTCGCCTGAGCATCGCGGTCGACCTGCCGAGCCATATCGACACCAACACCGGCGCATTGTTCAACGCGGAGCAGGTCGGTCCGGTCGACCTGACGCTCGCGCTCGGTGCGCTCAAGCCATCGCATCTGCTGATGCCGGCGGCTCCTTATTGCGGTGCCCTCCGCGTAATCGATCTAGGTCTGGAACACGTCGATTGGACGGGCCGGGTGATCGATCGGCCGGAGTTTCTCCTGCCGGGGGTCGACGATCACAAATATTCGCGCGGGCTGGTGGTGGTGATCGGTGGAGCCATGCCGGGCGCGGCGCGGCTCGCGGCCGAAGCGGCGGCGCGGGCCGGTGCGGGCTATGTCATGCTGCTCGGCGACGAAGGAGCGGATGCGAGCCCCCACGCCATTGTGCGTCGCGCCTGGTCGCCCGAGGCGCTGGCCCAGGCGATCGACGGCAAGCGCAACGCGGTGTTGCTGGTCGGTCCCGGGCTGGGCCGCAACGAGGCTGCGCGCGACCGCCTGTCGGCAGCGATCGACAGCCGCGAGCGGCTCGTGATCGACGGCGACGCACTCCACCTGCTCGATCCGGTCACCTTCGCCACGTTCTGGTCGCGCGACGACGACCATATCGTGCTGACACCTCACGAAGGCGAGTTTCGCGCCCTCTTCGGCGACTGGAGCGGCAGCAAGATCGACGCCACATGCCGGGCGGCCGCGCGCGCCGGCGCGACCGTGGCGTTCAAGGGACCCGATACGGTGGTCGCCACGCGCCATGGCGAAGTATTCGTGTCGTCGATGCGGCAACGCTGGCTGTCGACGGCGGGAACGGGTGACGTGCTGACCGGCGCGATCGCGGCGGCGATCGTCAACATGGCGTTTCCGAATCCGGCTTCGGCGGGGGTGTGGATGCACAGCGAAGCGGCGCGCCGGTCGGGCGGGGCGTTCGTCGCGGACGATCTCGCGCGCGAGCTGTCGGCGGTTCGGGCATCGCTGTGAACGCCGACACGATCGTCCGCGTCGCCGCGCGGGGCGACGGCGTCACCGCCGACGGCCGTCACGCCGCCTTCGCCGCGCCGGGCGATACGCTGGCCGACACAGGCGAAATCCTCCCCGGCCCGCACCACCAGAGGCCGCCGTGCCGCCACTTTCCCGACTGCGGCGGCTGCCAGCTCCAGCATCTCGACGACGACAGCTACGCCGCCTTCGTCGCCGACCGCGTGACGTCCGCGCTCGCCGCGCAGGATCTGACGACCGAGATCCGCCCGCCGCTGATCTCGCCCCCGCGCACCCGCCGCCGCGCGACGCTCCATGCCGAGCGCGGGCTGGTCGGCTTCACCGCCGCGCAAAGCCATCGCATCGTCGACATGCGCGAATGCCACATCCTGCGGCCCGAGCTCTTCGCGCTGGTCGCACCGCTACGCGCGCTCGTCCAGCGCCTCAAGCTCAAGGGCCGCGCCGAGCTCCATCTTACGCTAGCCGATCAAGGGCCGGACCTGCTGGTCAAGGCCAAACTCCCGTCCGATCTCGCCGCCGCCGAGGCGCTCACCGCCTTCGCGCAAACCCAAGGCCTCGCGCGCATTGCGGTCGAGGAAGGCGACGGCCCCGAGACGCGCTGGGAACCGCAGCCGGCGACGATCACGCTCGGCGGCGTCCAAGTCCCGCTACCCCATGCCTCCTTCCTCCAGGCGACTGTCGAAGGCGAAGCGGCGCTCGTCGCTGCGGTGCGCGAGGCGATCGACGGCGCGGCGACGATCGCCGATTTGTTCGCCGGCCTCGGCACCTTCGCCCTCGCGCTGCCGGCCAAGGTCTACGCCGCCGAAGGCGCGCGTGACGCGCTGGTCGCGCTCAAGGCCGCCGCCGCCCGCGCGGGCCGGCCGGTCTTCGCCGAGCATCGCGACCTCTACCGCCGCCCCCTCACCACCGCCGAGCTCGACCGTTTCGACGCGATCGTCCTCGACCCGCCCCGCGCCGGCGCGCGCGACCAGATCGCAGCCCTCGCCGCCGCGAAGTGCGACACGATCGCCTATGTCTCGTGCAACCCGTCGAGCTTCGCGCGCGACGCCCGGACGCTTGCGGACGGCGGCTGGCGGCTGGACTGGGTGCAGCCGGTCGGCCAGTTCCGCTGGTCGACGCATGTCGAGCTGGCGGGGATGTTTTCGCGATGACTTTCCCTCTCCCCTTCAGGGGAGAGGGTGCCGAGCGGAGCGATGGCGGGAGAGGGGCAGTCCGCCCGCCCCAACGCCACGCCGTCAGACGTGACCGTCTATGCCGGCCCCGCTGCCCGCCGTGGCGAGTCCTCGGATTGCTCGCGCAATCCGAGGCCGCCCGCACCATAATCCGCCCCCACGAACCACAATCCATCCGGCGGCGCGTTCAGCCCCAGCGCCGTCCGGTCCCGCGCCGCCAGCGCCGCCGCCATGTCGTCGGGCGACCACCGCCCCAGCCCGACCAGCGCCAGGCACCCCACCATCGACCGCACCTGATGATGCAGGAACGACCGCGCCGACGCCCACATGTCGATCGCCTCACCCTCTCGTATCACCTCCAGCCGGTCCAATGTCCGCACGGGGCTGTCCGCCTGGCAATGCGCCGACCGGAACGTCGTGAAGTCATGCCGCCCCACCAGCCGCGCCGCACCCGCCCGCATCGCGGCGTCGTCGAGCGGCTGCTTCACCCGCCACACCAGCCCCGCCTGCCACGTCAGCGGCGTCCGCCGGTTGACGATGCGATAGCGATAATGCCGCTGCACGCACGAAAACCGCGCGTGCCAGTCGTCGGCGACGGCCTCGCACGCCAGCACCGCCACCGGCGCGGGCCGCACCTGCGCGTTGATCGCCTCCATCAGTCGGAACGGCGCGATCGGCTTCGCGACATCGACATGCGCCCGCATCGCGAGCGCGTGCACCCCCGCGTCGGTCCGCCCCGCCGCGTGCATCGCCGCCGGCTCGCCGGTGATTGCGAACACCGCCGCCTCCAACGTCTGCTGGACGCTCTTCCCCTCCGCCTGCCGCTGCCAGCCGACGAAGGACCGCCCGTCATATTCGATGGTCAGCGCAAAGCGCGTCAAAGCTGCGTGCCGGCGGGGATGGGGAAGCCGCGCAGGAGTTCGTGGGCGGACAACGGCTTGCCGCCAGCACGCTGGACGAGCGTGGGTCGGATAGCATCCCTGCCGCAAGCGACGGTGAGATCACCATCCAACACCTCCCCTCCCCGGCGAAGGCCGGGGCCCAGTCCGGCGCTCGGGACTGGACCCCGGCTTTCGCCGGGGAGGGCGTTTTCATCGACCACATCGGCCGCCAGCACCTTCACCCGTTCGCCCGCCACCTCGAACCACGCCCCCGGTGCCGGGTTCATCGCCCGCACCAGCCGCTCGACCTCGACCGCCGAGCGCGTCCAGTCGATCCGCGCCTCCGCCTTGTCGATCTTGTGCGCATAGGTGACGCCATCCTCCGCCTGCGGCACCGCCACCCGCGCGTCGAGCGTCGCCAGCGTCTCGACCATCAGCGCCGCGCCCAGCATCGCCAGCTCGCCCGTCAGCTCGCCCGCCGTCTTGCCGCCCGCCAGCACCCGCCCGTCGAGCAGCACCGGCCCGGTATCGAGCCCTGCCTCCATGCGCATGATGCACACGCCCGTCTCGTCGTCGCCCGCAAGGATCGCGCGCTGCACCGGCGCCGCGCCGCGCCAGCGCGGCAGCAGCGAGCCGTGGACGTTGAGGAACCCGCGCGGGCACAGGTCGAGCACCGCCTGCGGCAGGATCAGCCCATACGCCGCGACCACCCCGATCTCCGCCCCGAACGCCGCCAGCGCCGCCTGCGCCTCGGCCTTGCGCAACGACACCGGCGACCGCACCGTCAGCCCCAGCGCCTCGGCGCGCCGCTGGACGGGGGAGGGGACCAGCTCCCGCCCGCGCCGCCCGCCGGGCCGGGGCGGCTGGGTATGGACCGCCACCACCTCATGCCCCGCCGCAAGGAGCGCGTCGAGCGTCGGCACGGCGAAGTCGGGGGTGCCCATGAACACGATCCGCATGGGCGTGCCTTCACCATGCCCGTCACCCCAGCGCAAGCTGGGGTCTTCCCGACCGGCGCCTCGATCGGGGAGATGCCAGCTTCCGCTGGCATGACGGCCGGGGGTTCGCCATATCCCCCCCATGGCCTCCCCCGAGATCGAGACCCTGACCCAGGCGCTCGCGCGTCTCCCCGGGCTCGGCCCCCGTTCGGCGCGGCGCGCGGTGCTGCACCTGCTCAAGCGGCGCGAGAATGCGCTCGGCCCGCTGCTCGCCGCGCTCCAGGCGGTCGAGGCGCGCCTCGCCACCTGCTCGATCTGCGGCAATGTCGACACCAGCGACCCGTGTCAGGTCTGCGCCGACCCCCGCCGCGACGCCCGCGCGCTGTGCGTCGTCGAAGAAGTGGCCGACCTCTGGGCGCTCGACCGCTCGCGGCTCTTCCCGGGCCGCTTCCACGTGCTCGGCGGCCGGCTCTCGGCGCTCGAAGGCGTTCGCCCCGAGGATCTCGCGATCGACACGCTCGTCCGCCGCGTCGAGGCGGGCGGCATCGACGAGGTCGTGCTGGCGATGAACGCGACGCTGGAGGGCCAGACCACCGCGCACTACGTCGCCGAACGCATCGAGCGATTCCCGGTTCGCGTCACCCAATTGGCCCACGGCCTGCCGGTGGGGGGCGAACTCGACTATCTCGACGAGGGCACGTTGGCCCAGGCGCTGCGGGCGAGAAGGCCAGTGGCGTAACCTGGTGGTCCGATCACCCTCACCCTTCCGGCACTGACGCGCCTCCCTCCCTCCCCTACTGGGAGAGGGAAGGGGCCCGCCGCGCCAGCGGTGGGAAGGGTGAGGGTGACTTGACCACTTCCCTCCCCGAAACTAGCTCCCGCGCCATGGCCGTCCTCCCCATCGTCGAAGTCCCCGACCCCCGCCTCCGCCTCGTCTCGCGCGCCATCGAGGCGGTGGACGACGGCGTCCGCCGGCTCGTCGCCGACATGATCGACACGATGTACGCCGCCCATGGCATCGGCCTCGCCGCGATCCAGGTCGGCGTCGACCGCCGCGTGCTGGTGATCGACCTGCAGGAAGAGAAGGACGCCGACGACAAGCCGATCCGCGACCCCCATGCCTATATCAACCCCAAGATCCTTTCGGTCTCCGACGACCTCACCACCTACAACGAAGGCTGCCTGTCGATCCCCGAGCAGTATGCCGAGGTCGCCCGCCCCGCACGCTGCCGCGTTAGCTGGCTCGACGAGACCGGAGCCGCCCACGAAGCCGAACTCGACGGCCTGCTCGCCACCTGTATGCAGCACGAGATCGACCATCTGAACGGCGTGCTCTTCACCGACCATCTGAGCCGCCTGAAGCGCGACATGGTGATGAGGAAGCTGGCGAAGCTGCGCAAAGCCGCCTGACCTCTCGTCAACCCGGCCGAAGATGCGGGGTCCAAGGCAATATCGAGTGATATGCTTCTTCACGGAGCGACAAACACAAATCGAGCTTGGATGCCAGCAAGGCCGGCATGACGGTGGAAAAATCGGGGCTGTCCTACACCCGCCGTTCCGGCTACGTTCCCCCCCCGCGCGTTCGCCCGCATCGCGGCAAGAGAGGCGTAGATATGTCGTTTTCCCGGCAACTTCGACAATTTCCACGCCCGGTCGCGGCTGTGCCGATACACTGTCGCGCGCGCACGCGAGAGGGTGCGACTTTTGTGACTTTCGGAACCGCCCGTGGCTGAACTCGTCCTCGTCGCGCTCCTCGCGCTCGCCGCCGGCCTGCTGGTCGGCTGGCTGGTCGCCGGCCGCCGGTCGGGCGCGCTGTCGTCCGACCTCGCCGTCGCCCAGAACCGCGCCGCCGACGCCGATCTCGTCCGCCAGGCGCGCGACGCCGTCGAGCGCGAGCGCAACGAGGCGATGCAGGCGCTCGCCGCGCTCAAGGCGCAAGGCGCCGCCCGCGACGAGGCCCACGCCACAGCACTCCGGACCCTGCGCGAATCGATGGAAGCGCAGTTCAACGCCGCCGCCGCCAAGGCGCTGGAGAATGCCCAGGCCCAGTTCCTCGCCCGCGCCGACGAACGCTTCCGCCAGTCCGAGGAGACCAGCGGCCGCTCGCTCAAGGCGCTGCTCCAGCCCGTCACCGACCGCCTCCAGCGCTACGAGGAGGGCGTCCGCAAGGTCGAGGACGAGCGCCGCTCGGCGTTCGGCGAACTCAAGGGCCAGATCGAGACGATGCGCGTCGGGCAGGAGCGCGTGTCGAGCGAGGCCGCCAAGCTCGTCAACGCGCTGCGCAACGCTCCCAAGGCGCGCGGTCGCTGGGGCGAGCAGCAGCTCCGCAACGTGCTCGAAAGCTGCGGCCTGTCCGAGCACGCCGATTTCCAGACCGAGGTCAGCGTCACGGACGGGGAGGGGGGCCGGCTGCGCCCCGACGTCATCATCCGCGTGCCGGGTGGCAATTCGCTGGTGATCGACGCCAAGGTGTCCTTGAACGCCTATCAGGACGCCTTTGGCGCGACCGACGAACAGGAGCGCCTGATCGGCCTCGCCGCCCACGCCACCGCGATGCGCGCCCACGTCAACGGGCTCGGCAACAAGGCCTATTGGAACCAGTTCGCCGACGCCCCCGACTATGTCATCATGTTCGTGCCCGGCGAGCATTTCCTATCCGCTGCGCTGGAGCACGACCCGACGCTCTGGGACTTCGCCTTCGACAAGCGCGTGTTGCTGGCGACCCCGACCAACCTCATTGCCATCGCCCGTACCGTCGCGGCGGTGTGGCGGCAGGAGAAACTGGCGGGCGAGGCGAGGGCGATCGCCGAACTCGGCAAGGAACTATATGCCCGCCTGACGGTGATGGGCAGCCACGTCGCCAAGCTCGGCCGCCACCTCGCCCAGGCCAACGACGGCTACAACGCCTTCGTCGGCAGCCTCGAATCGCAGGTGCTGACCTCAGCCAAGCGCTTCGAGCAACTCAATATCGACACCGGCGGGAAGACGATCGAATCGCCCCCGGTGATCGAACAGGCGGTGCGGCCGCTGACCAAGCTGACAGCGGTGGAATAGCCCGCCGTCACCCCGGCCTTGTGCCGGGGTCTACTCCCGCACTGGCCCTACCGCCCGGAGTCATCTTCAGCGTTTCGCTCGGTATGGGGGTGGATGCCGGCACAAGGCCGGCATGACGTTATGCGCTTTGCCCCAACACCTCATACGCCATCACCGCCGTCGCCACCGCTGCATTCAGGCTGTCCGCCTTTCCCAGCATCGGAATCTTGACCAGCAGGTCGCACGCCGCCGCATAGTCGGCCGGCATCCCCTGCGCCTCGTTCCCCGTCAGCAGGAAGGTCGGCGCCGCATAGGCTGCCGCCCGGTAGTCACGGTCGGTATCGAGGCTCAACCCCACCAATTGCCCCGGCCCGGCGCGCAGCCACGCCAGGAACGCCGCCCATTCCGTCCGCACCACCGGCACCGTGAACAGCGCCCCCATGCTCGCCCGCACCGCCTCGACCGAAAAGGGGTCGACGCACTCGCCGATCAGGATCAGGGCCCCCGCGCCGACCGCGTCGCCGGTGCGCAGCATCGTCCCCAGATTGCCCGGGTCGCGCAGCCTTTCCGCCACCAGCCAGATCGCCGCCGCCCCCCGGTCGAGCGCGTCGAGCGGCGTCTCGAAGGCGTCGAACACCCCCACCACCGCCTGCGGATTGTCCTTGCCCGACAGCTTGGACAAGATGTCGGGCGTCGTCTCGATCGCCTCGCCACCCGCCGCCTCGACCTCGTCGACCAGCGCCCGCACCAGCGCATGCCCGGCGCTCGCGGCGGCATAGAAGATCAGCGCCGGCAACCGCCCCGCCTCGCGCGCCTCCGTCAGGATGCGTAGCCCCTCGGCCAGAAATTGCCCCGATTCGCGCCGATGCCGTTTGTCGCGCAGGTCGCGCACCTGCTTCAGCAGGGGGTTGGAATAAGCGGTGATGATGCGCGGCATGACCCGCTCTACCCGTTCGTTCCGAGCGAAGTCGAGGAACCGGTGTCTCGACTACGCTCAACACGAACGGCGGGGGTCAATCCTCGCCGAACTTGGCCTCGACCAGCGCCACCAGCGCCGCGACCGACGCATCGGCGCCCTCCGCGTCGGCGCTGATGACGATGCTGTCGCCCATCGCCGCGCCGAGCATCATCAGCCCCATGATCGACGTGCCCGTCACCGGCTCGCCGCCGCCGTCCTTCTCGACATGGACCTCGCAGGGCTGCTCAGCCGCCAGCGTCACGAACTTCGCCGACGCGCGGGCGTGCAGCCCCCGACGGTTGGCGATGGTGACGACGCGCCGGACGGCGCTCATGCGCCCCACCTCATGCGGCGGCCTCGCCCAGCACCTCGGAAGCGACCGAGATATATTTCCGCCCCGCCTCGCGCGCCGCGGCGACGGCGGCGGTGACGCCCATCGCCTTGCGCGCCGAGCCGAGCCGGATGAGCATCGGCAGGTTCATCCCCGCGATCACCTCGACCCGCCCACGCTCCATCAGCGAGATGGCAAGGTTGGACGGGGTGCCGCCGAACAGGTCGGTCAGCACGATCACGCCGTTGCCCGTCTCGACCCGCGCGATCGCGTCGGCGATGTCGGTGCGGCGGCCTTCCATGTCGTCGTCCGGCCCGATCGCGATCGCCGCGATCTGCTCCTGCGGCCCGACGACATGCGCCATCGCGGTCACGAACTCGTCCGCGAGCCGCCCATGGGTCACCAACACCAAGCCGATCATGCGATGCGCTTACCTGTGTTCACCCGCCGGGCGGCGGTCTTCCAGCGAGTCCTGCGGCGCGGCCTTCAGGTCGCGATGGGTGACCGTGGGCGAAAAACCGCGGTCGCGCAACCATCCGGCGATGCGCTCGGCGACGTGGACCGAACGGTGTCTCCCTCCGGTACACCCGATCGCGATCGTAACATAGGACTTGCCTTCCGCCCGATAGCGCGGAACCAGCAGCCCGATCAGCTCCTCGATCCGCCCGACCGCCTCTTCATAGGCGGGGTCGGCCGCGACATAGGCGGCGACGTCGGCATCCAGCCCCGTGCCCGGCCGCAGCGCCGCCATCCAATGCGGGTTCCGGAGGAAGCGCATGTCGAACACGAGATCGGCGTTGCGCGGCAGCCCGCGCGCGAAACCGAACGAGGTGACCGCGAGCACCGGCTCGTCCGCGCCATGCCCGCCGAACATCGCGCGGACCTGGCCGGCGAGTTCGTGCGCCGACAGGCTGGTGGTGTCGATCAGCCGGTTCGCCCATTCGCGCAACGGCGCCAGCAGCTCGCGCTCGCGGGCGATGCCGTCCGCCGCCGGCCGGTCGGGCGCGAGCGGATGGCGGCGGCGCGTCTCGGCATAGCGCCGCTCCAGCTCGCCGCCCGCGCAATCGAGGAACAGCGCGCCGACCTCCAGCCCCTGCTGCTCGCGCAGCGCCGTCGCGCGGGCGATGATCCGCGCCGGGTCGAAGCTCCGCGTCCGCGCGCCCAGCCCCAGCGCCAGCGGCCGCGGCTCGGCCCCCGCATCGGCGGCCGGCGGTGCCGCGAGCAGGCGGTCGAGCAGGGGGAGGGGGAGGTTGTCGACAACCTCCCAGCCCAGATCTTCCAGCGTCTTGAGCACGGTCGACTTGCCCGCCCCCGACATGCCGGTGACCAGCAGAACGCCCGGCGTCGCGATGGTCATGCCGGCGGCAGCCCGGGCTGACGCAGCGCCCATTCGACCTTGATCGGGGCGGAGGCGCGGAACGGGTCGAGCGTCACCTCGCGCACCGCGACGCCCGCGATGCGGCGCGTGCGGCGCTCCAGCAGGCGCTGGTCCTCGGTCGCGAGCCGCACGATCAACGCCACCGGCGCGGCATCGACATGGGCGGTATCGGCGAGGCCGAGCCCGCGCACCTCGATCCGACCAGCCATCGTCAACGGCGCATAGGCGACCAGCCGCTCGCCGTCGCGCGTCACCCGCGTCCGGTCGTCGCTGACCAGCACCGCGCCCCGGTCGATCAGCCGCAGCGCCAGGTCGGACTTGCCCGCGCCGGATGGCCCCTCGATCACCACCGCCAGTCCGTCGATCGCGACGGTGGTGGCGTGGAGCGTATCGGAGGAGAGCGAGGGCAGGGTGAGGCTCCGGGTCAGATCAGCGGCAGGCGGACGACGAAGCGCGCACCCGCCAGCCGGTCCTCGCGCGATTCGACGATGATCGCGCCCTGATGCCCCTCGACGATAGTGCGCGCAATGGCGAGCCCCAGCCCGGAATGCTGGCCGAACTCCTCGCTGTCGGGGCGTACCGACTGGAACCGGCTGAAGATCGCCTCGCGTGCCTCCTCCGGCACGCCCGATCCTTCATCCTCGACCCTGACGACGAGATCGCGCCGCTCGCGCCCCGCCGCGACGGTGACGAGGCCGTTGTCGGGCGAGAAGGACACCGCATTGTCGAGCAGGTTCTCGAACACCCGCTCCAGCCGCGCGCCTTCGCCGAGCACGAGCAGCGGCGTCGTGCCCTCGCGATCGAAGCGGATGCGGACGCCGCGCGCATGGCCGCGCTCCTCGCGCTGGCCGAGCAACCCGGCGAGCAGCGCGGCGACATCGACCGGCTCGAAGGTCGCGCGGCTGAGCTGCGCGTCGAGCCGCGACGCCTCGGAGATGTCGCTGATCAGCCGGTCGAGCCGCCGCACATCATCGCCGACGATCGCCAGCAGCCGCGCCTGCAATGCGGGATCCTTGACCCGCCCCAGCCCGTCGACGGCGGAGCGCAGCGACGCGAGCGGGTTCTTCAGCTCGTGCGTCACGTCCGCCGCGAACGCCTCGGTCGCGTCGATCCGCGCGCGCAGCGCGAGGCTCATGTCCGACAGCGCGCGCGCCAGCATCCCCAGCTCGTCGCGCCGGTCGGGCAGGCGCGGCACCACCACCTCGCGCGCGCGTCCCAGCCGCACCCGCACCGCCGCGCGCGCCAGCCGCCGCAACGGCCGCACGATCGTCCGCGCCAGGAACAGCGACAGCAGCACCGAGATCAGCGTGACGACGAAGAGCACGACGCCGAGGCGAAACCGCTCGAACCGCACCGTCTGCGTGATGTCGCGCGCGTTCACCGCGGTCAGCACCGTCGCGCCATCGGTGGTGGGCGCGGCGGCGGTGATGACGGGCGTGCGGTCGGGCGCGCGCCATACCGTGGCGGCGACCGCGCGCTCGTCGTGCGCGGCCTTCAGGTCGGGGAATCCCGCGCCGACGCGGCGCTCGCGATACAGCGGCGCGCGCGGCGCGCCGACCACGGTGTCGAGCACCGCGTCGAGGAAGCGCGCGGTGACCTGACCCCAGCCTTCCTTGTCGGGATCGATCAGCACGAAGTTGCGCACCCCCATCGCCCGGCTGTCGGCGGTCGGTCGGCCGTCCGGCCCGAACACGCGGATGCGCAGGCCGGTGTCGGTCGCCAGCCGCGCCAGCAGCGCCGGACGCCCCTTCGGTGGACTGGCGTTGAGCGCCTCGCCGATCAGCCGTGCCTCGCGCAGGCTCCGCGCGACCCGGTAATCGACGATCCGCGACCGGAACGAATCGAGGTAGAAGAACCCCCCCGCCAGCAGCAGCAGCGCGACGATATTGACCGCGAGGATGCGCTGGGTGAGCGAGACCCGGCCCGACCAGCGCAGCGCGAGATCGCCGGGCTCGCGGGCGGCCTCACTCTTCGGAGAATCGGTAACCGGCGCCATACAATGTCTCGATGGCGTCGAAGCCGGGGTCCAGCGCGCGGAACTTGCGCCGCAGCCGTTTGATGTGGCTGTCGATGGTGCGGTCGTCGACGTAGATGTCGTCGCTGTAGGCGGCGTCCATCAACTGGTTGCGCGTCTTGACGATGCCCGGCCGCTGCGCGAGCGTCTCCAATATCAGGAACTCGGTGACGGTCAGCGTCACCGCGTCGCCGCTCCACGTCGTGCGATGGCGGGCCGGGTCCATCGTCAGCCGCCCGCGCGTCAGCGGCTCGGCCGCCTCGCCGCCGGCCTCGCCCGCCGCCTGGGGGGGCTCGGTGCGGCGCAGGATGGCGCGGACGCGCGCGATCAGCAGGCGCTGGCTGAACGGCTTGGCGATATAATCGTCCGCGCCCGCCGCCAGCCCCTCTGCCTCGTCGAGCTCGTCGTCCTTGCTGGTCAGGAAGATCACCGGCGTCTGCACCTTCTCGCGCAGCCGCCGCAACAGCTCCAGCCCGTCCATCCGCGGCATCTTGATGTCGAAGATGCAGAGGTCGGGCGGGTTGTCGCTCAACGCCTTCAGCGCCGCCTCGCCGTCCGAATAGACGCGCGTCAGGAAGCCCTCGGCCTGCAAGGCGATCGACACCGACGTCAGGATGTTGCGGTCGTCATCGACCAGGGCGATCGTGGCCGTCATCTGTGTCCCGCGATAGAACATGGATGGCGTCGGCTCAACCGACAGCGGTTAACGGGTTTGACCGTCCCCCCCGCGCTGGATAAGCGCCGGGAGATAACAGATTAGTGAGATAAGAGAGTGAGCCAGCGCGTCCCCACCTTGGGTCTGAACGAGCATTTCGGCGCGGCGGTCGTCCGCGACGATGCCCGCGTCCATTGGAATCTGACCACCGCCGTGCTGGTCGAGGCCGCAGTCGAGCGTGGCGAGGGCCGCCTCGCCGCCGACGGCCCGCTCGTCGTGGAAACCGGCCCGCACACCGGCCGCTCGGTCAAGGACCGCTTCATCGTCCGCGACGCGCAGACCGAGGGCACCGTGTGGTGGGGCAAGTCCAACCAGGCGATGCAGCCGGAGCATTTCGCAGCGCTCAAAGCCGACTTCTTCGCCGCGCTCGGCAAGAAGGACGAGCTGTTCGTCCAGGATCTCTACGGCGGCTCGCAGCCGGGCCATCGCGTCAAGGTCCGCATCGTCAACGAGTTCGCCTGGCACAACCTCTTCATCCGCACGATGCTGGTCCGCCCGGAAGCGCGCGACCTCGCGGCGTTCGCGCCCGATTATACGATCATCGACCTGCCGAGCTTCAAGGCGGACCCCGCCCGCCACGGCTGCCGGTCGGAGACGGTGATCGCGGTCTCGTTCACCGACCGGCTCATCCTGATCGGCGGCACCCGCTATGGCGGCGAGATGAAGAAGTCGGTGTTCAGCCTGCTCAACTATCTGCTGCCGCCGTCGGGCGTGATGCCGATGCACTGCTCGGCCAACATCGGTCCGGCCGGCGACACCGCGATCTTCTTCGGCCTGTCGGGCACCGGCAAGACGACGCTGTCGGCCGACGCCTCGCGCACGCTGATCGGCGACGACGAGCATGGCTGGTCCGACACCGCGGTCTTCAACTTCGAGGGCGGCTGCTACGCCAAGATGATCCGCCTGTCGGCCGAGGCCGAGCCCGAGATCTTCGCGACCACCAAGCGTTTCGGTACGGTGATGGAAAACGTGGTCATGGACGCCGAGACGCGCCAGCTCGACCTCGACGACCCCAGCCTCGCCGAGAACAGCCGCGGCGTCTATCCGATTGACTTCATTCCCAATGCGTCGAAGGACAATCTCGGCCCCGTCCCGACCAACATGATCTTCCTGACCGCCGACGCTTATGGCGTGATGCCGCCGATCGCGAAGCTGACGCCGGATCAGGCGATGTACCATTTCCTGTCCGGCTATACCGCGCGCGTCGCGGGGACCGAGATCGGCGTGGTCGAGCCCGACGCGACCTTCTCGACCTGCTTCGGCGCGCCCTTCATGCCGCGCCACCCGTCGGTCTACGGCAACCTCCTCAAGGAGCGGATCGCGGCGGGCGGGGTCGATTGCTGGCTCGTCAACACCGGCTGGACCGGCGGCAAGTATGGCGTCGGCCACCGGATGCCGATCAGGATCACCCGCGCGCTGCTCAACGCCGCGCTCGACGGCAGCCTCAACGCGGCCGAGTTCCGGACCGACCCGAACTTCGGCTTCAAGGTGCCGGTCAGCGTGCCGGGCGTCGACACGCAGATCCTCGATCCGCGCGCGACCTGGTTCGACAAGGCCGAATATGACGCGACGGCGGCGAAGCTGGTCGACCAGTTCGTTGAGAACTTCGCCCAATTCGCCGAGCACGTCGACGAGGGCGTCCGGCAAGCCGCGCCCCAGGTCGCCGCGCGCGTCGCCCAGCCAGCCTGACGTCGGGCTCCGTTCAGGAGAGCGCGCGGGGCATCCCCGTCGCGACGGCCTCCACTACCAGCTCGCCGCCGTCATGCCCGATCACGCGCGCCCTGGCGTCGACCGGCAGGTCCGGACCGATTGCGGGCCACGCGCCGTCGCCGACCCGCACGCGGCCGCGCCCGTCGACGATCGCTTGCTCGACGGTGACGACCGTCCCGACCAGCCGCTCGGCGCGGTCGTTGAGCAGCGGGTCGTCGGTCGGCACCGGCCGCTCGTGATAGAGCCGCCGCCCGAGCGCCACCGCCGCGACGCTGCTCAACGCGAAGCACACGCCTTGCGCCCATAGCGGCGCATCCACGCTGACCAGCACCAGCAGCCCCGTGAGCGCGGCGGCAGCGGCGAAGAAGACGAGGTAGATGCCGGGCAGGACAAGCTCGGTCAGTCCCAGCAGCGCCGCGAGCCCCAGCCAGTACCAGCCGCTCACGCGCCTATTCCTTCGTGAGCGGCACGGATATCGGCAACACCGGCCGTGACGGCGGGGAAGGGGGCGGCGCGGTCGGCTTCGCGGTGGGGGCCAGCGCCTCGCGCGCGAGCTCGCCGATGCCGCCCAGCGTCCCCATCAGTTGCGTCGCCTCGACCGGGAACAGGATCGTCTTGGCGTTGGGGCTGGTCGCGAACTTGCCGATCGCCTCGACATATTTCTGCGCGATGAAATAGTTGATCGCCTGCACCGAGCCCTGCTCGATCGCGTCGGACACCGCCTTGGTCGCCGCGGCTTCCGCCTGCGCCGCGCGCTCGCGCGCCTCGGCCTCGCGGAACGCTGCCTCGCGCCCGCCCTCGGCTTCCAGGATCTTCGATTGCTTCTCGCCCTCGGCGCGCAGGATCGCGCCGGCGCGCGCGCCCTCGGCATCGAGGATGTTGGCGCGCTTCTCGCGCTCGGCTTTCATCTGGCGGCCCATTGCGTTGACGATGTCGGCGGGCGGGCGGATGTCCTTGATCTCGACCCGCGTGATCTTGACCCCCCAGGGCGTCGTCGCGTGATCGACCACCGACAGCAGCCGCGCGTTGATCTCGTCGCGCTTCGACAGCGTTTCGTCGAGGTCCATCGACCCCATCACTGTTCGCAGGTTGGTCGTCGTGAGCTGGAGCAGCGCGGTGTACAGGTCCGACACCTCGTACGCCGCCTTGGCCGAATCGAGCACCTGGAAGAACACGACCCCGTCGGTGGAGATCATCGCATTGTCCTTGGTGATGATCTCCTGGCCCGGAATGTCGATCACCTGCTCCATCATGTTGACCTTGCGCCCGACGCGATAGAAGAACGCAGGGTAGAAGTTGAACCCCGGCCGCGCGACGCTGGTGAAGCGGCCGAAATGCTCGATCGTGTATTGATAGCCTTGCCGCACGATCTTGATGCTCGTGAACAGATAGGCGAGCACGAAGAACAGCAGCAGCGCGACGGCGTAGAGCATGGCGGACGGCCTCATCCTGAATGGTGCCGTCGAGCCTAGCACCGCCCTAGCGCGCCCGCGCGGCTTTCTTTACAGGCCCGCCATGGATATCCGGCTCGGCCTCACCTTCGACGATGTGCTCCTCCAGCCGGCCGCCTCGGCGGTGCTGCCCAGCCAGGCGGACACCCGCACCGACCTGACGCGCGGCATCCGGCTCAACATTCCCGTGCTCTCCGCGGCGATGGACACGGTGACCGAGGCGCAGATGGCGATCGCGATGGCGCAGATGGGCGGCATCGGCGTCCTCCACCGCAATCTTACCGTCGCCGAGCAGGTCGCGGCGGTGCGTCAGGTCAAGCGCTTCGAATCGGGCATGGTCGTCAACCCGATCACGATCGCGCCGACCGCGACGCTGGCGCAGGCGCAGGCGCTGATGGCGCAGCACCGGATCAGCGGCGTGCCCGTCGTCGAGGCGGACGGCCGGCTGGTCGGCATCCTCACCAATCGCGACGTCCGCTTCGCCGGCAACCCCGGCCAGCCCGTCGCCGAGCTGATGACCCACGACAACCTCGCCGTCGTTGCGGCGGGAGTCGGGCAGGACGAGGCGCGCCGCCTGCTCCACCAGCGCCGGATCGAAAAGCTGCTGGTGGTCGACGACGATTACCGCTGCGTCGGCCTCATCACCGTCAAGGACATGGAACGGGCGGTCACCTATCCGAATGCCACCAAGGACGCCGCCGGCCGCCTGCGCGTGGCCGCCGCGACGACGGTCGGCGACAAGGGCTTCGAGCGCACCGAGGCGCTGGTCGACGCCGAGTGCGACCTGATCGTCATCGACACCGCGCACGGCCACAACCGCGACGTCGCGCGCGCGGTCGAGCGGGTGAAGAAACTCTCCAACGCCGTCCAGATCGTCGCCGGCAACGTCGCCACCGCCGAGGCGACGCGCGCGCTCGCGGACGCCGGGGCGGACGGGATCAAGGTCGGCATCGGCCCCGGCTCGATCTGCACCACCCGCGTCGTCGCGGGCGTCGGCGTGCCGCAGCTCACCGCCGTGATGGACTGCGCCGAGGCCGGGCAGCAGGCGGGCGTGCCGGTGATCGCCGACGGCGGCATCCGCACCTCGGGCGACATCGCCAAGGCGCTCGCGGCGGGGGCGTCGACGGTGATGATCGGTTCGCTGCTCGCCGGCACCGACGAGGCGCCGGGCGAGACGTTTCTCTACCAGGGCCGGGCGTACAAATCCTATCGTGGCATGGGTTCGGTCGGCGCGATGGGCCGCGGCTCGGCGGACCGCTATTTCCAGGGCGACATCCAGGACCAGATGAAGCTCGTCCCCGAAGGCATCGAGGGCCAGGTGCCCTTCAAGGGCCCCGCGCACGACGTCATCCACCAGCTCGTCGGCGGGGTGAAGGCGGCGATGGGCTATACCGGGTCGGCGACGCTCGCCGAATTGAAGGAACGCGCTCGTTTCGTGCAGATCACGGGAGCAGGGCTGCGCGAGAGCCACGTCCACGACGTGACGATCACGCGCGAAGCACCGAATTATCCGACGCGGTAATTATCATCATGCCGGCCTCGTGCCGGCATCCACCGCAGGTCTGTGCCTACCTTCGGAAGACAGCGACATGCCCATGGTGGATGCCGGGACGAGCCCGGCATGACGAACATCGCGACAATGAGCTGTCCTACACGCCACGAGCGTGTCAGGGCGACGGGATGTCCTCAAGCGCTGCCTTGTTCCGCCACCGACCTGATCGCCCGGAAACACCCGCGAACATCGAGATAAACGCGATTCCCGCCAACTTCGACAACTTCCGATGACCCCCGGCGCCCGCACTCAGGCCGCGATCGAGCTGCTCGACGCGATCGTCGTCGCCGCCCGCGACAACGGCCCCGCCGCCGACACGCTCATCCAGCGCTATTTCGGCACGCGCCGCTATGCCGGGTCGAAGGATCGCCGCGCCGTCCGCGAACTCGTCTATGCCGCGATCCGCGCGCTCGGCGATCGCCCCGCCGGCGGTCGTGCCGCCATGGTGGCCCTGGCGCGGGCCGATGCCGACCTGGCAGCAACGTTCGACGGTTCGGCCCATGGCCCCGAGTCATTGGACGACGCCGAACCCGCCGCGACGCCGGGGTTCGCGCCCGGCTGGCTGCTCAAGCGGCTGCGCGCATCGGATGTCGATGGCGGGGAGATGGCCGCACTCGCCGACCGCGCGCCGCTCGACGTCCGGATCAATACGCTGCTCACGGACAGCCTCGATCTGGCGGGCGAGGCGATCCGCGGCCTCCCGGACGCGCTGCGCCTGCCCGCTGGCCATGACATCACGCCGCTCGCCGGCCGCGTAGAGGTGCAGGACGCGGGCAGCCAGATCGTCACGCTCGCCGCCCGCGCCGAGCCCGGCCAGCAGGTGATCGACCTGTGCGCCGGGGCAGGGGGCAAGACGCTGACGCTCGCCGCCGCGATGCGCAACGAGGGGCATATCCTCGCCTGCGACACCGATCGCGGTCGCCTGTCGCGCCTCGCGCCGCGCGCCGCGCAGGCAGGCGTCACGATCGCCAAGACCCGCCTGCTCGATCCTGGCGGCGAGGTGGAAGCGCTTGCTGACTGGCAGGGCAGGGCGGACGCCGTCCTGATCGACGCGCCCTGCTCGGGCACCGGCACCTGGCGGCGCAACCCGGAGGCGCGCTGGCGGCTCACGCCCGACCGCGTCGCCCGCCTCGTCGCTACCCAAGCGCGCCTGCTCGACATCGCCGCCGTGCTCGTCCGCCCCGGCGGCGCGCTCGTCTATATCGTCTGCTCGCTGCTCGACGAGGAGGGCGCGGACCAAGCCGCGGCCTTCGCGCAGCGCCACGCCGGCTGGACGCCGGTGCCGCTCGACCTCCCCGCCGGCCGGCCGCGCGGCCCGGGGCTCCGCCTCACCCCCGCCCACGACGCCACCGACGGCTTTTTTGTCGCGCGCCTCGTGGCCCCATGCTAATCCGCTTCGCATTGTGCCCCGCCTGGAGTTGATGATGCGCGCTCTGCCTTTCGCCATTGCGTCCGCCCTGGCGCTGGTGTCGCTGTCCGCGTCGCTCCAGGGGCAGTCGCCGGCCGCCCCGCTCGACGCGCGTTCGATGGCGCTGCTCGCCGAGGGCAAGGCGGCGCGGGCGGCGGGCAACCTCGACGGCGCGACCGACGCGCTGGAGACCGCCGTCGCGGTCGAGCCGCGCAACCGCGAGGCCTTCGTCGCGCTGGCCGAGGTCGCGGAGACGCGCGGGCTGCCCGGCAAGGCGATCCGCCTCTACCGCGAGGCGCTCGCGCTCGAGCCCAACGATGTCGCGGCGCTGAAGGGCCAGGGCGAGGCGCTCGTCGCCAAGGGCGCGGTCGCCCGCGCGCAGGAAAACCTCGCGCGCATCCGCACGCTCTGCAAATCCGCCTGCCCCGCCGCGACCCAGCTCGCCGCCGTCATCGCCAAGGGGCCGCCGGTGACCACGGCGGCGGCCGATACGGTCAAGCCGAAGCCGGAGTGAGCCGGGCGGCCAGCGCCGTCCATTCGGAAACGCCGACCGTCTCCGCCCGCCGCGTCGGGTCCAGCCCCAGCGCCTCGACCGCCGCCAGCGCCCCCGGCACCCCCTTCAGACTCTGCCGCAGCATCTTGCGCCGCTGCCCGAACCCCGCCGCCGTCAGCCGCTCCAGCACCCCCACATCGACCCCCGCCGGCGCCTCTCGGGGGACGATGTGCACTACCGCCGACATCACCTTGGGCGGCGGCGTGAAGGCGGAGCGATGCACCGGCATCGCGATCCGCGCGCTCGACCGCCATTGCGCCAGCACCGCCAGCCGGCCGTAGGCCTCGCCGCCGGCCGGCGCGACGATGCGCTCGGCGACCTCCTTCTGGAACATCAGGGTCGCCGACGCCCACCACGGCGGCCAGGCCGCCGTCAGCCAGCCGACCAGCAGCGCCGTCCCGACGTTATACGGCAGGTTCGAGACGATAGGCGGCCGGCTCTCGAACAGCCCCGGCAATTCGACCGCCAGCGCATCCCCCTCGATCACCCGCAACCGCCCCGGATAGGCCGCCGCCAGTTCGTCGAGCGCCGGCAGGCACCGCCGGTCGCGCTCGACCGCCGTCACCCGCGCCCCCGCCGCCAGCAACGCCCGCGTCAGCCCGCCCGGTCCCGGCCCGACCTCCAGCACCTCGCGTCCATCCAGGTCACCCGGCACGGCGGCAATGCGGGCGAGGAGCTGTCCGTCGAACAGGAAGTTCTGCCCCAGCGCCTTCGACGCCGTCAGCCCGTGCCGCGCGATGACCTCCCGCAGCGGCGGCAGGGCGGGGGCGCTCACCCGCAGCCGGCGACGGCGCGGCGCTCGGCCGCTTCGCCCGCCATGCGGATCGCCGCGATCGTCGCGCCCGGTTCAGCCTTGTCCTGCCCGGCGATGTCGAATGCGGTGCCATGATCGGGCGAGGTCCGCACGATCGGCAGCCCCAGCGTGATGTTCACCCCGTCGTCGAAATACAGCGTCTTCAGCGGGATCAGCGCCTGATCGTGATAGGGGCACAGCACCGCGTCATAGCCGTCGCGTGCCCGCGCCTGGAACAGCGTGTCCGCCGCGAACGGCCCCCGCGCGTCGATGCCCTCCGCCCGCAGCTGCGCGATCGCCGGCGCCATCACCTCGATTTCTTCCCGCCCCAGCGCACCGCCTTCGCCGGCGTGCGGGTTGAGCCCCGCAAAGGCGAGGCGGGGCACGGTCACCCCGAAGTTGCGCTGCAGCCCGCGCGCCGTCACCCGCGCCTTGGCGACGATCAGCTCGATCGTCAGCAGCCCGGGCACCGCCGACAGCGGCACATGCACTGTCAGCGGCACCACCCGCAGCCCCGGCCCCGCCAGCATCATCACCGCATTGCGCGCCATGACGCCACAGCGCTCGGCGACGAACTCGGTCTGTCCGGGATGCGTGAAGCCGGCCTGGTAGAGCTGCGCCTTGGACACCGGCGCCGTCACCAGCGCGCGCGCCGCGCCCGACCGCACCAGCCCGACCGCGACCTCCAGCGATTGCAATGCGCCGCGCGCGCCCTCTGGGTCGGGCACGCCGGGGGTGATCGTGCCCCCATCCTCGACCGACAGCACGGGCAGCGCGCGATCGAACGCCGCCACCGCCTCCTCCGGGCTGCCGACCCGTTCGACCGGCCCCGGCCACACCTGCCTGACCGCGCGCTCGTCGCCGATCATGACGAAGGGGGGCAGTCGCTGCGCACGTCGCCGCTCCCACGCCTTCGCGACCACCTCCGGCCCGATGCCGGCGGGATCGCCCATCGAGACGGCGAGCGGAATCATGCCCGGCTCAGCGATACTCGATCACCGCGTCGCGCCGCAGATCGCGCAGCTTCTGCTGCGCGCGCAAGTTGACCCGCGTCTGCTCCAGCTGGTTCTGGACCTGATCGGCGCTCGGCAATTGCGTCGATTGGGTATCGTCACGCCCGCACAGCACCAGCGACCGGACGCCCTCGGTCGGATTGCCGAACGGAGGCGTCGCCTCGCCGATCTGCAGCTTCAGCATGATGTCCTGCAACTGCGCCGGGAGCTGGCGGACCTGCACCGAATCATTGTCGACCACCTCGGCGCCGAGGGTCTTGCCCACCGCCTCGACCGTGCCGCACCCCTTGATCGCCTTCAGCCCGTCGGCGAACACGCCGGTGCGCGCGGTGGCGTCGGCCTGGGTGATACCGGGCGGGAACTTGAGGGTAAGCTGCTTCAGGCTCAACCGCGCGTTGCGCGGATCGGCGGTCAGCACCTGGCGCTTGTCGGTCAGGAATAGGATCGAGAAGCCGCCCGAGTTCTCGATCGGCCCGGCGACCTGCCCGATCTGCATTTCCTGCGCCACCTGCGCGAGCTCGGGCGGCAGCGTCGCCGCGCGCACCCACCCCAGGTCGCCGCCGTTACCCTTCAGCGACGTCTCGGTATATTGCCGGGCATAGGATTCGAACGGCTGCTGGCCCTTCTGGATCTCCGCCAGCAGCGTACGCGCATTGGCGAACACCTGCTGTTCGTTCGAGGCATCGGCTTTCAGGAAGATTTCGCGAACGTTGAACTCCTGCGTCCCCTGCGACGCCTTCAGCCGCTTGAGGATGCCGTCGACCTCCTGATCGCCGACATTGACCAGCGGCTCGACGCGCCGGCGCAGGTAACGCTGCCAGGCGAGCTCCGCCTCGATCTCGCGCTTCAGCGTCCGCTCCGACGAGCCGATCGAGCGCAGAAAATCAGGCAGCTTCTCGGGCGTGCTCTTGAAACTGGACTGCGCCGTCCGCGCGAACGCCTGACTGATCTCGGACGATGTGATCGTGATCTCGGCGGTCTTCGCCTCCTGAATCTGCAGCGTCTCGTCGATGAGCTGGCGGAGGATCTGGAGGCGCAGCCGATCCTTCTCCTCCGGCGCGATCTTGCTGACCGGCACGTTGTTGTAGAGCGCGATCAGCGCCAGCCGCTGATCGACGTCGGTGCCGGTGATAACCGAATCGTTGACGATCGCGGTCGGCTTGCGGACATTGGGGTCAAGCTTGCCGAAGATCTGCAGGTTCGCCGGAATGTCGAGCGGCGCGTCAGGCACGCCCTGGTCCGGCACCGTCTGCCCGGGGGTCTGGGCCAGGGAAACCGTCGCCATCGCCAGCGCCGCCAGGCTCAGCACCCGGCCGGCCCGGTTCGCGAAACTCGTCATCTGCGTCACTCACTCCCGCGCGCCCGGCGCCCTGCCGGCCGGCGCATCTGCCCCGATCATGCTGAATGGGCGCTTAGCGGCCGAGGTTCGTGAAGGCCAGCGTCAACAGATAGCTGTTGCCGCGCCGCGCGTCCCCGGTGTCCTGATACTCGCGCCGCCACGTGACGGCGGCACGCAGGCAATCGTCCTGATATTGCAGGCCGACGCGGTGGCGGACGGGGTCGAAGCCGTCGGACAGCGAAAAGGGATCCTCGCGACGATTGGTCAGGTCGATCACCGTTGACCCGAACACCGACCAGAAGCGCTTGAACTGGACGCGGCCGGCCACGCGCAACTCCTCGCGGTCCTGCAAATCCTCGATCGCCGGGAAGATGTTGCGGTCGAGCCGGAGATAGCCGATCAGCGCATAGGTGCTGCTCGACCCCACGCTGGCGTCGATCTCGTTGCGGCGAAACGCGAACGTGTCCTTGTCGAGCCGATAGCGATGCGTGATCGACACCAGATCGCGCAGCCGCAGCTCCGTGCGCCCGGTGATGTCCGACAGGCGATCCGACAATCCCGTGCCGTCGGGCAGGATGGTGGGACGCGCCGACAGGCGATAGCTTTGCCCTATCACCGCGTTCAGCCGCGCGCCGGGCAGGTCGATCGCCCATTCCGCGCCATAGGTCACGCGCGACGAATCCTCCCAGCGGTCGTAGCCGGGGAAGCGATTGAGCGCGAACAGGTTGGAATCGTCGAGGTCGATCGCGCGGCTGTCCTCGTTGGGCAGCGACAGATTGGCGATGCGCGGCGAGGCGACGATCTGCAGCCGCGGCGTTACCCGCTGCGTGCCCGCGCCGAACGTCCCGACCAGCGGCCAGCGCACATCGACCGCGAGTGCCCCGATGGCGCGGGTATGGAAGCCCTCCAGCCCGCGATAGCTCGCCACCGCCGTGCTGAGCGTATCGTGCGTATTGTACGCGTCGCCGCGTGCGAAGGCGGTGAAGGTCACCTCCTGCCCCATCGTCGTCAGCCGCCGCAGATCCCAGCGCAGGCTGGCGAAGGCGCGCTGCGTGTCCTGGCCGGCGGTGCGGGTCAGCGCCAGGCTGTTGGCTTGCAGCTCCACCCGGCCGCCGAGCACGCCTTCGGTGAAGCGGCGGCGATAGTCGATCTCGGGCAGCGAGACCGGCTGCAGGCCCTGGCTGTCGTTGACGCGCAACGTCTGCACCGCCCAGCCGGTGATCGCGAAATAGCTGTCCGGGTCGATATGCTCGATCTTCGCGGTCGAACGCAGCCGGTCGTCGCGCGAGATTTCGTAGCGGCGCAGGAAGGTGCGGTCGGTGGTCCGCCGCAGCGACCCGCTGACGGTCCATTCCGGCGTCCACTGATAGCGCGCGACCGCGTCGATATAGCCCCTGAACGCCTGCTCGGTCGTTGTCGTCGTCGCGATGGTCAGGTCGTCGCTCCGCCGGCTGACCGTCGCATAGCCCAATATCCGGAACGCGCCCTGCTGCCCCAGCGCGTCATATTGCGCCTCCATCATCGGCAGCACCTTGGAATAGAGGTGCGGCGTCAGCGTCAGCCCGCGATTGGGCGCCAGCGCGAGATAATAAGGCGCGATCAGCTCCAGCCCGTTGGTGCCGTTGTAGCGCAGGTCGGGGCTCAGCAGCCCGCTGTCGCTCTGGCCGCCGACCGGCACGCTGAAATTGGGCAGCGGCACCGTCGGCAGCCCGAACAGATGGAAGCGTCCGCTGACGAAATAGATGCGGTCGCGCTCGGGGCGGTAGGTGACGCGCACCGCCGTGATCTTCCAGCTCGGCGCCTTGGGGCACCCGGCCGGGTTGAGGACCGCGCAGGGCGTGTACGCGGCCTTGTCGAGATCGAGCGTGCCGTCCTCCTCGCGCCGCCCCCGCGCGGCGGCAAACCGCCCGCCGCGGTCGAGCACGACGAGCATGTTGTCGACGACGCCGTCCTTCAGGCTGTCGGTCAGCTCGATCGAATCGCCATAGGCGACGTCGCCCTGCGGGTTGACGACGGCGATGCTGCCGGTCGCCACCACCTTGCCCGTGTTGCGGTTCCACACGACCTTGTCGGCGCGCAGGCGATTGCCGTCGCGTGTCATCCGCACCTCGCCGGTCGCGGTGACGATCTCGGCGTTGCTGTCATAGTCGAGCGCGTTGGCGGAGAACTGGACCTGCTTGGCGGCGGCCGGCGCGGGCGCATCGGTGACGGGGGGCGGCACATCGACCGTCGGATGCTGTTGCAGATCCTGCGCGGCCGCCGGCGCCGCGATCAGAATGAGGCCACTCGCCAACAGGCTGGAACGCGACACGGTGAACGGCAATCCCTTCGGCGAGCAGGGTGAGCGCCTATCGCAGCCCCGGCGCGTCCGCAATCGCGCGCTTGCCTCGGTCCGCCCCGGGACTAGAGGATGGTCGTCAAGATCACCCCTGAAAGTCACCGTCCGATGCAGATCACCTTCGCGCCCGCCGCCGCCGACGCAGCCGTCCTCGTCCTGCCGATCGAGAAGGACGGGCTGGCGCGCACGACGTGGGGCACGATCACCGACGCCCGACCGCTGGCGCTGGCGGCGGCGGCGGCGCAGCGGTTCGAGGGCGAGGCGGGCGCGATCGTCGAGCTGTTCGCGCCCGGCGAGCCGGTGCGCCGCGTCATCCTGCTCGGCATCGGCGGCGGCGACGAGGCCGACTGGGCGAAAGCCGGCGGCGCGCTCACCGCTCGCCTGCTCACCAGCGCCACAGAGGCGACGGTCGATCTGACCGGCCTGTCCCCCACGCCCGAGGCGGTCGCCCGCTTCGCCGCCGCCGCCGTCCAGCGCGCCTGGCGGCACGACATCTACCGCACCCGGCTTCCGGAAAAGTCGAAGCCGACGCTCGGCACGATCACGATCGCCGGCACCCCCGACGGCACGGAAGCGGCCTGGGTCGAGCAGTCCGCGGTGACCGACGGCATGGCGCTGACCCGCCAGCTCGTGTCCGAGCCGCCCAACATCCTCTACCCCGAAACCTTCGTCGAGCAGGTCGAGAAGTCGATCGAGGGCCTCGGTCTCGACGTCACCGTTCTCGACGAACCGGCGATGCGCGCGCTCGGCATGGGCGCACTGCTCGGCGTGTCGGAGGGGTCCGCCCGCCCCGCGCGCCTCCTCGCGCTACGCTGGAACGGGGCGGGGGAGGGCGCGCCCGCGCTAGCGCTCGTCGGCAAGGGCGTCACCTTCGACACCGGCGGCATCTCGATCAAGCCTGCCGCCGGCATGGAGGACATGAAGTGGGACATGGGCGGCGCGGGCGCGGTCGCCGGCGCGATGAAGGCGCTGGCGCTGCGCAAGGCCAGAGCCAACGTCATCGGCGTCATGGGGCTGGTCGAGAACATGCCCGATGGCGCCGCAATGCGCCCCGGCGACGTCGTCACGACCATGTCCGGCCAGACGGTCGAAGTGCTCAACACCGACGCCGAGGGGCGGCTGGTGCTGTGCGACGCGATCACCTGGGTGCAGCGGACGCACAGCGTCAAGGCGATCGTCGATCTCGCGACGCTGACCGGCGCAATGATCGTCAGCCTTGGCAACGAATATGGCGGCCTGTTCGCCAACGACGACGCGATGGGTGACCAGCTCCTGGCCGCCGGCGTCGCCAGCGACGACAAGCTGTGGCGCTTTCCGCTGTCGGCGATCTACGACAAGCTGATCGACAGCCCGATCGCCGACATGAAGAACATCGGCCCGCGCGGCGCGGGGTCGATCACCGCGGCGCAATTCATCCAGCGCTTCGTCGAGGACGGCACGAAATGGGCGCATCTCGACATCGCCGGGATGGTGTGGAGCGACAAGCCGGGGCCGCATCACGACAAGGGCGCGACCGGCTATGGCGTGCGCCTGCTCGACCGGTTCGTCCGCGACAATTTCGAATAGCAACCTCCGTCGCCCCGGCCTTGCGCCGGGGTCCAACCTGGTATCGATCGATGAGCCAGACGTGATCCGCCCCGCTCGGTTCTCGATTGGATGCCGGCTCAAGGCCGGCATGACGAAACGATGAAAGTCGACTTCTACCACCTCACCGCTCGCCCGCTCGAACGCGTGCTGCCCAGCATCTGCGAAAAGGTGCTGGCCGACAGCGGCCGCCTCCTGATCGTCGCCGCCGACGACGCCCAGCGCGCCGGCCTCGACCGCCTGCTCTGGACCTGGAGCCCCGACAGCTTCCTGCCCCATGCCTGCCTCGGCGCGGGCAAGGACGAGACCCAGCCCATCCTGCTCGCCCCCGACGTCAACGCCGCCAACCGCGCGCGCCACATCGCGCTCGCCGACGGCGAATGGCGCGACGAGGCGCTCGATTTCGACCGCGCCTTCCTGTTCTTCGACGATGCCCGCCTCGCTCCCGCCCGCGCCGCCTGGAAGACGCTGGCCGACCGCGACGGCGTCGAGCGCCGCTACTGGAAAGAGAACGACGCCGGCCGCTGGGAGCAGGCTGGCTAGGTTGCATTGCCGCAAGCGCCCGACTAGGGCCGCCGCCATTCACCTCATGTAATCAGGAGCCGCGTGACCGCCATGGCCGCGAACCGTACCTTTTCGATCATCAAGCCCGACGCCACCCGCCGCAACCTGACCGGCGCGGTCACGAAGATGCTGGAAGAGGCCGGCCTGCGCATCGTCGCCTCGAAGCGCATCCGGATGGCCCGGGACCAGGCCGAAGGCTTCTACGCCGTCCACAAGGAGCGGCCGTTCTTCGGCGACCTCGTCAGTTTCATGATCTCCGACCCCGTCGTCGTGCAGGTGCTGGAAGGCGACAACGCCGTCCAGCGCAACCGCGACATCATGGGCGCGACCAACCCGGAGAACGCCGCGCCGGGCACGATCCGCAAGGAACTGGCGGAGTCGATCGAGGCGAACAGCGTCCACGGCTCGGATTCGGACGAAAACGCCGCGATCGAGATCGCTTATTTCTTCACGCCCGACGAGGTCGTCGGCTGAGCACCGGCTGGACCATCCGCCCGGCGCGTACCGCCGACGCGCCGGCGCTCGCGCTGATCGCCGGGGCGACGCTGCTCGAAACCTTTCACGCCATCATCCCCGGTCCCGATATGGTGGCGCACGCTACCGGCAAGAGCAGCGCCGAGGTCTTCGCCGCGTGGATCGCCGACGCCGGCTCGGCGGTGTTCTACGCGGGCGCGCAGGGCACCGATGCGCCGGTCGGCTATGCCGTGCTCACGACGCCTGATTTCCCCGTCGACCCCGGCCCCGCCGATATCGAACTACGCCGCATCTACACGCTGGCCGGGGTCCACGGCACCGGCCTCGGCCCGGCGCTGATGGACGCCGCGCTCGCCGAAGCGACGCGACGCGGACACAGCCGGATGTTGCTGGGCGTCCACCCCGACAACCGGCGCGCCCGACGCTTCTACGAGCGTAACGGCTTCGCGGTGATCGGAGAACGCGAGTTTGCCGTGGGCACGCAGCGCTTCACCGACCCGATCTACGCGCGCGCGATCTAGCGACCTGTCATCGACACAGCTTCCGCGCCGGACGACGGTCAGGGCTTCTCCCGCCCCCACGCCGCATCCAGCGCCGCCTGGTTTCCGCCGCGTTGCCGCAACCGCAAGCCCGTCAACTCCAGCGCCCGCCCCCGCAGCAAGCGGCCCTGTGTCCGCCACACCACGTCGTACAGGTCCCGCGCCGTCCGCGTCGCATCGCCATCGACATAGCTCGCGGTCACCAGCACCGGCAGCCGCCCCGAGCGATCGTCCGCCCCGCCATCGGTCAGCTTGAGCAGCTTCTCGGCAAACGGCTTCGCCTCGATCACGGGATCCCCGGTCGGCCGCTGGGCCGACACTCCCAGCGCGGTCGGAAAGGCGATCGTCACATCGGTCAGATCGTGCTTGGCATCGGCCAGGCGCAGCACCTCCTTGCCGTCCGCCGTCGCGGTCAGGTCCAGCCGACCTTTCTCCCGCGCGTCGGCCGCCACGGTCGCCGCCTTGTCCGCCGCGCTCTCGCGCCGGTCCGACCAGCTCACGTAAAGGCCCAGCGCCGCGATGATCACGCCAGCGACCGCGACCAGCTCGGCCAGGTTGATCCAGCGTCGCCGCGTCGCCTTCTGCTCGGCCGTCTCGCTACCCGTCCCGCTCATCGTCCACCCGCCTCCAGCAGTCGGCGCGGCGAGACCAGTTCCCAGCTCTGCGCCACCCGGTCGCCGACCCGGTCCCAGTCGGTGTCCGGGCCGCCGACCCGCATCGCCACCCAGCCGGCCGGCCCGAGATAGGGCGGGACGTAATAGAAGTCGGGATCCTGCTCGACGAGCATCGCTTGCTCTTCCCGGCCGGCCGTCTTGACCATCACCGCCGTCTCGCCGTCGTCGTGATGATCGTGCCAGATATACGCAAAGAACTTGCCCTTCGCGATATGGAAGCCCGGCGCGCCGTGCGACTCCTTCTCGATGGCCTCGGGCAATGCCAGCGCAATGGCGCGCAGCCGCTCCAGGGCGGCGGGATAATCGGGGGTTATGAACTTTGTCATGATGCGGGGGTATAGCGCATGTTCCGCCATCAGCACACGCGCGGCGAGCGTGTCGGCGGTGTCGCCCGGCAGCACCGGCACCTCCGTCCGGCCGAGCACCTCGCCGGCGTCGAGCTCCGCGGTCACCAGATGCACCGAGCACCCCGCCACCGTCTCGCCCGCCGCCAGCGCGCGGGCGTGCGTGTCGAGACCCTTATAAGCGGGGAGGAGGGATGGGTGGATGTTCAGGATCCGCCCCGCCCAGCGCTCCACGAAATCCGGCGACAGCAGCCGCATATAGCCGGCGAGCGCGATCGCCTCGACCCCCGCCGCCCGCAGCGCGCCGTCCAGCGCGACTTCGTACGCGGGCTTGCCGACACCCTTCGGCGACAGCGCGAAGGTCGGCAGCCCGTGCTCCCTGGCCCACGCCAGCCCCGGCGCGTCCGGCTGGTCCGAAGCGACCAGCACCACCTCATAACCACGCGCCCGTTCCACCAGCGCCATCATGTTGGACCCTCGTCCGGAGATCAGTATGCCCACCCTCCGCGCCGGATCGACGCTAGCCATGGTGGACCGCGCTCCAGGCCGTCCGCGCCGCCCAGGTCTCCGCGGACCCCCGCACCCTGCACCCGCGCTCGCCTGCTTCGACGTGCCCGATGGTGAACACCGTCTCGCCCGACGCGGCCAGCACCGCCGTCACCGCATCGGCCTCGTCCGCCGCGACGACCACCACCATTCCGACACCGCCATTGAAGGTCCGCGCCATCTCCTCCGGCTCGATCGCGCCCTGCGCCTGCAGCCACGCCATCAGCCTCGGCTGTTCCCAGGCATCCGCGTCGATGAGCGCATGGCAGCCCGCCGGCAGCACGCGGGGGACATTCTCCAGCAGTCCGCCGCCGGTGATGTGCGCCAGTCCCTTGATCCGGCCGTCGCGCAGCAGCGGCAGCAGCGCGGCCACGTAAATCCGCGTCGGCGCCATCAGCGTGTCGATCAACAGCCGATCCCGGTCGAACGGCGCGGGCCGGTCGAGCCGCCAGCCCTTGTCCGCCGCCAGCCGCCGCACCAGCGAGAAGCCGTTGGAATGCACCCCCGACGAGGCCAGGCCCAGCAGCACGTCGCCGGGCGCGATGGCTTCACCCGTCAACAGCCGCTCGCGCTCGACCGCGCCGACCGCGAAGCCGGCCAGGTCATAGTCGCCCTCTGGATACATCCCCGGCATCTCGGCGGTCTCGCCGCCGATCAGCGCGCAGCCCGCCTGCCTGCAGCCCTCCGCGATCGACGCGACGACCCGCTCCGCGACGGCGGTATCGAGCTTTCCGCAGGCATAATAATCGAGGAAGAACAGCGGCTCCGCGCCCTGGACGATCAGATCGTTGACGCACATGGCGACCAGGTCGACGCCGACGCCCTCGTGCCGGTCCCATTCGATCGCCAGCTTCAGCTTGGTGCCGACGCCGTCGTTCGCGGCGACCAGCAGCGGGTCGCTGAACCCCGCCGCCTTCAGGTCGAACACCCCGCCGAACCCGCCCAGCTCGGCGTCCGCGCCGGCCCGGCGCGTCGCTTTCGCCAGCGGCGCGATGGCGCGCACCAGCGCATTGCCCGCCGCGATCGAGACGCCGGCGCGGGCGTAGCTGTAGGGCTCGTTGGTCATGGCCGAACCCGCTAGCCGCTTGCCGCTTCCATTTCCACGCCCCCTTCGCCAAAAGCGCACACCAATGCGCGTGCGTTCCCTCATCGCCGGTCTGGCCACCATGGCGCTCGCCGCCGCCGGGCTGGCGCAGATCGAGGGCGGCGATCGCGGCGTCACGCCCGTCGCCAGCACCGGCGCGTACGAGGTGGCCGGCATCGCCGTCGATGTCGTCGCCAGGACCGCCGACGAGGCACGCTACGGCGGCTGGCGACTGGCGCAGCGCAAGGCGTGGATACAGCTCTCGAAGCGGCTTGGCGGCGACGGGTCGGCGATCGGCGATGGCGCGCTCGACCAGCTCGTCGCGGGCATCGTCGTCGAGAACGAGCAGATCGGGCCGACGCGCTACATCGCGCGGCTCGGCGTTCTCTTCAACCGCGCCCGCACGGCCTCGCTGCTCGGCATCGTCGATTATGCCGCCCAGTCCGCGCCGATGCTGGTCCTGCCGATCGAGGTGTCGGGCGGTGTCGCGCGAGTGTTCGAGCGGCAGACCGAGTGGCAGGCCGCCTGGGCGCGCTTCCGCACCGGCGACAGCGCCATCGACTATGTCCGCCCCGCCGGCACCGGCCCCGATTCGCTGCTGCTCGATTATGGCCAGGCGGGGCGGCGGGGGCGGGGGCAGTGGCGTGCGTTGCTCGACCAGTACGGCGCGTCGGACGTGCTGATGCCGACCGTGCGGCTCTACCGTCAATGGCCCGGCGGCCCGGTGATCGGCGTGTTCCAGGCGCGTCACGGCCCCGACAACGAGCTGATCGGCGGCTTCACGCTGCGGGTGCCGAGCGCCGATGGCCTGCCGCAACTGCTCGACGCCGGCGTGAAGCGCATCGACGCGCTTTATGAAAGCGCCCTGTCGGCCGGCGCGCTCACCCGCGATCCGGGCCTCGCGCCGCCGCCCAGGCCGCAGGCGGCGGCGACGGACGAGGTCGGCGACCTGATCGACGATCTCGATCCCGCCGCGCCGGCGGCGGCGGCGCAGGGCATCGCCGTCACGCTGCAATATGATTCCCCCAGCGCCACCGCCGTCGCCAACACCGAATCGCTGGTGCGGACGTTGCCCGGCGTGCGCTCGGCCAGCACCACCAGCCTCGCGGTCGGCGGCGTGTCGCTGATGCGCGTCGTCTTCGACGGCGATCCGGCCGCGCTCAAGGCGGCGCTGGACGCGAAGGGCTTCCAGGTCGTCGGCGACGGCCTGACGCTGCGCATCCGCCGCGTGCCGCAATTGCTGCCGCCCGATCTCCCGCCTGACGGGACGACGACGCAGTGAACCAGATCGCGCTGCCGCTCGGCTGGCCGGCCCGGCCCCGCGACGACGCTTTTCTCGTCACCCCCTCCAATGCCCGCGCCGCGCATCTGCTCGATCATTGGGGGGCGTGGCCGGTGATGACCGCGCTGCTCACCGGCCCGCGCAAATCGGGGCGCAGCCTGCTCGCGCGGATCTTCGCCGCCAAGAGCGGTGGCGACGTTATCGACAATGTCGAGGCCGCGCCCGAGGAGCAGCTCTTCCACGCCTGGAATCACGCCCAGGCCACGCGCCGCCCGCTGCTGCTGATCGCCGACGCCGCGCCGCCGGTGTGGACGGTGGCGCTGCCCGACCTCCGGTCGCGGCTCGCCGCCGGCGTCGTCGCGGCGATCGGCCCGCCCGACGACGAGCTGGTGCGGGCGCTCCTCATCGACCTGTTCCAGCGCCGCGGGCTCGATGCGCGGCCCGACCTGATCGACTGGCTCTGCCCACGGCTGGAGCGGAGTCATCTGGCTGTCATCCGCGTCGTCGATACGCTCGACCAGGAGGTGCTGGAAACGCGCAAACGACTGTCGATACCGCTCGCCCGCACCACGCTCGCCGCGGCGGGGCTGATCGTCGCGCCCGTGCGTTCGGACGCGGCATGAGCCGGTCCGCCCATCACGCCCGCCTCGCGGCGCCCGACGACGACGACGACTTCGCGGGCGCCCCCGGCGAGCGCTATTTCAACCGCGAATTGTCCTGGCTCGCCTTCAACCGCCGCGTGCTGGAGGAGGCGTGCAACCCCGCCCACCCGCTGCTCGAACGGCTGCGCTTCCTGTCGATCTCCGGCTCGAACCTCGACGAGTTCTTCATGGTCCGCGTCGCCGGGCTGAAGGGTCAGCAACTGCAGAACATCGAGCGCCCGTCGGCCGACGGGCTGACGGTCGGGCAGCAGCTCACCGCCGTCATCGACGCCGCCGACGCGCTGATGGCGTCGCAGCAGCGCGTGTGGGCGGACGTGCGCGAGGCGCTCGATGCCGAGGGCGTGCTGGTGCTGCGCCGCGACGATGTCGACGCGTTGACCGAGGCGTGGCTGGAAATCCATTTCCGCGAGCAGATCTTTCCGACGCTGACCCCGCAGGCGCTCGACCCGGCGCACCCCTTTCCCTTCATCCCCAACAAGGGGCTGTCGGTGATCTTCGACCTCGTCCGCCGCTCGGACAAGGCGCCGATCCGCGAGCTCGTCATGCTCCCCGCGGCGACCCGGCGCTTCATCCGCCTGCCCGGCGAGCCCCCCCGCTTCATCACCGCCGAGGCCGCGCTCAAACGCTTCGCCCCGGTGCTCTTTCCCGGCTACGAAGTGCGTGGCAGCGCCACCTTCCGCATCCTCCGCGACAGCGATATCGAGATCGAGGAGGAGGCCGAAGACCTCGTCCGCTACTTCGCCAACGCCATCAAGCGCCGCCGCCGGGGGCGCGTCATCCGGCTGGAGCTGGAGACGGGGACGCCCGATGCGCTCGCTGCGGTGCTCAAGGAAGAGCTCGGCGGCGCGAGCGCGATCATCACCGAATCGGGGCAGCTGCTGGGCATCGGCGACCTGGAGGCGCTGGTCGACGAGGACCGGCCCGACCTCAAGTTTCCGCCCTTCACGCCACGCTTCCCCGAGCGCATCCGCGAATATGACGGCGATTGTTTCGCGGCGATCAGCGAGAAGGACATCGTCGTCCACCACCCCTACGAGACCTTCGACGTCGTCCTCGCCTTCCTGAAACAGGCCGCCAACGACAGCGACGTGGTGGCGATCAAGCAGACGCTCTATCGCGCCGGCAAGCAGCCCGCCGTCATCAACGCGCTGATCGCGGCGGCCGAGGCGGGCAAGTCGGTCACCGCCGTGGTCGAGCTCAAGGCGCGCTTCGACGAGGAACAGAACCTCGCCTGGGCGTCGGCATTGGAGCGCGCGGGCGTGCAGGTCGTCTATGGCTTCATCGACTGGAAGACCCACGCCAAGGTCGCGATGGTGGTCCGGCGCGAGGGCGCCGGCTTTCGCACCTACTGCCATTTCGGCACCGGCAATTATCACCCGGCGACCGCGCGCATCTATACCGATCTCAGCTTCTTCACCGCCGACGCCGCGATCGGCCGCGATGCGGCGCAGATGTTCAACTACATCACCGGCTATGTCGAACCGACCGCGATGACCAAGGTCGGGCTGAGCCCGCGTGATCTGCGCATCCGCCTGACCGGCCTGATCGACGCCGAGATCGACCACGCGCGTGCCGGCCGGCCTGGCGCGATCTGGGCCAAGATGAACTCGCTGGTCGACCCCGCGATCATCGAGAAGCTCTACGAGGCGAGCGCGGCGGGGGTCGAGGTGGACCTCATCATCCGGGGCATCTGCTGCCTGCGCCCCGGCGTGCCCGGCCTGTCCGACCATGTCCGCGTCAAGTCGGTGGTCGGCCGCTTTCTGGAGCACAGCCGGATCTGGGCGTTCGGCAACGGCGACGGCCTGCCCAACGACCGCGCGGCGCTCTACATTTCGTCCGCCGACTGGATGCCGCGCAACTTCGACCGCCGCGTCGAGTACATGCTGCCGATCGAGAACCCGACGGTGCACGACCAGATCCTCGACCAGGTGATGGTCGCCAACCTGATCGACAACGAGCAGAGCTGGGAGCTCGGCCCCGACGGCGACTATTCCCGCGTGTCGCCGGGCGAGCGCCCGTTCAACCTCCACCGTTATTTCATGACCAATCCGTCGCTGTCGGGACGAGGGGCCGCGCTGGAGGGCGAGGAAGTGCCGACGCTGTCGCTGAGGCGGGGTCGCTAGGGTGCGCGTTGTGGATAGCCCCTCCCCGGCGACAGCCGGGGCCCAGTCCGGCGCATGGGACTGGACCCCGGCGTGCGCCGGGGAGGGCTGATCCCGTGGTGAGCCTCCTCAAGTCCTTCGCGCGCTCAGCCGCCCCCGCAGCCACCGCGATCCATCCCCGCACCGCCATCATCGACATCGGCTCCAACTCCATCCGCCTCGTCGTCTACCAGGGCCCGCCGCGCCTGCCCGCGACCTTGTTCAACGAGAAGGTCATGGCCGGCCTCGGGCGCAGCCTCGCCTCGACCGGGTCGATCGACCCCGCCGCGCTCGCCACCGCGCGCGGCGCGCTCGCCCGCTTCGCCGCCGTCGCGCGCGAGATGGAGGTGGCGAGCCTGCGCACCGTCGCCACCGCCGCCGTCCGCGACGCCGCCAACGGGGGCGAGCTGATCGCCGCCGCGCGCGAACTCGGCCTCGCCGTCGAACTGCTGTCGGGCGAGCAGGAGGCGGCGGCGGCGGGGGAGGGGGTGCTCTCCGCGATCCCCGACGCCGACGGCATCGTCGGCGACCTCGGCGGCGGCAGCCTGGAACTGGTCCGCGTCGTCGCCGGCACCGTCACCGATCGCGTGTCCTTTCCGCTCGGCGTGCTCCGCGTCCCCGCGCTGCGCGCCAGGGGCGGCGCGATCTTCGAGCGTCACGTCGCCAAGCTGTTGAAACAGGCCGGCTGGACCGGGCGGGGCAGGGGACTGCCTTTCTACCTCGTCGGCGGCTCGTGGCGCGCGCTGGCGCGGTTGGACATGCAGCTTTCGGGCTACCCGCTGCCCGTCATCCACGGCTATCGCCTGTCGCCCGCCGCCGTCACCCGGCTCGCCCGCACCTTGCCGCGACTCGGCAAGCAGCGCCTGCGCGCCACGCCCGGGCTGTCGTCGGGCCGCGCCGCGACGCTGGGGGCTGCGACGGCGCTGCTCGGCGCGGTGATGCGCCAGCTCGGCAGCGCCGGCGCGATCGCTTCCGCCTTCGGCCTGCGCGAGGGGCTTCATCACGCCGGCCTCGACCGCGCCACCCGCGCGCAGGATCCGCTGGTCGTCGCCGCGCGCGAGGAGGGCCGCCTGCTCGGCCGCTTTCCCGAGCACGGCGACCTGCTCCACCGCTGGATCGCGCCGTTGTTCGCGGCCGAGCCGGAGGGGCAGGAGCGCCTGCGCCATACCGCCTGCCTGCTCGCCGACGTCGGCTGGCGCGCGAACCCCGAGTTTCGCGCCGAGCGCGGCGTCGAGATCGCGCTCCACGGCAATTGGGTCGCGATCGACGCCGCCGGCCGCGCGCAGCTCGCCCAGGCGCTGTTCGCGGGGCTGGGAGGAGGGTGGACCCCGCCCGATCCGCTGCCCCGACTCGCCACCCCGGCCGAGCTGCGCGCGGCGACCTTGTGGGGGCTCGCCATCCGGCTCGGCCAGCGGCTGTCGGGTGGCCTGGCCGGTCCGCTCGAGCGCTCGGCGCTATCGCTCGACGGCCCCGCGCTCGTCCTGCGCCTGGCCGACCGCACGCTCTACGGCGAGACCGTCCAGAAGCGGCACGAAGCGCTGGCGACCGCGTTCGGGGTCAAGGCCGCGCTGGCGAAATACTGAAGCCTAGCCGCAGCTCACCGCCGTGATCAGCCGCTTGTGGTCGACGCGGAGGTTCAGCCGGTCGACGCGATAGTCCATCGTCATCATCTGCCCGGGCCACATCACCCGCACCGTCCGCGCGCCCGACAGCTTCTTGGCGCGCGTCGGCACATGCCGGCGATAGCGTTCGCCGACGAGCGTCTCCGCCGGCCCCGCGCGGCACTCCGGCGCATCGGGCGACATCGGCTGTTGCGCGAGCAACGCCAGCACGATCAGCATTTCGCGATCTCCTTCGTCATCGAGGCAATCCGACCAGACGACGGTGATACAGCATCGGCGCGCCGGAACATATTTTTAACCACGCGGAACCAGGCCCGTTCCGGCCGCTTATCGTCGAAGGCCGAGATGACAAGATTGTCATCTTGTGCGTCCGACGCGCGGCATCCTGTCGCGCGCGGACGTCGTGCCGGGAGATCGACCAATGCGCACGAAGTTCATCGGAGCCGCCATCGTCCTCACCTTGACCGCCGCCAGCCCCGCCTGGGCGGTGACGGTGTTCGGCATCGATCTCAGCGGCCGGCTCGTCACGTTCGACTCGGCCGCCCCCGCCACGATCACCTCGACCAGGGTCATTTCGGGCACGATCGGGTCGGCGATCCTCGGTATCGACTTCCGCCCCGCGACCGGCGAGCTGTTCGCGCTCGGTGGCAACTCCCAGCTCTACACGATCAACACCGGGACGGGCACGGCGACCGCGGTGGGCGGGCCGATTGCCGGCCTGTCCGGCAGCAATTTCGGCTTCGACTTCAATCCGACCGTCGATCGCATCCGCCTCGTCAGCGATGCGGGGCAGAACCTCCGGCTCAATCCCGCTACCGGGGCGATTGCCGCGACCGACACCGCCTATACCTATGCCGGCGGCGGCACCCCGACCATCACGGCGGTCGGCTATACCAACAGCGTCGCGGGCGCGACGTCGACGACGCTGTACGGCATCGATTACACGCTCAACACGCTGGCGCTGATCGGCAGCCCCAACGGTGGCGCCGTGACGACGGTGGGCGCGCTCGGCTTCGACGTCGATGCCGACGCCAGCCTCGACATCACCCCCGACGGCCAGGCGTTCCTGTCGAGCGGCTTCGACTTCTACCGCGTCAACCTGACCACCGGCAGCGCCACGTTGCTCGGCCGCACCGACGGCCTGCGCAATATCGCGGTCGCGGGCGCGGCGGTGCCCGAGCCGGCGAGCTGGGCGATGATGATCGCGGGCTTCGGGCTGATCGGCGGCACCATGCGTCGGCGCGGCCGGACGCGCGTCATCTTCGCCTGATACCTGTAAATTATGCCGGAACGCCGGGTAGGCAGCCCTATCCGGCGGCTTCGGTCCGCGTCATCTTCAGCTTGCCGTTCTGCACCGCGAAGCCGAGCCGCCCCTCGACCAGATCCAGCGCCTCGTGCCCGAACTGGTCGTAGCGCCAGCCCTGCAGCATCGGCAGCCCGTCGCGCACCCCGGCCGCCAGCGCCTCCAGCTCCTCGGCCCGCGCCAGCAGCTTGGACGCGACATCGATGTCGCGCGCGCGGATCTTGAGCAGCAGCTTGAGCAGGTCGGCGACCAGCGCGCCCTCCTTGCCCAGCCCCGGCTTGCGGTCGTCGCGCGGCGGCAGTTCCTCGGCCGGCATCGGCTCCGCGCCGGCGATCGCCGCGATCAGCCGGGCGCCGATGTCGTTCGTCGCCCAGGTCGTCGACAGGCCGCGAACCTTGGCCAGGTCCGCCTGCCGCTTGGGCGGGTGGCTGGCGAGGTCGGCCAGCGTCTCGTCCTTGACGATGCGGCCGCGCGGCAGATCCTTGCCCCGTGCCTCCATCTCGCGCCACCTGGCGATCGCCTTCAGCCGTCCCAGCACGTCCGGCTTGCGGCTCGGCACGCGCACGCGCTTCCACGCGAGGTCGGGGTCGTTGGCGTAATTGGCGGGATCGGCGAGCCGCTCCATCTCCTGATCCAGCCACGCGCCGCGCCCGGTCTTGCGCAGCCGCTCCAGCATCTTGGGGAAGATCGCCGACAGATGGGTGACGTCGCCGATCGCATAATCGATCTGCCGCGCGTCGAGCGGGCGGCGGCCCCAGTCGGTGAAGCGCGCGCCCTTGTCGACCTGGATGCCGAGCCAGCTGTCGACCAGGTTGGAATAGCCGATCTGCTCGCCTTGCCCCAGCGCCATCGCCGCGACCTGCGTGTCGAACAGCGGATGCGGCGTCTTGCCGCTGAGGTTGTAGATGATCTCGATATCCTGGCCGCCGGCGTGGAAGACCTTGAGCACCTCTTCGTTGTTCACCAGCAGGTCGAGCAACGGCGCCATGTCGATGCCGGGCGCCAGCGGATCGATCGCCGCCGCCTCGTTCATGTCGGCGACCTGGATGAGGCACAGCTCGGGCCAATAGGTCGATTCGCGCATGAACTCGGTGTCCACCGCCACGAAATCGGCCTGGGCGAGGCGGGCGCAGAGATTGGCGAGCGTGACACTGTCGGTGATCAACGGCAGGATATGCATCGGCTGGCCTTAGCGGCTAATCGCCCATCGACAAAGGCATGTGGCCGAGCGAAAAGAGGGGGCGGATCGAATCCCGTTCTGATACAAACTCCACCAATCAGCCCTGACTTTTTTCGTCGGAGGGGGGAAGACATTTACGGCGGATTAACGTAGTCCAATCGCCAAGGAGCCTTGGAGGATTCGTGCAGTCGATCGGCTGTATGTTTCGCCGGGGCTGCAACCGACGACCAGTGGGATTATCGTTGCCGACCTTGGCGACTTGAAATTGGGGATTTTTAAAATGAAGCGTTTTGCACTCTTGGCGTTGGCGTCGGGCATCGCGATGGCGGCTGCGGCTCCGGCCAATGCGACGATCACGATCTATTATTCGACTGATGGCGGGACCACGATCAATCAGCTGGCCACCGATGCGGCGACGCCGGGCAGTGCCGGTTTCGTCGGCACCGTGGGCAACTATTTCTTCAACGTCGGCGGCACCGGTGCCCCGATCACCAGCCCGTACGATCTGCTGACCCAGTCGATCAACATCCAGTCGAACGCAGCGCGTGCGAACACGCTGAGCGTATATGTCATGGACAGCAACCTCAGCACGATCAACGGCGGCACGCTGATGAGCTCGTTCACCTCGAACGTCCTGTCGAGCGGCACCACGGCGACGATCAGCTCGTTCTATAACACCGCCAACACGTTGAATGGCACGCTGCTCAAGTCGGCGGCTTTCACGTCGATCGGCACCAGCACTGGCCTCAACACGTTCTCGGCGACGGGCCCGTTCTCGCTGACCGTGCGGTACGACATCGCGTTCCAGCCCGGCGGCACGTTCAACGGCACCGGCAACCTCACCGCGGTGCCGGAGACGGCGACCTGGGGCATGATGATCCTGGGCTTCGGCCTGATGGGTGGCGTGATGCGCCGTCGCAAGACGACCGTCGCTTTCGCCTGATCGTCGATCGGCAACAAAATTGGGGCGTCGGCCGCGAGGCCGGCGCCCTTTTTTATGTCTCTCCGCCCACTGACTCAGGAATGTCATGGCGATGATTGTCTCATTGCGGCACTAAATGCCGTGGACATGTAGATATTTTAATGGATCGAGGACGAGACATTTACGTCCGATTAACGTATCAAGGTCGGAGAGGTGATGACGGCTCTGGCACGATTCGCTGATCAAAACCGCCCGTTTCCGCGGGTTCCCGAGGGCAAACCGGGCTTAGTGTTTGCCGGCATATGTGTTTGTTTAGGGGGGTTTATCATGAAGCGTATTGCACTCATGGCCTTGGCGTCCGGGTTGGCTATCGCTGCCGCGACTCCGGCCAATGCGACCATCACGATCGCCTATTCGCTGAATGGCGGCACCACCATTACCCAGCTCGCGACCGATGCCGCCACGCCGGGCAGCGCCGGCTATGTCGGCACGACCCAGAACTACTTCTTCAATGTTGGTGGCACGGGCGCGCCGATCACGTCGCCGTTCGACCTGCTGACCCAGTCGATCAACATCCAGTCGAACGCCGCGCGTGCGAATTCGCTGATCGTCTATGTCACGGACAGCAACCTGACGTCGATCAACGGCGGCACGCTGATGAGCTCGTTCACGTCGAATGTTCTGTCGCCCGGCACCACCGCGACGATCAGCTCCTTGTACAGCTCAACGAATGCGCTGTACACCGGCACGCCGCTGCAGTCGTTCAACTACACGTCGATCGGCAGCAACACGGGCCTGAACACGATCACGGCGGCGAGTCCTTTCTCGCTGACTGTCCGTTACGACATCACCTTCGGCGCGAACGGCAACTTCAACGGCACCGGCAACATCACTGCCGTGCCGGAGCCGGCGACCTGGGGCATGATGATCGTGGGCTTCGGTCTGCTCGGTGGCGTGATGCGCCGTCGCAAGACGACCGTCGCCTTCGCCTGATCATCGATCGGAACCACGACGGAGGGCGCCGGCCGCGAGGCCGGCGCCCTTTTTCGTGCCCGCCGCTCGGGTCGTGTCGCGGCGGCGGCGGGTTGACAAAAGGGGAGGGGGCGGGGAGGGCCGCGACGTTCCTTCTTCTCCCGTCATCCCGGCGACCGCGGGGATCCCGCTGCCTTCTCCGGCGCGAAGAAGAAGCGGGATGCCCGCCTGCGCGGGCATGACGGCAATGTGAGACCATCCATGCACGCCTATCGCACTCACACTTGCGCCGCGCTCGACGCCGACGCCGTCGGGCAGACCGTCCGCCTGTCGGGCTGGGTCCACCGCAAGCGCGACCACGGCGGCGTGCTCTTCCTCGACCTGCGCGACCATTACGGCCTGACCCAGATCGTCGCCGACAGTGACAGCCCCGCGCTCGCCGCGCTCGAAGCCGTCCGCGCCGAAAGCGTCATCACCATCGACGGCATCGTCAAGCGCCGGTCCGAGGCGACGGTGAACCCCAATCTCGCCACCGGCGAGATCGAGGTGTTCGCGCAGAGCCTGACCGTCCAGTCCCCCGCCCAGGAGCTGCCGCTTCCGGTCGCCGGCGATGCCGAATACCCGGAGGACATTCGCCTCCGCTACCGCTTCCTCGACCTCCGCCGCGAGCGCCTCCACGCCAACATCATGCTGCGCGCCAGCGTCATCGCCTCGATCCGCCGCCGCATGATCGAGCAGGACTTCACCGAGTTCCAGACCCCGATCCTCACCGCCTCTTCGCCGGAAGGCGCGCGCGACTATCTCGTCCCCAGCCGCGTCCACCCCGGCAAGTTCTACGCGCTCCCCCAGGCGCCGCAGATGTTCAAGCAGCTCCTGATGGTCGCGGGCTTCGACCGCTATTTCCAGATCGCGCCCTGTTTCCGCGACGAGGATGCCCGCGCCGACCGTTCGCCCGGCGAGTTCTACCAGCTCGATTTCGAGATGAGCTTCGTCACCCAGGACGACGTCTTTGCCGCGATCGAACCCGTCCTGCACGGGCTGTTCGAGGAGTTCGCCGACTGGCAGGGCAAGGGGAGGCAGGTGTCCGCGCTGCCCTTCCGCCGCATCCCCTATCGCGAATCGATGCTGAAATACGGCAACGACAAGCCCGACCTGCGTAACCCGATCCTGATATCGGACGTTAGCGAGCACTTCGGGGGCTCGGGCTTCGGCCGCTTCGCGTCGATCGTCGAGGCGGGCGACGTCGTCCGCGCCATCCCCGCGCCCAACACCGCCGACAGGAGCCGCAAGTTCTTCGACGACATGAACGCCTGGGCGCAAGCCGAGGGCTTCGCCGGCCTCGGCTACGCGACCCGCAAGCAGGGCGAATGGGGCGGCCCGATCGCCAAGAACCATGGCGAGGACAAGATGTCCGTCATGGCCGACGCACTCGGGCTCGGCCCCGACGACGGCCTGTTCTTCGCCGCCGGCCCCGCCACGCAGGCGGCGAAGCTCGCCGGCCTCGCCCGCACCCGCGTCGCCGACCAGCTCGGCCTGATCGACCCGAAGCGCTTCGAGTTCTGCTGGATCGTCGATTTCCCGATGTTCGAATATGACGAGGATGCGAAGAAGGTCGACTTCAGCCACAATCCCTTCTCGATGCCGCAGGGCGAGCTTGAGGCGCTGGAGACCAAGGATCCGCTCGACATCCTCGCCTATCAATACGACATCGTCTGCAACGGCATCGAGCTGTCGTCGGGCGCGATCCGGAACCACCGCCCCGAGATCATGTACAAGGCGTTCGCCATCGCCGGCTACACCGCCGAAGACGTCGACAGGAACTTCGCGGGCATGATCAACGCCTTCAAGTTCGGCGCCCCCCCGCACGGCGGCTCGGCGCCGGGCATCGACCGCATGGTCATGCTGCTGGCGGACGAACCCAACATCCGTGAGGTCATCACCTTCCCGATGACGCAAAAAGCCGAGGACCTGATGATGGGCGCCCCGAGTTTCGTCTCGGCCCGACAGCTCAAGGAGCTTAACCTGCGCTCGACGGCGGAGGTGAAAACCGGCGGCTAGGCGATCGCGCGGTTGCCGGCCAGGCGCATCGCCCCCTGGATGGCGGCGGCCATCATCAGCATCAACGCAAAGCCCGCACCGGCCGACCGGGGATCGTCCAGCACGAACGCCATCAACAGCCCGGCGTTGATGATGGCCGCGAACAGCGCCGGGAGCGGGAAGAACGGCATCCGATAGGGGCGGTCCAGCGCCGGCTCCCGCCACCGCAATGTCAGCGCCGCCAGATTCACGCTCAGCAACATCGCGGCATACAGCGCGGTGCTGAGCGCCAACAACACGTCGAACGCCCCGACCGACGCCAGCATCGCGCCCGCGCCCGCCGTAACGATCAGCGCCGCCCGGGGCGTGCCGTTGTCGGCGACCTCGCTCAACACGGGGATTTGCCGGTCGCGCGCGATCGCGAACAGGACGCGGGTGAACATCATGATGACCATGTTGGCGATGGTGACGAGCGAGATGGTAGAGATGGCGGTGACGTAGAGGTCTGCGCGGGGGCCGAACACCTCGGCCATCGCGCTTGCCGCCACCAGCGTATCGCCGGCCATTCGCGCCGGCGACAGGATGCGCAAATAGGCGAGATTGGTGAGGACATAGATGCCGGTCACCAGCCCCAGCCCGACGAACGTCGCCCGCGCGATTGTCCGACCGGGATTGACCGTCTCCTCGCAGAAATAGGCCGCGCCGTTCCAGCCGTTGTAGGTGCCGACGATCGCGCGCACGGCCGCGATGACGCCGAGCAGGCCGATACCGGCCGGCAGGGGCGGATGCGCGACGGGTGCGCCACGCGGGCTGAGCAGCAATGCCGCGATCAGGGCGACGAACAACGCGGTCTTGACGACGCTGCCCAGCTCCTGTGACCGGCCCGACACCCTGGTCCCGGCAAGCTGGATGCCGCCCAGGATCAACGGCAGCCCCGCCGCCAGCAGGCCGATCGGCACACCCGACGCGATCCCCATGCGATGGAGATATTCGCCCAGCACGACCGAGACATAGGCGATGGCCGCGACGTTGCTCACCCAGTCGGTCAGGCCGATGCCGAGTCCGACGAACGGGCCGAAGGCGCGCTCGGCGAAGGTGTAGGGGCCGCCCGTCCGGCGGATCGACGCGGCGAGCTCGACGGTCGACATCGCATCGATCGCGCAGAAAGCCCCGACCAGCAACCACAACGCCATGATCGCGGTCGTATCGGAGACGCCGGCGGCGACCTGCCCGGGCGCGCGCAGGATGCCCTGGCCGATCGTGCCGCCGATGATCGCCGCGATACCGAACGCCACGCCCAGCACCCGCAACAACCGCGAGGATTCCGCCCGTTCCATCGATTGTCCCCCACGACGCCCCCGCCGATGGATCGCATCAAAGCACGGCGATCCATTCGCGGCAAATGCGTCCGTGACGCCATCGCGCCGCCATGGCATCAGCGGCCTGCTGGTAGAGGGAGGGGCATGTTCGACGACCAGCTCCAACCTGCCGCCCCGACGCTGCTGCTGCGCAGCCTCGGCACCTGGGGCGTCCTCTTCCTGACGCTCTCGGTCGCGACCCCGGCGTCGTCCGTCTTCGTCATCATCCCCGGCATGGTGCAGGTCGCCGGCACCGGCGCGGTCTGGGCGCTGATCCTCGCCGGGCTGGTCTGCGTCGGCACCGCCTTCGTCTATGCCGAGCTGTCGTCGGCCTGGCCCGTGGCGGGCGGCGAGTATGTCGCGGTGGCGCGCACGCTCGGCCCGCTCGCCGGCTTCGTGATGCTCGGCGTCAACGTCTTCAACAATCTGCTGTTTCCGCCCGTCGCGGGTCTCGGCGTCGCGGCGGTGCTCGGCGTCGTCGTACCCGGCCTGCCCGCCGTGCCGATCGCGATCGTCGTGGTCGCCGCGTCGACGCTGGTGGCGCTGCTCCAGATCCGCGTGAACGCCTGGGTGACCGGCCTCTTCCTGTCGGTCGAAATGCTGGCGCTGATCGCCGTGACCGCGCTCGGCTTCGCGCATATCGCCCGGCCGCTGGCGGCATTCCTGACGCACCCCGTCATGCCGTCGGCCGGCCGGCTCGTCCCGGCCTCGGCCGCGTCGATCGGGCTCGCCACCTCGATCGCGATCTTCGCGCTCAACGGCTATGGCGCGGCGGTCTATTTCGGCGAGGAGATGCTCGATGCGCCCCGGCGCATCGCCCGCGCCATCCTCGCCGCGCTAGCGCTGACCTTGCTGTTCGAGATCGCGCCGACCGTTGCCGCGCTCGCCGGCGCGCCCGATCTTCACGCGCTCGTCACCGCCGACGACCCGTTCGGCCTGCTCGCACGGCTGCGAGGCGGGGACACATTAGCGGGCGCGCTCGCGGTCGGCGTCGTGATCGCCATCGTCAACGCGGTGATCGCCTGCATCCTCGCCTGCGCGCGATTCTTCTATTCGACGGGCCGCGACCTCGCCTGGGGGCGGCCGATCGACCAGTGGCTGGCCGCCATCCATCCGCGCTTCGGCTCGCCCTGGATCGGCACGCTGATCGTCGGCGGCATCGGCGTCGCGTGCTGCTTCCTGCCGCTCACCCTGCTGCTGGTGCTGAGCGGCACCGGCCTCGTCGCGATCTACGCCGGCATCGCGCTCGCCGCGCTGGCCGGCCGTCGTTCTGGCGCGACCGCGCACGCGCTCTACCGGATGCCGTTATACCCGCTCGCCCCGCTCGTGACGCTGGCGGCACTCGGCTACGTGGTCTGGACGAGCTGGCTAGACCCGGCGGAGGGCCGCCCGGGCCTCATCATGACCGCCGCCCAGATCGCGGGCTCGACGGCCTATTACGCGCTGGTCGTCCGCCGCCGCGGCGTCTGGAGCATACGCACCCCCGCCTGAAGAGGCTGTCCTACACGCCCCCGATGCGCCATTGCGAACAGGCCGGCGGAGAGGTGTCGGACTGGCGAAGCCGGCAGGGGACGAAAGGGCGATTACGCCTGAACTTAGCCTCAACTTCCGAGCCGGGCGGTCCTCGGGCGAGCAGGGCGATGATGCGCTCAAGCCTCAACTTAGCCTCAACTTCCGGCCGTCACGCCGCCTCGAACTTCCCCGTTTCGTCCATCACCCGCAGCTTGCCGTCGGCGATGGCGAACACCGCGCCGTGGATGGCGAGCGTCCCCGCATCTACTCGTTCGCTCACGAACGGGAAGGTCAGCAGGTTGGCGATCGACACCTTGACGGCCTCCTGCTCGAGCGCCGTCTGCCCCGCTTCGCCGGTGCCGTGCTCGGCGGCGACCCGGTCGCGGGCCTCGTCGAGCAGCGAGATCCAGGTGGCGACGAAGCCTCCCTCGCCGGGCGGCGCGTCGGCCAGGCTGCGGGTCAAGGCGGCATTCACGCCCCCGCACGCGCCATGGCCCAGGATTACGATCTCCTCGACTCCCAGCTTGGTCACGGCGAACTCCAGCGCCGCCGACACGCCGTGCCGGCCGCCGCCGGTCTCGAACGGCGGCACCAGATTGGCGACGTTGCGGACCACGAACACCTCGCCCGGCCGCGTCCCGAAGATGGTGGCGGGATCGACCCGGCTGTCGGAACAGGCGATCACCATGATCCTGGGCGATTGACCGCCCGCCAGTTCCTGCCAGCGCTCTTTTTCCTGGAGCCACTCGTTCCCCCGAAAACGATAATAGCCTTCGATCAGGTCGGTGAAGAGCGTCACGGGCGTCTCCTGCGCGTTGTTTCGACGGCGGCCAGTCGCTATCTGGCGGCCATGAACGAGATGACATCGCTGGCCGCTCCCGCCCGCGCGCGCAAGCCCGACTGGATCCGCGTCAAGGCGCCGACCTCGGTCGGGGTCGGCGAGACGCGCAAGCTGATGCGCCGCCTCGGCCTCGCGACGGTGTGCGAGGAGGCGGCCTGCCCCAATATCGGCGAGTGCTGGACCAAGAAGCACGCGACGGTGATGATCCTGGGCGACACCTGCACCCGCGCCTGCGCCTTCTGCAACGTCAAGACCGGGATGCCGCGCGCGGTCGATCCGCTCGAACCCGAACATGTCGCGGTCGCCGCCGCCGAACTGGGGTTGCAGCACATCGTCGTGACGTCGGTCGACCGCGACGACCTGCCCGACGGCGGCGCGTCGCAGTTCGTCAAGGTGATCGAGGCGCTGCGCCGGAACACGCCGTCGACGACGATCGAGATCCTGACCCCCGATTTCCGCAACAAGGCGCAGGCCGCCGTCGAGTCGATCGTGGAGGCGCGCCCCGACGTCTATAACCACAACCTCGAAACCGTGCCCCGGCTCTACCCGACCATCCGCCCCGGCGCGCGTTACTACGCATCGCTGCGCCTGCTCGAATCGGTCAAGCGCCACGATCCGTCGATCTTCACCAAGTCGGGCGTGATGATGGGGCTGGGCGAGGAGCGGCTGGAGGT
>CAXTHQ010000011.1:0-64468 GCA_964244185.1 uncultured Sphingomonas sp.
TCATCTCGGCGAACGGCGACACCGTCGTCGGCGAGAAGATCGCCGAGGCGATGGAAAAGGTCGGCAAGGAAGGCGTCATCACCGTCGAAGAGGCCAAGGGTCTCGATTTCGAGCTCGACGTCGTCGAGGGGATGCAGTTCGACCGCGGCTATCTGTCGCCGTACTTCATCACCAACCCGGAGAAGATGACGGTCGAGCTGACCGACCCGTTCATCCTCATCCACGAAAAGAAGCTGTCGAACCTGCAGGCGATGCTCCCGATCCTGGAAGCCGTCGTCCAGTCGGGCCGTCCGCTGCTGATCATCGCCGAGGACATCGAGGGCGAGGCGCTCGCCACGCTCGTCGTCAACAAGCTGCGCGGCGGCCTCAAGGTCGCGGCCGTCAAGGCGCCGGGCTTCGGCGATCGCCGCAAGGCGATGCTCGAGGACATCGCGATCCTGACCAAGGGCGAAATGATCTCCGAGGACCTCGGCATCAAGCTGGAGAGCGTCACCACCGCGATGCTCGGCTCGGCCAAGCGCGTCACGATCGACAAGGACAACACCACCATCATCGATGGTGCGGGTGAAGCCGACGCGATCAAGGGGCGCACCGAGGCGATCCGCCAGCAGATCGAGAACACCACCAGCGACTACGACAAGGAGAAGCTTCAGGAGCGCCTTGCCAAGCTCGCGGGCGGCGTCGCGGTGATCAAGGTCGGCGGTGCGTCCGAAGTCGAGGTCAAGGAGCGCAAGGATCGCGTCGACGACGCGCTCCACGCGACCCGCGCGGCCGTGGAAGAGGGCATCGTCCCCGGCGGCGGCACCGCACTGCTGTATGCCACCAAGGCGCTGGAGGGCATGGCCGGTCAGAACGACGACCAGACCCGCGGCATTGACATCGTCCGCAAGTCGCTGACGACGCTGGTCCGCCAGATCGCGCAGAACGCCGGTCATGACGGCGCGGTGGTCTCGGGCAAGCTGCTCGAGGGCAACGATCCGACCCAGGGCTTCAACGCCCAGACGGAGAAGTACGAGAACCTCGTCGAAGCCGGCGTGATCGACCCGACCAAGGTCGTGCGCACCGCGCTCCAGAACGCGGCCTCGGTCGCCGGCCTGCTCATCACCACCGAAGCGGCGGTGAGCGAGATGGCCGAGGACAAGCCGGCCCCCGCGATGGGCGGCGGCGGCATGGGCGGCATGGGCGGCATGGACTTCTGAGCCGAATGCGGCCCCGGCCAGTGATGCTGGCCGGGGACTCGCATCGGCTCGGCCAGCCGGTCGGCAACGCCGATCTGGTCTGACGTCCAGCAGCGGCTTTGCCGCTGCCAGCCACTAAAGAAGGGCTGGAGCACGACGCTCTGGCCCTTCTTTTGTCGACCAAACGATGGTAATTTCATCGAATGCGGCACGATCCCCTCTACAGAAAGATCACGGTCGACGAGTTTCTGGCGATTGACTTCGGCACCGACCGCAAATTCGAACTGGTCGACGGCGTGATCCGGATGATGACCGGCGGCACCCCCGCCCACTCACGCGTTGCGAGCAATATCCTCATATATCTTGGCACGAAACTGCGTGGTACAGGGTGCCGGGCGTATAATTCCGACATGGGCGTGCGGGTCAACGACACTGACATGCGCTATCCCGACGTCAGCGTCTTTTGCGGCAATCCCGCTACTCCTGAACGCGAGGAAGCACGTGCGTTTGGCGATCCGACCGTGATCGTCGAAGTTTTGTCCTCGTCGACTGCGAAGGAAGACCAAGGGGAAAAGCTCGCGCAATATCGCGAGCTCGCCTCTGTCGACACGATTGTCTTCGTTGATCCGAGCAATGAACTGACCCGCTTGATCCAGCGGCTCGGGCCCACCGCCTGGCGCGATGATCTGTTCGCGCAACCGCACGATGTCGCGTTGCCGTCGCTGGGCCTGACCATTCCCCATACCGAAATTTTTGCACGCGACTGACTTCTCACCGGTGCGTTCTCGGTCGCAGGAGAATTAAATGAAACTCTATTATGCCCCCGGCGCGTGCAGCCTGGCCGACCACATCGCGCTCCACGAGGCGGGGCTCGCCTTCGAGCATGAGCGCGTCGACCTGAAGACCAAACGGACCGAGCACGGTGCCGATTATACGGCGATCAACCCGAAGGGCTATGTCCCCGCGCTCCAGCTCGACAGCGGCGATGTCGTGACCGAGAATGTCGCGCTGCTCGACTGGATCGCCGACCAGTCGGCGGCGCTCCAGCCGATTGGCTCGTTCGGTCGCATCCGGCAGCTCGAAATGCTCGGCTACATCTCGACCGAGATCCACAAGAGCTTCGGGCCGCTGTTCCGCGGCGGCTCCGACGACGAGCAGAGCAAGGCGAAGGACGCGGTCGCCGCGAAGTTCGAGTTCCTGGCGGGCCAGCTTAAGGGCGACTATCTCTTCGGCGACGAGCCGAGCGTCGCCGACTTCTATCTGTTCGTCATGCTGCTCTGGGCAGGCCGCCAGGAGATCGCGACGCCGGCGGTTCTCGCTGCGCTGCGCGACCGGCTGATGGGACGCGAGTCGGTGCAAAAGGCGATGCGTCATGAGGGCCTGATCTGATTCGGTTAACCATCTTGGGGCAGAAGGGCGGCCGATGTGCCGCGCCGCCTTCCCCCTGTCGATCGCATTGCTGGGTGTGCTGGCGTTCCTCGCCTGGATGCACCCGGCGGTACTGTCGCCGACCAATGTCGGCTGGCTGCTGACCGGCGAGGACCGCGGCCAGAGCGCGATGGGGCTGGCCGCCTATCTGCGGGCGGGCGGCCCGTGGCCCGGGCTGCACCAGCCGTTGCTCGCCGCGCCGCAGGGCATGACCTTGCTCTTCACCGACAGCATCCCGCTGCTCGGCGTACTGCTCAAGCCGTTCGCGCCGCTGCTGCCCGTCGGCGGGCAGTATATCGGCGCGTGGTATCTCGCCTGCACGCTGTTGCAGGCCGGTCTCGCCGCCGCGCTCGTGCGCCGTTACGCACCCGATGTCCTCGCGGCCTGGTGCGGCGCGGCGCTGCTGACGCTGATGCCGGCGCTGCTCAATCGTTACGGCCATGCCAGCCTGTGCGCGCAATGGCTGCTGCTGTGGGGGTTGTGGATCTTCGTCGACCCGCGTCGCGCCCGCAACCCGCTCTGGTGGGCGGCGGTGCTGGGCGTCGCGGCGCTGGTCCACAGCTATCTGATGCTCATGGTCCTCGCTTTCTGGGCGGGCGCGATGATCGAGCAACTGCTGCGGGGCCCGGACAAGGCCCGGGCGCTGCTCGCCGGTTTCGCGGCGCTGGTGCCCGCGGCCGCGATCATGGTGGCACATGGCGCGCTCGGCGGTCCCTATGCGCCGACGCATACCTATGGCCAATATCCGGCGGCGCTCGACGGGTGGTGGAACCCGGGCAATCCCGATTACACCGCGCTGCTGCCCTCCTCGCCGCGCGGGCCCGACGGGCGGGGATTCGAAGGACTACAATATCTGGGCGCGGGCCTGCTCGCGCTCGTGCTGCTGATGATCGCGCGGACGGCGACGGGCCGGCTGGAACCGGAACGTTGCGCGACCTTGCGCCGCCTGTTGTGGCTGCTGCCGCCATTCCTGGTGCTGGGGCTGTTGGCGGTCGGGCCGAAGCCGATGTGGCATGACGCGCCGCTGTTCGTCGTCCACTTGCCGCCGCCGGTCATCGATCTGCTCGACGTCGTCCGCGCGAGCGGCCGGCTGCTCTGGCCGGTGACCTACACGCTGGCCTTCGCGGCGATCGTCGCCGCGACCGGCGGCACGCGCGCGACGCTGGTGCTGGGCGGCGCGCTGGCGTTGCAGGTCGTCGACCTGACGCCGATGCTGGCGGCGGTGCGCGGCGCGAGCCAGCGGGCCGATGTCTCGCGCCTGTTCACCCGCACGACGGACCCGCGCTGGGCGACGCTGGTGGGGGGCGCAAGCGGGGTCGAGTTCCAGCCGGCCAGGCCGTTCATCGACCTGCAATTGATGGAGGAAGTGAGCTGGCGTGCCGTCGCCGCCTGCCGCCCCGTGCGCTATTTCTACGCCTCGCGCGAGGCGCTCGCCACCCGCGCCCGCATCGACGCCGACACCCGCGCTTTCGCCGCCGGCCGTCTCGATCCGACCCGGCTCTATGTACTGCTCGACGCCGAGCCCGCTCCGGCGAGCGTTGCCGACCAGGTGCGTCTGCTCGACGGCGTGCGCGTCATTCCGCCCCGCCTGCCGGCACCGCCGCCGGCCTGTTCTTCATCGCCTCGATCAGCTTCTTGACCTCCTGGCTGCGCCCGCGCGGCAGGATCAGGAAGTCGTTGCCGGCCGCCACGACGATCAGATTGTCGACCCCCACCAGCGCCACCCGCGCGCCGTCGGTGCGGACCAGGCAGTCGCGCGTGTCGATCGCGATCACCTCGCCGCCCTCGGTCGTGCCATGCGCGTTGCCGCTCGCGTCGCGATTGCTGATCGCGTGCAGCGCATCCCAGCTCCCGACATCGCTCCAGCCCATCGCCACCGGCGCGACCGCCACGCGATCGGCCTTTTCCATGACGGCGTAATCGATCGACTTGTCGGGCGCCGCCGCGAACGCCTCCGCGTCGGGCGTCAACCGGGCGCCGTCGCGGTGCGCCTTCGCCATCGCGGCTTCGGCGGCGATCAGGATGGCCGGGTCGTGCTGGCCCAGCGCGGCGAGATAGCGGTCGGCGCGGAACAGGAAGATACCGCCGTTCCAGTCATGGTCGCCCGACGCCAGCATCGCCTCGGCGCGGTCGAGCGGCGGCTTCTCGACGAAGCGGCGGACGCGAAAGACACCCCCCCCTTCATCGGCGCCGATCGCCTCGCCGCGCTGGATCCAGCCATAGCCCGTCTCCGGCGCATCGGGGCTGATGCCGAAGGTCACCAGCCAGCCGTCGGCGACCAGCGGCAGTGCGCGCTGGACGGCGTCGTGAAACGCAGGGACGTCGGCGATGACATGGTCGGACGGCATCACGAGCAGCGCCTGCTCGCCGCCCCCCGCCGCCAGCGCCGCCAGCGCGATGGCGGGGGCGGTGTTGCGCGCCACCGGCTCCAGGATAAGCGCGGCGGGCTCGACTCCGGCCGCCAGGAGCTGCGCCTCGATCAGGTCGGCATGGCGGGCGTTGGCGACCACGATCGGCGCGGCGAACGTCCGGTCTGCGACGCGGCGCGCGGTCAGTTGCAGCATCGTGTCGTCGGCGGTGAGGGCGAGAAGCTGCTTGGGTCGCTCGGGCCGGGACATCGGCCATAGCCGGGTCCCCGAGCCGCCGGACAGGATGACGGGAATGATGCGACGATCGGTCATGCCGGGCGGATAGCGGCGCGCTTGCCCGGTGTTAAGGGGCCGCCTTCACGCTTCCTTTGCCACTTGGCCGCTAGACGGGTGTCGGTTGTCTTTACAGCCAGGTGTCGGAAGAGGGCGAATGGTCCGGCTGTTCAAGCATTACGTGCCCCATGCCGTGCTGCTGCTCGGGCTGGTGGACCTCGTCCTGCTGCTGGTGGCGGCGGAGGCGGGCTGGGTACTGCGCGCCCACCAGATCGGCATGGCGGTGCCCTCGATCTGGTCGCGGGCGGCTCAGCTCACCAGCTTCGCCATCGCGCTGCAGGTCGCCCTAGTCGCAGTCGGCGCATATGGGGTCGGCTCCTTCCTGTCGCTCCGTTTCGCCGCCGCGCGGCTCGCGGTGGCGGTGTCGCTGGGGGTCATTTTCCTGTCGATGCTGTATTTCATGGTGCCGTCGATCAGCTTCTGGCGGTCGAACCTGCTCTATTCGATGGCGTTCGCGTGCGTCTTGCTGGTCGGGGTGCGGGCGCTGCTCAGCCGGTTGCTGGGCGGCGAGACGTTCAAGCGGCGCATCGTGGTGCTGGGCGCCGGACCGCGCGCGGCGCGGCTGCGCGAGCTTTCCGAGCAGCCGGGAGTCAATTTCATCGCCGCCGATTTCATCGCCATGGAGGCGATGCCCGCCGTGGTCGAGGCGACGCCGCGCGAGACGATCGCCAACCTCGCCGCGCACATCACCGATCTCGGCGCGAGCGAGGTGGTCCTGGCGCTGGAGGAGCGGCGCAATGCGCTGCCCTTGTCGGACCTGCTGCGCGTCAAGACGACGGGCGTGCAGGTGTCGGAATTCTCGACCTTCCTCGAACGCGAAACCGGGCGGATCGATCTCGGCACCGTCAACCCGTCCTGGCTGATCTTCTCGGACGGTTTCGCGTCGGGGCGGATGCTGTCCTCCTTTGCCAAGCGCGCCTTCGACATCGTCGTCAGCCTGACGCTGCTGCTCGTCGCCTGGCCCGTGCTGCTGCTGACCGCGATCGCGATCAAGCTCGAGTCGCGCGGCCCCGTCCTGTATCGTCAGCGCAGGGTCGGCCTCTACAACGAGGGCTTCGACGTGTTGAAGCTGCGCTCGATGCGCACCGACGCCGAGGCCGACGGACGGGCGCAATGGGCGGCGGAGAACGATCCGCGCGTGACCCGCGTCGGCCGTTTCATCCGCAAGGTCAGGCTCGATGAGCTGCCCCAGGCCTGGACGGTGCTGAGGGGTGAGATGAGCTTCGTCGGTCCGCGCCCGGAACGCCCGCAATTCGTGTCGGAGCTGGAGCAGCAGCTTCCCTTCTACGCCGAGCGGCACATGGTGAAGCCCGGCATCACCGGCTGGGCGCAGATTAACTATCCATACGGCGCTTCGATCGAGGACGCGCGCCACAAGCTTGAATACGACCTCTATTACGCCAAGAATTACTCGCCTTTCCTCGACTTGCTGATCCTGCTCCAGACGCTGCGCGTCGTGCTATGGCCGGCGGGCGCGCGGTGACGGCGGCCGTCATCCTGTGGGGCCACGCGCTCGCCGCGCTCGCGTTCGCGGCGGCGGCGCTGGCGGCGTGGCGGCGGCCGGAGGGCCGGGCGCGGGCGGTGCTGGCGGCGGCGCTGCTGCTCTCCGGGCTGTGGGCGCTGGCGGTCGCCGGCATCGACGCGCGCGACCTCAGCACGCGGCTGGTCGAGGCGGCACGCAACCTGGCGTGGCTCGGCTTCATGCTGCTGCTGGTGCGCCGTGCGCGGGCGGGGGGATGGGCGCTGACGGCGGTCTATGCCGCGGTCGCGACGGTCATCATCATCGGCGCGGGCCTCGCCTTCGCCGAATCGGTCGCACGACCGGCGCGGGTGCAGGAGCAGCTGGCGGTCGCGCGGCTGCTGTTCGGGATGATGGGTGTCGCCGGCGCGCTGGTGCTCGTGCAACAGCTCTACCGCGCCGCCGATGGCGCGGCGCGGGCCGGTGTCCGGCTGATCGCGGTCGCGCTCGGCCTGATGTGGGGCGCCGATCTCATCGTATTCGCCGCCGCCTATGTGACCGGGGTATCGCCGGTAGCGCTGCTGGGGATGCGCGGCTTCGCCAATACCGGCGTCGCGCTGCTCCTCGCGACGGCGGCGCAGCGGCGCGATAGCTGGAGCCTGGCGCTGTCGCGGCCGGCCGCGATGCGCGCGCTCGGCGCGGTGGCGCTGGTGCTCTACGGCGGCCTGGTGGCGGGCCTGACCAGCGCCGCCGCGCAATGGGGCGGCGACCACGCCCGCGCGCTGCAGGCCGGCGTCGTGGTCGGCTCGACGGCGGCGCTGCTGACGCTTGCCTCGACCTCCTGGCTAGGCGCCTGGGCGAAGGTGAAGCTCGCGAAGCATCTGTTCCGGCATCGCTACGATTACCGCACCGAGTGGCAGCGGTTCACCGACCGGCTCGGCGGCGGCGGCGCGCCGCTGGAAGAACGCGTGGCGCAGGCGGTCGCCGAGTTGCTCGACGCGCCGGCCAGCCTGCTGCTGACGCCCGACGTGACGCAGGCGGTATGGCGGTGGGCGGCTGCGCCCGCGCCGTTCGACGCCGCGCTGGCCGATCATCTCGCCACCACCCGCCGCATCGTCGAACTCGACGCGGTTCGCGCCGGCAGCGCGCCCGAGGGCGGCAGGCTGCCCGACTGGATGATGGCGCGCGCGGACGCCTGGGCGCTGGTGCCGCTGTTCCATGGCGAGGTGCTGACCGGCGCGGTGCTGCTTGCCCGGCCGCCGGTGGCGCGCTCGCTCGACTGGGAGGATTTCGACCTGCTGCGGGTCGCCGGGCGGCAGGCGGCCAGCTATCTGGCCGAGGATCGCGCCGGACGCGCGCTGGCGGAGGCGCAACGGTTCGACGAGTTCCACCGCCGCTTCGCCTTCATCCTCCACGACATCAAGAACCTGGTCAGCCAGCAGCAGCTCGTCGCGCGCAATGCCGAACGTCACGCTCACAACCCCGAGTTCCGCGCCGACATGGTCGCGACGCTCAAGGATTCCGCCGACCGCATGACCAGCCTCATCGCCCGCCTCTCGCAGGCAGAGCCTGTCGCCGCCGAGCCGTTGCGCCCGATCGATTGCGCCGCGCTACTCCGGCGCATCGCCGGCGCGCGCCGGGCGCAGCATCCCGTCGAGGTCGACGGCGACGGATCGTGCTGGGCGATGGGCCATGCGCAACGGCTGGAACAGGTGATCGGCCACCTGCTCCAGAACGCCGTCGAGGCCAGCATGGCCGGCACCCCCGTGCTGTTGTCCGTCACGGGCATCGCGGGCCAGGTCGCCGTCGAGGTCCGGGACCGCGGCATCGGCATGACCACCGCCTTCATCCGCGACCAGCTCTTCCGCCCGTTCGCCTCGACCAAGCCGGGGGGCTTCGGCATCGGCGCGTACGAGGCACGCCAGCTCGTCACCGCGATGGGCGGCGAGCTGCTGGTCGAGAGCCGCAAGGGCGAAGGCACCCGCTTCCGCATCGTCCTGCCCGCCGCCCCCGCGCTGGAGGCGGCGGCGTGACCCGGCCCGTCCTGCTCGTCGTCGAGGATGACCCCGGTCTCCAGCGCCAGTTGCGCTGGGCCTATGACGGTTATGAGGTCGTCGTCGCGGGCGACCGCGCGCAGGCGCTCGACGCGGTGCGCGAGCACGCGCCCGCGGTGGTGACGCTCGACCTGGGGCTGCCGCCCGATCCGGACGGCGTGACCGAGGGTTTCGCGACGATGGCGGCGATCCTGGCGGCGCGGCCCGAGACCAAGATCATCGTCGCCTCCGGCCACGGCGCGCGCGAGAGCGCGTTGCAAGCGATCGCCGACGGGGCGTGGGACTTCTACGCGAAGCCGATCGACATCGATCAACTCGGGCTGATCGTCGCGCGCGCCTTTCACGTCCATGCGCTGGAGGCGGAGAACCGGCGGCTGGCGGGGCAGACGTCGCCCGGCGGTTTCGGCGGGCTGGTCTATGCTTCGCCCGAGATGGCGGCGGTGACGCGGACGCTGGAGCGCGTCGCGCCGGCCGACGTCTCGGTCATGCTGCTCGGCGCGAGCGGGACGGGCAAGGAGCTGCTGGCGCGCGGGACGCACGACGCCTCGCGCCGCCGCGCCGCGCCGTTCGTCGCGATCAACTGCGCCGCCATCCCCGAGCCGCTGCTCGAAAGCGAGCTGTTCGGTCACGAGAAAGGGGCGTTCACCGGCGCGGTGCGAACGGTCGAGGGCAAGATCGAGCAGGCGCAGGGCGGCACGCTCTTCCTCGACGAGATCGGCGACGTCCCGCAGGCGTTGCAGGTCAAGCTGCTCCGCTTCATCCAGGAACGCGTGATCGAGCGGGTCGGCGGGCGCAAGCCGATCGCCGTGGACTGCCGCATCGTCTCGGCGACGCATCAGGATGTCGACGCGATGGTCGCCGACGGGCGGTTTCGCGAGGATCTCTATTACCGGCTGGCCGAGATCGTCGTCCGCATCCCGACGCTCGCCGAGCGCACCGGCGACGCGGCGCTGCTCGCCCGGCATTTCGTCGGGCGGTACGCGCCCGCCCTCAACCCGCAGGTGACGGGCCTCGCCGCCGATGCGCGCGCCGCGTGCGAGGCGTGGCGCTGGCCGGGCAACGTCCGCGAGCTGGAGAACCGGGTCAAGCGCGCGGTCATCATGGCCGAGGGCAAGCGGGTTACGGCGGCGGACCTCGATCTCGCCGAGAAGGGCGACACCGAGCCGCTGGAACTCAGACAGGTGCGCGAGACCGCCGACCGCAAGGCGATCGCGCGGGCGCTGGCGCGGTCGGACGGCAATATCTCGGGCGCGTCGCGGCTGCTCGGGGTCAGCCGGCCGACGCTGTATGACCTGATCCGGAATTACGACCTCCATGCGTGATGCGACGAGGCGCCGCTACGTGCGGTGGCTGGCCTTTCTGGTGCTGGGCGGGACGCTGGTGGCGGGCGTGGTGCTGGCGCGCCGGCCGCCGCCGCCCGATGCCCGGGCGCTGCTCGCCGATACGCTGACGACGCTGGCCGCCGGCAATTACCGCGCCGCGCGGCGCAACGGCGCGCGGGCGGTGGCCGCCGCGCCGGGATCGGCCGCCGCGCATGTCGCGCTGGCGCGGGCGTGGCTGCAAACGGGCGAAGGCCTGCCCGCCGAGGCGGAGCTCGATCGCGCCGAGGACGCGGGGATGCCCGCGGCGCGGCTGCATCATTGGCTGGCCCATGCCCGATTGCTCCAGGGCGATCCGCAGGGCGCGCTTGCCGAAGCCGATCTGGCGACCGACCGTGGCTATGCGGCGCGGGTCCGCGCGCTGGCGCTGGCGGCGCAGGGCGATGGCGGACAGGCGCAGGCCGTGCTGGCGGATCTGGTCGCCCGCGCCCCGGCCGACGCGGCGGCGTGGACCGCGCTGGGGCGGCTGCGGCTGTCGGCGGGCGAGCTGGGCGGCGCGGCGCAGGCGGCGGGACAGGCGGTGCGCCATGCGCCGCGCGAGCCGGCGGCGCTGACCCTGCAGGGCGAGGTGGTGCGGGCGCGCTATGGCGCGGTCGCGGCGTTGCCCTGGTTCGCGGCGGCGCTGGCGCGCGATGCCTATCATGTCCCCGCGCTGATCGAGCAGGCGGCGACGCTGGGCGATGCGGGCCGTTATGCCGAGGCGCTGGCGGCGACGCGCAAGGCGCTGCTGGCGCGGCCGGGTAGCCAGCCCGCCTTGTACCTGCAGGCGGTGATCGCCGCACGGGCGGGGAAACGCGAGCTCGCGGAGCGCCTGCTGGCCGCGACCGGGGGGACGCTGAACGGCGCGCCGGGTGCGATGCTGTTGCTGGGCGCGCTCGACGAGCAGGCCGGGCGGCACGAGCAGGCGGTGGCGCGATGGCGGCAGTTGCTCGCCGTCCAGCCGATGAACGTCGCCGCGCGCCGGCTGCTGGGCGGGGCGCTGCTGCGGTCGGGCGACCCGCGCGGGGCGCTCGAGACGCTCCAGCCGATCGCGCTGCGGGCGGACGCCGATGCCTATAGCCTGACCTTGGTCGGGCGAGCGTGGGAGGCGCTGGGCGAGCGTGGGAGCGCGGCGCAGTTCCTCGACCGGGCGGCGGCGGGGCCGCGCGGCGACGACGACCTGTTCGCGAGCGACGAGACGGTCGGATCGCTGGCGGCGGATGCGGCGGCGGCGCCGACCGATCCGACCTATGCGCTGGGGGTGATCCGCGGGCTGGCGACGGCGGGCAACCGCGCGGGGGCGCTGGCCAGGGCGCGGGCGCTTGCCACCGCCGCGCCGGGCGCGCCGGCGGCGCAGCTTGCGCTCGGCGACACGCTGGCGGCGACGGGCGACTGGCCGGGGGCCGCAACCGCCTATGCGCGCGCCGCCGATCTGCAATTCGACGAGCCGACGGCGTTGCGGCTGATCGACGCGTTCGGCCGCACGGGGCGGGCGAAGGACGCGTCGGGAGCGCTGGCATTGTACCTCGCGCAGAACCCGCAGAGCCTGACCGGGCAGCGGCTGCGCGGCCATTGGCTGGTGGCGGCGGGCGACGGGGAAGAGGCGATCGCCGCGCTGGAGGGCGTGCGGCGGCAGGTGGGCGGGCGCGACGCGGGGCTGCTCGCCGACCTGGCGCTCGCTTATGCGGGCACGGGGGAGGGGGCGGTCGCCCGGCGCTATGGCGCCGCGGCATACCGGCTGGCGCCGATGAGCGCGGCGGCGTGCGATGCCTATGGCGTGGCGCTGGCGGCGGACGGCGATCTGGCCGGCGCGCGGCAGTTGCTCGACAAGGCGGCGGCGCTGGCCCCGGCCGATCCGACGATCGCCGGACATCGGCGGCGGCTGCGCTGACGCGAAAGTTCACAAAGATCGCGCTGAACACGTAAAAGGCGTCGTCGAACCGTTGCTGGGGTACGACGAATGGAGCAAGCGCGAGGGACCGGCGGTGCCATGCCCGCACCCTGACGCGCCGGGCGCGTGTAGGACAGGATTTTCTGCCGCCGACCGATTAGAGCGACGCGATGCCCGACCCCCTCGACCGTATCGCCGCCGCGCTGGAGCGGTTGTCGCCGCCGCCGCCGGCCCCCGCCGACCCGCTGGCGCACGGGGCCTATGCCTGGCGTGACGGGCGGCTGGTCCCGATCGTGCTCGCGGCGCTGCCGCTCGACCGGCTGCTGGGCGTGGACTGGCAACGTGACGCGCTGGTCGGGAATCTGCGGCGGCTGGCGCGGGGCCATGCCGCGCACGACGTGCTGCTGTGGGGCGCGCGGGGAACCGGCAAGTCGGCGCTGGCGAAAAGCGCGGTGGCGGCGGTGCGGGCCGAGGTGCCGGCGCTGGCGCTGGTCGTCGCGGGCGAGCTGGCGTCGCTGCCGGGGCTGTTCGCGACGCTGGCGGCGGTGGCGCGACCGTTCGCCCTGTTCATCGACGATGTCGGGGTCGACGCGCCCGCCGATGCGCGGGCCCTACGCTCGCTGCTGGAGGGCGGCGCGGCGCCGCGGCCGGGCAATGCGCGGCTGATCGTCACCGCCAACCGCCGCCATCTCCAGCCGCGCGACATGGAGAGCCAGGCGAACGCGATCAACGGCCGCGACGCCGCCGACGACCAACTGGCGCTGGCCGATCGCTTCGGGCTCAGCCTCGGGTTCCACGCGCTCGACCAGGACGGGTATCTGGCGATCGTCGCGGGCTATGCCGAGGCGCACGGGCTGGGGTTCGAGGCGGCCGACGCGCTGGAATGGGCGCGGCGGCGGGGCAGCCGGTCGGGGCGGGTGGCGTGGCAATATGTCGTCGAGCTGGCCGGGCGGGCAGGGAAGGCGCTGAGCTAGACCCGCTCTAAGCGATCAGGAACTCGAGCGCCATCCAGAGCAAAACGACGATCTTGAGCAGGCTGCCGATCAGCACCGCGCCGAACACGGAAGGCCGTTGCACGGCGGCAAGCGCATAATAGGTCTTCGCGTCTTCCTCGGCGATGTCCGCGTCGAGTCCGGTATGGCTCGCGACGCGGCGCTCCTTGCGCCACCCCTGCAAGGCCGTCCACGATACGATCAGCGCGGCGAGCGAGAGCAGCGCGTCGGCCACGCCGTTCGCGCCCTCCCGCACCACGTCAATCAATGGAAATCCTGAGCGTCTTGCCCATCGCCAGCGCGATGTGCGCCAGCGTGGCCACGGTGCAGCCGTTCATCAGCTTGCCGTTGACGAGGCGCGAGATGACGGCCGGGTCGATACCCGTGTCGCGATGGAAGTCGCGCGAGCTGCCCTCGTAATCCGCCATGGCCGCGGCGACGGCATCCGCTACCTCCTGCCGCGCGACGTGCTTGGCCGCGAGCCGCAGGTCATTCGCGTCCGCCTGGGCCTCGTCATCCGAGGCTAGAGCGACGCTGGCCGACGGCCGGACGGGCGCGGCAACGGTTTCATAACCCATGCGAAAACAAGCCCCCAAAGGAACGCCGGCACTGCCGTACCATGTCGTTCCTTTCTAATTTGTTGATCATTTCGTCAACAACCGCCCGATGTCAACCCTGTTCCCGCAACCAGCGATTATATTCGGGATGGACGATCGCCCAATCTGCGAGATCTCCACTTTGGTCGTTCAGATCGTCGAACGCGGCGTCGATGTCGTTCTCATCGCCGATCCACATGATCTCCGGCGCCCGGAAGGGATGGCAGTAGAACGCCACCCCGGCGAGCGTGCCGAAGGTGCGTTCCTGCGGCGGCCCGTCATGAAAGGCGACGAAGTAGGAATCGGGATCCAGCGCGCGGATGGTCGCGCCGCCCCACCGAGGCGGTATCTCGGGCATCGGCACCCGCCCGTCCAGGTGTAGCCCGTGCAGGATCGAGTTGGCCCAGAACAGTCGTCCGCGTGGCCAGCCATGACTGGGCACAGGGCCGGACAACGCGTTCCGAAGCGTCGTCGCACAGCCGTCGCGCAGATAGGATGCGCCCTTGGCCTGGGCCGCTGCCTGACGTTCGCCAAAGCGGCGGCTGCCGTGGCGCAACGCGGCGTGCCATTGCGCGATCAGGTGGGCCGTCTCGACGTGGTGCAACGTTCCCTGCTCGCGATAGCCGCGCTGGGTGTCGATGATCGATGCTGACCGAACATGAACCCGCAGCATCGCCTTGCCCCCCCGTCCGGCCAATCTATGCGGACAAGGACCGATGTAAAGTCAGAGGGATCGGGTTCGGCCGGCCCGGCACCGGCACCGAGCTCTGTTCGTCAAGCTCGGGCGCCGTCCGTCGCCAGCGCCTCGACCTGTTCCGCAAGCGCCAGCCAGCGCAGCTCCGCAGCTTCCTTTTGGGCGCGGGCGGCGTCGATTGCGGCGGTCAGGTGGCTGAAGGCGGCGGGGTCGCGGGCGTAGAGGTCGGGGTCGGCCAGCGCGGCTTCGTCGCGGACGATGGCTGCGTCGATCGCCTCGATGCGCGAGGGGAGGAGGTCGTAGTCGCGCTGGTCCTTGTAGGTGAGCTTGCGCGACGTCGCGAACACCGAAGGTGACGAAACTGCCGTTGCGGGCGCCTTCCTTGCCGCCGACGTCGGCGCCGGCGCGCGCTTCCTCACCCAATCCTCGTAGCCGCCGGCGACGACGTCGACCTTGCCCGAGCCGTCGAGGCCGAGCGTGACGGTGACGGTGCGGTCGAGGAAGTCGCGGTCGTGGCTGACGATCAGGACGGTGCCGTCGTAATCGCCGATCACCTCCTGGAGCAGGTCGAGCGTCTCCAGGTCGAGGTCGTTGGTCGGCTCGTCGAGGACGAGCAGGTTGGAGGGACGGGCGAACTCGCGCGCGAGCAGCAGGCGCGAGCGCTCGCCGCCCGACAGCGTGCCGACCTTGGCGTCGATCAGATGGGGATCGAACAGGAACTCCTTGAGGTAGCCGTGGACGTGCTTGCGGCTGCCCAGCACGTCGATCCACTCGCCGCCCTGCGCGAGGACGTCGCGGACGGTCTTCTCCGGCGCCATCAGCGAGCGCTGCTGGTCGATGACGATGCCGTCGAGCGTCTTCGCCAACCTGACGGTGCCGCTGTCGGGATCGATCTCGCCGGTCAGGAGCTTGAGCAGGGTCGACTTGCCCGCGCCGTTCGCGCCGACGATGCCGATGCGGTCGCCGCGGGTGACGCGCAGGGTCAGGTCACGGATGATCGTGCGGTCACCGAAAGACTTGCCGACATGCTTGGCGTCGATCACGACCTTCGTCCTGACGTCGTCGGTGCCGACCGCGAGCGCGGCGGTGCCCTGCGGCCCCATCATCGCGGCGCGTTCGGCGCGCATGTCCTTCAGTTTGGCGAGGCGGCCCTGATTGCGGCGGCGGCGGCCGGTGACGCCGCGTTGCAGCCAATGCTCCTCGATCTTCAGCTTGGCGTCGAGCCGCTCGGCGTTGCGCTGCTCCTCCGCGAAGACCTGTTCGGTCCAGGCCTCGAACCCGCCGAAGCCGATCTCCGCGCGACGCACAGTGCCGCGTTCCAGCCACAGGGTCTGCTTCGTCAGGCGGGTGAGGAAGGTGCGGTCGTGGCTGATGACGACGAACGCGCCGGTGTAGCGGCCGAGCCATTGTTCGAGCCATTCGATCGCGGTGACGTCGAGATGGTTGGTCGGCTCGTCGAGCAGCAGGACGTCGGGCGCCGCCGCCAGCGCGCGGACGATCGCGGCGCGGCGTCGCTCGCCGCCGCTGGCGGACCGCGCCTCGCGGTCGAGGCCGATACCGAGCTGGTCGGCGATCGCGTCGGCCTCATGGCCGAGCGGCGCGTCGTCGCCGGCGGCGACGTAATCGCGCAGCGTGGCGTAGCGCGAGACGTCGGGGTCCTGCTCCAGCATCACGACGCGCGTGCCGGGCACGACGGTGCGGCGGCCCTCGTCGGCCTCGATCTGGTCGGCGATGAGGCGGAGCAGCGTCGATTTGCCCGCGCCGTTGCGGCCGATCAGCGCCAGCCGGTCGCGCGCGCCGATATGCAGATCGAGGTGGCGGAACAGCCAGCCGGAGCCCTGGATCAGGCCGAGGTCTTCGTAGGCGAGGATGGGGGCAGGCATGGTGGGCGCATGTAGGGAAGCCGCGCTCCCCCGTCACCCCGGGCTCGACCCGGGGTCCCGCTTCTTTTCGGCCAGGGCAGCGGGACCACGGCTCAAGGCCGGGGTGACGGAAGCAGGATTAGCGCTACCTTTCGGGGTCATTCACAGGCTGTTCAACGCTTCCCTCCTAACGCCCCGGTCATGTTCCCGTTCGCCCTCCTGTTAACGCTGGCCGACCCCCAGATGATCGCGCAGCATCGCGGCGATCAGTGGCGGGCGTTCGAGCAGCGGCGCGAGGGGCGGATCCTGTCGCTGCGCGAGATCGAGGGGCGCGTCGTGCCGGGAATGAAAGGCGCCGATTACATCGGCTCCGATCTCGACGGGTCGAGCGGGGTCTATACGCTCAAGTTCATCCGCAACGGCCAGGTGATCTGGGTCGAGGTTGACGCGCGTTCGGGGCAGGTGCTCGGCCGTACGGGCCGTTGATTTTTAGGCCGGCTGCGCCGATGCCGCTCCAGCCCGCTCCCGAGGAGAAGAGAATGCGCGTGTTGATCGTCGAGGACGAGCCCAATCTCGGCCAGCAGCTCAAGAACACGCTGGAGGCCGCCGGCTATGCGATCGACCTCGCCACCGATGGCGAGGAGGGGCATTATCTCGGCTCCAGTGAGAGCTATGACGCCGTCGTGCTCGATCTCGGCCTGCCCGAGGTCGACGGACTGACCGTGCTCGACCGCTGGCGCAAGGAGGGCAAGACGATGCCCGTGCTGGTGCTGACGGCGCGCGATAGCTGGTCGGACAAGGTCGCGGGGCTCGACGCCGGTGCGGACGATTACGTCGCCAAGCCGTTCCAGACCGAGGAGCTGATCGCGCGGCTGCGCGCGCTGATCCGCCGCGCGTCGGGCAATGCGTCGAGCGAGCTGATCGCGGGCGAGATCCGGCTCGATACGCGATCGGGCAAGGTCACGCGCGCGGGCGAGGCGGTGAAGCTGACCGCGCAGGAATACAAGCTGCTCAGCTATCTGCTCCACCACAAGGGCAAGGTGGTGAGCCGCACCGAGCTGATCGAGCATATCTACGACCAGGATTTCGATCGCGATTCCAATACGATCGAGGTGTTCGTGACGCGGATCAGGAAGAAGCTGGGGCAGGATGTCATCACGACGATCCGGGGGCTGGGGTACAGCCTCGAGGATCCGGACGCGTGATTCTCCGTCACCCCGGCCTTGAGCCGGGGTTCAGGCCGGTGACGAGCGAAACGGCTCATGGCTAGCGATACGCCCGGCGCGACGATGGACCCCGGCTCGTCGGCCGGGGTGACGGCGGCGGCCCGCCATACCGGCTCGCTCCAGCGGCGGATGATCCTGATCGCGGCGGTATGGATCAGCGTGCTGCTCGCGGGCGGGGGGTTCGCGCTCGACCGGGTGCTGTCGACGGCGGTGACGCGCAATTTCGACGGGCAGCTCGAATATGTGCTGACCGCGCTCATCAACACCGCCGAGCTCAACGGCGGCGAGGTGATCTTCAACCGCGAGGCCGCCGACCAGCGCTTCCTCGAACCCTATTCGGGGCTGTACTGGCAGGTGTCGGCGAAGCAGCGCGAGGCGTTCGCGTCGCGCTCGCTGTGGGACCGGCGGCTGTCGTACGACGGCCTGCACGTCGACCGGCAGCTCCACGTCTATAACAGCAAGCAGTTCGCCGACGAGACGCTGCGCATCGTCGAGCGCGACGTCATCCTGCCCGGTGCGCCAACGGTGTGGCGGTTCCAGGTCGCGGAGAATCGCGAGGGGCTGGATGGGCAGATCGCGGCATTGCGGCGGACGCTGCTGCGCTCGTTCGCGCTGCTCGCGCTCGGGCTGCTCGTGCTGGCGGCGTTGCAGACCGTCTATGGGTTGCGGCCGCTGCGCCGCGTGCGCGAGGAGATCGCCTATATGCGCGCCGGGCGGACCAGCCGCGTGTCGTCGGCGATGCCCGTCGAGGTGCAGCCGATGGTCGAGGAACTCAACGCGCTGATCGAGCATAACGAGCGCCAGGCGGAGGAGGCGCGGCGGCACGCGGGCAATCTCGCCCACGCGCTCAAGACGCCGCTGACGGTCATCATGAACGCCGCGACCGCCCAGGCGGACGACCTCGCCGATACGGTGGTGCGCGAGGCGCGGACGATGCGGCGGCAGGTCGACCATCATCTGGCGCGTGCGCGGGCGGTCGGGCGGCGGGGCTCGGCGCACAGCCGCGCGGACGTGTGGCCGAGCCTCGATTCGGTCGAGCGCGCGGTGGCGCGGCTGTATCGCCATGTCCGTATCGACGCGTCGGGGACGAAGGATCTGCAGGTCCATGTCGAGCGGCAGGATCTCGACGAGATGCTCGGCAATCTCGTCGAGAACGCCGCCAAATACGGCGGCGGCAGCGTGTTCGTGACGGTGGCCGCGCAGGCGGGGTTCGTCGAGCTGCTGGTCGAGGACGACGGGCCGGGGATCCCGGAGGAGGAGCGCGTGCGGATCTTCGACCGCGGCGTGCGGCTCGATACGGGCAAGCCCGGGACCGGGCTGGGGCTGGCGATCGTGCGCGATGTCGCCGAGATCTATGGCGGCACGGTGAGGCTGGAGGAGAGCGAGGATCTGGGCGGGCTGCTCGTGCGGCTGCGGCTGCCGGCGGCGGTATGAACGTCTGCCGGGGGCGTCCCGACATGACGGGGGGTGAAAGGCCGCACGCCGCATCCCATATTTCATCCGATGCCCCACCCTGATATCCTCGCCTTCGGCGACAGCCTGACCGCCGGTTACGGCCTGCCCGCCGATCAGTCCTTTGCGGCGCGGCTCCAGGCATTGCTGCGCGAGCGACATCCCGGCGCGGTCGTCCACAATGCCGGCGTGTCGGGCGACACCAGCGCGGGCGGGCTGGCGCGGCTGCCGCGGGTGCTGGGGCAATTGCGCGAGCGGCCCGACCTCGCGATCGTCGAGCTCGGCGCGAACGACCTGCTGCGCGGCGTGACGCCGGAGCGGATGCGGGCGAACCTCGACGCGATCCTGGTCGAACTGGGCCGCTGCGGCATTCCCGTCCTGCTCGCGGGAATGCGGGCGCCGATCTTCCTCGGCCTGTTCGCGCAGACGTTCGACGCCGTCTTCCCGGCGCTGGCGGAGGCGCATGGCGCGGCCTTCTATCCGTTCTTTCTGGAGGGCGTGGTCGGCGACCCCGGCCTGACGCTGTTCGACGGGATGCATCCCAACGCGCGCGCGATCGACATCGTCGCGCGGCGCATTATGCCCTATGTCGAGGCGGCGCTCGCGACGGGAAACCGGCGGGCGGCGTAAGCCTGACGGCTATTCCTCGTCGGCCGCTTCCACGATGGCCCGGATTTTCGCGGTGAAGGCGGCTTCCGACGCGCGGTGACGGCGGCGCAGCAGCGCGCCGATGCCGTACATGCCGCCGATCAGCATCACCCAGGTCGCGGGCTCGGGCAGGCGCGACTTCGACGCCGGCGCGACGGCGGCCGACCGGGCCGGGGCGGGCTGGACGGGCGTCGCCAACGGGCCGTTCGCCAGCCCGGCGGCCGCGAGGCCCAAGTCGGACGGCGAGCTCGCGGCGGGATGGCCGAAGCCATCGCCCTGGTTACCCTCGGGCGTATCGGCCATGTTCAACGGATCGTCGCCACCGACAGCGGCATCGAACACGAACACCGCGCCGTGATGTGCGATCGCCGTCGGCGGGGCGGGGGGAGCGACGGACGACGTCCGTGCGCCCGCGACGCTCACGCTCAGCGCGATGGCCGGCAGGACGGTCCAGACGAAACGGCGCGACAAAACTTTCCCCATATCGAACCGACCATGCTCCCGGCCGATTCGTACCGCGCGCGTTAAAGCAATGTTAAACACGCTTCAACGGGAGCGCCCGCCGGCGTCGTCCCGTTATGACGCAAGCGCCAGCGCGGGCTCGGCCTGCATCGCGGCCGCGGCGATCGCAATCGAGCGCTTGCGGGCGGCATGGTCGTAGATCGAGCTGGTTAGCATCACCTCGTTGACGCCGGTACGGCGGACAAAGGCGGCGATGCCGTCGGCCACCACCTCGCGCGTCCCGACCACCGAGCATTGCAGGACATGGTCGAGGATGGCGGCGTGCTGCGGCGGCAGGCTGTCGCGATAGCCGGGGATGGGCGGCGGGAGCTGGCGCGGCTGGCCGGTACGCAGCGCCACGAACGACTGCTGCTGCGAGGAGGCGAGCAGTTCGGCTTCCGCCTGCGTCTCGGCGGCGAAGACGTTGAAGCCGGCCATGGCATAGGGCCGGGCGAGGTCGGCCGAGGGACGGAAGTCGCGGTGATAGATCGCCATCGCCTGGTCGAGCGCGTCGGGCGCGAAATGCGACGCGAAGGCGAAACGCAGGCCCAGCGCCGCCGCCAGTTGCGCGCCGAACAGGCTGGAGCCGAGGATCCACATCTCGGGGTTCGCGCCCGCGCCGGGCGTTGCAACGATGCCGGTCTGGCCGTCATCGGCGAAATAGCTTTGCAGCTCCATCACGTCGCGCGGGAAGTCGTTGGCGTCGGTCGCCAGTGTCCGGCGCAAGGCGTGGGCGACGCGCTGGTCGGAGCCGGGCGCGCGGCCGAGGCCGAGGTCGATGCGGCCGGGGAAGAGCGCTTCGAGCGTGCCGAACTGCTCGGCGATGACCAGCGGGGCGTGGTTGGGCAGCATGATGCCGCCCGCGCCGACGCGGATGGTCCGGGTCGCGGCGGCGACATGCGCGATGACGACCGCGGTGGCGGCGCTGGCGATGCCGCGCATCCCGTGATGCTCGGCGACCCAATAGCGCTGGAAGCCATGCGCTTCGGCAGAAGCGGCGAGGTCGGCGGCGTTGGCGAGCGCGCTCGCCACGGTGCCGCCTTCGACGACGGGGACGAGATCGAGGAGGGCGTAGCGGGTCATGGGGGAGAGATGGGGATGCCAAGGCTCGTGAGCTAGCCCTGTCCTTCCCCGCGTGCGGGGGAGGTGGCGCGCCCGGGAGCACCCCCCCTCCCTTCCGCCGACTGCGTCGGCTCCCTCCCTCTCCCCCTGGGGGGAGAGGGGAAATCAGGTCAGAACCCGACCGACCACCTCACCGCCGCGCCGCGGTCGGCGGGGAGGCTGGCCCAGTTGCCCGGGTCGCGGCGCCAGAACAGGTTGGTCTGCACCGTCCCGCCGGCGAACGGCCGGGCGTAGCGCATCTCCATCTCGAGCTCGCGGCCGGTCGGCGCGAGGCCGAGGCGCTGCGTTGTCCAGGCGGTGACCGCGCTGGTCGTATAATCCCAATAGGTCGGCAGCGTCAGGTCGATGCCGCCGCTGGCGACGCGCAGCGGCTGGGCAATGCGGAAGCCCCAGCTATCGTTGCCGAAGACGCCGTCCTTGCCGAGGTCGGCCGACCACGCGCCGGTGCGCAAGGAGCCACCGCCGTTGAAGCCGTGGACCTGCGGATCGGTCCAGCCCCGGCGCATCATGCCGCCGAGGCTCCAGCCATGGCCCGCATCGAGCCGCGCGGCGGCGGCGGCGAACCAGCTCGTCGCGCCGGGGCTGCCGAGCGCCGCGCCGAGGCGCGCGCCCAGCACCGTGTCGCGCTCGGCGAGGCGGGTGGCGGTGAGCGTCATCGCCAGCGGTCCGGCGCGGCGGTCGAGCCCGAGCGACAGGCGATCGTATGGCGTGCGCTTCCAGCCGGCGAGGCCCGGCAGCAGGCGGTCGGCGGTCGAGAGGACGTCGCCGTTCTCGACACCGGCGGTCAGGTCCCACGCGCCGACCTGATGACGCACCGCCATCGCGGACTGCGCGGCGCTGTCGAAGCCGAGGCCCTGGGCGTCGGCGACGAGGAAGGCGGGCTCGCTCTGGCCGGCCATCTGGGCGGTCAGCCCCTGCGTGCCGCCCTTCAGCGCGAAGCCGAAGCTGGTGCTCTTGCCCAGTTTCTGCGTCACCGTCGCGGCGATCGCGCGCGACGCGTCGGCGTCGCTGCTCGTCAGTCGCGTCGGCTCGAGCAGCACGCCGCCCCGGGCGGTGGGCGCGAGCGTCATCGCCACCGCGGTGCCGCCGCTCGCCATCGCGACCTGGCGGTTGCGGGTCGAGAGCGAGGAAGCGAGCGTTGTCGAGGGGGCGCGGCGGGTGATCGTGCCCGCCAGGTCGATCGCAAAGGCGCGGCCGTAGCTGTCGAGGATCACCGTGCCGACGCCGCTCGGCCTGGCGTCGCCATAGGCGGCGGAGGTCTGGCCGTTGGTGGCGGCGACGGGGGCGGCGGGGCTGCCCGCGACCGCGGTGCCGCCAACCGGCTGGAAGGCGCGGGTGAGGTCGAGGATGCCGCGGCCATAGACCGCGTCGGTGCCGACCGCGCCGGCGTCGCGCGCGGTGGTGAACAGCAGGTCGACGATCTGCGCGCCGGTCAGGTTCGGAAAAGCCTGCGCCAGCAACGCCACCGCACCCGAGATCTGCGGCGCGGCGAATGAGGTGCCCGACCAGAGATAGGGCGTGTTGTTGTTATCGGGCGCGCGCACCTTCTCGCCGACGGCGGTGAGGTAGTAATTCGCGCCGCCGCCCGCCTTGTCGCTGAAGGTCGAGAGGCTGCCGCTCGCGCCGACCGAGCCGGCAACGATGATCGCGTTGTTCGCGGCGCTCGTGCCGGCGACGCTGGTGAAGGGATCGGGATTGTCGGTGCCGTCGTTGCCGGCGGCGATCACGACGACGATCCCGGCCTGGGTGGCGCGGCCGATCGCGCTCTGGAGGTTCTGCGGCATGGTCGAGCCGCCCAGCGACATGTTGATGACCTTCGCCCCGGCCATCCGCGCCGCGTCGACGCCGGCGGCAATGGTGCTGGTGTCGAACTTGCAGCCGCCGTCGCTGTCGTCGGTGCTCGCGGTCGCGCAGCTCCCGGCGCGGTCGGCGCGGAGCGCGATCACGGTCGCCTCGAACGCGACGCCGTGCGTGTTGACGCCGTTGCGGCGGCCGGCGGCGGTGAAGGCGACCGCCGTGCCGTGGCCGCCCTGATCGTCGACGGAGCCCTGGCCCCCGACGGCGGCGGAGGCGGACGAGATGCGGTTGTCGAACTCGGCCGAGTCGATGTCGATGCCGGTGTCGATGATGGCCAGCCCGACGCCCTTGCCGGTCGCGCCGGCATTATAGGCGACAAGCGCGTTCATCGACACCGCGCCGACCGTCGCGCGATATTCGCTGGTATCGTTGGCCGAGGTCGTCGTGGGGGTCGGGGTCGGGGTGGCGGTGGGCGTCGGGGTCGGCGTCACGGTCGGCGGCGATACGATCACGGTCGGCGGCGTCGGCGTGCTGCCGATCCCGCCGCCGCCACCGCCGCCGCACGCGGTCAGCAGCGCCGTGGTGCCCAGTGCGGCCGACCGCAGTAACCAAGCTCCGCCCGCCATCTTAACCACAACCCTCGTTAACTAGCTGGAAAGGCTGATTAACATTTCCTTGTTTTGCCGTGAAGCGCCGATGTGCAGGGGCGTTGCCCCGCCTGTCCCGCGTCCGTACAGGAAAACGGCATGATCCGCGCGCTTAACCATGTCGATTCATGGGTCTTCGATCTGGACAACACTTTGTATCCGGCGCGGGCGGACCTGTTCGCGCGAATCGACCGCAAGATGACCGGGTTCATCTCGCGCCTGCTCGACCTGTCGTTCGACGCGGCGTGGGTCGTGCAGAAGCGCTACTTCCACGCGCACGGCACGACGCTGGCGGGGCTGATGGCCGAGCATGACGTCGATCCGCACGCCTTTCTGGCCGAGGTCCACGATATCGAGATGGACGTGCTGACAGCGGACGCGCCGCTGGTCGCGGCGATCGCGCGGCTGCCGGGGCGCAAGCTGGTCTTCACCAACGGCGACGCGCCCTATGCGCTCAAGGTGCTCGACCGGCTCGGGCTGGGCGAGAGCTTCGAGGGCATCCACGACATCCATGCGATGGCGCTCGCGCCCAAGCCGGCGGCGAGCGCCTATGCCGGCCTGTGCGAGCGCTGGGGCATCGACCCGGCCCGCGCGCTGTTCGTCGACGACATGGTGCGCAACCTGCGGCCCGCCAAGGCGATCGGCATGACCACGGTGTGTGTCGACAACGGCTCCGAACAGGACCCCAATGACGTTCGGGGCGACGCGGGACGCGACTTCATCGATTATCGCGTGGGCGACCTCGCGCCCTGGCTCGAACAGATAGTGGAGAATGCATGACCGATCTCGCCGCGACGATCGACGCCGCCTGGGAAGAGCGGGCGAGCCTGGGCTTCGATACCGGCGGCCCCGTGCGCGACGCGGTGGAGCAGGCGCTGACGCTGCTCGACACGGGCGCGGCGCGGGTGGCGGCGCCCGACGGGGCGGGGGGCTGGCGGGTCGACCAGTGGCTGAAGAAGGCGGTGCTGCTGTCGTTCCGGCTCAACGACAATGTGCTGATGACCAACGGGCCGGCCGACGGCCATTGGTGGGACAAGGTGCCGTCCAAGTTCGCGGGCTGGGGCGAAGCGGAGTTCCGCGCCGCCGGCTTCCGCGCGGTACCGGGCGCGATCGTGCGCAAGGGCGCGTTTGTCGGCAAAGGCGCGGTGCTGATGCCGAGCTTCGTCAACATCGGCGCCTATGTCGGCGAAGGGACGATGGTCGACACCTGGGCGACGGTCGGGTCGTGCGCGCAGATCGGCCGGAACGTTCACATCTCGGGCGGCGCGGGCATCGGCGGCGTGCTGGAGCCGCTCCAGGCCGACCCCGTCATCATCGGCGACGGCGCGTTCATCGGCGCGCGCAGCGAAGTGGCGGAGGGCGTGCGCGTTGGGGAGGGGGCGGTGCTGTCGATGGGCGTCTATCTGGGCGCGTCGACCAGGATCATCGACCGCGCGACCGGGGAAGTGTTTCGCGGCGAGGTGCCGCCCTATGCGGTGGTGGTGCCGGGATCGACCGGGGGCAATCCCGGGCTGTATTGCGCGGTGATCGTCAAGCGGGTGGACGCGCAGACGCGGAGCAAGACCAGTATCAACGAACTGCTGCGGGATTGAGGTAGCCGGCCTACCCCGCGAAGGCCGGCCCAATCGCGGTGTTAACCATCTTTTTGCGCCTGCTGGGGCAAGGCGGCGAGCATGAAACGCTCCCTCGTCCTGCTCGGCGGCCTGCTGTCGCTGATGCCCGCCGCTCCGGCCCTGGCGAGCGAGCGGCGTGCCGGTGGCAAGCTGTTGCTGACCAACGGCGTCAGCTCGGTCGAGGGCGCCGCCGGCGGCGGCCTGGCGAGCTGGGGCGTGATCGCGGGCGAGGAGACGCGCGACGGTATCGGCGGGGCGGCGCACGCGACGCTGGTGGCGCTGCCCGACTTCGACCTGGAGAGCTTCGGCGCGGCGATCGGCGTCAACGACCGCGTCGAGCTGTCGTACACGCACCAGCGCTTCGACACCCGCGCGGCGGGGGCGGCGCTGGGGCTGGGGCGGGGGTTCACCTTCGGCCAGCATGTCATCGGCGCGAAGCTGCGCGTGGCGGGCGATGCGGTGTGGGAGCAGGACCGCTGGCTGCCGCAGATCGCGATCGGCGTGCAGCACAAGATCGCCGACCGGGGCGCGGTCATCCGCGCGATCGGCGGCGCGCGCGCGAGCGGCACCGATTTCTACGTGGCGGCGACCAAGGTGCTGCTGGCGCAAAGCGTGGTGCTCGACGCGACGCTGCGGCTGACCGGGGCGAACCAGTTCGGGCTGCTCGGCTTCGGCGGCGACCGGCAGGCCGGCCATACCGCGCAGATCGAAGGCTCGGCCGGCGTGCTGCTCAGCCGGCGGCTGCTGGTCGGCGCGGAATATCGGACCAGGCCGGACAATCTCGGCTTCGCGCGCGAGCAGGATGCGGTCGACGCCTTCGCCGCCTGGGCGCTGCACCGGCGGCTGACGCTGGCGGCGGCCTATGTCGATCTCGGCGACATCGCCACGGTAAGGAAGCAGCGTGGGCTGTTCCTGTCGCTGCAAGGAGCTTTCTGACGTGATCCTCGCCGCCCTCGCGCTGCTCGCCCAGACCGCCGCCCCGGCCACCGAGGAGCCGGTCGCGCCCTATGCGCAGGCGAACGCCAATGCCGGCGCGACGCCGTTCACGGGCGATGCGATGTGGCGGGCGTTTCATGGCGCGGCCGGGGTCGGTCGCATCGTCGACGATCTGGTCGCGCGGGTGCAGGCGGACCCGCGTATCGCGGACATCTTCAGGAGCCACGACATGCTGCGGCTCGACCGCACGCTGCGCGAACAGCTCTGCTACATCCTCAACGGCGGCTGCGCCTATACCGGGCGGACGATGCGGGCGTCGCACAAGGACCTGGGCATCCAGCTCGCCGACATGGCGGCGCTGGTCGAGGATCTGCAGGCGGCGATGCGCCGGGAGCGGGTGCCGTTCCGCGCGCAGAACCGGCTACTGGCGAAGCTCGCGCCGATGCATCGGGATGTGGTCGAGCGCTAGCACGGCCACTCGACTTCGCGCGCCCGGCTCCCTATCGGCTCCCCCAACACAGGGGATGCCTTCCATCATGACCACCGCCGCCAGCCAGACCCTCGACCGCGTCCTCGTGCTGGAGATGGTGCGCGTGACCGAGGCGGCGGCGATGGCGGCGTCGTCGCTGGTCGGGCGCGGCGACGAGAAGGCGGCGGATGCCGCCGCCGTCGAAGCGATGCGCGCGGCGTTCAACGAGCTCGAGTTCGACGGCACCGTCGTGATCGGCGAGGGCGAGCGCGACGAGGCGCCGATGCTGTATATCGGCGAGAAGGTCGGGCGCGGCGGCCCCGGCAGCCCCAGGATCGACATCGCGCTCGACCCGCTGGAGGGCACGACTTTGACCGGCAAGGCCTGGCCCAACGCGCTGGCGGTGCTGGCGATCGCCGAAGAGGGCGGCCTGCTCAACGCGCCCGACGTCTATATGGACAAGATCGCGATCGGCCCGGGCTATGCCAAGGGGCTGGTCGGGCTGGAGAAGTCGGCGACCGAGAACGTCCACGCGCTCGCCGCGGCGAAGGGCGTCAAGCCCAACGAGATCATCGCCTGCGTCCTCGACCGCCCGCGCCACGAGGCGCTGATCGCCGAGCTGCGCGAGGTCGGCTGCGGCATCATGCTGATCCCCGACGGCGACGTCGCCGGCGTGATCGCGGTGACCAATCCGGAGACGACGGTCGACATCTATCTGGGCTCGGGCGGCGCGCCGGAAGGCGTGCTGGCGGCGGCGGCCCTGGCCTGCGTCGGCGGCCAGTTCCAGGGCAGGCTGCTGTTCCGCAACGACGACGAGCGCGCGCGGGCGGCGAAATGGGGCGTGACCGACCTCGACCGCATCTATGACCTGGCCGATCTGGTGAAGGGCGACGCGATCTTCGCCGCGACGGGCGTCACCGACGGCTCGCTGCTGAAGGGCGTCAAGACGCGCAGCGGCGTCATGTATACCGAGAGCGTGGTGATGCGCGCCTCGTCGGGCACGGTGCGCTGGGTGCGGGGCGAGCACCGCATCGGTTGAGGGAGCGGGGAGCAGGGAGCAGGATTCTATCATGCCGTCCCGCCCCTGTCCCTTCCCCGGCGAACGCCGGGGTCCAGTCCTGCGCGTAGAAAGCTGTCCCGGGGGCGGGACTGGGCCCCGGCGTTCGCCGGGGAGGGGCTGAACCGATGTCCGCGCTGCTGCTGGTCGCGGCGCTGTTCGCTTATGGCTGGTATCTGCGGGGCGGGCCGTTCGGGCCGCGGGTCCTCGCGCACCGGCGCTTCGCGCGGCTGGCGGCGCGGTCGGCGACGCTGTTCGGCGGCGGATCGCTGCTGCTGCTGGCGGTGAGGGGGCGGCTCGATGCCGTCTTCGCCGTGCCCGCCGAGTTCCGGGATGCGGCGGCGCTGGCGGCGGCGTGGCTGCCGGGGCTCGGCGAGCCGGCCGGGCTGGGGCTGATCGGGCTCGGGCTGCTGATCGGCGGCGGTATCGGCGCGCTCGTGTCGCGGTGGCGCGGGCGGGTGTTCGCGTTCGGCGACATCCGGGCGGTGCTGCCGCGCGACCGGGCCGAGCTCGGCTGGGCGGCGTTGCGGGCGGCCGACGCGGGGGTGAGCGAGGAGCTGTTCTTCCGGCTGCTGCTGCCGCTGCTGATCGCGCAGGTGACGGGGTCGGCGTGGGCCGGGTTCGCGGGGGCGACCGCGCTGTTCGGATTCGCGCACCGCTATCAGGGCTGGGCGGGGGTGGTGGCGACGACCTGTGTCGGGGTGATGATGACGGCGGTGTATCTGGCGAGCGGGCGGCTGTGGATGGCGATGGCGCTGCACATCGCGATCAACGTCAACGGGCTGGTGCTGCGGCCGCTGGCGACGGGGCTTGGCAGCGGACCCGGTTCCCGCTGAAGCCGGCCGCCCGCGCCGACACCACGGCGTCGCCGCCCATCATCCGGACGCCCCCGTCGGGCGATCGCTCGGGGACCGTCCGCTCGGGGACCGTCCGCTCAGGGGCCGTCCTCCCGCGCGGCCCGCGCCGCCTCGATCGCCGCCACCTCCGCCTTGTTCGCGCGCGCGATGCATTCCAGCTTGTCGAGGATGCTTTCGCGCACGTCGTCCAGCGTGCGTGGCTTGCGCCACCAGCCGCGTTGCCGGCCGTTCTTGCCCTGACCGTGGATTTGTTTTCGGTAGAGATGGAGCGCCGCGATCGCCTTGTCGGTGGTCATGTCGGCCAGCTCGACCTCGGGCACCATGTCGTCGTCGCCCAGCATCCTGCCCGCGTTGGCGACGATCAGCGTCGAGAGCCGGTCATAGCCTTCCTCCAGCGCGGCGTCCCAGCGCCGGGCGAAATCGGGCCAGCGTGCGCGGTGGCGATAGGCGGAGGCGAACGTCGTCTCGGCTTCCCGCACCGCCGCCCTGACGTTGCAGGTGGCGGCGAGCGCGCGCAGGAAGCGCGCCTCGGTGCGCGGCGTCCATTGCTTGCGCCTGGCGCGGCGCACCTGGACGAACCGGCCGCCGCCGTGCTGGATCACCAGTTCGTTCCCGTCCTGCGTCCGCCAGCGCCCGGTCGGGCCGCTGCTCTTCGCCCCGCTCAGCCGCTCATGCGCGGCCCGCACCGCGGTCTCGGTCTGTTCGCGGAAGGCGGGGTCGTCGCGGCGTCGCCGCAAGGCCCAGGACCGCGAGACCTTCGCCCGCTCCGCCGCGAGGCCGATGTTCCCCGCGCGCGCCAGCTCGGCGAGAAAATCCTCCCGCCGCTTCGCCTCCATCCTGTCCACGAATCCGCCCTCCCGCTCTTCGGACGGCTGGACCGAGTCGGTATGTGTAGGACAGCATAAAGTGCGTGGCGACGGTGCGGGCCGGCCCGAATGCCCGTTGGTCGTGGTTAGCGGTCGTCCCCGATCAGGCCATGCGTATAGTCGCTCTCGCGCGGCTCGTCTGGAAGTTTCGTGAGGACTTCTGAGGCGTGTGACCGAATCTGCTTCCATCCAAAAACCATCCTTTGCGAGACGGATGGATCGCTAGATTTGCCCCGCCTCCACCAGTCGGCCCAGCAACGCGTTCACGCGGGTCTGCCACCCGGGGCCGCTGCCACGCAGATGCTCGACCGTTGCGGCGTCCAAGCGGATTTTGACTTCCACCTTCGGCGTTTCCAGCTTCGGTCGACCACGCCGCGAAGGCGTCATGCCAGCCATGAACGCAGCATCCAGAGGTGGGTTGTCATCGTGGGTCTCGGGATCAAACTTGGCCATGGTAAAACCTCACCTCGTGCTTTTCGGCGGGGCGCAGGCTGATGGCACGCACCGCATCCTCTTGAGAACCTGCGGTGAACACCAGCACGTGCAGGCGATCATCGATCAGACCAAGGGCGACGAACCGGACCTCTCCGTAATCGAAGCGGTCGTCCTCGCGTTCCAATGCCGTGTCCCAGTCGAATCCTTCCGCCGCCCCTAGCGACATGCCGTGCTTTGCGGCATTGGCGCGATCCTTGACAGGGTCGAACTCGATCTCCACGGGTTTTCGTACACCCGTTTAATGCCGTTGACAACAATTACTGTGCACACGAAAAGTCGCCCGCGTTTCCACCTCCAAAACGGTTCGCAACCAACATGCTGCGAATTGGGTCATTCCCGATCCACCCTCGTTTGCGGGAAAGTCGGCCGCTGAGGCAACGGCGCTATCCGTCCGAATGTGGTGTCACACCTACAGCGCGGGCATCATCCCACCGTCAACTCGCAGGTCCGTGCCGGTGATATAGCCTGCGAGCGGGCTGCACAGGAACGCGACTGCATTGGCGATGTCGCGAGCCGTGCCTACTCGCCCGATCGGCACCGGAGCGACGTGCGGAAGCACTGCATGTTCGACGTCCGACCAATCCCCGTCCCGATCGGCCCAACCGTTTTTCGCCGCAAGATCTCGGAACGCCGCTTCGAGCTTGGGGGTGAACACGGTTCCCGGCGAAACCGCATTGACGGTAACACCATCCGCGGCAGCCGATTTGGCAAGCGAGAGCGTCAGATTGTTCATGGCGGCCTTGCAGGCGGAATAATCGGGGCCCGTCGAGGGCGGGAGGCTGCCCGCCATGCTGGAAATATTGATGATTCTGCCCCATTTCGCCGCTCGCATGGCGGGAAGCATCCGGCTCGTCACCCGCACGGCCGCCAGCACGTTGCGGTCATAGGCGTCGGCCCAAGCCTTGATGGACGTTTCTTCCCACTTGCTCTTCTCGCCCGAGCCCCCGGCGTTGTTCACGAGTATGTCGATGCCGCCCAGCCGTGCGCCGACTGCGGCGCACAGTTCCTCCACCTGAACGGCGTCGGTCAGATCGCCCGTTACCATGATCGCGTCACCACCGGCCGCGACAATCTCGGCCGCCACGCGGGCAGCGCGATCGCCATCGCGGCCATGAACGACGACGGCTGCCCCCTCGGTCGCCAGTACGCGAGCGATCTCCTCTCCTATGCCGATGCTGCTGCCAGTGACGAAGGCGCGCTTGCCCGTAAGTTGCAGGTCCACGTGGATGCTCCGATCGGTCGAAGGCACGCCTATGCCCCTCGGAGGTGCAAAGCGACAAGCTCATCCCGGCGGATCGCTGAACCGGTGTCGCAACCGGTCGGTCTTGGCACGGCCGCGCCCGCCATGCCCTTTCGCAGGCTTACGGGCGTGATTGGGTTCGGACCTTGAACCGAGGCATGTCGCGCGTCGCCGCCGCTTGTGCGCCCGCCGATCCCGGCTAGGTTCGCTGCCGCCAACGGAGTCGCCCATGCCCCGCACCTCATTCATTGCCCTGTTGCTTGCCACTGCACCGGCCTTGTCGGGCGCGCAGACGCCGCCGCCCGCGCCGGCCGCCGCCGCGTCGCCCTTCACCGCCGCGGAGGTGATGGTGCCGATGCGCGACGGGGCGAAGCTGCAGACCGTCGTCATGCGGCCGAAGGACAGGACCGGGCCGCTGCCGATCCTGCTCCAGCGGACGCCCTACGGCGTGCCCGACGCGCTGCCGGCATCCTATGCCGAGCGCTACAAGTCGCTCGTCGAGGACGGCTATATCCTCGTCTTCCAGTCGATGCGCGGGCGATTCAGGTCCGACGGTGTGTTCACGCTGTCGACCGCCGTCCACCCGGGCGATGCCAAGACGGTGGACGAGTCGACCGATGCCTATGATACGATCGACTGGCTGGTGAAGAACGTGAAGCCGAACAACGGCAAGGTCGGGATGTGGGGCGTCTCCTATCCCGGTTTCGCGGCGGCGATCGCGCTGGTGCATCCGCATCCGGCGCTGAAGGCGGTCAGCCCCCAGGCGGCGTGGATCGATTACTGGCAGTCGGACGACCTCCACCGCAACGGCGCGCTGCGGCTGACCTATGCGACCGACTGGGTATCGTCGCTCCAGCTCGACAAGATGGACAACAAGGACTTCGTCTATCCGGCCGTCGATACCTACGACTTCTTCCTGAAGGCGGGGTCGGCGGCGGCGATCGATCGGGACTATTTCCACGGCAAGGTACCGATGTTCACGGCGCTGCTCGACCATCCCAACCACGACGCCTTCTACACCGGCCAGCGGTGGAGCGACGCGCTCGGCAAGACGACGGTGCCGACGCTGAACGTCGCGGGCTTCTGGGATCAGGAAGACCCGTGGGGCTCGTGGCGGATCTACGAGAAGCAGGCGGCGAACGACCCGAAGCATCTGGCGCAGATGGTCGCGGGGCCGTGGAACCACGGCGGCTGGCAGGGCAAGGGCGACCGGGTGGCGAATGGCGCGATCCCGATCGGCTCGGCGAGCGGCGACGCATTCCGCGACGATATCCAGGCACCGTTCTTCCGTTACTGGCTGCATGGGCTCGGGCCGCGGCCCGACTGGCGGGTGAAGATGTTCCAGTCGGGGTCGGACCAGTGGAAGACCTATGCCGCCTGGCCGCCGGCGGGGGCGAGCGCGACCGCGCTGTACCTGCGCGCCGACGGTTCGCTGAGCTTCGACGGGCCCGGCGAGGGCTGCCGGCGCTACGTGTCCGATCCCGCCAACCCGGTGCCGTACCGGGCGCGGCCGATGTCGGGGACGTATCTCAGCCCCGACTGGCGGAGCTGGGAGGCGGACGACCAGCGCTTCGTCGACCATCGGCCCGACGTGCTGAGCTATGTCTCGGCGCCGCTGACCGGCGACCTGACGGTGACGGGCGCGCTGGCGGCGACGCTGATGGCGTCGACGACGGGGACCGACGGCGACATGGTCGTCAAGCTGATCGACGTGCTGCCCGACGATTACCAGCCGTTCGACGGGCAGAAGGGCGCGCTCGGCGATTATGCGCGCCAGCTCAACGGCTATCAGCTGCCGATCGCGATGGAGGTGCGGCGCGGGCGGTTCCTGGCGAGCGACACGAACCCGCAGCCGCTGGTGCCGGGCAAGGTCACCGCCTGGGACGTGCCGCTGCGCGACCACGACCACGTCTTCCGCAAGGGGCACCGGATCATGGTGCAGGTCCAGTCGAGCTGGTTCCCGATGATCGACCGCAACCCGCAGACCTTCGTCCCCAACATCGCGCGGGCGAAGGCGGGGGATTACGTCAAGGCGGAGCAGCAGGTCTGCGCGGGATCGAGGATCGTGCTGCCGGTGATGAAGTGAGGCGGTGGCTGGCCATCGCCGCGCTGGCGCTGGTCGGCGCGGGACCGGCGAACCCGCTGGTGCTGGCGGGCGACGGCCTGAGCGTCGGCGCCAAGACCGTGAAGTTCGACCGGACGACCAAGGCGGAGGCGATCGCGCTGGTGACCAGGGCGCTGGGGCCGCCGGTCAAACAGGGCAATCACGGCGACTGCGCGCAGGACGCAATCCGTTATTATGCGATGTTCAAGGGCCAGTTGGAGCTGACCTTCGTGCGCGGCAAGCTGGTCGGCTGGACTGCGGACTCGGCAGGGCTGAAGACGGCGAAAGGCATCGGGGTCGGCTCGACGCTGGCGGCGGTGAAAAAGGCCTATTCCGACGTCGATGTAAACGAAGGCGACGAAGAATGGGGCGGACTTGGCCCAGGCTTTCAGCGGGAAGGCGGACCGAACGGCTGGCTCGCGGAGACCAATTCAGGGACCAAGCCAGGATCGAAGGTGATCGGCCTGTTCGCCGGGACGACGTGCATCGTGAGTTGAGGGCGGCTAGTTTTTGAGCCGCCACCCCGTCTTGAAGATCCAGGCGATGACGCCGAGGCAGAGCAGCAGGAAGGCGGCGGTGACGGCGAGGCTGAGGGCGATGTCGACGTCGCCCTTGCCGAAGAAGCTCCAGCGGAAGCCGCTGACCAGATACACCACCGGGTTGAACAGGCTGACGGTGCGCCAGGGCTGGGGGAGCATGTCGATCGAATAGAAGCTGCCGCCGAGGAAGGTCAGCGGGGTGACGAGCAAGGCGGGGACGAAGTTGAGCTGCTCGAAGCCCTTGGCCCAGACGCCGATGATGAAGCCGAACAGGCTGAAGGCGATCGCGGTCAGGAGCAGGAAGGCAAGCATCGCGGCGGGGTGCTCGATGCGCAGCGGCACGAAGAACCCGGCGGTGATGAGGATGATGAGGCCGAGTACGACCGACTTGGTCGCCGCCGCGCCGACATAGCCGATCACCAGCTCCAGCGCGGAGACGGGGGCGGACAATATCTCGTAGATCGTGCCGGTGAACTTGGGGAAATAGATGCCGATCGACGCATTGCTGATGCTCTGCGTCAGCAGCGACAGCATGATGAGCCCCGGCACGATGAAGCTGCCGTAGCCGACGCCCCCGACGCTCGACATCCGGCTCCCGATCGCCCCGCCGAAGACGATGAAATAGAGCGACGTGGTGAGGACGGGGGTGACGAGGCTCTGCCACAGGGTGCGCAGCGCTCGGGCCATTTCGAAGCGGTAGATGGCCCAGATGGAGTGGCGGTTCATATCGTCGTCATGCCGGGCTTGTCCCGGCATCCACGCTCGTACCAGCCGGTCGGATCATTCTGAAAGTTCGCCCCTGGTTCTGGCGTGGATGCCGGCACACGGCCGGCATGACGGATTTGAGTCACGCCCGCTCCTCGACCAGGTCGACGAAGATGTCTTCGAGGCTCGAGCGGCTCGTTTCCAGATCCTTGAAGGCGATGCCGTGGTCGCGGAGCTTGCCGAGGAGCGTGGGGACGCCGGTGTGCTCCTCGGTGGCGTCGAAGGTGTAGCGTAGCGTGTGGCCGTCGTTTTCCAGCGCGAGCTTTCCGTCGGCGAGGTCCGGCGGGACCGAGTTCAGCGGCTCGGTCAGGGTCAGGTCGAGCTGGCGCTTGCCGAGCTTGTGCATCAGCGCGGCCTTGTCCTCGACCAGCAGCAGCTTGCCCTTGGAAATGACGCCGACGCGGTCGGCCATCTCCTCGGCCTCCTCGATATAATGCGTCGTCAGGATGATCGTGACGCCCTTCGCGCGCAGGCGGTGGACGAGACGCCACATATCGCGGCGCAGCTCGACGTCGACGCCGGCGGTCGGCTCGTCGAGGAACAGGATGTCGGGCTCGTGGGCGAGCGCCTTGGCGATCAGGACGCGGCGCTTCATGCCGCCCGACAGCTCCATGATCTTCGCGCGGTGCTTGTCCCAGAGCGACAGGTCGCGCAGCACCCGTTCGATATGCGCAGGGTCGCCGGGCAGGCCGAACAGGCGGCGCGAGAAGGTGACGGTGGCGATCACGCTCTCGAAGGCGTCGGTCGACAGCTCCTGCGGCACGAGGCCGATGCGGCGGCGCGCGGCCTTGTAGTCGACCAGCGCGTCGCGGCCGTCGACGGTGATCGTGCCCGCCGACGGCGTGACGATGCCGCAGACGATCGAGATCAGCGTCGTCTTGCCCGCGCCGTTGGGGCCGAGCAGCGCGAAGATCTCGCCCCGGGCGATGGCGAGGTCGGTGGGATGAAGCGCGACCACGCCGCCGGCGTAGGTCTTCGCGACGCCCTTCACTTCGAGGATGACGTCGTCCTGCCGCATCACGAGCGCGCCCGTGCCGCGGCGATCGCCTTTTCGAGCGCGGCGAGCGGCTGGGCGCCCGACAGGACGCGGTCGCCGACCACCCACATCGGCGTGCCGCCCATGCCGAGCGCGTTGGCGACGGCGCGGTTGCGGGCGAGCTCGGTGTCGGCCTCCGCGGGCAGGCGGGCGGCGTCGACGCCGGCGGCGCGGGCGGCGGCGGCGAGGCTGGCGGGGGTGACGGGGCCGGCGTCGTAGAGCGCCTGGTGAAAGCGGGGAAACTTGCCCTGTGCGGCGGCGGCGAGGCTGACGCGGGCGGCGTCGACGCTCTCCTGCGACAGGATCGGATAGTCGCGATAGACGATGCGCAAGCCGGGGTCGCGGCGCAGCAGCTCGGCGATGGCGGGCAGGCTGGCGCGGCAATAGCCGCAATTATAGTCGAAATATTCGACCAGCGTGACGTCGCCCTTCGGGTTGCCCGCCCAGGCGCCGGCGAAGGGGCGTTCGATGTCGTCGCGGTAGCGCGCGACGAGGCGGCCGGTCTGGAGCTCCTGGACGCCCTGCATCGCCTGTTCGACGACCTCGGGATGGGCGAGGAGATAGGTGCGGACCTGCTCGCCGACGGGGCCGCCGCGGCTGCGCTCGACACCCCACATCGCGCCCGCCCCGATCAGTCCGCCGGCCAGCGCCACGGCGGGCAACAGCCAGCGCCTCAACGGCGGCACTTCTTGTTCTTGTCGCACAGGGCATTGCCCGCGGTCATCGCGATGTCCTGCGCGCGGATCCAGTCGGCGGTGTTGGCGGGGAGGTTGGCGAGCGCGTAGCGCGCCGACGAGGCGGCGGTACGGCTGTCGCCGGTCATGCTCGCGCGCTCGGCGGTGGCGAGCGCGGCGCGCGCGGTGTCCCCGGTCAGCTCGTAGACGGTGCCGAGCTGATACCAGGCGAAGGGGTTGTCGTCGTCGCGCGCGACCGCGGTGCGCAGGACGCGCGTCGCCTCGGGATAATTGGCCGTGTCCTCGGTCGCGATCAGCGCGTGGCCATAGGTGGTGGCGATCAGCGGGCTGTAGCGCGAGCCCTCGGTCGCCGCCTTGAGCGGGCCGAGCGCGGCGGCGGGCTTGCCGGCCTCGAGCAGGATCTGGCCGCGCACCTCCTGGAAATAGGGATCGTCGGGGCGGGCGCGGACGAGCGCCTCGGATTCGGCGTCGGCTTTGTCGGGGTAGCCGGCCTGGTGATAGGCGTAGGCGCGGGCGTAATGCGCGTAGATCGACTGGTCGGACGCGGGATAGGCGCGCAGCGTCTGTTCGGCCGGCTGCACATAGCCCATCAGCTTGGCCTTCACGCGCCGGAACCGCTCCTCCAGCGCCTGGTCGGGCTGCCGCGCATAGACGGGCGATGCGATCACGTCGGCGGTGAGCGTCTGGATGCGCTCGCCCGACAGCGGATGGGTCTGCATGAACGGGTCGATCTTGCCGGTCGAGCTGTAGTAATATTCCTGGCTTTGCAGCTTCTTGAAGAAGCCGAGCATCCCCTTGCCGGTGATGCCGCCCTCGGTCAGGAACTTGAGGCCGGTGGCGTCGGCGGTCGCTTCCTGGACGCGGGAGAAGGCGAGGTATTTGCCCAGCGCCGCCTGCTGGCCGGCGGCGAGGATGCCCGCGCCGGCCTCGCCGCCGCCCGCCGCGATCGCGGCGATGCCGAGCACCATCGACAGGAGCTGGATGCCCATCGCCGGCTTCATGCCGGCGTCGCCGAGGATGACATGGCCGTCGGCGACGTGGCCGAGCTCGTGCGCGAGGACGCCCTGGACCTGGTTGGCGTCGTCGGCGGCCTGGATGAGGCCGGAGTTGACGTAGATCGTCTGGCCGCCGGCGGTGAAGGCGTTGATCTCCGGATCCTGGAGCAGCACGACCTTGACGTTGCGCGGCGACAGGCCGGCGGCCTTGGCCAGCGGCGCGATCATGTCGGCGAACATCGCCTCGGTCTCGGCGTCGCGCAGCACGGACTGCGCGGCGGCGGGCTGGGCGAGGAGGAGGGTGGCCGCGGAGAGAACGGCGAGGAGGCGCTTCATCGCGATCCAGAACGACAAGTTGAGGAAGTGGAGGCGGTCATCGGCGTTTCCCCGTCGGAGATGGGGACAGGAAGGATGTGGAGGCGATCTCCATCGTCATGCCGGCCTTGTGCCGGCATCCACCGGGGGACGAGGCGTGCCGCTTCGTCGCGGAGGGATCGGCGCGGTGTCGGCGTGAATGCCGGCGCAAGGCCGGCATGACGGAGCGGGCGGTTGCGCGCGTGACAAGTTGAGGAAGTCGAGGCCCACCCGCGAAATCACGACCGGGCGCTTCGCGAGCGCTGGGCGGATGAGGGTGAGGCTCCGTCATGACGGGGCGCGAAGTAGCAGGTTGCATGGGTGTAGGACAGCCGTTCGGCGGCTGAACGGGCGGTGAAGCTTTCCATCTTCCCTTTGCCCTCCAGAGGAGAGGGTGGCCGAGCGTCAGCGAGGTCGGAGAGGGGCAGGGGTGGCGGCCAGAACGGTTGGCACCCCCTCGATAGCGTGCATGACATCCGAGTTGCCGAACCGCGGCACATGCAACCCTGCCGCTCCAAAATATCGTACGGCGTGCGTGCTCGTCCATCGTCAAGCCATGCGTATTGCCATCCACGTCTACCAGCACATCGCGCTGCTGCGGGAGAAATCGACGATCTACGGCGCGAACACCGTGCGGGTCCCGCCCTGCCCCTCTCCCGCCTTCGCTTCGCTCGGCACCCTCTCCCCTGAGGGGGAGAGGGAACCCACGGTCAGGCGCCGAAGGTGCGTTGCCACCAGCCGCGGCGCGGGGTGCCGGTTTCGCCGTCGTCGGATTGTGTGTCGGCTTCGTCCTCGTTGGCGGCGACCGGCGGGATGGGGGCCTCCGTTGCCGCCGGCTCCGGGGCTGGTTCCGCGACGGCTGCCTTGCGCGGCGCGCGGCGCTTCGGCTTCGGCTCTTCCGCCGGAGTTTCGACCGCGTCCTCGCTTGCCGGAGCCTCGGCGGGCGTCGCCTCGGCGGGGGCCGTCTCGGCGGGGGCCGTCTCGGCGTCGGACGCGGGCACCGCCTTGCGGCGCGAGCGCTTGGGCTTGACGGGCGCCTCGCCGACGAACTCGGCATCGACCGGCGCCTCGACCGGCGTCTCGACGGGTGCGGCATCGACCGGCGCCGTCGCTGCCGGCGTCTCGCGCCGGGCGCGGGGGCGGCGGCGGGTCTTGGGCTTTTCGTCTTCCTCGCGCGTCGGAATGTCGAGCGTGGTGGAGACGACGCCCGCGTCGCCGGCTTCGACGATCTCGGGCTCGGCCAGTTCCTCGGCGGGATCCTCCTCGCCGGTTTCGGTCAGCGTCTCGCCGGTCGCGCCCTCGGGCTGGCCGTTCCGGCGGCGACCGCGCCGGCCGCGGCGGCCGCGCCGGCGGCGGCCATCGGCATCGTCCTGCGCGCCGGCGGATGCTTCGCCGACGAACTCGGGCTCGCCTTCGCTTTCCTCGGCGTCGGTGTCGGCCTCGGCTTCGGGCGCATCCTGGCGATCGCCGCCTTCCTCAACCCGGTCGCGACCGCGACCCCGGCGGCGGCGGCGGCGCTTGCGTCCGCCTTCGCCGCCGTTCTCACCGCCGCGCGCTTCCTCGCGGCGGGGCGCGGCGGCCTCGACCTCCTCGTCCTCTTCCTCGATCTCGTCCTCTTCGACCTCGATCTCCTCGACGACATCGTCGTCCTCCTCGATCTCGATCAGCGCCTCGATCCTGGGGGCGTGGAGCGGCGGGCCGCCCGAGGCCTCGACCGACATGCGCGCGCCCTCTTCCTCGCGGTCGGGCAGGATCTCGACGATGACGCCGTAGCGGTCCTCGATCTCGGCGATATCGGCGCGCTTCTTGTTGAGGACGTAGATCGTCGCTTCCTGCGACGCGCGCAGCGTCAGGACCGAGCCGCGGCCCCGCGCGGCCTCGTCCTCGATCAGCCGCAGCGCGGACAGGCCGGCGGACGACGCGGTGCGGACGAGCCCGGTGCCCTCGCAATGCGGGCACTGGCGCGTCGACGCTTCGAGCACGCCGGTGCGCAGGCGCTGGCGGCTCATCTCCATCAGCCCGAACGACGAGATGCGGCCGACCTGGATGCGGGCGCGGTCGTTCTTGAGCGCCTCCTTCATCGCCTTCTCGACCTTCCGGACGTTGGATCCGTTGTCCATGTCGATGAAATCGATGACGACGAGCCCGGCCATGTCGCGCAGCCGGAGCTGGCGCGCGATCTCCTGCGCGGCTTCGAGGTTGGTCGCGGTCGCGGTCTGCTCGATATTGTGCTCGCGCGTCGAGCGCCCGGAGTTGATGTCGATCGAGACGAGCGCCTCGGTCGGGTTGATGACGAGATAGCCGCCCGACTTGAGCTGGACGAGCGGATTGTACATCGCCGCGAGCTGGTCCTCGACATGCGCGCGCTGGAACAGCGGCACGGCGTCGGCATATTGCTTCACGCGGCGCGCATGGCTGGGCATCAGCAGCTTCATGAACGTCTTGGCGTGGCGGTAGCCCTCCTCGCCCTCGACGATCACCTCGTCGATGTCCTTGTTGTAGATGTCGCGGATGGCGCGCTTGATGAGGTCGCTGTCGCCATAGACGAGCGCGGGCGCGGAGGAGGACAGCGTCGTCTCGCGGATCTCGTCCCAGACGCGGGCGAGATAGTCGAAGTCGCGCTTGATCTCGACCTTGGTGCGCTGGAGCCCAGCGGTGCGGACGATGCAGCCCATCGACGGCGGCAGCTTCAGGTCGGCCATGATCGACTTGAGGCGCTTGCGGTCGGCGGCGTTGCTGATCTTCCGCGAGATGCCGCCGCCGTGCGACGTGTTGGGCATCAGCACGCAATAGCGGCCGGCGAGCGACAGATAGGTGGTCAGCGCCGCGCCCTTGTTGCCGCGCTCCTCCTTGACGACCTGGACCAGCAGCACCTGGCGGCGGCGGATCACGTCCTGGATCTTGTAGCGGCGGCGCAGGTTCATGCGCCGCTGGCGCAGTGCCTCGACCTGGTCGTCGTTGCCGTTGCCTCTTGCGCCGGAGCGGGGCTTCTTCGAGGTGCCGTCCTCGGCGGCGTTCACCTCGTCGGCATGGTCGGGGTCATGCTCTTCGTCGCCAGATACGACCTCGTGGTGGTCGTCGTCCCCGTGATCACCGTCGTCGTCGTAATGATGATCGTCGTCGTCGTCATGCTCGGCGCGCAGCGCGGCTTCCTCGGCGGCGTGCTCGGCCTCTTCGCGGAGCAGCGCGTCGCGATCCTCCTTGGGGATCTGATAATAATCGGGATGGATCTCGGAAAAGGCGAGGAAGCCGTGGCGATTGCCGCCATAGTCGATGAACGCCGCCTGGAGCGACGGCTCGACGCGGGTAACCTTGGCTAGATAGATGTTGCCCTTGAGCTGCTTGCGCTCGGCGCTCTCGAAATCAAACTCTTCGATGCGATTGTTCTGGACGACGGCCACGCGGGTCTCTTCCCGGTGGCGTGCGTCGATCAACATGCGGGTGGTCATTGTCGGCTCTCCGCGCGCTCAGCCGCCGCTCTGACAGGGCCAGAAGCGGGGGGCGTGCGCGTTGTGGGTGGGTGGCGAGCAGGGCTCGGCCGGAGTTCAGGAACGATGCGTCCGCTCGCGACCCATGCCGGGAAACCCGGCCCCACGCCCCAACGCCCCCGCCGGCCGGGGCCGGGCAGGAGAGCGGGGAGGGGATATGCGTCATGCGAGCGTCAACCTGGCTGGCCGCCCCAAAGATGGCGGCCCGAAGAAAGCGTCGGGTGCGTGGCCCCGAACGGGCGCGACGCAAGGGCGCTGCCGTTCAGGTAGCATTGCCTTTGATCAGTCGCAACCGGCGCTGTTCCGCCGCCATGACTGGTCAATGCTAACGGCCGGTTAACCTTACCCGTCCACCGTGGTTCAGGTCCGGGCGGCTAGCGTCGGCAGCGGGTACGAGAAAGCGGATCGATGGTTTTGGGGCGGATGCGCGCGTGGCAGGGACGGGGGGCGGCGGTGATCGCACTGCTGGTCGGTTGCTGGGCGGCGCCGGGCCTGGCGGCGACCGTCCAGAGCGTCCGCGTCGCCGACAGCCGCATCGTCATCCGCTTCGACTCGCCCGTCGCCGACGCGGCGAGCATCGTCGCGGCGGGGACGCGCCAGATCCTGGTGCAGGTTCGTGACACCCTTCCCGGCGTCGGCGGGCATGTCGCCGGGCCGGTCAGCCGCATCAGCCAGTCGCGGCGCGACGGCGGCGCGCGCATCGCCTTCAGCCTCGCCGCGCCGACGGTGGTCGGCGACGCCGGCTTCGCCGCCGACGGGCGCGAATTGACGCTCGAATTGCAGCCGGCGTCCGAAGCGGCGTTCGCGGCGGCGAGCGAGGCGGGGTGGTCGAGCTATTTTCCCTTCAGCTTCGGTGGCCGGTCGAAGTACAAGGTGACGCAGCGCGTGCCGCCGCCGGCGCGGGTGGGGCCGTTGCCGCGGATCGAAGGCGAGGCCGGCAAGCCGCTGGTGGTGATCGACGCGGGCCATGGCGGCGTCGATCCCGGCGCGATCGGGCCGAGCCTGGATGGCGGGGGCGGGCTGCGCGAGAAGGACGTGACGCTCAAGATCGCCAGGGCGATCCGTGACGAGCTGGTCGCGAGCGGGCGGGCGCGGGTAGCGCTGACGCGCGACGACGACCGCTATCTGGTGCTGCGCGAACGCTTCGGCATCGCGCGGCGGCTGAAGGCCGACCTGTTCATCTCGATCCATTGCGACAGCGTCGGCCAAGGGGTGGCGACGGGGGCGTCGGTCTATACCCTGTCGGAGGTCGCGTCGGACAAGGAAGCGGCGCGGCTCGCGGTGCGCGAGAACAAGGCCGACGTGATCGACGGCGTCGACATGGGCGGCGCGGGGGCGGACGTCCGCTCGATCCTGATCGACCTGACGCAGCGCGAGACGATGAACGCATCCGCCGGCTTCGCGCGGCTGCTGGGGCGCGAGGCGAAGCCGCTGATCCCGGTCAAGCCGGTGTTCCATCGCATGGCGTCGCTGATGGTGCTGAAGGCGCCCGACCTGCCGAGCGTATTGTTCGAGACGGGTTATATCTCCAACCCCGCCGACGCCCGCTTCCTGGCGAGCGAGACGGGCCGCCAACGCATCGCCGAGACCGTGCGTAGGGCGGTGGAGGTCTATTTCGCGCGGCGGATGGCGGGGGATTAACGTAAACATTACTTAACTTGACGCTCCGCCAGCCGCGGCGGACCTTCCCGGAATCGGGTGCGGTGCATCGGGGGCGGGATGAGTTGGTCCGAAACGTTGCGCACACCGTGGGTGGCCAGCGCGGCGATCATCGTCGTGATCCTGGGGGCGGTCATCGGCTGGAAACTGCTCAATCCCGATCCGCCGGCGCCACCTGAAGTGCAGCCGGCCGCCCTCACCACCGTTCAGCTCTTGAAGACATTGGCGGACGAAGCGAACAACACCTTGAAGCAGCCGACCGCCGTCGTGCGTGCTCCCATGTTCGGGGCGCAGGCGATCGGTACGCTGACAAGTTCTGACGATCTTGGCGTATCGCGCCGGTGCCATCCGCTGGAGGATCCAGCCACGCTCCAGCCGACCGGCTTTCCGCCGCAATCGTACAATCTGACGCGAGCGGCGGCCGGCCGGCTCACGGCCGGTCTGCTGGGCGGCGCCAGTGCGGCCGTGGAGCTCGGCCGGACCAGCGAGATCGTTCTGACCTTCGATGACGTCGTCGCACGGGTCGTCTACGCCGACGAGGTCGCCGACATGCTGAAAGCGAGCGCCTGCCGCGCGGCGATCACGGGCGCCAATCTCAAGATCGTGGTCGGCTATATCCAGGCGAAGCGAACGTTTCGCCTCACGGGCGCCGTCGTCAACAATGCCAAGTTGACGATGGCCTCCTCCAGCTTCGAGGTCACGCCGGGTACGGATTCCCAGACAATCGAGATCAAGGATCGGATCGCGTTGCCGTTGTTCGAGATCGTCAGCGATCTGCCCAAGGGGGCCGACGCGGTCCTGGCGAAGCCCGCCCTGACGGTGGCGTTCGCCGTGGGGGGCAAGGAAGAAAACGGAAAGGTGGTGCTGCCCACGACGCCGCCGACGCAGCAGTCTTCCGGCCGTATCTATCTCCAGCGCGACAAGGCCGATGCGAGCGGCAAGGACAAGATGATCGTAGCCGGACTGATCGCGGCCGGCCTGCCCGCCGAACGGCAGGTGGAACGGATGCCATCAGGCCGAACGCCCCGCCAGTCGAGCGTCCGCTACTATAACGAAGACGACCACGCACGAGCGCTGCAGGTCGCCGCCATCGTGGGCAAATTCTATCCGGGTGTGACCGTCAGCCGGCTCAGATTTGTCGCGCCCGCCGGGCAGATGGAGGTCTGGTTGCCGCAGAAGGCGCCCCCCGCGGCGGGGCAAGCCGATCCTGCCGAGCAATAGTCGCGACCGCGTAGCCATTCGGAGGGGAGGCATGATGAAGGCAAGTGACATCGTGGCGCATTTTCGCGCCGAAAGCCAAAGCCGCTTACGTCGGCATCTTGGCCGATCGCGCCGATCTGCTCGGGCAACACGATATCGACAAGCCGATCCGGCTGGCGCGGCGCATGGTCCGACCAACGCGCCCGGGATTACGGGCGATCGGCTGCTGTCGCCGGGCATCGCCTGACCGCCCTTCCGCCGGGGTGACGCCGGTTGGTCGGGCTGCTACGCTCGATCCGAGCATGGCGTCCCTGTCCGTTTCCGATGTCCGCACGTTCTTCGCGCGGAAATGGCCGAAGCGCCTCGCGTGGCTCGCCGCGCTGGCCGGGGTGGGGTTCCTGCTCGCCGTCGCGATCGGCTGGTTCCTATTCGCGCGCGATCTGCCATCGGTGGATCAGCTTCGCACCTACGAGCCGCCGTTGCCGACCAATATCCGGGGCGCCGACGGCGCGCCGATCCAGTCCTATGCGCGCGAGCGGCGGGTCGAGCTGAGCTTCGAGGAATATCCCAGGCTGCTGGTCGACGCCTATCTGTCGGCGGAGGACAAGACCTTCTTCTCGCACCACGGCGTCGACTATCCCGGCATCGTCTCGGCGATCATCGACAACGTCTTTTCGGGCAAGCGCGCGCGCGGCGCGTCGACGATCACGCAGCAGGTCGCCAAGAACCTGCTGGTCGGCAGCGAGCACAGCTATTCGCGCAAGATGCGCGAGGCGATCCTGGCCTATCGGATCGAGGACACGCTCTCGAAGGAACAGATCCTGGAGCTGTACCTCAACCAGATCGCGCTCGGCCGCAATGCCTTCGGGGTCGAGGCCGCCGCGCACGCCTATTTCGACAAGGAGCTGCCCGACCTCAGCCTCGCGCAGATGGCGTATCTGGCGATCCTGCCCAAGGGGCCGTCGAACTACGACCCCGGCCGCCATGCCGACCGCGCGCTGGAGCGGCGCAATTACGTGCTGCGCGAGATGCTCAACAACGGCTTCATCACCCAGCCGCAATTCGCCGAGGCCAATGCCGAGCCGCTCGGCACCGCGCCGCGCCAGCCGCCGCGCAACGAGCGGGCGGGGAGCTATTTCACCGAGGAGGTGCGCCGCCAGCTCATCGGCCGCTATGGCGAGACCGCGCGCGACGGGCCGTACAGCGTCTATTCGGGCGGGCTGTGGGTGCGGACCTCGTTCGACGGGCGGTTGCAGGATCTGGCGCAGGAGGCGCTGCGCGATGGCCTGCTGCGCTATGCCGGCGGGCGCGGCTGGTCGGGGCCGCTGACGCACAAGGAGATCGACGGCGATGCCTGGCGGCAGGCGCTGCTCGAGACCAACATGGCGCTCGACTACAAGGATTGGCGGGTCGGCATCGCGATCGCGCGGGAGGGGGGCGGCTGGCAGGTCGGGTTTGCGAACGGCCAGACCGCGACGATGCCCGATGCCGCCGCGCTGATGCCGCGCGTCGGGCAGGGCGGCAACGCGCATGATTTCATCAAGCCGGGCGACGTCCTCGCGGTCGCGCCGCTGGGCGCGGCGGGAGATGGGGGGACGGTCGCGCTGCGCTCGGTGCCGCGCGTATCGGGCGGCTTCCTGGTCGAGGAGCCGGGAACGGGGCGCGTGCTGGCGATGCAGGGTGGCTTCGACAGCCGGTTGCAGGCGTTCAACCGCGCCACCCAGGCGCAGCGCCAGCCGGGCTCGACGATCAAGCCGATCGTCTATTCCGCCGCGCTGGAAAGCGGGATGACGCCGGCGTCGATCATCGTCGATGGGCCGTTCTGCGTCTATCAGGGCGCGCGGCTGGGGCAGAAATGCTTCCGCAACTTCAACAATATGCGTGCCGCCGGGCCGCACACGATGCGCTGGGGGATCGAGCAGTCGCGCAACCTGATGACGGTGCGCACCGCCGCCACCGTCGGGATGCCGCGCGTCACCTCGGTGATGAAGCGGATGGGGGTGGGCGACTATCCTAATTACCTCGCCTTCGCGCTCGGCGCGGGCGAGACGACGGTTCTGCGGATGGTCAACGCCTATGCGACATTGGCCAATCAGGGGCGCGCGCACAACCCGACGCTGATCGACTTCGTCCAGGATCGTCACGGCAAGGTGATCTGGCCCGAGGGCTGGCGGGCGTGCGACGGCTGCAACGCGCCCGACTGGAACGGCCGGCCGATGCCGCGGCCGCCGTCGCGCACGCGGCAGGTGATCGACGCGATCACCGCCTATCAGATGGTCCATATCACCGAGGGCGTCATCCAGCGCGGCACGGCGACGGTGCTGCGCGACCTCAACCGGCCGATGTTCGGCAAGACCGGGACCACGACCGGGCCGACCAACGTCTGGTTCATCGGCGGCACGCCGCAATTCATCGGCGGGCTGTATATCGGCTACGACCAGCCCCGGAACCTGGGGGGGGTCGAGGGCGGCACCTTCGCCGCGCCGATCTTCAAGCAATTTGCGACCAAGGCCTATGACGGGTTGGAGAAGCTGCCCTTCCGCGCGCCCGCCGGCACGCGGATGGTGAGGATCGACCGGGCGAGCGGCGACCCGGTGTTCGGCGCCTGGCCGACGAGCGACCCCAAGGCCGACGTGATCTGGGAGGCGTTCAAGCCCGAGAGCGAGCCGCGCCGCGCCGCGCGCCGATCGGCCGAGTCCGTGGCCCCGACCGCGGCCCCGACGCACCGCGCGGCGCAGCAGGGCGACAGCGACTTCTTGCAGAGGCAGGGCGGAATCTACTAGCCGCCGCCTATATACCATCGTCACCCCGGCCCTTTCGACGCCACCGCCTGTGGCGGCGTCGCTCAAGACAGGCTTGAGCCGGGGTCCCGCTGTCTTTACCCGCCTCCAAAGAAGCGGGACCCCGGGTCAAGCCAGGGGTGACGAAACAAGGAACACGCCAATGCGCGCCGAGGCGCAGGCCCATGTCGAGACGATCAACGAGGCGCTGGCGCTGTTGCGGCGGTTCCTCGACTGGGACCGCGCGCTCCGCCGGCTCGACGAATTGAACGCGCGGGTCGAGGATCCGGCGCTGTGGAACGACGCCAAGGCGGCGCAGGCGGTGATGCGCGAGCGCCGCCGGCTCGACGAGGCGATCGCCGCGACGCGCGCGATCGAGCACGAGATGGCCGATACCGTCGAGCTGATCGAACTGGGCGAGGCCGAGGGTGACAGCGAGCTGGCCGACGACGGCACCGCCAGCCTGGCGGCGCTGGCCGAGCGGGCGCAGGCCGACAAAGTCAAAGCGCTGCTGGCGGGCGAGGCCGATGCCAACGACAGCTATATCGAGATCAACGCCGGCGCGGGCGGCACCGAGAGCCAGGACTGGGCCGAGATGCTCCAGCGCATGTACACGCGCTGGGCCGAGCGGCGCGGCTACAAGGTCGAGCTGGTCGACTATCATGCGGGCGAGCAGGCGGGGATCAAGTCCGCGACGCTGCTGCTCAAGGGCGAAAACGCCTATGGCTATGCCAAGACCGAATCCGGCGTGCACCGGCTGGTGCGGATCAGTCCGTACGATTCGGCCGCCAAGCGGCACACCAGCTTTTCGAGCGTGTGGGTCTACCCTGTGGTCGACGACAATATCGACGTAGAGGTCAACGACGCCGACCTGCGCATCGACACCTATCGCGCGTCGGGTGCGGGCGGGCAGCACATCAACACGACCGATTCGGCGGTGCGGATCACGCATCTGCCGACCGGCATCGTCGTCCAGTGCCAGAACCAGCGCTCGCAGCACAAGAACAAGGCGGAGGCGTTCAACCAGCTCCGCGCGCGGCTGTACGAGCGCGAGCTGGCGATCCGCGAGGCGGCGGCGAATGCCGAGAATGCGGGCAAGACCGACATCGGCTGGGGGCATCAGATCCGGTCGTATGTGTTGCAGCCATACCAGCAGGTGAAGGATCTGCGCACCGGCGTCACCTCGATGGCCCCCTCCGACGTGCTCGACGGCGCGCTCGACCCGTTCATGGCGGCGGCGCTGTCGCAGCGGGTGACCGGCGAGAAGGTCGCGGTGGAGGACGTGGAGTGAACAACGCCCGTTCGTCCCGAGCGCAGTCGAGGGACACTGGCAGGGTCCGGCGAAAGGTGTCTCGACTTCGCTTGACACGAACGGCGTTGAGCCTCCTCCTTCTGCTCGCCGCGTGCGACGGGTCGCAGCCGCTGATCAAGCATCAGGCGCGCGGGCCGGGGCCGTTTCCCGCGCCGGACCGGCCGGTCGCGCATATCGTCTCGCCGCGCTGGTCGACCGAGGAAGCGCGCGACCGGAAGAACGAGGCCGAGGAGGTGATGGACCGCGCGCGCATCGCGCCGGGCATGACGGTCGCCGACATCGGCGCGGGCGAGGGCTATTACACGATCCGGCTCGGCGCGCGGGTGGGCAAGCAGGGCCGCGTGCTGGCCGAGGACATCATTCCCGGCGTGCGCGACGCGCTGGCGCAGCGGGTGGCGCGCGAGCGGCTCGACAACGTCTCGGTGCGGCTCGGCGCGCCGGCGGACCCGAAGCTGCCGCCGGCGAGCTTCGACCGGGTGCTGATGGTCCACATGTATCACGAGATCGAGCAGCCGTACGAGTTCCTGTGGCGGCTGCGGCCGTCGCTGAAGCGCGACGGGCTGGTCGTCGTGGTCGACGCCGACCGTCCGACGGGCCAGCACGGCACGCCGCCGGCGCTGCTGCGCTGCGAGTTCGCGGCGGTGGGCTATGCGCTCGACGAGATGCAGGACATGCCCTCGGCCGGGGGGTATCTCGCGACGTTCCGCGCGGCGGGGGAACGGCCCGCGCCGGGGGATATCAAGCCGTGTCGGCTATCTTGATTCCCTCCCCTGAAGGGGAGAGGGAAGAGGTTGGCGACTCACTCGCAGCCTTCTAGACCCTGGCCATGCGCCAGTATCTCGACCTCATGCAGCGCGTGCTCGACACCGGCGTCCGGCAGGCGGATCGGACGGGGACGGGCACGCTGTCGGTGTTCGGGCACCAGATGCGGTTCGATCTGCGCGAGGGCTTTCCAGCGCTGACCACCAAGCGGCTTCACCTCAAGTCCATCATCGTCGAGCTGCTGTGGTTCCTGCGTGGCGACACCAACGTCGGCTGGCTGCAGGAGCAGGGCGTCAGCATCTGGGACGAATGGGCGGACGCCGATGGCGAGCTCGGGCCGGTCTATGGCAAGCAATGGCGCGACTGGGTCGCGGCGGACGGGCGGCATATCGACCAGATTGCGGGGCTGGTCGAGCAATTGAAGACCGAACCGCATTCGCGCCGCATGATCGTCAGCGCGTGGAACCCCGGCGACCTCCATGCGATGGCGCTGGCGCCGTGCCATTGCCTGTTCCAATGCCATGTTGCCGACGGACGGCTGTCGCTGCAGCTTTATCAGCGCTCGGCGGACGTGTTCCTGGGCGTGCCGTTCAACATCGCCAGCTACGCGCTGCTGACGCATCTGCTCGCCGAGCAGGCGGGGCTCGAGGTCGGCGAGTTCGTGTGGACGGGCGGCGACTGCCACCTTTACCTCAACCACCTCGACCAGGCACGGCTGCAATTGGGCCGCGCGCCGGGGCGGCTGCCGCGACTCGAGATCAAGCGCAAGGCGGCGGCGATCGACGGCTACCAGCCCGAGGATTTCATGCTCCACGATTATGCGCCGCAAGCGCATATCAAGGCGCCGGTCGCGGTCTGAGGCATTCACCCACCGTTCACGGCCTTCCGACTACATCTGTAATCGACAGATCGGAAGGAAAGAAATGGACCTGTGCAGGACGCTGATCGTCGCGGCGCTGGCGACGATGATGATCCAGGCGAGCGAGCGGCTGAGCTACGATGCCGGCCACGGGCTGCGGCTCGCGGCCGTGACCACGGGGCATGTCCGGGCGTGACCACCGTCGCCAAGCGTCTATAAGGCGGCGATGGACATCACCCAGCTCATTCTCGACGAACATGCCCAGCAGCGGCACCTCTTCGCGCTGATCGACGAGATCGCGCCCGACGACGTGACGGCGCTGGGGGCGGTGTGGGGCCGGCTGCGCGCGCTGCTCGATTCGCACGCCGAGGCGGAGGAGCGCTTCTTTTATCCCCGGCTAATGCAGGTCGGCGAGGGCGCCAACGATGCCGACGACGCGGCCGACGAGACCGAGGACGCGATCGAGGACCACAACGAGATCCGCGACACCGCCGCCGCCGTCGACAAGGAGACGGTCGGGTCGACGGCGTGGTTCGACGCGGTCGGCAAGTGCAACGAGGCCAATGGCGATCACATGGCGGAGGAGGAGCGGCAGGGGCTGACCGACTTCCGCCGCCACGCGACGCTGGAGGAGCGGCACGCGCTGGGCGTGCGCTTCGCGACGTTCGAGGCGCAGCACCTGACGGGCGTGCCGCCGATCGACAAGGACCCGAAGCAATGGGTCAAGGATCACGCGCCGGAGTGACGATTACGCTGGTGCTGGCGCGCGCCGAGAACGGCGTGATCGGGCGCGACGGCGGTCTGCCGTGGCGGCTGCCGGCGGACCTCAAGCGCTTCAAGACGCTGACGCTGGGCAAGCCGATGATCATGGGGCGCAAGACCTTCGAGAGCTTCCCGAAGCCGTTGCCGGGGCGGCGGCATATCGTGCTGACGCGCGATCCGGCGTGGCGCGCGGAGGGTGCGGAGGTGGCGCGTTCGGTCGACGCCGCGCTGGCGCTGGCGGGGGGCGATGTGTCGGTGATCGGGGGGGCGGAAGTGTTCGCCCTGTTCCTCGACCGGGCGGATCGGGTGGAGCTGACCGAGGTTCGTGCGGCGGTCGAAGGGGATGCGTCGGTGCCGTCGTTCGCGGGGTGGCGCGAGGTGACGCGGGAGGATTGCGCTGGGGAGCCGGGGTATAGTTTCGTGACCTTGGAGCGGCCTTGACCATTCGTCACCCCAGCGAAGGCTGGGGCCTTGCGGCATGAGCGCGACGGACAGATGCCAGCTTTCGCTGGCATGACGGTTTGGCGCGCGGCATAGCCCCCCCATGCAGCGCCTCGACGGCAACCTCCCGGCCCCGGCCGAGCTTCGGGGCGGGATCGTCGCGCTAGGCAATTTCGACGGGTTTCACCTGGGGCATCAGGCCGTCGTCGGGCGCGCGGTCAAGCGCGCGCGGGCCGAGGGGCGGCCGGCGCTGGTGGCGACGTTCGATCCGCACCCGGTCCGCTATTTCCGGCCCGACGCGCCGCCGTTCCGGCTGACGACGCTCGACCAGCGCGAGCGGCTGTTCGCGGCGGCCGGGGCGGACGCGATGGTGGTGTTTCGCTTCGATGCCGAACTTGCCGCGCTGACGGCGGCGCGGTTCGTCGCCGAGCGGCTGGTCGCGGGTCTGGGTGTCGCCGGGGTGGTGACGGGGGAGGACTTCACCTTCGGCCACGCCAAGGGCGGCACTGTCGCGGTGATGGCGGCGCTCGGCGAGGCGCACGGTTTCGCGGCCGAGGCGGTCGGGCCGGTGGCGCTGGACGGGGAGCCGGTGTCCTCGTCGCGCATCCGCGAGCGGCTCCAGACGGGCGACCCGCGCGGCGCGGCGCGGCTGCTGACGCGGGCGTTCGCGATCGAGGGCGTCGTCCAGCATGGCGACAAATTGGGGCGGACGATCGGCTATCCGACCGCGAACCTCGACATGGGGCCGTATCTGCGGCCGGCGTACGGCATCTATGCGGTGCGGGGGCGGCTGGCGGATGGCACCGTGTTGCGGGGGGCGGCCAACCTGGGGGTGCGGCCGAGCTTTGAACCGCCGAAGGAATTGCTGGAGCCGTATTTCTTCGACTTCGCGGGCGATCTGTACGGGCAGGTGATCGAGGTCGAGCTGGTCGAGTTCCTGCGGCCGGAGGCGAAGTTCGATACGCTCGACGCGCTGACGGCGCAGATGGAGCTGGATTGTGCGCGGGCGAAGGCGGTTCTGACCTAACCTTCGTCATGCCGGCCTTGTGCCGGCATCCACCTCAGGCTGGCCTGATAGCGTCGTTGCGGAGCGCTCGGTGCGCGCTGGAGTGGACCCCGGCACAAGGCCGGGGTGACGGGGGGAGTTTCCTGGGCTATCCGCCGCCCACTCATGGCCGACGCTCCCGCTTCCCCCGATTACCGCGACACCGTCTTCCTGCCGAAGACCGACTTCCCCATGAAGGCGGGGCTTGCCGCCAAGGAGCCGGGCATCCTGGAGCGCTGGGGCCGACAAGGCTTGTACGAGCGGCTGCGCGAGCAGCGGGCCGGGCGCGAGCGGTTCATCCTGCATGACGGCCCGCCCTATGCCAACGGCGACATCCACATGGGCCACGCCATGAACAAGGTGCTGAAGGACATCATCGTCCGCAGCCAGACCTTGCTCGGCAAGGACGCGCCCTATGTCCCCGGCTGGGACTGTCATGGCCTGCCGATCGAATGGAAGGTCGAGGAAGCGTATCGCGCGAAGAAGCTCGACAAGGACCAGGTGCCGGTCGACCAGTTCCGCGCCGAATGCCGTGCCTATGCCGAGAAATGGGTCGCGGTGCAGCGCGCGCAGTTCGAGCGGCTGGGGGTCATGGGCGACTGGGAAGACCCCTATCTGACGATGAACTACGACGCGGAGGCCGCAATCGTGGGCGAGTTGTTGAAGTTCGCCGAGACGGGGCAGCTCTATCGCGGCGCCAAGCCGGTGATGTGGTCGCCGGTGGAGAAGACCGCGCTCGCCGAGGCCGAGGTCGAATATGAGGACGTCGTGTCGACGCAGATCGACGTGGCGTTCGAGATCGTCGAGGCACCGAATGCGCCGGAACTGGTCGGCGCGCATGCGGTAATCTGGACGACTACGCCGTGGACGATCCCGGTGAACCAGGCTTTGGCTTATGGGCCGGAGGTTGATTATGCGATTACTTCGGTCAGCGATCATGGCGGTAAGCTGATTGGACGTTTTCTGGTAGCGACGGAACTGGTCGACAAATTCCAGGATCGCGTCGATGCTCTGCTTCGCGCTGGCGATGCTCCTGAACTCGTCGGGAGCTGGAGCATTGATGGCTGGGTGCACGGTTCCAGCCTCGCCGGTGCAATCGCCCGTCACCCGATGCATCACCTAGGCGGGTTCTTCGCCAAACTGCGCCCGCTGCTGCCCGGCGACTTCGTCACCACCGATCAGGGTACCGGGCTCGTCCATATGGCGCCGGACCACGGCGAGGACGATTTCCTGCTGTGCAAGGCGTACGGCATCGAGCCGGTGTTCGCGGTCGATGGGGCGGGGTTCTATCGGCCGGACTGGGCGTGGCTGGGCGGGCAGGGGTCGGTCATCAACAAGAAGTTCGTGAGCGCGGACGGGCCGATCTGTGCGGACCTGCGCGCGGCGGGGGCGTTGCTGGCCGCGTCGGACGACTTCAAGCACAGCTATCCGCATTCGTGGCGGTCGAAGGCGAAGGTTATCCAACGCGCGACGCCGCAATGGTTCATTCCGATGGACCGGAGCGCGGGTGAGGGTGCCTCGACTTCGCTCGGCACGAACGGTTTGGGGGACACAACTCCATCTACGTTCGTCCCGAGCGTAGTCGAGGGACAATCCAACGGCCCTACCCTACGGGAACTCGCGCTCGACGCCATTGCGCGTACACAGTGGGTGCCGGCGCGTTCGGAAAACCGCATCCGCGCGATGGTGGAGCAGCGGCCGGACTGGGTGATCTCTCGCCAGCGGGCGTGGGGGGTGCCGATCGCGCTCTACGTCAACCGGGCGACGGGGGAGTATCTCAACGACGCGGCGGTCAACGCGCGGATCGTCGACGCTTTCAAGCGCGGCGGGGCGGACGCGTGGTTCACGGGTGACCATCAGGCGCTGCTCGGGCCGGGATACGACCTCGCCGACTGGGAGCCGCAGAACGACATTCTCGATGTCTGGTTCGACAGCGGCTCCAGCCACGCCTTCACGATCGAGGCGCGCTACGGCGAGGGCGTGCGGGCGAACCTGTATCTGGAGGGGTCGGACCAGCATCGTGGCTGGTTCCAGTCGTCGCTGCTGGAGAGCTGCGGCACGCGTGGGCGGGCGCCGTATGACGCGGTGCTGACGCACGGCTTCGCGCTCGACGACAAGGGCCGCAAGATGTCCAAGTCGCTCGGCAACGTCGTCGATCCGCTCAAGGTGATCGGCGAGTCGGGGGCGGACATCCTGCGCATGTGGGTCGCCGGCTGCGACTATTTCGAGGACGTGCGGATCGGCAAGGAGGTGCTGGCGACGGCGTCGGACGCCTATCGCAAGCTGCGCAACAGCTTCCGCTATCTGCTCGGTGCGCTCGACGGGTTCGATGATTCCGAGCGGGTTGACGTTGGCGCGATGCCCGAGCTGGAACTCTATGTCCTGACATTGCTCGGGCGGCTTGACGTCGAGCTCAAGGCGGCGGCGGAAGCGTATGACTTCACCCGCTATCTGCGGCTGCTGACCGACTTCGCCAACGAGGATCTGTCGGCCTTCTTCTTCGATATCCGCAAGGATTCGCTCTATTGCGATGCGCCGGGCGACGCGACGCGGCGCGCGTATCGGACGGTGCTCGACCTGCTGTTCCATGCCCTGGTCCGCTATGCCGCGCCGATCCTGTGCTTCACGGCGGAGGAGGTGTGGCAGGCGCGGTTCCCGAGCGAGGACGGGTCGGTGCATTATCTCGACTGGCCAGAGCTGCCGGCGCTGCCGGGCGACGACGCGGTCGGCGAGCGCTGGCACGAGGTGCGGGCGCTGCGCCGCGCGGTGACCGAGGCGATCGAGCCGCTGCGGCGCGAAAAGACGGTGCGCTCCAGCCTGGAGGCGGAGGTGCATGTCCCGGCGCTGCCGCTGCCGCCGGCGGCACTGGCGGAGGCGTTCATCGTCGCCAAGGTCGGCAAGGGCGAGCTGGGCGTGACGCGGACGGCGTTCCACAAATGCGGGCGCTGCTGGCGGCATCTGCCCGACGTGCAGGCCGACGGTGCGTTGTGCGACCGTTGCGACGGGGTGGTGGCGTGACGCGGCGGGCGCCCGTCGCGGCGCTGGTCGCCGCGCTGATCATCTTCGCGATCGATCAGGCGCTTAAATATTGGGTGACCGGGGTGCTCGACCTCGACGATCTGGCGGGGACGCGCGAGGTGACGGGGTTCTTCCGCGTCACCTTCCTCGCCAATTGCGGCATATCGCTGGGGCTGCTCGGCAAGCATGACGATACCTTGTGGGTGCGCGTAGCGCTGACGCTGGTGACGTCGGGGATCGCGCTGGCGGTGCTCGCCTGGTTATGGCGCGAGCGCAACGCGGTCGACCGGCTGGCGCTGGGGTGCATCTTCGGCGGCGCGGTCGGCAACATCGCCGACCGTATCGTGCCGGCTGGGACGCTCGGCAAGATCACCAGCGGCGCAGTGAGCTATCCCGGCTGCGTGATCGACTTCGCCGATCTGCATATCGGCGAGTGGCGTCCGTTTTTGGTCTTCAATGTCGCCGACGCGGCGATTACGATAGGCGTGCTCGTGCTGTTGGTGCGCGCCTTGCTCGGGCGCGACAAGCGCCCTGCCCAGGAGAGTCCCCATGCGTAAGTTCATCGCCCTGACCGCCGGCGTCGCCGCGATCGCCCTGCTGTCAGGCTGTGGGCGCAGCCGCATGGGGGGCAAGGGACCGGACGAGTTCGCGGTGGCGCGCCAGGCACCGCTGGTGATTCCGCCCGATTATGCGCTCGTGCCGCCTGCCCCCGGCGTCGCGCGGCCGCAGGACAACAACCCGCAGGCGCAGGCGCTCGACGCGCTGTTCGGTGGCTCGGCCCCGCGCAGCGCCGGCGAGCGCGGCGTGATCGGGCAGGCGGGCAACGGCAATGCCGAGCCGGGCATCCGCTCGGCGGTTGGCGATCCCGGCACCAACGTGGTCGACAAGGGCTCGACGACGCGGGACATCGTCGCGGCGCCCGAGGGCGACGGACAGGACGCGCGGACGGTGGCGAAGACGAAGTAGACCCGGCAAGCCGGGTTGCTCGCACTGCCACCCCGGTCCGTGCCGGGGTGGTTCAGTCGTCGGATCTCAGAAGCTTACGCCGACCGACGCCACGACGCCCGCGCCCGACAGGTTGCGCGTGCCGAGGTACACGTCCTTGTCGGTGTCGACATAGCTGATGCCCGCCGTCACATGGCCGAAGGTCGCGCTCGCGCCGATGTTCCAGTCGGTATAGCCGGTGCCGATCGACAGATAGCTCTGCCCGAAGGTGTGGCCGAGATGGCCGCTGATGCTGAGCGGCGTCTTCGGAATACCCGCCGACAGGTCGCCGGCCAGATAGAAATTGTCCTCCTTGGGCTTGAGCCCGATGCTCAGCGCCTTCGCCTTGGGGGCGTAAGCGGCGGTGACCTTCAAGGTCGCGGGGCCGTAGGTGCCGGACACGTCGACATAGGGCTCGACGAAGTCGGTGTTGGCCGAGCCGCCGCCGGGATAGTAATAATAGAGCACGCCGCCATCGAGCTTGATGCCGCCGAAGGTGTGCGAATAGCCGGCGATGAGGTCGAGTTCCTGATCGCTGCCATTGGCGATGTAATCGTCGATGCTGGAGCCCCAGAAGGAGATGTAGGCGCCCGATTCGTGGGTGACGGTGGCCGTGCCCTGCACCGCGGCCTTCAGGTTGGTCTGCGAGATGCCCCGGAAGCGATAATCGCTGACGATGGTGGCGCCGCCACTGACCGTGAACGCCTTGGGCGGCGCGGTGTCCTGCGCGAAGGCGGGAGCGGCGGCCACGAGCGCGAGGCCGGCGGCGAAATATGGGGTGAAGCGCATCGGAGGCCTTTCTGAAAGAAGGTCGATGTCCCCGCCTGCCCGCGTCGCCTGCGCCTCTATGGCGGGGCAGGTCGGTCGCGAAGGTGTAGCATTGTCAGCACCTGCTGCACCGCACAACAACAAAGTTCCGGTAGTAAGTTGTTCGGCGAAACACTGTTGCTAAATTGCCGCGCGCCACGCCTCCAACCCACGGTGGAGGTCGTCAATGAGGTCGTCGGCGTCCTCCAGCCCGATCTGGAGACGGACCATCAGCCCCGCGCGCGGCGGCTGCGGCAGCGCGCGGTAGCGGTGGGGGTCGATGGGGAGCGCGAGGCTTTCGAACCCGCCCCAGCTATAGCCGATGCCGAACAGGTCTAGTGTGTCGATCAGCGCGGCGCGGGCGTCGTCCGATCCGGCATTCAGCGTGAAGGCGAACAGGCCGGCGGGGCCGTTGAAGTCGCGAACGAAGAGGTCGTGGCCGGGGCAGGAGGGGAGCGCCGGATGCAACACCTCCGCGATCTCGGGACGCGACTGCAGCCAGGCCGCGATCCTGAGCGCCGTCTCGCCATGCTGCCTGAGGCGGATCGCCATCGTCCGCAGCCCGCGGCTGCCGAGCCAGCTATCGTCGGGGCTGGCGACCTGGCCGAGCGCGAAGCTGGTGTCGCGCAGCGCCGCCCAGCGCTCCGGCGTGGCGGTGACCGAGCCGAGCATCGCGTCGGAATGGCCGACGACGTATTTCGTGCAGGCGAGGATCGACAGGTCGACACCGTGCTCGATCGCGGGGAAGAGCAGCGGCGTCGCCCAGGTGTTGTCCATCAGCGTCACGCAGCCGCGCGCGCGGGCGGCTGCGCAGATCGCGGGCACGTCCTGCACCTCGAAGGTCAGGCTGCCCGGCGATTCCATGAACACGGCGCGGGTGCGCTCGCCGATCAGCCCGGCGATGCCGCCGCCGATCAGCGGGTCGTAGAAGCGCGTGGTGACGCCCATCCGCTTGAGCAGGCCGTTGGCGATGTTGCGCGTCGGGTCATAGGCGCTGTCGACCAGCAGCAGCTCGTCGCCCGGCGACAGCACCGACAGCAGCGCGGCGGCGACCGCGGCGACGCCAGAGGGGTAGAGGAAGCTGGCCTCCGCCCCCGGCTCCAGCTCGGTCAGCGCGTCGGCCAGCGCCCATTGCGTCGGGGTGCCGCGCCGGCCGTAATAGAGCCGATGGTGCGTGCTCCTGCCCGCCGCCGCGCGCAGATCGGCGACGCTGTCGTAGAGGATCGTCGACGCGCGCCACACCGGCGGATTGACGATGCCCTGCGTCCATTCGGGCCGGCGGCCCGCCTGGACGACGCGGGTGGCGGGGCGGAGGTCGTCGCGCTTGCTGCTCATGATCGGCGCGGTCCGGCCGGTTGGAAGTTCGCAAAGATCGCACCCAACATCCGGAAACGTCGTCCAGGCAAGTGATCGGTGCCACGAAGGGTGGGCGGTCGGGCAGGGCGGCAGGTCACGTTCGCTTCATGACCAAAGCGAGCGCTGTAGGACAGAAAAACTTCTACACGTCACCCCGGGTCAAATCCGGGGTGACGAGCCATCAAGCCGCGCCCATCGCCTTGGGCGTGGTCCGCTCCGCCCCCCATTCGGACCAGCTCCCGTCGTAGAGCGCGGCGTCCTTGCCGAGCAGGTGGAGGCCGAACAGCAGCGTCGAGGCGGTGACGCCCGAGCCGCAGGTGGTGGCGATCGGCTTGTCGAGGTCGACACCAGTGGCCTCGAACGCGGCGCGCAGCGCGTCGCCCTGCTTCCAGGTGCCGTCGGTGTTGAACAGCTCGGTATAGGGCAGGTTCTTCGACCCCGGGATGTGGCCCGCGTGGGTAGCGGGGCGCGGATCGGGCTCTTCGCCGGTGAAGCGCGCGGCGGAGCGGGCGTCGAGCACCTGTTCGTCGCCGCTGTCGATGTTCGCCTTCATCTGGTCGAGCGAGCGCACGCCCTTCTTGTCGTTCCAGACGGTGAAGTGGCGGTGGCGGAGCTGTTCCTTGCCGGTCGCGAGCTCGCGGCCTTCCGCCTTCCATTTGGCGAGACCGCCGTCGAGGATGGCGACGTCATGCGCGCCGAAGGTGTGGAGCATCCACCACGCCCGCGCGGCGGTATGCCAGGGAGACGCATCGTAGAGCACGATGCGGCTGCCGTCGCCGAGCCCGAGACTCTGCATCCGGCTCGCGAACTTCTCCGCCGACGGCAGCATCATCGGCAGGTCGGTATCGGTGTCGCGCAGCTCGCCGAGATTCATGAAGACCGCGCCGGGAACATGGCCCTGTTCGTACTCGGCCGCCGCGTTGCGGCCGGAGGCGGCGTCCACATAGGTCGCGTCGACGACCCGCAGGTCGCTCGCGCCCAATTCGCCTGCCAGCCATTCGGTCGTCACCAGCGCGTCCATCGCCTTCTCCCTCTTGCTTTGCCGGTCAGTAGCCAGCGGGACCGCTGGCGTCGAGGTCCGCGAGGAACGCCGCCGCCTGGGTTCGGGTTGCCTGTCGGTCGGGCGCCGATTGCCGATGCCAGTTGCGATAGGGCATCCGCAGGCGGGGGTTCCCGCCGAGCTTGTCCTCGTGGCGGGCGAGGAAGTCCCAATAGAGCGCGTTGAACGGGCAGGCGTCGGGGCCGATCCGCTGCTTCACGTTGTAGCGGCAATGGCCGCAATAGTCGGACATGCGGTCGATATACGCGCCCGACGAGATGTACGGCTTCGAGCCGAGCAGCCCGCCGTCGCCGAACTGGCTCATGCCGAGCGTGTTGGGCAGCTCGACCCATTCGTACGCGTCGACATAGACCTCCAGATACCATTGGTGGACCTGATACGGGTCGGCGCCGATCAGCAGAGCGAAATTGCCGGTCACCATCAGCCGCTGGATGTGATGCGCGTGCGCGGTGGCGAGCGTCTGGCCGATCGCCTCGCGCAGGCAGCGCATGTCGGTGTCGCCGGTCCAGTACCAGGCGGGCAGCGCGCGGGTATGGCCGAGGAAGTTGCGGCGGGCATAGTCCGGCCCCTCGCGCCAGTAGATGCCGCGCATGTACTCGCGCCAGCCGATGATCTGGCGGATATAGCCCTCGACCGAGTTGAGCGGCGCGCGGCCGGCGCGATATTCGGCTTCGGCGCGGCGACAGAGATCGAGCGGGTCGAGCAGGCCGGAATTGATGTAGGGCGACAGGATCGAGTGCCAGAGATGGCGCTCGCCGGTCAGCATCGCGTCCTCGAAATCGCCGAAACGGGGCAGGGCGTGGGCGAAGAAATGGGCGGACTGGCGTTCGGCGTCCTCGGCGGTGACGGCCCAGTCGAAGCCGTCGAGCGAGCCCGGGTTGGAGGGGAAGCGGGCGGCGACGAGGTCGAGCACGTCGCGCGTGATCGCATCGGGCGCGAACGCGAGGGGGCGGGGCATCAACAGGTCGGCCCTGGCCGGCTTGCGATTATCCTTGTCGAAGTTCCAGCGCCCACCTTCGGGTTTTTTGCCGTCCATCAGCAAGCCGGTTTTCGCGCGCATCTCGCGGTAGAACCATTCCATCGTGAGGCTCTTGTAGCGGCTCGCCCAGGCGTCGAACTCGGCATGGGTGGCGAGGAAGCGGTCGTCGGCGCGGATGTCGACGGGCACGCCGAACAGCGTCTCCCAGCTCTCGAGCATCGCCGCGACGCGCCACTCGCCCGCCTCGGTGACGACGATGCGGTCGGGGGCGTGGCGCTGGATCGCGCGGGCGAGTTCGCCGGTGAAGCTGCCGCTGTTGTCGGGGTCGTCGAGGCGGACATGGTCCACCGTCCACCCGGCCCGCCGCAGCGCCTCGGCGTGATGGCGCATCGCGGCGAGGATGTAGGCGATCTTCTGCCGGTGGTGGCGGACGTATTCGGTTTCTTCCGCGACCTCCATCATCAGCAGGACGGTGTCCGCCGGGTCCGCGCCACGCAGCGCGCTGATGGCGGGCGAGAGCTGGTCGCCGAGAATCGGTATGAGGACGGTCACGTTCTCTTTTTATTCCGCCGGACCGCCGCTAGATAGTCCTCATGACGCCCAAGCATCTCGGCCAGCCGAGCCGCCTGCCGGCCTCGCCCGACGAGGCGGTGCTCGACTATGTGCCCAACCCCCGGCCCGGGCGGACCTACCTCGTCCGCTTCGCCGTCCCCGAGTTCACGTCGCTGTGCCCGGTGACGGGCCAGCCCGATTTCGCGCACCTCGTCATCGATTACGTGCCCGGCGAGACGATCGTCGAGTCGAAGTCGCTCAAGCTGTTCCTGAGCGCGTTCCGCAATCATGCGGCGTTTCACGAGGACTGCACGGTCGGCATCGGCGAGCGGCTGTTCGCCGAGATGGCGCCGCGCTGGCTGCGTATCGGCGGCTATTGGTATCCGCGCGGCGGCATCCCGATCGACGTGTTCTGGCAGCCCGGCGCGCCGCCGGCCGAGCTGTGGCTGCCGGACCAGGGCGTCGTGCCCTATCGCGGGCGAGGCTGACCGCGAAGCGCCCGTTCATCTGTATTAATCTTTTGGGTCTATCCGCTTCGCAGACGCGACGAAGCGCTTGTTGCAATGCAGCAATCATGCAACCATCTGACGTTCGGACGGTTCATCCGGGAGCAAGGTCGAGCCTCAATCGAAGGAAAGCGTATCGTATGGATCGCGCGGCGAAGCGGACGGGTATCAACAGATTGGCACTGATCGGCAATTTCCTGCCGCGCCAGTGCGGTCTCGCGACCTTTACCACTGATGTCCATGCCGCGATGCGGTCGCGCTTCCCCGCTATCGCTGTCGATGTCTATGCGATGGACGACCATCCCGGTCGTTACGCCTATCCCCCCGAAGTCACCTGCGCGATAGCCGATCAGGATCTGTCCGCTTATGTCGATGCGGCGCGGCGAATCGAGGCCAGCGGGGCCGAGGCGATCTGGCTCCAGCACGAATATGGCATCTTCGGCGGCCCGGCGGGCGAGCATATCCTGACGTTGCTCGACCGCACGACGCTGCCGCTGGTGGTCACGCTGCACACCGTGCTCGACCAGCCGAACGGCGACCAGCGCCGGGTGATGGAGGGGCTGTTGCGCCGCGCCGCCAAGGTCGTGGTGATGGCCGAGTGCGGGCGCGAGATCCTGACCCGCGTCTATGGCGCGAGCCCGAAGCAGGTCGTGGTCATCCCGCATGGCGTGCCCGACCGCGCGCTGATCGATCCCGACATGCTCAAGCCGCGCTTCGGCTGGGAGGGGCGCGAGGTCGTGCTGACCTTCGGGCTGCTGTCGCCGGGCAAGGGCATCGAGACGGTGATCGAGGCGCTGCCGGCGATCGCGGTCGATCATCCCGACCTGCTCTATGTCGTGCTCGGCGCGACGCACCCCAACCTCGTCGCCAACGAGGGCGAGGCCTATCGCGACCGGCTGAAGGCGCTGGCGGCCGATAAGGGCGTGGCCGATCAGGTCCAGTTCGTCGACGAGTTCGTCGTCTACGACCGGTTGCTTGACTATCTCCAGGCCGCCGACATCTATTGCACGCCGTATCGCAACCCGGCGCAGATCACGAGCGGGACGCTGTCCTACGCGGTCGGCGTCGGCAAGCCGGTGGTTTCGACGCCGTACGTCCATGCGACCGAGATCCTGGCAGACGGGCATGGCGTGCTGGTCCCGTTCGGCGACAGCGCGGCGTTCGCGCGGGAGATCGGCCGGCTGCTCGACGATGCCGATGTGCGCCGGGCGCTATCGGCCAGGGCCTATGCGCGCGGTCGCACGATGATCTGGCCGCGGCTGGCTGAGGCGACGCTCGCGATCACGCTGGAATCGATCGCCGCGCGCCCGCGCCGCCTCGCCAAGCCGCGCGCCGCGACGCCGCTGACGCCCGACCTCGCCGCCGTCGAGCGGATGAGCGATGCGACGGGAATGCTCCAGCATTCGATCTATTCGGTGCCCGATCGGCGTCACGGCTATTGCATCGACGACAACGCCCGCGCGCTGATGCTGATGAGCGCGATGCCCGAGCTCGATGCGGTGACGTACGACAAGTGGACGACGATCTACGCGTCGTTCGTTCAATACGCCTGGAACGCGGACGAGCGGCGTTACCGCAATTTCATGAACTTCGACCGGACCTGGTGCGAGGATGTCGGGTCCGAAGATTCGAACGGCCGCGCCTTGTGGGCGCTGGGTGTCACAGCGCGCGACGCGCGCGAAGCCAAGCATCGCGACTGGGCCACCGTCATGTTCGACGAGACCGGGTCGCTGGCGCTGGAGCTCCAGTCGCTGCGCGCGCAGGGCTTCGCGATGCTCGGCGCGGCGGCGATGCTGGAGGTGAAGCCCGGCCACGAGCTGGCGCTGTCGATCCTGCGCAAGTTCCCCGACACGCATCTGGCGCTGCTCGCCGAGGCGCGGCGGCCCGAATGGCAGTGGTTCGAGATCGTGCTCGCCTATGACAATGCGCGGCTGCCGCAGGCGCTGATCGCCGCCGGGCGGGCGCTGGGACGGCGCGATCTGATCGATTGCGGGCTGGCGACGCTCGACTGGATCTGCTCGAAGCAGACCTCGCCCGAAGGTCGCTTCCGCGCGGTCGGGACCGAGAGCTTCCATCGGCCGTATGCCGAGCCGCTCAAGTTCGACCAGCAGCCGCTGGAGGCGCAGGCGACGGTCGAGGCGTGCGCCGAGGCGTTCCGCGCGACGGGCGACCGCCGCTGGGTGGCCGAGGCCGAGCGCGCCTATGGCTGGTTCATGGGGCTGAACGATCTTGGCCTGCCGCTCGCGAGCCAGGAGGATGGCGGCTGTTTCGACGGCCTGATGCCGACCGGACTTAACCGAAATCAGGGCGCGGAGTCGATTTTGGCGCTGCAACTGGCGTCGTGCGCGATTTCTACCCTTGGCCAGGCGGTGAAAAGCGTGGCAGGACCGAGCCAGGCCGCCGCGTAGCCTCGCTCGTGCCGGCCCCTTGGGTGGATTGGGGCGGGGCGTTCGTGCATGGATCTGGTGACTCACAGCCTGCGGCTGCACGCGGACCCGTCGCGCGTGGTGGTGCGGCCGTTCCATATCGCCTGGGGCGGTAGCGGCGGCCGCACCGAGCGGCTGGTCGCCGAGGTGATGCGGATGGACGCCGCGGAGACGCGCCAGCAACTCGAGACCGTGCTGCGCGATTTCGAGGCGCGTCACTGGCAGACGCGGCGCGTGTTCATGAGCCGGTACGACCAGATCGAGGAGCTGCTGGGTCTCGACGGCGCGGAGATCGGCGACGAGAAGCGCCAGCTCATCGGCGCCTATTTCTGTCACGAATACAGCTACGCCGCTGCCGCGCTGATGAACCCCAGCGCGGTGCCGCATTTCGACCAGTCGGGAATGCCGGCGGGATCGATGCGGATGCTGATGTCGATGCGCGCGGTGGGAGAGGGGCATATCTCGTCGGTCGCCTTCCGCGAGGGCATCGTCACCGACGAGCAGCAGCTCAAGCTCGCCCCCGAGCCGCCGTTCGCGACCGCGACCGACACCGCGATGATGGGCGAGGACGCGCAACCGACGGGGCCGGTCACCGTCTATCGCCACCGTGACTCGACGCTGTCAGGAACGGTGATCTTCCCGATCACCCAGGCGCAGTCGAAGGGACTGGAGGATCTGCGCATCGTCCGCTTCGAGCATGAGGACGAGAGCGTCGAGTGGATCGGCACCTACACCGCCTATAACGGCTCGGTGATCCAGTCGGAGCTGATGCGCACCCGCGACTTCCGGGCGTTCGACCTGGTGCCGATGACGGGCGCGGCGGCGCGCAACAAGGGGATGGCGC
>CAXTHQ010000012.1:0-63831 GCA_964244185.1 uncultured Sphingomonas sp.
CCGCGCGGCAAGGTCCGCCTGTCGATGCGCGTCGTCGACCAGGAGACCGGCGCCGAGCTGGAGGATACCCGTCCCGCGCGCGAACCGCGCGAGGGGGGCCGTGACGGCGGTGGTCGTGGCGGTGATCGTGGCCCGCGTGGCGGTGGCGATCGCGGCGGTGACCGTGGTCCGCGCCGCGACGGCAGCGACCGTGGCCCACGCCGCGATGGCGGTGACCGTGGTCCGCGCCGTGACGGCGGCGACCGGGGTCCGCGGCCCGAGCGTGCGGCGCGCGAGGACGGCCCTGCGCCGGCGTTTCTGACGGGCGATCGGGACTGATCTTCGGTCCGGCGTTGACGGTTGATAGGGGAGGCCCGGAACGCGAGTTCCGGGCCTTTTCCGTTGCGAAAGCGATGATCGGCCCGCCGAGTGGACGGGCCGCCTCGCCAGTCTAATCGACCTCGCCGACCTCCCCGAACCAGTAAGCCGCGGTCACCCCACCGTCGATGAGCACGTCGCTCCCGGAGATGAAGCCGCCTTCCGGCCCCATGAGCAGCGCGGCGACCGCCCCGACCTCGTCGGGCGTGCCGGCGCGTCCCACCGGCGATCCGTCGATCATGCGCCGGTAGCCCTCGCCGCGCGGTCCGGCCAGTTCGTCCCTGGCGAGCGGCGTCATGACGATGCCCGGGCTGATCGTGTTGACGCGCGCGCCACGCCGCCCCCAGCGCCCCGCCGCCGCCATCACGCGCAGCGCATTGCCGCGCTTCGAGAGTTGATAGGCGTGCAGCGAATCCCGCACCTCATCGACCGACAGGAACGGCAGGTCCAGAAGCTCGTCGACGGGTGTCGTCGCGAGCGCCCGGTTCTGCTCCGGGGTCAGGGGCGGCAGGCGGTGGCCGGACTGGGACGCGATCACCACGCCCGAACCGCCCGGCGCGATCGCCGTCCCGAACGCTTCCAGGACCAGCGCCGTGCCGTATAGATCGACCTGGAGGATCGTGGCGGGCGCGGCCTGGCTGGGCGACACGCCGGCGGCATGAACGAGGCCCGTTATCGGCCCAAGCCCCGTCGCCATGCGGACAAGCGCATCGACCGCCGCGCGGGAAGACACGTCGACGGTCGCGGTGCTCGTTTCATATCCCGCGTCCCCGAGCACCTTCGCGGCGGCCAGCACATTCTTCTCGTGCAGGTCGGCGAGCAGGACATGCTTGCCCATGCCAACGCGGCGGGCAATCGCCTGACCGATCTGGCCGGATCCGATCACGACGACGATATCTTTCATGGCCTACTCCTTAAATGAATCCGCGCGTTAGCCCGCGCCTCGATATGTCGCTTCAGCGGCCGACCCGCGCCTGGAGCGCCGCCGGGTAGCGGTCTCCCCGCACCTCGACGGTAGCGAGCGCCTGCTCGATGCGGGTCAGGTCGCCGCCGGTCAGCGCGACGCCGGCCGCACCGAGGTTCTCGTCGAGCCGGTGCAGCCGGGTCGTGCCGGGAATGGGAACGATCCACGGCCGTTGCGCCAGCAGCCAAGCAAGCGCGATCTGGGCCGGTGTGACGCCCTTGTCGTCCGCCAGCGCGCCGATGACGTGCACGAGGCTCTGATTGGCGTGCAGCGCTTCCGGGGAAAAGCGGGGCACGACGCGCCGGAAGTCGTCATCGCCGAAGGTCGTGCGCGCATCGATCGCGCCGGTCAGGAACCCCTTGCCGAGCGGGCTGAACGGCACGAAGCCGATGCCGAGTTCGTCCAGCAGCGGCAGGATTTCGCGTTCCGGCTCGCGCCACCAGAGCGAATATTCGCTCTGCAACGCGGCGACCGGGTGGACGGCATGGGCGCGGCGGATCGAGTCGGCGCCGGCCTCCGACAGCCCGAAGTGGCGGACCTTGCCGGCCTCGACCAGCTCCTTCACCGTGCCGGCGACGTCCTCCATCGGCACGCTCGGGTCGACCCGATGCTGATAGAACAGGTCGATGCGATCGGTGCGGAGGCGGCGCAACGCCTCGTCGGCGACCTGGCGGATGCGTTCGGGACGGCTGTCGAGGCCCTTGTTCACCACGCCGTCCCGGAAGCCGAACTTCGTCGCGATCACCACCTGCTCGCGGACCGGCTCCAGCGCCTCGCCCACGACCTCCTCGTTCACGTCCGGACCATAGGCCTCGGCGGTATCGAAGAACGTGACGCCGCGTTCGTGCGCCGCGCGGATCAGCCTGATCGCGTCGTGCCGATCGGTCGCCGGGCCGTAGCCATAGCTCAGGCCCATGCAGCCGAGGCCGATCGCCGAGACTTCAGGACCGCCGGTGCCGAGTGTACGGGGTTGCATGGACCTTCTCCTGCCGGGGACGCTGGTCACCTCGACCCGCTCGCCAGACCTGCCATGTAGAGGGTAGCGCTATGCGTGATTAGACAGGCAATGCCGCTTGCCCCTATGAACGCTATTCATCATTAGGGGCATCGTGCGACGCGAAGATCTGGCCGACCTGACGCTGTTCGTCGCGGTGGTGGACGAGCGCGGCTTCACGCGCGCCGCGCGAAAGCTCGGCCTGTCGCAATCGGCGCTCAGCCACGCGATGCGTCGGCTGGAGGCACGGCTGGGGCTGCGGCTGCTGACGCGGACGACCCGCAGCGTCGCGCCGACCGACGCCGGCGAGCGCCTGCTCGCGACGCTGAGACCCGCGCTCGACGAGATCGACAACCGGCTGGCGGCGCTCACCGAGCTGCGCGAGCGCCCGGCCGGCACCATCCGCATCACGACGTCCGAACATGCGGCCCGGAGCGTGCTCTGGCCGGTCGTCGATCGCCTGACGACCGATCATCCCGACATCATGGTCGAGCTGAACGTGGATTCGGGCCTCACCGACATCGTGGCGGAGCGCTATGACGCGGGCGTCCGGTTGGGCGAGCGACTGGAGAAGGATATGATCGCGGTGCGGATCGGGCCTCGCCTGCGGATGGCGGCGGTGGCCGCCCCGGCGTATCTCGCCCGCTGCGGAAGGCCGGAGACCCCGCACGATCTCGCCCGACATTCGTGCATCAACCTGCGCCTGGCGAGCGCGGGCGGCCTCTACGCCTGGGAGTTCGGGAAGGCCGGGCGGGAGCTGCGGGTCAAGGTTGAGGGACAATTGGCGTTCAACCGGATCGACCTGATCCTGGACGCGGCCGTCGCGGGCCATGGCATCGCGTTCGTGGTGGAGGATACGGCGGCGGCGGCACTGCGTCAGGGAACGCTGACACGCGTCCTGGAGGATTGGTGCGAGCCGTTCGACGGCTACCATCTCTACTATCCGAGCCGTCGTCAGCCCTCGTCGGCCTTCGGCCTGTTGCTGGATGCCCTGCGCCACGCCAGATGATGCCGTCGCCGCTATCCTGTCCTGCACGCACCGATCCGCACCGCGAGACCCCGACGCCGGGCATGGTCCGCCCTTCCCTCGACGCAGTTCAAGATAATCGCGCCACGGCGTGCTAGGGAGACACACCGCCGCTTCCGCCCCGGGGCATCGCGACGGCTGAGAGACCGCGAGTGCTCCCGCTTCACATTTCCGTCGGCCAGAACTATCTGCGCGCCAATCCGCTGCTGGAACGCCCGCTGGCGCTGGCCGACATCAAGCCCCGGCTGCTCGGCCATTGGGGCACGACCCCGGGGCTGAACCTCCTCTACGTTCATCTGGACCGGGTGATCGTCGAGCACGATCTCGACATGATCGTCGTCGCGGCATGTCCGCGATCCGGTCGACGCGCTCAGCCCCTCCCGCGAGGGGCGCGAGCGAGCCGAGCCGGGTACATCGCCGACGGGGCACGGCAGTCGTAGGGAAGTGACTTGTCGCTACAGAAATCGGGCCACATGCCGGTCGCGCGCCAGACTTGGAGCAGTCCCTGCGTCCGGGCGATGCCCATGAACCGGGGATCCGCGCGAACCGGCTTGAGGAAGCTGCGGAACCAGAAGTCGCTTTCGGTCTGGGGAGGCATCCGCAAGGCGATGGCGAGCGCCGCCCTGGGGTGCCCCAGCAGCGTGAAGTCGCTCACGAGTTGAGCGTCGCTCGCCGCACCCCGGCGCTGCTGCTCCAGTAGCGCGGCCATCGCGCCTTCGACATTGTGTCTGGTGGGCGACGACCGGGCCTGCAGGAAGATTTTCCACGCGGCCAGCTCGCCGGCGCTGAAGGGCGCGCCGTGCGGAACATCGAGCATCGCCTCGGCTTCGCGCGGATCGCCGATCCGCGCCGCCGTTTCAAACGCCGCGTGCCAGGTATAGGCGTTGTCCGGCCACGTCTCGCGCATGTGCCGGACGGCATCGTTGGCCTCGTCGAGCTCGCCGGCGTTGGCGAGCGCGCGGATCAACTTCGCGGTCTTGCCGGGGAAAAGGGGATCGAGCGCCACCGCGCGCCGGTTGGCGGCGATGCTGTCCTGCTGGCGGCCGATCGCGGCAAGATCGACGGCAAGCCGATTGTAGAGCTGGGGGTTGTCGGGCTCGGCGGCCAGACCGGCCTTGACGATGCGCTCGCGCTCGATCCAGTGCTGGATGCCGCCCAGCAACAGGGCGCGGGCATAATAAGCGTTGCCCTGATGCGGATCGAGCGACAGGGCGCGCCGGGCCGCGTCGTCCGCATCGCGCCGCATCGCCGCGGCATCCTTCGCGCCGGCGTCGTCGCTGGCGAAGGCGAGGCTGATCGCGAGGTCCGCCCATCCGCCCGCGAAGAGCGGCGCCCGCGCGGTGACCTGGCGCAGCAGATACGCCACCTGCGCCTGGTCGCCGCTGTGGAGATTGCACGCCTCCAGATACAAAGCGGTCGCGCGCGCATCGACCGCGTCCGGCACGCCCCGCGTGCCGAGCGCGCATACCAGCACCGCGGCGAGATTGGTGCTGACCTGCTGGCGCAGCCCCGCCACATCGGCGAGGGGCGCGGTGTAATCGTGCGACCACAGGATGGCGGGATCGCCGCCGCCGCTCACGGCGACGACCGCGTGCAATTCCTTGCCGACCGTCGCGACGCTGCCGGTGACGGCGAAGGCGGCGCCGCGCCGGGGGGCGCCAACGGCGTCGGCGAACTCCAGCGCGCCGTCATGCCCCAGCACGGCGCGCGACAGGTCGCTGGTGAAGTCCTGCGATAGCTGGCCGGCCGCCGGGTCGCCGGGCGCGACGTGGAGCGGCTGGACGACGACGACCCGCGTTCGCGTCCGCGGCTGGTGCGAGCCGGCCACGAACACCCCGATTCCCGCCAGCACGGCGACCGCGCCGGCGCCGGCGAGACGCCACCGGGCGGCGCGCGGCCGGATGGGCGCCGGGGGGGCCTGCGGCACGTCCTCAGGGACGCCGAGCCGGTAGCCGACCCTGGCCACGGTCTCGATCGGGACGTCACCGCCGATGTCGTCGAGCGCGCGCCGGAGCTTGAGGATCGCGCGATTGACCGCATCTTCGCCGACGATCCGCCCGTCCCAGCAAGCGTCGACCAGTGTCTGGCGTCCGACCACCTCGCCGCGATCACGGGCGAGCGTGACCAGCACCTGCATCACCCGCGGCTCGATCACCGACACGCGCGCGCCGACGGCGATCATGCGGGCCGACGGCGTGACGGCGACACGGCCGAGCACGAACCGCGCCTCGTCCATCAGCCGGGTCGGCTGCGTGTCCGCCATCTCACCCCGCTGGTCGGCAAAAGGTCATGCGCCGGTCAGCTTCTATCCATCTCCATCGGGCGCGACAACGCCTAGTCGGATCGCGCGGTTACGCATCCTTTAACCATCGCGCCCACCCGGCGCGCACCCGTGGGGGAGTTCGGCAAATGAGGTTCGCATCCAACAGCTCAGTGCGGCGTCCCGGTGGCGCCGGTTGGCGGGTCGCGGCGGCGGCGGCGCTGGTCGGCTTGTCGGCGGCGGCGCAAGCGACGGACTACAACGAAGGGCCGGTGAGATATCACACGCCGGCCGATCCCTACGACGATCCAAACGACCCTACGCGCGACGGACACCCGTACGCGCTGAACGACCTGTCGTCGACCGGCAGCAGTCCCACCAGCATCGGCGCGCTGACGCTGGGCAGCAACGTCATCACCGGCGCGACGATCCCCTACGGGCCCGTCGCCAACGCGATGACCGGCGAGCTGACGCACCAGGACAACGACTATGTGACCTTCGTGATCCCGGTGGGTGAGGTGCTGTCGAAGCTATATCTGGTCGCCCCCTCCGCGACGGTGCCGGACGGCACCACCATCACCGCCGGCGACCAGTTCTTCTTTGGCATCGCGAACGGGTCGAGCGTCAACGTCACGCTGCCTTCGTCGGCGGGTCTGCTCGCCTTCACGTTGGTGTCGTCGCCCATGATCGGCAGCGACATCCTGCCCGCGCTCGGCGCGTCGTCGCCGCCGGGCTTCTCGGGGCCCCCGTTTTCGGGCGGCCCCGGACAAGCGACCGGGTTCGTCGGGGCGTTGTCGGCGGGCACCTATTCGCTGTGGATCGTCGACGGCGACCGTCCGGTTACCTACAAGCTCGACCTGGAGACGACCGCGGTGCCCGAGCCGGCGACCTGGACGATGATGCTGGCCGGGTTCGGCGCGGTCGGCCTCGCGCTTCGCCGCCGGAAGGGACGGGGCGTCCGGCTGGCCGTGTAGCCGGCCGTGCATGACGTAAGGCCCCCGCCCCCGCCCTCAATGGGCGGTGGCGCGTGGCCCGTCGACGGCGGCGCGATCCTGCACCTCGCGCAGCGCATGGGCGAGCTCGACCAGGCCGAAGGGCTTGTTCAGGCGCGGCAGTCCGGCGATCGGATCGGCGGCGCCTGTATAGCCGGAGATGAGCAGCATCGGCATCCCCGGCCGCTCCTGACGCACGCGGCGCGCGAGTTCCGCGCCGTCCATGCGCGGCATCTTGTAGTCGGTGACGATGACGTCGATGCCGGGATGGCTGGCGAGGATCGTCAGCGCGGCCGCGCCCCCTTCCGCCTCGCGGATGCGGTGGCCGAGCCCGCGCAGCATCTCCGCGGTGCCCTGACGCACCAGTTCCTCGTCGTCGACGAGCAGGATCGAGAGCGCCCGCGACGCGGCGAGCGGCGCGTCGCGCGGCAGCCCGGCATCGGCCGGCGCGCCATCGGCGACCGGCAGATACACGTCGGCGCGCGTCCCCTGGCCGGGCGTGCTGCTCAGCACGAAGGCGCCGTCGAGCTGCGCGGTCAGCCCGTGGACCATCGACAGGCCGAGGCCGGTGCCGCGCCCGACCTCCTTGGTCGAGAAGAACGGCTCGACCGCGCGCGCAAGCGTCGCCGCGTCCATGCCGCTGCCGACGTCGACGACGGACAGGCGAACGTAGCGGCCGGGTGCCAAATCGACCGTGGCGCCGCCGTCGATCGTCACGCTGTCCGACGCGAGCGTCAGCACGCCGCCCTCGGGCATCGCGTCGCGCGCGTTGACGCACAGGTTGAGAATGGCGAGCTCGAGCTGGTTCGGATCGGCGATCGCCCGCGGCACGTCGGACCCGAGCGCCAGCCGCAGCTCGATGGTCGGGCCGATCGAGCTCGCGACGAGATCGCGCATCCCCTCGATCAGCGCCGCCGTGTCGACGGGGCCGCGCTGCAGCTCCTGCCGCCGCGCGAACCCGAGCAGCCGCTGCACCAGGGTCTTGGCGCGCTCGCCCGACTGGAGCGCGTTGGCGATCCAGCGATCCACGCGCGCGTCGGTGCCCTCGAACCTGCGCTGGAGCAGGTCGAGCGCGCCGATGATCGGGGTCAGGAGGTTGTTGAAGTCGTGCGCCACGCCGCCGGTGAGCTGGCCCAGCGTCTCCAGCTTCTGCGCCTCGTGCAATTGCTCGAGTGCCTGTTGCCGCTCGCTCGTCCGCTGCTCGACGCGCTGTTCCAGGTCGGTCGCCAACGCGTGCAGCTCCGCCAGCCGCGCCCGCGCGTCATATTGCCGCCGCCGGGCGCGGCGCGCCGAGCGGGCGAGGCTGACGATCGTCGTCGGATGGAAGGGGCGTTCGAGGAAGGTGACGTTGCCCAGCGCATCGATATAGCGCGCCGCCGCCGGGTTGCGCTCCAGCCCCCCGCCCCTCAACGTCAGCAGGATGAAGGGGAAGTCGGACCATTCGGGCTGGCGCGCGAGCCATCGCGCAAGCCCGTTCAGGTCGGCGTTGCGCAGCGCTTCCTCGGCAACGACGCCAAACCCGGCGCCCGCGTCCATCGCCGCCACGAGGTGCTCGATCGAGCGGCACGGCACGCTCGCCATGCCCGCCTCCGCCAGCATCGAGGCGGCGATCGCCGTATCCCGGCCGTGCGGCGCCAGCACGAGAGCGCGTTCGGAAAGGTCCAGATTCACATCAGGTCGTCCAGCAGCACGCCCTTGTCCCCGACCAGCGTCGGGACGCCGCGCAGGACGCCATGGAAGTTGGTAAGCGGCTCGCCGAGCGTGATGCCGCGGTGGTCGATGACATATTCGCGGATCGTATTCTCGTGCGCGCCGGTCCGCTTCTTGATGATCGAGATCGCGCGCCGCACGCGGCCCACCGCCTCGAAATAGCGCAGCAGGATGACGGTATCGGCCAGATAGGTCACGTCGACCGGCGATTTCATGTCGCCGACCAGCCCGTGCTGCGCGACCGTCAGGAAGGTCGAGGCGCCCTGCCGGTTCAGATATTGCAGCAGCTCGTGCATGTGCAGGATCAATGCCTGCTCCTCGGGCATCGACGCCTGATAGCCGTTGAGGCTGTCGATCACGACCGTCCTGGCCTTGTACACCTCGACGCAGCGCCGCACCCGTTCGGAGAACTCGCCGGGGCTGAGCTCGGCGGCGTCGATCTGCTCGATCGCCAGGAGGTCGCTGTCGACCAGCGCCTGCAGGTCGATGCCGAGCCCCCTGGCGCGATCGAACAGCAGGCCGAGCTCCTCGTCGAACACGAACACCGCAGCGCGTTCGCCGCGCTCGATCGCGGCGGTGACGAAGGTCAGCGTGAGGAGCGACTTGCCCGTGCCGGCGGGGCCGAGAACGAGCACGCTCGACCCCCGCTCGACGCCGCCGCCGAGCAAGGCATTAAGCTCGGGCGACTTGCTGGGCACGACCGTGCGATCGAACGTCGTGCGATGCTCGGCGGAGACGAGGCGCGGGAAGACCCGGACGCCGCCCGGCTCGATCACGAAATCGTGCCAGCCGCCGCGATAGCGCTGGCCGCGATATTTAATGACGCGCATCCGGCGGCGCTCCGCACCATAATCGGGCGCAAGCTCTTCGAGGTGGAGGACGCCGTGGGCGATGCTGTGCATCGTCTTGTCGTTATGGTCGGCGGTGAGGTCGTCGAGCATCAACACCGTCGCGCCCTGCCGCGAGAAATAATGCTTGAGCGCGAGGATCTGCCGCCGATAGCGAAGCGGACTCTGCGCGAGCAGCATAATCTCCGACAGGCTGTCGATCACGATGCGATCGGGCTTGATGCGCTCGAACACATCGAAGATCCGCCGGGTCGTCTCGCCGAGCTCGAGGTCGGACGAGTAGAGCAGGCTCTGCTGCTGATCCTCGTCGAGCAGATCCTCCGGGGGGAGCAGCTCGAAGACGTCGATCCCCGCCAGATCCCAGCCATGCGACGACGCGCCCTGGCGGAACTCCTCCTCGGTCTCCGACAGGGTGACATAGAGCGCGCGTTCGCCGTTGCTCACCCCGGCGATCAGGAACTGGGTCGCGATGGTCGTCTTGCCGGTGCCGGGGCTGCCCTCCAGCAGGTACAGCCGCCCGCGCGCCAGGCCGCCCGCGGTGACGTCGTCGAGTCCGGCGACACCCAGTTCGGCCTTGTCCGTCGCTGCCATGCCGTTCCCGTCGTACCGCTAAGCCGGCGTCTGAACGCGCGACGCCGGCCGATGGCCGGTCCATATCGGATATTATCGTTCCAGCGTTATTACCAGCGCTCCCGGCGATCGGGGCCGCACGCCCGCACGCCGCACGATTATCGCGGCGTTCGTGCCAAAATGGGACGATCGTGACGAGCGTGGACCCGCCGACAAGAGATTGGGACGTGTGAACGTAGGCCGCGGGCCCCCGGCATGGCATCGTCGCCCCTCACCCGAACATCGGGTCGCAACGGGGGACCAGATCATGATCCGCATTTTGCTCGCCGCGCTCGCGGCGGTGTTTCTGCCTGTGTCCGCCGCATCGGCCGCGGCGGTGTATTCGCTGACCGACCTTGGCGACCTGCCGGGCGGGGGCAATTACAGCCAGGCCTATGGCGTCAACGAATTGGGCCAGGTCGTCGGGTACAGTTCGTCGTCCACCGGCACCCGTGCGTTTCGCTGGACCAACGGGGTCATGACCAACCTGGGCGACCTGACCGGCGGCCCGAACGTCAGCGAGGCCTATGGCATCAACGATTCCGGGCAGGTCGCCGGCCTGAGCGGCGCGACGACGGGTTACCGCGCCTTCCGCTACAGTGGTTCCACCCTGACCAACCTGGGCGACCTGCCGGGCGGCGCGAACGAGAGCTATGGCTATGCGATCAACAATCCCGGGCAGGTGGTCGGCTATAGCGACTCGACCGACGGCCAGCGCGCGTTCCTGTGGACCAACGGGACGCTGACCAATCTCGGCACGCTGGCAGGCGGCTTCAACAGCGATGCCCGCGGCATCAACGACGCCGGCCAGGTGACCGGCTATAGCGGCACCGCGACCGGCACCCGCGCCTTTCTGTGGACCAACGGGGTCATGACCGATCTCGGCGACCTCGCAGGCGGCAGCGATGCGAGCTACGGCACCGGCGTCAACGAGCTGGGCCAGGTCGTCGGCTATAGCGACGCCGCGACCGGCTACCGCGCCTTCGTGTGGCGCAACGGCGTGATGATCGACCTCGGCGAACTGGCCGGCGGCGCCAATTCCAGCTTCGCGCTGGGCATCAACGATGTCGGCCAGGTGGTCGGCAACAGCGGCGCCGCTACCGCGTCCGACTTCGCCGCCTTCGTGTGGAGCGAAGGGACGGGTATGCGAAACCTCAACGACCTGATCGACCCCGCGCTCGGCTGGAGCCTGAGCGCGGCCACGGCGATCAACAACAAGGGCCAGATCGTCGGCTATGGCGACCGCGCCGGGGTGACGCACGCCTTTTTGCTCAACCCGATCGCCGTCGCCGTGCCCGAGCCGGCCAGCTGGGGGATGATGATGCTCGGCTTCGGCGTGGTCGGAGCGGCGCTGCGCCGCCGGTCCCCGGCGCGGGCGGACGTTACCCGGCGCGGGGGTGGACGATGAGCTCGACGCGGCGGTTGGCCGCGCGGCCTTCGACGCTCGCGTTCGACGCAATCGGCTCGGACTCGCCCATCGCCTCGACGACGAGACGGGCGGGGCCGACGTCGCGCTGGACGAGGAAATCGGCGACGCTGCGGCCGCGACGCTCCGACAGGTCGAGATTGTACGCGTCGGAGCCGATCGCGTCGGTGTGGCCGACGACCTCGACGTCGGTGCCCGGATAGGCGTCCATCGTGCGGGCGAAGGCGTCCAGCACCCCGTAGAAGCGGGGACGGACGTCGGCCTTGTCGAAGGCGAAGGTGACGTCGGCCGGCAGCATGACGACGAGGTCGTCGCCGCGCCGCTGCACGGTCGCGCCCGAGCCGCGCAGGCTGGTTTCGAGATCGCGCTGCTGGCGGTCCATGTAGGTGTCGACGTAGCGCTGCTCGACGAACACCGCGCCGGGCTCGTAATAATAGCCGCTGCCATAAGCGGGATAGGCGATGCGCCGGGCCGCAACGGCGGGCGCGGCGACGGCGGCCGTGGCCGGCACGAAGACCTGGACGCCCGCGGCGGTGACGGCGACGCGGCGCATCCCGCGCCCGGTCGCGGCGACCGCGCCGCGCGTGCGGAGCAGGCTGACGCCGGTGTCGGCGCCCGCCGACTGGCTGGTGACGATGCGGCGCTCGCCGAGGCGGGTCGAGCCGGTCAGCGCCGCGTCGCCGGTCGCGGCGGCGGCGCGCGGGTTGGTGGCACCGGGCAAGGTGCGGTCGACGCGGGTCGAGCCGCGCACGCGGCCGGTCGCGTCGACGCTGGCCCGCCCCCGCTCGACGGCGCCCCCCAGCGTACCGCCGATCGAGCCGCCCATGCCGCCCAATCCGCCGCCCAGCCCACCGCCCAGCCCGCCGCCGAGAAGCTGGGCGGAGGCCGGGGTCGCGAGGACCAGCGCGAGGGCGGCGGTAGCGAAGAAAGTCGTTTTCATGCGGGTTCTCCTGTGAAGCCTTCAGCGGGAGAACGGGTGCCGGCGCGGATTCAATCCATCGGCTCGACGGGTCTCAGCGCGACGGGGTGCGGCAGGCGCCGCAGACGATACCACGGCCGTAGCGTTTGCCGAGCTTGCGCGCCTCGGCGTCGACCGCCGCCAGCGCCGCCGCGCGCATGGCCTTCGGATAGGCCTGGGCGATGCGCGCGGCGACGAGCGGCGCGGCGAAGGAGGTGCCGCGCACCGCCACCGCCGCGCCGCTCGCATCGGCCGCGAGCATGTCGGCGGCGGGGGCGGCGTAATCGAGGTGCGTGGCGCGGCCCGCCTCGATCAGCACGCGGTCGCGCGCGTCGACGCCGGTGACGGCGATGACGCCGGGATAGGAGGCGGGATAGGCGGGCGGCGCGGCGGATCCATCGTTGCCGACCGCCGCGACCAGGATCACGCCGCGCGCCTGAGCGGCGGCGACGACGCGGGCGAGGAGCGGGTTGGGCGGGCCGACCAGGCTGATCGTCACCACCGGCGTGCCGAGCCCGGCGAGCCAGGCGAGCGCCTTGACGATCGCGGTCGCGCTGCCGCCGGCGGGGTCGCTCCCATAGACGTCGGCGACGGCGAGCCGCGCGCCCGGGGCAGCACCGCGCACGGGGCCGCGCCCGAGGATGAGCGAGGCGATCGCCGCGCCATGATCGCTCGGACGCGGCGCGCCGGCGGCGAAGCCGCGCTGCTCGGCTGCCTCCCCGACGCCGCCGTCGATCATGCCGATGAAGGGGCCGTTGCCCGGCGCGTCGGCTGGTGCGGGCGCCTCGCCGGCGGGGACGACGCCGCTCGCGAAGTGGAGCTGGTCGGCCTCGACCTCCTTCGCGCCGAGGCGATGCAGCTCGCGGATGGCGGATGTGAGCGACAGCCCGTCGGGCGCGCGGAGGCGGGCGAAGCCGATGCCGAGCGCGGCGTCGCGTTCGATCAGGCGGAAGCCCTTGGCGGTCGCGGCGGCGATCAGCGCATCGTCGGGGTCGCCGACGACGACCTCATGGGCGCGGGCGGGAAACCCGTCGGGGTCGAGCGCGATCGCGTCGGGATGGTCGCGCACCAGCCGCGTGATGCGATCGAGCCGCACCGTCTCCAGCCGGCTCAGCGCCGCCGGCGGGATGTCGGCGACCTGCCGGAGCAACGGCGCGATCGGTTCGACGACGCGCGGCAGCGACGGCACGAGCTGAGCGGCGGCGGGGCCGGCAAGCGCCAGCGCGAACAGGAGGACCGGGCTTCGCATCGGGGAAATATATGGCACCATGTGGATGGAACGGCCAATCACCGTCGTTTCATCCGCAAGAGGCCGATCGGTTGAGCGACTTCGATGACGAATTGCTGAGCGTGCTGCCACGCTTGCGCCGGTTCGCGCGGTCGCTGGCGCATGACGCCGGCGATGCCGACGACCTGACCCAGGCCGCGATCGAGAAGGCGCTCAAGGCGCGTTGGCAATGGCAGCCGGGCACGAGGATGGATAGCTGGATGTACCGCATCATGCGCAACGCCTGGATCGACGCCGGCCGCGCCCGCGCGCGCGCCGCCGAGACGTTCCTGCCCGAGGAGGCCGGCGCTCACGTCGCCGGCGCGGGCGGGGCCGATGCGCACGTGGCGCTCGGCGAGGTCGCGGCGGCGATGGCGACGCTGCCCGACGAGCAGCGCGAGGCGGTGGCGCTCGTGCTGATCGAGGGGCTGGCGTACAAGGAGGCCGCCGCCGTGCTCGACGTGCCGGTGGGCACGTTGACCTCGCGGCTGGTGCGCGGCCGCCAGGCGCTGATCGCCCGGCTGGGAGAAGCGGCATGACCGACGACGAATGGGCGATGGCCTATGCCGATGGCGAACTCGACCCGATCGCGGCGCGGCGCTTCGAGGCGCGGATGGCGAGCGAAACGGGGCTGGCCGAGGCGGTGGCGGCGCACCGGGGACTGCGGGCGACGCTGCAGGGCGGTTTCGCGCCGATCGCGGCCGCGCCACTACCGGAGCGGCTGACCGATCTGCTGCGCTCGAACCTGGTGGAGCTGCGCCCGCGCGCGCGGATGACGGGCTATTGGCGCGCCGCGGCGGCGATGGCGGCGTGCCTGGTCGCGGGGGTGGCGATCGGGCATTTCGCGACGGGCGCGCCGGCCGGGGTGTCGGGGGGGCCATTGCTGGCATCGGGTGCGCTGGCGCGGTCGCTCGACCGGCAGCTTGCCGGGGTCGGGGGGGCGACGCGGGTGCTGGTCAGTTTCCGCGACAGCCGGGGAAATTACTGCCGCGTTTTCGCCACGCCGGCGATCGACGGCATCGCCTGCCATGATCCGCAGGGCTGGACGCTGCGGCGGACCCAGGCCGGAGACGAGGGCTCCAGGAGCGACTATCGTCAGGCGGGTTCGGGGGAACCGGCGTTGCTCGCCGCCGCGCAGGACATGATGGCCGGCGACCCGCTCGACGCGGCGGCCGAACGCGCGGCGAAAGCGCGAAACTGGCGTCGTTGATCGCCCGCAGCAGGGTTTCCGGTCATGCGACAACGGCTCGGCCAGCCGGTCGCGCGGCACACGATGCTTAACGAGATATGCACCCTCTTCTCGTGGAACCCGTTGAAAAACAACGTGTTTTATCCTTCATAAGCCGACGATTTCGTACGGCGTAAGAAGGAGAGGATGATGACGACCTTCGATTGTTCGTCCCGTGCCAGGATCCTGCTGGCATCCTGCGCGGCGCTCGCCGTCGCGGCGTGTTCCGGCAGCGGCGGCTATCGGATCGCGTCGATCGGCGACGTGCCCGGCAGCACCAGCACCGCAAGCGACGGCACCACGTCGGGCACCGACACGACCGCCACGACCAACGGCAGTGCGACGGGAAGCGGCAACGGCGCGACCGGCAGCAGTTTGGGCACGGGCATGGCGTCCACGGGCACCGGCTCGACATCGGGCGCCGGGACCGCGTCGACCGGGACCGGGACCGGCACGGGTACGATCGGGACGTCGGGCACCAGCGTCGCGGGACCGATCCTGGTCAGCGCGGGCAATGCGGTGATGGGCGCCGCGGGCCGGCAGGCCTCGCTCACCGGCGGCGTCAACGGCCTCGTGCCGGCGACGCAGCCGGTCACCGGGACGGTCACCGCCGTGCTGCGCAAGTCCGGCCAGACGCTGGTCGATCTCGGCAACGGCCAGTCGGCGGTGCTCGACAAGGCGGCCGGCAAGCTCGGCGAGGTGGTCGCGATCGACCTCGGCAGCGGCAAGGTCGTCGCCGCGCCCAACGGCTCGTCGCTCCTCGGCGTCGGCGTCGCGTCGGCGACCCCGGCGGCGGGCTCGCTGGCGAGCGTCAACCTGGCGAGTGGCGGCCTCACCGGCGTGGCCGTCACCCCGGCCGGGGCCGTTCCGGTCGTGAGCAATGTCGTGACCACGGCCAACGGCGTCGTGCCGGCCGTGGTCAACACGGTGACGACCACGACCGGCGGCGGCGCGCCCGGGGCGGTCACGACCGTGACGACCGCGACCGGCGGCGTCGTACCGACCGTCGTCGGCACGGTGACCGCCGCGGCGGCGAATCCGACCGGGCTGGTCACGACGGTCCTGCCCACGACGGGGATCGGCACCTCGGGCGGCGTCGCCGCCGGCGGCTCGACCTCGGTGACCTCGGGCAACACCACCGTGAGCGGCACCGGGCTGCTCGGGACCAAGGGGCTCGTTGGCGGGAAGCTGGGCCACTAGGCGCGACCACGTACGGCGGCGGCTCGCGTCGCCGCCGTGCGCTTCCTCCCGACCGGAGTTCGTCATGTTCACGCTTCTCCTCCTCGCGGCGACCGTCGCGCAGGATCCTCGCGGCACGCAGTTGATCGATCGCAACCGCGCCGATCGCGCTTTGCCGACCACCCCGCCGCTGCCCGTGCCATCATCGCGCCCGCAGCCCAGCATCACCACCGACCGCTCGGCCGCGCCGATCACCGGCATCCGCTTCGTCGGCGCGAAGGCGCCGGCCAGGGTCGCCGCCGCCGCGCGTCACTTCCTCGGCCAGCGCGCGGACAAGCCGACGCTGACGCGGCTCGCCGCGGCGATGTCGGCGGCGTACGAGGGCGGCGACGTCGCGCTCTACACCGTCGCCATTCCGGATCAGGCCTTCACCGGCGGCGTCGTCACGGTCAGCCTGACCGAAGGCCGGATCGCGCGCGCGCAGGTCAAGACCGACACACCGGGCGCGCATCCGCTGCTCCGCCGTCGTCTCGCGCCGATGACCGCCGAGACGCCGCTCAGCCGCGCCACCTATGAGCGGCAGATGGCGCTGATCGCGGCGATCCCGGGGCTGACCGCGCAGACCGACTTCACCGACCCCGATGCGAACGGCGCGCTAGTGCTGACGGTGACGCCCAAGCAGCGGCGCACGAAGTTTACCGCCGGCTTCAGCAACCGCGGCGTGGCGCTGCTCGGCGACGGCCAGCTCGACGTGCGCGGCGAAGCCTATGGCGCGGCGGTCGACGGCGACCTGCTCAGCGTGTCGGCGAGCGCGGCGGCGGATCTGAAGCGCTATCGCTATGGCGCGCTCGGCTATACCGCGCCGATCGGGGCGAGCGGGCTGAGCGCGTCGGCCAACGCCGCCTATCTGGAAACGCGGCCCAAGGGCTATCCGCTGCTCGGCCACGCCAAGCAGGCGGGAGCATCGCTCGGCTATCCATTGGTGCGCCGCGTCCATCAGGCGGTCGACCTCAGTCTCGGCATCGACGGACTCGACAGCGACAACGCTGCCTTCGGCAACATCATCGCGAGCGAACGGACGCGCGTCGCGCGCGCCGCCGTCGGCCTGGTCGATGCGCGCACGCGGCGGACGGTGTCGCTGTCGGCATCGCTGTCGCAGGGCATCGCGGGGCTGGGGACGCGGATCGGCACGCCCTATGCGCGCGCCGGCTTCGCCAAGATCACCGCCGCCGCCTCGGTCAACCAGGCGATCGGCCAGCGGCTGGTCGCGCGGGTGCAGGCGAGCGGCCAGTACACGCCCGATGTCCTGCCGGCGGCCGAGCGGTTCGCGATCGGCGGCGAGACGATCGGGCGCGCGTTCGACACCGCGCTGGTGACGGGCGACACCGGCGGCGGCGCGCTCGCGGAACTGGCGTTCCGGCCGCTCAAAACGACACGGCTGGCGCAGAGCGAGGTCTATGCCTTCGGCGATTATGGCGGCACGCGCGTCCAGGCGCGGCCCGGGCTGCCGTCCGAGCACTACACCCTGGCGTCGGCCGGCGCGGGAGTACGGGCGAAATATCGCGCCAAGGCCGAACTGGGACTGGAGGCGGCGCGGGTGCTGGAGGCGCCGTATCGCGGCTATGGCGAGGACTGGCGTATCTCGGTGTCCTGGCGGGTGTCGTCCTAGCGCAGGCAAGCCCGCGTTCAGGCGTCATGCGTTAAGCGTCCGGCATGGCGACGGTACGGCTGGACAGGCAGGATCGAGCGGTCGCGGCGCTGATCGCGGGCGGCGTCGTGGCGCTGCTCGTCTGGCTGCTCGTGCTCGGGCTGGCGATCGGGCCGCGTGGGGTCGCCGAAAGCGCGCTCAAGGTTTTCGGCGTTGCCCCGCCGCCGCCGCGCGTCGAGAAACCGATCCCGCCGCGCCGCCCCAGCTATCGCGCCTCGGGTGCGGCCGCGCCGCCCAATCTGCGCGCCCGCGCGACCGAGGTCGTCGCGCCGATCCCGGCCGTACTCTTGCCCCCTCCCCCACCCGTCGTCGCCGCGCCGGTGGCGTTCGAGGGCGCGCAGGCGTCGCAAGGCGCGGCGGAGGTCGCCGGCCCGGGGACGGGCGCGGGTGGCGAGGGCAACGGGACGGGAGCCGGGGGCTGGGGCAATGGCGACGGCGCGGGCGACGTGCCGCCGCGACAGATCAAGGGCCGGATCAAGGATTCAGACTATCCGCGCGAAGCGAGCGAGCAGGGAGCCAGCGGCATCGTCGGCGTGCGCTATGTCGTCGCCGTCGACGGCCGCGTGCCGCGCTGCCAGGTGACCCGCTCCAGCGGCAGCGCGGCGCTCGACGAGACGACCTGCCGGCTGATCATGGAACGCTTCCGCTTCAAGCCCGCGCACGATGCGCGCGGGCGGCCGTTCGAGGCGGTGATGGTGAACAACGAGGAATGGGTGATCGAGCGGGATGTGCCGGAGCGGGATTGAGTCGTCCTGCAAGTCCGGGGGGATTCTGTTGCTCGGCCCCCCCGGCGGCCGCCGTTACTGCTTCTGTTGCCCGGTGCAGTTCAGACCGCGCTTTTGTCTGTCTAACCTAGTCCGTGAAGACTTGGGTTAGGCCGCAATCGCGAGCGCCTCGTTATCGTTGGCACTTGGTTATGGGCCGTCACGGTGGTCCCATTCCGAGCAAAAGACAGCGCCATTCAACACACGTCGATCCTGGTTCGGCCCCGTCAGAACCGGCCACGCCCCTGAAAGGGATTGGGACCGGTTGTGGTGGAGCCGCCGGGTACTGCCCCCGGGTCCGCTGCGCCTAGTACACACCGTCGTTTATCACCATAGTCGGCAAGCCGACGGACCCTATATAGGCGGTCTCCGCATTCGCGCCAAGTGCGCCTTCCCGACGCCATAAAGGCGGTCCAGAGGCTCGATCGATGTTGACCCAGCGTTCCCGTTACGCGCTCCGCGCGATGCTCTATCTGGCCGAAGCCCCAGTCGGTGGCCCGCCCGTGCCGATGACGCGCATCGCCGCCGATGCCAACGTCCCGCGCAAGTTCCTGGAGCTGATCCTCGCCGACCTGCGCGAGGCGGGGTTCCTCCATTCGACGCGCGGCAAGATGGGCGGCTATCGCCTGGCGCGGCCAACGCACCTGATCTCGCTGGGCGAGGTGATCCGGGTGATCGAGGGGCCGCTGGCGCTGGTGCCGTGCGTCAGCCGGACCGCCTACCGTGCCTGCCAGGATTGCAGGGACGAGGCGAGCTGCGCCATCCGCCACGCGATGCTGCGGGTAAGGGACGAGACGGCGCGGATCCTCGACGGCACCAGCCTGGCCGACGCCACCGCCGAGGAACTGGCGGTTGCCTAGGGTCCAAACTAGCGGCGCGCGCGCAATTCGTCCCTGATCTCGCGGAGCAACGCCACCTCGGCCGCCTCGGCGGGGGCGGCCGCTTCATGCTTCGGCATCAGCTTCGCCGCAGCGCGCACGAGCAGGAAGATGACGAGCGCGACGATCAGGAAGCCGACGAGCTGGGTGACGAACTGGCCATAGCCGAGCAGCGGCACGCCCGCCTTCTTGAGCGCCGCATAGTCGCTGAGCGAGCCCGTATAGCTGACGGGGACATCGCCCAGCCGCACGAAATAGCTGGAGAAATCGAGCCCGCCGAGCAGCTTGCCGACGATCGGCATGATGATGTCGTCGGTCAGCGACGTCACGATCTTGCCGAAAGCCGCGCCGATGATCACGGCGACGGCAAGGTCGAGCACATTGCCGCGCATGACGAACATCTTGAAGTCATTGAGCATGGCAACCCTTTCTTTGATCCGGATCAACGGAAGGGCTAGACCTCGATTGCCGCTTCGCCAAGCGGCGATGCGCGCCTATATCGCACGCCATCAACGACGGAGGCCGTTCCCATGAAGACCCGTGTCGCGCTCGCCCTGCCTCTTGCCGCGCTGGTCGCGGGCTGCGGGATCAACAGCGTCCCCACCGCGCAGGAAAACGCCAAGGCGCGCTGGGCGGACGTCCAGAACCAGTACCAGCGTCGCGCCGACCTGATCCCCAATCTCGTTGCGACGGTGAAGGGCGCGGGCGCGCAGGAGAAGGATATCCTGGTCGAGGTGACGCAGGCGCGCGCTTCGGCCAATCAGGTCCAGGTGTCGGGCAACGACCTGACCGATCCCGCCAAGATGGCGGCGTACCAGCGTGCGCAGGCCGGCGTGACGCTGTCGCTCCAGCGGTTGCAGGAGGCCTATCCGGAGCTGAAGAGCCAGGCCAATTATCAGACGCTGATGAGCCAACTCGAAGGCACGGAGAACCGCATCGGCATCGCGCGCAACGACTATAATGCGGCGGTGCAGGCGTATAACACGCGCATCCGCACCTTCCCCGACGCGATCGGGGCGAAGGTGTTTTATGGCGCGAAGCCGATGACGCCGTTCGAGGCGGTGACGCCGGGGGCCGACCGCGCGCCGACGATCAACTTCGGCAACGGGAGCTAGGGCGTGCTGCGCGGGGCGGTCGCCTGGCTGCTCCTGCTGCTCGCCGCGCCGGCGGCGGCGCAGACCTTTCCGCCGTTCAGCGGGTTGGTCGTCGATGCCGCCAACGTGTTGCCGCCGGCGGCGAAGGCGGAACTCGAAACGAAGCTCGAGGCGCTCCAGCGTGATACGCATCGGCAGCTCGTGGTCGCCACCGTCCCGGACCTGCAAGGCTATCCGATCGAGGATTACGGCTATCGGCTGCTGCGCGCCTGGGCCGTCGGGCTGAAGGACGTCAACAACGGCGCGATCCTGATCGTCGCCCCCAACGAGCGGAAGGTCCGCGTCGAAGTCGGCTATGGGCTGGAGCCGATCCTAACCGACGCGCTTTCGAGCGTGACGATCAACGAGCAGATCCTGCCGCGCTTCAAGGCCGGCGACCTGCCCGGCGGCGTGGTCGCCGGTGCGGACACGCTGGTCGCGCAACTGCGCGCCGCGCCCGAGGAAGCACAGGCACGAGCGGATGCGGCGGCGGCGGCGTTCGACAAGGCGCATCGCGGGTCGGGGCAGAGCACCGGCGGTGGCGGTGTCCCCGTGGCGCTGATCTTCTGGGGGGCGGTGTTCCTGTTCTTCATCCTCCCCGCGCTGACGCGCGGGCGGCGCAAGGGCCGGTGGGGCGGCGGCGGTGGCAGCGGCTGGCCGATCGTCTTGTGGTCGATCGGCAGCGAGCTGGGACGCGGGTCCGGCGGCGGTTGGGGTAGCTCGGGCGGGTCGGGTTGGGGCGGCGGCGGTGACGGCGGCGGCGGCAGTTCGTGGGGCGGCGGCGGCTTTACCGGCGGCGGCGGCGGATCGGGCGGCGGCGGCGGGGCATCAGGATCGTGGTGATGCGACTGACCCCCGAGGACCGCGCCCGCGTCACGGCGGCGGTCACGCACGCCGAGCGCGACACGGCGGGGGAGATCGTGACGGTGGTGGCGGCGCGGTCGGACGCCTATCACGATGCGGCGCTGCACTGGGCGATCCTGGCGATGCTCGGCACGATCGCGGCGCTGGCGGCGCGGCCGGACTGGGCGTTGGCGCTATGGGTGCTGGTCGACCGGCATGGCTGGGAAGCGCCGCCGGCCGGCGCGCCGCTCGCGGTGGCGCTGGTGCTGGCGACGTTGACATTCCTGCTGGTGCGCTTCGCGCTGGCGTACATGCCGCTGCGCCTCGCGCTGACGCCCGGCGCGACCAAGACGCGGCGCGTGCGACGGCAGGGGCTGGCGCTGTTCCGGGTCGGGGCCGAGCGGCGGACGAGCGGGCGGACGGGCGTGCTCATCTACCTGTCGCTGGGCGAACGCCGCGCGGAGATCATCGCCGACGCCGCGATCTATGAGCGCGTCACGCGCGACGTCTGGGGCCAGGCGATGGCGGCGCTGCTCGCCGACGTGCGCGAAGGACGGCCGGGCGACGGGCTGGTCGCCGCGGTGGCCAAGGTCGGCGACGTGCTGGCGGAGCATTTTCCCCGCGCGGAGAACGACGTGAACGAGCTGCCCGATCGCGTGATCGACCTGTGACCCTTCGACAGGCTCGGGGCAGCCGCGAGACTGTCTGGGCGGGGAAATATCTGACCGCCGTCAAGGACGGCGACTGGGAATATGCCGAGCGCCCGGGCGGGCTGGGCGCGGTGGTGATCGTCGCGATCGACGCGGGCGATGTCCTGCTGATCGAGCAATATCGCGTGCCGGCGGGATGCCGGGTGCTGGAGCTGCCGGCGGGGCTGGTCGGCGACGAGGGCGGGGAGAACATCGCCGAGGCGGCGGCGCGGGAGCTGGAGGAGGAGACCGGCTATCGGCCGGCGCGGATCGAGGATCTCGGCGACTTCCTCTCGTCGCCGGGGATGACGTCGGAGCGCTCGACGCTGGTGCGGGCGACCGGGCTGACGCGGGTCGGGGACGGCGGCGGCGTGGGATCGGAGGACATCGCCGTGCATCGGGTGAAGCTGACCGACGTACCGGCGTTCGTCGCGGCGAAGCGGCGCGAGGGTGTCGGGGTGAACGTGATGCTGTTGGCGGTGCTGGGCGCCGGATTTTCGTCACTCCGGCCTTGAGCCGGGGTAACGGTTACCGAAAATTGTCCGCGTAGGCTTGCAGCTTCAGCGTCTTCGCCGGCGCGGGCACGACGACATGCTCCCAGCCCTGCTTCTCCGCATAGGCGACCGCCGCCTCGGCGGTGGGGAACGACAGCCGCACCTGGTCGCGGGTGTCGCCGCTGCCCGCCCAGCCGGTGAGCGGGTCGGGAAGCTTGGCCTCGGCGGGCTCGAACTCGAGCTGCCAGCGGTCGGTGTTGGCGCGGCCGGACTGCATGGCGTTCTTGGGGCGCTGGAAGATGCGGGCGATGGGCATAAGAGTGTCTAGCGCGTGCCGGCCGCTCTTGCATCGGCATTTTTAGTCCGCAGCGTGGCCGAGGCGGCGGCGGGGTCGTCGGGCCAGGGGTGCTTGGGGTAACGCCCCCGCATCTCCTTGGCGACATCGCGCCAGCTCCCGCGCCAGAAGGCAGGGAGGTCGCGGGTCGTCTGGATCGGGCGGCCAGCAGGCGAGAGGAGGCTGAGGACGAGGGGGATGCGGTTCTGCCCCACCGTCGGGTGCTCGGCGAGACCGAACAGCGCCTGGACGCGGATCTCGACGGTGGGGCCGGCGGGGGCGGCGTAGTCGATCGCGTGGGTGGAGCCGGCGGGGCTGGTGAAATCGGGCGGCGCGAGGCGGTCGATCTGGCGGAGTGCGTCCCAGCCGATCCGGGTCTTCAGCGCGTCGGTCAACGCGCCGGAGTCGATCTGGTCGAGGCGGCGCTTGCCGGCGAGGAGCGGCGTGAGCCAGTCGCCGAGGCTGTCGAGCGGATCGATGGCGACGCCCGCGAACGTGGCTCGGGTCTGAAGCGCGCGCGCCGTATCGCTCCACGGCAGGCGATCGAGGCCATGCTCGCGGGCACCGGCGACGAGCGCTGCGGCGATCGCCGTGGGGTCGGCCTCGCTGTCCGGCCCGGATTGCAGGCGGATGGCGCCGAGCCGCCGCTCGCGCGTGGCCTGGACGCCGCCGGTGGCGGGGTCGAAGGCGACGGTGCGCGCGCCCACTATCGCGTCGGCGAACAGCGCCTCGACGCTCGCCTGGTCGATCGGCACGGCGGCGAGGATGCGCGCGCCGGCAGCCGAGCCCTGCGTCTCGGCGACCGCGAGCCATTCGGCGCGGGCGAGCGTGCTGGCGGCGTCGAGCCGGAAGCCGCGGCCGCCGGTCGAGGCCCAGGTCTCCCCCGATGCATCGCGGCGACGGGCGAGGCGGTCGGGGAAGGCGAGCGCGATGGCGATGGCTAACCTGTTCGTGTCGAGCGAAGTCGAGATATCATGTCCCTCGACTTCGCTCGGGACGAGCGGAAGGAGGCGCAGCCAGCGTTTCGCCAACCCCCTGCCCGCCTCCGCCTTTGCCCCGCGATCCCCCCGCCACTGCCGCAACCTGACCTCCAGATCAGGGTCGGTCCCGCCCAGCCCCCGCTCCGACAGCAACACCGCGGCCTCCGCCGCGACTCTGGCCAGCCCCCGCTCTGCTCCCCGTAGCAGCATGTGCGCCAGGCGCGGCGGCATCGGCAGCGCGGCGATGGCACGGCCGTGGGCGGTCGGGCGGCCGTCATCGTCGAGCGCTGCCAGCGCGGCGAGCCGGGCACGGGCCTCGGCGACCGCCGCCTCGGGCGGCGGATCGAGCCAGCGCAGGTCACGCGGATCGGTGACGCCCCAGATCGCGCTGGCCAGCACGAGGGACGACAGATCCGCTTCCAGAATCTCAGGCGGGTCGAAGCGCGGCAGGCCGGCGGTCGCGGCCTCCTCCCACAGGCGATACGCGATGCCCGGCCCCTGCCGCGCGGCGCGGCCGGCGCGCTGGACGACAGCGGCCTGGCTGGCGCGCTCGGTGACGAGCCGGGTCATCCCCGCGCCCCGATCGTAGCGCGGTCGGCGGGCGAGACCGGAATCGACGACGACGCGGATGCCGTCGAGCGTCAGGCTGGTCTCGGCGATGCTGGTGGCCAGCACCAGCTTGCGGGCACCATCGGGCTCGGGGCCGATCGCGGCGCGCTGGGCGGCGGGGTCGAGCTGGCCGTGGAGACGGTGAAGGGTGACGCCGGCCGGCACGACAAGCCGCTCGGCGGTACGCTCGATTTCGCCGACGCCGGGGAGGAAGGCGAGGACACCCCCCTGCTCTTCGGCCAGGGCGCGACGGCAGGCGGCGGCGACGGCATCCTCGATGCGCGCATCGGTAGCGCGGCCGAGGTGACGCAGCGCCAGCGGGAAGCTTCGTCCTTCGCTCTCGATCACGGGAGCACCCATCAGCGCGGCGAATCGGGCGCCGTCGAGCGTCGCGGACATCGCGACGAGGCGCAGATCGGGTCGCAATCCGGCCTGCGCGTCGAGCGCCAGCGCCAGCCCGACGTCGCCGTCGAGGCTGCGCTCATGCACCTCGTCGAACAGCACCGCCGCGACCCCGGCGAGCTCGGGGTCCGCCTGGATGCGCGCGACGAAGATCCCCTCGGTCAGCACGGTGACGCGCGTCGCGGCGGAGCGCTTGCTGTCCATCCGCGTCGCGTAGCCGAAGGTGCGGCCGACGGGCTCGCCGGCGGTCGCCGCCATGCGCTCGGCGGCGGCGCGGGCGGCGAGGCGGCGGGGGCTGAGCAGCACTATCTCGCCCTCCCCCATCCACGGCTCGCCGAGCAGCGCCGGGGCGACCGCCGTCGTCTTGCCCGCCCCGGGCGGCGCGACGAGCACCGCATTGGGGCCGTCGCGCAACCCGGCGAGCAGGTCGGGCAGGACCGCGTGGATGGGGAGCGCCGTCATCTCGTGCGGCGTGTAGCCAAGGCAGGACGGACGGAACAGCCGGACGGACGGCTCGTTGAGCGGACGAACGCAGAGGACATGACGATGAGCTTGCTTGATGGGATCCTGAGCCAGCTATCGGGGCACGGGCTGGACGGACTGGCCGCGCGCGTCGGGTTGACCCCCGAGCAGGTGCAGATGGCGCTGCAGGCGCTCGGCCGCGCCGCGCCGCAGCCGGGCGACACGGCCGATCAGGCGGCGGCGGAGACCGGACTGCCGGTCGGCCCGCTCCAGCAGATCCTCGCGCATCTCGGTGGCGAGGGCGAGCTGAGCAAGATCACCGCCGCGCTTGGCGGCGATAGCGGCGGCGGCCTCGGTGGGATGCTGGGCGGGCTGTTGGGCGGTCAGCGCTGATCTCTCCTCCCCCGCCAACGCGGGCGGGAATCAGGGCCGGTTGCGCCCCGTCGATCGGCTGCTAGGCTCGGACCATGGGCCATGGCCACCATCATCACCATGGACCCGCCGAGAACCATGCGCACGATCATGGGCATGGGCATGGGCATGGGCACGGCCACTCGCACGCGCCGGCGACGTTTGACCGCGCGTTCGCAATCGGGATCGGGCTCAACATCGCCTATGTGCTGGCCGAGGCGGGGTTCGGGCTCGCCTATGATTCGGTCGCGCTGCTCGCCGATGCCGGGCACAATCTGTCGGACGTGCTGGGGCTGGCCGTGGCCTGGGGCGGAGCGACGCTGGCCAGGACCCCGCCGACCAAGCGCTTCACCTATGGGCTGAAGGGCTCGACCATCCTTGCCGCGCTGTCGAACGCGCTGCTGCTGCTCGTGGCGCTCGGCGCGATCGTACTGGAGGCGGCGCAGCGGCTCGCCGAGCCGCGCCCGGTGCCGGGGCTGACGGTCGCGGCGGTGGCGACGGTCGGCATCCTGGTCAACGGCTTCACCGCGTGGCTGTTCGCGCGCGGGCGGCATGGCGACGTCAATATCCGGGGCGCGTATCTGCACATGGCGGCGGACGCTTTGGTCTCGGCGGGCGTCGTCGCGGCGGGGATCGCGATCTGGTTCACCGGCTGGCGCTGGCTCGACCCGCTGACGAGCCTGGTGCTCGCGGCGGTGATCGTCGTCCAGACGATCGACCTGCTGCGCGAATCGGGCGAGATGGCGCTCGCCGCGGTGCCGCGCGGGATCGATTTCGACCAGGTCGAGGCGGCGCTGGCGGGGTTGCCCGGCGTGGCACGGATCCACGATCTCCACATCTGGCCGATGTCGACCACAGAGCCGGTGCTCACCGCGCACCTCGTCATGCCCCATGGCGCGCCGGGCGACGACTTCCTGCGCGGCGCGGAGGCGATGCTGCGGGCGCGGTTCGGGATCGGGCACGCAACGCTGCAGGTGGAGAGCGGCGGGGCGTGCGAGCTAGCGGACGCCGCGGTAGTATAGGGAGCGCCGCCACCAGACGGCGCTCCCAGGATGGTCAGGCGAACGCGACCGCGGTCTTGCGGCGACGCATCGCCCCACCCACCAGGCCAAAGCCCGCGATCATCATCGCCCAGGTCGCCGGCTCCGGCACGGCCGCCGTAGCGTTCGAGGCGCTGTAGCTGACGTCGTCGATGTAAAAGCCCGTGCCCGGCGTCGTGAAGGCGGTGCGGAAGTTGAGCTGGTCGACCGGCGTCAGCGTCGCGCCCGCGTAGAAGCGGTCGCTACCGAGATAGCCCGCGTCCCACGAGGTCGTGACGGTGGAACCGATCTGGCTGCCGCCGGCATCGAACAGGCGATAGGCGACCTGATCGTCGCCGCCGTACACGCTGCTGACGAAGTTGATCTGCTGATCGAGCCGATACCAGACCCCGGCCTGCAGCCCGCTGGCGATCGCCGCGTCGGGCAGGAAATCGTCGAAGGTGCTGCCCCCGGTGTCCGCCGTCATCCCCGACGCATAGACGCTGAACACGCCGCCGGTATAGTCGAGCGCGACCCAGGTCATGCGGTCGGTCGACCAGGCGTTGATCGAGGCGAAATAGTCGGAACCCTGGGCCCAATCGCCGCTGCGGAACCAGAAGCTGGAATTGAACTGGTTGAACGTCGCTCCGCTCTGGGTCTCGCCCGCGCCGAGCAGCAATTGCGGCGACCGCACGCCCTGGATGACGCCGTCATTGCCCGAGCCGTTGTTGCCGATGGCGAGCGACTGCGTGCCGGTATGCGCGACGGTCGCGCTGACCGCACCGGCGGTCGAGCCATTGGCCGCCGCCTGCCAATTCGCGTTACCCTCGTTGGCGCCCGCCGCCAGTGCGCCGGGCGTGAAACCCTGACCCTGCTCGAAGCCGGTCGAATAGGTCTGGGCCTGCGCGCCGGTCGCGAAAAGCACGGCGGCAACGGTAGCGAGCTTCCTCATCATGGCAAAAAATCCCCCCGGTAAGGCTGTCCGGATCTTCCGTCTCAGCACCACCGCCGACGTTAACAACGGTTAACGCCGAGTCAACGGACATTGCCGGTAGTTGAACGGCGGTCAGCCACAGATGTGCCGTATCGGGACAATCGCGGCGGCAACCAATACCGACCGATCAATACGCCCTGGCCACTGCGAACTGCACCGCTTCTACCATCGCCGCCTTGGCCTGGCCGTCGCCGAACCCCGCGATCGCGTCGATCGCCCGGGCGCCATAATGGCGCGCGCGCGCCAGCGTGTCGTCGACGGCACGACTGCCGCGGACCAGGTCGACGGCGTGGGCGAAGTCCGCGTCGGACGCGCGGCGGCCTTCGACGGCGTCCTTCCAGAACTTGCGGTCGTCGGCCGAGCCGCGCGCATGGGCGAGGATGACGGGGAGCGTCATCTTGCCCTCGCGAAAGTCGTCGCCCGCGTCCTTGCCCATCGTCGAGGCGTCCGAAACATAGTCGATCGCATCATCCACGAGCTGGAAGGCGATGCCGAGGTTGCGACCATAAGCGTCGAGCGCCGCCTCCTCGCCCTCGGGCCGCTCGGCGACGACGGCGGCGATGCGGCAGGCGGCGGCGAACAGGGCGGCGGTCTTCGCGCCGATGATGTCGAGATAGCGGTCCTCGCCCAGATCGATCCGACGCGCGGCGGTGAGCTGATTGACCTCGCCCTCCGCGATCACGGCCGACGTGTTGGACAGGATCTTGAGCACCTTGAGCGACCCGTCCTCGACCATCAGCTCGAACGCGCGCGAGAAGAGGAAGTCGCCGACCAGCACGCTCGCCGGGTTGCCCCAGATGATGTTGGCGGTGCGCTTGCCGCGGCGCAGGTCGGAACCGTCGACGACGTCGTCGTGGAGCAGGGTCGCGGTATGGATGAACTCGACGGCGGCGGCGAGGCGGTGGTGGCGCGCGCCGGTATAGCCGATCAGCCGCGCGCTCGCGAGCGTCAGCATCGGCCGCATCCGCTTGCCGCCGCCCGCGATCAGGTGGCCGGCGAGCTCCGGGATCAGCGGAATCTCCGACTGCATCCGGTCAAGGATGACGGCGTTGACCTGATTGAGGTCGCCCGCCACCAACCGCACCATCGGTTCGAGCGTCGGTTGAGCGCTGGGCTTGAGCTGGTGAACGGTCGCGGTCACGCGCGCGGCCTTGGCCCGGCGGGCGCGGCAAGGCAAGCCTTACGCGGGGACGTTTCGGCGCGAAGGAAAACCTCCATCAAGCCGTCCACGCGGATGGCAACGCCGGCGGACAATCGCGCTGCTCGCCGGCGCCGGACATTCAGCTACTTACACCGCACATTGTTGCGATCCACGGCGTTACCGGCCGCCGCGCCCGCCGCCGCACCCAACAGGACGCCGAGCAATTCCGAGCGGCCCGACGTAACCGCCGCGCCGAGCGCACCGCCGGCGATGCCGCCGACGATCAGCCCCGTGGTGCCGTCCGAACGGCGGCAATAATAACGGCCGTCCTGGCCGGCATAGACCCGGTCGTTGTCGCTCAGCCGGCGCTCGCGGTAGCGGCGATCGTCCCGGTAATAGCGGTCCGCGTAATAACCACCGTACGCGGGATCGGGCCGGTCATAGTCGTAGCCGCGATAGCTGGCGGAGCGAGGCCCGCCGGTCTCGTATTCGTTGCAGGCGCTGAGAAGGGTGGTGGCCGCGATCAGGCCGAGGGCGATATGACGCATCGCTACTGCTCCCGTAGTGGTGTGATCCACGTTAAATCGCCAGGCGCGTGATTGGTTGCGTGTCACGCCGGCAGCGACGTTCCGGCATCCACCAGCGTCGGCGACGGGCCGGTCGGCGGACGCAACGCCTCGCGTTCGGCGGCAGACATCGGCGCGTCCATGTCGGGGCGGAAGGCGGCGGGCGCGCGCTCGCCGGGCGTAGCGGCGGCGGCGAGATCGGGGGCGGCGTGACCCTCGTCGCCGACCGATGTGACGTCGCGAAGCTGCTCGCGCGAAGGGGCGGGGCCGTCGGCGGCGGTCGAATCGAGCGGCTGCGGCGTTGCAACCCCCTCGCCCGCCTGCTGGCGGCGGCCGATCGCCACGGCGGTCGCGGCGAACGCGGCCACGCCCCCGACGAAGGCGGCGAGGCCCAAGCCCACTTTCCTGATATCCATGTTCCAGCGTCCGTGCGTTGTGAGAACTGCCGGTCGAACGGGCGGCGGGCCTCGCTCGTTCCCCTCGTGGTCGCGCCGCCGCAATCCTTGCCGCCGGCCGCGGGTGTGTCACGCCGGGACGCGCGCCAGATGGCAGCGGACGGGTAACCTTCGCTGGCGTACAGGGATGCCCATGCACGTGCGGCAAGAGATGACGGTCAATCTGGGGCGGGCGTGGCTGGCGCTGGTGGCACTGGCGCTCGTCTCCGGCGGGCTGGTCGCGGCGCAGGCGGCGTGGCGCGCCATCGCCGCGCATGACGCGCGGCCGACGACCGCGCCTGCCCGGCTTGCGGGCTATGAGGCGGACGATCATTTCCCCGGCGCGGCGCTGATCTACGCGGCCGCCGCTCCCGTCGCCCCCTCGCCGCCGGCCGGCGCGACGGGCACGATCGCGCTGCCGCCCTTGCCGATCCCGGCGGCGGCGGCCGAGGCGATCGCCGCCGCCGAGCCCGGCGTGACGCCGGCGCGGCCGTTCGACCTCGGCCGGGCGAGCGCCGCCGACCGGGCGCGCGCGCTGCAATGCCTCGCCGACGCGATCTATTACGAAGCGGCGAGCGAGCCCGACGCCGGCCAGCGCGCGGTCGCGCAGGTGGTGCTCAACCGCGTCCGTCACCCCGCCTTTCCGGCGACGGTGTGCGGCGTGGTGTACCAGGGTTCGGACGCGCGCGGCTGCCAGTTCTCGTTCGCCTGCGATGGTGCGATGGCGCGGGCGCCGTCACGCGCCGGCTGGCAGCGCGCGGCGCGTGTCGCCGCAGCGGCACTGGCGGGCTATGTCTATGCGCCAGTGGGGCTGGCAACGCATTATCATACCTTCGCGGTGACGCCGGTCTGGAACCGCGCGCTGGTGATGACCGATGTCGTCGGCGCGCACTTCTTCCACCGCTGGAAGGGTTATTGGGGGACCGCGTCCGCGTTCCGCCAGCTTTATGCCGGGGGCGAGCCGCTGCCCGGCCCGCGCACGCCGGTGCTTGCGCCGCTGTCGCCGATGACGATCGCCCTCACGCCCCCGCCGACGCCGCCCGCCACCATCCGCACCGCCTATGCGGGCACCAGCGTCGCGATCGCACCGCCGGCGAGCGACGATCATCTGCCCGCGGCGTCAGCGATCCTGCCGAAGTGGCGGGACTCGGGTAAGCCGCTCTAGACGAGGCTCACGCCGCCGCGACGGCCTGGGGCAATGGGATCCAGGCGGTTTCGATGACGCCGTGGCGGTCGACGAAGCCGGTCATCGCGATCATCTCGCGTTCGTTCAGCACGCGCAGGCGGCGGCCGTTGCGCGCGATCAGGCCGCGCCGCTCCATCTCGCCGAAGGTGCGGCTGACATGAACCTTGGTCAGCCCGACCGCGTCGCCGATGTCCTGCTGGGTCAACGGCAGGTCGAAGCTGTCGACCACCCCGCCCGCCGTCACCCGGAGCCGGGCGATGATGTCGAGCAGCATGACGCTGAGCCGCTCGATCGCGCCCATCCGCCCGACCGACGTCAGCCGGTCGCCCATCGCGACGAAGTCGGAGGCGGCGATGGCGTAGAAGGCGCCGGCGAGGCGGGGCTGCTGGACGAAGAAGCGGCCGAGCTCGGGCTTGGTCATCGCCGACACGATGCAATCGTCGACCGCGGTGACGGTGTTGCTGGCCAGCCCCCAGGCGATCGACGAGGTGCCGATCAGGTCGCCGGCGTAATGGAAGCCGACGATCTGACGCGAGCCGTTCGCCAGCACGCGTGCGGAATGGACCCAGCCCTGCTGGACGACGTAGAGCTCGTCGTTGGGCCGGTCCTGCGCCATCAGCGTCGCGCCGGGTTTCAGGCGGCGTTCGCGGCGGCTGACCTCCTCGAGCGCCGCCCGCTCGTCCGACGTCAGCGCGAGATGCTGTTCCAGCCTGATCACCAGCGCGCTACGCCGCATCGCCTCCCCCTTTTGTTCGATTAGCCCATGCAACATTTCGGCGGGTAGGGGCAAGCTGGCGGCGAAAGATTCAGGCCGCCGCAAGGAGTTCCGCGTCAGGCGGCGGCGCGTTCCATCGCGCCGCGCTTCAACTCGCGGAGTATTTCGAGCACTTCCTCGGTATCGATCTGCGGCAGCACCTGCTTCTGGATGGCGAGGCCGAAGATCGCGAGCGTCACGGTGCGCGACACCGCCTGATCGCGCGGCGTCACCTTGACGCCCGAGGCTTCCGCCCACTCCGCCATGCGCTGCGACGTGCGGGTGTTGAGCTGACGCTGGAACTCGCCGAAGCGCTTGCTGACCGCCTCGTCGCTGCGCGCGCCGACCATGATCTCCAGAAAGGCGACGCCGGCGGGCTGCGACGAGGCGAGCAGCCGGATGTCGGGCAGCGCCGCGTAGCGTTCCCACGGATCGTCGATCTTGTTGGCCGCCTTGGCGAAATTGGCGTTGTTGAGCTCCAGCACATAGGCCAGCGTCGCCAGCATCAGATCCGCCTTGCTGGGAAAGTGATGGAGCATCGCGCCGCGGCTGACCTCGGCGGTGCTCGCGACCGACACCGTCGTCGTCGCGCCATAGCCCTGTTTGTACAGGCATTTGACGGCGGCCTTGAGAATGCGCGCGCGCATCGTCGCGCTGCGCTCGGCCTGGGTGCGGCGGGCAGGCTTGGTCGCGTCGGTCGCCACGCTCGGTCCTCCTGCCGGCCCGCGCCTTACGGGTCGCACAGTTCTAACGAACCGCGAGAAGTTATTCTCGCAGCGAAACGGATTGTCCGAAAATAATAATGATTAGCGCGGTTGTAACGATCGCGCGTCGCCGCTTAGGCGGAAACCCGATGCAGCGCGCACAGCTTGTTGCCGTCGGGATCGCGCAGATAGGCGAGATAGAGCTGGCCGAAGCCGCCTTGGCGCACCCCGGGGGGATCTTCGATCGACGTGCCGCCCGCCGCGACGCCGGCCTCGTGCCACGCGTCGGCCTCGGCCGGACTGTCCATCGCAAAACCGATCGTACCGCCATTGGCGTGCGTCGCGGGCTCGCCGTCGATCGGCGGCGTGACCAGGAACAAGCCGCCCTTGTGCATGTAGATGAGGCGGCCCCTGTCGTCCTGCATTCCCGGCTTGCACCCGCTGGCACCGAGCAGCGCATCGTAGAAGCGCTTGGACCGCGCGATGTCGTTGCTGCCGACCATCATGTGGCTGAACATCATTTCCCTCCCCTGTCGCTCGCCGCGGTGTCGAGCAGTCTTTCGTATAAGGCAATATAGTCGTCCGTCATCCGCTCGACGCCGAAGCGGGCGCGGGCGGCGGCGGCGCAGGCGGCGCGGTCGATCTCGCCGACCCGGCCGATCGCCGCGACCGCTTCGTCGGAGCTGTCGACCAGGAAGCCGGTGACGCCATGCTCGATCAGCTCGGGCATCGAGCCGCGACGATAGGCGATGACCGGCGTGCCGCACGCCATCGCCTCGACCACCGACAGCCCAAACGGCTCGTCGAAATCGATCAGGTGGAGCAACGCCCTGGCCGAGCCGAGCGCGCGGGCGCGGTCGGCGCCGCCGACGACACCGAGATAGCGGACGCGGTCGCCGTCGATACGCGGCTCGACCTCGCGCTCCCAATAGCCCTGGTCCTGCACCAGCCCGGCCATCTCCAGCCGATGGCCGGTCGCTTCGGCTGCGTCGATCGCGACGGCCGCGCCCTTGTCGGGGTGGAAGCGGCCAAAAAAGAGCAGGTCGCCGCCGCCCGGCCCTTCCGGGAAGTCGTCGAGCCGGATGCCGTGATGGATGGTCGCGGCATAGGTCAGCGACGGATGCCGGTCGGCGTCACTGATCGCGACGTAATGCGCGTGGCCGTCATAGCGCTGGAAGACGGGGAGGATGCGCTCGGACGAGAAGCCGTGGATGGTGGTGACCAGCGGCGTATCGACCAGCCGCGAAAAGGCGAGCGGCATGAAATCGGCCTGATTGTGGATCAGGTCGAACTCGCCCGCGCGTTCGAACACCTCGGCGATGTGGAGCGCTTCCCAGACCTTGGCGTCGAGCGACGAGTCTTCCGAATAGGCGCGGGGGACGACGCCGGCGAGCGTGCCGGCCGTCGCTGAGTCTTGTGTCGCGAACAGCGTGACGTCGACGCCGCGCGCGACAAGGCCTTCGGTGAGCAGGCTGGTGACCAGCTCCCACGGACCATAGCCGCGCGGCGGCGTGCGCCAGGAAATCGGGGCAAGCATGGCGATGCGCATGGGTTAGTACCTACGGGTCGAACCGACCTGCGCCAATCGCACAAGTTGAGGAAGGGGAGACTGAGACCCCGATTCATGGCGAAGCGGCTGCGATGCGACACCGATGCGCCCGGCGGGCGACGTCGGCGCGACGGTGACGCGACGGTCATGCCGCGACAAGGCGAAGGACGCGCGGCGCTCGCGCAACGGCCGTGCGCCGGGCCATGACGCGACGGCATTGCGGGGGCGGGGTGATGACGTAGCGCCCCCGAGCAGGCGACGCCGGTGGATGATGAGTGGCTATCGCCCGTGATCACTTTTCGGACGGATCGAGGCGAGCGTTCCGACCTGGCGGAACAGCCCTTGCAAATAGTTGTCGTGCGCCGGAACGTTTAGGTCACCAATGATTACCTGATCGCCAATCGTTGCACGCTTGCGACGTCACCATCATGCCAGCCCACCGTCACACAGCAGAATTAATGTAGATGACACATATAGTTATTGACAGTGCATCGGAGGCTGGCGAACGAGACCTACGGACGGGTCGGTCGATATCAGGGCATAGGTCGATGATTTCAGGTTTCAACGCCGCCAAAGCGGTTCCAACGGCCGCTCACCGTCAGCGTATTCTCGTCGTCGAGGACGAGCTGCTTATCCGGTTCATGGTTTGTGAACATCTTCGAGATGCGGGCTATGACACGGTCGAGGCCTGCAGCGCTGACGAGGCGATCGCAATGCTCGCATCTCCGGTGCTTATCGATCTGGTGATCACTGATGTACGTATGCCTGGTTCACGCGATGGCCTGGGCCTGCTCGCCTTCATAAGGGGTGCGCTGCCCCGCCTCCCCGTCATCGTAATGTCGGGACACCTGGAACCAGGATTTGCGCTGGTTGGCGGCGCCACGCAGTTCATAGCCAAACCCTTTAAACTAAGCGCGGTCGTTGACGCGGTCCGGGCCGCACTTGGGAAAGATGGGTGATTGCGGGATCGGCGAACAGTGCAGCGCCAGCGTCCATCCTGATTGTCGATGGCGATGTCATCTCGCGTCACGTCATTGCCGATTACCTGCGACATTGCGAATACGCGGTCGTGGAAGCGGCGAACACGGACGAGGCTCTGGTCGCGCTGGGCGAGCCGTCCATCGCGATCGACGTGATCTTGTGCGATGTCTCCGCCGTCGGCACTCGAAGCTGTTTCGAGCTTGCAACCTGGGTTCGCACGCATCGGCCTGACCTGGAGGTAAGACTTGCCGCCAGCGTGGACGTCGTTGCGCAGAGCGCAGCGGAGCTGTGCGAAAACGGACCACGGCTGGAACGGCCATACCAGCCGGAAGCGGTCGTGGATTATATCAAGCGATTGAGAGCCAGCCGCTTAGGTAAGGTCTGATCGACCGCTACCGGTAGTCGGTGCTGGACGGGGCAACGCAGGCGCTGGTCTGCGGAACGTGCGGGGCGAACGAGAGCACGGCGATCATCCCCTCGTTCGGGCCGAGGCCCTCGCCGGCCTTGTGCAGCGTCGACAGCAGCGTTCTGCCCTCGAATGGCAGCGCGCGCGCTTCGGCCGTGAGATTGAGGGCGATGCCCAGGCGTTCGCCCTCATACCGGCGCTCGTAGGCCAGTACGCCGTCCTCACTGTCGACCAAGGCAAAGTCTCCCACCGCCAGCGCCGGCCGTTCGCGCCGGAGCGCCAGCAGCGCGCGGTACAGCGACAGCATCGACCCTGCCTCACCCTCCTGCGCCGCGACGTTGCGGATGGGCCAGTCGTCGGGCAGCGGCAGCCAGGTGTCCGCCGCCGTGCTGAATCCTGCCTGCGGCCCCGCGTCCCATGGCATCGGCGTGCGCGAACGGTCGCGGCCGAGGCCGAGGCCGGGTTCGCGCAGCTCGCGAGGGTCGCGTAGGCGGTCGGCGGGGATGGCGACCTCGCCGATGCCGAGCTCGTCGCCCTGGTACAGCGTCGGCGTGCCGCGCAGCGTCAGCAGCAGCATCGCCGCGACCCGCGCCTGCGCCTCGCCGATGCGCGCGGCGATGCGAGGGGCGTCGTGACTGCCGATTACCCAATTGGGCCATCCCCAGGGCGGGATCGACGCTTCGTACTCGGCGATCACGCGCTTGAGGACGGCCGCGTCCCAGGGATTTTCGAGCAACGCGAAGTTGAAGGGCAGATGCACCTCGGGCCGCGCCGGCGTGCCGTACCATGCCGCCAGCCGGTCGTTGGGCAGGAAGATTTCGCCGATCAGCGCGCGATCGCCATAGCGGTCGGCGAGCGCGCGAAACTCGGCGGCGATCTCGTGCGCCTCGGGCTGGTCGGTCGAATGGAGCTGGAGCATCCGGTCGCGCTCACCCAGATGCGGTCCCCAGGCGGGGTTGAGCGGGTTGTCGGGCAGGCCCTCCGCCTTGACGATGTGCCAGAGCACGTCGATCCGGAAGCCGTCGACGCCACGATCGAGCCAGAAGCGCAGCACGTCGATCATCGCCGCGCGCAAGCCCGGGTTGCGCCAGTTGAGGTCGGGCTGCTCCTTCAGAAAGGCGTGGAGGTAATATTGCCCGGTGCCCTCGTCCCATTCCCAGGACGAGCCGCCGAAGTCGCTGACCCAATTGTTGGGCGGTCCGCCCCCCGGCGCTGGGTCGCGCCAGATGTACCAGTCGCGCTTCGGATCGTCGCGCGACGAGCGGCTCGCCTGAAACCAGCGATGCCGGTCGGAGCTGTGATTGGGGACGAAGTCGAGCAGCAGCCTGAGCCCGCGCGCGTGGGCGGCGGCGAGCAGCCGGTCGAAATCGGCGAGCGTCCCGAACACAGGCTCGATATCGACATAATCCGCCACGTCGTAGCCGAAATCGGCCATCGGCGACGGGAAGATGGGCGACAGCCACATGGCGTCGACGCCGAGGCGAACGAGATGGTCGAGGCGGTGCTCGACCCCCGTCAGATCGCCGACGCCGTCGCCGTTCGAGTCCTGGAACGAGCGCGGATAGACCTGATAGATGACGCCGCGCTCCCACCACGGGCGGGCGCTCATAGCGCGGCCAGGCTGCGCGCCAGCTCGGCGAGGCGGAACGGCTTGGCGAGGCGCGGCAGGTCGGGCGGGACCTGGTCGAGATCGGCATAGCCGGAGATGATCAGGATGCGGAGCCCCGGCTGCCGGCGGCGCGCGGCCCGGGCGAGATCCGCGCCGCTCATCCCGGGCATCAGGTGATCGGTCACCAGCAGGTCGATCCGCGCATCGAGCCGGGTCAGCGCCTCCGCCCCCGACGCGACCGTCTCGACCTCAAGCCCGAGGCTCGCCAGCATTTCGGCGGTAGCGGCACGCACGCCGTCCTCGTCGTCGACCAGCAGCACGCGCCCCGTCTGCGCGAGCGGCGTCGATCCGGACTTGGTCGCCGTCGCCGCCACCGCGTCCTCGGCGACGGGCAAGAGCAGCTCGACCCGCGTCCCCCTGCCCGGGCTGGTCTCCAGCCGCATCGCGCCGCCCAGTTGCGAGGCGAGGCCGTGGACCATCGACAGTCCCAGTCCCGTCCCCTTGCCCACGCCCTTGGTCGAGAAGAAGGGCTCGACCGCGCGCGCCGCGGTGTCTGCGTCCATGCCGGTGCCGCTGTCGGCCACCGTCAGCGTGAGATAGCGCCCGGGCGGCAGGCCGGCGGGGGCATCGGCGATCGCCAGCGCGATGGTCAGCGTACCGCCGTCGGGCATCGCGTCACGCGCGTTGACCGCGAGGTTCAGCAGCGCAAGCTCGAGCTGGTTGGCGTCGGCGACGGCGAGAGGCAGGTCGGGGTCGATGAGGGTATCGACGCTCACCCGCGGCCCGACCGTGCTCGCGATCAAGTCCGTCAGCCCGTCGATCAGCCGCGCGAGATCGACCGCCCCGATCCGCAGGGGCTGCCGCCGCGCGAAGGCGAGCAGGCGCTGGACGAGCAGCCGCGCCCGCTCCGCCGCCTCCAGCGCGCCGCGCACCAGCCGGGCCTGCCGCTCGGGCAGCGTGTCGGCGCGGCTCAACAGGTCGAGGCTGCCCAGGATCGGCGTCAGCAGATTGTTGAAGTCGTGCGCGACGCCGCCGGTGAGCTGGCCGAGCGACTCCATCTTCTGCGCCTGGCGAAGCTGCTCCTGCGCCTGTTCCAGCTCCTCGCGGCGCGCCATCTCGGCGGTCACGTCACGGCCGATCACATAGGCCTCGCCGTCGCCCGGCGCGGCGCTCCAGGCGAAGCAGCGCCAGCTTCCGTCCGCGGCGCGCAGCCGGGCATGGAAGTCACTGATCGGATGATCGGCAACGGCGCGGGCCGCGGCGAGGGAGGCGGCGCGATCCTCGGGATGGATGAAGCCGACGAGCGGCTTGCCGATCACCTCCTCCGGCCGATAGCCCAGTTGCGCGAGCGCGGGGTTGACCGCGCGGACGCGGCGGTCGCGGCCGATGACGAGCAGCAGCTCGCGCGACAGCCGCCACATCCGGTCGCGCTCGGCGGTGCGCTCGGCGACCTGCTGCTCCAGCGTCCGGGCCAGCGCCTCCAGCTTCTCCTGCGCCTCGCGCCGCGCGGTCACGTCGCGGATGGTGCCGATCGCGCGCACCGGCGCGCCCTGATCGTCGCGCTCGATCTGGCCGTGCGAGGCGATCCAGCGCACCGCGCCGTCGGGGCGGACGATGCGATATTCGGCGGCAAAGTCGCTGCCCGTCAGCGCGAGGCGGGCGGTGCCCTCCTCCACTCGCCGCCGGTCATCGGGATGGACCATCTCGGCCCGCTGCCGGGCGGACAAGCGCGCGTCATGGGGCACGCCCATGATCTCGGCGGTGCGCGGCGACCATTGGCCGCTGCGCGTCGCCAGATCCCAGTCCCACGTCCCGATCCGGGCGCCCTCTACAGCGAGGCGCAGCCGCCGCTCGCTGTCGCGCAGCGCCGCCTCCGCCGCCTTGGCCTCGGTCACGTCATGCGCGACGCCGATGAAGCCGGTATGCGCGCCCGCCGGATCGAAACGAGGCTGCGATATCGTCTGGAGCCAGCGCCATGTCCCGTCGGCATGGCGGTAGCGGCCTTCGACCGTGAAGGGCTGGAGCGACGCCTCTCCCGCCAGCGCCGCCGCCACGATCCGCGCCTGGTCGTCGGGATGGATGATCGCGCGCCAGTCGAAGGCGAACGCCTCTTCCGTGCCGACCCCGAGGAAATCGAGATACGCCCGGTTCACGAAGCTGCGCCGGCGATCGACCCCCGCCACCCACATCGGCGCCGGCGAGGCGTCGGCGATGCGCGCGAACTCGGCGGGAGAAAGGGCGGGCTCGTCGGGCAAGCGGACGTGTGACCTCGCGCAACCGGGACGGCCGCGCATGGCTTACCCCGCCCGCGCTGTCCAGAGTCGTGGGGCTGGCGGCGTATGCTCCCTCGCGTTACGCAGGCGGCGGTGGATCCGCTTCCCCTCCTCGCCCATGCCTATTGCCTCAGCCCGCGCCAGGCCGGGCTGGTCGAGGCGCTGGTCGGCACCGGGGCGCTGCGCAGCGCCGCGGGACGGGCGGGGCTGCCCTATGCGGCGGCGCGCAACACGCTGGCGGAGCTGAAGGCGAAGTTCGGCATCGCCGGCACGCCGATGCTCATCGGGCATCTTTCCACCCTGTTGACCGACGGCGACCCGGCCCGTCGCCGTCGCCACGACCTGTTCGACCTGACCACCCGGCAATATGCCATCGCGCGGGCGCTGGGGTTCGCGCGGGACCGGGCGGAGATCGCGCGGGGGCTGGCCGTTTCGCCGGCGGTGGTCGATGCCGAGTTGAAGCAGATCTACCTCGTGCTGGGCGTCAATGCCGCCGGCGAGGTGGTGCGGCTCGTCGCCCAGGCGCTGGGCGATGGCACGGGCGAGGACGAGGTTCGTCATGCCCTGCCCGACGCGCGGACCGAGGCGGGCGGGCGGACGATCGCCTGGTCGGACTATGGCCCGGTCGGGGGCCGGCCGGTGCTGATCCTCCACAGCACGATCTGCGCCCGCGCGCCGCCGACGCGGCTGGTCGAGGCGCTGCGCACGCGCGGCTTCCGGCCGCTGGTGATCGACCGGCCCGGCTTCGGCGACACCACGATGGCGGCGGGGCCGCTGTACGCGCGGGCGGCGGCGGACGTGGCGGCGGTGGCGGCACAGCTCGGCATCGACCGGCTCGACGTCATCGCGCGTGGATCGGGGCAGGCGGCGATCGTGCTCGCGCGCGAGCAGCCGGCACTGGTCGGACGCGTCGTACTGGTCAACCCGACCCCGCATATCGGCTGGACCCCCGTCGATCATGGCCCGCTGGGCGCGGTGAAGCGGCGCTTCGCGCGGCAGCCGCGCGCGGTCGACGCGATGATCCGCGCGCTCGCCGCCTTCGCCACGCCGCAGCGGCTGCGCGACGGCATGATGCGCTCGTTCCGCGACAGCCCGCCCGACCTGGCGCTGGCACGTGACGACCCGCGCTTCGTCGCCGACTATCTGCGCGCGACGCGCGGCTTCGCGCGGGGCCGCAACGCCGGCTATGTCGCCGAACAGGTCGCCTGGGCATCGGGCTTCGATGTCGCGCCGCTGACGGGCAGGGCGGGGGTGGCGCATCGTGCAGGGGCGGCATTTCATCCTCCACGAGCCCGACGCGGCGGTGCGCTATTGGCGCGAGCGCCTGCCCGACACGCCGGTGCGCTGGGTCGAGGAGGCCGGCCAGATGCTGGCTTATTCCCATTGCGGGACGGTAGTCGACGCGCTGATCGACTGATCACCATACAATCCGGGATGGTCGCCCGCCTCGGCCGGATGGATAGCCCGGTCGGCGCCGAACGGGGCGTGCCGGGGAGCAGGATATGGCAGGGGCATCGACCGCCAGAATATTGATCGTGACCGACGCGCAGGACGACGAGGCGCTGCTCGATGTGCTTGCGGCGGGCCTCGCGGACCTGATGGCCGGCTATAGTGGCCGGCCGGCTCCGCGCGGCGGGACGACGCGCGTCCTCGAGCTGGTCGGCCCCGCGACGCCGCGACCGGCCGGGACGACGCTGACCGAACGGCAGGTCGAGGTGCTGCGGCCGATGGCGCAAGGGCTGTCGAACAAGGAGATCGCACGCGCGCTCGGCGTGTCGCCCGCCACGGTGAAGACGCATGTCGCGCAACTGATCGGCGTCCTCGGCGCCACCAACCGCACCGACGCCGCGATCAAGGCGCGCGAGCGGGGGCTGATCTAGGTATCCTGCGCCGCCCGGTAGCCGGTATAGGTCTGGCAGTCGGGCTCGGTTTCGTGGCCCCGGCATTTCTTCGCCCATTCGCGGCGTTCGCGGCCTTCGCGCTCTTCCTTCTTGCGCATCTTGCGACCGTAGTTGCGGTCGGCCTCGGACTGGCTGGTGGTCGTCCAGTCGACCGCCTTGCCGGCGACCTTGAAGGGCGCCTTGACGACGCTGGCGGCGGTGTTGACGCAGCCGCCGGTCATCAGCGGCAGGGCGAGGAGAAGGAAGCGCATCACCTGGCGCCGTCGCGGGCTTCATGCCCGAATGCCGGGAAGTCGGTGAAGAAGCCGTCGATCTTCTGGGCCAGCGCGGACCGGATTTCGGCCACCACATCGCCATGGTCGCCTTTCGCGTCGCCATGACGGAAGCGCTGCGGCAGGAACATGTTCTCGGCGCGATAGGTCCATGGGTGGACGCGCAGGCCGGCGGCGTGGGCGTCGGCGACGAGCGCGGTCGGCGTGTCGCCCGTCCACAGCATCGCCTTGTTCGGGCCGATGCCCCAGGCGTAGGTCGCGACCGCCTTCAGCCCCGCCGGGCTCGCCATCGCGGCATAGCTCGTGACCGCGCCGTCGGCGGGGCCGCCCTGCCCGTCCATCAACTGGATGAGCCGGATGCGCGTCATCGCATGGAGGCGCTGGAGGTTCTTCACCTCGAACGACTGGATGAAGACCGGCGCGTCGGCCGAATCCCAGCCCGCCGCCTTGAGCGCCGCGACCAGCCGCGCGTCGGTGGGATGACCGATGTCCGCGAAATAGGTCGGGTGCTTGGTCTCGGGATAGATGCCGATCGTGCGCCCCGTCTCGGCCGAGCGGCGCTTCGCGAGCGCGATGACCTCGGCGAGCGTGGGGATCTGGAACCGGCCGTCGAACGTGGCATTGCCGGGGCGCAGCTCGGGCAGGCGCTCGCGGGCGCGCAGCGTCTTCAACTCGGCGAGCGTGAAGTCCTCGGTGAACCAGCCGGTCACCGTTTCGCCGTCGATCGTCTTGGTCGCGCGCCGGCTCGCGAACTCGGGATGTCGGGCGACGTCGGTGGTGCCGCCGATCTCGTTCTCGTGCCGGGCGACGAGGACGTCGTCTTTGGTCGGCACCAGGTCGGGCTCAATGAAGTCCGCGCCCTGGTCGATCGCCAGGTCGTAGGACGCGAGCGTGTGCTCGGGGCGCAGGCCGCTGGCGCCGCGATGGGCGATGATGATGGGTTTCGCGGCCATCGGCCTGCCCTGGCTCGTTGCGGCCGGAAGCGCCAGCGCGGATACGAGGAGCAGGACGCGCGTTGCGGTAGAACGCATGAGGGGAATCCAAGCCGATGCAGTGGACGATCAACGACACCACCTACCACGCCGACCCCGATATCCGCACGTCCCTTCTCGACCTCCTGCGCGAGCATCTCGGCCTGACGGGATCGAAGAAGGGTTGCGACCACGGCCAGTGCGGGGCGTGCACGGTGCTGATCGAGGGGCGGCGGGTGAACAGCTGCCTGACGCTGGCGGTGATGCATCAGGACGATGCGATCACGACGATCGAGGGGCTGGGCGACGTCGAGAACCTGCATCCGCTCCAGTCGGCGTTCGTCCGGCACGACGGCTATCAATGCGGTTATTGCACGCCCGGACAGATCTGTTCGGCGGTCGGGATGCTCGACGAAGTCGCCAAGGGCTGGCCCAGCCACGTCACCGACGACCTGTCCAACCCCGACCTCTCCGACCGCGAGATCGCCGAACGGATGAGCGGCAACATCTGCCGTTGCGCCGCTTACCCCAACATCGTCGACGCGATCGCCGAGACGGCGGGCCTGTCCCCCGATCAGCGCCGCTCGGCCGAGAAGGTGGCGCTGTGAAGACCTTCGACTATGCGCGCGCCGACAGCGCCGAAGCGGCGGTGCGGGACGCCGGCGAGGGCGCGAAGTTCATCGCCGGCGGCACCAATCTGCTCGACCTGATGAAGCTCCAGATCGAGACCCCGGCCAGACTCGTCGACATCAGCCGCCTCCCCCTCGACCAAATCGAGGAGCGCGAGGATGGCGGGCTGACGATCGGCGCGCTCGTCCCCAACAGCGATCTGGCCGCGGACTCGCGCATCATCGAGCGCTACGAGGTGCTGAGCCGGGCGCTGCTTGCGGGCGCGTCGGGACAGCTCCGCAACAAGGCGACGACCGGCGGCAACCTGCTCCAGCGGACACGCTGCTATTATTTCTACGACACCGCGATGGCCTGCAACAAGCGCGCACCAGGCACGGGCTGCTCGGCGATGGGCGGATACAACCGGATCATGGCGGTGCTGGGCGCGTCCGACCATTGCATCGCGACGCATCCCAGCGACATGGCGGTGGCGATGCGCGCGCTCGACGCGACAGTGGTGACGCTCAAGTCCGACGGCGATCGACGGCGCATCGCGCTCGGCGATTTCTATCGGCTTCCCGGCGACACGCCCGAGATCGAGACGGGGCTGGCGCCGGGCGAGCTCATCACCGCCGTCGAGCTGCCCGCGCCGGTGGAGGGCGCGCGCCACGCCTATCGCAAGGTCCGCGACCGCGCTTCCTATGCCTTTGCGCTGGTGTCGGTGGCGGCGGTGGTGAAGGTCGCGGACGGCCGCATCGCCCACGCCGCGCTGGCGTTCGGCGGGCTGGCGCATCTGCCGTGGCGCAGTGCCGAGGCCGAGGCGGCGCTGGTCGGCCATGCGCCATCGACCGAGGCGTTCGCCGCGGCGGCGGATGCGCTGCTCGCCGGGGCGAAGGGCTATGGCGACAACGACTTCAAGATACCGCTCGTGCGCCGGACGCTGATCGCGACGCTCAAAGACCTGACGGGAACCCGCTGATGTTCGGCTTCGGCAAGGACGACACCAACGCGCTGACGATGGACCAGCCCTGTCCGGTCAGCTTGCTCGACCAGGGCGCGCAGGGCGTGATCGGGCTGGGCCTCGACCGCGTCGACGGCCCGCTCAAAGTCGCCGGGCGGGCGATCTATGCGGCGGAATACGATCTGAAGAACGTCGCGCATGGCTATCTCGTCCGTGCGACGGTGGGCAAGGGCAAGATCCTGGCGCTCGGCGACGCCGAGGCGCGCGGCGTTCCCGGCGTCATCGACATCATCACCGACTATCCGCATTTTCTGCGCAATCCGCAGCAGGGCGGCGAAACCAAGGCACCCAAACAGGGCGTCGAGAACGTCGACTATCACGGCGAGATCATCGCCATCGTCGTTGCCGAAAGCTTCGAGGCGGCGCGCGACGCCGCCACCCGGCTTAAGGTCGAATACGCACCCGCCGAGGGACGGTTCAGCTTCGCCGCCTATCGCGAGGAAGCGAAGAAGCCGCCGTTCAACAACATTCCCTCGCACTACGACCAGGGCGATGTCGACAAGGCGCTGGCGGACGCGGCGGTGACGGTCGACGCGACCTATACGACGCCGAGCCAGAACAGCTGTGCGATGGAGCTGCACGCCAGCCTCGCGACCTGGGAGGAGGGCAAGCTCACCGTCTATGGCTCTTACCAGATGCCGTCATCCGACCGGCAGCAGCTTGCCCAGGCGCTCGGCCTCAAGGCAGCCGACGTGCGGATCGTCGCGCGCTATGTCGGCGGCGGCTTCGGCTCGAAGCTCGGCATCGCGCCCGAGAGCGTCGCGGCGGCGATCGCGGCACAGCGGATCGGCCGCCCGGTCAAGGCGGTAATGGCGCGCCAGCAGGTGTTCGACGCGACCGTCCGGCGCTCCAACACCGAACAGCGGCTGCGATTGGGGGCAACGGCGGACGGCATTCTGACGGCGATCGCGCACGAGACGATCACCTCCAACCTGCCCGGCGAGGGCTATTTCGAGCCGGCCGGCATCTCGACGCACTTCCTCTACGCCGGCGAGAACCGGCGGATAACGCACGATCTGGTCGAGCTCGACTGGATGCTGGCGGGGTCGATGCGCGCGCCGGGCGAGGCAGTTGGGATGCTGGCGCTGGAGGGCGCGATGGACGAGCTGGCGGAGACGCTGGGGCTCGATCCGATCGAGCTGCGCCGCCGCAACGATACGCAGCACGATCCTGAGAAGAAGCATGTCTTCTCTTCACGGCAACTCATGCAGTGCCTCGACCATGGCGCGCACACTTTCGGCTGGGCGAAGCGCAAGCAGCCGGGGCAGGACCGGCGCGGCGAGTGGCTGCACGGGATCGGCGTCGCCTCGGCGGCACGCTCGAACATGCTGATGAAGTCGGCCGCCAAGGTGACGCTGACGCGCGACGGCCGCGCCATCGTCGAGACCGACATGACCGATATCGGCACCGGCACCTACACGATCCTGACCCAGATCACCGCCGAGCTGCTCGGGCTGCCGATCGAGGACGTGACGGTGCATCTCGGCGATACCGACGCGCCGCCGGGCGCCGGTTCGGGCGGATCGTGGGGCGCAGGATCGGCGGGCTCGTCGGTCTATCTCGCCTGCGAGAGCTTGCGGCACCGGATCGCGGAGCAGCTCGGGGTCGCGGCCGAGGGGATGACGTTCAAGGACGGCCTGGTCATCGCCGACAACCGCTCGACGCCGCTCCGCGAGCTGGTCGGCGAGGGCATGAGCGCGCAGGGTGAGATTTCGCCAGGCAAGCAGGAAACGCTTCACACCCAGGCCTCGTACGGCGCGCATTTCGCCGAGGTCGCGGTTAACGTCACGACCGGCGAGACGCGCGTGGTGCGGATGCTCGGCGTGTTCGCGGCGGGACGCATCCTCAACGAGAAGACCGCGCGGTCGCAATGCCTGGGCGGCATGACCTTCGGCATCGGCGGCGCGCTGTCCGAGGAGCTGAAGCACGACCCGCGCAACGGCAAGATCGTCAACCGCGACATGGCGGAATATCATGTCCCGGTGAACGCCGACGTGCCGCAGCTCGAGGTCGCGTTCCTGCCCGAACGCGACATCCATGCCAACCCGCTCCACGCCAAGGGGCTGGGCGAGCTCGGCATCTGCGGCTCGGGCGCGGCGATCGCCAATGCGATCTACAACGCCTGCGGGGTGCGGGTACGGGATTATCCGATCACGCTGGACAAGCTGCTGGCCGGGTTGCCGGAATAAGCCGCCACCGCGGCGAAAGCTGGGGTCTCGTCGCATGGCGGTATTCGGTCCGAAGGGACCCCAGCGTTCGCTGGGGTGACGAACATGGCTTGACGTGACGCGACCCCTCCCAATCGCTACACTCTCCCCATGAACGAACTGATGATGGACGCCCCCTATCGCCCCGCCGCGCTGGAGCGGGGTGCGCAGGGGGTGCTCGGGCGGCCGCTCGATCGCATCGACGGTCCCGCCAAGGTCACCGGCGCGGCGCTTTATGCCTATGAGGGCGCGCCCGGAGACGTCGCCTATGCCGCGATCGTCGGTGCGCCGGTCGGCCACGGGCGCGTGATCGGGATCGATGCGACCGCCGCCGAAGCGCTGCCGGGCGTCCTCGCCGTCATCCACGGCGACCCCCGGATGCCGGCGGGCGAGTCGAACAGCCAGGCGCTTGCCAGCGCCGGCACCGATCGCATCTTCCATTACGGCCAGCCGGTGGCGATCGTCGTCGCCGCGACGCAGGAGATTGCCCGCGAGGCGGCGCGGCTGGTGCGGGTCGACGCCGACGAGACGCCCGGCCGCTACGACACCACCGCCGAGACGCCGCAATCCGACCACAAGCTCGGCTTCCTGCCCACTATCGCCAAGGGCGACCTGGAAGCGGCGCTGGCCGAGTGCGCGGTCCAGTTCGACCGCACCTACACCACCCCGATCCACTTCCCGGCCGCGCTGGAGCCGCACGCGACCACCGCTCGATGGGAAGACGGCCGGTTGACGCTCAGGATCAGCAATCAGGTGATCGGCGCGGGCCGGACGACGGTCGCCAAACAGCTCGGCATCGCGCCCGAGCGCGTGCGGCTGCTGGCGGCCTATGTCGGCGGCGGCTTCGGCGGCAAGACGGGGGTCGGGCCGGAGGCGGTGCTGGCGGCGATCGCGGCGGAGAAGGTCGGGCGGCCGGTCAAGATCGCGCTGCCGCGCGCCCAGACCGCGTACCTCGTCCATCACCGCTCCGCGACGGTACAACGGCTGCGCCTCGGTTGCGATACCGCCGGGCGGATCAAGGCGATCGCGCACGAAAGCGTCGCGGCGCAGAACGACGACGCGAAGTTCCTGGAGCCCGTGCCGTTCGGGACGCTGCCGCTCTATGCCGGCGCGGTCCGGCATTTCCGCACCGACCTCGTCCGCGTCGACCTGCCCGCGACGGGCGCGGTGCGCGCGCCGGGCGAGGCGATCGGCTCGTTCGCGGTCGAGGGCGCGATGGACGAACTGGCGGAACGGCTCGGGCTCGACCCGATCGAGCTGCGGCGGCGCAACGAGCCGACGAGCGATCCGCTGAGCGGCAAGCCCTTCTCCACCCGCCGGCTGCTCGATTGCTACGAAGAGGGCGCGCGGCGGTTCGGCTGGCCGAAGGCGCTGCCCGCGCCGGCCACGCGGCGCGAAGGCGAGTGGCTGGTCGGCATCGGCATGGCGGCGGCGCTGCGCGGCAATTTCACCGTCAACGCGCAAGCGCGGGTGACGCTGGGGACGGACGGACGCGCGACGGTGGCGTGCGACATGACCGACATCGGCACCGGCACCTATACCATCCTGGCGCAGGTCGCGGCCGAGATGCTGGGACTGCCGCTGACCAGCGTCGATGTCGAGCTGGGCGACACCGACCTGCCGCCGAGCGCCGGCTCGGGCGGGTCGTTCGGTGCGGGGTCGGCGGGGTCGGCGGTGGTGCTGGCGTGCGAGGACATCGTCACCGAGCTCGGCCGGCGGATGAACGCCGCGCCCGAGGAACTGCGGCTGAAGGACGGCTGCGTCCATGCCGACGGGCGCGAGATCCCGCTCGCCGACCTCATCCGGGGCGAGCCGATCATGGCACTCGGCAAGACCGGCCCCGGCGACGAGAGCAAGCGCACCAGCCAGGCGAGCCACGGCGCGATCTTCGCCGAGGCGGCGGTCCACGCCGTCACCGGCGAAGTCCGCGTGCGACGCATGACCGGCGTGTTCGACGTCGGCCGCGTGCTCAACGCCAAGACCGCGCGCAGCCAGTTGCTCGGCGGCATGATCTGGGGCCTGTCCTATGCCTTGTCCGAGCACGCGGTGGTGGACACGCGCAACGGCCATTTCGTGACGCCCGACTTCGGCGAATATCATGTCGCCGTCTCCGCCGACGTGCCGCCGATCGACATCGGCTTCGTCGAGGAGATCGACGACCACGCCAATCCGGTCGGCGCGAAGGGGGTGGGGGAACTCGGCATCTCGGGCGCCGGCGCGGCGGTGGCGAACGCGGTGTACAATGCCTGCGGGGTCAGGGTGCGGGACTTTCCGATCACGCCCGACAAGCTGCTGGCGGGGTTGCCGGACGTCTGATTGTCATGCCGGACTTGTCCCGGGATCCACGCCGGGACACGGATCGGCGCTCATCAGTTTGGCGTGGATGCCGGGACAAGCCCGGGATGACGAGGTGTGAATGCCCGAAAACGATTCCGTCGTCGCCGCCGCCCGAAACTGGAGGGGCGAACCGCTCGCGCTCGCCACGGTGATCTCGACCTGGGGTTCCGCGCCGCGACCGCGCGGCAGCCATATGCTCGTCCATGGCGACGGACGGTTCGAGGGGTCGGTGTCGGGCGGCTGCGTCGAAAACGACATCATGGCGACCGCCGCGCAGGTGATCGCGGGCGCGCCCTTCCAGCGCCGCCGCTATGGCGTCGCCGACGCGGCGGCGTGGGAAGTCGGCCTGCCCTGCGGCGGCGAGATCGAGGTGATGGTGCAGTCCGTCTCCGCCGAGGGCTTCGACCCCGAACTGTTCGACCGCATCGCCGAGGCGCGCGACCACGGCCGCGCGCTGACGGTCAAGACCGACCTCGCCACGGGACATAGCGACCTCCGCCCCCAGGAAACCGGCGAGGCGTTCCTCAATCGCTATGACCCGCCGCGCCGGCTGCTGATCGTCGGCGCGGTGCAGATCGCGCAGGCGCTGGCGGCGCTGGCGCGGACGCTCGGCATCGAGACGGTGGTGATCGACCCGCGCGCGCGCTTCCTGACCGAGGAACGCTTTCCGAGTGTCACGCTAGACGACCGCTGGCCCGACGAGGCGGTCGAAGCGCTGCGTCCTGGTCCCGCGACCGCCGTCGTGACGCTGAGCCACGATACCAAGATCGACGACCCCGCGCTGATCGCGGCGCTGGCGAGCGATGCGGCGTACGTGGGCGCGCTCGGCAGCCGCAAGAGCCATGCGGCACGGCGCGAGCGGCTGGCGGGGGCGGGCGTCAGCGAGGCCGCACTCGACCGGATCGATGCGCCGGTCGGGCTGGACATCGGCGCGATCGGTCCGTCAGAAATCGCGTTGTCGGTTGCGGCAGCGATGGTGAGGGCGTTTCATGCTCCGCGTTGAGGACACTGTCCTGGTGCTGCTCGCCGCCGGTCGCTCCGAGCGGTTCGGCGATGTCGGCTCGAAGCTGGAGGAGGAGTTCCTCGGCAAGGCCCTCGGGCTGCACGTCGCGGTGGCGCTCGCGGCGCTGCCGTTCCGCGAGCGGATCGTCGTGACCGGCAAGGCGCGGCTCGACTATGCCGCCTTGGATTATCGCACGGTCGCCAATCCCGATCCGGACCAAGGCATGGCCTCGTCCGTCCGCCTCGGCGTCGAGCAGGCCAAGACGCAGGGCGCAAAGGCGGTGCTGATCGCGCTCGCCGACATGCCGCGCGTCACCGCCGCGCACGTCATGCGGCTCTACGATGCGGCCCGGAACGGTGACACGGTGGTCGCGTCGAGCGATGGCGTCGATCCCAAGCCGCCGGCGCTGTTCGGGGCGGACAAGTTCGACTTCCTGATGGCGCTCGATGGCGACAGCGGCGCGCGCGACCTCGTCCGCGCCGGGCGGCATGTCGTCACCAGCCCTGCCGAACTGATCGATATCGACACGCCAGAAGAAATGGAGAAACTGCGCGCGCTGATCGGCTCGCCCGAAGTGCGGACGCGCGCGGTCAGGCGGGGCGAGGAGCAACGCGATGCATGAGGGGTAGGATGACGGCGCGGCTGCCGATGGCCGCTGCCGCCGTCACGCTGACCGGCGTTCTGTTCGCGGGCGACCAACCGCTGGTGCTCGGCCAATATGCGGCGCGGTCGATCTTCAGATAGTCCATCCGGCGCGCGCCATCCGCGTGCGATATGAAGAACGGTGCTTCGACAAGCTCAGCACGAACAGTTGGCAGAGCACGGGGCCGACTGACCGTCGCCAATCACTCGTGCCTGAGCGCATCGATCGGGTTGAGGCTCGCTGCGCGCCTGGCCGGGAAGAAGCCGAATACCACGCCGATCACCGCCGAGATCGCGAACGCGATGATGTTGATCTGCAGGTCGAAGGTGAACGGCACCTGCATCAGCGGGGTAAGCGCCAGGATCACCGCCTGCGCGACGCCCAGCCCGATCAGCCCGCCCAGGCACGACAGCGCCACCGCCTCGACCAGGAATTGCAGCAGCACCTCGCGCGCGACCGCGCCGATCGCGAGGCGGATGCCGATCTCGCGCGTCCGCTCGGTCACCGACACCAGCATGATGTTCATGATGCCGATGCCCCCCACCACCAGGCTGATCGCCGCCACCGCCGCCACGATCCGCGTCAGCAAGGTCGTCGTCCCCGTCAGCGTATCGGAAATCTGCTTGGTGTCGAAGATGTTGAAGTCGTCGTCCTTGCCCGCGGTGATGTTGCGGCGTTCGCGCAGCAGGTCGGTGATGCCGGACTGGACGGCGGCGGTGGAGAAGCGCTGGTCGACGCCGACCAGCATCAGGCGGATGTCGCGGTTGCCGGTGAAGCGGCGCTGCACCGCCTTGATCGGCATGACGACTGTATCGTCCTGGTCGCCGCCGAACCCCGCCTGCCCGCGTGTCGTCAGCACGCTGATGACGTCGCAGGAGATCGCGCCGACGCGGAAGCGCTTGCCGACCGCGCCTGCGCCACTGGCCCCTGCGCCGGGGAAGAGGTTCTTGAGGACGGTGTTGCCGATGATGCACACCGCCTTGCCCGCCTGCTCCTCGGCCGGCGTCCAATAGCGTCCGGATGCGAGCGGCCAGGGCTGGACCTGGAAGATCGCGTCGGTTGTGCCGTTGATCGTCGTCGACCAGTTCGCGCCCTCGTAGATCGCGGTCGCGGTCGCCGACGCCTGCGGCGCAACGGCGGTGACGCCCGCGAGCTGAGTCGCGACGGCGGTCACGTCCTCGGGCTTGAAATCGGGCGGGCGCGGCCCGCCGCCACCGCGCCCAAAGCCCTGGCCGGGGCGGACCTGGAGGATGTTGGTGCCGAGCGCGGAAATCTGCGCCTGCACCGCCGCCGTCGTCGCCTTGCCGAGCGTCACCATCGTCACCACCGCGCCGACGCCGATGATGATGCCGAGGATGGTCAGGAACGACCGTAGCTTGTGCCGGGCGATCGAGCGGAGCGCGAGGAGGAGGGTGGTGCCTAGCATGACGAACTGATCCTCGCGCCAAGCCCCTCCCCGGCGAACGCCGGGGGCCAGTCCCGTGCGCTGGACTGGGCCCCGGCGTTCGCCGGGGAGGGGATGAGGTCAAGCGTCAACCCGCTTCTTTGCGGCATCGAGCCCGGTATTGACGCGCTCACGGATTGTGTCCGCTTCCAGATTGCCGCAAAGCCCATCATGGCGCAACCGATCGGCGTTCCCGTATCAAACTGTTCGGCTAAACTGCGAAGCGATGCGCCCTTGGCACTGATGCGCTCGCCGACGTCGTAAAAGCTGATGACGCCACGGCTAACCCGGTCGAATCGAGTGACTATTATCGTGTCGCTTGGCGCGAGCTGGTCGACCAGGCTGAACAATGCCGGCCGGGCCTTTCGGCCACTGGCCCGCTCTTCGACAATCACGGTGCAGCCGGCCGCTTCAAGCGCGCGCCGCTGGGCGTCGCTCCCGCTATCCTGACGATCAGTCGACACCCGCGCATAGCCGTAATTTACGCCTGCCATTGCGCCCCCATGATTATGGCCGCTTCAAACCCGCAGAAATCCTAGCATGGCTTTTGGGGGGCGTAATCAGGTGTTTTTGTCCGCCAAAAGCGGAGCAAGTTCGAAGTATAAACTGCACGGCCCGCCTGACTTGATTGGCACTGGGCTGCTCCGTAGCCCTCAGCTCAAACGGGAGTATCCCAGGTAACCGCTCCTTACACTATCGCCATCAAACCACAGTAGGCGATATAAGCGGGGTGATTGCGGCCATGAAGACATTTGAAAAACGGTCCTGAATCTCCGAATATAGTAAAGGGGCAAGGAATAAGAAGCACAGGCTTGCTCAATTGAATAATGTTCGACCACTAGCTGTTATTAAGAGAACCGTTTCTGTGAGCCTCATCGCTATAAATAAAGGCTTCAAGCGCAAAGGGGATAAGCGCATACAGGAGGCTTATGGCCGCACATATCACCCAAATACAATAGATGAAGCGCCGGGTTTCATTTTATTCCATGCATGTCCCCTCGTTGGCAAACCACTGATTTGGACGCCTTCGTAACATTAGACCAATTAGTGAGATACTGCAAATCAGCATTGCCCAGGTGCCTGTCTCGGGAACCGGACTACTTACATTCTGTAGTGTTAAGGTTGCCCGCATTCTACCATTCGATGCAAATGTTAATACAGGGGCATAATCAGCAGGTAGGGTTACTGCTTGGCCCAGAACCGACAGGGCACCGTAGCGGATGCCTAAGGTGCCGCCGTCAAAGATAAAGAAATTACCTGAGTTCAAAAGTATATCATTCGACCAGCTTCCATTAACGATGTAAGAAATAAAGAAATGGTCTGCTAGCCTTAAACCAGGAAAGGCAATAGATGTGATTAGAGGTGAGCCGTCATCTTCGACGAACTGATAAATAGAGCTTGGTTCCGGATCGAGAGACCAATACTCGCCACTTGTAATCATTCGATCAAAACGGACAGCGCCATTGCCCAAAGCGACTCCGGATATAAATCGGTCAGCTGCCGTAAGGCCAGGCCCTACAACGCCAGTCGATACATTTAAGTGATCGCTAAGTGCGCTTACAACAGTGTCTATGTAATGGGTGTCGTAGAAAAACAACTGAGGGCCGGATGAATTCACCTTTCCATCGAACCCGGTCGAAATTGTGAACTGGTTACCTATGGCCTGTCCGGCAAGCGAAATAAGATCACCATAACTCCGTAGGTTCTCATTTGAACCAGAGTTCGTAAATTGAACATCCGAGAGATGCTGAACGGCCGGCAATGTTGCAAGCTGCTCAGTTAATTTACCAGCGCCGGGGGCATTAAAAGCATTTGTTGGAAGTCCAGTTTTCTGGCCCAATATCTGTGCTACAGCGCCGCCCAGTGAATGTCCTGTTAAATATATCTCACAGGACTGGCACTGTTCCTTAAGTCGTGCAAGCAGGCTTGCGGCTTGACTAACTTCAGACTTTAATGTCGTTGTAGCTATATCGCTTAAGAACGATGTGTTAGAGGAGCTATTTGCTAGCTCGATCTTCGAGCCATCCTGAAGCGTGCCGCGAATAGCTAAAACGATCTGGTTACCTTTTCGGAATACCTGAGCGCTAAACCCGTCCGGCCCTACAACGTCCCTTTCTGATTTGAAATCGTCTATAACATTAACGCGATCACTGGGGTAGGTGGATTCACTCATTCTAGCGAGCTGCAAGCGCGTCGGAGCCACGCTGCTGTTGTCTAGTGTATATGATACATAATCGCTGCCCGTGAAACGCTCTACTGATACCCCAATATAGCCAGAACCCGAAAAAGACGCAGCTCGTATTATTTCGTCATTGCCACGTTCTATGTATGCGTAATAATCACTGTCGCTGAGTCTTGGGCTGCCTGGGCCGGCTGTTGTCAGTGTATATTGCCCTAGAAAGGATTTCGAGAAACTATACGTGGGAGCATATAATTTACCCGAACGATCAACAAATTGTGTCACATTAGCTACATAGGAATGCCCTAGCACGGAGAGGGAGTAAGTTGCAGCCGACGTAAATGGAGTGCCGTCTAATGGAACGTCGAAATCAAACGAGATGCTTCCGCTTGCCCCATCAGAGATACATGCATTTGTCTGCACCCCTCCAACTGAACAAGAGAGATTAAAGACGGTCGCACTCGACGTCGCTGACGTAAGGGCTATTACACATGGGACGATAAGACGTAGCCAGCAATGCATAATAATTCCCCCAAATTATGCGAGCTTAACCGGTTGTTAATGGAACGAAAGTCGACTACAGGCCTATAAACCACCGGAACGCGCATTTGCTGGGTCAAATTGGGACAGGCGATCAACGACCTGGCTCCCGGTGCCGCTCGTAGTGATCGCGTGACGCCGCCCCCTGCCGATCGGCGTGCTCGCGCGCTATGCGCTCTTGCAGCCTGATAAGGTTGGCGTCCGCCTGTCGCATCAGCTGCTGCCGCGCGGCCTCGGCTTCATGTCGCCGCGCTTCAGATGGTCAGGAACGAGCGCAGCTTGTGGCGGGCGATCGAGCGGAGCGCGAGGAGGAGGGTGGTGCCTAGCATGACGAACCGCCGTCACCCCGGCCTTGTGCCGGGGTCCACTCCCGCACACGCGCCGCGCTCCGTAGCGGAGGCCAGGCTGTAGGATTGGGGTGGATGCCGGCACGAGGCCGGCACGACGAAGTAGACGTCATGCCACCGCCTCCCCCTGCACATGCCGCTGGTCGATCCGCTCCACCAGTCCATCCTTGAAATGCACCACGGTCCGCGCGAACGCGGCCATGTCGCCTTCGTGGGTGACCATCAGTACGGTGATGTTGCTGGTGCGATTGAGGTCGGTCAGCAGTTCCATGATCTCGATCGAGCGCTCGGAATCGAGGTTGCCGGTCGGCTCGTCGGCGAGCAGCACGTCGGGGCTGGTGACGATCGCGCGAGCGATGGCGACGCGCTGCTGCTGGCCGCCCGACAGCTCGGCGGGGGTATGATCCCACCAGTCGGCGAGCCCGACCTTGTCGAGCGCCGCCATCGCGGTCGCGCGCCGCGCGCGCTTGTCGTCGCCGCGATAGAGCAGCGGCAACTCGACATTTTCCAGCGCCGAGGTGCGGGCGAGCAGGTTGAAGCCCTGGAAGACGAAGCCGAGGTAGCGCCGTCGCAACAGGGCGCGCTGGTCGCGGTCGAGCGTCTCGACGTGATGCCCCCGGAAGGTGAACGTCCCTGCCGACGGCACGTCGAGGCAGCCGAGGATGTTCATCGTCGTCGACTTGCCCGACCCCGAGGGCCCCATCACCGCGACGAAATCGCCCGTGGCGATGTCGAGGTCGACGCCCTTGAGCGCCTGGAACAGCGTCGCGCCGGCGCCATAGGTCTTGGTGACGTTGCGCAGCGAGATGAGCGAATCAGCCATGGCGGGCACCGTCACCCCGGCCGCGGTGCCGGGGTCCGCCCCAGATCGCCCCTGTCGCTTCACCGTCGCGCGGCGCACCCGGGATTGGCGTGGATGCGGGGACGAGCCCGGCATGACGACTAGGCGCCACCCGCCCCTCCCGCGCCCTGCCGCCGGGTGCCGCCGCCCGAGCCGCCGCCGCTGCGCCGCGAGGTGCTCGCATCGCTCCCGCCAGCAAGCTGCCCGGTGATCACCTGCGCGCCAGCGTCGAGGCCGCTAAGGACCTCGGTCATGCTGCCGTCGGTGTCGCCGGTCGTGACCTGCACCGCCTGCGGCTTGCCGTCGGCGCCCTTGATGTAGATCGTCTGCTTCGCGCCGCGACCGACCGTCGCGGTGCGCTCCGGGCGGCTGCGGTTGGGGCGGAAGGTGAGGCTGCTGGCGATGCCGCCGCCTGCCCCCGCCCCGGCCGCCGTCGGCTTGAAGCGCAGCGCGGCGTTGGGAACGAGCAGGACGTTCTTCTTGTCCGACGTCACGATGTCGGCGGTCGCGGTCATGCCCGGCCGGAGCTGGCCAGTCGAATTGGCGACCGACAGATCGGCGGCGTAGCTCACCACCTGCCCGGTCGTGGTGGTCGTCGTGGTCGTGGCGCTGGCCGAGCTGACGGTCAGGTTCGACCCGACATCGACGCGGGTGATCGTCGCGGGGAAGGTCTTGCCCGGGAAAGCGTCGACGGTGAAGCTCGCCTTCTGGCCGGTCTGGACCTCGCCGACATCGGCCTCGTCGATCGCGACCTCCAGCTTCATGCGGGTCAGATCCTCGGCGATCACGAACAAGGTCGGCGTGTTGAACGAGGCGGCGACGGTCGCGCCGGGATCGATCTGCCGCGCCAGCACGACGCCGGTGACGGGCGAGCGGATGATCGCGCGGGCACGCTGGGTCTGCGACTGACCGAGCTGCGCCTGCGCGGCGGCGACGTTGGCCTGCGCGGTGCGCAGCGCCGCGACCGCGCGCTGGGCGTTGGCGCGCCCGGTCTGGAGCTCGGTCGCCGACGGGACGCGACCGTTCGACAGCTTGTACACCTCCTGCAGTCGCGCGAGCTGCGCCTGCGCCTCGGCCACGGTCGCCTGTGCCTGGCTGACGCCGGCCTGGTTGGCGGCAAGAGTCGCCTGGCCGGCACGGATCTGGTCGTCGATCTGCTGCGGGTCGATCAGCGCGAGCGGCTGGCCGGCGGTGACGCGATCGTTGACGTCGACCACGACCTTGGTGACCAGCCCCGAAAGCTGCGAGCCGACCGTGACCTGATTGGTCGGTGCGAGCTTGCCCGTCGCCGAGACCGTGACGGTCAGGTCGCCGCGCGTCGCCGGCGCAGAGGAATATTCGACCGGCGCGGCGCTGGCGAAGAACAGGCGCTGGACGAGCAGCAGGAGCAGCACGACGCCGATCCCGATGGCCACCCACTTCGCGTAGCGCTGCCATGCGGGCGCGGGCTTCACGCCCAGGAAATCATCGAGCGCGGGGTCGGCCATCAGCGGGTCTTTCCGGGGTTGGCGTCAGGAATGGAGGTCTCGTCCCAGCCGCCGCCGAGCGCGGCGTAGAGCGCGACCAGCGCGGTCGCCTGGTCCGAGCGCGCGCTGGTCAGGCCGTTCTCGGCGGAGAGCAGGCTCGCCTCCTGCTGGTTGAGCGTGGTGAAGTCGGTCAGGCCGCTGCGATACTGGCTGCGGCTGAGGATGGCGGAATTGTTGGCGGCATCGCGCGCGATCGCGAACTGCCGCTCGCGCTCCTGCGCGGCGCGATAGGCGGTTAGCGCGTTCTCGACATCCTCCAGCGCGGTCAGCACGCTGCCCTTGTAGGCCGCGAGCGCGATGTCGGCGGCGGCCTCCTGCGAACGCACCTGCGAGCGCAGGCGGCCGCCGTTGAAGATCGCCTGGGTCAGCCCCGCGAACAGCCCGCCGGTGATCGTCTTCGCGATGCTGCCGAGCGCCGTCGCGTTGGTGTCGATGTTGCCGGTGATCGCCAGCGCCGGATAGAGCTGTGCCTTGGCGACGCCGATCCGCGCGGTGGCGGCGGCGAGCGCGCGTTCGGCGGAACGGACGTCGGGACGTTGGCGCAGCGTGTCGGCGGGGATGCCGGCGTCAACCGTCGCGGGGCCGGTCGGGATCGGCCTGGTCGCCGTCATGTCGTCCCGGAGCGCGCCCGGGGCCTGGCCGGTCAGGACGCCGAGCCGCGCCACGGCGGCGGCATATTGCTGCTGGAGCTGCGGGATGGTGGCGGCCGTCTGCGCGCGTTGCGCGCGCGCCTGCTCGGCGTCGAGCGACGACACGAGCCCCGCCTGGACCCGGTAGCCGGCGATCTCCAGATTGTCGTCCTGGATGCCGAGCGACGCCTGCGCATTGGCGATCTGCGCCTGATAGGCGCGGGCGAGCATATAGTTGCGCGCGACCTCGCTCTCGATCGAGACGAGGACGGTCGCATAATCGTAGCGCGTGACATCCTGATCGGCGCGGGTCGCTTCGATGGTGCGGCGGATCTCGCCGAAGATGCCGACCTGATATTGCGCGTCGAGGCCGAGCGAGAAGTTGTCACCGGCAGAGCGGGAGATGGTCGTTGTCGTGCCGTTGCCGTTTGAAATCGTGCTGGTGCCGCCCGCGACGTTGAACGCGCGGTTGTAGCCGGCCGAGCCGGTGACCGTGGGCAGGAGCTGCGCGCGGCTCTGGATCAGCGATTCGCGCGCCTGACGAAGGCGGCCGACGGCCTGGGCGAGATCGGTGTTGCCGGCGCGCGCGGCGTCGACAAGTTGAACAAGTTGAGGGTCGTTGAAGCGCGTCCAATAGCGCGTCAGGTCTTCCGCCGTCTGGCCCGCCGGGACCGAATAGCGATCGGGCACGCCGAGGTCGGCCGCGGTCTTCGGATGGTAATCGGGCCCGACGGTGCAGCCGACCAGGGCGGCGACGGACATGAGAAGGGCGGCTGGGCGGCGCATGGCGTCCGACATGGGCAACACACCCCGGCTAGTCCAGCGCGGATTTGTCGCAAGATGTCGTAATTGTCATGTCGCGTCACTCCAGCTCCAGGATCACCTGATCCACCGCGAGGCTTTCGCCCGCCTTCGCCTCGACGCTCTTCACCCGGCCCGTCTTCCCCGCGCGCAGGATGTTCTCCATCTTCATCGCCTCGACCACCGCGAGCGGCTGGCCGGCCTCGACCTTGTCGCCCGCGCCGACGTCGAGGCGGACGAGCAGGCCCGGCATGGGGGCGAGGAGGAACCTGCTGAGATCGGGGGGCACCTTCTCGATCAGATGATGCGCGAACGGCGCCACATGCGCGGGCAGCACGCGCGCGACGTGCGACGCGCCGCGCGTGGTGAGGCGGAAGCCGGCGCGGGTACGCTGGAGCCTGACCGCCAGCGGCTCGCCATCGGCGATCGCCGCTTCGACCATCGTATCGCCCGGCGTGTATTCCATGGCGAGGTCGAGTTCCTCGCCATCGACCACGACGGTGTCGGTAGCGAGCAGGACCTGATGCTCATGGTCGGCGATCCTGACCACCCACTCGCCGGGCGGCGGCAGGCGGCGGCCGAGTTGGCCGTCCACGCGGCGCGCGCGATCGGCCTCGGCGGTCGCCGCGAAAGCGGCGACGGCGGCGAGCGTGCGGATCAGCTCGGGCGCGGCGGGGGCGCCGTGGAAGCCTTCGGGATATTCCTCGGCGATGAAGCCGGTGGTGATCGCGCCGGCGCGGAAGCGCGGGTGCTGCATCAGCGCAGAGAGGAAATCGAGGTTGTTGCCGACGCCCTCGATCACGAAGGCATCGAGCGCGGCGACCTGCGCATCGATCGCGGCCTCACGTGTCGGCGCCCAGGTGATGAGCTTGGCGATCATCGGGTCGTAGAAGATCGACACCTCGCCGCCCTCGCGGACGCCGTCGTCGACGCGGGTGTAGGCGGAAAGCTCCTCCTCTGAAGAGGAGGGGAGCAGCGGCTCCTGCCGCGCGTCGGCCTCCGGCGGCGCATAGCGCACCAGCCGCCCGGTGCTCGGGAGGAAGCCGCGATAGGGATCCTCGGCATAGACGCGGTTCTCGATCGCCCAGCCGTTCAGCTGCACGTCGGCTTGCGCGAACGCGAGCGGCTCGCCGGCGGCAACGCGGATCATCTGCTCGACCAGATCGAGCCCGGTGATGCATTCGGTGACCGGGTGTTCGACCTGAAGCCGGGTGTTCATCTCGAGGAAGTAGAAACCCTCGCCGGTCGTGTCCGCGCCCGACACGATCAGCTCGACGGTGCCGGCGCTGTAATAGCCGACCGCCTGAGCGAGCGCGACCGCCTGCTTGCCCATCGCCTTGCGCATCGCCGGGGTGACGAAGGGCGACGGGGCCTCCTCGACCACCTTCTGGTGGCGGCGCTGGATCGAGCATTCGCGCTCGCCCAGGTAGAGGACATTGCCGTGCTGGTCGCCGAGCACCTGGATCTCGATGTGGCGCGGGCTCTCGATGAACTTCTCGATGAAGACGCGGTCGTCGCCGAAGCTCGCCAGCCCTTCCCGCTTGGTCGCCTCGAAGCCCTCGCGGACGTCCTGCTCGCTATAGGCGAGCCGCATCCCCTTGCCGCCGCCGCCGGCCGAGGCCTTCATCATCACCGGATAGCCGATGTCGGTCGCGATCCGCACCGCCTCGTCGGTGTCGGCTATCTCCCCCAGGTAACCGGGGACGACGTTGACCCCCGCCGCCTTGGCGAGTTTCTTCGATTCGATCTTGTCCCCCATCGCCGCGATCGCCTTGGGCGGCGGGCCGACGAAGGCGATGCCGGCCTCGGCACAGGCACGCGCGAAGCTCTCGCGCTCGGACAGGAAGCCATAGCCGGGGTGGATCGCGTCCGCACCGGTTTCCTTGGCGGCGAGCAGGATCAGCTCGGCCTTGAGATACGATTCAGCCGCCGGCGCCGGCCCCAGCCGCACGCTCTCGTCCGCCATCAGCACATGCGGCGCGCGCGCGTCGGCGTCGGAATAGACCGCGACGGTCGCGATCCCCATCCGATTTGCGGTGCGCATCACCCGGCACGCGATCTCGCCGCGGTTGGCGATGAGGATTTTCTTGAACAACGCTGTTTCCTTCTGAGGCTATGCCGCCTTAGCCGCCGGCGCGCCGCGCAACAGGCCTTCCGTGCTCAAGTCCTCGTCGATCGCTGGCCAATGAATGCCGTAGCCCCCGCCCGCCGGCTGCCATTGCGCGCGCTGCTCCGGCGTGGCTCGCAGCAGGCGTGGATACCAAGTCAGGGGCGCCGAGATGGTACGACCGTCCATCAGGTCAACGATTACGCTATGCTCGTCGCACCGGACGTCAAGCACACGCTCGTCCGTTACTCTAGCCAAAATACCCATGCCACGCCTCCAGAAACGCCGCTCGAAGTTGTTCCACCAAGGCGACGATGCCACCAATCTCGTGCGCGCGGAACCCACGGCTCTTCGCCACTTCGAGGTTGTCCAGCCAAACCTTGATCGTGGCGCTGTCGCGATCGACATGCACATGCGGCGGTTCATTCGGTTCATGGCTGTAGAAAATAGTATCGAAACGCGCCAATCCTCAGCAGTGTCGGCATTACTCCGACGCCACCCGCATCGGCTCCTCTCCCGCCATCGACACCAGCCCCAGCTTCGCGAACAGTGCCGCGTCCGCGCCATCGCCGGCATTGCCGGTGGTGAGCAATTTGTCGCCGGTGAAGATCGAGTTCGCGCCGGCCATGAAGCACAGGGCCTGCGCCGCGTCGGACATGCTTTCGCGGCCGGCCGACAGGCGCACCATGCTCAGCGGCATCGCGATGCGGGCGGCGGCGCAGACGCGGGCGAACTCCAGGTCGTCGATCTTCGCCATCGGCGTATCGGCGAGCATGTCGCCGAGTGGCGTCCCTTTGATCGGCACCAGCGCGTTGACGGTGACGCTTTCCGGGTGGCGCGGCAACGTCGCGAGCGCGTGGACGAAGCCGACCCGATCCTCGCGCGTCTCGCCCATGCCGACGATGCCGCCGCAGCAGACCGCCACGCCGGCGTCGCGGACATGGCCGAGCGTATCGAGCCGGTCCTGATAGGTGCGCGTGCTCGTGACCCGCTCGTAATATTCGGGCGAGCTGTCGAGATTGTGGTTGTAATAGTCGAGCCCGGCATCGGCGAGCGCGCGGGCCTGGGGGGCGTCGAGCATCCCCAGCGTCATGCATGTCTCCAGCCCCATCGCCTTGACGCCCCGGATCATCGCCGCGACCTTGGGGATGTCGCGGTCTTTGGGCGAACGCCATGCCGCGCCCATGCAGAAGCGCTGGCTGCCGGCGTCCTTGGCCTGCGCCGCCGCCTGCAGGACGCCGCGCACGTCCATCAGCTTGCCGGCCGCGAGCCCGGTGCCGTTATGCGCCGATTGCGAGCAATAGCCGCAATCCTCGGGGCAGCCGCCGGTCTTGATCGACAGGAGCGTGCACAACTGCACCTCGTTCACGGCGTGATGCGCGCGGTGGACGGTCTGCGCACGGAACAGCAGTTCGGTAAACGGCAAGTCGAACAGCGCGCGAATCTCGGCGCGAGTCCAGTCAATCCGTGAAGTCATAGCAGCACCGGTATCCAGATGGTGAGAAAGCCGCCGACGCTGATGCCGAGGAACATCATGGCCAGCCGGCTGCTGAACCATGCTCCCCGCCCCACCGGCTGGTCCTGTTGACGCGCCTTGAGGATGCTGGCGGTGCAACTGAGCGAGCAGAAACCGGATATCGCCAGGAAAGCGAGGATCATCGACACGACCAGCCCCGGGATCTTCTGGCCCTGCGGCGACTGCGCCAACGACGTGATCCCGCCCAGCCCGAACAGGGCGAGCGACAGCAGATGCTTCGAATAATCGTAGAGCAGGGCCACTTTGTCCTGCGCAGGATCGGGTTTGACCGCCACCGTGTGGTTGCTCATTCGGCCGCCACGTCCTGCGGCGCCATGTTGTGGCCGAGCAGGCGCAGCACTTCCTCGGCCGCCGCGATCAGGTTGGTGCCCGGGCCGAAGATCGCCTGCACCCCGGCATCGCGTAGCGCCTGATAGTCCTGCGCGGGAATGACACCCCCGGCGATGACCTTGATGTCGGCGCGGCCGGCGTCCTTGAGGTGGCCGATCAGCTCCGGGATCAGCGTCTTGTGCCCCGCCGCCAGCGACGACGCGCCGACCACGTCGACATCCTGCGCGATCGCCAGCGCGCCGGCTTCGGCCGGCGTCTGGAACAGCGGGCCGGGAACGATGTCGAAGCCCAGATCGCCGAACATGCTCGATACCAGGTTCGCGCCGCGATCGTGCCCGTCCTGACCCATCTTGGCGACGAGCATCCGGGGCTTGCGGCCGAGCCGGCGCTCGGTCGAGGCGACGCCGTCGGTCAGCCGCGTCCAGCGCGCGTCATCGCCATAGGCGCCGCCGTAGATGCCGCTGACCGGCGTCGGGTTCGTGCCGTAACGGCCGAATACATCCTCCATCGCACTGCTGATCTCACCCAAGGTCGCGCGCGCGCGGGCGGCCTCGACGGCGAGCGCGAGGAGGTTACCTTCGCCCCGCGCGCCCTCACGGAGAGCATCGAGTGCCATGCGACAGGCGGCTTCGTCGCGCGCGGCTTTGGTCCTGGCGATTCGGCGCACCTGCGCCTCGCGCACCGCGTGGTTGTCGACGTCGAGGATCTCGATCGGATCCTCGTTCGCCTTGCGGTAGCGGTTGACGCCGACGATCACATCCTCGCCGCGATCCACCCGGGCGGCGCGGGCGGCCGACGCTTCCTCGATCATCGCCTTGGGCCAGCCGGCGGCGACCGCCCGGGCCATGCCGCCTTCGTTCGCGACCCGGTCGATGATGGCCGACGCCTCGTCGACGAGTGACTGCGTCAGGCTCTCGACGTAATAACTGCCGCCCAGCGGATCGACGACCCTGGTCATCCCGGTCTCTTCCTGGATGACGATCTGCGTGTTGCGCGCGATGCGGGCAGAGAAATCGGTCGGCAGCGCGATCGCCTCGTCGAGCGCGTTGGTGTGGAGCGACTGCGTGCCGCCGAGCATCGCCGCCATCGCCTCGATCGTGGTGCGGATGACGTTGTTGTAGGGGTCGGCCTCCTGGAGCGACACGCCGCTGGTCTGGCAGTGCGTCCGCAGCATCTTCGAGCGCTCGTCCTTCGCGCCGAGCTCGGTCATCACGCGATGCCACAGCGTGCGGGCGGCGCGCAGCTTCGCCACTTCCATGAAGAAGTTCATGCCGATCGCGAAGAAGAAGCTGAGGCGGCCGGCGAACTTGTCGATGTCGAGGCCCGACGCCATCGCCGCCTGCACATATTCCTTGCCGTCGGCGATCGTGAAGGCGAGCTCCTGCACCTGCGTCGCGCCGGCTTCCTGCATGTGATAGCCGCTGATCGAGATGCTGTTGAACTT
>CAXTHQ010000013.1:0-58794 GCA_964244185.1 uncultured Sphingomonas sp.
ACCATCTTCACGAAATGCCCCGCCCCGGCCGGGCCGGCATGGATATAGCCCTTTTCCGCGCGTGGATCCTCGCCTTCATTGGCCATCCGGTCGGGCGTACGCGGGATCGATCCCAGCCCCGGCGCCAGACAATCGAAGATCGGATCGAGATGATCGACCGTCTCCTTCGCACCGCCGATCATCATGCAATAGCCGCGCTCGAGGCCCCAGACGCCGCCCGACGTGCCGACGTCGACATATTGCACGTTTTTCGCGACCAGCGCCTGCGCGCGACGAATATCGTCCTTGTAGAAGGTGTTGCCGCCATCGATAATGATTTCCGCGCCCTCGCAGAGATCGGCGATGGCGTCGATGGTCTGCTCGGTGGGGTCGCCGGCGGGCAGCATGATCCAGAAGATGGGCGGGTCGGCCAGCTTCCGGTGCATATCCTCCAGCGACGTCGCGCCTTCCGCGCCGTCGGCGACGAGCGCCGCCACCATCTTCGGATCGCGATCGTACGCGACGACCTGATGGCCGCCGCGCATCAGCCGGCGGCCGATATTGCCGCCCATGCGGCCGAGGCCGATGATCCCGAGCTTCATATGCTGAATCTTTCCGTTGTTCGAGGTCAGGCGGTGGCCGGCTGTTTCCTGGCGATCGCGCCGAGCAGGTCGTCGAACGACTTGGCAAACGAGGCGACACCCTCCTCGACCAGCCGGTCGGTGACGTCGTTCAGGTCGAGTCCCAGCCGTTCCGCCTCCGCCAGCACGTGGCGCGCGACATCGACATCCTGCGTCAGCGTCTCGGCGACGGTGCCGGTCTCGCGGAAGGCGTCCATCGTCTTGGGGGGCATGGTGTTGACCGTGTCGGGGCCGATCAGCGTGTCGACATAGAGCGTGTCGGGATAGGCCGGATCCTTAACCCCCGTCGACGCCCAGAGCAGGCGCTGCGGCCGCGCGCCCTTCGCCGCAAGCGCCTGCCAGCGGTCGGACGCGACGAAGTCCCGATACCAGGCATAGGCAAGCTTGGCGTTGGCGATCGCGACCTTGCCGCGCAGCGCCTTGGCTTCGTCGGTGCCCAAATCGTCGATCTTCTTGTCAATCTGGGCATCGATGCGGCTCACGAAGAAGCTGGCGACGCTGGCCAGACGGTCGATCGGCTGCCCCTGCCGCACCCGCTCTTCCAGCCCGGTGACATAGGCGTCGGCGACACGCCGATAGGCGTCGATCGCGAACAGCAAGGTGACGTTGACGTTGATCCCCGCCGCGATCGTCGCCGCGATGGCCGGGCCGCCGGCGAGCGTGCCGGGGATCTTGATCATGAGATTGGGCCGGTCGACCAGGCCCCACAGCTTCTGCGCCTCGGCGATCGTCGCGTCGGTGTCATCGGCGAGATAGGGCGAGACCTCCAGGCTGACATAGCCGTCCGCGCCGTTCAGCCGGTCATAGACCGGGCGCAGCATGTCCGCCGCCGCCTGGATGTCCTCGATCGCCTGCGCCTCGTAGCGGTCGATCGTCGCGGCGCCGGGATGCGTCTCGTCATAGACGGCGAGCTTTGTGTCATAGGCGTCGCCATGGCCCATCGCCTTTTCGAAGATGGCGGGGTTGGAGGTGACGCCGCTCAACCCGTCCTCGTCGACCAGCTTCTTCAGCCCGCCTTCGGCCAGGAACTTGCGGTCGACGAAGTCCAACCACACCGCCGTCCCCGCCGCACTCAGCTCGGTCAGCTTGCTCATGCTTCCTCCTTCGCTTCCGCGATCAACTGCTTTGCCTTGGCGACGACGTTGTCGACGGTGAAGCCGTATTTGTCCTGCAGCTTGGCGATCGGGGCCGAGGCGCCGAAGGTCGACATGGTGATCGTGTCGCCATAACTGCCGACATAGCGATCCCAGCCGAGCTCGCCTGCCATCTCGACCGCGAGGCGCGGCTTGACCTTGGGCGGCAGGACCGAATTGCGATACGCCTCGTCCTGAAGCTCGAAGCGATACCAGCTCGGCAGCGAGACGACGCGACTGCGGACGCCCTCGGCCTGAAGCTGTTCGTGCGCCTTGACGATGAGGCCGAGCTCGCTGCCCGTCGCGATCAGGATGACGTCGGGGCCCTCGCCATTCGACGTTTCGCTGTCCCCGAGCACATAGCCGCCCCTCAGTACGCCCTCGGCACTGGCATATTTGGTCCGGTCGAGCGTCGGCATCGCCTGACGGGAGAAGATCAGCGCGCTCGGCCGGTCGGCATGTTCCAGCGCCGCGCGCCAGGCCCAGGCGACCTCGTTGGCATCGCCCGGCCGGAACGTGTCGAGACCCGGTATAGCGCGCAGCGTCGCGAGATGCTCGATCGGCTGGTGCGTCGGTCCGTCCTCGCCCACCCCGATCGAGTCGTGGGTGTACACCCAGATCGCGCCGAGCTCCATGATCGCCGACAGCCGCACGGGCGCGCGCATGTAATCGAGGAAGACCAGGAAAGTGGAGCCGTAGGAGCGCAGATGCGACAGCGCCATGCCGTTCACCACCGCGCCCATCCCGTGCTCGCGCACGCCGAAATGGAAGTTGCGGCCGCCGTAACTGCCAGCCTCGAAGCTGTCCGCGTTCTTGATGTCGGTCTTGGTCGAGGGCGAGAGGTCGGCGGAACCGCCGATCAGCCAGGGCAGCTTGCCGACGATCGCGTTGAGCACCTTGCCGCCGGAATCGCGCGTAGCGAGGCCCTTCTCGTCCGCCGGGAAGTCGGGAATGTCGGCATCCCAGCCGTCGGGCAATTTGTCCTTGAGCAGCAGGTCGAGCTCGGCGGCCAGGTCGGCATGGTCGGCGCGATAGCGCACGAGCATCGCATCCCACGCCTCGCGCAGCGGCCGGCCGCGACCGGCGACGGCCTCGCCGAACGCGTCCTTGACCCCGTCGGGCACCAGGAACTGCGCATCCTCGGGCCAGCCGTAGGCCTTCTTGGTGGCGCGCACCGCTTCCTCGCCGAGCGGCTCGCCGTGCGCCTTTTCGGTGTTCGCCTTGGGGCTGCCCCAGCCGATGATCGACTTGACGACGATGAAGGTCGGCCGATCGTCGCACGCCCTGAAGCGGTCGAGCGCCGCCGCGAGCGCGTCCGTGTCGTTGGCATCGTCGACATGGATGACCTGCCAGCCATAGGCCTCGAAGCGCTTGCCGGTATCCTCGATGAAGGCGAGGCTGGTATGGCCCTCGATCGAGATCGTGTTGCTGTCGTAGAGCCAGCACAGGTTGGACAGCTTGAGGTGCCCCGCCAGCGACGCCGCCTCGCTCGCCACGCCCTCCATCATGTCGCCGTCGCCCGCGAGCGCGTAGACGTCGTGGTCGAACAGCGCGAAGCCCGGCTTGTTGTAGCGCGCCGCCAGCCAGCGCTCGGCGATCGCCATCCCGACCGAATTGCCGCAGCCCTGCCCCAGCGGCCCCGTCGTCGTCTCGACGCCGGTGGTGTGACGGTATTCGGGGTGGCCGGGGGTCTTGGACGAGAGCTGGCGGAACTGACGGATGTCGTCGAGGCTGACCGCCTCCTTGCCCGTCTTCTCGCCTTCCGCGCCGATCTCCTCGACGCCCGCGAGATAGAGCAAGGCATAGAGCAGCATCGAGGCGTGGCCGACCGACAGTACGAAACGGTCGCGATTGGGCCAGTCGGGCCGCGACGGATCGTAGCGGAGGAACTTCGACCACAGCGTATGGCCGACGGGCGCCAGCGCCATCGGCGTGCCGGGGTGGCCGCTGTTCGCCTTTTGCACGGCGTCCATCGCCAGCGTCCGGATCGTGTCGATCTGGAGGCGTTCGGCGCTGCCGTCTTCGTGCACTGCGGGATCCGCCATCGCGGTCGGGGCGTCGGCCATCAATTCCTCGCTCTCAAGGCCTGCCCAACGCGGCAGGGCGTGCGCGGTTGCCCCTAGCCCGCTCGTTCGCCCCGTTCCAGCCTCGTCACGACGCCGCCGTCGGCAATATAGGCGGCGCTCACCTCGTCGAGGAACAGCCCGTGGCCCACGACGCCGGGGATCGCCTGCAACGTCGCGGCGAGCCGTTCGGGGTCCGACGCATCCCAGCCATCGAGGTCGGCGATCAGGTTGCCGTTATCGGTACGATAGCCACCCCCGCCCCGCCCCTCGACCGCCGCCAGCGCGCCCAGGCGGGCGAAGACGAAGGCGCGGGCGAAGGGCAGCACCTCGACGGGCAGCTTCGCCGCGCCCAACCGCTCGACACGCTTCGAGCCATCGGCGATCACCAGCATCCGCGCCGAGGCAGCGGCCACGGCCTTCTCACGCAGCATCGCCCCGCCGGCGCCCTTGACCGTCACCAGCGCGCCGTCGATCTCGTCCGCGCCGTCGATCGTCAGGTCGACCGCCGCCACCCCGGCGAAATCGAGCACCTCGATCCCCAGCCCGCGTGCCTGCTCCGCGCTCGCCAGCGAGGTCGCGACCGCGCGCAGGCGCAGCCCCCCCGCCACCCGCCGCCCGATCGCGGCAATGGCATGGGCGGCGGTGGAGCCGGTGCCGAGCCCGACCAGCATCCCGTTCCCGATCTCCGCCACCGCGGCCTCGGCCGCCGCCCTTTTGTCCGTGTCACTCATCATGTCGATTCCCGTACGCGAACCGGAACCCCCCGCCATACATTTTGTTACAGTTGTCCTATGGCCGCCCCGCCCATCATCATGCATGGGCGCTCAATCGCAACAGTCGGATACGCACGCTTGATGGTTTTGCGCGATACATGGCGGCTGGCTGCCGTGGCGGCTTTGTTCAGCCTCGCCGCTTGCGGCGGCAAGAGCGATGGGTCGTCGGGCAATGCAAGCGGCGCGAGCGGCGGCAAGCAGGCCGGCGGCCGCAACCAGGGGCCGCCCGAGGTCGGTTTCGTCGTCGCCCAGCCGACCAGCGCGCCGCTTATCGCCGAACTGTCCGGCCGCACCGCCGCGTTCGAGAGCTCGGACGTGCGCCCGCAGGTGTCCGGCCTCATCCGCCGCCGCTTCTTCACCGAAGGCGCGCAGGTCCGCGCCGGCCAGCCGCTCTACGAGATCGACCCGTCGCTCTACCGTGCCTCGGTCAACCAGGCACAGGCGAACCTGCAAAGCGCGCAGGCGACGTCGGAAGCCGCGCGTATCCAGGAGCAGCGCTACGCCCCGCTGGCGCAGATCCAGGCGGTGTCGAAGCAGGACTATACCAACGCCATCGCCACGGCGCGGCAGGGCCGGGCCTCCGTGGCGCAGAATCGCGCCGCGCTGGAGACGGCGCGGATCAATCTGAAGTTCACCACCGTCCCCGCCCCGATCTCCGGGCGCATCGGGCGCTCGCTGTTCACCGTCGGCGCGCTGGTGCAGGCCAGCCAGACCGACCCGCTGGCGCAGATCCAGCGGCTCGACCCGATGTTCGTCGACATCCAGCAATCGGCCGCCGACCTGCTGACCCTTCGGCGCGAGATGGCGAGCGGCGGCATGATGCCGACGCGTGCGCAGGTGCGCCTGACCCTGCCCGACGGCAGCGACTATCCTTTTACGGGCTCGGTCGAGTTCACCGAGGTCGTCGTCAGCGCCGACACCGGCACGGTGACGCTGCGCGCCCGCTTTCCCAACGCGCAGGGCATCCTGCTGCCGGGCATGTTCGTGCGCACGCGCTTCAATCAGGCGATCGACGCCAATGTCTTTCTGGTGCCCCAGCCCGCGGTGAGCCGCGATGCGAAGGGCAACGCCACGGTCCTGCTCGTCGGCCCCGGCAACAAGGCGGTGCAGCGCGAGATCAAGGCCGACCGGACGCAGGGCGAATATTGGGTGGTGACGGACGGTCTGTCGGCCGGCGATCGGGTGATCACGCAGGGGACGGCGAAGGCGCAGCCCGGCCAGCCCATCAAGCCGGTCGCCGCGACGGCGCCACAGCGCCTCGAACCGCCCAGGCAGGGCCAGAACGGGGCCGGCGGAAAAGCAGCCGGCCAGAGTCGCTGAACGCTTCATGCTGAGCCGCATCTTCATCGACCGGCCGATCTTCGCCTGGGTCATCGCCATCATCATCATGCTGGCGGGCGTCGGCGCGATCCGGGGCCTGCCGATCGCGCAATATCCCGACGTCGCGCCGCCGCAGGTGTCGGTGCGCGCCACCTATCCGGGCGCATCGGCGGAAACCATCCAGAACTCGGTCACCCAGATCATCGAGCAATCGCTGACCGGCATCGACGGGCTGCTCTATTTCGCCAGTTCGTCGTCATCGCGCGGGACGGTGACGATCACCGCGACCTTCGACAAGGGCACCGACCCCGACATCGCGCAGGTCCAGGTCCAGAACCAGGTGTCGCAGGCGGTCAGCCGCCTCCCCACCCAGGTCCAGCAGCAGGGCCTCGTCGTCCGCAAGTCGAACCCCGACAACCTGCTCCTCGTCGGCGTCTACGACGAAACCGACAAATCGACCAACCAGGACGTGTCAGACTATCTCGTCTCCAACCTCCAGGACCCGCTCGGCCGCACGAAGGGCATCGGCGATACCAACGTCTATGGCGCGCAATACGCCATGCGGATCTGGCTCGATCCCGCCCGGCTCGCCGGCTTCCAGCTCATGCCCGGCGACGTCGTCACCGCCATCACCAACCAGAACACCGAGGTCGCCGCCGGCGAGATCGGCGGCCAGCCCTCGCCCTCGACGCAATATCTCAACGCCACCGTCACCGCCCAGTCGCGGCTGCAACGGCCGGATCAGTTCGCCAACATCCTGCTGAAGACGCTGCCCGACGGCGCATCGGTGCGGATCAAGGACATCGGGCGCGTCGAGCTGGGCGCGGAGAATTACAACGCCCGCAGCCGCGTCAACGGCCATCCCGGCGCGGGTATCGCCGTGCTGCTCGCGCCGGGCGCCGACGCGCTGGCGACCGCCGAGCTAGTCAAGGCCGAGATCGCCAAGGCCGCCGCGCATTTCCCGCCCGGCTACAAATACGCTTATGCCAACGACTCGACGGACTTCATCAAGCTGTCGATCCACGAGGTCATCAAGACGCTGATCGAGGCGATCATCCTGGTCGTCATCGTCATGTTCGTCTTTCTGCAAAGCTGGCGCGCGACGCTCATCCCCACCATCGCGGTGCCCGTCGTGCTGCTCGGCACGTTCGCGGTCTTCTATCTCGCCGGCTTCTCGATCAACACGCTGACGCTGTTCGGGCTGGTGCTGGCGATCGGCCTGCTCGTCGACGACGCCATCGTCGTGGTCGAGAACGTCGAGCGGCTGATGGAGGAGGATCCCGACCTCAGCCCCCGCGACGCGACGATCAAGTCGATGGAGGAGATCACCGTCGCGCTGGTCGCCATCGCGATGGTGCTGTCGGCGGTGTTCCTGCCGATGGCGTTCTTCGGCGGCTCGACCGGGGTCATCTATCGCCAGTTCTCGATCACGATCGTGTCGGCGATGGTGCTGTCGGTGCTGGTCGCGCTGGTCCTGTCGCCGGCGCTGACGTCGCATCTGCTCAAGCAGAAGAAGCGCGATGCGGCCGGCGACCCGGTCGAGGATAGCTGGCTCGGCCGTCACGCGCCCCGCGCCGCGCATGTCGTCGCCCGTGCCCGCGACGGGTTCAACAACGGCTTCGAGCGGACGACCGCGCGGTACACCGCCGCGGTCAAGACGGCCGTCGACCGCAAGTGGCTGTTCCTGCTGATCTATGCGCTCGTCGTCGCGCTGCTCGTTGTCCTCTTCTTGCGCCTGTCGACCGGCTTCCTGCCGACCGAGGATCAGGGCGGCGCGCAGGTGCAGTTCCAGCTTCCCGCCGGCGCAACGCAGAACCGCACCTTCGAGGTCCAGAAGCAGATCGAGACGTATTTCCGCACTCACGAGGGCAAGAACGTCACGACCATGTTCACCGTGTCGGGCGGCGGCGGCGGCGGCGGCCCGAGCGGGCAGAATACCGGCCAGGGTTTTCTCGGGCTGACCGACTGGGCCGACCGCACGGGCAAGGAGAACGGCGCCGACGCGATCACCGCGCGCGCGTCGGGGGCGTTGGGCCATATCCGCGACGCACAGGTCTACGCGCTCGTGCCCCCCGCCATCCGCGGCCTCGGCCAGTCGAACGGCTTCACGATCGAGCTCCAGAACACCGGCGGGTTGAGCGCCGCGCAGTTCGCCGCCGCCAAGGACAAGCTGCTCGCCGCCGCCAAGGGCGATCCGATACTGTCGGCGGTGCGCCTGACCGAGCTGCCCGACGTCGCGACGCTGAAGGTCGACGCCGACCCGCTGCGCCTCGCCGCGCTGGGGCTGAGCCAGGCGGACGTCAACGCGACGCTGTCGACCGCCTGGGGCGGGCGCTACGTCAACGACTTCGTCGACCGGGGCCGCGTCAAGCGCGTCTATGTCCAGGGCGACGCGCCGTATCGCTCGCAGCCCAACGACATCGGCCAGTGGTTCGTGCGCGGATCGACCGGGCAGATGACGCCGTTTTCGTCCTTCGCGACGACGGGGTGGAGCCAGGCGCCGTTCACGCTCTCGCGCTTCAACGGCATCGCGTCCTACGAGTTTCAGGGTTCGGCCGGGGCCGGCAAGAGCTCGGGCGACGCGCTCACCCGCATGGAGGAACTCGCGGCGCAGATCCCGGGCACGACGGTCGCGCTGTCGGGTCTGTCGTATCAGGAGCGGCTGTCGTCAGGCCAGGCGCCGATCCTCTACGCGCTGTCGCTGCTCGTCGTCTTCCTGTGCCTGGCGGCGTTGTACGAAAGCTGGTCGATCCCGGTCGCGGTGCTGCTGGTCATTCCGCTCGGCCTGGTCGGGGCGGTATTCGCGGTGACGCTGCGCGGGCTGATCAACGACGTCTATCTCCAGATCGGGCTGCTGACGACGATGGGGCTGGCGTCAAAGAACGCGATCCTGATGATCGAGTTCGCCGAACAGGCGGAGCGCAAGGGCGCGCGCGTGATCGACGCGGCGCTGGAGGCGGCGAAGATCCGGCTGCGGCCGATCCTGATGACGAGCTTCGCCTTCATCTTCGGCGTGCTGCCGCTGGCGATCTCGACCGGCGCCGGCGCCAACGCGCGCATCGCGATCGGGACGGCGGTGATCGGCGGGATGCTGACCGCGACGTTGCTCGCGATCTTCTACATCCCGCTGTTCTTCGTCCTCGTCCGGCGCGGGGTGCGCGACGGCATCGCCAGGCTGCGCGGGCGGCCGACGGGACATCATGGCGGTGACAAGCCAGCCGACGACGGTGACGGCGGCCAGCCACGGCTTCCCGCGCCGCCCGACCGACCGCTGCTGCCGGAGCCCTCGTGATGCGCCGCGCCCTCCTCTTGCCGCTGGCGCTCGCGGGCTGCTCGCTCGCGCCGCATTACGTGCGCCCCGCGCTGCCGGTGCCGCCGTCGTGGCCGGCCGGCGGCCCCTATGCCGCGCAGACCCAGGCGGCACTGCCATCGGTGTCCTACGCGCAGGTCTTCACCGACCCGCGCCTGCAACAGGTGATCGCCCGCGCGCTGGCGAACAACCGCGACCTGCGCGTCGCGGTCGCCAATATCGCGGCGGCGCGGGCGCAATATCGCATCCAGCGCGCCGACCTGTTCCCGGCGATCGACGCCACCGGGCGGTACAGCTATTCGGGCGGCGGCAGCGGCGCGAGCACGACCGGAACCAGCGGCACGGCGAGCGGCAACGGCGGGACGGGCTCGACGGGGACGGGGTCGACGGGGACGGGCTCGACGGGGACGGGCTCGACCGGCTCCGGCTCCACGACGGGCGGCACCGTCGTCACCTCCTCCTCATCGGGCTCGAACAGCGCGTTCAGCGCGACCGTCGGCACGACGGCGTTCGAGATCGACCTGTTCGGCCGCGTGCGCTCGCTGACCGGCGCGGCGCTCAACCGCTATTTCGCGACCGAGGCGGCGGCGCGGGCGACGCGGCTGACGCTGGTCGGCGACGTCGCCGACGCCTGGCTCCAGCTCGCCGCCGACCGCTCGCTGCTCCAGGTCGCGGCCGACACCGCCAAGGCGGCCGAGGTCAGCGTCCGCCTGACCAAGGCGCGGCTCGACGGCGGCGTGGCGCCGCGCACCGACCTGGCGCAGGCGGAACAGGTGCTGGCAACAGCCCAGTCCGATCTCGCCGAACAGTCCACCCTGGTCGCGCAGGACGGCAACCTGCTCCAGTTGCTCGTCGGCGCGCCGGTCGAGGGCGCGCTGCTCCCCGCGTCGATCGACGACGCCGCGCCCGGCGTCGTCGCGTTGCCCGCCGGGGTCGACAGCAATGTGCTGCTCCGCCGGCCCGACGTGGTCGAGGCGGAGTATCAGCTCCGCGCCTATAACGCCGAGATCGGCGCGGCGCGGGCGGCGCTGTTCCCGCGCCTGTCGCTGACCGGGCTGCTCGGCTTCGCGTCGGACGCGTTGCGGACGCTGTTCACCGGCGGCGCCTTTTCCTACTCGGTCGCGCCGAGCCTGAGCTATCCGATCTTCAGCGCCGGCGCCGGCCGCGCGGGCGTCGCGTACAGCCAGGCGCAGCGCGACGCGGCGGTCGCGACTTACGAGAAAGCCATCCAGACCGCCTTCCGGGAGACCGCCGACGGGCTGGCCCGCGAGGGCACGATCGCGGCGCAGCTCGCCGCCAACCAGCGTTTCGCCGCCGCCGCCGCCGACACGCTCAATCTGGTCAACGCGCGCTACCAGGCGGGGGTCGAGAACTTCCTGTCGAGCCTCGACGCGCAGCGCTCGCTCTACACCGCGCAGCGGACGTTGGTCGCGGTGCGACTGACCGCGGCCTCCAACCGGGTGTCCCTGTACAGGGCATTGGGGGGCGATGCGACGCTGGACGCCGCGCCGACCGGCCCTTGACGCCGGCCATGCTGCGGCCGATGCTGCGCAGCATGGCGACCAATCCAGCCGATCTGTTCCGCTCGATGCTGGGCGAATGGGAGAAGATGGCGAACGGCGTGGGCGGTGACCTGCTCAAGTCGGAGGAATGGTCGCGCGCGATGGGCATGGGCACCGCGACGCATGTCCAGATGCAGGGCGCGGTCAAGGACGCGATGGCCCGCGCGCTTGCCGCCGCCAACATGCCGAGCCGCGCGGATTTCGAGGATCTGTCGGCGCGCATCGGTAAGATGGAGGCGAGCCTCGCCCGGATCGAGGCGGCGGTGGCGGGGGGCGGAACGGACGTGGGCCGACCGAGGCCGACGCGAGGGCGGAAGCCTCCGGAGCCGACGGTTTGAAGCGTTCCCCTCCGTCATGCCGGCCTTGTGCCGGCATCCACGTTGGGATGAGGCCAATCGCCGGAAGCAGCGCGACGCGTTCAGCCCAGCCCGCGAGTGGACCCCGGCACAAGGCCGGGGTGACGGCGTACTGAAACATGGCCACCGCCCCCGACCTGTTTGGCGCGGAGATGTTCGCCGCCGCCGCGACCGAGTTCGAGCGGGCGTTGCAGCGCAACTTCAAGGGGCTCGACTATTTCACCACCTCGGGCCCGCAGCTCGGCGCGAGCCCGAAGGATGTGCTGATCGCGCGCGGAACGATGCGGCTCTATCATTACCGGCCGCGCGTCGAGGACGTATACCGGGTACCGCTGCTGCTGGTCATGGCGACGACCAATCGCGGCTATATCTTCGACATGGTGCCGGGACAGAGCCTGGTCGAATATCTCCAGCTCGCGGGCTTCGACGTGTTCATGCTCGACTGGGAGGCGCCGCGCCCCGACGAGCGGACGCTGACGCTGGCGAGCTATGTCCTCGACTTCCTGCCGATGGCGGTCAAACGGGTGAAGGCGGAGACGGGCGAACCCGATATCAGCATGGTCGGCTATTGCTTCGGCGGCGTCCTGTCGCTGCTGTGGGCGGCGCTGGAGGGGGAGCGCGCCGGCCTCAAGAACCTCGTCACCTTCACCACGCCCGTCGATTTCTCGCACATGGAGATGTTCCAGGCGTGGGCGGACCGGCGCTTCTTCGATGTCGACCGGCTGGTCGACACGCTGGGCAATTGCCCCGGCGACTATCTCTATTCGGCCTTCGACCTGCTGCGGCCGGGCGCGCGGATGGCGGGGCAGATCCGGCTGGTCGATCAGCTCCATGACGACGAGTTCGTGAAGTCGTTCCGGATGTTCGATCGCTGGGCGAGCGACATCCTGCCGCTGGCGGGGGAGTATTTCCGGGAGACCACGCGCAAGCTGATGTGGGACAACCGGCTGCTGGCGGGCGGGATGGACGTCGCCGGACGGGCGGTGGACCTCGCCCGCATCGCCGTGCCCTTCCTCCACGTCGCGGCGCTCCACGACCATATCGTCCCGACCGCCGCGAGCGCGCCGCTGCTCGGCATGGTCGGCTCGGCGGACAAGGAGGAACTGGTCCTCAAGGGCGGTCATGTCAGTCTCGTCGCCGGCGGCAACGCGGTGAAACGGCTCTGGCCGAAGCTCGTCGACTGGCTGGGATCGCGATCGATATGAGCCTTGCGCCAACGCCGTTCGTCCCGAGCGCAGTCGAGGGACGGAGAAAGCCTGATGCCTCGACTGCGCTCGGCACGAACGGGAACGGGCCATGAGCCATACCATCCGCCGCTTCCGACCCGCCGACCGTGACAAGGTAGCCGCCTTCGCCGCCACCCTGCCCGAGCACGACCTGCTCTTCCTCGGCCGCGACCTTACCCATCCGCGCGTCATAGAAGCGTGGCTGGAGGCGATCGGCGAGGGCTGGATCGACAGCCTCGTCGCGATCGATCCGGACGGCGAGGGCGAGCCGGTGGTGGCGACCGCCGCGCTGGTGCGCGACCCGCTCGGCTGGAGTGCGCATGTCGGCGAGGTGCGGCTGCTGGTCAGCCCCGACCGGCGCGGCGCGGGGCTCGGCCGCGACCTGCTGGAGGCGATCTTCGCCATCGCCCGGGCGCATGGTCTCGCCAAGCTGAGCGCGCGGATGACGGCGGATCAGGCCGGCTCGGTGGCCCTGTTCGAGAGCCTGGGCTTCCGCGCCGAGGCGCTGCTCAAGGACCAGGTGCGCGGCCGCGACGGGCAGGCGCACGACCTCGCCATCCTCTCGCTCGACCCCGCCCGGGTCGCCGCCCGCCGCCAGGCGTTTGGCCAGGACGAAACCTAAGCCCCGCCAGAGGGTTATATCAGAACTCACAGGAGATGCCGCTCATGGCGACCGCCGCCTTCACTGCCGCCCCCGCCGAGATCCGGCCCCCCTCCGCGCTGCTGGCGCTGACCGAGCTGCCGCGCGCGCTCGCGGAATGGGGCTCGCTCGCCCTGTCCGCCGGCGCGCTGGTGGCGACCGCGCCGCGGGGCGACGGCCATCCCGTGCTGGTGCTGCCGGGCTTCATGACCTCGGACAATTCGACCCGCGTGCTGCGCCGGTTCCTGCGGCTGCTGGGCTATGACGCCCATACCTGGAACCTCGGGCGCAACCTCGGTCCCAAGGCGATCGGGATGGAGGGCGAGCATCTGGTCGCGCGGCTGCGCGAGATCCATGAGGCGACCGGGCAGACGGTGTCGCTGGTCGGCTGGTCGCTGGGCGGCGTCATGGCCCGCCTCCTCGCCCGCCGCGCGCCCGACGCGATCCGCTCGGTCATCACGCTCGGCTCCCCCTTCGCCGGCAGTCCTCGTTCGTCAAACGTCTGGCGGCTGTACGAGATGATGTCGGGGAGCAAGATCGACGACGCGCATACGACCAGGCTGATGGCCGAGGTCTCGGCGCCGCCCTCGGTCCCCTGCTCCGCGATCTTCAGCAAGGGCGACGGCATCGTCGCCTGGGAGAGCTGCCGCGAGGTCGAGGGTCCGCTGGCCGAGAATATCGAGGTCCATGGCAGCCATTGCGGGCTGGGGGTCAACCCCTCGGTCCTGTATGCGGTCGCCGATCGGCTGGCGCAGAAGGATGGGGCGTGGCAGCGGTTCGAGGGGAAGGGACTGAAGGAGTGGATGTATCCAGGCGGTAACGCCTGATCTCCTGGACACTCCCCGCCACCACCGGGCAGCGCCCGGCGATCCCCCTCCCCGAGCAAGCTCGGGGAGGATTACGCCGTATCTAGCCCCTATCGCCGCCCCGTAGCGCACCCACCGCGTCGCGGCCGAATTGGGCGATGAGTTCGGCTACTTCGCGGGCCTGGGCGATCGAGCGGGTGCCTTGTTCGCGCAAATAGTCGCCCTGGACCTGCATCACGCCCGACAGATCGGTGGCCTGCGCGGCCTTGCGCATCGCGGCGAAGGCTTCGTGGGCGTTCTGTTCGGCCTGGTCGATCACCTTGAGACCGATCGCCTGGTTGTTCTGCGCGACCTTGTGGCCACTTTCGCGCAGCGCGTCGCCGGCGCGCTTGGCGGGTTCGACGACGCGGTCGTTGAAGGCGGTGCGCGCCTGCTCGCCGGCCGAGCGCATCCGGTCGGCGGCATCCTTGGCGAAGTTCGCGGCCGTGTCGGCGGCGGACTTGGTCTGGTTGGCGGCGGCATCGGCGTTTTTCTTCGCCTCGCTCGCGGCGGCGTCGGCGATATTATTGGTGTCGTCAGCCATTGATCATGCTCCTCTTGGCGCGGGCTTGCTTGCCCGCCGGTCTGGTCTCGTCCGCATCAACCGCCAGCCCCAGCGCGGGTTTCACCGCGGCGGTCTTGAGCGCCTGAAATGATTGCCGCAGCGCCTCGGCATAGGCCTCCGGGTCGGGCATCGCGTCGCGGTCGGCGGTGAAGGAGATCGCGATCGTCGGGCCGTAGCTGTAGATCGTGTTGATGAGGCCCATGCCGTCGAACACCGGCCCGGTGCCGTACATCGCGACCATCCGCGCGCCGGTGAAATAGAGCGGCACGCGGCTGCCCGGCACGTTGGTGACGACGCAGTTGAAGGCGGGGGCGTGCGCGTTCGCCGCGCCGACGCGGGTATAGAGCCGCGCCGCCAGCCCGGCGAGCGCGCTGGGCATGAGCTGCGAATAGTCGCTCAGCGTCCGTGCGCCAACCGCGTTGGTCATCGCCTTGGAATTGACCGCCTCGTCATGGACGAAGCGGAGCCGTTCGAGCGGATCTTCGACCTGGGTGCCGAGCCCCACCACCATCGCCGAGACGAGGTTGCCGAGCGCCGCCTTCTCGCCCTCGCCGCGCACCGAGATCGGGGCCATCGCGGTCAGCGTGTCCTTGGGCAGATCGTCGCGGCCCTTGAGATACTGGCGCAGCGCGCCGCCGACGATCGCGAGGATGACGTCGTTGACGGTGGCATCGGGCACCGCCTCCTTGATCGCGCGGATGTCGGCGAGCTTGAAGGGCACCGCGTCCCAGGCGCGGTGCGCGGAGACCTTGCCGTTGAAGCGCGTCTTGGGCGCGGGCCGGGCATTGCGGACCGAGACGTCGCCCTTCCCCACCTGCGCCGTCAGCCGCGCCATGCCGGGCAGCGACCGGCCGATCGTCTCCATGACGCGCATCGGCTGGACGAGGCTGTTGAAATAGGAGCGTGCGAGCAGGTCGGCGACGCGCGGCATATGCTCGGGCTTCCAGTCGTCCGCCTTGTCGGGGACGGTCATCGAGGCGTCGAGATCGTGGACCGCGGCCGACATCTCGACCCCGCTCATGCCGTCGATCGCGGCGTGGTGGACCTTCGACACGAGCGCGAAGCAGCCGGGTGGCAGGCCGTCGATATTGTCGAGCCCCTCGACGATGGTGAACTCCCAGAGCGGCTTGGTCAGGTCCATCGGCCGCGAATGGAGGCGCGCGACCTGGATGCAGAGCTGACGCCAGTCACCGGGCTTGGGGAGCGCGATGTGGCGGACGTGGAACTCGATGTCGAACTCGGGGTCCTCGATCCAATAGGGATGGTCGAGGTCGAACGGCACGCGCACCAGCCGCTGGCGGAACGAACGCGCGCCGCCGAGCCGCTGCTTGATGAAGGCGAGGATGTCCTTGAAGCGGACGAACCCGCCCGGCGCGGTCGCGGGATCGTAGATGCCGACCGAGCCGATGTGCATCGGCGTGTGCGGCGTCTCCAGATAGACGAAGGACGCGTCCTGCGCGGACAATTGCTGCATCGCTCTCTCCTCGGGCCGGCGCTCTGGCGGCGCTCGACCACATGCTGGACGTTTCAACGCGCGAGCGCAACGGGCGTTGCGGGGCGGGGTCAGATGCGCGCTGCTTGACGTGACGTTCGTGACCCATGGCCTATGCTGCAGCACAGGCCGATCGACAGCGGCGACTCCGCTCATTTGCCGAACCCGAACACATCCTGGTGGAAACGCCCCGTCTCGATCAGGTCGTTGAGCCACGCCGAGCCCTGGGCGTGCTCGCCGCCGACCTGCTGCATCCAGATGCGGATCAACGTGTCGCGGACGGCCGGGGCCATGTAGCGGCCGTCGCCGCACAGGAAGATCTGCGCGCCCGCTTCCAGCGCTGCCCAGACGCGGTCCTGCTCGGCCCAGAGCGCGTCTTGGACGAAGCGCCAGGGATGCGACGGCACGGCGGAGAAGGCGAGGCAGAGGTCCGCGACGCCGCGGTCGCGCCAACCCTCCATCTCGCCGCGGCAGAACCAGTCGTGGCCGGGGTGACGGCAGCCGAAGAAGAGGAGCGATCGCGCGCCGCCGGCGGCTTCGCGGTCCTGGAGAAAACCCCGCAGCGGCGCGAAGCCGGTGCCGGGGCCGATCAGGATCATCGGCACGCTTAGGTCCTCGGGCGGCGCGAAGGGCGGATTGGGGCGACGGACGTAGCCGAAGATCTCGTCGCCGGGTGCGAGGCTCGCCATGTGGCTCGACGCGAAGCCGCGATGCTCGCCGAGGCCGGACCAGGCGGGGGCCTGCGTGGTGCCGACGATGAGGTCGGCGGCGTCGGGCGACACGCGGGGGCTCGACGCGATCGAATAGAAGCGCGGGGCGATCGGGGCGGACAGCTCGACGAGCTGGTCGAGGGTGAGCTCGGCGGCCGGGAAGCGGTCGAGCAGGTCGATCAGCGTCAGGCGCCTGGCGGCGACCTCGGAATCGTATTCGGCGTCCAGCGCGGCCAGCTTCGCGCTCGTGTCGGGGCAGCGCGTCGTGACGACCTGGAGCGCGCGGCGGGGGAGCGGGTCGGACAGCTCGACGAAATCGGTGAGAAGCTGGCGGACGGTGACGGTCGTGCCGATGGGCAAGTGGCGGAAACGGCTTCCCTGCCCTTCCACCCGAAGCTGCGTGGCGCCCGCGACGCCGAGCCGGTCCATGACGCGGGTGACGAGCTCGGGGCGGTTGCGGGCGTAGACGGCGAGGTGGTCGCCGGTCTGATAGCCCTGGCCGGCGGGAAGCCTGACGCGGATGTGGCGGGTCGAGGGGCGCGGCGGCTCCTGCGCGAAATCCCAGAGGCCGTCGGCGGGGCTGACGAGCTCGTCATTGGCCTCGATCGTCAGGCGCTGGGCGTGCTCCGGCAGCGCGGCGGCGCGGGCGGCGGCGGTATCGACCGGGACCAGCGACAGGCCGGCGGCGGGCTCGCTCGGCGCGGCCTCGCTGCCGAGAGCGCGCCACAGGTCGCGGACGAAGCCCGCCACCGCGCCGTCGAAGTCGCCCTGCCCGTCCGCCTCGGCGCGCGGGACCAGGCGCTCGGCCCCGGTCGCCTCGATCGCGGCGTCGATGCGCTTGGGAAAGTTCTGGTAATTCGGCCATTGCGAGTTGCCGATGCCGAGCACGGCGAACTTCGCGCCCGACCAATTCGCGCCCGCGAAGCGACCGCCGTCGAGGGCGCGTTCGACCTCCAGCGCGCTGTCGGGCGCGCGGCCGTTATAGGTGGCGGTGACGACGACGATGACCTTGTCGTCGGGTTCGGCCCCGGCGCGCAGGCTGTCGTCCATGGCGCGGACGACGACCTCGAAACCGTCGACGCGGGCGCGCTCCGCGATCTCCTCGGCGATGTCGCGCGCGGTGCCGAGCGAGGTGCCGTAGAGGACGGCGAAGCCCTTGCCGGTGCCCTCGACGGCGGCAACGGGGGCGTCCGCCTGCGGCGTGTCGAGCGGCGCGAGGGTCAGGCGTTCGTGCGGCTGGCGGAGACGGACGCGCATGTAGAAGGCGTCGGGCTTGATCGACAGCGTCTCCTTGATCGTCAGGCGATAGCTGTGCGGGTCGCTGATCGTGAAGCGGCGGAGCAGCATCGCCATCGCGATCTTGGCCTCGACCATCGCGAACTGGCGGCCGATGCAAGCGCGCGCGCCGTTGCCGAAGGGCTTGTACGCATGGGGGTGGTGCCGGGCCTCGTTGTCGGGCAGCCAGCGGTCGATGTCGAACTCGTCGGGGCGGTCCCAGACTTTCGGATTGCGCTGAAGTCCGGGAGAGAAGATGTTGACGGGCCGGTCTTTCCGGAAGCGCCAGCCGCCAACCGTCTCGTCCTCGAACGGCGCGAGGCTGAACGAGGGGGCGGTCGGCCAGAGGCGCAGCGCTTCCTTGAGGATGCGCTCGATCACTTCCAGTTTCGCGACGTGAGCGTAGTCGGGGGCCGCGTCGCCGGGCAGGACGCGGTCGACCTCGGCATAGGCCTGCGCGAGGATGGCAGGATTGCGCAGCAAGTAGCTGAACGCGAAGGTCAACATGCCCGACGTAGTCTCGTGGCCCGCGATCAGGAAGGTCAGCACCTGGTAGCGGATGTTGAGGTCGTCGAGGCGCTCGCCCGTCTCCGGATCGACCGCGGTCAGCATCAGGTTAAGCAGGTCCTTCGCGTCGGGATCGGGGTGGGCGCGGCGCTGGGCGATGATGCCGTCGACCAGCGCGTTCATCTCCGCGATCGCGGCGTCGAAGCGCGCCTGCGCTTTCTTCGCGAAGGGCTTCTGGAAGGGCATCCGGGTGATCGTGCTCATCGATTCGGTGAGCGCGTCGCCGAGCGCGACGAGGAAGCTGTCGAGCTCGTCGCGCTCGAAGCTCATGAAGCGGTGGCCGAAGCCGGCGATGGCGATGCTGTCGAGCGTCAGCCGCGTCATGTCGTCGGCGACGAGGACATCGGTGCCCGCCGCGCGCTCCCATTTCGCGACGAGCTGATCGCAGACCTCGACGATCAGATCGAAATAGCCGCGCATCGCGCGCTGGCTGAAGGCGGGGAGCAGGATGCGGTGCGCCTTGCCCCAGTTCGGCTCGTCGCTGAACGCCGTGAACAGCCCGTCGCCCGCGAAGCGGCGGACGACGCGCAAGCCGGGGCCGGGCATCTTGCGGAAGCGGCTCTCGTCGCTGAGCGCGGCGGCGACGTCGGGATCGGTGACGAAGATGCCGACGCGGCTGCCGAAATTGAGCTGGAAGACGCCGTCGGGAAAGTCGCGGGCGAGGCAAGAAGATGGCCGACCAGCCCGGCGCGCGCGATCTGGTGGAGATGGCCGATGACGGGCAGCCCCCGGGGGGCGGGGAAGGTCTCTGTCGCGCGGGCGGCCATCCAGGGCTCCTCTCCCGTCTAACTGACCATAGGCGGGATGCAGGCACAATCCCTCTCCCCTCGGAAGAGGGAGGGAGCCGCGTAGCGGCGGAAGGATGAGGGTGACCAGTCGCCGTCACCCTCACCCTTCCCACTCGCTCCGCGAGCGGGCCCCTTCCCTCCCGGCGGGAGAGGGACTAATCCGCCGCGACCGGTCCGCTGGGGGCGGCGGGGCGGCGGGTGAGCCAGACGAGCGCGAGGCCGCCGGCGCACAGGACCGACGACAGCCAGAACAGGTCGGTCGTGGCGAGCAGATAGGCCTGCCCCGTGAGCTGCCGGGTCACGGTAGCGGCGGCCTGCTGCGCCGTCATGCCAAGCCGCGTCATCGCCTCCATCGCCAGTTGCAGCGGCATGCCCTGCCCGACGGCCTCCGCAATGCGGCTCTGGTGCAGCGCCTCGCGCCGGTCCCAGCCGGTGGTGACGATCGACGCCGCGAACGCGCCGGCGGTGATGCGGGTGAAGTTGGACAGGCCGGTCGCAGACGGCAGCCGCTCGGGCGGCAGGCGGTCGAGGCAGATCGTCACCATCGACAGGAAGAAGCAGCCGGTCGCCACGCCCATCACCAGCTGGGGCGCGATCAGGCTCCACAGATCGGCGCTGGTGGTCAGCCCCGAGCGCATCCAGTAGGAGATGCCGAAGGCGATGAAGGCGCCGCTGGCGATGAGGCGCACGTCGATCCTGCCCGACGCGCGCGCGACGAAGGGCGTGAGCAGCACCGCCACGAACCCGCCCGGCGCGGCGATCAGCCCCGCCCAGCTCGCGGTATAGCCCATCTGCGTCTGCAGCCACAGCGGCAGGATGAGGATGTTGGCGAAGAACACGGCGTATCCCATGGCGAAGGCGATGTTTCCAAAGGCGAAGTTGCGGCTGCGGAACAGCCGCAGGTCGACGGTGGGGTTGGCGTCGGTCAGTTCCCAGATGATCCAGGCGACGAAGCCGATCGCGGCGACGATCGCCAGCACGACGATGTGCGTCGACGCGAACCAGTCCGCGTTCTTGCCCAGATCGAGCATGATCTGGAGCGAGCCGACCCAGGTCGCGAGCAGGATCAACCCGACCCTATCGATCGGCAGCTTGCGCGTCGGCGTCTCGCGCGTCCGCAGCCCGAGCCAGCACGCCGCCGCGCAGGCGAGCCCGACCGGCACGTTGATGAGGAAAATCCAGCTCCAGTGATAATTGTCGGAGATGAAGCCACCCAGCACCGGCCCCATGATCGGCGCGACCAGCGTCGTCGTGGACCATAGCCCCAGCGCGGTGGCGCGCTTCTGCGGCGGGAAGATCGAGATGAGCAGCGCCTGGCTGCCCGGCATCATCGGCCCCGACACCGCGCCCTGCATGACGCGGAAGACGATCAGCGACTGCAGGCTCCAAGCGATGCCGCACAGGAAGGAGGCGATCGTGAACAGGAACACGGCGGTGCAGAAGGTGCGCACCACGCCGAACCGGCCCATCAGCCAGCCGGTCAGCGGCACGGCGATGCCCTGCGCGACGGCGAAGGCGGTGATGACCCAGGTCGATTCGTCGGAAGCGACGCCGATGTTGCCGGCGATGGTGGGCAGCGAGACGTTGGCGATGGTCGAGTCGAGCACGACCATGAACGTGCCGACCGCGAGCGCGATGGCGATCAGCGCGAGAGGCGCGCCGGTGAGCGGTGGGAGGGATGGAGCGGTGGGAGGATCGGCCATCTAATCACCCTCACCCTTCTGGCGCTGCGCGCCTCCCTCCCTCTCCCAATGGGAGAGGGAACAGCCGCCGCGGGCGGCGAAAGGGTGAGGGTGACGAAACACTAGCGGTTGCTCGCGATGATCCGCGCGATACGGGCTTCGGTCGCGGGGTCGCGCTGGTCCACGGCTTCGCCCCGGTACGCCTGCGCGCCGGGTGCGGCGAGGCGCTGGCCGGAGAGGTCGGCGGTAGCCACCGTCGTCTTCACCGACAGGCCGACGCGCAAGGGGTTCCGGCGCAGCTCGGCCGGGTCCAGCGCGATGCGGACAGGGACGCGCTGGACGACCTTGATCCAGTTGCCGCTGGCGTTCTGCGGCGGCAACAGCGCGAAGGCGGAGCCCGACCCCGCGCCGATACCGATGACGCGGCCGTGAAACTCGAGGTCGCCGCCATAGGTGTCCGCCGTCACGATCGCCGGCTGGCCGAGGCGGATGTCCTTCAACTGCGTCTCGCGGAAATTGGCGTCGACCCAGACGCGGTCGAGCGGCACGATCGCCATCAGCGGCGTGCCGGCGGCGACCTGCTGGCCGATCTGGACCTGACGCTGCGCGACGACGCCGGCAATCGGCGCGGTCAGGCGCATATGGCCGCGCATGATCGCGGCGCGGCGGACGGCGGCGACGGCGGCGAGCACCTGCGGGTTGGTGGCCGCATCGGTGCCCTGGACGGCGGCCTGGCTCTGCGACTGGCCGGCGAGCGCGACGTCGAGCTGGGCACGGGCGACCTTCACCGCGTCGGCGGCATGGGCGAGCTCCTCGCCCGAGATCGCGCCCTCGGCCGCCGCGCCGCGCCGGCGGCGGTAATCGTCGAGCGTGCGCGCCAGCTCGGCGCGCGCGAGCACCACCTGCGCCGACGCCCCGCCGACCTGCGTGATCGCGCCGCGCGTCGCGCGCACCGCGCGGGCGAGTTCCGCCTCCGCCTGCGCGACACCGACGTCGGCGGTGGCGGAGTCGAGTTCGATCAGCGGCTGGCCGGCCTTGACGCCCTGCGTGTTGTCGGCGCGGATCGCGAGGACGATGCCGGGATCGCGCGCGGTAATCGCGACGACGTCGCCCGCGACATAGGCGTCGTCGGTCTCCTCCTCGGGCTTGCCGAACAGCAAGTGCATCACCGCCCAGGCGATCGCGACGATCAGCACGATCGCGCCGAGCACGAGCAGCGCGCGGCGGCGGGCGGCGGGGTTGCCGCGCGGGGGTGGCGCGGTGTCGATCGGTGCGGGGGCGGTGGTGTCGGTCATCATTGCGTTCCCTGGGCCGGCATCGGCGATGACGGCGCAAAGCCGCCGCCGAGTGCCAGCACGAGCTGGACGCGGGCGCGGGCGGCGTCGGTGGCGAGGTTGGCCTGGGCGAGCTGGGCCTCGAGCAGGCGGACATCGGTGTCGACCAGCCCGAGCTTGCTATCGAGGCCGCTGGCGACGCGGACCTGATTGAGGTGCGCGGTCTGGCGCAGGCCGGCGACGACGGCGGCCTGTTCGCGCTGGCGCGCGTCGAGGTTGCCGGTCAGCGCCAGCGCGTCCGCCGCCTCGCGCACCGCGCCGACCAAGCGCTCGTTGTAATCGGCGACCGCGGAATCGACCCCCGCCACCGCGCCGGCGAGACCCGCGTCGAGCCGACCATGGTCGAACAGCGGCAGGCTGAGCGCCGGGCCGACTCCGGCGGTGCCGGCATCGAGCGACAGCAGATTGCCGAGCCCGATCGCCTGCAAGCCGACCAGCGCCGACAGGTTGACGTTGGGATAATAGGCACGACGCGCGACCTGACGCCCGGCCTCGGCCGCCTCGACCCGCGCCGCCGCCGCCGCGATGTCGGCGCGGCGGCCGAGCAGGTCGGCGGGCAGCACGGCCGGGATCGGCAATGCCGCGTCGACGCGCAGCGCCGCCGGGCCGATCGCCGCCGCGTAATCGGGGCCGCGCGCGGCGAGCGCCGCCAGCGCGTTGGCGGCCAGCGCGCGGGCGCCGTCGGCCCCGACCGCCGCCTCGCGCGCCTGCGCGAGCAGCGTCTGGGCGGCGGCTTCCTGCACCTTGCTCGCGAGCTGGTTGCGGATCTGGGCGCGGACAAGCCGCAGCGCGGCGTCGCGCGCGACGATGTCGCGCCGGGCGATGCGGGCCTGCGTCTCGGGGCGGGCGAGGTCGAGATAGGTCTCAACGACCGACCCGGCGAGCGCGAGCCGCGCGGCCTCGACGTCGAGCGCCGCCGCGCGGACACCGGCGCGCGCGCCCTCGATCGCGGCGCGCTGGCGGCCGAACAGGTCGAGATTGTAGCTGAGGTTCGCGGTCGCCGCGCCGACGAAGCGCACCGAGCCGGCATAGGGCGGCGGGATGGTGTAGCGGCCCGAGAGCCGCGCGATCTGCGGCTGCGCCGACAGCGTCACGTCGGGGCCGTCCTCGGCGCGGCGGCTGGCCAGCGTCGCCTGCGCCTGCGCGACACGGGCCAGCGCGACCTGGAGCGTCGGACTGCCGGCGGTCGCGTCGGCGACGAGCCGGTCGAGCTGCGGATCGCCGAACGCGCGCCACCATTGCGCGTCGATCGCGGGCGCGGGCGCGCCGGTCAGGCCGAGCGCGGCGGGCTCGATCGAGCGCACCGCCTGCCGCGTCGCGGGGGCCGCGCAGCCGGCGAGCATCGCGGCGAGGAGGAGGACGAAACGCCTCATGCCAGTTTCTCCAGCAGCGTGTCGCGAACCCGCTGGAGCGTCGCCACCGCCGCCGCCACGTCGTCGTGCGGCCAGTCGGCGAGCCAGGCATTCCACGCGTCGATCAGCTTCAGCCGGGTGTGTTGGGTGATGCGCTCGCCCTCGGGAGTCAGGTTGAGCTGCAGCGAGCGACGGTCGTCCGGCGTCCGCTCGCGCACCACCCAGCCCTTCGCCTCGAGCACATCGAGCAGCCGGGTGGTCGCGCCCTTGTCATAGGACAGGTCGCGCGCGAGACCGAGCGGGGTGGCGCCACGCCGGAAATAGATCGAGACCAACGCGTGCCACTGGATATTCGTCAGCCCCTCGGCCGCGAACACCGGCTCGAGCCCCGTCTGGGCGAGCTGATGGATCCGGCGGGCGAGATAGCCGACCGAGCAGTCGGGCTCGAAATCGGTTGCGGAATAAAACCCCATGACTGTTGCCTAAGCAACCATTGCCTGGGCAAGTCAAGAAGCGCTTGAGGTCGGAACTCGGTCACGGCGAAATGTGAACGCACGTCCTCCAGCCTTAAGGTTTCGCATACCACCTTCGCGTAACGCTCCGCGTCAGGAGGATTTCGCAATGGCCACCAATGCCTGGCGTCTGCCCACTGTCCCTCGCGTCGACGAGCGGCGCAATCAGCGCAGCCCGGTTACCGTCTCGCTCGCGACCGTGCGCGAGCTGGGGCAGGAAGCGCGCGAGGCGGAATTGCTCGACCTGTCCTCTTATGGCTGCCGCGTCGCGGCGGCCGGCGATCATGAGGAGGGCAACCGCCTCTGGCTGCGCTTCGACGGCGGCTGGCCGATCGCGGCGACCGTGGTGTGGGCGAAGGACGAGATCGTCGGCTGCCGATTCGACGAGCCGATCCCGGGGTCATTAATGCGGGATCTAACGCGGGCGCTGAACTGATCTCGCCTGGTTGGGCGTCGTTATCGGCTGATCTTCTGCGCCGCCGCCAGCACCGCCGCGGCGTGGCCGGGCACCTTGACCTTGCGCCATTCCTCCACCAGCCGGCCGTCCGCGCCGAACAGGAACGTGGCGCGCTCGACGCCCATGTAGGTGCGGCCGTAGAGCTGCTTCTCGCCCCACACGCCGAACGCCTCGCACGCCGCGCCGTCCTCGTCGCCGGCGAGCCGGACGGTGAGCGCGCGCTTGGCGGCGAACTTCGCCAGCTTGGCGGGTGGATCCTTCGACACGCCGATCACCATCACGCCGGCCGCCGCGAACCGGTCGCCTAGCGCGGAGAAGTCCTCGGCCTCGCGCGTGCAGCCCGGCGTGTCGGCCTTGGGATAGAAATAGATCACCGCCGGCTTGCCCGCGAGGCCGGACAGCGCGAGCGGCGCGCCGTCCGCTCCGGTCACCGTCACGTCAGGGAGCGTCGCGCCCGTCTCCATCGCCCGTCACCTCATGCCAGAAGTTCTCCACCTCCTGCCGCGTGGCGGCGAGGCTGGCAACCACCGCCGCCCAATCGGGCAGGTCGAGCGCGCGGGCGACCAGCGCGGCGGTGCTCGGCGCGGGCGGCTGCGCGTCGGGAGCGACGAGGCGGAGCGTCACCAGCAGGCGGGTGAGCAGGTCGTGCGCGGCCCGCATCGGCGCGGGCGCGAGGCCGGCGGCGATCAGTTTGTCGATCGCGGCGCCGAGCCGGGGGTCGAAGCCGGTATGGCGGGCGAGCTGGACGACGTGTGTCGCGAACTCCAAATCGACGAGGCCGCCGGGAAGCAGCTTGGCGTCGAGCGGACCCTGCGGCGGCTTGTGCGCGGCCATCTCGGCGCGCATCGCCCGTGCGTCGGCGACGATATCGCGCGCCGGACGGTCGCCGGCGAGGACGGCGTCGACGATCGCCTGCACCGCGGCCCGCGCCGCCGCCGAGCCGAACACCGGCCGGGCGCGGGTCAGCGCCATATGCTCCCAGGTCCAGGCATTCTCGCGCTGGTAACGGGCGAAGCTGTCGAGGCTCACCGCCAGCGGCCCCTGCGCGCCCGACGGCCGCAGCCGCGTGTCGACCGCGTAGAGCGGCCCGGCGGCGGTGGCGACCGACAGCGCCGCCGTCACGCGCTGGGCGAGGCGGTTGTAGTACATCGTCGCGCCGAGCGGCCTGGCGCCGTCGGACTCGGCCAGGAACGGGCCGGTGAAGAGATAGACGAGGTCGAGGTCCGACGCGTGCGTCAGCGCCGCGCCGCCCATCCGGCCGAGCGCGAGGATGACGAGCTCGCTGTCGGGCACGCGGCCGTGCGTGCGCGCGAACTCGGCGACCGCGGCACTCGCGAGTACCTCGATCGCGGCCTCGGCGACGCGGGCATAGCCGGCGGCGACGTCGAGGGGGTCGGCCGCGCCGGCGACGATCTGCGCGCCGAGCGCGAAGCGGCGCTCGCCGACGACGCGGCGGACATGATCGAGCTGCGCGCCATAATCGGCGTCGGCGCGCATCGCCGCCGCGAGGGTGGCGATGTCGCCGACGGGCTTGAGCGCGGTGGCGTCGATCAGCCCGTCGAGGAGGGCGGGGCGGCGGGCGAGCTCCTCGGCGAGCGGGGCGGCGTGGCTGAGGATCTGGGTGAGGAGGACCGCGAGGCCGGGACGCGCCTCCAGCAGGCGGAAGATGTTGACCGCGCTGGGCAGCCGTTCGAGCATCGCATCGAAGCGGGTCAGCGCCTGGCCCGGCTCGGGCGCGGCGGCGAGCGCGGGCATCAGCGTCGGCAGCACCGCCTCCAGCGCCGCCTGCGCCGCCGCCGAGCGGAGCGCGGGATAGGTCGCCGCCCGCCATGCCGCCACGCGCCGCGCCCCCGTCTCGCCGATGGACGCCGCCAGCGCCGCCTCGTCGCGCGGCAGCGTCTCCGGCGCGTCGGCGTCGAGCGCGTCGTAGAGCCGGCCGGTGGTCTCGACCCGCGGGCGGAGCAGGTCGAGCAGCGCCACGCCGTCCGCCAGCCCGTGCAGCCGCGCGACGCCGTCGAGCGCCGCGCCCGTCGGCAGCGAATGCGTCTGGCGGTCGTCGACCATCTGGAGGCGGTGCTCGATCGTGCGCAGCAGCGTGTAGCTGGCGGTCAGCGCCGCCGCCTCGTCGCCGCCGATCCACCCCGCCGCCGCCAGCGCCGCCAGCGCGTCGCGGGTCGCGGGCGCGCGCAGGCCGGGGTCGCGGCCGCCGTGGATGAGCTGATGGACCTGCGCGAAGAACTCGGCTTCGCGAATGCCGCCGCGCCCGCGCTTGAGGTCGTAGCCGGGGCCGAACGCCTGGCCGGCGGTGTAATGGTCGCGGATGCGCCGCGTCAGCCCCCTGATCTCGCCGATCGCGCCGAAATCGAGCGCGCGCCGCCACACGAACGGGCGCACCGCGTCGAGGAAGCGCTGCCCCAGCGCCACGTCACCCGCCGCCGCCCGGGCGCGGATGAAGGCGGCGCGCTCCCAGGGCAGCGCCTGGCTCTCGTAATAGCCGATCGCGGCATCGACCGGCAGCGCGATCGGGGTGACCTCGGGCGAGGGCCGCAGGCGGAGGTCGACGCGCAGCACATAGCCGTCGGCGTCGCGCGACTGGAGCAGCTCGACGACGCGCCGGCCGATCCTGATCGCCGCGTCGACCGGCTCCTCGCGCGGGCGGCGCGGCACGGTCGCGGGGTCGTAGAGCAGGATGGGGTCGATATCGGAGGAGTAATTGAGCTCGCGGCTGCCCTGCTTGCCGAGCGCGATGGCCGCGAAGCCTATCGGCTCGGCGTCGGGGGTGCGCTCGGCGATGGCGGCCTTGATCGCGCGGTCGAGCGCGGCGTCGGCGAAGACGGTCAGCGCGGCGGTGACCGCGGTCAGGTCGAGCAGCTCCGCGAGATCGCCGACCGCGACCGCCAGCGCCAGCGCGCGCCGCTGCCGGCGGAGCCGGACGCCGACCGGCAGGCCGGGCGCGACGGCATCGAGATCGAGCGCCAGCCGGCCGGCGGCGAGGTCCGCCGCCAGCTCCGGCTCGCGGTCGAGCAGCATGGCGAGGAAGGGTGCATCGGCGCGCGCGCGCGCCGTCGCGGGCGCGAGCGATGGCCCTTCAAGCGTGATAAACATGTAACGCTCGTGGCAATCCGGACGCCGTCAAGTCGGTATCGTTGCAACCTCGATCACAGCCGCGCGTTCCTAGCCCCATGTCCGCGCTCTACCTCTCGATGACCGCCTCCGGCAACGACCAGGTCGTTCGCCGCCCGCGCCCCGCGGACGCGATCGGCGCGGCGCTGCGTGGCACCTATGGCCACGCCCCCGGCCTGCCCGCGGACATAGCGCGGCTGCTGCAACGGCTCGACCGACCGCGTTGATCCGGCGCCCGCGGGCTACCGCCCCCGGCTGAGCGCCTCGACGTCGTTCATGATCACATCGAGCGCGGTCTTGTCGGCGTCCTGCTCGTGCAGCCGGCGCGAGGGAAGCGCGCCGTCGGTCAGCAACGCTTCCAGCGCGACGCGTCCGCGCGCGACGCGGCTCTTGATCGTGCCGACCGCGACCTGACAGATTTCGGCGGCCTCTTCGTACGCGAAGCCACCGGCGCCGACCAGGATCAGCGCCTCGCGCTGCGGCTGCGGAAGGTGGAGCAGGGCGCGCTGCATGTCGCCGAGCTCGACATGGCGGTCCTGGCTCGCAGGCGCCGCCAGAATGCGGTCGGCGACGAGATCGTCCCACTCGCCCTTGAAGCGCGCGCGGCGCATCTGCGACAGATAGAGGTTGCGCAGGATGATGAAGGTCCAGGCGCGCATGTTGGTGCCCGCCTGGAAGCGCTGACGCGCGGCCCACGCCTTTAGCAGAGTCTCCTGCACCAGATCGTCGGCGAGGTCGCGGCTGCCCGACAGCGAGCGGCCGAACGCGCGCAGATGCGGAATGACCTGGGCGAGCTGCGTCTTGAACTCGGGATCGGACAGCGCGACGTGCTCGACCGGCGCGGGCGCGTCGGCCGTATCGTCCTCATCGCTGAGTGCCGGTTGCGTCATGGAATGCGTAAGACCCCCCGAGCCAGCCATCGACCCCTGCCCCGGCAACATAAGAAGCCCGGGCGAGCGACGCCAGTGGCGACATCTTGCTCTCGTTTACTGGTAAACCACGTAAATGATCGCGAACGCGACGATCACCAGCACCAGCGATGCCGCGAGCACATAGCGCATTACCCCCGGCGTGGCGCCGCCGCGCGCCTCGGTGGCGTTCAGATGGGTAGAATCGTTCGGGTCAGCCATGTAATCTCAACCCCTCAAACTCGTTTTGGGTCCGGAACGGTGGCGAGAAAGCTACGCGGTTTCCGGCACCGTATTCTCGTCGAAGAACAGCGCCTGGCTGATCGCCGCCTTCACCGTCGAGCGCTGGAAGGGCTTGGTGATGAGGAAGGTCGGCTCGGGCCGCTCGCCGGTGAGCAGCCGCTCGGGGAAGGCGGTGATAAAGATCACGGGCACCTCGAACTCGGCGAGGATGTCCTTGACCGCGTCGATGCCCGAGCTGTCGTCGGCGAGCTGGATGTCGGCGAGGACGAGGCCGGGGCGGTCCTCCATCGCCAGCGCCACCGCCTCGTCGCGCGTCACGGCAACACCCGTCACGTCGTGGCCGAGGTCGCGGACGATCGTTTCGATGTCCATCGCGATCATCGGCTCGTCCTCGATGATGAGGACGCGGGCATGGGTCTGCTTCTCGATCTCGCGCAGCGCCTCGGCGACCAGCGCCTCGATCTCGTCGTCGTCGACCTCGATCAGATAGGCCGCGTCCTCGGGCGTGAAGCCCTCCATCGCGGTCAGCAGCAGCGCCTGACGCGACAGCGGCGTGATCCGCGACAGCCGCGCGCGCGCGACGCTCTCCTGCCCGGTCTCGCCGACGGACTCGACGCCGGCCTCGTCATAGTTGGCGGAGGCCCAGATGCCCTGGAACATCCGGTACAGGCCGAGCCGGGGCTCGACGTCGCGCGGGAATTGATCGGGCGCGGCGACGATCGCCTCCAGCGTCGCGCGGACGTATTTGTCGCCATGGCTCTGGCTGCCGGTCAGCGCCCGGCCATAGCGGCGCAGGAAGGGAAGGTGCGGGGCGAGTTGCTGTCCAAGGGACATAAGCGAGTTTGACTCCCTGATCTTTTTCGACGGCCGTTGACCCGGACGCCGCTAGCCTCAATTCCAGTCGGCTGAAACCCCGCTTGTCCCCCAAGGACGATCCGGGAATATTCGCGCAGGAACTGGAACCAACGACATGCTGTTTGGTTTCACCAGCCGTAACTGAGCTGCGGGTCCGGACGCCGGCTGGCGGCGGGGCCCGTTTTTGTCCATGATGCGGCCGTAAGAACAGGGGGAAGTCGTCGTTTTGAGGGAGAAGTCCGACCGCAAGCCCAATCCGCGCACGTCCACGGCCAAGCCCGACGATACCGCGATGGGCGAGGCGTTGCGTTCGGTATATCAGAAGACAGTGGAAGAGCAGGTGCCCGACGAGTTCCTGGCTCTCCTGGGCAAGCTCGACTGAACCAGCGCGTTTCCGCTCGCTGATGGCCCGCCCCGCCCGCCTGTCGCCCCTCGACACGCGCCGGCTCTCCGCGGTGCCCGCGCTCGCACGACTGCCCACGGGCGCGAAGCTTTTCCTGATCCTCAGCGTCTGCCTGCTTCCCCTCGCGCTGATCGCGATCGTCGCGACGCTGCAGACCAATCGCCTCGCCGACGACGAGACGCGCGCGCGGCTACGGGTCGCGAGCAACGAAAGCGCCCATGCCATCGCGATCGAATTGATCGGCGACATGACCGCGCTCAATGCCGCCGTGAACGCGCTCGGCCGCGATCCCAACGATACGCCGAGCTGCGCCCGCGCCCAGGGCGTCTTCGCGCAGCGCTCTTCGGACGGGACGGGTTTCAGCGTCATGGATCGCGCCGGCCATGTGCTCTGCGGCGCGCCGGTCGCCCCGACCCGGTCGGCCCAGCCCGACGGCTCGGCGCCGATCGCCGCGGTGATCCTGCCCGACCGGGGCGTGCTGCTGACGCTGCGGACCTCGCGCGCGGGGCTGACCGCCCGCGCCTTCTTTCCGCGCGACACGCTGGCGGCACTGGGCCGGCCGATCAGCCGCGTCACGACCTTTTCCAGCACGCTGGCGCTGGACGATCGATCGCTGCCGCTGGAGGTCGTCGAAGGCGCGGGGCCGTTCGACCGCGTCGAATCGCTGACCAGCGATCTCGGCATCGCCGGGCTGAAACTGCACACGAGCACGCGCCGCGCGCCGATCTCGTCCTCGCTCGTCGTCGCGATGCTGCTGCCGTTGCTGATGTGGGCGGCGGCGGCGGGGATCGCCTGGCTGATCGTCGACCGGCTGCTGATCCGGCCGCTGCGCCGCCTGCGCGGCAGCGTCGCCGCCTATACGCCCGGCGAGGTCATCGACATCGGCGCGTCGGGTCCGATGCCGGCGGCTGAGATCCGCGAGCTCGGCGACACCTTCCGCGCGATCAGCCGCACCGTCGCGATCCACGAGGCGGGGCTTGCCGAAGGGCTGATCCGCCAGACCAAGCTGACGCGCGAGGTCCATCACCGGGTGAAGAACAACCTCCAGGTCATCTCCAGCCTCATCAACTTCCACTCCCGCGGCGCGGTCAGCCCCGACGCCACCGCCGCTTATGCCTCGATCCAGCGCCGCGTCGACGCGCTCGCGGTGGTCCACCGCAACCATTTCGCGGAGATGGAGGAAAATCGCGGGCTCAACCTGCGCACGATGATCGGCGAGCTCGCCGCCAACATCCGCGCCACCGCCTCCGACAGTTCGCAAGGCCTGGGCATCACGCTCGATATCGAGCCGCTGTGCGTCAATCAGGACGTCGGCGTCGCGGTGGCGTTCCTGGTGACCGAGACGATCGAGCTGGCGATGAGCTGCGACCCCAGGGCACAGCTCCGCATCGCGGTGCGCGAGGCGGAGGAGCCGGGGCGGGCGGTACTGCGCGTCGTCTCGCGCGCGCTGATCGAGAGCGACGAGCTGCGCGTGCTGGCAAGCACGCGCTACACCCGCATCATGGAAGGCCTGGCGCGCCAGCTCCGCTCGCGGCTCCACCACGACCCGCTGGCCGGGGTTTACGAGATCACCCTGAGCTTCATCGGGCGCGCGTAAAAAAGAATTGAAAAAGATCGGCAGGCGCGGGAACCCTTCTTCCCCTGCGCCGTTTTCATCTTCGGACAGTGACCTTATGCCCCCCCCGCAGTCGCTGTCCACGACATAGGCCCGGAAGCGTCTCCCCTCCCCCCCCGGAGGCGCTTCCGGGCCTTACTTTGTCTGGCGTCGTCCCTTGCGCCGAACGGCACGAAGTCGGCGTTCGGCCATTCAGCGGATCGCCATCCTGGCTTGAAAGGACATTACATGCGTAAGATGATCGGATTGGCGCTGGTCGCCGGGACGCTCCTGGTCTCCGCCTGCAATACCGTCGAAGGCGTCGGCAAGGATGTCAGCTCGGCGGGTGATACCGTCGCCAAGACCGCCGACAAATCCAAGTGACGGGCGACGGCCGGAGCTAGACTTCGGCCGATGCCTTCGCCCGCTTGCGCTCGGTGAACCAGATCGCCAGCAGCGCCAGTTCGTAGAGCGCCACCAGCGGCAGCGCGAGCAGCAGCATCGAGCCGACATCGGGCGGCGTCAGCACCGCGGCGACCGCGAAATTGGCGACGATGGCATAGCGCCGGGCGGCCACGAGCTGCTTGCGCGTGACGATGCCCGCCGCCTCCAGCAGCATCAGCAGCACCGGCAACAGGAATGCCAGGCCGAAGCCGAACAGGAACTGCATCACGAACTTCAGGTAGCTCGACACGTCCGGCAGCGCGCGCTGGGTGACGCCGCCGAGATCGCCCTGGAAACCGAGCAGGAACTTGAGCGCCATCGGAATGGCGACGAAATAGGCGAGCGACGCGCCGGCGGCGAACAGGATGGGGGTAGCCATCAGGAAGGGCGCCAGCGCCTTCTTCTCGTTGCGATAAAGGCCCGGCGCGACGAAGCGCCAGATCTGATTGGCGATCACCGGAAAGGCGATCATCAGCCCCGCGAAGAACGCGACCTTCACCTCGACCAGAAAGCCGCCGTAGACGTCGGTGTTGATGAGCTCGGTCTGCCCCGCCATGTGCAGCGGCGCGACGAGGATGCGCAGGATGTCGCGGGCGACGTAGAGGCAGACGCCGAAGGCGACGATCATCGCCGCGATCGACCACAGCAGGCGGCGGCGCAGCTCGATGAGGTGATCGAGCAACGGCGCGCGGCTGGCGTCGATCTCGTTGTCGCTCATGACGCGGCCTTGCCGTCGGCGGCGGCGGGGGTGCCGGCCGGGGCCGGCTCCACGACGGGCGTTTCGACCATGACGGGGTGCGAGAAGAGGTCGGGCTCGGCATGGACGGAAGCCGCCGGCGCGCCGGACGGAGCGGGGGACGACGCCACCTCAGCGGAGGGGGCCGTGACGACCTCGTCCGCCACGGGCAAGCTCGCGGCTTCCGCGCCCGCGCCGTGCTCGCTCATGATCCGCTCATTCTCCACCGCCCATTTCTTCTCCATGTCGGCCAGCTCCGCCTCGCGGACCATATTGTCGAAGCCGGAGCGGAACTGGCGCGCGACCCCCCGCGCCTTGCCGACCCAATAGCCGGCAAGGCGCATCGCCTTGGGCAGATCCTTGGGACCGATCACGACGAGCGCGACGATGGCGACGAGCAGGAACTCGGACGGCGCGATATCAAACATGCGGGATGACGGTTACGGGCGGTCTTCGCGCACCCGATTGCCGTCGCGATCGAAGGCGGGGTCGGCGGTCTTCTGCGCCTCGATGCGCGGCGACGGCTTGCGGAGATCGGCATCCTCCTCGGCCATGCCCTTCTTGAAGTTCTTCACGCCCTTGGCGACGTCGCCCATCAGGCTGGAGAAGCGACCGCCCCCCAGCAACAGGATCGCGATGACCGCGAGGATGAGCAGGTGGATGGGGCTAAAACCGCCCATGGCGCGTCTCCTGGAAACAGGGACGTTATCTAGGCGTCCTCGTCATCCTTTTCCACCTCCTTCGACAAGGCGGGGTCGATCGGGTCGAGCAGGCCCGCCGCCTTGAGGTCGTCGATGCCGGGCAGGTCGCGGCGGCTGGCGAGGCCGAAATGCTGGAGGAAGCCCGGCGTGGTGGCATAGGTGAGCGGGCGTCCCGGCGTTTCCCGCCGGCCGGCGGGGCGGATCCAGCCCGCCTCCATCAGCACGTCGAGCGTGCCCTTCGCGATCTGGACGCCGCGGATCGCCTCGATCTCGGCGCGGCTCACGGGCTCGTGATAGGCGACGATCGCCAGCGTCTCGACGCCGGCGCGGCTGAGGCGGCGCAGTTCCTCGCGATCGCGGCGGAGGAGATGGGCGAGGTCGGCGGCAGTCTGGAAATGCCAGCGTCCGCCGCGTTCGACGAGCTCGACGCCGCGCCCGGCGTAATCGGCGCGGAGGCGATCGAGCGCGCCGGCGATGTCCTCGCCGACATGTGCGGCGACCTGATCGGGCGACAACGGCTCGGCGGCGGCGAAGAGTACGGCCTCGACCGCGCGGATCAGGTCGTCGGGCGGACTCAAGCGGACCGGCGCAGTTCGAGCGGCGCGAAGGGCGCGGCCTGGCGCAGCTCCACCCGCCCCTGCCGCGCCAGCTCCAGCGTTGCGAGGAACGACGAGGCGAGCGCCGAGCGATGCAGGCGTCGGCTCGCGCAGGGCGGCAGGAAGCTTTCGAGTTGCGTCCAGTCGAGCCGCTCGCCGACCAGCGTCGCGATAAGGGCGAGCGCATCCTCCAGTGTCATCACCTCGCGGTCCGCGACGACGTGGAGCGCCGGGCGGGTGCGGGCGCTGACGCGGCCATAGGCGGCAATGAGGTCATAGAGCGACGCCGACCAGCTCGCCTGTCGCAACACCCGCAGTCCTTCGGGCGCGCCGCGCGCGACGACGTCGCGGCCGAGCCGGTCGCGCGCCATCAGCCGCGCCCCGCTCTCGCGCATCGCGGCGAGGCGTTCGAGGCGGAGCTGGAGACGCAGCGCCAGCTCCTCGGGGTCGGGCTCATCGCCCTGCTCACGCGGCAGCAGCAGCGCCGATTTGAGATAGGCGAGCCACGCGGCCATCACCAGCCAGTCGGCGGCTAGCTCCAGCTTGAGCGCATCGGCGTGCTCGATGACGTCGAGATATTGCTCGACCAGCGCGAGGATCGAGATCTGCCGCAAATCCACCTTCTGCGCGCGGGCGAGCGCCAGGAGCAGGTCGAGCGGCCCCTCCCAATGCTCCAGCGACAAGGTGAGCGTGTCGTCCACTCAGGCCAGCGCGAGGAAGGCGTCGCGCCGGGCGATCGCTTCGGCGAGGTCGCCGGCGGGCGTGTCGCGCATCGCCATCGCGCGATCGAGCCGCGCCAGCGTGCGGGCGGAGGCGTCGGGGATGGCTTCGGCGATCGCGACCATCTCCGCCATCCGCGCCCAGCAGTCGAGGACGACGTCGCACCCCGCCGCCAGCGCGCCGGCGGCCTTCTCGGCCGGGGTGCCGGACAGCGCCTTCATGTCGATGTCGTCGGTCATCAGCAACCCGTCGAAACCGATCGCGCCACGGATGACCTGCTCGATCACGACCGGCGACAGCGTCGCCGGCCGATCGGGGTCCCACGCATCGAACAGGATGTGCGAGGTCATGCCCATACCCGCCTGATTGAGCGCGCGAAACGGCTCAAGATCCGCGTCCAGCTCGGCGGCGCTGGCGGTGACGACGGGCAGATGGTGGTGCGTGTCCTGCACCGCCCGGCCGTGGCCGGGCAGGTGCTTGATGACGCCGACGACGCCCCCCGCGCGCAGCCCCTCCAGCGTCGCGCGGCCCATCGCGGCGACGCGCATCGGCTCGTGCCCATAGGCGCGCGTTGCAATGGCGTCGGTGGTGTCGGCCCGCGCCACGTCCAGGATCGGCGCGAGATTCACGCTGATGCCGGCCTCGTGCAGCATCAGCCCCAGCGCCTCGCCGTTCGCGCGCGCCGCCTGGATCGCCGACATCGGCGCGATCCCGTACAGCCTGTCGAAGGCGGGGCCGGCGGGGAAGGCGGGCCATTCGGGCGGCCGCATCCGCGCGACGGGGCCGCCCTCCTGGTCGATCGTGATCGGCAGATCGTCGCGGCCGGTCAGCGCGCGGAGCTCGTCGGTCAGCGCCCGGAGCTGCGCGCGGTCGTGGACGTTGCGCTTGAACAGGACGAAGCCGAGCGGCTCCGCGTCGGCGAAGAAGGCGCGCTCGTCGGGGTCGAGGGCGTGGCCGGCGATGCCGTAGATGACGGGCTTCATGATGCCGTACTAGCGCGTCACTCGCCCGCCGTCATGCCGGCCTTGTGCCGGCATCCAGACTGGAGTGAGCCATACCGCCGGCAGTTTCGCGAGCGGCATGACGTGCGCAATGTTGGACCCGGCTCTGCGGCCGGGATGACGGGATCAGCTCGCCACGAAACACCGCTCGCCCGCGACCTTCAGCTTGCCGCAGATCTCCGCCGCCTGGTTGGCGCCACCGGCGTTGACGCGCAGGCGATAGAGCGTCTTGCCGCCGCTCGCGACGGGCTGCACCGACTTGCCGAGCGCCGAGAGGTAGCTGAAGCGCTTGGCGAAGCTGTTCCACGCCGCGTTCGCCACCGCCTCGCTGGGGAAGGCGCCGAGCTGGACGAGCGAGCCGCCCGACGCCGCGCCCGGCGCGGGCGCGCCGGTTGCCGCGATCGGCGGCTTGGCGGCGAGCTTGCCGCCGGAGGCGGGCACTGTCGCGACGGCGTTGCGGCCGCCCTCGCCGGTCTTCGCCGGCAGCGGCTGCGCGCGGCGGCCGTCGACCGGGGCTTCGGGCACCGCCTTCAGGTCGATCGCGCCGTTGCCGGTCTTGCCCGCGCTGGTCGCGACCGCGGTCGTACCCTCGCCCTTCACCTTCAGTCCTCCGGGGTCGTCGGGGCGGATCTTGTAGTCGCCTTCCTGCGCCGCGATCAGCTCGCCGTCCGCGCTCGTCTCGCGATGCTGGACCTTGTAGACGCCGAAGATGATCGCCGCGAGGACGGCGAGGCCGAACAGCACCAGCGCGATGACGCGGCCCAGCGGCGGGCCGTCGGCCTCCTCCGGCTCGACCGTTTCCAGCCAGGGCAGGCGATCCTCCGCCCGCAAGTCCATCTCTTCCCCCGCCATCAGCTCAACTCCGTGACCGCTTCGACCCCCATGACGCCGAGCCCGTTACGGATAATCCGTCCGACACCATCCGCCAAGGCGAGACGCGCGGCCGTGAGCGCGGGGTCGTCGGCCAGCAGGAAGCGGCGCCGGGGGTCGTCGTTGCCGGTATTCCATAGCGCATGAAACGCCGCCGCCAAGTCATAGAGATAAAAGGCGATCCGGTGCGGCTCGCGCGCCGCGGCGGCGGTTTCCACCAAGCGCGGAAACTGCGCCGCGAGCTTGACCAGCCCGAGCTCCTCCGTCCCGAGCAGGGACAGGTCGGCGGCAGGCGGCACCAGCCCCGCCTCGGCCGCGCGCCGATGGAGCGAGGCGATGCGGGCGTGGGCATATTGGACGTAGAAGACGGGATTGTCCTTCGACGCCTCGACCACCCTGGCGAAATCGAAGTCCATCTGCGCATCGGAGCGGCGCGTCAGCATCGTGAAGCGGACGACGTCCTTGCCGACCTCCTGCACGACGTCGGCGAGCGTCACGAAATTGCCCGAGCGCTTCGACATCTTGACCGGCTCACCGCCGCGCAGGAGGCGGACCATCTGCACCAGCTTGACGTCGAACCGCACCCGCCCCCCGGTCAGCGCGGCGACGGCGGCGACGATGCGCCTGACGGTGCCGGCATGGTCGGCGCCCCAGATGTCGATAAGCTGGTCCGCGCCTTGCGCCTTCTGGAAATGATAGGCGAGATCGGCGCCGAAATAGGTCCAGCTCCCGTCGGATTTCCGGATCGGGCGATCCTGGTCGTCGCCGAACGCGGTCGAGCGGAACAGCGGCAGCTCGACCGGCTCCCAGTCGTCGGGGGTCTCGCCCTTGGGCGCTTCGAGGACGCCGTCATAGACGAGGTCGCGGGCGCGCAGCTCGGCCTCGGCGGCGGCGGGCTTGCCGGCGGCCTGAAGCTCGGCCTCGGACGCGAAGACCTGATGCCGGATGCCGAGCAGTTCGAGGTCGGCGCGGATCAGGTCCATCATCGCCGCGACCGCGCGGGTGCGGAACAGCTTCAGCCAGTCGCTCTCGGGCGCGTCGAGGTAGCGGTCGCCGAACTCGGCGGCGAGCGCCTGGCCGACCGGGACGAGATAGTCGCCCGGGTAGAGCCCTTCCGGAATGACGACGGCCTCGCCCAGCGCCTCGCGATAGCGGAGGTGGACCGAGCGGGCGAGGACGTCGACCTGCGCGCCGGCGTCGTTGACGTAATATTCCCGGATCACCCGCGCGCCCGCGAACTCGAGCAGGCTGGCGAGCGCGTCGCCGACCACCGCGCCCCGGCAATGGCCCATGTGCATCGGTCCGGTCGGGTTGGCGGAGACATATTCGATATTGACGGTGACGCCCGCCCCCGCGTCCGACCGGCCATAGTCCGCGCCCGCCGTCGCGATCGCCGCCAGCTCGTCGCGCCAGGCGGCATCGGTGAGGCGCAGGTTGATGAAGCCCGGCCCGGCGATCTCGACGCCCGCGACCTCGTCCAGCTTCTCGAGCTCGGCGGCCAGCGCCGTCGCCAGCGCGCGCGGGTTCGTGCCCGCCGGCTTGGCGAGCACCATCGCGGCGTTGGTCGCGAGATCGCCATGCGCGGTGTCGCGGGGCGGCTCGACCGTCACGTTTTTGCGGTCGAGGCCGCCGGAGAGGATGCCGGTGGCGACAAGCTGGTCGAGCGCCGCGTCGAGATGCGCGGCGAAACGGGTATAGAGTGTCATGATGCGCGCGGCCTAGCGGAACGCGCGCCTTGCTTCAAACCGGACGCTCGACCCCGACCGGAGCGCACGGCTGGCCGAGTCGCCAGACCGGCAAGAGCTTGCCGGTGCGCCGGCAGGCGAGTCGGAATCGCTTTTGTGCCACGGCGAATGGCGCTGCGCGGGGCGATCCAAAGCGATGAGACGTGCAGCCAAGCCGTTGATCCGTTGAGCAAAAACGTCCGCGCGCCCTAACGTTGCCGCACCGCGACAAGCCGCGCTTGGCGACCGTTGCGCACCCGTCTCGACTGTCCCAAAAAGGCACCACTCCCCTATTTACCGGCATTTAATTGCCGTCCCCGAAAAGCGAGCCATGATCTCGACACGCCTCCGCTCGCCCCTGCGGCACGCGCCGCTCATCGTCGCCCTCGCGCTCGCCGCCTGTGGAGGTGGCAGTGCCGGCACCAGTAGTTCGTCGGTCGTGACGATCAGCGGCAGCGGCGTGCCCGAGCCGGCCCCGACACCGACCGCGACACCAACGCCCATGCCCACGCCCACGCCCAGCCCGACCGCCACGACGACAGGCGGCATGACGATGCCGACCCCCGCCGGCACGAGCGTTCTCTCCCCGACGCTCGCCGGCGTCGCATCGGTCGCGTCGGGCCTCACCGTCGCCGATGGTCTGATGCCGGCGCTGGGCACCGGCGCCATCCCCGGCCCCGAGGCTCCCGGCATCCAGGGGGCGTTCCGCTTCCTGTGCGCGCCGTCGCACAACGCCTATGACGATCCGATCGTCTATCCCGGCCAGCCGGGCAAGTCGCACCTCCATACCTTCTTTGGCAATTCCAAGTCCGACGCCAATTCCACATACACGTCGCTGCGGACGAGCGGCGACAGCACCTGCAACAATGCATTGAACCGCTCGGCCTATTGGATCCCGGCGATGATGAACGGGCACGGCAAGGTAGTGATGCCCGATTACGTGGCGATCTATTACAAGCGGGCGCCCGCCGACTCGATCTATTGCAAGCCGCCCTATGCGACGAGCTGCCTCGCGCTGCCGCGCGGACTGCGCTACGTCTTCGGCTATAACATGTCGAACCCGGCCAACAGCTCGCCGGCCGGCAGCTATTACTGGAATTGCACCGGCGGCAGCGATGCAGTCTCGGGCATCTTTCCCAATATCGCCCAGGCTGCCAAGGGTTGTCCGGTCGGTGCTCGCCTCGGCGCGCTGCTGAGCTCGGCCACCTGCTGGAACGGGACCGAGCTGGACAGCCCCGATCACCGCTCGCACATGGCCTTCCCGCAGCAGGACGGCTACGGGCATCTGGTGTGCCCGGCGACCCACCCGTACATCCTGCCGCAGTTCACGCTCGGCGCCTGGTACACCACCGACGAGACGCTCGACCGCAGCGGCAATGAATCGGCGACCGCAAACACCTGGTTCCTGGCGTCGGATCGCATGACCGGCATGGCGGCCGCGGTTCCCGGCACCACGCTCCATTCCGACTGGTGGGGCGCGTGGGAAGACAGCATCCAGGCGATCTGGACCGCGAACTGCATCGACAAGGCGCTCAGCTGCTCGGCCGGCGATCTCGGCAACGGGACGCAGATGACGCCAACCGCGGGCTATTCCTACGGCAACACCACCGTGCTGGTCGACCCGCCGGCGAACTGAGTCAGCCGGCAGCGACGCCGGCCCGTTTCAGCCGAGCACCGCCGTGACCTGCGCCCCGGGAGCGAGGATCACTCGGGTCGGCATCCACGGCGAGCCGATGTCGTCAAAGACGTCGAAGACATCGCGCGGCAGGTCAGTCAGGCCTTGAGCAGCCCCTCGATGGCACGTCCCTTGGCGGCGGCGGGGAAGAGCGTCGGCAGCACCCGCGCGAAATCGAGCGCATAATGTCCCGCGACCGCGCCGGCGATGAAGGCGTCGAGGTCGGTGGTCGGCCGCAGGTCGCGCGCGTCGTAGAGCTGCGGCTGCGCCAGCCCCGGCCAGTCGGCCAGCACGCGGCCGCCCTTCACGCCGCCGCCGAACAGCATCGCCGCCGACGCCGTGCCATGGTCGGTGCCGCCGGTGCCGTTGACCGCGACGGTGCGGCCGAACTCGGTCGCGACCACCACCAGCGTGTCGGCCCAGACCGGCCCCATCCCCGCCTTGAGCGCGGCGACCATCGCATCGAGCCCCTTGAGCTGCGCCGCGAGCCGGCCGCGCTGGCCGGCATGGGTGTCCCAGCCGCCGGTCTCGATCATCGCCACCCGCGCGCCGTTCGCCGGGGCGAGCAGCCGCGCCGCCAGCGCGCCGGTGGCGGCGGCGTTGCGGCCATTGTCGGCGGCGAGATCGCTGGTGAGCTGGCGCGTCGCCATCGCCTCGCTCCACAGGCCGTGGAGTTGCTGGTCGCCGCCGTAGAGCATCCCGACCCGCGTCAGCAGGTCGTCCGACGCGGCGGGCAGCGCCGAGGGCGCATAGGAAGCGACCTCGCGCGGCCCGCGCAGCGCCAGCGGCACCGTCGCCGACACCGCGATCGCGCGCGCCTCGTCGGGCGGCAGCAGCGCCAGCAGCCGGTTCAGCCAGCCGTCCTTGACCTGATACGCCCCCGCCCCGCCCGTCTCGAGCACGTTCTGCCCGTCGAAATGCGAACGGTCCCGATAGGGCGAGGCGACGGCGTGCGCGAACAGCGCCTCGCCTTGGCCGTAGAGCGCCGCCGCCTGCGTCATCGCGGGGTGCAGCGTGAAGGTCGTGTCGAGCTTGACGCCCGTCGCGAAGTCGGCGGCGAGATCGCCGCGCGCGGCCGCGAACGCGGGGTCACCGACCGCGCCGATGGTGCCGAGCCCGTCCGCCGCACCGCGCTGGATGATGAAGACGAAGCGCCGGGCCGTCGCGGCGCGCGCGAAGGCGATGCGCGGCGCGAACAGGCTGGCGAGCGCGCCGAGCGACCCGGCGGCGAGCAACTGGCGTCGATCAACATGACCCATGGTCACCTCCGCATCATGTCGGGTGAAACGAGTAGCAGCGCGAGCGCCTGGCCGGGGCTCTCGGCCCGGCCGATCGCCTGCGCGGTGGCGGGCAACAGCGCGGCGGGAAACAGCCTGGGCGCGAGCGCGCGCGCGTCGACCAGCGGCGCGCGGCTCGCGAGCCGCTCGGCCGCCTCGACGCGGCGCAGCACCGCGTCCGGCCCCGCCCAGCTTCCCGCGATATCGTCGTAACCGGCCGGCGACCCCGGCCGCCACGTCGGCTGGCCGAGCTGCGACAACAGGCCCACGGTCGGCCCGGCCGGCGTCTCGCGATAGCCCATCGCGCGCAGCGACGCGATCGACCATTCCCACGGTGTGCGGAACTTGACCGGCTGCGTAGTCCAGGCTTCCGGCGACGCGACGATCGCGCGATAGACGGTGGGCAGGTCGCCGCCCGAACGCAGGAACGCCGCCTCCAGCCGCGCCACCATCGCCGGCGGCGGGGTGTCGCCGCCGAAATGGCGGGCGAGCTTGGTCGCGACGTGGCGGGCGGTGGCGGGATGGACGGCGAGGTCGCTCAGCACCGCCTGCGCCTGCGCCTCGCCGCCTTGCGCATAGCGCTTGCCGAGGATCATGCGGTCGCCCGGCTCGTGGAGCGGGGGCGCGAAGACGAAGCTGCCTGCCTCGCCCGTCGTGCCGGCGAAGCGCGCGATCGGGCCGTTGGCGAGCCCCGCCACCGTCCAGCCGGTCATCGCGCGCGCGAACTCCGTCACGTCGGCCTGGCTATAGACCGAGCGCACGCCGAGCGTGTGCAGCTCCATGATCTCGCGCGCGAGGTTCTCGTTGAGTCCGAGCTTGCGCTGCCCCCGCGCCGCGACGCGGCTCCCGAGCGGGCTGGCCGGCCCGATCGACTGCGCCTGGTCGAGATAGAGCAGCATCGCTGGATGGCGCTCGACCGCGCCGAGCATGTCGGCGAAGCGACCGAGCACATGCGGGCGGATCGCCTCGAACTCCAGCGTCCCCGACAGGCCGATCACCTCGAGCTTGTCGGCCGACACCGCGAAATGGTTGGCCCAGAAATGGACCAGCCGCTCGACGAAGGGTGCGGGCGTGACGAGCGCGGCGGTGGCGCGGGCGGCGACGGCGGTGGCGTAGAAGTCCTGCGCCTGGCGCTGCGCGAACTGCCGCGCCTGCTGGACGAGATCGAGACTGGCGGGCGCGGCCGGGGCGGGCGCCATCTGGCCGGCCGGAGCCGCCATCGCGGGCCCGGGCTGCTTGCCGCCCCCGGCCTGGCGAAGGGCCCGCGCCTTTTCGAGATATTGGGCGAGGTCGGCCGCGACCGTCGCGCCCGTCGGAGCGCTCGCCAGCGCCGCCGGCCGGGGCTCGTACCGGGCGAACTGATCGAGAAGCCAGCGGCTCGGGCGGTCGGGCGCGGCGTCATCGGCGCGCGTGCCCAGACCGAAGCGGTTGAGGGCAATACTGGCTTCGGTCATCCTCGGCCTCCTCTACACGACTCGCCTACGCCCTCATTGTCGCAGAACTGTGCCGGTCATCGGGCCAATTGCACCTGACGCAACCGGCGATGATAGGTTTGCATTTGCAACCTATGCTGCGCCGCAATAAATCGGCGTCAAGAAGTTTGCAGGACAGGACCTGATCCGGCTCGACGCACCAACCAGCGGGAGTTCGATCAATGCGCACCTTTTACAAGCTCGTGGCGACCGTCGCCGCTTTCGTTCCTGCCGCCCTGCTTGCCCAGGGCGCCGAGCATCGCTTCACGCATCAGGGCGTGACCTATACCTACACGATCACGCCGGACGATCATGGCCGGCCGGTGATCGAGGGCCGCAGCCAGCCGGGCGGCTCGGGCTTCCGCCTCATTGTCGACGGCGACAGGGTCGAGGGCGTCTCGGGCGGCCAGCAGGTCTCGTTCCGTACCCCACGCGGCGGCGCGGTGGCGCTGGCGGCCAAGTAATCGGGACTTACCCTCCCCGCCGTTCGTGACGGGGAGGGTGAGGGCCACTAGATTCCCTCCGGCATCTCGATCGGCCCGACCACCTGCCGATAGCGCGAGACCGCGAACCGATCGGTCATGCCGGCGATATAGTCGGCGATGTGGCGGCTTTGCGCGGGCTCGCCGGCCGGTGCGACCCCCCACCCCTCCCCCATTGCCGCCGGGTCGGCATGAAACGCGGCGAACAGCCCCGTCACCACCTGCCGCGCGCATTCGGCGGCGGCAAGCTGCTGGGGATGGTGGTAGAGATTGGCGTACATGAAGCGCTTCAGATCACGCTCCTCCTCGCGCATCGTGGCGGTGAAGCCGACCAGCGCATAAGGCGTGGCGCGCACCGCCTCGACGCTGTCGACCCTGGCCTCGGCGATCCGCGCGCGGGTCTCGTCGAGCAGGTCGTTGACCATCGTCCCGATCTGCGCGCGCACCAGTTCGCGCGCGAGCCGCTCGGGCGCGACGCCGGGGTAGCGCGCGGTCACCGCCGCCCAGCCGCGCGCGACGAGCGGCACCGCCATCAACTGGTCGAGGCCGAGCAGGCCCGCCCGCAAGCCGTCGTCGATGTCGTGATTGTCGTAGGCGATGTCGTCGGCGATCGCGGCGACCTGCGCCTCCAGCGACGGCCGGGTATCGAGCGCGAGCGGCCAGGCGGCATCGGCCTGGCGCGTCGCCCAGCCGGGGTGGCGGACGGGACCATTATGCTTGGCGAGCCCTTCCAGCGTCTCCCAGGTCAGGTTGAGGCCGTCCCAGAGCGGATAGGGCTGCTCGATCGCGGTCAGGACGCGCAGCGTATGGCCGTTGTGGTCGAAGCCGCCGGTGTCGATCAGCGCCGCCTTGAGCGCGTCCTCGCCGGCATGGCCGAAGGGCGGGTGGCCGATGTCGTGCGCGAGGCAGATCGCCTCGGTCAGATCCTCGTTGAGCCCGAGCGCGCGCGCCAGCGTGCGGCCGATCTGCGCCACCTCCAGGCTGTGCGTCAGCCGGACGCGGAAATGGTCGCCGTCGGGGGCGATGAAGACCTGCGTCTTGTGGCGCAGGCGGCGGAAGCTGATCGAATGGATGACGCGGTCGCGGTCGCGCTGGAAGGCGTCGCGTGGGCCGCGCTCGCCGTCGCTCGGTTCGGAATGGAGCCGGCCCCGGCTCCGCGCCGGGTCCGACGCATAAGGGGCGGGCGTCACTTGCCGCCCAGCCGGCTGACCTTCTGCCCCGCGTCGCTGGTGAACGAAAAGGCGGAGACGCCGCTCTTGGCGAGCTGGTTGACATAGGCGCGCGCCTCGGCGTCGGTCTTGAACGGGCCGGTCAGGACGCGGTTGGTGGCGTGCAGCGGCGTGGTATAGCCCCGTTTGCCGGCGAGCACCGGGGACCTGGCCTGCGCCGACTTCCACGCCTTGGCCAGATCGCGCTCGTTCGCGCCGCCGGCGACCTGCACCCAGATCCGGGCGGGCTCGGCCCGCGCGGCCCTCTTTTCGGCGGCCTCCTCTTCGGCGAGCGCCTTCTTCTCGGCCGCCGCTTTCCTGTCGGCCAGCGCCTTCTTCGCGTCCGCCTTGCGCTCGGCCGGGGACTTTTTCTCGGGAACGGGTTTTGTGTCGGGCGCCGACTTATCGACCCGAGACGGTTTGCCGGGCGTCGCTGCCTTGTCGACGCCCAGCTCGGCGGCGGGGATCGACAGGTTGGCGACGATCTTCGCGAGGATGTCGTCAGCCCTGGACCGCGTTCGGGCCGGGCGTGGCGCGGGCATGACGACGGTCGCGAGATGCCCCGGCGGCGGGCTGACCAAGGGCGCGAGCGGCGTCGTGGTGACCGCCGCGGCGGCGGGCGACGGCGCGGCCGGAGCCAGCACGGCGGGCGGCGGCGTGGTGGGCGTCGCCGTCGTGGCCGCCGGCTGGACAGCGGGCGTGGAGGCGGTCTCGGGTGGTCCCATGACGGCGGGCGTCGGCGTGACGAACCGCGGCATCGCCAGCGTGACCGGCGCGACAGCCAGTGCGGACGCCTGTCCGCCAGCCGAGGCGGCGACGGAAGCCGGCGAGCCGGGCGTGGCCGTCCGGACGGGATCCGGGACAGGCGACGGGGTCGGCACGACGGCCGCCACCTCGACCGGGCGCTGCGGCTGCGGCCTGATCGGCGCGGCGGCGGCGACGGTCTGCTCGGTCGCCTTGACCAGCGGCGCGGGCGGCGGGGTCACGGCCACCGGCGCGGGCGGGCGGCTGTTTCGCCGTGACCTCGGCCGCAGCGTCGCGGCGGCAAGGCTCGCCTGCTCGCCGGGAGTGAGCGGCCGGTCGGCGGTGTTCGCCGCGACCACCAGCTGCGAGCGCACCGGCGGCTGGTAGATCGGCGGCTGATAGATCGGGGCCTGATAGGCGGGCGGCTGCGACGGCACGTCGGCGGCGACCACGGTCGGCGCCGGCGTCGGCGCGTAGGTGATGGCGACACGGCCGGGCTTCAGCTTCTCGTCCTTCCGCTTGCCCTTGTCGCGCGGCGGCACGGGCGTGACGACGGCGGCGACCTGCACCGGCGCGGGCTCGGCGGGGAGCGGCGCGAGCGGCGGGGCGAGGCGGGCGTCGGTGAGCCGGGCGGACGAGGCGCGGACCTCGCCGAAATGGACCGCGAAGGCGCGGTCGATCGCGGGCAGGCGCGGCAGCTCGTCGAAAAAGGCCTTGAGCCCCTGCGCGCTGCCCGGCGGCATCATCGTGCTCGCGATCCGCGACGCCTCCGCCGCGTCGCCGCCCATCGCCAGCACGAAGGCGCGCGTGCGCCACGCGGCGCGATCGTTGCGGCGCACCGCCGGCGCGAGCTCGTCGAGCGCCTCGCGCTGTTTACCCGAAATGCCGAGCGACAGCGCGTAGCGCCGCTGCGTCTCGTCGCCGCCGCCGCCATCGCGCAGCGCCAGCCGGTACTCGCGCTGTGCGCGCGGCTGATCGCCGATGAGGTCATAGGCAAGCCCCCGGTCGGCGGCGAAGCGTGCCGGCGCCAGCCCCAGCGCCTCGGCCTGCGCGAACTGGCGCAGCGCCTCGCCGGGCCGCTCGGAGCGGACCAGGATCGCGCCCCTGATCGCCAGTCCGCGCGCGCCTGTGGGGGAGATTTTCTCTGCACGCGCCAGAAACGAGCCGGCGGCGCTGAGGTCGTCGAGCTTGAGCGACAGCTCGGCGGCGGTCAGCAGCGCGTCCAGATCGAGCGGATTGGCCCCCAGCCGCCGCACCTGCTCGGCGAGCGCATCGGCATCGGACACGCCGATCGGCTGGACGGTCGCCTGGGCAGACAAGGGCGCGGGAACCAGCGCCAGCGCGAAAATGAGCGGGATACGGAATATCATGGGCGACGGCGAGGTTAGACGCCGCTCCCGCCAGGACGGCAACGCCACCGCGACGAACGGTGGCGCGGGCGCGGTCAACGCGCCGCGCGGTGGAACAGCAACGCGGAGAAGAGCCACATCCCGTCGAACATGACGGTCGTGCCGATCAAGTCCCATGGCCAGGCCGGACCATCGACGCCCAATCCACCGGCTAACGCGATGCCCGCGACCAGCGTGTGCGCGACGGCCGTCGCGAGCATCGCCCGCGCCAGGTCCACCGACCGCAGCCGGGCGATGCAAGCACCGCCGACCGCGACCGCCAGCACGCCCGCGAACAGGAAATTGGCGTCGTTCCGTTCGCTGCCGATGATCCCGACCGCCAGGTTGACCCATATCAGCAGGAAGGCCGTCACCAACCCTACCGCCATTCCGACGCCATGCCACCAGTTGGTCGAAAAGCGGATCAGCAGCTCGAAGCCAACCCCCAATACACCAAGCATGATGCCCATCGTGATGAAATCGAGCGCGGTCCAGCTTACCTCGGTCGTGAACTGCATCGCCACCGCCGGGAGCGCGAGGAGCGTAGCGAGCAGGCCCCAGCCTGCGACCCGCCAGCCCTGTCCGTGTCCGGTCGCCGTGATCGCAGTCATGTCCCGTCCTCGTTCGGTTGAGATGCTGCTGTACCAACGGACGAAGCAAGGCGGGATGCGCTGGCGATGGAGATTTGGTGCAGACAATCATTCCGTCACCCCGGCCTTGTGCCGGGGTCCACTCGGGGATTGCCCAAGCGTTTGAGTCTTGGGCGCACGTTTGCCCACTCCGACGTGGATGCAGGCACGAGGCCGGCATGACGATCGCGGGCCACGCGGCGGCAACGCCGCGTCGTCGGCGGCTTGCGCCCGCCGGCCGCGCTGGCGCGAGGCCTGCGGCAGCGTGCCGCAGGCATCGCGGCGCGCTACTGGTTGTTCTGCCGGTGCAGGAAGCGCGGGATATCCACCGCCGCCTCGACCTCGGGTGCCTCGTCGCGGCTCGCACCGCGCGCGGCGTTGGACATGCGCTCGAACAACGTGCCGCCGAGCTTGACGCGGGGGTTGGGCTGGGCGGGCGCGGCGTCCGCCTCGCTGCCGGGAGCGAGCCAGCGGCGGCGCGGTTCCTCGACGGGATCGGCCTCCTGCGCGACGTAGATGTCGTCGGCCACCGGCAGCGCGGGCGCGATCGACTCCACGCCCAGCACCAGTTCCTCGTTCGCCGCGTCGGCGGTCTCGGGCTGCGCGTCCGCCTCGGCGGCCGTCTCGGTCAGCTCCAGCGGCTCGGCCGCGTCGGCCTCGGCGACCGGCGCCGGGGGCGTCGGCTCGGCGGTGCTCGGGCGGAAGCTGACGGGCTCGTCGCGCTTGGGCATCCCGCCGAACGAGAAGGAGCGCGGCTCGGCCGCCGCCTGCGCCGCCGCCGCCGGGCGCGCTACCGCCTCGATGCCGGTGGCGACCACCGACACCCGGATCTTGCCCTCCAGGTCGGGGTTGAACGCCGAGCCCCAGATGATGTTGGCGTCGGGATCGACCAGATCGCGGATGTGGTTCGCCGCCTCGTCGACCTCGAGCAGGCGCATGTCGTCGCCGCCGGTGATCGAGATGATGACGCCCTTCGCGCCCTGCATCGACACGCCGTCGAGCAGCGGGTTGGCGATCGCCTTCTGCGCCGCCTCCAGCGCGCGATTGTCGCCCGACGCCTCGCCGGTGCCCATCATCGCCTTGCCCATCTCCTGCATCACCGAACGGACGTCGGCGAAGTCGAGGTTGATGAGGCCGGGCATGACCATCAGGTCGGTGATGCCGCGCACGCCCTGCTGCAGCACCTCGTCCGCCATCTGGAACGCTTCCTTGAAGGTCGTGTTCGCGTTGGCGATCAGGAAGAGGTTCTGATTGGGGATGACGATCAGCGTGTCGACGTACTTCTGCAGCTCCTCGATGCCCTGATCGGCGGCCTTGGCGCGGCGATTGCCCTCGAAGGCGAAGGGCTTGGTCACGACGCCGACGGTCAGGATGCCCATGTCGCGCGCCGCCTTGGCGATGACGGGAGCCGCACCCGTGCCGGTGCCACCGCCCATGCCGGCGGCGATGAAGCACATATGTGCGCCCTCCAGCCGCTTGGCGAGGTCGTCGATCGTCTCCTCGGCCGCCGCGCGCCCGATCTCGGGCCGCGCGCCCGCGCCGAGCCCCTGCGTGATCTTCGCGCCGAGCTGGATCCGCGTCGGCGCGGTCGATTGCTTGAGCGCCTGCGCGTCGGTGTTGGTGACGACGAAGTCGACGCCCTGGACGTCGGCGGCCATCATGTTGGCGATGGCGTTGCCGCCCGCGCCGCCCACGCCGATCACCGCGATGCGCGGGGTCAGCTCGTCCACATCCGGTGCCAGGAACTCGATGCTCATGCTGTTTCTCCACCGCCCCGGACCGCGTTAAGCAGTCCGATTAACCTTTGTGCCCCAGAGATTCGCGCGGTTCCAGCCCCAAACGCCGTCCCCGTGCATTAATAATTGGCCCGCGCCGCCTGAATGAGCTTGCGCACCAGCCCCGCGCCCCTGGCGCGATGCACCGTCTGCACCGGCGCGACGCTGCGCAGGTCGACCGGATCGGTCGCCGCGTAGAAGGCGAGCCCCGCCAGCGTCGCGAACGCCGGCCCCGAATGCGCCTCGGGCAACGCGGTCAGCCCGCGCGGCCGGCCGATCCGTACCGAGCGGCCGAGCGCCGCCTGCGCGTAATCGGCGACGCCCTTCAATTCCGCGCCGCCGCCGGTCAGCACCACCTGGCGGCCGACCGGCCCCTCGAACTTGAGCTGCTGGAGCGCCTTGCGGATCTCCGCCATCTGATGCTCCAGCCGCTGGCGGATGACGCCGATCAGCGCCGCCTTGGTGACCTGCGAGCCGTCGGTCTCCTCCTCGCCGACCGGGCTGAGCGGGATCATCTCGTGATTGTCGCGCGGCGACGGATTGGCCGAGCCATGGAAGCACTTCATCCGCTCGGCGACCTGACGGCGCGTGCCGAACGCGCTCGCGATGTCGTCGGTGATGTCGGCCGCGCCCATCGCGATCGAGGTCAGCCCGACCAGCATTCCGCCCGCGAACAACGAGACGTTGGTGATCCCTGCCCCCAGCTCGACCAAAGCGACGCCGAGCTCGCGCTCCTCCTCCGACAGGCAGGCGAGCCCGGTCGCGACCGGCGCGGCGATGATCGACTTGACCTCCAGATGCGCCGACCGGACGCACAGATCGAGGTTGCGCACCGGCGAGCCGTCGGCGGCGACGACATGGATATGGACGCCGAGCCGGTCGGCATGGAGCCCGAGCGGTTTCTTGACCCCGGTCAGCCCGTCGAGCGTGTAGAGCGCGGGCTGCGCGTGCAGCACCATCCGGCCCTGCGGATCGATCGAGTTGCGGCCGGCGGCGAGCAAGGCGTCGATGTCGCTCTGTTCGACGCGATGGCCGCCGAGCTCGAACTCGACCTCGGCGACGTCGCTGACGAGGCCGCCGGCGGAGAAGCCGACCCAGACGTTCTCGATGTTGAGCCCGGCGATGCGTTCCGCCTGTTCCACCGCCTCGCGCACCGCCGCCTCGGTCGCGGCCATGTCGGCGATATAGCCGCGCTTGACGCCCCGGCTCTCGCGCTGGCCGGTGCCGAGCACGATCAGCTCGCCGCCGTCGCCGGGCTGGGCGATCATCGCCGACACCTTGGACGAGCCGATGTCGAGCGCGGTGATGAGCCCCTCGGGCGCCGCCTTGGCCATATTATCCCTCCGTTCCCACGAGTGTCGCCGCCCGGCTGCTGACGGGCGGCCCGGTCTTGCTGTCGCCCGGATCCGCCACCTGGCGCTCCGTATTGGGGTCGGGCCTGCGCGCGACGAGCTTGTCGGGGTCGCGCATGTCGAAGCTGACCCAGCCGCGGCCGAGCAGCGGGTGCGCGCCGTCGCGCCGCGCGAAATCGAGCAACGCCGCGCCCGCACCTTCCTCGGGCAGCTTCAGCGTCTCGCCCGAGTCGAAGCGCAGATCCCAGCGCCGGTTGCCGACCCATGTGGCGGCGCGGACGCGCGGCTTGAGCGCGGGCGCGGCGGCGAGCAGCGCCTGATAGGCGGGCGCCTGCTTGTCCGCGCCGGGACCGATGACGAGCGGCAGGTCGGGGATAGCGCTCGCGTCGACGGGATCGAGCAGCACGCCGTCCTTGTCGATCAGCGTGAGGTGCCCCTGGTCCTGCCACACGGCGGCGGGCACGCGCTCGACGATGTCGACGAGCAACGTGTCGGGCAACCGGCGCGAGACGTGCGCGTCGGCGATCCAGCCGTAGAGGAGCAGCTTCTCGCGCACCGCCGCCAGGTCGACGAGCGGCATCGCCCGGCTCTGCTGATCGAGCGCGACGGCGTAGACGCTCATCCGGTCCATGCGCTTGAGGCCAGTGATCTCGATCTGCGCGACGCGGAAGCCCGCGCGGCCGGCCGCTTCGCCGAGCTGGTCGCCGACCAGCGTCGGCACGCCGAGCGCCACCGCACCGGCGGTCAGCGCGACGCCGCCGACGCCGAGCGTGAAGACGGTCGCCGCCTTGCGCAGCGCCGATTCGCTGACCGGCAGCTTCGCGATCAGCCGGTCGAGGAAGGACGGCTGCGGCTTGCCGCGCCGTTTCACCGTCGGGCGGCACGGCGGCGTGCCGCGTTTGATCGTGCGTGTCGTCATATCAGGGCCTCATCGACGATCATCTGCACCAGCGTCGGATAGTCGATGCCGTTATGCCGTGCCTGCTCCGGCACGAGGCTGAGCGGGGTCATGCCGGGCTGGGTATTGACCTCCAGCAGGAACAGCCCGTCGACGCCGCGCCCCTCTTCTTCCAAGCTGTCGTCCCAGCGGAAATCGGCGCGGCTCGCGCCCTTGCACCCGAGCAGCCGATGCGCCGCCAGCGCGACGCTCTCGCAGGCGCGGGCGATGTCGTCGGGGATCGGCGCGGGATAAAGGTGCTCGGTCATGCCCTCGGTATATTTCGCGTCGTAATCGTAGAAGCCGGAACGCGGCCGCAGCTCGGTGACGCCAAAGGCGCGACCGCCGAGCACGGCGGTGGTCAGCTCGCGGCCCCGGATGAAGGGCTCGGCGAGCAGTTCGGCGAACTCCTGCCACGGGCCGGCCACATCGCGCCCGATCGGGTCGCCGTAATTGCCCTCGGCGGTGACGATCGCGACGCCGACCGACGAGCCTTCGTTGACGGGCTTGAGGACATAGGGCCGCGCCAGCGGATCGCCCTCGAACAGCTCGGCGGACTTCACCATGCGGCCGCCGGGCATGGGGATGCCATGGGGGACGAGCACCTGCTTGGTGAGTTGTTTGTCCACCGCGATGACCGAGGTCGCCATGCCGCTATGGGTATAGCGCAGGCCCATCAGGTCCAACATGCCCTGGATCGAGCCGTCCTCGCCCGGGGTGCCGTGCAGGGCGTTGAAGACGAGATCGGGCTTGGCCGCCGCCAGTCTGGCGGCGACGTCGCGATCCATGTCGATGCGGGTGACGCGATGGCCGAGCGACTCCAGCGCCTCGGCGATACCCTTGCCCGAGAGCAACGACACCGCCCGCTCGGCGGACCAGCCGCCCATCAGGACGACGATGTGGAGGGGGGTCATGCCACCACCCCCACCCGCTGAATCTCCCACTCCAGTTCCACCCCCGAATGCGCCCGCACCCGCGCCCGCACCTCTTCCCCCAGCGCCTCGATGTCCGCACTCGTCGCCGCGCCGAGATTGAGCAGGAAGTTGCAATGCTTCTCGCTCACCTGCGCATCGCCGTGCGTGAGCCCCCGACATCCCGCCGCGTCGATCACCGCCCAGGCCTTCGCGCCCGGCGGGTTCTTGAAGGTCGAGCCGCCGGTTTTCGACCGCAGCGGCTGCGACGCCTCGCGGCCGGCGGCGATGCGGTCCATCTCGGCCTGGATGGCGGCGGGGTCGCCGGGATGCCCGCGAAAGGTGGCGCCGACGACGATCGCGCCGTCGGGCAGTTCGCTATGGCGATAGGTATAGCCGAGCGCCGCCGCCGGCAGCACCCGCCGGTCGCCCGAGCGCAGCACGATCTCGCACTCGACGAGGATGTCGGCGGTCTCGCGGCCATAGGCACCGCCGTTCATCCGCACGAAGCCGCCGACGGTACCGGGGATCGACCGCAGGAACTCGACCGCGGCAATGCCGGCGTCGCGCGCGGTCGAGGAGACGAGGATGCCGCTCGCCCCGCCACCGCACCGCAGCGTCGTGGCGTCGATCGCCTCGACCCTGGCGAAGGGCTTGCCGAGCCGGATCACCACGCCGGGCACGCCGCCGTCGCGGACGATCAGGTTGGAGCCGAGACCGAGCGGCATCACCGGGGTCGCGGGGAGGAGCTGGGCGAGAAAGCGCGACAGATCGTCGGCGTCGGCCGGCTCGAACAATTGCTCGGCGGATCCGCCGGTCTTGAACCAGACGAGCGGGGCCAAGGGCGCGTCAGGGGTGAGACGACCGCGGACCGCAAGCCCCTCCCCTGAAGGGGAGGGGTGAAGAAAAACACCGCTCACCGCCGCGCCCCGATCGCGTCGGCCAGCCCGGCGGCCCATTTCGTGATGTCGCCCGCCCCCAGGCATACGACCTGGTCGCCCGCTTCGATCGTCTCCGCCAGCACCGCCGCGAGCGCGTCGGCATCCGCCACCGTCTCCGCATGGCGATGCCCGCGCCGCTTCAGCCCCTCGACCAGCGCCTCGGCGGACACCCCCTCGACCGGCTGCTCGCCCGCGGCATAGACCGGCGTCACCAGCACCCGGTCGGCGTCGTTGAACGCGGTCTGGAACTCCGCCATCAGATTGCCGAGCCGCGAATAGCGGTGCGGCTGCACCACCGCGATCACCCTACCCTGCGCACTTTCGCGGGCAGCCGCCAACACCGCCCTGATCTCCACGGGGTGGTGGCCGTAATCGTCGATGATCGTCGCGACGCCATCCGCCATTGGCACTTCACCGACCTTGGTGAAGCGCCGCTTGACCCCGTCAAAGGCGTGGAAGCCGCGCTGGATGGTCGCGTCGTCGATGCCCAGCTCCAGCGCCACGCCGATCGCCGCCAGCGCGTTCTGGACGTTGTGCCGCCCGGCCATCGGCAGCTCGATCCCCTCGATCGAGCGCGTGGCGCCATCGCGCTCGCGAACGATCACCTCGAAGCGGTTGCCGCCCGCCACCGGCTCGACATTGACGCCGCGCACATCGGCCTGGACGGAGAAGCCATAGGTCACGACGCGGCGGTCGCGCAGGCGCGGCAGGATGTTCTGCACCTCTTCATGATCGAGGCACATCAGCGCCGCGCCGTAGAAAGGCGTGTTCTCGACGAACTCGACGAACGCATCCTTGACCGCGTCGAACGAGCCGTAATGGTCGAGGTGTTCGGGATCGATGTTGGTCACCACCGCGACGGTGCCGTCGAGGCGCAGGAACGAGCCGTCGCTCTCGTCCGCCTCGACCACCATCCAGTCGCTCGCGCCCAGACGGGCGTTGGAGCCGTAGCTGTTGATGATGCCGCCGTTGATGACGGTCGGGTCGACCCCGCCCGCGTCGAGCAGCGCCGCGATCATCGAGGTCGTCGTCGTCTTGCCGTGCGTGCCCGCCACCGCGACGGTGGACTTGAGCCGCATCAGCTCGGCGAGCATCTCGGCGCGGCGGACGACGGGGATGCGCTTCTCCAGCGCCGTCTCGACCTCGGGGTTGGAGCGCACGATGGCGGTCGAGGTCACGACCACCGCCGCGTCGCCGAGGTTCTCCGCCTTGTGCCCGATCGCGACCGGGATGCCCTTGTCGCGCAGCCCCTGCACGACATAGCCCTCCGCCACGTCGGAGCCCTGCACGCGATAGCCGAGATTGTGCATCACCTCGGCGATGCCCGACATGCCGATGCCGCCGATCCCGACGAAATGGATCGCGCCGATGTCGGTGGAGAGGGATTTCATAAGCTTAGTCCTCCCCTAGCTTGCTAGGGGAAGGGGACCGCCGCGCCTCTTCGGCGCGGTGGTGGTGGGGCCGCCGTCGAAGACGGCGGTCTTGCGACCGCCGCCCCTCCAACATTCGCGTGAAGAACGCGAATGGTCCCCCTCCCCCAGCAAGCTGGGGGAGGACGAGAGAAGCAGCCCCCCTCACGCCGCCACCGGCAGGCGCGCGACGGGAGCGCCCAGCTCTTCGGCCAGGTCGGCCAGAGCACGTAGCGCCGCCGGCTTGCCGACGCTCTTCGCCCGCGCCGCCGCATTCTCCAGCGCCGCCGGATCGAGGCCCAGCTTCTGCATCTGCTTCGCCAGTTCGACGGCGGTGAACTGGCCCTGCGCAATCGTCCGCGCGCCGCCGGCGGCGGTGATCTCGCGCGCGTTCGCGGTCTGGTGATCGTCGGTCGCGCCCGGCAGCGGCACGAGGATGGCAGGGCGGCCGGCGGCGGTCAGCTCGGCGATCGTCGAGGCGCCGGCGCGCGCGATGACCAAGTGCGCCCAGGCGAGATCATCGGGCAGATCGGGCAGATAGGTGGCGAGGTCGGCGGCGATCTGGTGCTGCGCATAGCTCGCCCGCGCCGCGTCGATGTCCTCGATCCGCGCCTGGTGCGTCACCTGCAACCGGCGGCGGAAGGTGACCGGCAGCATCGCGAGCCCGTCGGGCACCACGCGCGACAGCACGCTTGCCCCTTGCGACCCGCCGGTCACCAGCACGCGGAAGATGCCGTCCTCCTCCAGCAGCGGATAGGGCCGGTCACGCAGCGCCAGCACCGCCCCGCGCACCGGATTGCCGACGACGCGGACCTTGCCCGCATAGCCCCCCGGCAGCCGCGCGGTCGTGTCGTAGGAGGTCGCGATCGCGTTCACCCGCCCCGCCACCAGCCGGTTGACGCGGCCGAGCACCGCATTCTGCTCGTGGACGGCGGTCGGGATCTTCGCAGCGAATGCCGCCAGCAGCGCCGGCAGCGCGGGATAGCCGCCGAAGCCGATCACGGCGGCGGGTTTGAAGGTCCGGTACAGTTCGCCCGCCATCGCGCGCCCGCGCCACATCTCGCGCGCCGCGCCGATCCAGCCGGTCGGGCGCTTCAGCTCGAACCGGCCGGCGGGCAGCACATGCGTCTGCACGCCCTCGAACAGCCCGGGGAAGCGCACGCCGCGCGCATCGCTGACCAGCGCGACGCGATGCCCGCGCGCGGTCAGCTCGGCGGCGAGCGCCGCGGCCGGCACCATATGCCCCCCCGTGCCGCCGGCGGCCAAGACATAGTGCTGGCTCAAGACTGCCCCCATTTCACCACATAGGGCGAGCGTGTCAGGAACGGATTGCGCCGGGTGAAGGCGAGCAGCAGCCCCATGCCGATCGACAGCGCGATCATCGACGAGCCGCCATAGCTGATGAACGGCAGGGTCATCCCCTTCGACGGCGCCAGCCCCGTGTTGACCGCCATCGACACCAAAGCCTGCGCGCCGAATTGCACCGCGAGGCCTGATGCGGCGAGCAGCTTGAACTCGTCCTGCTCGTCGAGCAGCTTGACGAACACGCGCACCACCACCGCCAGGAACACCACCGCGATCACGGTGCAGGCGAGGATGCCGAACTCCTCGCCGATCACCGAGAAGATATAGTCGGTATGCGCCTCGGGCAGCCCGAACTTGGCGACGCCCCCGCCCGGCCCGGTGCCGGTCCAGCCCCCCGCCGTCAGCGTCGCGTGCGCGGCGTTGGTCTGGAAATGGTCGGCCGCGCCCTCGCCCTCGACACCCGGAAACAGGAACGCGTCGATCCGTTGCCGCGCGGTGCCGTAGAACAGATACGCCGCCCCCAGCCCGACCGGCACGCAGGCGAGGATGCCGAGCAGCACGCGCATCGCCGTCCCCGCGATCATCAGCAGCGCCAGCCAGCAGGCGCAGAAGATCACCGTCTGCCCGAAATCGGGCTGCATCATCAGCAGCACCGCGACCGTCCCGGTCATCGCCAGCGTCAGCGGCACCACGGGCAGCTCCTCGTCCTTCGCCTTGAGCGACAGCAGCCAGGCGAGCGCGACGATGAAGAAGGGCTTGAGGAACTCAGAGGGCTGGAACTCTGAGATGCCGACACCGATCCAGCGCCGCGCGCCGTTATGCTCCGCCCCGAGGAACGGCGTCACCGCGAGCAGCGCGGCGAACACCACCGCGCCGGTCAGCGCCAGCCGTCGCGCGGTCGGCACCGGCAGCATCGAGACGCCGAGCAGCACGGGCAGCGAGACGCCGACCCACATCGCCTGCCGCCAGAAATAATGGAGTGGGGCGAGATGGTGATGCTCGCCCGAATAGCGCACCGCCGTCGCCGGGCTCGCCGCCGCCACCGCGACCAGCCCGATCGCGATCAGGAACAAGGTCAGCCCGAGCAGCATCCGGTCGACGTCGAAGAACCACGCCGACAGCGCCGACCGATCGCCCCGCCCGCCGCGCCGCCTGACCTTGGCGACGATACCTTCGCGTGCCGCGTCCGTCATAGCGCCTCCCCCGCCGGCGTCGCCGGCAAGCCTTCGACCGCACGGCGAAACGTGTCGCCGCGATCCTCGTAATCGCGGAACTGATCGAAGCTCGCCGCCGCCGGCGACAGCAACACCGTGTCGCCCGTCTCGGCGCGCGCGGCGGCGCTGACGACGGCGCGGTCGAGCGTCCCCGCCTCCTCGACCGGCACGCGGCCATCGAGGACGCGCGCGAACGCCGGCCCGGCCTCGCCGATCGCATAAGCGCGCACGACGTGATCGAAATGCGGCGCGCAGGCGTCGAGATCGTCCCCCTTGGCGCGCCCGCCGAGGATCCAGTGGACGCGAGCGAAGGCGGCGAGCGCCGGCGCGGCGCTCTCGGGATTGGTCGCCTTGGAATCGTCGACGAAGGCGACGCCGCCGCGTTCCGCGACCTTCTCCATCCGGTGCGGCAGGCCGGCGAAGCTCTCCAGCCCCCGGTCGATGTCGCGCCCCGCCACGCCCAGCGCCTTGGCGACGGCGATCGCCGCGAGCGCGTTCTGCGCATTGTGCGGCCCCTGCAACGCCGGCCAGCGCCGCTGGTCCAGACACACGCCCGGCGCGATCTTGGTGAGATGCTCCCCCTTCGCCGACAGCGACCGGGCGATCTGCGCCGAGGGCAGGTCGCCGATGCCGATCACCGCCTCGTGCGTCACCGACTGCATCGTCAAAAGTCTCGCTTTTGAAGCAGCATAGGCCTCGAAGCTGTCATAGCGATCGAGATGATCGGGCGTGACGTTGAGCAGCACCGCGACCTCGCAATTGAGGCTCTGCGTCAGATCGAGCTGGTAGCTCGACAGTTCCAGCACATAGACGCCGCCCTCGGGCAACGGCGCCTGCGCGAGGATCGGCAGGCCGATATTGCCGCCCATCAGCGTCGGCACGCCGGCGGTCTTGAGGATGTGGTGGACCACCGCCGTCGTAGTCGACTTGCCGTTGGTGCCGGTGATGCCGACGACCTTGTGCGGCGGCAGGCCCGCACGTGCCTCGGCGAACAGCTCGATATCGCCGATGACGGGGACGCCGGCGGCGCGTGCCTTGGCGGCGAGGGGGTGGATGTTGAGGGGTACGCCGGGGGAGACGATCAGCGCGTCGAAGCCGGTGAGGTCGTCGAGGCGGGCGAGCGTAACTTCCCCCTCCCCTTCAGGGGAGAGGGTGGCCGAGCCGAAGGCGAGGTCGGGAGAGGGGCGGTCCGGCTCGCTATCGTGCGGCCAGACTGCCCCTCTCCCGCCGTCGCTGCGCTCGGCACCCTCTCCCCTGAAGGGGAGAAGGAAAGCATTCCGCCGCCCCTCGTCCTCATCCCACGCCACGACCTCGGCGCCCGCCGCCACCAAAGCGCGTACCGTCGCCGCACCCGAACGCGCCAGCCCCAGCACCGCATAGCGTTTCCCGGCCCAGGCGCGCGCCGTAATCACCGCAGCTTCAACGTCGACAGGCCGGCCAGCGCCAGCACCAGCGCGATGATCCAGAAGCGGATCACCACCGTCGGCTCGCTCCACCCCAAAGCCTCGAAATGATGATGGATCGGCGCCATGCGGAACACGCGCTTGCCGGTGCGCTTGTAGAAGAACACCT
>CAXTHQ010000014.1:0-58248 GCA_964244185.1 uncultured Sphingomonas sp.
TTCACCGGCTTGGTGATGTAGACGTTGCAGCCGAGATCGTAGCAGCGCTGGATCTCGGCCTTGTCGTCGGTCGTCGTCAGCACCACCACCGGCGTGCGCCGCAGCGCGCTGTCCTCCGCCTTGATCCGGACGAGGATGTCGGTGCCGCTCATGTCGGGCAGGTTGAGGTCGAGCAGCACCAGCGCGGGGCCGTTGAGCGCCGGCCCGTCGGCGGCGTTGAACATATAGTCGAGCGCCGCGCCGCCGGCGGTGAAATGGCGGATGTCGTTCATGATCCCGGCGCGGCGGATGTTCTTCTCGATCAGGCGCGCATGGCCCTCGTCGTCCTCGATCATCACGATCTTGACGGTCTGGTGGTCGTTCATGCGCGCGGTCCCTGGAAAGTGGCGGGCAGGCTGAGGCGGAAGGTGGAGCCTTCGCCCAGCGTCGATTCGACGTCAATCGTGCCGCCGAGGCGATAGGTCAGCGCGCGGACATGCGCGAGGCCGATGCCCTCGCCCGGCTGGTCCTGCGCGCCGGAGCGGCGGAACAGGTCGAAGATGCGCTGGTGATCGGCGGGAGCAATGCCGCGGCCATTGTCGATCACCGCGACGACGACGCGCTTCGCCTCGCGATAGCCGACGACCGAAATCCGTCCCGGCCGGCCGGGCTGGAGATATTTGGTCGCGTTCTCGATCAGGTTCGACAGGATCTGCTCGACCGCGACCCGATCGCTGACGATCTCGGGCAGCGGGTGCTGCACCTCCACCGCCGCGCCGCGCGCGTCGACCACCTGCCTCATGCTGGCGACGGCGGTATCGGCGATGTCGGCGAGGTCGAGGGGCTCGGGGGCGATGACGCGGCGGCCTTCGCGCGACAGCTTGAGGATGGCGGTGATCAGCCGGTCCATCTTCTGCGTCGAGGTGCGGATGAAGCCGATCGCCTCGGGCAGGTCCTCGCGCGCCGCGACGCGCGCTTCCTCGGTCAGGATCGCGGGGAGCTGCGCCTCGGCGCGGTCGACCAGCTCGGCGAGCGGCACGGTCGCCGCCTCCAGCTCGCTGGTGAAGCCCGTCACGTTGACGAGCGGCGAGCGCAGGTCGTGGCTGACGATATAGGCGAAGCGCTGGATCTCCTCGTTCGCGCGGCTGAGATCGGCGGTGCGCGCCGCGACCTGTTGCTCCAGCGTGTCGTTGAACTGCCGCAGCTCGTCGCGCGACGCCTGGAGATCGCGCGTCGAGCGGAGCAGGACTAGCGCGGTGGTGGCCGCCAGCAGCAGCAGCAGCACCCCGGCGACCGCGAGGACGGCGTAAAAGGCACGCAGGCTGCGCTGCTGGTCGGCGTCGCGGGCCGCGAGCAGCATCCGCTCCTCGGCCAGCATCCGCGTTACCGTATCGCGGATGGCGCGGGGCCGCTTGAACGCCGCCTCGTCGATGAAATAGCGCTGCGCCGCGGCGCCCCGCCCCGCCTGCATCAGCGTGATCGACCGCGCGCGGGCGGCGACCAGCTCGCCGATCTGCCGCCGGTACAGCGCGATGTTGAGCTGCTGGCGCGGATTGTCCCGGGTCAGCGCGGCGAGATGATCGAGCGCGGGGCCGAGTTGGGCGTGGGAGCGGCGATAGCCGTCGAGATAGTTGGGCGTTTGCGCCAGCAGATAGCCGCGCCGCGTCGCCTCGCTCTGCTCGATCAGCACCTGCGCCCGATCGATCGCGAGTTCGACCTGATAGGTGTGCGCGACCCAGTCGTGGTGGATGCGGGTGCGGTCCGCGACCCAGGCGGCGGCGACGCCGGCCGCGACCAGCAGCGCGAAGCCGACTGCCATCGCAGCGATGAGAAAACGGCCGACGGACCGATCGCTCGCCCCCATCCGCCGCGCGAGCGCGCCGAGCATGGCCGCCGGTATAGCGCAACGATTTCAGAACGCTAGAGTAACAACTCCTGGGCTGATACGCGGCCGACGTGCCCGCCGCCGCGCCGGCGCGCGAGCTCGGTTTCGGCGGTGAAGCGGATGTCGACGTCGCGATCGCTCAGGAAGCCCGTGAGACTGTCGTCGTCGATCTCGCGCCAGTCCTTGCCGCGATCGGGGCCGTAGCGCACGCGCGGCAGCAGCCCGGGGAGCCGCGACCATTCGAGGAGCTGCTCGACCGGCACCTCGTTGAGCATGTCGCGCAGGTGGAATGCGGTGACATAGGCGTCGGGGAACGCCCGGTGCGCGGGCAGGCCGCGCTCGTGATCGAGGCCGTCGGGCTTGCGCCAGTAGCGCAGCACCTGGTTGGAGAAGCTGGGGCTGTCGGGCCACAGCCGCAGCGCGCATTTCCAGGTGCAGATCCATTCAGCGGCATGGGTCAGCGACGCGGAGCAGAATTGCTGCTCGAAATCGGCGCGGTGGGCGGCGAGCGCGACGCGGCGGGGATAGGGATCGAGGATGGGCCGCGCGAGGTCGTGCCAATAAGGCGCGCCGGCGACCTGCTCGTCGAGGATGTGGTGGATCGCCTGGGTGATCGGCGGGATGCCGCGACCGGGATTGACGAAGCGCTGGCCGCCCTCGCCCGACAGCGCCCAGCGGCCATCGGCGCCGAACGCCACGTCCTGCCAGCCGATCTCGAGCACGCCGTGCGCGGGCGGCGCGGCGCCGGTGGTTTCGAGGTCGACGACCCTGATGATCTTTGGGCGGACGATCTGGGGGCGGGGCGGCGGCATACGGGTTCGAGATGGGGGTTGGAGGTACGTTTATCCAGCCGTGCAATCCTCCCCGGGACGGGGAGGATTCAGGAAAGTCTGCCCTCCTGATCGACGTCGATCTCCCGCACGCCCCGCCGCTGCCGCGCCCGCTCGACCAGCCCGCGCAGGCCTTCGCGGCGCTCGCGCGCCATCGGCACGTCCCTGAGGACGAAGGCGGTGTCGCCCGTCGTGCGGTCGGTCGAGGTCAGCGTGATCGTGCCGATGTCGACCATCTGGTTGAGCAGCGAATAATCCAGGCGGACGTCCTTGATCCGGTACAGCTCGATCTCGTCGACGGTCTTCATGACGAGGCCGCGGTGGAGGATAAGGCGCTGGTCGGTGACCTCATAGGTCGTGGCGAGCGCCTGCAGGTAGCGGACCAGGACGATCACGAGGCCGACGCCGACCAGGCAGAGCAGCAGCGTCCCCCAGCCGGCGAAGCTGCCGAGCAGCCAGCGGCCGGTGGCGGTGCGGAACCTGTCGACGTGGCGTTCGGGCATTGTTTCCCCCGTCACCCCGGCCTTGTGCCCGGGTCCACTCTCGACCGAGTTATGCCGTCGGATATCGTTCCAGACAATATGACCACGACGACGGTAGATGCCGGCACAAGGCCGGCAAGACCGTCAATGGGAGACCTGCTCGCCCCGCGCCAACCCCGACAGCGCCAGTTGCCGGTCGATCTCCGCCACCAGCCGGTCGAGCCCTGCCTGGTCCGCCGCCTCGGCGCGCGCGACCAGCACGTCCTGGGTGTTCGACGCGCGCAGCAGCCACCAGCCGTCCGCCGTCGTCACGCGCGCGCCGTCGGTGCGGTCGACCGTCGCGCCGTCGGCTTCCAGCCGGTCGAGCACCTCGTCGACGACCGCGAACTTGCGCGTCTCGTCGACCTGGAAGCGCATCTCCGGGGTATTGACCAGCGCGGGCAGCGCCGACTTGAGCTCGGTCATCGTCCGGCCGCTTAGATGCACCGCGCGGATGAGCTGGAGGGCGGCATAGTGCGCGTCGTCGAAGCCGTAATAATCCTGCGCGAAGAAGATGTGGCCGCTCATCTCGCCCGCCAGCGGCGCGCCGGTCTCCTTCATCTTGGTCTTGATGAGGCTGTGGCCGGTCTTCCACATCACCGGTTTGCCGCCCAGCTCGGCGATGCGATCGAACAGCGCCTGGCTCGCCTTGACGTCGGCGATGATCGTCGCGCCCGGCTCGGCCTTGAGCACCGGCTCGGCGAGGATGGCGAGGAGCTGATCGCCCCAGATCACCCGGCCCTCGCCGTCGATCGCCCCGATGCGGTCGCCGTCGCCGTCGAACGCGACACCGAAGTCGAGCTGCTTGTCGGCGACCAGCCGCTTCAGGTCGGCGAGGTTCGCCTCGACGGTCGGGTCGGGATGGTGGTTCGGGAAGCGCCCGTCGACCTCGGCGAACAGGACGTGATGCTCGCCCGGCAGCATCGCCACCAGCCGCTCGACCACCGGCCCCGCCGCGCCGTTGCCGCAGTCCCAGCCGATCTTGTAGCTGCCGCCAGCATAGCCGGCGAACAGGCGGCCGACATAGCTGTCCATGATGTCGAAGTCGGTGACCTCCCCGTCACCCTCTTCCCAGTCGCCCGCGGCCGCGAGGCGGGCGAGGTCCTGGATGTCCTGTCCGAAGAAGCTGGAATGCTGGAGCACCATCTTGAAGCCGTTGTAATCGGCGGGGTTGTGGCTGCCCGTCACCTGGACGCCGGCGTCGACCTCCAGCGTCGCCTCGGCGAAATAGAGCATCGGCGTCGGGCTCATGCCGATGCGGACGACGTCGACGCCCGACGCGATGAGCCCCTCGACCAGCGCCGCCGCCAGCTCCGGCGACGAGACGCGGCCGTCATAGCCGACCGCGACGCGGGTGCCGCCGGCGCGGCGCACGCGGGTCGCGAACGAGCGGCCGAGCGCGTGCGCGTCGGCGGCGTCGAGCGTGCGGCCGACGACGCCACGGACGTCATATTCGCGCAGGATGCTGGGGTCGAAAGTGTGCGTCGTCATCGGGGGGCCTGTTGCTGGGGGCCCGTGCGGGGCCGGTGAAAGTTGTCGAACTTGTCGCTAAATCGAATAATTCGCCGCCTCGTTACCGGCGGATGTCCCGGCGTACGGGAATGCGGTCTGCGCGGTTCATGTTCGACCCCTGACAGAAGCCGATCATGTAGGACAGGGGCAGTTTTCCGATCCCGGGCCCCGGCGTTCGCCGGGGGGCGGGCTTAGGGCGATCGGGTCAGCAACAGATCACGCGCTTCGTTCAGCCGCCGCGTCAGCGCCGCCGAACCGCCCCGGTCGGGATGCGCATCGGCGACCAGCCGGCGGTGCGCGGCGCGGATCGTATCGGCGTCGGCGCGCAGGCCCACGCCCAGCACCGCGCGCGCGTCGATCAGCGCGCGGTCGGCGGGTGGCACGGCCTTGCGCCGCAGCCAGAACCACAGCGCCACCAGCGCGGCCACGAGCAGGAGGAACTTCACGCGGCGAACAGCGGCATCTGCGGCTCGGGCAGCGCCAGCGCGGCCATCATCTCGCGCAGCTCCTGGCGCGCGGCGACATGGCCCAGCCCCATCTGGCCGAAGAACTTGTGGTCGATCATCGTCAGCCCGGCGGGAAACAGCTCGCGATAGATGACGCGCTCGCCCAGCCCGGGGATGAGGCGGAAGCCGACGCGCTTGGCGAGCTGGCCCAGCGCTTCCTGCACCCGGCGCATGTTGCGCGCCTCGATATGCTGGAGGCGGTTCCTGAGCACCACCCAGTCGATCGTCGCACCGTCGGCCCGCGCGCGGATCTTGCGCGCGTCCCAGATCAGCTCGGCGTAGAAGGAGGGGCGCGTGACCTTGTAGGTCTCCGGATCGACCTGGCCGATCAGGTCGAAGTCGACGAAGCTGTCGTTCATCGGCGTTACCAGCGTATCGGCGCGCGACGCCGCCTCACGCGCGAACGGGTCGTCGCGGCCCGGCGTGTCGACGACCAGATAGTCGGCGCCGTCCATCAATCCGGTCCACAATTCCTCGAAGCGGTCGGTGGTGTGGCCGTCGTGCGTGGCGTGGACGGGCATCGGCAGGTCGGCGCCGGTGCGCTTGATCGTCGCGGCGCGATTGTCGAGATAGCGGCCGACGGTGCGCTGGCGATGATCGAGGTCGAGGCACGCGACGCGCGCGCCCTTCGCGGCCAGACCGATCGCGACATGGACCGCGGTCGTGGACTTGCCGGTGCCGCCCTTTTCGTTGGCGAAGACGATGACGTGGGTATTGTCGGGCCCGCTGGGCACGCATTGCTCCCTGGTTGCGTTAACTCGGCGCTATCCATAGGGGGCGCGGCCGGATTGTTCGAGGGGGTTGCGTGCAAACTGTTCGAGAGCTGGATGAGCTGCGCGCCGCCGTCGCCGCGCTGCGCCAGGGCGGGGAGCCGGTGGCGCTCGTCCCGACGATGGGCGCGCTCCACGCCGGGCACATGGCGCTGGTCGCCGCCGCGCGCCGCGCCGGCGCAAGGGTGGTCGCGTCGATCTTCGTCAATCCGAAGCAGTTCGGCGCGCACGAGGATCTCGGCCGCTACCCCCGCCGCGAGGCGACCGACGCGGCGATGCTGGCCGAGGCCGGCTGCGACCTGCTCTGGCTGCCCGGCGTCGAGATCATGTACCCGGCCGGCTTCGCCACCAACGTCAGCGTGACGGGGGTCAGCGCGCCGTTCGACGGCGCGGCGCGGCCGGGGCATTTCGACGGCGTCGCGACGGTGGTCGCCAAGCTGTTCAACCAGGTGCGGCCCGACTGCGCGTATTTCGGCGAAAAGGACTGGCAGCAGCTCCAGGTCGTCAGGCGGATGGCCGTCGACCTCGATCTCGGCGTCGAGGTGATCGGCGTGCCGACCGAGCGCGACGACGACGGCCTCGCGCTGTCGTCGCGCAACGTCTATCTCGATGCCGACGAACGGGCGCGGGCGGTGGCGCTGCCCCGCGCGCTGGGCGAGGCGGCGCGCGCGATCGGGGACGGGGAGGACGCCGCCGCGACGCTCGGCCGGGCGCGGACGACGCTGGCGGGGGCGGGGTTCGAGGTCGACTATCTCGACCTCGCCGATGCCGAGACGCTGGGCGAGCCGGTGGCGACGCGCCCGCGCCGGCTACTGGCGGCGGCGCGGCTGGGGACGACCAGGCTGATCGACAATCTGCCCGTCGCTTGAGCACTCCAGCAAGGTAATCGCGGCATTAACCATTTGGTGACGCGAATCGGCCCAGACAGCTCCCGACAATGTGGAGATGGTCATGGGCAGCAGCATCAAGAGCGCGCACTTCCTGATCGAGAGCCGGCTCGCCGAAGCCGCGCAAGGCGACGCCGATGCGCTGTACGATCTCGGCATCTGCTATTCGACGGGCACCGAGGGGGTCGGCATCGATCTGATCGAGGCGCACAAATGGTTCAACCTGGCGGCGGTGTCGGGATCGGAAGCGGCGCAGCATTGCCGCTCCGAGGTCGCCGACGAAATGTCGTCGCGCGAGATTTCGATCGCCCAGGCGGCGGCGCGGGCATGGCTGGCGGGGGCGCAACGGCGGGCTGCCTGACCTAACGCTCGCCGCCGCCTCGCAGCGGCACGTCGTTGGCGAAGAACCGAACCGTGCGCGCCTGTTCCGTGGCAGCATAGCCAAGCGTGGCCGTGAAGCTCACCGACCGGGCCGCGGCGATCTCCCGGTCGCAATGAAAACCCGCGGCGACCGTGACGGGCGAGCCTGCCGGAAGCCGCGTCATCCGTACCTCGTCTTGCGTCCAGCGGTCGATCTGGCTCGACGTCAAGCCGGTGAGACCGTTGATGTTGATGCTACAAGAGATGTTGCCTGGCTGCACCGTCGCCGACCACCCATCGAGATTATATCCCCCGGTGGCAAAGATCGGCAAATCGTCAGTCGACGACGTCAGGAACAGCGAGAGCCGGAAGTCCGCTCCGTTGACGGAGAGCGGACCGGCAATACTGGCAGCGACGGGCGCATCCCGGGGCGTCCGGGTCAGGACAGTCGGCAAGGATGCTGCGATGGCACCGCTCGCGGCTGGCGCCCCGGCAACGTCCGATGGCGTGGGTGTCGGCGTGGGCAGGAGGAAAGGCGCGGGACCCGGCTGAGTGATCCGTTCGCTAATCTGAGGCGGGTAGATGGCGTTGAGAAGGCGGCCCGCGAGCGATTTGTCGTTCACGCCGTTAGTGAACAATCCCACCAAGATCGGCGCGACGATATACGTGAACAGCGCGCCGACGAACGCCCGTGCCAAGTTTTTCATCGCTTTCCCCGGATGAACCGCCCGGAGGCTAGCTGACCATTCGCGCTTGCGTCAAACACCGCCCGTCGTCGGGACGCGCCCGCTTGTCCGAAACGGGGCTCCGGCGCGGGCAACGCATCATGCCTTGACCGCCGCGTTCTTCGCCGCGGGTTTCTTCGTCGCCGGCTTCTTGGCCGCCTTCTTCGCCGGGGCCTTCTTCTTCCCCTTCGCCGGGGCCAGCGCCGCGCGCGCGTCGAGCAATTGCGCGGCTTCCTCCAGTGTCAGTGCTTCGGGCGTGACGGTCTTGGGCAAGGTAGCGTTGGTCGTGCCGTCGGTGACGTACGCGCCGTACCGCCCTTCCATCAGCTTGACGGGCTCGCCCGTGCGCGGGTGGTCGCCCAGTTCCTTCAGCGGCGCGCGTGCGGCCCCACGCTGCGGCCGGCCGCCGCCCGCCAGCGCCTCGGCGATCTTGACGACGGCGGCGTTCATGCCGGTCTCGAACACCTCCGCTGTCGATTGCAGCCGCGCATATTTGCCGTCGTGGAGTAGGTAAGGGCCATAGCGGCCGATCGCCGCGGTGATCTCCTTGCCGCTCTCCGGATGCGCGCCGACGAGGCGCGGCAGCGACAGCAGCTTGAGCGCCAGCTCCAGCGTCAGTTCGCCCGCGTCCTTGGGGATCGAGGCGCGCTTAGCGTCCTTGCCTTCGCCGAGCTGGATGTACGGGCCGAACCGCCCCGCCTTGCGTTCGACGGGCAGGCCGGTGGCGGGATCCTGGCCGAGCTGCTCGGGGGTCGATTCGACCGCGTCCTCGCCCGACTGGCCGAAGCGGCGGGTGTATTTGCAGTCGGGATAATTGGCGCAGGCGACGAACGCGCCGAACTTGCCGCCGCGCAGCGCCAGCCGGCCCTGCCCGCAATGGGGGCACAGCCGCGGGTCCGCCCCGTCGGCGCGGGCGGGGAAGAGGTAGGGTTCGAGGAACACGTCCAGCTCGGCGGTGATCGCCGAGGGCTGCTGTTCCATCACCTGGCTGGTGAGCGGCTTGAAGTCGCGCCAGAAGGCGTCGAGCACCGCCTGCCACTTGGCGCGGCCGCCCGACACGTCGTCGAGTTCCTCTTCGAGCTCGGCGGTGTAATCATAGCCGACGTAGCGCGGAAAGAAGCGCTCCAGGAACGCCGTCACCAGCCGCCCGCTCTCCTCCGCCCAGAACCGGCTCTTGTCGAGGCGGACGTATTCGCGGTCCTTCAACGTCTTGATGATCGAGGCGTAGGTCGAGGGGCGGCCGATGCCGAGCTCCTCCATCCTCTTGACCAGCGACGCTTCCGAAAAGCGCGGCGGCGGCTGGGTGAAATGCTGCTCGGCGTCGACCGATTTCTTCGCGGGTGCGTCGCCTTCGCGCAGCCGGGGGAGGCGCTTCGAATCTTCGTCCTCCGTATCGTCACGGCCTTCCTCGTAGAGTGCGAGATAGCCGGGGAAGAGAACGACCTGCCCCGTCGCGCGCAGCACGTGGCGGCCGGTGCCTTCGGTCAGCTCGACGGTGGTGCGCTCCATCCGCGCCGACGCCATCTGCGACGCCAGCGCGCGCTTCCAGACGAGGTCGTAGAGGCGTGCGTGGTCGCCCGAGCCGACCTTGTCGCGGCCGAAGTCGGTCGGCCGGATCGCCTCGTGCGCTTCCTGCGCGTTCTTGGCCTTGGAGGTGTACTGCCGCGGCTTGTCCGGCACGTAGCTCGCGTCGTAGCGGTTGGCGACCGCGAGGCGCGCGGCGCTGATGGCGCTATGGTCCATCTGGACGCCGTCGGTGCGCATGTAGGTGATCGCGCCGTCCTCGTAGAGCTGCTGCGCGATCCGCATCGTGTGATCGGCGGAGAAGCCGAGCTTGCGCGCCGCCTCCTGTTGCAGCGTCGAGGTGGTGAAGGGCGGCGGCGGGTTGCGCGTCGCGGGCTTGGTCTCGACCGATTCGACCGCGAACCGGCCTTCGACGACCGCCGCCTTGGCACGGAGCGCGTCGCCCTCGTTGCCGATCGCCAGCCGGTCGAGCTTCTTGCCATCCCATTGGACGAGGCGCGCGGTGAACGGCGTGCCGTCCTGCTCCAGCGACGCGGTAATCGACCAATATTCCTGGGCGCGAAACGCCTCGATCTCGCGCTCGCGCTCGACGATCAGGCGCAGCGCCACCGACTGGACGCGGCCCGCCGATTTCGCGCCGGGCAGCTTGCGCCACAGCACGGGGGAGAGCGTGAAGCCGACCAGGTAATCGAGCGCGCGCCGGGCGCGGTAGGCGTCGATCAGATCCTCGTCGAGCGCGCGCGGCGCCTTCATCGCGTCGGTGACGGCCTGCTTGGTGATCGCGTTGAAGGTGACCCGCTGCACGTCCTTGGGCAGCGCCTTGCGGCCCCGCAGCACCTCCTGGACGTGCCACGAGATCGCCTCGCCCTCGCGGTCGGGGTCGGTCGCGAGGATCAGCCGGTCGGCGGTCTTCGACAGGTCCGTGATCGCGCGGAGCTGCTTGGCCTTGTCGGCGTAATTCTCCCATTCCATCGCGAAGCCCGCGTCGGGGTTTACCGACCCGTCCCTGGGCGGCAGGTCGCGGACATGGCCGTAGGAGGCGAGGACGCGGTAGTCCGAACCGAGATATTTCTCGATGGTCTTCGCCTTGGCGGGCGATTCGACGATGACGAGCTGCATGGGTGTGACGGCGTCCTTACGTGTACGCGCGAGGGTGGCGGGGGCAGGGCGAGGGCGTCAAGCGGCGTTGCGTGGGTGGCGGGCTGGAGTTATGATGGTCGGATGGGCGCTGTCGAGCATCTCACCATTTCCTTCCCCGCGGCGGTGGCGGACGAGATGCGCGGCTGGGTCGCGACCGGCGAGTTCACCGACCTCGACGCCCTAATGCTGGCGGCGGTGCACGCGTTCGGCGTCGGTGGTCCCTCGCCCCATGACGTGGACAAGGCAACCGAGGCGAAGATTTGTGCCGCTTATGATCGTTGGCGGGCCAATCCGGAGGATGTGATACCGCTGGACGAAGCCATGGCTCAACTCAGGAGCACAGGCCGCGGCGGTCGGTGATCGACTTCAAGGTCGTTCTCAGCGAGGACGTACTGCGTGACCTGGCTGAGAAGCGAGACTATCTTGCTTCCGAAGCCGGTATCGCTGTTGCGACAAACTATATGAACTTGATCGAGTCGCATTTCTCGACACTCGCCTTGTTTCCTCATCGCGGCACACCGAGAGACGATCTGAGGCCCGGCTTGCGGACCATAAGTATTCCGCGCAAAGCTACTATCGCTTATGTCGTATCTGGCCGCCAGGTCGTTGTCTTGCACGTGATCTTTCGCGGTCAGGATATTGGACGCCTGTTCGCGTAAATGTTCACACTAGGCTCGCCCGCCCCCCGGCGTGCCGCTCCAGCCGACCGCCGAGTTCCAGTTCCAGCAGCACCGTCTGCACCACGGCGGGGGCCAACCCTGATTGCCGGATGAGTTCGTCGACGCCGACGGGGACGGGGCCGAGCAGGCCCGTGATCGTCCGGCGGTCGGTGTCGCTGGCGTCTTCGGGCGGCGATGCTTCGAACCGTGCCACCGGCGCCCGCACCGCGCGCGGGTCGATCGGGCGGAGCAGCTCCATCACGTCGGCGGCGTTCTGGACCAGCGTCGCGCCCTCGCGGATCAGCAAATTGCACCCCTGCGCGCGCGGGTCGAGCGGCGAGCCGGGGACCGCCATCACCTCGCGCCCCGCCTCCGCCGCCAGCCGCGCGGTGATGAGCGAGCCGGACCTCGGCGCGGCCTCGACCACCACCGTCCCCTGCGCCAGCCCGGCGATGATGCGGTTGCGGTAGGGGAAGTGCCGCGCGCGGGGCTCGGTGCCCGGCGGTTGCTCGGCGACGAGCAGGCCCTCGCGCGCGACCCGCTCCTGCAGCTCGGCATTCTCCGGCGGGAAGACGACGTCGATACCGCCGGCGATGACCGCGACGGTGGCGGGCAGGCTGCCGACATGGGCGGCGGTGTCGATGCCGCGCGCCAGCCCCGATACCACCGTCGCGCCCGCGTCGGCCAGCTCGAAGGCGAGCTGGCGCGCGAAGCGGCACGCCGCCGCCGAGGCGTTGCGCGCGCCGACGACCGCGACCGCCGGGCGCTGCAGCAGCGCGAGATCGCCGCGCACGATCAGCGCCGGCGGGGCGTTGTCGAGCTCGGCGAGCAGCGGCGGATAACCGGGATCGTCGAGGAACAGCAGCCGCGCGCCGAGCCGCGCGATCGTCGCCAGCTCGCGCTCGACCTGCGTTGCTTCCGGCACGCGCGGCGGCTCGCCCCCGCCGCGTCGGGCAAGCTGGGGCAGCGCCTCGATCGCCGCGTCCGCGCTACCGAATCGCGCGAGAAGCTGCCGCCAGGTGACCGGGCCGATGCCTGGCGTGCGAAGCAGACGGAGCTTCGCGCCCGCATTGCCGCTCACGCGTCGCCGCTCGGCTTGTCCCCGATGCGCGGCTCGGTCCCCGCGAGCAGCCGCTCGATATTCTCGCCGTGCTTCCAGATCAGGATGAGCGCGAGCGACAGGAGGAGGATCACGAGGTCGAAGCGGCTGACCAGCGCCGCCGTCAGCGGGGCGGAAAGCGCCGCCGTCATCCCCGCCAGCGACGACATGCGCAGCAGCGCCAGCATCGCGAGCCAGACGCCCGCATAGACCAGCCCCACCGGCCAGCTCAGCGCCAGCGCCACGCCCAGCAGCGTCGCCACGCCCTTGCCGCCGCGAAAGCGCAGCCAGACCGGATAGCAATGCCCCAGGAACGCGCCCGCCGCCGCCAGCGCTTCGTTGCCGGGCCAGAATCGCGCGGCGATCAGCACCGCCGCCGCGCCCTTGGCCGCGTCGAGCAGTAGCGTCGCCGCCGCCAATCCCGTGCGGCCGGTGCGCAGCACGTTGGTCGCGCCGATATTGCCCGAGCCGATCGCGCGCAGGTCGCCTGCGCCGCCGGCGCGCGTCAGCAGCACCCCGAACGGGATCGACCCCAGCAGATAGCTGACCACCAGCGCCATCACCGGCGCGACCCAGAGAACCTGCGTGTGCAATCCCACCCCTCTTGTTTCCACATATACAATGGTTGCCGCCGGATTTCACCTGATCTGCATCAAGTTTGGCAGCCCGGCCGCGCCGCACTAGAGCGCGGTCGATGACCGACGCGCGGCCGCTGCTGTTCTTCGATTCGGGCGTCGGCGGACTGTCGGTGGTGGCGCCGACGCGGGCGCTGATTCCCGCCGCGCCGATCGTCTATGCCGCCGATTCGGCGGGCTTTCCCTATGGCATCCGCACCGAGGCGGAGATCGCCGCGCGGGTGCCCGCGCTGCTCGGGCGGCTGGTCGAACGCTATCGCCCCCGGCTGGTCGTGATCGCGTGCAACACCGCATCGACCATCGCGCTGCCGGTGGTGCGCGCGGCGCTCGACCTGCCCGTGGTCGGCACTGTGCCCGCGATCAAGCCGGCGGCGGCGGCGAGCCGCAGCCGCGTCATCGGCGTGCTCGGCACCGAGGCGACGGTGCGCCAGCCCTATGTCGACGACCTCGCGGCGCGCTTCGCCGGCGATTGCACGGTGGTCCGGCACGGCACGGCGGCGCTGGTCGAACTGGCGGAGGCGAAGTTGGCGGGCGAGCGCGTCGACCCCGCCGCCGTGCGCGCGGCGGTCGCCCCGCTCGCGGCCACGCCGGGGCTCGACACGATCGTGCTCGCCTGCACGCATTTCCCGCTGCTGGCCGAGGAGCTGGCGACCGCGCTGCCCGGCATCGCCTTGGTCGATGGCGGCCCCGGGATCGCGCGGCGCATCGCGTTCCTGACCGCGGGCGAGGACTGGCCCGACTCGCCGTCGCCCGGCATCGCGGTGTTCACCGCGCTCGGCGATCGCGAGCGGGCGCTCGCCCCGGCGCTGGCCCGCTGGGGCCTACACCGACTCGAGCCGCTATAGGCTTTGCCGCCCGTGGCCGGCGTGGCACACCGGCGCGATGCACGTCACCCACGACCCCGCCGCGCCGGTCGCCGACCGGATCGACTTCACCGCCTTCCTCGCGGTCGACATCCGCGTCGGCACGATCGTCGCGGCGCTGCCCTTCCCCGAGGCGCGCAAGCCCGCCTTCCGGCTGACGATCGACTTCGGCCCCGTGATCGGGCGCAAGCAGTCGTCGGCGCAGATCACCGGGCGGTACACGCTGGAAGAACTGGTCGGGCGACAGGTCGCGGCGGTCGTGAACTTCCCGCCGCGCCAGATCGGCCCGATGATGTCGGAGGTGCTGACGCTCGGCTTTCCCGACGCCGACGGGCACGTCGTGCTGGTGTCGCCGTCGCAGCCGGTGCCCGACGGCGGAAGGCTTTTTTGATTCTGGTTCAGCGTGCTGAACCAGCCGGCACAGCATCCATATGAATGGATCAACGGTAACCGCTGGAAAAACGCCGCCGTTGCCGCTAAGCGCCCGCGCCATGAGCATGTCCGCCGTGGACCCCCAGCCGGTCGATTATACCCGCGTCTTCAACCAGGCGATCGACCGCCTCCATGCCGAGGGGCGCTATCGCGTCTTCATCGACATCCTGCGCAACAAGGGGGCGTACCCGACCGCGCGCTGCTTCGCCGGGCATAACGGGCCGAAGCCGATCACGGTGTGGTGCTCGAACGACTATCTCGCGATGGGCCAGCATCCCAAGGTGATCGCGGCGATGGAGGAGGCGCTGCACGACGTCGGCGCCGGCAGCGGTGGCACGCGCAACATCGGTGGCAATACGCATTACCATATCGACCTGGAGGACGAGCTCGCCGATCTCCACGGCAAGCAAGCCGCGTTGCTATTCACCAGCGGCTATGTCTCGAACGAGGCGACGCTGTCGACGCTCGCCAAGGTGCTGCCGGGCATCGTCATCTACTCCGACGAACTCAATCACGCCTCGATGATCGCCGGCATCCGCAGCGCGGGCTGCGAGAAGCGGATCTTCCGGCACAACGACCTCGAGCATCTTGAACAGCTCCTCGCCGCCGAGGACCCGGCGGTCCCCAAGCTGATCGCGTTCGAGAGCGTCTATTCGATGGAGGGCGACATCGCGCCGGTCGCGGCGCTCTGCGACCTCGCCGATCGCTACAATGCGCTGACCTATTGCGATGAGGTCCATGCAGTGGGCATGTACGGCCCGCGCGGCGGCGGCATCTCCGAGCGCGATGCGCAGGCGCATCGCATCACCGTCATCGAGGGCACGCTCGGCAAGGCGTTCGGGGTGATGGGCGGTTACATCGCCGCCGACCGGACGATCGTCGACGTCATCCGCAGCTATGCGCCGGGATTCATCTTCACGACGTCACTGTCGCCGGTGCTGGTCGCGGGCGTGCTGGCGAGCGTCCGGCACCTGAAGGCGTCGTCGGTCGAGCGCGAGGCGCAGCAGGCGGCGGCGGCGCGGCTGAAGGCGCTGATGGCCGACGCCGGCCTGCCGGTGATGCCGGGCGAAACGCACATCGTGCCGCTGATGGTCGGCGACCCGGTCAAGGCCAAGCGGATCAGCGACATTCTGCTCGCCGAATACGGCATCTACGTCCAGCCGATCAATTACCCGACCGTCCCGCGCGGGGCCGAGCGGCTGCGCTTCACCCCGGGGCCGGCGCATGACGAGGGCATGATGACGGAGCTGGTCGGCGCGCTCAGCGAGATCTGGAGCCGGATGGAGCTGCGGCTGGCGGCTTAATAGCGCACGACGGGGCTGCCGATCATAGCCCCGGCCAGGATCGTAAGGGTGCCTAGCCCCAGCGAGAGCGGCACGCGCAGTTTGATCCAGCCCTCCGGCGCGTCACCGTGGTGACCAGGTGGCGGTCTACCGGCAGCGTCAGCATCACCGCGCAACCGATCGCCACCAGCCCCCATCCGAAGGAAACCACGCTGAGCAAGCCCAAGAGTGCCATCGCAATCAGGCTGGGCACTACCGCCAGCGCCGCCAGTCGCCCTTGACGTGATTCGCGCCGCATCGCCAGGCCCCACCATATGCCGCCTAGGAAGCTGAGGATTACCAGCGGATACGTTGCGGCAATAGCGATCGGGACGCCGGGATCATCGGGCGCGCCCGGAAGCCACCGTGTCGCGCCAATCGCCGCCGTTGCCGCGACCTGCGGTAGCAATCCCGCCAAGCCTAGAACATACGCCATACGCCCGACGTGGGGTTCAGTCACGGCAATAGCCCTCGCCCGGCGCGACGGTCAGGCAGTTCCTCTTGCCGGCCAAATATTTCAGCCCAGTTGCGTCGCCGTCGGTTTGGCGTAGCGTCATTTCCTTGCCCTCGCGCGTGAACACCAGACCGGGTGCTGCCGGTTCACCAACGGCATCCGCGTCGAACGCGCCCTTGTGGTCGAGGTCCCACTGCATCTCCAGCCGGTAACGGCCCGATCGGTCGGCCTTGCTGATGAGCAGGTACATTCCCTCCACTCCACGCCAGCGGCCCAGAAACTCGCACTCGGCAAATGCGGCGGGGTAGGCGGGCCGGCAGGACGGGATCGCGGTACCCCGCGTCGATGTCGGGACGGGACGGGACCGGGCATCGGCTCCGAGGCCGGCACTTCTACCTTGTTGCCGTCATCGCGTGGCGGTGTGGGTGCGGGCGAGCAGGCTGCCAGCAGGGCGAGGCCGGCGGCCACCCCAAGAGTCGGGCGCGCGATCACGACAGCGTGATCGTCGCCCCGGTGCCAGGCACGGCGAGCGGCTGGCCGAACCTGACCGTATGGATGTCGGCATAGTCGCCGTCCACCGGCTCGGCGTGAACGTGGACGACCGAGCGCGTGCCGTCGATCACCCAGTAAAAGGGAATATCGGCCTCGGCATATTTACGGCGTTTCATTCCCAGATCGCGGCTGAGCGTGGTCTCGGAAACCTCTATGACCAGCAGCAGATCGTTGGGCTGCAGTCGCCGATTACCAACGACGGCTTGGCGCAATACCGCCGCGTCACAGCCGAGCAGCGTATCACTTCCCAGGTCAATCCCGACCTCGCCGCGGATGAGTTCGATATCGAGCACTCGGGCTAGGACGAAGACGAGCTGCGCCTGACGCATCGCATGATTGTTCTGCGGGAGCTGCATCCGCTCGAGTTCTCCGTCGACCAGCTCGATTTTCCAGTCCTCGAACGCACCGGCGTCACACATGCGCAGAAATTCCTGCGTGGTGAAGCGCGCCTTGAAGCCGTCGGCGGGTGCCGCGACGAGCCGGGTCATCTGGTGCATGGCGGTTATTTATCATCGGCGCGGGATGGTGGCGAGTCGCCAGCGGGCCTCCGTTTGATTATCCTGTCCTACACGATCGCCCTCTGTCAGACGGTGAACTGCTCTTTCTCACCGTCGACCGGCCCGGCCCGTCCACCCACCCGCGCGAAAACGCGAAATGGTGCGATCTTTGTGAACTTTCGCGCCGGCGCGACGAAGCGATCATGCCTCAACTTAGCCTCAACTTCCGCGCGTCCGCTCAGTGCCGCGCCGCTGCCGTCGCCGCGCGAATCCCCGCGAACTCGCTCCCGTCGCGCCACGCCGGCCAGTCGTGCCCCTCCGCCAGCTCGCCGGCCACCGACCGGAACAGCGCCACGTCCTGCGCCGCGCCGCGCAGATCCCAGTCGGGCGACCAGCTGTCGCAGGTCTGGTGGTAGCAGCGCATATAGGCGTCGAGCCATGCCTGGCCCGCTGTCCGGCCGCCCGCGACCAGGTCGGGCGCGCCGCTGATCGCCATCAGCAGCAGCGTCGGCACGCCGCGCCGGGCGAGCGAGAAATGGTCGGCGCGATAGAACAGCCCGCGCTCGGGCAGCGCCTCGGGCGTCACGACGCGCCCCTGCGCCCTCGCGGCGGTAGCGAGACGGTCTTCCAGGTCGTTCTGGCCGTTCCCTACCAGCATCACGTCGCGCGCCGGCCCGGCGGTGTTGAGGATGTCGAAGGTCAGGTTCGCGACCGTGGTCGCCGCCGGATAGGCCGGATGCTGCGCATAATATTCGCTGCCGAGCAGCCCGCGCTCCTCGCCCGTCCAGAAGGCGAAGACGAGGCTCCGCGCCGGCCGCTTGCCCTGCGCGAACGCGCGCGCCAGCGCCAGCGTCGCCGCCACGCCCAGGCCATCGTCGTTCGCGCCGCGCCGGATCGTCTGGCCCCGCGCATCCGCCGGCCCGATGCCATAGGCGTCCCAATGCGCGCCGATCACCACCGTCTCGCCCGGCCGCGTCCGCCCGGGCAGCCGCGCCAGCACGTTGCGGCTCTGCTTGTGCTCGACCGTCACCGGCAGGTCGGCGGAAAAGGCCTGCCCCTTCAGCTCGACCGGCGTGAAATCCGCCCGCCGCGCCCGCACCCGCTCGGCGGCGAGGTCGAGCCCGGCACGCCGGAACAAGGCCGCCGCCGCGCCGCCCTCGATCCAGCCCTGCAACGCGACGCGCGTGTCGCCCGCCGCGCGGACGACATCGTAATTCTCGCCCGCCGGCGCGGTCACCGTCGCCCAGCCATAGCCCGCGCCTGGCGTGTCGTGAACGATCAGCGCCGCCGCCGCGCCGCGCCTGGCCGCCTCCTCGAACTTGTAGGTCCAGCGGCCATAATAGGTCATCCGCCTTCCGCCGAACCTGCCCGCGACAGGCTCGCCCGCCACCGCGTCGAAATCGGGGTCGTTGACCAGGAACATCGCGACCTTGCCGTGCAGGTTGATGCCTTTGAAGTCGTCCCAGCCGCGCTCGGGGGCGTGGACGCCATAGCCGACGAAGACCATCGGCAGCGCGTCGAGCCTCACCCGCGCCGCGTCGCGCACCGTGCTGACATAGACCTCGCGCCCCTGCGTCCACGCCGTCCCGCCGGCACTGATGGCGCCGGCCCCGAGCTGGGTGCGGATCAGCGGCACGACCTGCGTCCATGCGCCGCCGGGGCCGCCCGGCTCAACGCCCGCCGCCTTGAGCCGAGCGATCAGCCACGCGACGGTCTTCGCCTCCCCCGCCGTCCCCGGCGCGCGGCCCTCGAACGCGTCGGAGGCAAGCACCTTGACGTCGGCGCTCATCCGCGCTGGCGAGATCGTCTGGGACGGGTTCGCGCCGAGCAGCAGCGCGATGAGCGGCAGGAAACGTTTCACCCTTGCGCCGGCACGGCTTCGGTGGCGGGCACTTCGGACGGTGCGTGGAAGGTCAGCGGGATGGCGATTGCCCAGATCCCCAGCACCAGTTGCAGCGCCATGGTAATCATCGTCCCGCCCATCCGGCCGGGCATCCAGCCGTCCATGCCGAGGCCATGGCCGATCCGCGCCAGCACGAACAGCGCCGCCGCCGCCCATAGCCACACCGAGGTGCCGAGGCTCAGTTCGATGACGAGGACCAGCGCCAGCACCGCCCAGGCGTTCTCCACGAAATTGGCGTGAGCGCGCATCCGGCGGATGACGCGCTCGTTGCCGCCGTCGCCGACCGACACCTTTTCCGTGCCCCGCACCTTGCCGACGCGGAAGCTGAGCCACAGGTTCAGCAGCGCGAGCGCGCCCGCCAGCACCAGCGATACTTTCGGCAGCATGATGAGCATATTCGTCTCTCCCCGTCGTGAACCGCGACCGTGGCACCGGCCGCGCCCGCTTGCAACGCGCGCCGGATCGGCTATAGGCGCGCGCTTCGCGTTGCGTCCGGCCATTGGTCCCCGTTCGCGCGGCCGGGCAGCCGGTTGCCGAGCGGGGCTTTGCGGCCTAACGCACCCATACGAACTGCTTACGAAAAGGCGCCGAAATGGCCGTCCCCAAGAGAAAGACTTCGCCCTCCCGCCGCGGTATGCGCCGCGCGCACGATTCGCTGTCGGTTGCGGCGTTCCAGGAATGCCCGAATTGCGGCGAGCTCAAGCGCCCGCACAACCTGTGTTCCGCCTGCGGCCATTATAACGGCCGCGAGATCGTCTCGGTCGAGGGCTGACGCCCGCCCTTACGGGATTTCCTTCGCGAATGTCCGATCAGTCCACGATCGCCGTCGACGCGATGGGCGGCGACGAGGGGCTGGCGGTCATGCTCGCCGGAGTCGCGCAGGCGCGCCGCCGGCACGCCGAAAGTTCAGGGGGGGAGATGCGCTTCCTCCTCGTCGGCGACGAGGCGGGCATCGTCGAGGGGCTCAAGAAGCACCCGAACCTGTCGGCGCATTCGGAGGTCGTTCACGCGCCCGAGGTGATCGGCGGCAGCGACAAGCCCGGCCAGGCGCTGCGCCGCGCCAAGCGCACCTCGATGGGCATCGCCATCGACCTGGTGAAGCAGGGTCGCGCCGGCGCCGCGGTCTCGGCGGGCAACACCGGCGCGATGATGGCGATGGCCAAGCTCGCGCTGCGCACCTTGCCCGGCATCGATCGCCCCGCGCTCGCCGCGCCGCTGCCGACGCTCGGCGACAATGATGTCGTCATGCTCGATCTCGGCGCGAACACCGAATGCGACGCGCGCAACCTCGTCCAGTTCGCGGTGATGGGCGCGGCCTATGCCCGCATCATCTTCGACCTCGACAGCCCCCGCGTCGCGCTGCTCAACATCGGATCGGAGGATCAGAAGGGCACAGACGAAATCCGCGAGGCGGCGGGAATGCTGCGCGACGCCAGGCTGCCGATGACCTTCACCGGCTTCGTCGAGGGCGACAAGCTGGCGCGCGGCGACCACGACGTGATCGTGTGCGACGGCTTCGCGGGCAATATCGCGCTCAAGACCGTCGAGGGCACCGCGCGCTTCGTCGCCGACCTGCTGCGCCGTGCCTTCACCTCGTCGGTGCGCTCGAAGATCGGCTTCCTGATCTCGCGTCCCGCCACCGAGCTGCTGCGCGAGCATCTCGACCCCAACAACCACAATGGCGCTGTCTTCCTCGGCCTCAACGGCATCGTCGTGAAGAGCCACGGCAGCGCCACCGCCGGCGGCGTCGCGACCGCGATCGGCAATGCCGCGCGGATGGTCCAGGCCGACCTGACGCGGCGCATCGCGGAGGATCTGGGGCACTTCCAGGGCGCGCCCGCATGAGGCGGTCGGTCATCACCGGCACCGGCTCGGCGCTCCCCGTCCGCCGCGTGTCGAACGCCGAGCTCGCGCGGGAGGTCGACACGTCGGACGAATGGATCGTCGAGCGTACCGGCATCCGTTTCCGCCACATCGCCGGCCCCGGCGAGACCACCGCGACGCTCGCCGCCGACGCCTCGCGAGCGGCGCTTGCCGCGGCCGGCGTGCCCGCCACCGACATCGACCTGATCGTGCTCGCGACCGCGACGCCGGACCAGACCTTTCCGGCCACCGCCACCAAGGTCCAGGCGATGCTGGGCATCCCCGATTGCGTCGCCTTCGATGTCGCGGCGGTGTGCTCGGGCTTCCTCTATGCGGTCCAGGTCGCCGACGCGATGCTGCGCGTCGGCGCGCACCAGCGCGCGCTGGTGATCGGCGCGGAGACCTTCAGCCGCATCCTCGACTGGGAGGACCGCGCGACCTGCGTCCTGTTCGGCGACGGCGCCGGCGCGATCGTGCTGGAGGCGCGGGAGACCGCCGACGACGGCGGCCGCGGCATCCTCGCGACGCGGCTCCACGCCGACGGCCGCCACAACGACTTGCTATACGTCGATGGCGGTCCGTCGACCACCGGCACCGTCGGCAAGCTGCGCATGAAGGGCCGCGAGGTGTTCCGCCACGCGGTCACCAATCTCGCGGCGGTGATGGACGAGGTGCTGCGCCTCGCCGACTTGCCGAGCGACGCGGTCGACTGGGTCGTGCCGCACCAGGCGAATGCCCGCATCCTCGACGCGACCGCCCGCAAGCTGGGATTGCTGGCGGGCAAGGTGATCGTGACGGTCGACCGGCACGCCAACACGTCGGCGGCGTCGGTGCCGCTCGCGCTCGACACCGGCGTCCGCGACGGCCGCATCAAGCCGGGGCAGCTCATCGTGCTCGAAGCGATGGGCGGCGGCTTCACCTGGGGAGCGGCCGTCGTCCGTTTTTAGGCAGACGTCGGTGAATCGCTTTTCGTCCGCTTGAACATGGGTTAAGGGCAGGATTGGGGAAGGGGGACCGAGGCCTTGTTGATGACGACCGTGGGGACTCTCACTCGCGCTGATCTGGCGGAAACGCTGCACCGCGAGGTGGGGCTGAGCCGTGCCGACTCGGCCAAGATCGTCGAGCAGATCCTGACCGAAATGTGCGAGTCGCTGAGCCGTGGCGAGAACGTCAAGATCTCCGGCTTCGGCACCTTCGTGCTGCGCGACAAGGGCGAGCGCGTCGGCCGCAATCCCAAGACCGGCGTCGAGGTGCCCATCGCGCCACGCCGCGTGCTTACCTTCCGCGCCAGCCAGATGATGCGCGAACGCATCGTGGCGGCCGGCTGATCTCAATGACGGAAAGCGCCAAGGCACAGGGCGCGTTCCGGACGATCGGCGAATTGTCGCGCGATACCGGCCTGCCGCAGCATATCCTGCGCTATTGGGAAACGCGCTTCCCACAGCTCCGCCCGCTGACCCGCGCCGGCAACCGGCGCTATTACCGGCCCGAGGATGTCGCGCTGGTCCGCCGCATCGACCAGGCGCTCAACCGTGACGGCTATACGGTGCGCGGCGTCCAGCAACTGCTGGCGAGCGGCAGGGGCGGGGAGGTGCCGTCCGATCCCTTCGCGGCGCTGCGCGCGATCCGCGAACTGCTGGCCGGAGCGCTGGCGGACGACGCTCCGTAATCCTCCCCGTCCCGGGGAGGACTTTACGGGCTCAACCCCCGCCGCAGGAAGTCCGCGACCACGCCCGCGATGTCCCCCGCCGGCCGATCATCCTCCCACACGCCGAAGCGCAGCCCCAGGAACACGTTCATCCCCATCAGCGCCCAGGCGTGGACCTCCTCGACGTCGTCGCGCACCTCGCCGCGCGCCGCCGCCTCGCCCAGCCGCTGGCCGATGCGGTCGGCGGTGGTCGCGTAATGGCGGCGGAAGCTCGCCGGATCGACGAACTCGGCTTCGTCGATGATCCGGTAGATCTCCTTGTGTCCGCGCACGAAGGTCAGGAAACTCTCCAGCCCCGCCTGCTCGGCCGCGACGCCGTCGGGGGCGGCCCTGACCGCCGGGGCGACATGATCGCGGACGCGCTCGCTCATGTCGCTGACGAGCGCGCGGAAGATCGCGTCCTTGCTGTCGAAATAGGTGTAGAAGCTGCCCAGCGCCGCCCCCGCGCGCCGCGTGATGCCGCTGATCGAGGCGGTGTGAAAGCCGTTCTCGCCGAACTCGATCGCCGCCGCGTCGAGCAGCGCGCGCCGCGTCCGCCGCCCGCGCTCCGTTCGCGGCACCTTGTCGACGCTCGCCACCGCCTCGCTGCCCACCATTTTCCCACATCCCCCGCCGAACCGAAGTTGAAACCCGGTTCAACTTTCAGTATAGGCTGTCCGATAACGCGCACAACCCGCCAGCATGGGTGTGCCAAGGGGAGGATAGATGATGCGATCGACCATTCGCGCGCTGCTGATCGGCGCTTCGCTGCTGGCGCTGCCGGCCCATGCGCAGACGGTGACCGCCGCCGACCCGCAGGTCGCGGATCCGCAGGCGTCCGACGCCACGCAGAACGATGTGGTCGTCGTCGCCCGCAAGCGCGAGGAGCGGCTGGTCGACGTGCCGATCGCGGTGACCGCGATCTCGGGCGAATCGATCGCCAAGCTGCAGGCGGTCGATCTGTCGGGCATCCAGGGCGCGATCCCGAACGTCAACCTGGTCCAGGGCCGCGGCTCGACCTCCAACGCCAACATCTTCATTCGCGGCATCGGCCAGCCCGACGCGCTCCAGACCTTCGACCCCGCCGTCGGCGTCTATGTGGATGGCGTCTATTTCAGCCGCATCCAGGGCGCGCTGTTCAACCTGTTCGATGTCGACCACATCGAGGTACTGCGCGGGCCGCAGGGCACGCTCTATGGCAAGAACACGATCGGCGGCGCGGTCAATGTCGTCAGCCGCAAGCCCGACGTCACCTCCGCCCGGGTGCTCGCCAATTTCACTTATGGCAGCTACGACCAGTTGCTCGGCAACGCCTATGTCTCGGTGCCGCTGATCGAGGACAAGCTCGCGATCAGCGTCGCCGGCGTCTACGACAAGCGCGACGGCACCGTGATCGACCCGCTGACCGGGCGCGATTACAATGATCGCAACACCCAGGCCGGGCGGGTCATCCTGCGCGCGACGCCGACCGACCGGCTCGAGCTGATCATGTCGGGCGACTATACCCGCCAGCGCACGCGTCCGACGCTGGGCTATGCCACCGCCCCGCTCACCAACGTGCTGTACAACGCTGCCTTCGTGCCGATCGCCGTGCCGGTGGTGAAGAACGCCTATCCCTATGGGCCCTATCATTATCGCGCCTCGACCAGTCTCGCGCCGGGGCAGGGCAGCGGCTCGATCATTACGGCCTGTCGCTGACCGTCAATTACGACCTCGGCGGCGGCTTTTCGGTGACCTCGATCACCGCCGCGCGGCACCTGCGGCCGAACTATTACATCGATTTCGACGCGACCGAACTCGAGCTCGCGGACGCCTTCGTCGGCGTGGTGCAGAAGCAATGGAGCCAGGAACTGCAGCTCAAATACGATCGCGGCCCGCTGAACGCGGTCGCCGGGCTCTATTACCTCGACGAGCACGTCGCGTCGCACCAGGAATCGTACGACGACAATTATCTCCAGCTCCAGGCGACGCCGACCGTCCGCGTGCCGCTGACCTTCACCCGCTTTATCGACGACCGCCAGCGGACGCAGAGCTATGCCGCGTTCGGGCAGCTCACCTACGACCTGACCGGCCAGCTCTCGGTCACCGGCGGCCTGCGCTATACCGAGGACAAGAAGCGCTATTTCCGCACCACGCAGACGCAGCTGGCCGGCGGCGCGTTGTCGGCGCCGTTCATCTTCCCGAACAGCCTGCCCGCGCCGTTCAACACCGACGACGACGCGACCTTCCACGCCTGGACGCCGTCCGCGACGCTGTCATTCAAGCCGACCCGCGACACGTTGCTCTATGCCTCGGCGGCGCGGGGCTTCAAGTCGGGCGGGTTCAACGGCCGCGTCAACGGGCTCGGCGACGTGACGCAGGTGGTCAACGGCGCGACCGTGGTCGTGCCGTACTTCCAGCCCGAGACGGTCTGGACCTATGAGGCAGGGGCCAAGGGCAATTTCCTGGGCAACCGCGTGCAATTGTCGGGCGACGCCTTCTATTCCGATTATACCAACTTCCAGGCCCGCGTCGGCGGCGGCACGACGGGGATCGCCGGCGGCTCGTTCCCGGTCGTCAACGCCGGCAAGCTCCGCATCTGGGGCATCGAGGCGGAGATGAACGTCAAGCCGACGCGCGAATGGACGATCCGGTCGACCTTCGGCTACCTCAACGCCAAATACCGTCGCTTCGACGACGCGCGCCGCGCGCCGGCGTTCTCCTGCAATCCGACGGGCAATCAGATCACCTGCAAGCCCGCCTTCACGCCGCCGATCACCTTCTCGCTCGGGTCCGACTACGCCATCCCGGTCGGCGGCGGCTCGCTGACGCTGGGGGGCGACCTGCGCTTCGTCGACAAGCATTATCTGTCGGTCGACAACCGCGACAATCTGAAGGAGGACGGCTACATGCTCGTCAACGCCTTCGCGCAATACGACCTGCCGGGCGGGCATTTCTACGTGCGCGGCGGCGTCAAGAACCTGACCAAGTCGGTCTATCTGACCGACGCGCAGGAGTTCTCCAGCGTCGGCAATATCCAGACGGCCTATTACGGCGATCCCCGGACATGGACGGGGACCGTCGGGTTACGTTTCTGACGCGATCCCCTCTCCTTGCGGGAGGGGGGTCACCGCTCCTTCGTCGCCGCGAACCGGACCTTCGGGTAGCGCTCCTGCACGTAATTCACCTCCCAGCTCGACTTCGCCAGGAACACCGGCGCGCCGTCGCGGTCCTTCGCCATCGCGCTCTTGTTATGGTCGAGGAAGGCCTTCAGCTCGGCCGGGTCCGCCGCCGACACCCAGCGCGCGGTGTCGAACGGCGCGGGCTCCAGCCCGGCCGCGACCTTGTACTCGGCGTCGAGACGGCTGAGGAGGACGTCCAACTGGAGCTGGCCGACGACGCCGATGATCCAGTTCGAGCCGATCTCGGGATAGAAGACCTGCGTCACCCCCTCCTCGGCCATGTCGTCGAGCGCCTTGCGGAGCTGCTTGGTCTTGGTGAAATCCTTGAGCACGACGCGGCGCAGGATCTCGGGCGCAAAATTGGGCAGGCCGGTGAAGCGCACCCCGGGCTTCTCCGCCAGCGTGTCGCCGACGCGCAGCGCGCCGTGGTTGGGGATGCCGATGATGTCGCCGGGATAGGCTTCGTCCGCCACCTCGCGCGTCTGGGCGAAGAACAGGATCGGCGAATGGACCGCGATCGGCTTGCCCGAACCTGACGGCGTCAGCTTCATGCCGCGTTTGAAGACGCCCGAGCACAACCGCATGAAGGCGATGCGGTCGCGGTGGTTGGGGTCCATGTTCGCCTGCACCTTGAACACGAAGCCGGTGACGTCGGGCTGGTCGGGCGACACCGGCGCGGGCTCGGCGGGCTGGGGGCGGGGCGGCGGCGCATAATCGGCGAGCGCGGCGATCAGCTCGGCGACGCCGAAGTCCTTGAGCGCCGAGCCGAAATAAACCGGGGTCAGGTCGCCGGCGCGATACGCCTCGGCGTCGAACGTGGCATAGCCGGCCTGTGCCAGCTCGATCTCCTCGATGATCGCGGGCGGCAGGACGGGGTCGGCCTCGACCTTGCCCTGGAACGTGCGGCTGTCGCCTTCGGGGCGGCTGATGCGGTTGGTGGTGAGGTCGAGCACGCCCTGGAACTCGCCGCCCATGCCGATCGGCCACGACATCGGGCAGACGTCGAGCTGGAGGATGTCGGCGATCTCGTCGAGCAGCTCGAACACCCCGCGCCCCTCGCGGTCGACCTTGTTGACGAAGGTGATGATCGGCACCGACCGAAGCCGGCACACCTCGAACAGCTTGCGCGTCTGCGCCTCGATCCCGCGCGCGGCGTCGATCACCATCACCGCGGAATCGACCGCGGTCAGCGTGCGGTAGGTGTCCTCGCTGAAATCCTCGTGCCCCGGCGTGTCGAGCAGGTTGAAGGTGATGCCGTCCTTCTCGAACGTCATCACCGACGACGTCACGGAGATGCCGCGCTGCTGCTCAATCTTCATCCAGTCCGACCGCGCTCGCCGCGTCTGCCCGCGCGCCTTGACCTCACCGGCGAGATGGATGGCGCCGCCGACGTAGAGCAGCTTCTCCGTCAGCGTCGTCTTGCCGGCGTCGGGGTGGGAGATGATCGCGAAGGTGCGGCGGGGGAAGGTCATGATTTCCTGAACATGGCGGCATAATCGCGTCGAGCGTGAACGAACCGGGCGATCCGAACGGCTTGGCTGCGGACGTGATAGAAGATGATATAGCTGCGGACGCTGCGCTTGCGCAGCCCGCCCCGGTTCAATTCGGCCGCGACCGGAAAGGCGAGCGGCATATCGACGATCTCGCTGGCCTTGGCCTTCAACAAGGCGAGAACGCGCTCGGCGGCGTCGGGATCGTATTGAGCAACCCAGTCGCCAATGGTTTGCAGGTCGCGCTCCGCCTGCGGCGCGATGATGAGCTTCACTCGGCGGCGCGGGGCCAGTTGGCGTAACGCTCCTGCAACCGCGCGAAAACTACATCAGCATCGGTTCCCAGCCCAGCATCGAGCTCGGCAATCGCGGCATCCATCTTGGCGTCAAAATCCCGGCGCGCTTCCGCGACGGTAGCGAACTCGCCGCGCGCAACCCCAGCCGCAAACACCTCGTCGATATCGATGTCGATGTCGTTATCCGGTTCGTCCATGACGACCACATAGGCTCAATGCGGTTGCCGCTCAACCGACCAGCGTCATGCTCATGCCAGTCCGCTTGTTTTCGCCCGGCGCGACTTCGAACACGCCGGGCTTGTCGCGGAACTCGCCCGTATAGCCCTCCGGGTCGGCGAGGCCGTGCCAGGGTTCGATGCAGGCGAAGTGTGCGCCGGGCTTGGTCCAGATGCCGAGTTGGGGGGTGTCGGGGAAGGCGATTTTCAGGTGCGGGCCGGTCGGCGGGCCGTAGATGACGGCCTGCGAACGGATGGGGTCGAAGACCAGCGCATCGTTGGCGAACAGCGCGTCGGTCAGCGGCAGGATTCGGTCCTCGACGGGCGAAGGCCTGCCCGCCGCCGCGATCGTGCCGTCGGCGGCGATCGACTTGATCCGAGGGGCCTCGTCCTGCTCGAAGACGATGCGGTGGTCGTCGCGCTCCGCGCCATAGGGTAGCGGCCAGGCGAAGGCGGGGTGGAAGCCGAAGCTCGCCGGCAGCGGCGTCGCGGCAGGGTTGGCGATCGTCACGTCAATGGCGAGCGTCGCGCCGTCGAGCGTGAAGGCCACCTCCAGCCGGAAGGCGAAGGGATAATGGACGCGCGTCTCGGCAGTGTCGGCGAGCCCGAAGACGGCACGGCCGGGTCCAGCGGCGACGATCTCGAACGGGGAGCGCCGCGCGAAGCCGTGCTGCTTCATCGGATAGGCGCGGCCGTCGACGCGGATGACCTCGCCCGCCGGCTTGCCGACGACGGGAAACAGGATCGGCGCGCGGCCGGTCCAGAAGGCCGGGTCGGCATCGGTCATCAACTCGCGGCCGGCGGCGTCCCTGAGCGACGACAATTCCGCCCCGAACGGATTGATCGCGGCGGTGAGTCGATCGCTCGCGATCGTCACCCATTCAGCCACGCAGGCCAGCCCCCAGCTTGGCCGCCGCCGCGACGACCCTGTCGGCGATCGCCTTCAGCTCCGCCTCGGTGAAGCTCTTGTCGCCTGGCTGCAACGTCACCTCGACCGCCATCGAGCGTTCGCCGTCACGCTCGAACAGGTCGAACACGCGGCACCCCACGATCGCCGCCTTGTCCGCGCCCCGGATTGCCCGGACCAGCGCGTCGGCGGCGAGTTCGGCCGGGACGAGAAAGGCGAAGTCACGGCGCACCGCCTGCAGGGCCGGCGGCGCGAAGGCCGGGCGCATGAAGCCGCCCCCTCCCTCCTTGGCTGCGCGTTTGGCAGGCAGCGCGTCGAGGTACAGCTCGGCCGCCGCGACCGCGCCCTGCACGTCGAACGCGGCAAGCGTCGTCGGGTGGAGCAGGCCGAAGCGCGCCAGCACCGTCTTCGGGCCGAGCCGCAGCGTCCCCGACTGGCCGGGATGCCAGGCGTCCCCTGCTTCGCCCATCACCTGAAGGTTATCCACCGGCGCGCCGGCGGTGGCGAGCAGGGCCAGCGCTTCGGCCTTGGCATCGTAGGCGTCGAACGGCTGCGCCTTGCCGCCGCGCCAACCGCGCGGCTGCCTGTCGCCCGCCAGGACCAGGCCCAGCGTCGGATGCTCTCCGTCCGCCAGATAGCGCCGTCCTACCTCGAACAGCCGCACCGCCTGCTGCCCGCGCTTCAGGTTGCGCGCCGTCGCCGCGAGCAGGCCCGGCAGCAGCGACGGACGCATCACCTTCAGCTCCTCGCTGATCGGGTTCGCGACCTCCCACGCGCCGCCGCCGAATGCCTCGGCCTCGGCCCGCGCGATGAAGCTCCACGTCACCGCCTCGTCCAGACCGCGCGCGGCGGCAGCGCGGCGGACGCGGCGCTCCAGCTTCTGTTCGGCCGTCGCGGTCGGCTTCGCGACGCCGGGCAGGCGCGGCAGCGGCGTCGACGGCACGTTGTCGATGCCTTCGATACGGATGACCTCCTCGACCAGATCCGCCGGCCCGTCGATGTCACGTCGCCACGACGGGATCGTGACCGGCCACGGCCGCTCGACCGTCGCGAACAGCGCGTCCGAATAGCCGTCGGCATGATCGACCGCGCCCATCGTGAAGCCGAGCGACAGCAGGATACGCGCCTGCCGCTCCGGCGCGACGTGAAGCCCGCCGAGCGTGTCGCACAGATGCGAATCGTAGCGCACCATGCGCTTGTCGAGCGGTGGCTGACCGGCACGGGTGACGCCGCTCGCCGTGCCGCCGCCATGCTCCAGCACCAGCCGCGTCGCGATGGCGAGGCCGGTGTCGAGGAACGCCGGATCGACACCGCGCTCGAAGCGCTGGCGCGCGTCGCTGGTCAGCATCAGCTTCTGTCCCGTCCGCGCGATCCCTTCGGGGTCGAAATACGCGCATTCGATCAGCACGTCGGTGGTGTCCGCCGACACGCCCGAGTCCTTGCCGCCCATGATGCCGCCGATGTCATGGACCGCCACGTCGTCGGCGATGACGGTCATGCTTGCGTCGAGCGCATAGGTCTTGCCGTTGAGCGCCAGCACCTGCTCGTCGGCCTGTGCCTTGCGGGCGACCAGCCCGCCGGCGAGCCTGGCGCGATCGTAGACATGCAGCGGCCGGCCGAGGTCGACCGAGACGAAGTTGGTGGTGTCGACCAGCAGCGAGATCGGCTTCTGCCCGATCGCCTGCAACCGCCGCCGCATCCACGCCGGCGCGTCGCCGTTGGTCACGCCCGTCACCGCCTGCGCGTAGAAGGCGGGGCAGCCGTCCGCGTCCTCGATGCGCACGTCGGGGCCGGGACCGTCGCCCTCGACGGGCGTGACGGATCCGCGATACGCGTCCTCCAGCGGTTTCAACGTCCCGAGCCCCGCTGCCGCCAGATCGCGCGCGATGCCGCGCACGCCCATGCAATCCTGCCGGTTGGGCGTGATCGCGACGTCGAACAGCGGATCGGTCAGGCCGGCATAGTCGGGATAGCTCGCGCCGACCGGCGCATCGTCCGGCAGCTCGATGATGCCGTCGTGATCGTCGCCCAGCTCCAGCTCGCGCGTCGAGCACATCATGCCGTTCGACTCGACGCCCCGGATCGCCGCGACCTTCAGCGTGATGCCGCTGCCCGGCACATACGCGCCCGGCGCGCCGAACACCCCGATCATGCCGGCGCGTGCGTTGGGCGCACCGCATACGACCTGCGTCGGGCCGTCGCCGGCGTCGACCGACAGCACCTGCAGCTTGTCGGCCTGCGGATGCCGCGCGGCGCTGAGTACGCGCGCGACCTTGAACGCCGCCAGCACCGCGCCGGGATTGTGGACGCCCTCCACCTCCAGCCCGATGCGGGTCAGCGTCGCGGCGACCTCGTCGACGCCGGCGGTGGTGTCGAGATGCTCCTTGAGCCAGGACAAAGTGAACTTCATGCCCCCACTCCCCCGCTCAGCGTCGGCACGTCGAGACCCGAGAAGCCGTAATGCTTGAGCCAGCGCAGATCGCCGTCGAAGAACGGCCGCAAATCGTCCATGCCGTATTTCAGCATCGCCAGCCGATCGACCCCGACCCCGAAGGCGAAGCCCTGCCATTCGTCGGGGTCGAGCCCCGCCGCCGCGATCACGCGCGGGTGGACCATCCCGGAGCCGAGCAGCTCCATCCAGCCATTGGACCCGCCGAGCACGCGCTTGCCCTTCTCCAGCGTGAAGCCGACATCGACCTCCGCCGAGGGCTCGGTGAAGGGGAAGTAGCTCGGCCGCAGCCGCAGCACGATGTCGTCGCGCTCGAAATACGCCTTCAGGAAGGTCTCCAGCGTCCATTTGAGATGCCCGAGTGTGATGCCGCGATCGATCACCAGCCCCTCGATCTGGTGGAACATCGGCGTGTGCGTGGCATCGCTGTCGGAGCGATAGACGCGGCCGGGAGCGATGATGCGGATCGGCGGCTGCTGGCTCATCATCGTGCGGATCTGCACCGGCGAGGTGTGCGTCCGCAGCACCATCTCTTCCCTCTCCCCTTCAGGGGAGAGGGTGGCCGAGCGTAGCGAGGTCGGGAGAGGGGCAGTGACGGTCGCCGCGCCCGACTGCCCCTCTCCCGCCGCCGCGGCGCGGCTCCCCCCTCTCCCCTGAAGGGGAGAGGGAAGGTCGGCAACGTCGATGCGCTGGACATAAAACGTATCGTGCATCGCCCGCGCCGGGTGCGTCTCCGGAATGTTCAGCGCGGTGAAATTGTGCCAGTCGTCCTCGATCTCCGGCCCCGTCGCCACCGCGAAGCCGAGGTCGGCGAAGATTTCCGCCAGTTCGTCCATCACCTGGCTGACAGGATGGATTGTCCCCGTCGGCAGCCCGTCGGCGGGCAACGTCATGTCGAGCCGCTCGCCCGCCAGCTTCGCCGCCAGCGCCGCGCCCTCCAGCATCGCCTTGCGCGCGATGATCGCCGCCGTCACCGCTTCTCGAAGGCTTTGAATGCGCGGCCCCTCGACCAGCCGCTCCTCGGGCGACATGCCGCCCAGCGTCTTCAACAGCCGCGTCACTTCGCCCTGCTTGCCGAGCGCATGGACGCGGCACGCCTCCAGCGCGTCGAGCCCGGCGCTGGCGTCGATCGCGGCCACCAGATTGTCGCGAAGAGTATCGAGATCGGTCATCGAATGTGGCCCTAACGAAACGGGCGCCGGTGGAGAACCACCGACGCCCGCTTGTGTTCAGTCAGCAGGTTGCCTCAGGCTGCCTGCGGGAGAGCAGCCTTCGCCTGCGCGATGATCGCCGTAAACGCCGCTTCCTCGTGCATCGCGATGTCGGCCAGGACCTTGCGGTCGAGTTCGACGCCCGCGAGCTTCAGCCCGTGCATGAACTGCGAATAGGTCAGGCCCTCGGCGCGGACGCCGGCGTTGATGCGCTGGATCCACAGGCCGCGGAAGGTCCGCTTCTTCACCTTGCGGTCGCGATAGGCGTACTGGCCGGCCTTCTCGACCGCCTGCCGCGCGACGCGGATCGTGTTCTTGCGACGACCCCGGTAGCCCTTGGCCTGTTCCAGGATGTTCTTGTGCTTGGCGCGGGTGGTTACACCCCGTTTGACGCGTGCCATCTACTTGCTCCTCAACTCAGGCCGTACGGGGCCCAGGCCTTCACCGTCGAGGTGTCGGCCTTCGACAGCACCGAGGTGCGGCGATTCTGGCGGATGTACTTGCCGTTATGGCTAATGAGGCGATGGCGCTTGCCGGCGACGCCGTGCTTCAGCTTGCCGGTGGCGGTGAGCGTGAAGCGCTTCTTGACGCCGCTCTTGGTCTTGAGCTTGGGCATTTTTGTCCTTTCGTTTGGAGCAGGCTGGAACGGCCGCGGCAGCCCTGGATGGCCGGGCAGTTCGTGAACGCCTCGCTCGAAGAAGCGCGCGCCCTAGCGACTGATCGCGCCGATTGCAACCGAATCGGAACCGCAACGACCACTCGCGCGCTTGGGCGGCCATGCAAGAGGCTATGCCGCGTATCGAGCAGCCGGCCGCCGATCCGGCGCGTCCCCGCCGCCACATCGTGCGCAACGTCCTCATCGGCGTCGTTTGCACGATAGTCGCGGTATGGTTGGTACTGTTCGTCACCCGGGGGCGGTTCCTCAAGCGCCCGTTCCAGAGCGTCGTCGGCAAGCTGCTCGGGCGCGACGTGCGCGTCGGCGGCGATTTCCAGCTCTATTTCGCGCCGCTCAAGATCAAGTTCTATGCCGAGCGCCTCAGCATCTTAAACCCCGCCTGGGCCGAGCGGCCGCAGCTTTTCACCGCCGACCGCATCGACGCGCGCATCGCGCCGCTGTCTCTGCTGTTCGGCAAGCGCCGCCTCTATTGGCTCGACCTGACCAACGGCGCGGTCGATCTGGAATATGACAAGGCGCACGCCGCCAATAGCTGGACCTTCGGCACCGGCAAGAAGGGCGGCAAGCCGTTCGAGTTTCCGCGCATCGACCAGGCGACGGTCGCCGGCACCACCGTCCGCTTCCGCGATCCGCGGATGCCGCTCACCGCCGATCTCGCGGTCGATACCATCCAGTCGACCGACGCCCGGATCGGCCGCGCGGTCGGCCTGCACGGCAAGGGGGTGGTGCGCACCACGCCTTTCACCGTCACCGCGCAGCTCCTGTCGCCCGACGCCACCGCCAACCGGGGACAGAACAAGCTGACGTTGCAGGCGCACGCGGCGGGGAACATCATCGACGTTGCCGGCACGCTGCCGAGCATCGCCGACTTCGAGGACGTGCCGTTGCAGGTGCGCGCGCGCGGCGGCAACATGACCGACCTGCTCGGCATCATCGGCGTGCCGATTCCCAATACCCGCGCTTATCGCCTGCGCGCGCAACTGGTGAAACAGGGCGAGGAATATCGCTTCACGCGCCTTGCCGGTACGTTCGGCGACAGCGACCTGGCGGGGCGGCTGACCGTCACCAATGGCGAGCGCGTCCATCTCGATTCGGTGCTGACGACGAGGAGCCTCGATATCGTCGATGCCGCCCCCTTCATCGGCTACAATCCCGACATCGTCGCCGCGAAGGGTGTCGCCGCCGCCGCCGCAGCGACCGGCGCGGGCGCCCAGCGCATCCTGCCCGACGCGGCGCTGCCGGTGGCGACGATGCAGGCGTTCGACGCCGATCTGAAATGGACGATCGGCGTGCTCCGGTCGAAGAACCTGCCGGTGTCGGACCTCGACGTGACGCTCGACCTGGAGCGCGGGCGGCTCGCGCTGTCGCCCTTCACCTTCGTCATGGCGCGCGGACACGTCGCGTCGGACATCGTCTTCGACACCCGCCAGCGGCCGAGCGCCGACCGCTACGACATCCGCCTCGCGCCGACGCCGATGGGCCGGCTGCTCGCGGGCTATGGCGTCGCCGAGGCGGGGACCAGCGGCACGATCCGCGGCCGCATCCAGATCGCGGGGCGCGGGGACACGATCCACGCGTCGCTCGCCACCGGCCACGGCCGCATCGCCTTCGTGATGCCGCAGGGCAGCTTCTGGACGCGCAACGTCCAGCTCGCCGAGCTCGACATCGGCACCTTCGTCCAGAAGATGTTCGAGCATAAGCTGAAGGCGCCGGTGCGGATCAATTGCGGGCTGATCGGCTTCACCGTGCGCGACGGCGTCGCCGCTGCCGACCCGATCCTGATCGACACGAGCAAGAACGTCATCCTCGGCCGCGGTGGCTTCTCGTTCAAGACCGAGTCGCTCGACCTCGCCTTCCGCGCCGACGGGAAGAAGTTCTCCTTTTTCTCGGGCCAGTCACCGGTCGGGCTGGGCGGCAGCTTCGCCAGCCCGAAGATCGACGTCATCAGCCCGCAATTGCTGACCCGCGCCGGCGCGGGATTGGGGCTGGCCCTCCTCGCCGCGCCGCCGGCCGCGATCCTGGCGTTCATCGACCCCGGCGATGCCAAGGCCGCCGCCTGCGGCCCGGTCCTGTCCGGCGCGACGGCGGCGGCGCAGCGCACGACGAAGGGCAAGCCGCGCGACGACGTGGGGAACGGGACGCCGTCGAAGGACGGCAAGCGCAAGAAGTTCCTGGGCGTGTTTTGAGTGCGGGCAGCCTCCGCGGCAATGCCGTGTCGGACGGGCTCGCTGACGCGACCCGCCGGCCGGGCTTACGCCGTCTCCGGGCCAGCTACGCTGCCTCGGTGCGGCTCAAGGCCTCCAGCACGTCATCCACCCGCGCCGGGTCCCCCACCGCCAGCACCTGACCCGAACTCGCCGCCGTCAGCGGATCGCCCTGCCAGTCGCACATCCGCCCGCCCGCACCCTCGACCACCGGCACCAGTGCCGCGAAATCGTAGAGCTGGAGTCCGGCCTCGCAGACCACGTCCAAGCAGCCCGACGCCACCAGCCCGTAGTTATAGCAATCGCCGCCATAGACCGGCCCCTGACGGAGGTTGCCGCCCGACACCGCCGCCGCGAGCTTCATATAGCCTTCGACCTCGTCGCCCGCGAACAGATGCGGGCTGGTCGTCGCGAGCAGCGCGCCCTGGAGCGTCGCACAGGTCCGCGTCCGCACCGGCTGGCCGTTGAACAATGTCGGCCGTCCTCCCATCCCCACCCAGCGTTCGCGCTGCACCGGCTGGTCGATCACCCCGATCACCGGCCAGTCGCCGTCGAGCAGCGCCACCAGCGTCCCGAAGATCGCGCGCCCCGCCGTGAAGCTCCGCGTCCCGTCGATCGGATCGAGCACCCAGCGGCGGCCCGTGATGCCGGGCTTCTCGCCATATTCCTCGCCGACCACGCCGTCGCCGGGCGCTTCCGCGTCGAGCAGCCGGCGCATCGCGGCCTCGGCGGCGCGATCGGCCTCCGTGACGGGCGAGCGGTCGGGCTTCAGCTCCTGCTGGTAGGCCGCCCGGAAGAACGGACGGATCGCCTCGCCCGCCGCGTCGGCGAGGCGTTGCGCGAGGGCGAGGTCGGCGGCGGTGACGGGCATCATTCCCTGTCGCGCAATGGACGCCGGCAGCGCAAGCGCCTAGCGTCGCGCCCAATCATAGGAGACCCCCCGATGCGCCCTCTGCTCGCCGCCGCCCTCTTCCTCGCCGCCGCCCCCGCCACCGCCGCGCTGAGCGTCGGCGCCAGGGCCCCAGATTTCACCACCAAGGGCGCGGTCGCGGGCAAGCCCGTCAGCGTTCACCTCGCCGACCAGCTCAGGAAGGGGCCGGTCGTGCTCTATTTCTTCCCCGCCGCCTTCACCGGCGGCTGCAACGCCGAGGCGCACGCCTTCGCGGAAGCCGTCGACGATTTCCGCAAGGCGGGCGCGACGGTGATCGGGATGACCGCGGGCAACGTCGATCAGCTCGAGGCCTTCTCCAGCGAGAAGTGCGCGGGCAAGTTCGCGGTGGCGGCGGCGGGGCCGGCGGTCGTGCAGGGCTATGACGTGACGCTCAAGAAGCCCGACGGCACGGTGACGAGCTACACCAGCCGCACCAGCTACGTCATCGACCGCAAGGGCAAGGTCGCGTTCGTCCACAGCGACATGAATCCGGCCGATCATGTTTCGTTGACGCTGGCGGCGGTGAAGAAGCTCGCCGGGGGATGACGTCGGTCACCATCCGCTAACCTGTTGGCGTTATTCCCCCGCCAGGGGGAGGTGGCGCATGTTGGCGGTGCAGGAGGACAGGCAGGACGAATCGCTGCTCGCGGCGATCGCCGGATTCCTCGACGCGCATGGGCTGAGCCCCGACCCCGCGCATTACGCCTTCGCCTTTGCCGCGCTGACCGACCCCGACATCGCGGCGGCGGTCGAGCGGCTGACCGACGGCGGCCTCCGGCTCGGCCGGCGCGAGATCGAGGAGCTGGGCGGATCGGTCAAGCCGCGCGCCGCCACCCCGCCGCTGGCCGAGAACCGCCGCGCCGCCGCGCTGGTCGCGCGGACCCAGGCGCGGGTCGACGACTTCGCCGACCTCGTGCGCGACATCCGGCAGGAAACGAAGGGCTTCGGCCGCGATCTGGCGGCGAGCGCCGCCGCGCTCGGCCGCCAGCCGGCGATGGCGGGGCTTGACGAGATCGCGCGCATCACCGGCGCGATGACCGCCCGCGTCCGCGACGCCGAGGCGCGGCTGGCGACCGCCACCGCCGAAACCGATACATTGCGCGTCGAGCTCGCCCAGGCGCAGGGCGAGGCGCGGCGCGACCCGCTGACCGGCCTGCCCAATCGCCTCGCCTTCGAGGAGGCCTTCGGCCGCGTCGCGCCGGGCGGCGGTCCCGTCTGCCTCGCGGTGGTCGACATCGACCATTTCAAGCTGCTCAACGACCGTCACGGCCACGGCGTCGGCGACCGCGTGCTGAACGCGATCGCGCGCTGCCTGGTCGAGGCGTGCGAGGACCAGATGGTGGCGCGCCACGGCGGCGAGGAGTTTGCGGTGCTGACACATGGCCGGTCGCTCGCCGAGGCGGCGCTGCTGCTCGACAAGGCGCGGCAGTGCCTGAGCGACAAGCGGTTCCGCGACCGCGATACGGGCGAGCTGCTCGGACAGATCACGCTGTCGGCCGGCGTCGTGGCACTGCACGACGCTGAGGCGATCGACGTCGCCTTCGCCCGCGCCGATCGCCTGCTCTACACCGCCAAGGCCGACGGCCGCGACCGCGTCTGCGCCGGCTGATTTCTTGCCGATGTATGGCGGAAAATCCCACGTAAAATAGCGTGGTTCACCAGCGCCGACCATCCCTTGAAACGAAACCGCGCGAACTCAATGGGATGCCGGTTTGGCACGGGGTCTGCAATGTCCTTTGCATCGGCCGGAATGGTTCGGCCGGAACTTGCGGAGACACTCGATGACCTCTTTCACCAGCTTCCAGCGCTCGGCCGTTTCGATGATCGCCGCCCTGATCGTGTCGGGCATGGCGCTGTGCGCCGCACTCCCCGTCCTGCCGGTCGCATGATGCGGCGCAGCCTCTACCTGGCCGTCACCGCCCTCGCTTCCACAGCCCTGTTGCTCGCCCGCCACCACGCGGCGCTGTTCGCCTAGACAGGCGCGACAGCGCCGACCGGGCCGATCGGGGCGGCTTCGCCCCGGCTATAGGTGCCGACCAGCACCGCCGACGCCAGCACATGCCCCCGCATCGCCTCGACCAGCGCCGTCCGCCCGGGCGCTTCGCCCGGATCGGGCGCGTCCGCGGCCAGCGCGAAGAGCTGGAAGACATAGCGATGCTCGCCATGCCCGTTGGGCGGATCGGGCGGCAGCCAGCCCTTGCGGAAGCCGGAGTTCCGGCCGACGTCGCCCTCGGGCGCATCGCGCGAAATGCCTCCCTCCTCCAGCCGCCCCGCCGACCCGCTCAGCTCGGCGACGACGGCGTGGACCAGCGGCTGGCCGGTCGGCGCGTCGGGATCCTCGACGATCAGCGCCAGCCGCGCGCCCTCCGGCGCGCCCGCCCAGGTCAGCGGCGGCGACGCCCCCTCGCCATCGGCGGTGAAGCGCTCGGGCAGCCGCGCGCCATCGGCGAAGGCCGGGCTGGTCAGATGGAGCTGGCCGTCCCCCGCCATCCCCGGCTGGACGACGACGACCTTGTCCATGCCGGCACGCCGCCCCGCGAGCGCGCGGCCAAGCCAGGCGGGAACATGTTCGAGCATCGTCGCTTCCTTATGCCGGGAATGGGACGGTAGCGAAGCGATGGACGATCCGCATCAACTCTCTCGCTTCGTCGACGCGCAAAGCGACAGCTATGCCACCGCGCTGGCGGAGCTAAGGCGCGGGCGCAAGGCGAGCCACTGGATGTGGTGGATCTTCCCCCAGCTCGCCGGCCTCGGCCGCAGCCCGACCGCGCGGCATTACGCCATCGCCTCGGTCGGCGAGGCCCGCGCCTATCTGCGCCATCCGCTCTTGGGCGAGCGTCTGAACGAGGCGGTGGCCGCCGCCATCGCCGCGCCCGGCAGCGCGGACCACATCTTCGGCTCGATCGACGCGGTGAAGCTCCGCTCGTGCCTGACGCTGTTCGCCGCCATCGCTGACGACGTGACGCCGTACCGGGCCGGGCTCGACCGCTTCTTCGGCGGCGAACCCGACCCGGCGACGCTAGAGCTGCTTTAGGCCTCCGCCAGCTCGGCGGTGGCGTTGATCCGGCTCTCGGCGAGCGCGGTCAGCTTCTCGTCGGTCGCCTTCTCCTCGGCCAGCGTCTCCGCCAGGATCGAGGCGCATTCGCTGCGGCCGAGCTGCTTGGCCCAGGCGATCACCGTTCCATAGCGCGCGATCTCGTAATGCTCGACCGCCTGCGCCGCCGCCGTCAGCGCCGCGTCGAGCACCGCCTTGTCGGCGACGTCGCCCGCGGTCTCGTTGGCTTCCTTGATGATGCCGTCGATCGCCGGGCAGGTGACGCCCTTGGGCTCCAGCCCCTCGAGGCTGAACACGCGCTTCAGCCGCTCGATCTGGCCCTCGGTTTCCTTGAGATGCGTCTCGAAGCCCTGCTTGAGCTGCGGGTCGGTCGCCTTCTCGATCATCTTGGGCAGCGCCTTGGTGATCTGCTGCTCGGCGTAATAGATGTCCTGGAGCTGATGGATGTAGAGATCCTGCAGCGTCGCGATGTCCTTGGTGAACAGGCCCATGAAATGTCTCCTGGCGGGGGTGCCGGAGGCATAACGAGCACAAGCTCACGGAGTTGCGCCGAAATCTCCTTGCGGTCGATCAATCCGCGGCGCTTGCCGAAGGCGGCGACCTCGGGTATTTTCGATCTAAGCCGTTGAGTAAGAGGGATTCCCCGATGCGTACCCGTTGGACCTCGCTGATCGCGATCGCCGCCACGCTGACCGGCTGCGGCGGCGGGGGCAGCTCCTCGGCCGGCTCCAACGCCATCTTCGGCGCGACCCCGACGCCCACCGCCACCACCGCCGCGGTGTGCTCGCTGCGCGACCGGCAGAACTGGGCCTTCGCGCAGCTCCAGGAATGGTATCTCTTCCCCGAGACGCTGCCGACCAGCCTCGATCCCACCCCCTATGCCGACGTGCAGACCTATGTCGACGCGCTGACCGCGACCGCGCGCAGCCAGCGGCGCGACCGCTATTTCACCTATGTCACCTCGATCGCGTCGGAGGACGCTTATTACAATTCCGGCGCCTCGGCGGGCATCGGCGTCCGCCTGACCACCGACGCCGCCGGCGGCCGCGTCTATATCGCCGAGGCGTTCGAGGGCACGCCGGCGCTTGCCGCCGGGATCGATCGGGGCACCGAGATCCTCGCGATCGGCACCTCCGCCAGCGACCTCAAGTCCGTCAGCTCGATCATCGCGACGCAGGGCACCGCCGGCGTCACCGACGCGCTCGGTCCGAATACGGCGGGCACGACGCGGCTGCTCCGCGTCACCGACGCGACGCGCGGCCAGCGCGACGTCACCGTCACCAAGGCGGACTATTCGCTGGCGCCGGTCTCCAGCCGCTACGGCGCGAAGATCATCACCGACGGCGGGCGGCAGGTCGGCTACGTCAACCTGCGCACCTTCATCAATACCGCCGACGCGCCGCTGCGCCAGGCCTTCGCCAGCTTCCGCGCCGCCGGCGTCACCAACGTCATCATCGACCTGCGCTACAACGGCGGCGGGCTGGTCTCGATCTCGGAGCTGATCGGCGACCTGCTCGGCGCGGCGCGCTCGACCGCCGATGTGCTCGACTATACGACCTTCCGCAGCGAGAAGGCGGCGAACAACACCACCCGCTACTTCCAGGCCAACGCGGCGTCGATCGCGCCGATGAAGATCGCCTTCATCGGTACCGGCGGCACCGCCTCGGCGAGCGAGCTGACCGTCAACGCGCAGATCCCCTATCTCCACGCCAACGCCGCGCTGATCGGCACCAACACCTATGGCAAGCCGGTCGGCCAGATCGCGATCGACCGCTCGGTGTGCGACGACCGCTTCCGCATCATCGCCTTCGCGACGCAGAACGCCGCGCGGCAGGGCAATTATTTCGACGGGCTGGCGACCGTTGTCGAGGCGAGCTGCCAGGCGACGGACGACCTCAACCATCCGCTCGGCGACCCGGCCGAGGGCTCGACCCGGGCGGCGCTCAACTTCATCGCCGGGGTAAGCTGCGCGAGGATCAGCTCGGGCGAGGTCGGGACCCAGTCGCTGAGCGCCACCGGCAAGCGCGAGCTGCTGACCCCGGCGAACCCCGATACGGCGCAACGCGAGACCCCGGGTCTGTTCTGACGCGGACCCCTGAAGCCGCGGGCGCGTTGATCGCCCGCAGCCCACAGGAGACCGAATGATGGCCAAGACGCTCGCCGATCTGTCCGAAAAGATGCGCGATATCGACTTCGCGATGCTCTCGACCCGCACCGAGGGTGGCGCGATCGCCGCGCGGCCGATGAGCAACAACCGCCAGGTCGATTACGACGGCGACAGCTTCTATTTCTCGTTGGACGACACCCGCACCGTCCACGACATCGCCCGCGACCCGCAGGTTGGGCTGAGCTTCCTCGGCAAGTCCGGCTTGCTGGGGCTGCGCCCCTTCTTCGTCGCGGTCGAAGGCCATGGCGAGATCATCCGCGACAAGGGGCAGTTCGCGGAGCATTGGACCACCGACCTCGACCGCTGGTTCGAGCAGGGCACCGACACCCCCGGCCTCGTCCTCATCAAGGTCGCCGCCGCCCGCGTGCATTACTGGGACGGCGAGGACGAGGGCGAGATTACCGTCTGATCTCCCGTCATGCCGGCTTCGTGCCGGCATCCACCGCGGGCTCGTCCGACCGTCAGGAGGCTGCTCCGGCACGGTCGGGCCAGGCCGACGGTGGATGCCGGACGAGCCGGCATGACAGACATCGGGCGCGGCCGGGCCCGCACGCAATTCCCGCTGTCCTACACGCCCCGGCTTCGCCATGTTCGCTCCCGGCTCGACCGGACGAGCCCGCGCGGCCATCGGAGCAGCAGGCACATGCCTCAACTTCATCAACTTGTCCGCACGATCGCGCTCGAGGGGGCCAGGGTGACCGACGAAATATCGCATCACAGCCGGCCGCGTGAACGGTGCGTGCCCGTCGCGTCGCGGTCGCTCCGAAAAGTCCGTTTGCGTCTCCACTTCCTCAACTTGTCACCGACGACCGCGTCGCACCGGCGATGACCGCGCCCACGCTCCACCGCAGCCTGACCAGCGGCCAGCTCGCGATGATCGCCATCGGCGGCGCGATCGGCACCGGGCTGTTCCTCGGCTCGGGGTTCGCGATCGGCATGGCGGGGCCGGCGGTGCTGGTCAGCTATGCGATCGCCGGGCTCATCACGCTCGCGCTGATGGGCGCGCTCGCCGAGATGACGGTGGCCGCCCCAGTCGCGGGGTCGTTCGGCGCCCATGCGGAAATGTATCTCGGCCCGCTCGCGGGCTATCTCGTGCGCTACGCTTATTGGTCGGCGGTCGTGCTCGCGGTGGGGACCGAGGTGACGGCGGTCGCGGTCTATATGGCCTGGTGGCTCCCCGCTGTGCCGGGGATCGTCTGGATCGCGGGGTTCACGGCGGCGCTGATCGCCGTCAACCTCGCCAGCGTCGGCTGGTTTGGCGCGATCGAATATGGCTTTTCCGCGATCAAAGTCGCGGCCATCATCGTCTTCCTGCTGCTCGGCGGCGCGATTTTGCTGACGAGCGGCAACTTCGACAACTTCCACGCGGCGGGCGGCTTCGCGCCGTTCGGAGCGTGGGGCGTGTGGAAGGCGGTGATCGTCGCGGTCTTCTCCTATCTCTCGGTCGAAATGATCGCGATCGCCGCCGCCGAGGCGGCCGACCCGGAACGCGCGATCGTGCGCGCCTTCCGCGCCACCTTCGTGCGCCTCGCCATCTTCTACCTCGGCAGCCTCGCGATCATGCTGGCGCTCGTGCCGTGGCCGCAGGCGGGGACGGCGACCAGTCCGTTCGTGACGGTGATGGCGGCGACCGGCATCCCCTATGCCGCCGGGGTCATCAACGCGGTGGTGCTCGTGGCGGCGCTGTCGGCGATGAACAGCCAGCTCTACGCCGCGTCGCGGATGCTGTGGGGCCTGGCCGAGGCCGGGCAGGCGCCGCGCGCACTCGCACGGCTGGCGGCGAACGGCGCGCCGCGCCGCGCGGTGCTGGCTTCGAGCGGGGGCGCGGCGCTGGCGGCGGTGGTCAACGCCTTCGCGCCGGCGGGCGCGTTCGCGGCGATGCTGGCGGTGACGATCGCGGTGGCGCTGTTCACCTGGATGATGATCTTCGTCACCCACCTCGCCTTTCGCCGCCGGCACGGCGCGCCGGCCGGCTTCCGGATGCCGGGCCATCCCTGGCCCAGCCTGTTCGGCGCGGCGGCGCTGGCGGGGCTGCTGGTCACGACGCCCTTCACCGCCGAGTTCCGCTGGACGCTGGCCTGGGGCGGGCCGTTCCTCCTGCTGATGACGGCGATCTATTTCCTGCGATTGCGCCGCCGCGCCGTCGGGCTAGGGTAGGGCGAACCCTCCACGAAAGGCCGCTCGTGATTCCTCTTCGCCTTTTAGCCCTGCCGCTCGCCGCGCTGGCGCTTCCCGTTCTCGCGCAGGATGCGCCCAAGGGCGACAAGAGCATCGCCCAGTCCAACGCCGACAAGCAGAAGCAGGCGGCCGAAGCCGGCTACGCCAATGCCCCGGTCGAGGAGCAGGCGGTCACCCACAAGGCGAGCGTGACGGTGAACGGCGCGACGCTCCAGTATACCGCCATCGCCGGCACGCTGACGATCCGCGACGTCGAGGGCAAGCCGACCGCCTCGATGTTCTATACCGCCTACACCCTCGACGGCGTCCGGCCGGGCACCAAGCGGCCCGTCACCTTCTTCTACAACGGCGGGCCGGGCTCGCCGACCTTCTGGCTGCACATGGGGTCGTTCGCGCCGGTGCGGCTGCGGACGGGCAATCCGGAGGTGATCCGGCCGGCGCCCTATGATTTCGGCCCCAACCCCGACACGTTGCTCGACAAGTCCGACCTCGTCTTCCTCGACGCGATCGGCGCCGGCTATTCGCGCCCGCTCGGCGATACCAAGCCGGGTGCCTTCTATGGCGTCGACGAGGATGCCGACGCCTTCGCCCGCGCGATCCTGCGCTACGCGACCAAATACGGCCGCTGGAACAGCCCCAAGTTCATCTTCGGGGAGAGCTACGGCACCACCCGCTCCGGCGCGCTCGCCTATCAGCTCCAGGACCGGGGTATGGCCTTGAACGGCGTCGTGCTGCTGTCGTCGATCATGAACTACGGCTACCGCCAGCCGGGGTTGGACGAGGTCTATCTCAACTATCTGCCGAGCTACGCCGCGACCGCCTGGTATCACAAGCGCCTCGCCAACCCGCCCGCCGACGTCGCCACGATCGTCGCGGAGGCGCGCGCCTTCGCGAACGGCCCGTACATGAGCGCGCTCGCCAAGGGGCAGCTCATCTCCGACGCCGAGCGCGATGCGGTCGCCACCCGGATGAGCCAGCTCATCGGCATCTCGCCCGATTACATCAAGCGTGCGAACCTGCGCATCGACTTGTCGCGCTTCCAGAAGGAGCTGCTGCGCGACCAGCGGCGCACCATCGGCCGCTTCGATTCGCGCTACACCGGCATCGACGCCGACGCGGCAGGCGAACGGCCGGAGACCGACGCGTCCGACGACGCCATCTCGGGCGCGTTCATCGCCACCTTCAACGATTATGTGACGCACACGATCGGCTACAAGACCGAGCTGTCCTACCGCCTGTCGGCGCGCGACGCGGCGGGCTGGGACTGGAACTGGAAGCACCGTGCGCCCGGCGGCGGCTATGGTGTGCAGAACAACCCCAATACCGCCGTCGACCTCGCCGCCGCGATGCGCGCGAACCCCTATCTGCACGTCCTGTCGCTCAACGGCTGGTACGACATGGCGACGCCCTTCTTCGGCACCGAGAACGATCTCGGCCACATGATGCTGGAACCGGCGCAGCAGCGGAACCTGGCGTACCGCTACTATCCGGCCGGCCACATGACCTATCTCAACCCCGAAGCCCTCCACGCCATGAAGCGCGACCTCGCCGCCTGGTACGACGACGCGGTCGGCGATGCGAAGGCGGGAACGCCGGGCCAGCCCGCGAGTCTCTCGGCGGCGCCCGCGTCGGGGCGGGCACCGAACTGACACGCACCGTCACCCCCGGCATCGTGCCGGGGTCCACGACGGGCTACGCCCCCTCCAGCGCCTTCGCCCGCCGCCGCTGCACCGAGCTCCCGATCCCCATTCCCTCGCGATATTTCGCCACCGTCCGCCGCGCGATATCGAATCCCTTGCCCTGGAGCTGCTCGACCAGCGTATCGTCCGACAACACCTGCGCCCCCTCCGCCGCGATCAGCGCCCGGAGCGCGCTCCTGACTGCCTCCGACGACATCGCATCGCCACCATCGGCCGCCTGGATTGCCGAGGTGAAGAAGTATTTCAGCTCGAACAGCCCGCGAGCACAATGGAGATATTTGTTCGACGTCACCCGCGAGACCGTCGACTCATGCATCTCGATCGCCTCCGCCACCCGCGCCAGCGTCAGCGGCCGCAGGTGCGAGACCCCGTGGAGGAAGAACGCCTCCTGCTGCTTGACGATCTCGGTCGCGACCTTGACGATCGTCCGCTGGCGCTGGTCGAGCGCCTTGACCAGCCAGTTGGCGCTGGCGAGGCAATCGCTCAGCCACGCCTTCGACGCCTTGTCCTGCGACCCGTGCGCCAGTTCGGCATGATAGCGGCGGTTGACCAGCACCCGGGGCAGCGTCGCGGCATTGACCTCGATCTGCCAGCCGGCTTTGGTCCTCGTGATAAACAAGTCGGGGACGACCGCCTGCACCGGCTCGCCGCCGTGGCGGCAGCCCGGCTTGGGGTCATAGGCGCGCAGCTCGCGGATCATGTCCGCCATATCCTCGTCGTCGACCCCGCACATCCGCTTCAGCCGGGTCAGCTCGCCGCGCGCCAGCAGGTCTAGATTGTCGATCAGCCGCGCCATGCACGGGTCGTAACGATCGGCCTCCTTGGCCTGCAACGCCAGGCACTCCGCGAGGTCGCGCGCGCCTACCCCGGTCGGGTCGAAGGTCTGGACGATCCGCAGCACCTCCTCGACGCGAGCGAGCGCCACGCCGAGCCGGTTGGCGATGTCGAGCAGATGGGCACGCAGATACCCAGCCTCGTCGATCTGGTCGATCAGATGCTGGGCGATGAACAGGTCCGGCCCGGCGACCGTCGCTCCCGCCTGCGCCATCAGATGCTCGGCCAGCGTCTCGTCGGGCGCGGCCAGCGTGTCGAGGTCGGGCAGCTCCTCGCCCATCGGCCCCGATCCGCTCGGGCCGGTGACGATCGATTCCGATGGCCCGTCGTCGAACCGCTCGGCGGCGATGTCGACGTCCAGCGCGCCCTCGCCGCTCGCATCGGCACCCGGCTCCTCGACCCCCGCGCGCTCCGCCGTGGCGACGTCATCGGTCGAATCGGCCTGGAGCAGCGGGTTCTTCTCCAGCTCCTCGGCGATGAAGCCCTCGATCTCCAGGTTCGACAGCGTCAGCAGCTTGATCGCCTGCTGCAACTGCGGCGTCATCACCAGCGACTGCGTCTGGCGCAGGTCGAGACGCGGCGCGAGGCTCATGACTTAGAGGCTGAATCCCTCGCCCAGATACAGCCGCCGCACATTCGCGTCCGCGACCAGTTCCTCGGGCGAGCCGGTGAACAGCACCCGGCCGTCATAGATGATGTACGCCCGGTCGACGATGTCGAGCGTCTCGCGGACATTATGGTCGGTGATGAGCACGCCGATGTCGCGGCGCTTCAGGTCCTTGACCAGATCGCGGATGTCGCTGATCGAGATCGGGTCGATGCCCGCGAACGGCTCGTCGAGCAGCATGATCGACGGATCGGCGGCCAGCGCGCGCGCGATCTCGGCGCGGCGGCGCTCGCCCCCCGACAGCGCCATCGCCGGCGCATCGCGCAGCCGGGTGAGGCCAAACTCGTCGAGCAGCCTATCGAGCTTCTCCTCGCGCGCCTTCGCGTCCGGCTCGGCCAGTTCGAGGACGGTCAGGATGTTCTTCTCGATCGACAGCCCACGAAAGATCGATGTCTCCTGCGGCAGATAACCGAGGCCAAGGATGGCGCGGCGGTACATCGGCATTCCGGTGATGTCGTCGCCGTCGAGCACGATGCGCCCCGCATCGGGCTTCACCAGTCCCATCACCGAATAGAAGCAGGTCGTCTTGCCCGCGCCGTTGGGGCCGAGCAGCCCGATCACCTCGCCGCGTCCGACCGACAGCGATACGTCGGCCAGCACGGCGCGCTTGTCGTAGCTCTTGGCGATCGACACGACCTGCAGCCCGTGCGCGACCGGCGGTTCGATCAGGGGAGGGGAAAAGAGGGTGTCGGTGACGGCGTCCATGTCGGGGCGGGCCTCGCAGACAAGTGGTTAGCGAATGGTTATTCGTCCAGCCGCTTGGCAGGATTCATGCATGACTGCGGCGGCCATGGCTAGCCGGAAGTGGTAGCGCAGCGCTTACTTGCGATCGGGCACCGAAAAGGTGCCTGTCACCCGCCCGCCACGACTGGTGGTGGTCCCGGCCGCGCCGCCGCTGCCGACCGAGGAGCCGTCGACCACCGCGCGGCCGGTGTCGAGGTTGAGCGTCAGCCGCCCGCCGTTGACGGTATTCGTCCCCTGCGTGAGCGTCACCGCCCCCAGCATCGTGATGACGCGGCGGTTGAGGTCGTAGATCGCGTAGCTCGATCGCGCGGTCTGGTCCGGCCGGCGCACGGTGACGCCGCCGCTCGCGTCGAGCCGCGAGACCTGCGGCGCGCCGCCGATCACCTGCCCGGTATAGGCGACGGTCATCCGCGCGGCGTTGAGGCGCATCTCGGCCTGATGGACCGCCACGTTGCCCGTCAGCACGGCGCGATTCGCCTTGTCCTGCAATTCGATGTGGTCCGCCCCGAAGTCGATCGGCGCGGTGGTGTCGTGGCGGCCCTGAGCGAACAAGGGAGGCGCAAGCGCCGGACCGGCGAGAAGGGCGAGCAGGAGGGGAAGGGCGCGCATGGCGGGCGCTATTTCGTGGCTTTGGGGTAGATGCGCAAGCGCGCATCGCCGTCGAGCCGCACGGTGCGGCTCTCCAGATCGGCCGAAAGGTGGTTCGCCGAGAAGCGCCCCTGCCGCGCCGAGCCGGTCGCCGCGCCGCCGCTGTTGAGCGTGCGCGCCTTGAGATCGGCGGTCGCGTCATGCGTATCGAGGCGATAGCCGTCGGGGCCGACGACCTGGACCGGGCCGTCGATATGCACCTGCTCGGTCTTCATGTCGTAGCGTCCCGTGTCGGCGTGAAGCCGCGCCGGGCCGTCGGTCAACTGGAGCGCGGCGTCCAGATCGTTGAGCTCCACGATCGGCTGCGCCGAGGTGCGCTGGACCGCCGAGCCGGCGTCGAGCGAGAAGGGCTGGCCCTTGGCGTCCTGCCCCCGATAGCGCGCCGCCTGGATCTTGAGCCGCTCCTTGGCGACCTCGACCTTGTTCTTGTCGAGGACGAACGACACGTCGCCGCCGGAATAGAGCGGCGCCATCACCAAAAAGGCGGCCAGCACGCCGATCGCGACGGGGAGCGCGAAGGACAGGAGGCCGATCAGCCGGTCATGGCTGCCGCCCGGCAGCGCCCATTGCTCGCGCGCGGTGCGCTGGCGACGGCCGGTGGCGGTCGCGGGCGCGAGATCAGGCGTGGGCAAAGATATCTATTTCTGGCCAGCCGGCGATGTCGAGCGCCGCCCGGTGGGGGAGGAAGTCGAAGCACGCCTGCGCCAGCGCGGCGCGGCCCTCGCGGGCGAGCCGGCGGTCGAGCTCATCCTTGAGCCGGTGGAGATAGCGCACATCCGACGCCGCATATTCCTTCTGCGCGTCAGACAGATTGGGCCCGCCCCAGTCCGAGGACTGCTGCTGCTTGGAAAGATCGAGCCCGAGCAGTTCCTTGACCAGCTCCTTCAGCCCATGCCGGTCGGTGTAGGTCCGGATCAGCCGGGACGCGATCTTGGTGTCCCAGGCCGGCGCGGCGACGATACCCAGATAATGCTGGAGCGCGGCGATGTCGAAACGGCCGAAATGATAGAGCTTGAGCCGCGCCGGGTCGCCGAGCAGCGCCTTCAGGTTCGGGGCGGCATAGTCGCTGCCCGGCCCGAAGCGGACGAGATGCTCGTCGGGTCCGCCGTCGGAAAGCTGCACCACGCACAGCCGGTCGCGCGGGGTCAACAGCCCCATTGTCTCGGTATCGACCGCGATCGCGGTCCCGGGGGCGAAGACGCCCGCGGGCAGGTCTTCCTCATGGAAATGAACGGTCACCGCCGCGCCCTAGCCGGGCCGGGGCCGGCGCTCAATGCTTGGCGCGCCGCCGCTTGACGAGGTTGAGCGACTCGACCGCGACCGAAAAGCCCATCGCGGCATAGATATAGCCCTTGGGCACATGCACGCCGAAGCCGTCGGCGATCAGCACCAGCCCGATCATCAGCAGGAAGGCGAGCGCCAGCATCACCACGGACGGATTCTTGCCGATGAAATTGGCGAGCGGATCGGCGGCGAGCAGCATCACCCCCACCGCGATCACGACGGCGGTGATCATGATCGGCAGGTGATCGGTCATGCCGACCGCGGTCAGGATCGAATCGATCGAGAAGACGAGGTCGAGCGCCAGGATCTGGACGATCGCGCCGCCGACGCTGGTCAGCGCGTTGCCGGTCGCGCCGGCCGCCGCCTGATGACCCTCGTCCATCGTATGGCCGATCTCGCTCGTCGCCTTGTACACCAGGAATAGCCCGCCGCCGATCAGGATGAGGTCGCGCCACGACAACGCCGTCTCGAAGGTCGGCTCGCCATGCGCCCCCGGCGGCCCGGTCAGCCCCAGGTCGATCACCGACGCGGTCAGGCCCACCAGCCAGGCGATCGCCGACAGCAGGACCAGGCGCAGGCCCAGCGCCAGCCCGATGCCAAGCCGGCGCACCTTGCTCCGATCCGCCTCGGGCAGCTTGTTCGAGATGAGCGAAATGAAGACGAGATTGTCGATGCCGAGCACGATTTCCAGCGTCACGAGCGTGAGCAGCGCGACCCAGGCGGCGGGGCTGGCGAGCAGGGAGAGGATGTCCATGGCGTCGGCCCCTGTGCCGTTCTGGCAACGCCCGCGCAAGGATCAGCGTCACAATGCTGCCGTAAAGCACGAATCGCCCTCGCTCCCTGCCCGCGAAGCTGCTAGGGCGGCAGCACGGCGCAAAATATTTCGCGCCCGCAACTCCGCGCTCGGCGTCCGGCGCATGGGTTTTGCTTGGTTGGTGACGGGCGGGCCGGGAAGACGAATAGGGTTATGGGTTTCGACAAGGGTGAGCGCGGACGCCGCGGTGGTCGGGGTCGCGATCGGCGCGACGAGTTCGGCGGCAGCAGCGATAGCGGCGGCTTCGGCGGCGGCGGTGGCTTCGAGAGCGGCGGTTTCAGTGCTGGCGGTGGCGATCGTTTCGGCGGTGGCGGTGGTGATCGCGGTGGCTTCGGCGGCGGCGGCAGTCGCGGCGGCTTCGGCGGCGGCGGCGGTGGTTTCGGCGGCGGCGGTGGCGGTGGGTTCCGCGGCGGCGGCGGCGGTAGCGGCGGCTTCGGTGGCGGTGGCGGCGGCGGCAATCGTATGCCCCCCCAGGTCGTCGGCGAGGGCACGGGCGTCGTCAAGTTTTTCAACGCGCAGAAGGGCTTTGGCTTCGTGGTGCGTGACGATGGCGCCGAGGACGTGTTCGTTCACATCTCGGCGGTCGAGCAGGCGGGCCTGACCGGCCTCGCCGAAGGTCAGCCGCTCGGCTTCACGCTGGTCGATCGCGGCGGCCGCATCTCGGCAACCGATCTCAAGATCGACGGCGAGCCGATGGCGGTCACCGATCGTGCGCCTCCCCGCGAGCCGCGCGAAGGCGGCTTCGGCGGCGGCGATCGCGGCCCGCGTCAGGGTGGCGGCGGCTTCGGCGGCACCGGTGGCGGCGACCGCGGCGGTGCGCCGCAGCGCCAGCTCACCGGCGAGAAGGCGACCGGCACGGTCAAGTTCTTCAACGCCATGAAGGGCTTCGGCTTCATCCAGCGCGACGACGGCCAGCCCGACGCGTTCGTCCACATCTCCGCCGTCGAGCGCGCGGGGATGCCGACGCTCAACGAGGGCGACAAGCTCCAGTTCGAGCTCGAGGTCGACCGGCGTGGAAAGTACGCCGCGGTGAACCTGTCGCCGGGTAGCTGATCTTTCGAGATTCGTCGTGAAAGCGGCCCGTCCGGTACATCCGGGCGGGCCGTTTTCGATTCTACCTCCGTAATCCCGGCCCGTCGACGCCGCCTGCGGCGTTGCGCTGGACAGGCTTGTGCCGGGGTCCACTCCAGAACTGTCCCGTCGCCTGTGTCATCCTGTGCCGATAGGTCGATACGATGGCGGATGTCGGCACAAGGCCGGCATGACGAAGAAGGTGGATTGACGAGGAGGCCGGGCGTAACGCTCCGCTCGTGTTTCGCCCCGTCTTCGCCCTCGCCCTTCTCGCCGCCGCGCCGCAGGCGCAGCCGCAGGCTGCGGCCATCCGCGTCCTCATCGCGCATATCGTCCATCGCTATCCGCACGACCCGCAGGCCTTCACCGAAGGGCTGCTTTTCCACGACGGCGCATTGTACGAATCGGTCGGGATGGAGGGGCGGTCGGAGGTCCGTCGCGTCGATCTCACCACAGGCAAGGTGACGTTGCGCGCGCGCATTCCGGCGAGCGAGTTCGGCGAGGGGCTGGCGAGCTGGGGGAGCCAGCTCATCAGCCTGACCTGGCATGGCGGCGTCGCACATCGCTGGAACGCGCGCACCCTCAAGCCCGTCGGCGGTGGGCGCTTCACCGGCGAGGGCTGGGGGCTGGCGAGTGACGGCAAGCAGCTCGTCCATTCCGACGGCACGCCGACGCTGCGCTTCCTCGATCCCGCGACGCTCAAGGTCGTGCGGCAGGTGACGGTGACGCTCAACGGCAAGCCCGTCAGCCAGGTCAACGAGCTGGAGGTCGTCGACGGCGCGGTGCTCGCCAATGTCTGGCACACGCCGTATCTAATCCGCATCGACCCCGCCGACGGACGGGTGACGGCGGTGGTCGACCTGCGCCCGGTGGTCGCCGAGATCGTCGCGAGCGATCCGGAGGCGGTCGCCAACGGCATCGCCTGGGACGCGGCCGGCAAGCGCCTGTTCGTCACCGGCAAGCTGTGGCCGACGCTGTTCGAGATCGCGCTCACCCCGCAAGGATAAGCGCCGCGCCGCCGAGGATGCCGCCGACCGCCAGCGCGCGGCGCGGCGTCACCGGCTCGCCGAGGAACAAGGCCGCGAGCAGGAGCGCCGTCACCATCCCGGTCTCGCGCAGCGCGGCCAGCGGCGCGGTGGGGCCGAGCGACAGCGCGAACAGCGCCAGGCCATAGGTGACGATCGACAGCGTCCCCGCGACCGCGCCGGGCCGCCATTGCGCGCGCCAGTCCGCGAACACGCGGCCCTTGGTCAGCAACGCGAACATCGCGACCGACTCGGTGCCGATCAACACGAAATCCCACACGATATAGCTGAGCGGCGACGGCGCGGCGCGGACGCCATAGGCGTCGGCGACGGTATAGAGCGCGGTCATCGCCCCCGTGGTCAGCGCCCAGCCGAGCGCGCCCGCGCCAAGGTGCCGCCCGAGCACGAGCAGCAGGATCGCCGCGCCGATCATCGCCACGCCCGCCATGTCGGCGACCGACACGCGCTCGCTGAACACCTCGATGCTGACGATCGCCGCGAGCAACGGCGCGGAGCCGCGCATCACCGGATAGGCGGCGGAGAAGTCCGCCACCGCATAGGCACGGATCATCGCGTAGAGGTAGAGCAGGTGCACCAGCGCGCTCGCCCCCAGCCACCCCCACGCCCCGGCCGGCAGCGGTACGAAGAACACCGCCGGCAGCAGGATGATCGCGCTCGCCCCGTCAGTCGACGCCCGCGCCGCCATCCGCGCACCGACCGGGTCGGCACCGGTCGCGCCGCGCGGCCCCTTCACGATTGCGCCGACCATCGCGTGGATGGAGCCGGACGCGATCATCAGGGCGGCGGGAAGCGCGAAGGCGTCGGTCATCCCGACGCGGCTCGCGCGCGCTGCCAATATTCGCCCATGACGCGGTCGAGGGCGACGGGCTCGATCGGATAAAGCCCCGAGCCGGGATAAAAGGTCAATTCGCCGAACAGGGGACGGCCGCCGACGTCGTAAAAGTCGGCCCGCAGGAAATCATGCCCCTGCGCCAAGGTTTCGGCGGCGGCGATGATACGGTCGAGCGATGCCGGCGCCGTCGGGTGGTCGCCGGGATGTCCTGCCGACACGCGCCGCCACGCGCGGTCCATGACGATCCAGCGATGGTTCCTCTCCCGCCCGAGATGGACCTGGACGAACTCGACCCGGCCGCCGAACACGAAGCATTTATAGTCGATCGGCAGCGCGTCGCTGTCGCCGATGAACGGTTCGACCAATAGTCCGCGCGGGATCTGCCGGTACGCCCACTCGTCGAGCCAATAGCCGTAACGTCGCGCCGTCCAGCGCGCCGTCCGCCGCCGCAGCGCCGACCAATCGACCATGGCGTCGCGCACGAACGCGTTCTGCCCACAGCCATGCCGCGCCTTGACGACGAAGGGCAGGGGCCAGGTCGGGCGGGGCGGCAACTCGCGGCCATGCCACAAGGTCGGGATCACCCATTGGTGGCCGAGCCGCTCCGCGACCCAGGTCTTGACCCCAACCTTGTCGGCCAGCAGCGGCTGTCGCGCATCGCGATCGTAGAGCTTGCGGTGCTGGACCAGCTCGGTGAAGAGCTGCGGATCGATCAGGTCGACGGCGCGACGATGCCGCCACCAATAGGCGAGCCGCACGCGCGTCGGTCCCAGCATCGGTCGGCGAACGGCGTCGGCGTTGATCGTCTCTCTCCTTTCAGCTTGTCATTTCCCGGACCTTCGTCGCTCATGTCACCAGCCGCATCAACGTCGCGATCCGGTCCGCTTCCGCCGCCGGCTTGTCGGTGCGGATGCGGGTGACGCGGGGGAAGCGCATCGCGAGGCCGGATTTGTGGCGGGCCGAGGCGTGGATCGAGTCGAAGGCGATCTCCAGGACCAGCGTCTTCTCGACCTCGCGTACCGGGCCGAAGCGGTTGAGGGTATGAGTGCGGACGAACTTGTCGAGCTGGGCGATCTCTTGGTCGGTGACGCCCTGATAGGCCTTGCCGACGGGCAACAGCTCGCCGTCTTCGGTCCAGCAACCGAAGGTATAGTCCGAATACCAGGACGAGCGGCGGCCGTTGCCGCGCTGGGCGTACATCATCACGCAATCGGCGGTCAGGGGATCGCGCTTCCATTTGAACCACAGCCCGGCGCGGCGGCCCGAGACGTAAGGGCTATCGCGGCGCTTGAGCATGACGCCCTCGATCGCGGCGTCGCGCGCGCCGGCGCGGATCGCCTCCAGCTCGGTGAAGTCGCCGGCCTCGATCACCTGCGACAGGTCGAACCGCTCCGGGTCGAGGCGGGGCATGAACGCCTCCAGCCGCGCGCGGCGCTCGGTCCAGCTCTGCTCGCGCAGATCCTCGGGGCCGTCGAACAGGATGTCGTAGAGGCGGACGAAGGCGGGGAAATCGGCGAGCATCCTCGCGCTCACCACCTTGCGCCCGAGCCGCTGCTGGAGCGCGTTGAAGCTCGCGGCTTCCCCGCCCTGGAACTCGCCCTTCACCAGCAACTCGCCGTCGACCACGCCCGGCGTCGAGAACGCGCTCGCGACTTCGGGAAAGCTGCCCGTCACGTCGTCGCCGGTGCGGCTGTAGAGGCGGGTCTCGCCCCCTTCCGCATTTGGGACATGGACGATCTGGACGCGGATGCCGTCCCATTTCCACTCGGCGGCATAATCGGCGAGGTCGACGCGTGCGTCCTCCAGCGGGTGGGCGAGCATGAAGGAGCGGAAGACGGGCGTGTCCGCGGCGGTCGGCAGCGCGCCCTCGCCCTTGGCCCAGGCGAACAGCGGCTCGTAGGGTGGGGCGAGGCCGTGCCACAGCTCCTCGACCTGATCGGTCTCCAGCCCGAACGCCTGCGCCAGCGCGGTCTTGGCGAGGCGAGCCGAGACGCCGATGCGCAGCGCGCCGGTCGCCATCTTGAGCAGCGCGAATCGCTCCTCCGCGTCGAGCCGGTCGAGCATCGCGGCGAGCGCGGCGGGGGCGTCCGACCGCGAGATGGCGCGGAGTTGCTCGACCGCTTGCGACAGGTGCAGCGGCGTCGGGTCGGGGGGGACGACGGGCGCCGGCCACAGCAGCGCGACCGTCTCCGCCGTGTCGCCGACATAGTCGCGGCTCATCCGGAACAGCACCGGGTCGGTACGCGCTTCGATCAGCGCGCGGACCAGCGCCGGCTTGACCGCGGGCAGGTCGAGATCGCCCGTCAGCGCCGCCATCGCCCAGCCGCGATCGGGGTCGGGGGTGGCGAGGAGGTAATCGACGATCAGCTTGAGCTTGGCGTTGCGCCCGCGCGTGTAGATGAGCGAATCGAGAAGCGCGGCGAAGGCGTGCATCGTGGCGTAACGCCCGGGATCGGGGGCGGGGTTCCGTTCCGGGGCCGCGACGAACGCTTGCCCGGAAGTTGAGGGGAAGTTGAGGCTAAAACGCCACCCCCGGCGCAGGCCGGGCCCAGCCGCGGCCTGCTTCGATAGGCGGACCACGGACCGGGCACCGCCGCTGCCGGGCCCCGGCCTGCGCCAGGGTGGCGAGGCGGAGCGCACGCGCGTGCTGCTCTCCGTCAGACCCGGGCGTCCCCCGGCAGGGCAATCGGATCGGGACGTAGGGCAGGGAGCGTCTCATCCGGCAGAATGAAGCACAGGCGCAGGATTGTAGGACAGCGGAGATTGTGCAGGACGGGACAGGGCAGGGCAGGGCAGGGGTCGACGGATGGGCGCCGGGCGGGGATTCGGTTTTGGGCGCGCGATGGGCCGGGCGGCGCGTGTCCTGCTCGTGCTGGCGCTGCTGCTCGGTATGTTCGTCGCGATCGGCTACCACAACGCCCGCGCCGATCCGGTGGTGCGCCGCATGACCGTGCGGCTGCCGCATTGGCCGGCGAGCGCGCCGCCGGTGCGCGTGGCGCTGCTGTCCGACATCCATATCGGCAGCGGCGCGATGAACGCCGCGCGGCTGGAACGGATCGTCGCGCAGGTCGATGCGCTGCGGCCCGATCTGGTGCTGCTCGCCGGCGATTTCGTCTCGGGCCACGATCCGGTTCGGGCGCGCGGGTACGCCTTGGCACTGACCCGCCCGCTGGCGGGCCTTCACGCCCCGCTCGGCGTCGTCGCGGTGCTCGGCAATCATGACCATTGGACCGATGCGGTCGCGATCAGCCGGGCCTTGGCGAAGGGCGGCATCACCGTCCTCGCCAATACGGCGGTGGAGCGCGGGCCAATCGCGGTGATCGGCATCGACGACGGTTTCACCGGCCATGCCGATGTCGCCGCTTCGCTGGCGGCGGGGGCGGTGCTGCCCGGCGCGCCGATCGTGATGACGCACACGCCGGACACCGCCGCCCTGCTGCCGCTCGGCGGCCCGCCGCTGGTGCTCGCCGGGCATACGCATTGCGGACAGGCGGTGTTTCCGCTGGTCGGGCCGGTCGTCATCAATTCGCCCAAGCTGGGCCGGCCGCTCTACGATCCGCGCTATATCTGCGGCGCGGTGCGCGACCCCGGCCGGCTCGTGATCGTCACCGGCGGGCTGGGCGCGAGCCTGCCGCTGCGCTTCGCCGCCCCGCCGGACCTGTGGCTGCTGACGCTGGGGCCCTAGATCAGGCCGAGCCCGCCCAGCCCCAGCGCCAGGCCGGCGAGCAGGAACAGCCCGCCGACCACCCGTCGCGCGAAGAGCAGCGGCAGCTTCAGCCAGGCCGCTTCGCCCATCAGCGCGGCGGGTGCGAGCAGCGCGATGCCGCCCAGCGTCGCGCCGACGGCGGCGAGCGCGGGAACGGGCGATCGGGCGGCAAGCGCGAGGACGATGAACATCAGACCGTCGCCGAAGACGAGGATGAACAGCCCGAGAAAACTGGTGAGCGCCGCGCCGATCCGCCAGCCGGCGAGCCGGTCGGGCGGCTTGACCGCGAGGAACGCGCCGCCGCCTTGCAGCACCAGCACGAGACCGAGGAGCAACTGGCGCGCGTTGGGCGCGAGGTGCGGCGCGATCAGCGCGCCGGCAACGGCCGAAATGGCGCTGGCGGCCGCGAGGGCACAGGCGGCAGCGAGCAGGACCAGCGCGGGCTTGCGATAGCGGTCGGCCAGGATCGCCGCCAGCCACGCTGGCCGGTCACCGACCTGCGCCAGCGCGGCGGCGACCAGCGCCGCCATCAGCGCGTCCATTCTACGCTGCCAGCCGCACCGCGCAGGCGGCGGCGAAGGCATCGCACGCGACATTGTCCTGCCGCTCCGCGCCGACGGCGTCCTTGAGCATGTGCAGCCAGCCATGCACGCCGGCGCCATGTTCGCCGCGCGCCAGTGCCGAGGCGATGAAATGGATCACGGTCACCGCCGTGTTCATCCCCGCGTCATGGGCGAGGGCACGGATCTCGTCGATGGCGACCGCCAGCTCGTGCGCGCGAGCAGGGCGCGCGCGGACGTCGAGGGCGACGATCCGGGTCGTGAGCTCATGCCGGACGAGGTCGAGATCCTGCGCCATGTCTGGGCCCTCCCCGGCCGTGCAGTCACGCTACACGCGAAGAGTTACAGGCGGATGAAGGCTGCGCGGGGCGGCCCGCGCGGTTGACTTCGCCGCCCCGCTGGGCCATGCGCCCGCGCTGTTACGGAGCGGCGGCGTCCAGCCGGCCGCTCTTCTCATTTCAGGATACGGGCCATGGCCAAGCCGACTACCGTCAAGATCAAGCTCGTCAGCTCCGCCGACACCGGCTTCTTCTACGTCACCAAGAAGAACCCGCGGACCAAGACCGAGAAGCTCAGCTTCCGCAAATACGATCCCGTCGTGCGCAAGCACGTCGAGTTCAAGGAAGCCAAGATCAAGTGATCGCGCCGGCGGCGGCCTGAGCCGCCGCCACGTCGTGGCGTCATTCAGGCGGGCCGAGGCCCGCCTGAAGCGTTTTACACGCGCATGGGCATCAGGACGTACAGCGCCGCGGCCTTGTCGTTCTCGCGGATCAGCGTCGGCGCGGCGGCGTCGGCGA
>CAXTHQ010000015.1:0-56033 GCA_964244185.1 uncultured Sphingomonas sp.
GCCTGGCACCAAAATCGGCTCCGTCATGACCCTGTCCTGATTGAGTTTGGACCCTTGTCGAAGCCGACGAATCGAGCGGCTTCCGCGACCGATTTGCGGCGCGAGACGACCGCGTTGGCGGGGAAGGTCTCGTCGGGCCAGCCGAGCGCGATGCTCTTCATGACGATCTGGTCGTCGGCGATGCCGGCGTGCTCGCGCACGACGGGCGACTGCATGATGCCCTGGCTGTTGATGACCGCGCCCAGCCCGCGCGACCACGCCGCGTTGACCAGCGCATTGGCGACCGCGCCGCAGTCGAAGGCGGTGTCGTCGCTGTCGGCGAGCACGCGGTCGTAGGTGACGATGATGCACACCGGCGCGTCGAACTGGCGGAAGCCGCGCAGCACCCAGTCCTGCCGACGCGCGGCATCGTCACGCTCGATCCCCATCGCCCCGAAGAGCTGCTTGGCGACGTCGACCTGCCGGTCGCGATGGTGCGCCGTGAAGGGCTGGCCGATGCGGAACTCGCGCGACTGCGGCGTGCCGGCGAGCATCCGCTCGGTATTGCCGGCGCGGATGCGGTCGAGCGGCGCGCCGGTCACGACGGTGAAGTTCCACGGCTGCGTGTTCATCGACGACGGCGCGCGTATCGCCAGCGCGATGATCTCCTCGATCAGCGCGCGCGGGACCGGATCGGGCTTGTAGCCCCGGATGCTGCGGCGGCCGAGGACGACGTCGTCATAGGTCATGGTCTCATCCCTGCGCCGCCTCGGCCTTCGTCGCCGCCAGCATCGCCGCCGCCCTGGCATACGGCGGGTAGAACAGCGAGATCGCGTCGCCGGTGCCGCGCGTGAAGACGCCGCGCGGGTTGGAGAACTCGCGGAAACCCTCCGGCCCGTGGTGGCGGCCGATGCCGCTGTTGCCGACGCCGCCGAACCCCATGTTGGGCAGCGCGCCCTGCATCGCGCAGCAGTTGATCGCCGCCCCGCCCGACACGGTGCGCTCGATCACCCGCCCCGTGACGGCCTCGTCGTCGCCGAAGACATAGAGGCCGAGCGGTCGTTCGCCCGCGTTGACGTAGGCGATCGCGTCGTCGACGCTGTCGTAGGGGACGATCGGCAGGATCGGGCCGAAAATCTCTTCCTGGACGACGCGCGTCCCGGGCGCGGGATCGACGATCATCGTGAAGGGCATCCGGCGGGTGGCGCGATCGGTGGCGCTGCCCTCCTCCGGATCGATCACCCGCGCGCCCGCCGCGCGCGCCTCCTCCACCATCGCGGCGATGCGGTCGAGATGGCGCTCGGAGATGATGCCGGCGCAGTCGTCCGAGCGCGAGTAGCCGGGCGTGGTGGCGCGGAAATGCTCGGTCGCCAGCGTGACGAAGGCGTCGACCTCGCCGCGCGGGACGAGCGTGTAATCGACCGAGATGCAGACCTGCCCGCTCTTGATGAGCTTGGTCCCGATCACGTCGGCGACGTTGGCGGCGGTGACCGCGCCCGGCGTCAGGATCGCGGGGCATTTGCCGCCGAGTTCCAGCGTCACGGGGACGAGGTTGCGCGCCGCCGCCATCATGATCTCGCGCCCGACATCGGGGCTGCCGGTGTAGAGCAGATGATCCCACCTCATCGCCGCGAAGGCGCGCGACAGCGCCACCCCGCCCTCGACCACGGTGACGAGATCGGGGTCGAACGTCTCGGCGACCATCCGCGCCATGAGCGCACCGCAGGCGGGGGTGTATTCCGACGGCTTGACGATCGCGCGGTTGCCCGCGCCGAGCATGTCGCAGACCGGCCCCAGGCCGATGTCGAACGGGAAGTTCCACGGCACGATGTTGCCGATCACGCCCTTGGGCTGATGCCGGATGGCGGCGGTGGCGGTGCCGAAGAAGGCAGGGTCCACGTCACGCTCGATCGGCGCCATGTTGCCGGGCAGCGCGTCGATGACGTGCTGGGCGCGGCCGACGACCGCGCCGACCTCGACCATTTCCGACGCGGCTTCGGGATGCGACCCGAAATCGGCGGACATCGCCGCGACGATCGCGTCGGCGTTGGCGGCCATCATCGCGATCATCGCCTGGAGGTTGGCGGTGCGAGCTTCCAGCGAGGGGTAGGGATCGGCGAGGAATGCCGCCTTCTGCGCGGCGAACCGTTCGTGCAGCGTCGCGATGCCGGCCGCGTCATCCGTATCGGGAGCGATTTCGGTCAGGATGGACATCAGGCTTCCTCTCTCAGGCGGCGGCGGAGCAGCTTGCCGCTGGGCAGGCGCGGCAATTCGGCGACGAAGGCGATGGCGCGCGGCGCCTTGAACGCGGCGAGCTCGGCGCGGACGAAGGCGATCAGCTCCGCCGCGGTCGCGGTCGTCCCGGGCAGGAGCTGGACGAACGCCTTCACGCGCTGGCCGAACTCCTCGTCGGGGATGCCGATGACGCCGGCGTCGGCGACGGCGGGGTGGCGGACAATCGCATCTTCAATCTCTTGCGGGTAGATGTTCACGCCGCCCGACAGGATGAGATCGGCGCGGCGGTCGGCGAGATAGAGATAGCCGTCGGCGTCGAGATGGCCGACATCGCCATGGCTGCCCCAGCCTTGCTCGCTGAAGGTGGCGGCGGTCTTGGCCGGATCCTTGTGATAGGCGAACGGCACCGGCCGCTCGAAATAGACCTGGCCGATCTCGCCCGGCGGCAGCTCCACGCCGGTGTCGGGGTCGAGGATGTGAAGCGGGCTGGTGCGGCTGCGCCCGACCGAGCCGGGGTGCGCCAGCCAGTCGGCGGTATCGATCGCGGTCATCCCGCAGCGCTCGCTGCCGGCGTAATATTCATGGACGATCGGGCCGAACCAGTCGATCGCGGCGCGCTTCACCTCCGGCGTGCAGGGCGCGGCGGCGTGGATGACGACCTTCAGGCTCGACAGGTCGTGGCGCGCCTTCACGTCCGGCGACAGGCGCAGCAGGCGGACGAGGTGGGTCGGCACGAACTGGACGTGGGTGACGCGGTGGCGTTCGATCGCGGCGAGCGCGGCTTCGGCGTCGAAGCGCGGCATGACGATATTGGTGCCGCCGGCGATCAGGACCGCGCCGGTGAAGCCGACCGGCGAGGAATGATAGAGCGGGGCGGGGGTGAGATAGATCGTCGCGGCGTCGAACCCGTACAGCGCGGTCACCGAGTGTTCGAGGCTGTTGCGCGCGCCGAATGGCTCGCCGGTCAGCGCGCGCAGGATGCCCTTGGGCTGGCCGGTGGTGCCCGACGAATAGGGCATCGCGCCGCCGTCGCGCTCGTCGGCGGGCGGTGTGACGGGCTGGGGGGCGAGCGCGGCGGCGAAGTCCTCGAACCCGTCGCCGCCGCCGACCGACAGCCGGGTCCGCACCGCGTCCAGCCCGTCGATCGCGGCGCGGGCGAGGTCGGCGAGCGTCGCGCTGGTGATGACCGCGCGCGCATCGCTGTTCTCGACGACATAGCGGATCTCGGCGGGCTGGAGGTGCCAGTTGACGGGCACGAACAGCATCTCGGCGCGGCGCACACCCCACATCGCGACGAACCAGGCGAGGCCGTTCTCCAGCAGGATCGCGACGCGGTCGCCGGGCGTGAGGCCGCGCGCGCGGAGCAGGTGCGCGAGCTGGATCGACCGGCGTTCGAGGTCGGCGTAGGACAGCGTTTCGGCGCTGTCGGACATGATGCCGGCGAGGTCGGCGCGCATCAGAAGCCCACCTTGTCGCCGCCCTTGAGCGCCAGGATGGCGCGCGCCTCGGCGGGGGTGGCGACCTCCAGGCCCAGGCCCTCCACGATCTGCCGCACTTTCGTCACCTGCCCGGCGTTGCTCGTCGCCAGCTCGCCCCTGCCGAGCCACAGTGAGTCTTCCAGGCCGACGCGGACGTGGCCGCCCATCGCCGCCGCCTGCGCCGCCACCTTCATCTGCGCCGCGCCCGCGCCGAGCACCGACCAGCGATAGGCGTCGCCGAACAGCCGGTCGGCGGTGCGCTTCATGTGGAGCACCTCCTCCGGGTGCGGGCCGATGCCGCCGAGCAGGCCGAAACAAGTCTGGATGAACAGCGGCGCCCGCACGAGGCCCTCAGCCCAGAAATAATGGAGATTGTGGAGGTGGCTGGTGTCGTAGCATTCGAACTCGTAGCGTGCGCCGGTCTCGTTCAACGTCTCAAGCGCGTAGCGGATATCCTTGAAACTGTTGCGGAAGACGAGGTCGTGCGACCCCTCCAGCATCGGCCGCTCCCAGTCGTATCTGAACTCGTGGTAGCGCTTCAGCATCGGGAACAGCCCGAAGTTCATCGACCCCATGTTGAGGCTGGCGATCTCCGGCTGCCAGCGCGCGGCGGGGCGGACGCGCTCCTCGACGCTCATGTACGGCGAGCCGCCGGTGGTCAGGTTCACGACGACGTCGGATGCCTGCTTGATGACGCGCAGGAACGGCTCGAAGGCTTCGGGCGACTGATCCGGCCGCCCGTCGGCGGGGTCGCGGGCGTGGAGGTGGACGATCGCCGCGCCCGCCGCGGCCGCGCCCAGCGCGGATTCGGCGATCTCCTCGGCGGTGACGGGCAGATGCGGCGACATCGACGGCGTGTGGATCGAGCCGGTGACGGCGCAGGTGATGATGACCTTTGGCATGGTGTTCCTTCAAAAGCCGCCCGGCCCGTCGCGCCAGGCGCGGGCGAGGGTGTCGCGATGCTCCGGCGCGACGATGGCGATCAGCGCGGCGGCGCGCGCGTCGTGGCCCAGCCCGCGGAGGTCCGCCGCGCCGTGCTCGGTCACGACCACGTCGATGTCGGTGCGGCCGAGCGTGACCGGGCCGCTCCCCGCGCCGATGCGGCCGCCGCCCTTGCCGGTCGAGGGCAGCGCGACGATCCGCACGCCGCCGCCGGCCCGCGCGCCGCGCGCGAAGTCGGTCGCGCCGCCGGTGCCCGACAGCCATCCCGCCGGGCCGACCTCGGCATAGGCCTGGCCGAACAGGTCGACGCTCAGCGCGGCGTTGACCGTGACCAGCCCGGGGATGGCGGCCAGCACCGCCGGCGCGTGGGTGTGCGAGACCGGCCGGAACTGGAAGCCGCGCGCCGGCAGCGCCGCGTAGAGCCGTTCGGTGCCGACCGCGACGCCGGTCACGACGTCGCGGTCGTCGGCGATCGCGCCCGCGTCGACCAGGTCGAGGACGCCGTCCCCGATCAGCCCCGAATGGACCTTCAGCCGGCGATGCCCGCGCAGCGCCGCGAACACCGCCCCCGGCAGCTTGCCGACGCCGGTCTGCACCGTCGCGCCGTCGGGGATCAGCGCCGCGACGTGCGCCGCGATGGCGGCCGTCGACGCGTCGGACGCGGCCTCGGGCGAGGTCGGCGGCGGCTCGGCGGCCTCAATCGCCGCGTCGATCGCGGCGAGCGGGATGCCGGTCGGGCCTTTGGTGCGCGGCAGCAGCGGGTTGAGGTGCACGATGCGGCGCGGGATCAGCGGCCACAGCTCGGCGAGAAAATCGACCGTCGGCCCGAACGAGCAGACGCCGTCCTCGTCGGGCGGCGCGACGCTGAACAGGGCGGCGTCAGGCGGATCGCGCCGCCAGCGCGCGAGGATATCGGTGTAGGGCAGCGGCAGGAAGGTCACCGCCTCGCCTCCCGCCCTCAGCTCGGGCGTCATGAAGAAGGTCTCGAATCGGCACCGCGCGTTGGCGAGCCAGGTCGCGCGGTTGAGCCCCGGCAGGACGATGCCGGTGAAGGTCAGCGCGCCGATCTCCTCCCCCGCCGCCACCACCGCGTCGGCGAGCAGCGCCGAGGCCGCCGAGCAGCCGCCGACAAGCACCGTGCCGCGCGTCGGCAGCACGGCGGCGATCTGGTCGGCCGAAAAAGGACGCGGGCCCGTCATGCACTCTCCTGCCGGTCATGCTAGGCGGTCGGGCGAACGGCGGCAAGCCGTGCGCCGATGAACCGTACACTTGCGTACGGCACCGCGCCGGCTATGCTGGCGGCCGGGAGAGAGCATGATCGAGCAGCGCGACGAGAGCGACCATCTGGCGGCGATCCGCGACGGGGTGCGCGCGGTGGTGACGCGCTTCGGTGACGATTACTGGCTGGCGCGCGACGACGACGGCGTCTTCCCGCGCGAGTTCCATCGCGCGATGGCGGAAGCCGGCTGGCTCGGCATCACCATGCCGGAAGAATATGGCGGGTCCGGCCTCGGCGTCACCGAAGCGGCGGTGATGATGAACGAGGTCGCCAGCCATGGCGGCGGCATGACCGCCGCCTCGACCGTCCACATCAACCTGTTCGGGCCGCATCCGATCGTCGTGAAGGGTACGCCCGCGCAGAAGGCGCGCTGGGTGCCGCGCCTGATCGAAGGCGAGGACCAGGTCTGTTTCGGGGTGACCGAGCCCGACACCGGGCTCAACACGACGCGGATCAAGACCTTCGCCGCGAAGGTCGACGGCGGCTATCTGGTCAAGGGACAGAAGGTCTGGACCTCGACCGCGCAGGTCGCGAACAAGATCCTGCTGCTGACGCGCACCACGCCGATCGAGGACTGCGCCCGGCCGACCGACGGCATCACGATCTTCTACACCGACCTCGACCGCGCCAAGGTCGACGTCCACCGCATTCCCAAGATGGGGCGCAAGGCGGTCGATTCGAACGCCTTGTTCATCGACGGGCTGTTCGTGCCCGAAGACGACCGGATCGGCGAGGAGGGCAAGGGCTTCGGCTACCTCCTCCACAGCCTCAACCCCGAGCGCGTGCTGATCGCCGCCGAGGCGATCGGCATCGGCGACGATGCGCTCCGCCGCGCCGCCGCTTATGCCAGGGAGCGGATCGTGTTCGACCGACCGATCGGGATGAACCAGGGCATCCAGCACCCGCTCGCCGAACGCTGGATGTACCTGCGCTCCGCCTGGCTGATGGCGATGAAGGCGGCCGAGCTCTACGACGACGGCCAGCCCTGCGGCGCGGAGGCCAACGCGGCCAAGTTCCTCGGCGCGCGCGCCGGGCACGATGCGGCGTGGCAGGCGATCGCGACGCATGGCGGCTTCGGCTATGCCAAGGAATATCACGTCGAGCGGCTGTACCGCGAGGTGGCGGTGACGCGCCTCGCGCCCATCACCGAGCAGCTCATCATGAGCTTCATCGCCGAGCGCGTGCTCGACCTGCCCAAGAGCTATTGAGGGTGAGGCGTGCGCTATTCGGCGGCGATCGCATCCGGCGACGGCGCGGCGCGGCGCCTGGCGGGGAGGGGCAGCGGCTCGGCGGCGGGCGGCGTCTTCAGCGCCTGGCGCAGGTTCGCCTTGGCGCGCGCGATGACGTCGGCGGCGACCGCCAGCTCGTCGTCGGTGATGTCCCGGAACAATGCGGCGTCGAGCTTGTCGCCGACCACCGCGATATGGTCGAGCATCTCGAACCCCGCCTCGGTGATGAAGATGCGCTTGACGCGGCGGTCGGCCTTGTCGGCCTGGCGATAGACGAGGCCGGCCTCCTCCAGCCGGTCGATCAGCCCGCCGACCGACACCTTGCCCGTTTCGAGGATGCGCGCCAGCTCGGTCTGGATCATGCCGTCCTCGCTGTGGCGCGAGATATTGCCCAGCGCCCAATATTGCGCGCGCGTGATGCCGAGCGGCTTCAGCGCCTGATCGAAGAACGTCCGGCGCATCCGCGATACGTCATGGATAAGAAAGCTGAACTTCGCGCGTGGGGTGGCAGGGCGCATCGGGATACCTCACGATTTTGTACTATAAGCCTACATACCATGCTGCATCGCGGTCAAGCGATGGGTGAGGGCGACCGGCTTGACGCGCGCGGCGCGCGCGGCGAGGCGCAGACGAGAGAGGAAATCGCATGAAGACACGCTTCACGGAAATGTTCGGCGTCCGGCACCCGATCGCGCAGGGCGGGATGCAGTGGGTCGGCCGCGCCGAGCTGGTCGCGGCGGTCGCCAATGCTGGCGGGCTCGGCTTCCTGACCGCGCTGACGCAGCCCGATCCGCGCGCGCTCGCCGACGAGATCGCGCGCTGCCGGTCGATGACCGACCAGCCGTTCGGCGTGAACCTGACGGTGTTCCCGACGATCAACCCGCCCGATTACAACGGCTATGCGCAGGCGATCATCGACGGCGGCGTCGAGATCGTCGAGACGGCGGGGACGCCCGCTGTCGCCGAGCAATGGGCGCTGTTCAAGGCGGCGGGGCTCAAGATCATCCACAAATGCACCAGCGTCCGCCACGCTTTGTCGGCCGAGCGCAAGGGCGTCGACGCGATCTCGATCGACGGCTTCGAATGCGCGGGCCATCCCGGCGAGGACGACATCCCCGGCCTGATCCTGATCCCGGCGGCGGCGGACAAGGTGAAGATCCCGATGCTGGCGTCGGGCGGCTTCGGCGACGGGCGCGGGCTGGTCGCAGCGCTGGCGCTGGGCGCGGACGGCATCAACATGGGCACGCGCTTCTGCGCCACGCAGGAAGCGCCGATCCACGACGGCATCAAGCAGCAGATTGTCGCCAACGACGAGCGCGCGACCGAGCTGATGTTCCGCAGCTATCGCAACACCGCGCGCGTCGCGAAGAACTCGGTGTCGGTCGAGGCGGTCCGCATCGAGCGCGAAGGCAATCCGTTCGAGGCGATCAGCCACCTCGTCAAGGGCACGCGCGGCTACGAGGGGCTGCAGAACGGCGATCCCGAGCATGGCATCTGGTCCGCCGGCATGGTGCAGGGGCTGATCCACGACGTCCCCAGCGTCGCCGAGCTGATCGACCGGATCATGGCCGACGCCGAGGACATCATCGAGCAGCGCCTGGGCCGCGCGGTGGCGACGCGCGAGCCGGTGGCGGCATGAGCGGTCAGGCGTAGAAGGCGAGCGCCAGTCCCGGGCGCGGCCAGCGCGTCCGGTACAGCCGGCCAGTGCTCGACGCGGTGATCCACGCGTCGCGCATGTCGTCGCCGCCGAAGCAGATGTTGGTCGTCGCGAAATCCGGCGTCGGATAATGCGTCATGCTGTCGCCGTCGGAGGTGAAGACGGTGATGCCGCCGTTGATGAGCGTCGCGACGCAGATATTGCCCTCGCCGTCGACCGCGAGGCTGTCGAGCGGCTGGTAGCCGGGCAGGGGACCAAGCACCTCGCCGGGCAGCCACATGCTCGCTGCCTGGGCGATCACGCCGGGCGCGGTAATCTCGTGCACCCAGACGCGGCTCGTCGTCGTCTCGGCGACGTAGAGACGGTCGCCGCCGGGCGACAGGCCGATACCGTTGGGGCTGTGCATCCCGTCGCGGATCAGCGTGATCGCCGAGCCGTCGGCGCGCGCGTAATAGACGCGGCCGGCATCGTGCCCGGTCGGCAACGACCGGCCCATGTCGGTGAACCAGAAGTCGCCGCTGGTGTCGAACACGAGGTCGTTGGGGCTGTTGAGCGGCCGCTCTCCGCACGCGCGGTACAATTTCGTCACCGTGCCGGTCGCGAGGTCGACCCGATCGATCGACCCGCCGCGATGGTCGGGCGCGGCGCTGACCGGCACCGCCGTCCCGTCGGGCAGGTCGACGAAATGCATCCCGCCATTGTTGCAGACGTAGACCGCGCCGTCGGGTCCTATGGCCGCGCCGTTGGGGCCGCCGTCGATCGTGGCGACGGTCTCGCGCCGCCCGTCGGGGGCGATGCGGGACAATCGTCTGGCCTGGATCTCGACCACCAGCACCGAGCCGTCGCGCATCCAGATCGGGCCTTCGGGAAAGCCGAGCCCGTCGCACACGAGCTCCAGCGCGAGTTCACCCGTCAGGTGCTGCGTCATCGGCCTTCTCCAGTTGCTTGAGCCGGGGGTAGCGCGGCTGGTCGATCGCGAGCTTGGCGAGCGTCGTGCGCCAGAGATGATCGACGACCGCGGCATCGTCGAGCGTCGTCGCGCCGTCGCGCAATCGCGCCGCGAGCGTCGCGGTCAGCGTCGCCAGATCGCCCTCGGCATTCAGCAACGCGCCGAGTCGCTCGGCCTCCGCCCGCTCCGCCGCCGGCCCGAGCCGGAGTTCGCGCGCGACGATCGCGACCACGCTGGCGGCGATCCGCGCATGATAGGCGGTCGCGCCCGTGAGCTGCGGAACGATGGCGTCGCGGAGCAGCGTCTCGACCGCGTCGAGCAGCGCGGGAGCATCGGGGCGGTCGTGCATCAGTCGGCCCTTCCGGCGATCGCCAGCATCAGCTCCAGCTCGGCTTCCGACGCCCGCCGGCCGACCGCGCCGCGCTCGATGCCCCGGTCGCCGTCGATGAAGGCGTGCGCCATCGCCATGCAGGTCAGCCCCCAGCGCAGCATCCCGTACACCTCCCACCAGCGCACCCGCGCCGCGTCGACGGGTTCGCCATAGCCGTCGAACAAGTCCTGCCGATCGCCGAAGCCGCCCACCGGCCGGTCGAGCCGTCCGAAGCGCCAGACGGGCATACACAGCCAGCCCATATCCTCCGCCGGGTCGCCGAGATGCGCGCCCTCCCAGTCGAGCACCGCGGTGATGCCGTCGGGGGTCAGGAGGTAATTGCCGGTCCGGAAATCGCCATGGACGAGGCGCGGCGCGACCGGGGCGGGGGAGCGCGCGGCCAGCCAGACCAGCGCGGCCTCGAACACCGGCCGCGTCTCGCCGAACGCGTCGAGCTGGTCGCGCAGCTTGTCGACCGACTCGGCCGGCCCGCGTGCCGGCAGCGGCGGCAGCGACGCGACCGGCACGGCATGAAGGCGCGCCAGCACCTCGCCGCACCGCGCCGCCAGCACCGGCCGGATCGCGGCGAAGGCGGCGTCCGCGACGATCCGCCGCCCCATCGCCTCGCCGGGCATCCGGGTCGCGACGAAGCCGCTGCCGAGGCCCTCTTCCGGTACGAGGATGTGGGCGACCGTGGCGGTCGGCACGCCTGCCGCGCCCGCCGCGCGCACTACCGCCGCCTCGTCGGCCAGGGGGATCGTCGCCATCTCGCTGAAGCGCCGCGACGGCGGCGCGCGGCGGAGCACATAGCCTGCGCCGCCGACATCGAACGACCATAGCTCCAGGCTCGCGCCGCCCGTCAGCCGGGTCAGCGCCGTCACCCCACCGCCGAGCACGCGCCGCGCCAGCGCGTCCAGCCGCTGCCCGAAGTCGTCCGCCTCTCCCATCGCCGCGCTGTGACAGGTACGTCAGCGTATCGTCAATCGGCTTAGCTTTCGGCTTGACGGCCAACGGGTCGCGTCGCAAAGCGAGATCGTACGCTACCGTCCTTTCTCGGACGGCAAGGCAGGGGAGAGGCGCGTTGGCAGGTTTGCTCGAAGGCAAGGTCGTGATCGTGACCGGGGGCGGCCGCGGGGTCGGGCGCGGCATCGCGCTGCTCGCGGCGGCGGAGGGCGCGGCGGTGGTCGTCAACGACCTCGGCGTGTCGCCGGGCGGGCAGGACACCGGCGAGACACCCGCGCAGGAGGTGGTGCGCGAGATCGAGGCGGCGGGGGGCCGCGCGGTGGTCAATACCGACAGCGTCGCGACCTGGCCGAGCGCGCTCCGGATCGTCGGCTGCGCGATGGACAATTTCGGCCGCATCGACGGCATCGTCAACAACGCCGGCGTGCTCCGCGACGTCATGTTCCACAAGATGGACCCCGACGATTTCGACTTCGTGATCGACGTCAACCTGAAGGGCCCGTTCTACATGGCGCGCGCCGCCGCGCCGCAGATGAAGGCGCAGAACGGCGGCGCGTTCGTCCACATGACCTCGACCGCCGGGCTGATCGGCAATTTCGGCCAGGCCAATTACATGGCGGCGAAGATGGGCGTCGTGGGGCTGTCGACCTCGATCAGCCTCGACATGGAGCGTTACGGCGTCACGTCGAACTGCATCGCCCCGTTTGCCTGGACCCGCATGGTCGGCACCATCCCGTCGGACACGCCCGAGATGAAGGCGCGGGTCGAGGGGCTGAAGAAGCTGCTCCCCGAAAAGGTCGCGCCGCTGACGGTGGCGCTGATGAGCGACGAGGGCCGCGCCAAGGTCAACGGCCAGATCTTCGGCTGCCGCAACAACGAGATCATCTTCTTCTCCAAGACGCGCCCGCAGCAGATCATGCAGACGAGCGACGGCTGGACGCCGCAGACCGTGCTGGAGCGCGCCATTCCGTCGTTGCAGGCCAGTTTCCTGCCGCCGACGCGCTCCGGCCAGATCTTCACCTGGGATCCCGTCTGATGCCTTACGGCATTACCGGCATCGGCGCGTACGTCCCCCGGCTGCGGCTGGAGCGGAGCGCGATCGCGGCGGCGCACGCGTGGATGAACCCGTCGCTGAAGGCGGGCGGCAAGGGCCGGCGTGCCTTCTGTTCGTGGGACGAGGACGTCGTCACGATGGCGGTCGAGGCGGCGCGCGATTGCCTGACCGGGCGCGACCGGAAGACGGTGAAGGCGCTGACGCTGGCGTCGACGACCTTTCCCTATGCCGATCTGTCGAACGGCGTGATCGTCGCCTCGGCGCTGGGGCTCGATCATGCGATCGAGGTCGCCAACGTCGCGGGGTCGCAGCGCGCCGCGACGACGGCGCTGATCCAGGCGTTGCGCGGTGACGAGCCGACGCTCGTCGTCGCGAGCGAGAAGCCGATCGCCCCCGCCGCCAGCGTTGCCGAGCTGGGCACCGGCGCGGGCGCGGCGGCGGTGTCGCTCGGCAGCGAGGACGTCGTCGCGACGTTGCTCGCGTCGGCCAGCGTCGCCGCGCATTTCGTCGACCGCTTCCGGTCGTCGGAAGCGCCGAGCGACTACGCCTGGGAGGAGCGCTGGGTGCGCGACGAGGGCTATGCCAAGCTCGTCCCCGGTCCGGTCAGGCAGGTGCTTGCCGAGGCCGGCGTCGCCGCCGGCGATGTCCAGCACCTGGTCCTGCCGTCGCCGGTGCGCGGCATCGCGCCGACGATCGCGAAGCAGATCGGCTTCGCGGGCACGATCGCGGGCGGCTTCGAGGGCGAGGTCGGCTATTGCGGCGCCGCCCACGGCTTCCTGCTGCTCGCCGAGGTGCTGGCGGCGGCCAGGCCGGGCGAGCGCATCCTGATGGTGGGCTTCGGCCAGGGCGTCGACGTGCTGCTGTTCGAGGCGACCGATGCGGTCGGCCGGGCGATCGCGGGCCGAGGCGTCGCCGGGGTGGTCGGCGACGCGCTCGTGACCGACGCGTATCTCCGCTACCTCAGCTTCTACGATCGCATCGCGCTCGACTGGGGAATGCGCTCGGAGAAGACGGGCAAGGCGGCGCTGACCGAGCAATATCGCGTGTCGGACAGCCTCGACACCTTCACCGGCGGCGAATGCGGGCGGTGCGGCACGGTGCAATTCCCGGTCCTCGCCTATTGCGTCAATCCCGAATGCCGCGCCCCGGCGAGCGAGATCGCGCCGCGCAGCCTCGCCGACGAGCCGGCGCATATTTTCACCGTGACCTCCGACTGGCTCACCTACCACCCCGCGCCGCCGCTGGCGGTCGGCTTCGTCCAGTTCGACATCGGCGCGCGGCTGCTGATGGAGATCGTCGAGGCGACGCCGGCGCAGGTGACCGAGGGCACGCCGCTCAGGATGGTGTTCCGCATCAAGGACCGCGACCGGGCGCGCGGCTATAACCGTTACTTCTGGAAAGCGACGCCGATCGGTTCCTTCGAAGAAAAGGTTGGGGAGACGACACATGGCTAGCGGCATCAAGGACAAGGTCGCCATCCTCGGCATGGGCTGCTCGCAGTTCGGCGAGCGCTGGGACGCGGGGACCAACGAGCTGCTCGCCGAAGCCTATGACGAGGCGCTGGCCGACGCGGGCATCGATCCGTCGCAGATCGAGGCGGCATGGTATGGCTCGGCGATCGATCAGGCCAATGTCGGCAATTCGGCCATCCCCGCGTCGACCGCGCTGCGGCTCGACGGCATCCCGGTCACGCGGCTGGAGAACATGTGCGCGACCGGCACCGAGGCGCTGCGCGGCGCGGTCTATGCGGTGGCGTCGGGCGCGGTCGACATCGCGCTGGCGATCGGCGCGGAGAAGTTGAAGGACACCGGCTATGGCGGGCTGCCCTCGCCGTTCAAGGGCACGTTCAACGATCTGTGGCTGCCGATGGGCTCCGCGCCGGCGGGCTTCGCGCAGCTCGCGAGCGGCTATCGCGGCAAGCACGGCACCAGCCGCGAGGATCTGAAGCAGGCGCTCGCCCACATCTCGTGGAAGAGCCACCAGAATGGCGCGAAGAGCCCCAAGGCGCATCTGAAGAAGCCGGTGTCGATGGAGACGATCCTCAACGCGCCGATGATCGCCGACCCGCTGGGCCTCTACGATTGCTGCGGCGTGTCGGACGGCGCGGCGGCGGCGATCGTGACGACGCCCGAGATCGCGCGCGCGCTCGGCAAGACCGACATCGTCACGGTCAAGGCGATCGCGCTGTCGATCAGTTCGGGGATCGAATCGACGATGCGCGACTGGGACGGCAGCCACGTCCGCAACACCCGCACCGCCGCCAAGCGCGCCTATGCCGAAGCGGGCATCGACAACCCGCGCGAGCAATTGTCGATGATCGAGGTCCATGACTGCTTCTCGATCACCGAGTTCGTAACGATGGAGGATCTCGGCATCTCGCCCGAAGGCGGCGGCGTGAAGGATGTCCTCGATGGCTTCTACGACGCCGACGGCGGGGTGCCGTGCCAGATCGACGGCGGGCTGAAATGCTTCGGCCACCCGATCGGCGCGTCGGGGCTGCGGATGGCGTACGAGGGCTACACCCAGTTGCTCGGCCGCGCCGGCGCGCGCCAGCTCGCCGACGTCAATCTGACGCTCAACCACAATCTGGGGGGCGTGCCGTATCAGGGAATTTCCGGCATCTCGATCCTCGGGCGGTTGTGACGCCGGGAGCGCTCGATCGGGTCGGCGAGGTCTGGGAGGGCGCGCGGCTCGATGCGGCGGCGCTGGCGGATTATTGCCGCGCGGCGCTCGCCGGTTTCGTCGGGCCGCTCGCGGTCCAGCAATTCCATGGCGGCGCGTCGAACCCGACCTACCTGCTGACCGACCGAGGCAATGGCGTCCGCTATGTCCTGCGCAAGCAGCCGCCGGGCGCGCTGCTGGCGAGCGCGCACGCGGTCGACCGGGAATATCGCGTCATGGCGGCGCTGGCGGACACCGACGTGCCGGTGCCGCCGATGCTCGCCTTCTGCGCCGACCCGGACGTCATCGGCACGCCCTTCTATCTGATGCTATTCCTCGAAGGACGCATCTATGCGCGGAACCGCTTCGCCGACATGGCCGCGGGCGAGCGCCGGCAGGCGTATCACGACATCGCGCGCACGCTGGCGGCGCTGCACGCGGTCGACCCGGCGGCGGTCGGGCTCGCCGACTATGGCCGCGCCGGCAATTATTACGCGCGGCAGGTCGCGCGCTGGGCGAGGCAGTATCGCGAGGCCGAGACCGAGCGGATCGACAGCATGGAGCGGCTGATCGACGCCTTGCCGACCCGCATTCCCGCCGACGACATCGCGGGCATCGTCCATGGCGACTTCCGGCAGGAAAACCTCATGTTCGCCCCTGACACCCCCCGCGTGATCGCGGTGCTCGACTGGGAGCTGTCGACGCTGGGTCACCCGCTCGCCGATGTCGCCTTTTTCTGCCTGTTCTATCACGCCGACTTCATGGGCTGGGGCGCGGACATCGACTGGGCGCGGGACGGCATTCCCGCCGAGGCCGAGTTCGTCGCCGATTATTGCGCGCGGGCGGGGCGCGGGCCGATCGCCGACTGGCCCTTCTATCTCAGCTTCGCCGCGTTCCGGCTCGCCGCGATCGCGCAGGGCGTGACGAAGCGCGTCGCGGACGGCAAGGCGCGCGCCGAGGTCGGGCGGCGCAGCAGCGCGCGGCAATGGGCGGATCTCGCCTGGCGGCTATGGGAGAGGGAAGCATGACGCAGGATCTGATCGTCACCGTCGCCGATGGGGTCGGCACCATCTCGCTCAACCGCCCCGAGCGGCTCAACGCGGTGACCGCCGAGATGTCGGATGCGCTCGCCGAGGCGGTGCTGGGGTTCGAGCATGACCCGGACGTCCGCGCCATATTGTTCCGGGGCGAGGGCAGGGCGTTCTGCGCCGGCGGCGACGTCAAGTTCTTCCACGAGGAGCTGACCCGGGATCGCCACGGCCATGCCCGCCGGATGGAGCGCCGCGTCACCAACGGGCACCTCACCTATCGCCGGCTGCGCCGCATGGCCAAGCCGGTGATCGTCGCACCGCATGGCATCACCGCCGGGCTCGGCATCAGCCTGATGTGCTGCGCCGATCTCGTGATCGCGGCCGATACCGCCGAGTTCTCGCTCGCCTATCGGCATATCGGTCTCAGCCTCGACGGCGGCGTCAGCTTCTTCCTGCCGCGCATTGTCGGCGAGCGCCGCGCGCTCCAGATCGCGCTGATGGGCGAGCGGTTCGGGACCGAGCGCGCGCTCGACTGGGGGCTGGTGAACTGGGTCGTGCCCGAGGCCGAGCTGATCGCGGCCAGCGACAAGCTCGCCGGTCAGCTCGCCAGCGGCCCGACCCAGGCGCTGGGGCGGATCAAGCAGCTCATCCGTCGCTCGCTGCAATCCGACTGGGAGGATCAGTCCGCCGAGGAAGCGCGGACGATGGCGGAGAGCATCGCCACCGACGATCATCTCGAGGGGGTCAGCGCCTTCGTCGAGAAGCGTCGCGCCACGTTCGTCGGCCGATAGCGGATGAGCGCTTATCGAACTTCGCATGTTTCCCACTGATCCGGTAATTTCGTGTCTCTGCGCAGTAATAAAGTTACGTTTGATTCGACCGACATGCATTAGGCAAGAGCGTGACGGTGCGATCGGTTGTCGCCGTGCCACGAGTTCTGCGCTGTAGGACAGCAAAAAAGACGACGCCGGGACAGCGTGCTTACGCCGCGAGGCGTTCGTAGAGCCGGTCCTTCCACCACCCCGGCGCGCCGAGCCACAGCGAGAGATGATGCGCGCGGCGGTAGAACAAATGCGCGTCATGTTCCCAGGTGAAGCCGATCGCGCCGTGGAGGTGGACCCCCTCCTTGCTCGCCAGCCAATAAGCGTCGCACGCCGCCACCCGCGCGGCAGCAGCGGCGCGGATCAGCGCCGCGTCGTCGCCCGCCGCCACCGCCCAGACGCCGTGATAGGCGTGGCTGCGCGCGAGCTCGTTGGCGACGTAGAGGTCGGCGAGCTTGTGCTTGACCGCCTGGAACCGCCCGACCGGGCCGCCGAACGCCTGGCGCTCCTTCACGTAATCGGTCGTCATGCGCAGGCAGCGGTCGGCCCCGCCGACCTGCTCGAACGCGGTCATCACCGCCCCGCGCGCGAGCAGCGTGTCGAGTAGCTCGTCATCCCCGCGCAGGCGGGGGTCCGGACTGCCTGACGCCGGCGCTTCTGGACCCCCGCCGGCGCGGGGGTGACGACGCGGAGAGAGCCGCTCGCCGGGCGTATCGGCGAAATCCAGCCGGGCAACATCCATCGATCCGTCGATCGCCTCAAGCGGCGTCCGCGTGACGCCGTCGAGCGCAACGAGAAACATTGCCGGCGCGCCGTCCTCGGTCGCCAGCACGACCGCCCAATCGGCGACGCCACCGCCGACCACCGGCTGCGCGACCCCTGTCAGACGACCGTCGCGCGCCGTGACCTCGCCCCACAGCGCCCCACAGCCGATCAGCCGACCCTCGGCGACGCCGCGCAGTAATCGCTGCTTCTGTTCTTCGGTCCCGGCGAGCGTCACGGCTTCGGCGAACAGGTACAATGTCGGTCCCCACGGCAGCGGGGCCAGCGCCGCGCCGATCTCCTCGCTGATCGCGCCGAGCTCGACATGGCTCAGCCCCAGCCCGCCATAGGCTTCAGGGATCACGGTGCCGAGCCAGCCCTGCGCGGCGATGCGGCTCCACAAATCGCGGTCGAATGCACGCGTGTCCTGCGCCCGTCGCGTGGCGGCGAGCGGACAGGCGGCGGCCAGGAACCGGCGAGCCTCATCGCGCAGGTAGCGCTGCTCGTCGGTGTAATCGAAATCCATGCCGCTCCCCAAAAGCCCCGCGATGCGCGGTTGAATGTCGTACGCTTCCATACTAACCGGCGGGCAGGAGGATGCAATGGCGCAACACGGCTCGAATCGCGGCGACTTCTCGATCGCCCGCGATCTCTTCACCCCCGAGCACGATCTGTATCGCGACAGCGTCCGCCGGTTCGTCGAGACCGAGCTCGTCCCGCACCATGACGCATGGGAAAAGGCCGGCATCGTCCCGCGCGAGGTGTGGTTGAAGGCAGGCGAGGTCGGCCTGCTGTGCCCGTCCATTCCCGAGGAATATGGCGGGGTGGGCGGCGACTGGCTCTACAATGTCGTCGTGATCGAGGAGCTCTGGCGCCACGGCATCAGCGGCCCGGGCTTCATGGTCCATTCCGACCTCGCCGCGCCGTACATCCTCGCCTGGGGGTCGGAGGAGGTGAAGCAGCGCTACCTGCCGCGCATGGTCACCGGCGAGGTGATCGGCGCGCTCGGCATGACCGAGCCCGGCGCGGGCAGCGACGTGAAGATGATCCGCACCCGCGCGGTACGTGACGGCGCGGACTTCGTGATCGACGGGCAGAAGGTCTATATCTCCAACGGCCAGCTCGCCGACATCGTCATCACCGCCTGCAAGACCGATCCGGCGGCGGGCGCGAGCGGCGTCAGCCTGATCGTCGTGCCGACCGACACGCCCGGCTTCGCGCGCGGGCGCAATCTCGACAAGATCGGGATGAAGGCACAGGACACCAGCGAACTGTTCTACCAGGGCGTCCGCGTGCCGGCCGGCAATGTGCTGGGCGAGGAGGGACGCGGCTTCGCGATGATGATGACCAAGCTCGCCCAGGAGCGGCTGGCCCAGGCGGTGCGCTCGATCGTGGTGTGCGAGCGGGCGATCGAATGGACGGTCGCCTATACCCGCGAGCGCAAGGCGTTCGGCGGCACGATCGCCGATTTCCAGAACACCCAGTTCGTGCTCGCGCAGCTCTCGGCCGAGACGACCATGGCGCGGGTATTCACCGACTGGTGCGTCAAGCGCTTTCTCGCCGACGAGCTGACGGCGGTCGAGGCGGCGAAGGCGAAGCTGCTCGTCACCGACCTTCACTGCAAGGTGGTGGATCAGTGCCTCCAGTTCTTCGGCGGCTATGGCTACATGACCGAATATCCCATCGCGCGGGCCTATGTCGACGCGCGCATCACGCGGATCGCGGGCGGCGCGGCGGAGGTAATGAAGCAGATCATCGGCCGGGATCTGTTCCAGTGAACTTCGACGATACGCCTGCCGAGGCGGCGTGGCGGGCGGAGGTGCGGCGCTGGATCGCCGACAACGCGCTGCCGGTTCCCCCGACCCGCCGCCGCCGCGACGCGACGCCGGCATGGCTGGCGCTGGCGAAGCGGTGGCAGGCGATCAAGGCGGACGCGGGCTTCGTCGGGCTGGCGTGGCCCAAGACGTGGCACGGCGGCGAGCGCAGCGTCGCGGAGGCGATCGTCTTCGACCAGGAGGAAGCCGCCGCCGGGCTGCACTTCTCGTTCTTCGAGATCGGCCTGGGGCTCTGCCTGCCGACGGTCGCGACCTACGCCGATCGGGCGACGACCGAGCGGCTGATCCCGCCCGCGATGCGCGGCGAGGCGATCTGGTGCCAGCTCTTTTCCGAGCCCGGCGCGGGGTCCGACCTGGCGGCCGTCCGCACCCGCGCGGTGCCCGATGGCGACGAATGGGTGGTCGACGGGCAGAAGGTGTGGACCAGCGGCGGCCAATATGCCGATTACGCCATCCTGATCGCCCGCACCGACCCGCGGGTGCCCAAGCATCGCGGGCTGACCATGTTCTGGCTCGACATGCGCGCGCCCGGCGTCGAGGTGCGGCCGATCCGGCAGATGTCCGGCGTCGCGAACTTCAACGAGGTGTTCCTGACCGGCGTCCGCATTCCCGACGCGCAGCGGCTCGGGCCGGTCGACGGCGGCTGGGGCGTGACGATCACCGCGCTGATGAACGAGCGCGTCTCGATCGGCGACGTCGGCGGCCCCGACATCGCCGCCGCCGTCCGGCTGCTGGCGGCGACGCCGGGCGCGGACCATCCGGCGACGCGCCACGCGCTGGTCGACCGTTTCATCCGCGCCGAAGGCGTCCGCCTGACGCGCGCGCGGATGCTGACCGCGATTTCGCGCGGGCAGAAGCCGGGACCGGAGAATGCGATCAGCAAGCTCGTCGCCGCCAACGAGATGCAGGGCCTGGCGCGCGACGCCCTGCTCGCGCGCGGGCCGATGGGGATGGTGGTGGAGCGCGACGAGGCGACGACGGAGGGCATCTTCGCCGACAGCCTGACCTGGTCGCCGGGTTACCGGCTGGCGGGCGGGGCCGACGAGATCCTGCGCACCGTCATCGCCGAACGCGTGCTCGGACTGCCCGCCGAGGCGAGGCCCGACAAGGAAAAACCGTTCGCCTGATAGATCGTACGCAACCTAATTATATATTGCACAGCCATCGCCGCTGTGCATAATGAAGGCAGCTACACATCCGTGAAGGGTGGGGCGTTCCGGAGGGGATAGATGATGATGCGTCCGAACAGTCTGCAACCGGTGTCCGCGATGGCGCTCGCCGTCGCGATGGCCTGGTCCTCCACGGCAGTCGCCCAGACGGTGCCCGACGCGGGCAATTCGACCACCGGCGCGACCCGGCCCACCGATCAGTCGACCGTGCCCGCCACCGCGGCGACGCCGGCCGGGCAGCAGGCGGCCGATGACGAAACCGGCACGCAGGTGGGCGACATCATCGTCACCGCGCAGCGCCGCGAGGAATCGCTGTCGCGCGTCGGCATCTCGGTCGTCGCGGTCGGGGCGGACCAGCTCCAGTCGCGCGGCGTCAGCAACCCCGCCGATCTCGTCAAGCTGGTGCCGGGCTTCCAGGCATCGACCACCTATGGCGGCAACCCCGTCTACACCTTGCGCGGCGTCGGCTTCAACACGCGCAACGCCTCGTCGACCGCGCCGGTCGGCATCTATATGGACGAGACGGCGGTCGCCTATCCCTATATGTCGCTGGGCCTGGTCTACGACCTGGAGCGCGTCGAGGTGCTGAAGGGGCCGCAGGGCACGCTCTATGGCCGCAACGCGACCGGCGGCCTGATCAACTATGTCGAGGCGAAGCCGACCAGCGAGCTGCACAGCGGCGTCGGGTTCGAGGCGGGCAGCTACGGCACGCTCAACGCCAACGCCTATGTCAGCGGCCCGATCAACGACTTCGTGCGCGCGCGCGTCGCGGTCAACTTCCTCAACCGCACCGAAGGCTATCAGCACAGCATCACCCGCGACGAGGAGCTGGGCAAGCTCTACCAGAAGGCGGGGCGCCTGATCCTCGATTTCGGCGCCGACGGCGGGCCGTTCAGCGCGACGCTGACGGGCAACCTCTGGCAGCGCGACGGCGACACCACCGCCACCCAGGCGATCTATTACGTTCCCGACATGCCCGGGAACGTGCTTGCTGCCTTCGCGAACCCGCTTGCGCGTGCGAGCATCCAGCCCAATCCGACCCGTAATCGCGATGTCGACTGGTATTCGGTCGGGAAGCAGGCCCAGGCCGGCGTCGGCATTTTCCATCCCGGCCCGCTGACCGACTCCTTCTTCTATTCGGGCGCGGCGAAGCTCGGCTACGCGTTCTCGCCGACGGTGCGGCTGCAGTCGCTGACCTCGTACCAGCATCTGCGCCAGCGCGACGTCTCCGACGCGGGCGGCGTGCAGACCGACACGCTGGAGATCGAGGCGCGCAACACGATCAAGAGCTTCGCGCAGGAGCTGCGGCTGATCGGCGAAAGCGATCGCTTCAACTGGTCGATCGGCGGCTATTATGCCGACGACAGCATCGACACGACCGAGTTCGCCTACAACACCGAGAACGCCACGATCGTGCGCTTCCGCGCGGTTTCGCAGGTGCTGCCGTCGGCCTATACGGCGGCGCAGCGCGCGACCAGCTTCGGCAATTTCCGCGACGTCGCGCGCACCGACACCAACGTCTACGCCGGCTTCGCCAACGCCGAATACAAGGTCAGCGATCTGCTGAAGTTCACGCTGGGCGGGCGCTACACCAAGGACAAGACTTCCTTCTCGGGCTGCACCTACGAGACCAACGGCGGCAGCCTGGCCTTCATCAACACCATCTATCCGCTGTTCGGCGTGACGGCGAAGCTCAACGCCAACGAATGCTATACGCTCAACCGGACGAGCACCAACTTCCTGCGGACGCCGCAGCTACAGAAGATCGACCAGAAAAACTTCGCCTGGCGGGCCAATGTCGACGTGACGCCGAGCCCGACGACGCTGCTCTACGCCTCGGTCAGCCGCGGCTACAAATCGGGCGGCTTCCCGGTGCTGGCGGCGAGCAACATCGCGCAGTTCGACCCCATCCTCCAGGAAAAGCTGACGTCCTATGAGGTCGGCACCAAGCTCGGCCTGTTCAACCGCAGCGTCCAGCTCAACCTCGCCGGCTTCTATTACGACTACAAGAACAAGCAGGTGTACGGGCGCGTGCTCGACGTGATCTTCGGCACGCTGTCGCGCATCCGCAACGTGCCGCGCTCGCGCGAGATCGGCGTCGAGGGCGACCTGACGTGGCGCGTGACGCCGGCGGTGACGGCGCGCCTGTCGGGCACCTATCTCGACTCCAAGGTGCTGGAGTTCTCCGACTTCACCGAGCTCGGCGTCGTCGCCAACATCCGCAACCAGCCCTTCACCTACACGCCCAAGTTCCAGGGCGCGGGCGGGCTCGCCTATGACGGGCCGGTGTCGAGCGAGATCAACTTCATCGCCGACGCCAACGTCAGCTACCAGACCAAGAGCCAGGCCGACTCGGCGGGCATCCCGCAATTCGCGATCAAGAGCTATGAGCTGGTCGACGGGACGATCGGCGTGCGGTCCGGCGACAACAGCTGGCGGGTGCAGCTCTACGGCAAGAACCTGTTCGACAAATATTACTGGGTCGGCGTCGCCAGCGGCACCGAGACGGTGTTCCGCTTCCCCGGGATGCCGCGCGAGCTGGGTGTGCGGGCCGCGTTCAAGTTCTGAGGAATGATCCGGGTCCATCATCTCGATTACTCGCGGTCGTTCCGCATCCTGTGGCTGCTGGAGGAGCTGGAGCTGCCGTACGAGCTGGTCGAGCACTGGCGCGACAAGGCGACGCGACTGTCGCCCCCTTCGCTCCAGGCGCTCCACCCGCTCGGCAAGGCGCCGCTGATCGAGGACCCGGAGTCCGGCGGCGGCCGCGCGATCCACGAATCGGGCGCGATCATCGATTACGTCATCCGCCGGCATGGCGGCGGCCGGCTCGCGCCGCCGGCCGACACGTCCGCCTATGACGATTATCAGATGTGGCTCCACTATGCCGAGGGATCGGCCATGCTGCCGATCATGCTCGACCTGTATATCCGCACGCGCGGGACGGAGACTCCCGCGATCCGCGCCCGCATCGACGACGAGCTGGCGCGCCACCTGGGCTTCGTCGACGCCTCGCTCGCGGGCCGCGACTTCCTGGTCGGGGACGGCCTGACGGGCGCGGACATCCAGATGAGCTTCGTGGCGGAGATCGCGGCGCGGCTGCCGCTCGCCGCCCGCCTGCCCGCGCTGGTCGGCTGGTCCCGCCGGCTGACGGAGCGTCCGGCTTATGCTCGCGCCGTCGCCAAGGGTGGCGCGAGCGTGTTTCCCGCGGCGGGCGCGGCCGCGACGCGGGACGCCTGAGATGGCGACCGCCGCCGCCCCCTCCGGCATCGATTACGACGCCTTCATGGCCTATCGCGACGACGATCGCGCCTTCGCCTACACCGACCGCGACACCATCCTCTATGCGCTCGGCGCGGGGATGGGGCGCGATCCGCTCGACGAGCGCGAGCTGCGCTATGTCTATGAGGGGCCGGGCTTCGTCGCGATGCCGACGCTGGCGGTGGTCGTCGCGCGCAGCGGGCTCGCCCGCGAGCTGCCGATCAACTACGCGCAGGTGCTGCACGGCGAGCAGTCGCTGACGGTTCACCGGCCGTTGCCGACGGCGGGCGAGCTGACCGCCGACACCCGCATCACCCGCATCCTCGACAAGGGGCCGGGCAAGGGCGCGCTGATCTATGCCGAGACCGTCACGCGCCTGCGCGGCGAGAGCGAGCCGCTGTTCACCACCGCGATGACGCTGTTCGCGCGCGGCGACGGCGGCTTCGGCGGCAGCGGCGAGGGCGCGCCGCCGGTCCATGTCGTGCCGGATCGCGCCCCCGGCCATGTCCATGTCACGCCGACCCGCCCCGACCAGGCGCTGCTGTATCGCCTGTCGGGCGACCGCAACCCGCTCCACGCCGATCCGGCGACGGCGAAGCGGGCGGGGTTCGCGGTGCCGATCCTCCACGGGCTGTGCACCTATGCGATCGCCTGCCGCGCGGTGCTGGCGACCGTCTGCGACCATGACGCGGCGCGGATCGCCGCGTTCGACGTCCGCTTCACCTCGCCGGTCTTTCCCGGCGACGTGATCGAGACCGACATCTGGGTCGACGGCGGCACCGTCTCGTTCCGCTGCCGCGTGCCCGCGCGGGGGGTGACCGTCATCAACAACGGCCGCTGCCTGCTGCGGTCGTGATGCGCTTGCTCAACGTACGCATCCATACTATCGAGTCGTCCATGGAGAGGTCATGACGGAAGTCGACGTGATCGTCGTCGGCGCGGGTTTTGGCGGGCTGTACGCGCTGCACAAGCTGCGCGGGCTCGGCTTCGCCGTGCAGGGGTTCGAGACCGGCGACGACGTCGGCGGCACCTGGTACTGGAACCGCTATCCCGGCGCGCGCTGCGACGTCGAGAGCATGGATTACAGCTATTCGTTCGACGACGCGCTGCAACAGGAATGGGAGTGGACCGAGCGCTTCGCGACCCAGCCCGAGATCCAGCGCTACGTCGCGCACGTCGCCGACCGCTTCGATTTGCGCCCGCTGATCCGCTTCTCGACCAGGGTCGAGCGTGCAATCTGGGACGAGGCGGCGCGGCGCTGGCGCGTCCGTACCGATGCCGGCGACGAGACCGCCGCGCGCTTCCTGATCCTCGCCACCGGCAGCCTGTCGGCGGCGAAGACCCCCGATATTCCCGGGCTGGAGGACTTCGCGGGCGAGACCTATTTCACCTCGACCTGGCCGCATGAGGGCGTCGACTTCGCGGGCAAGCGCGTCGGCGTGATCGGCACCGGCTCGTCGGCGATCCAGGCGATCCCGCTGATCGCCGCCGAGGCCGAGCACGTCACGATCTTCCAGCGCACCCCCAATTTCTCGATGCCGGCGCACAACGCGCCGATGACGGCGGACTATCAGTCGGGCTTCAAGGCGGGCTATGCCGAGCATCGGCTGAAGTCGCGCCAGTCGCGCGCCGGCGTCCTGTTCCATGCCACCGGCAAGTCGACGCTGGAGCTGGAGGACGAGGAGCGCCGCCGCCATTACGAGGACGCCTGGGCGCGCGGCGGGCCGGGGCTGGGCGCGGTGTTCACCGACATGATGGTCGACGAGCGCGCCAACGATCATGCCGCCGAGTTCGTCCGCGCCAAGATCCGCGAGCAGGTGAACGATCCCGACACCGCCGAGGCGCTCAGCCCGCGCGGCTATCCGATCGGGTCGAAGCGCGTCGCGGTCGACACCGATTATTACAAGACCTTCAACCGTCCCAACGTCGCGCTGAAGGACCTGCGCAAGGCGCCGCTGGAGCGCATCGCGGCCGCGGGCGTGGTGACCGCCGACGGCACGACGCCGGTCGATGTACTGGTGCTCGCGACCGGCTTCGACGCGATGACCGGCTCGTTCCTGCGTATCGACACGCACGGCACCGACGGCACGCTCGCGGAAAAATGGGCGGCCGGGCCGCGCACCTATCTGGGGCTGATGAGCGCGGGCTTTCCCAACCTGTTCGTCGTCGCCGGCCCCGGCAGCCCGTCGGTGCTGAGCAACATGGTGCTGTCGTGCGAACAGCATGTCGAATGGATCGCCGGCTGCCTGACCGCGATGCGCGACGCCGGCGAGACCCGCATCGAGGCGACGCCGGCGGCCGAGGACGAGTGGACGCAGGGGCTGACCGACCTCGCCGCGGGCACGCTCTTCATGAAGGGCAACAGCTGGTATCTCGGCGCGAACGTGCCCGGCAAGCCGCGCGTCTTCATGCCCTATGTCGGTGGCGTCGGCGAGTACCGCCGCATCTGCGACGCGGTCGCGGCCGACGACTATCGCGGCTTCGCCCGCGCCTGATCCAGAGGAAATCCGATGCAAGCCGCCGTCCTGTTCGCGCCGAAGCAGCCGTTCGAGGTGCGCGACGTCGGCATCGACAAGCCCGGCCCGCACGAGGTGCTGATCCGCGTCGCCGCGAGCGGGCTGTGCCACAGCGACTGGCATTTCGCGCATGGCGACCTGCCGACGCCCGTCCCGGTCGTGCTCGGCCACGAGGGCGCGGGGATCGTCGAGGCGATCGGCGGCGACGTCTCCACCGTCAAGGTCGGGGACCATGTCGTCTCCTGCGCGCTCGCCTTCTGCGGGCATTGCGACCAGTGCGTGTCGGGCCGCACCCACACCTGCACCGACAAGCCCGACCGCGCCAAGACCGAGCCGTCGCGGCTGTCGCTCGACGGCGCGCCGGTGACGCAGGGCACCAAATTGGGCGCGTTCGCCGAGACGATGCTGGTGCACGAGAACGGCATCGTCGCGATCGACCGCGCGATGCCGCTCGACCGCGCGGCGCTGCTCGGCTGCGGCGTGCTGACCGGGCTCGGCTCGGTGTTCAACGCCGCCAAGGTGACGCCGGGCAGCAAGGTCGTCGTGATCGGCGCGGGCGGCGTCGGGCTCAACGTCATCCAGGGCTGCCGCATCGCCGGCGCCAGCCAGATCGTCGCGGTCGACACCAACCCCGCCAAGCAGGGCATCGCCGCGCATTTCGGCGCGACCGACTTCGTCGTCGGCGGCCCCGATGCGATCAAGCACGTCCGCGCCCTGACGGGCGGCGGCGCTAACTTCGCCTTCGAGGTGATCGGCCTGCCCGACACGATCGCGCAGGGCGTGCAGATGATGGCGATCAACGGCCTGATGACGATCGTCGGCGCGACGCGCTACGACGCGATCATCCCGGTGCCGGGCATCGGCATGATCTTCAACGAATGGCGTATCCAGGGCACCTATTTCGGCGGCTCGCCCTTCACCCGTGACATCCCGCGCTTCGTCGACCTGTACCTGAAGGGCCGGCTCGATCTCGACACCCTGGTGTCGGAGCGGATCGGGCTCGGCGACATCAACCGGGGCTTTGCCGACATGATCGGCGGCGCGACGCAGGCGCGCAACGTCATCACCTTCGACGACGTGCTCGCCCACGCCGCCGCCCGCGCTTGAGGATCCAGCCATGACGACCGTGATCGAAAAGACCGACGCCTATCTCGCCGCGCCGCGCCGGATGCTGATCGGCGGCGACTGGGTGGAGGCGGTGTCGGGCGAGACGATCGACGTGATCGATCCCGCGACCGAGCAGGTGATCGGCCGTGTCCCCGCCGGCGGCCGGCAGGAGGTCGACAGCGCGGTGCGCGCCGCGCGCGCCAGCTTCGACGCCCGCGTCTGGCGCGGCCTCAACGGCGAGCGGCGCGCGGCGGTGATGTGGAAGCTCGCCGATCTGATGCAGGCCAATATCGAGGAGCTGTCGCGCCTCGAAATCCTCGACAACGGGATGCCCGGCTTCTTCGCCAGCGCGACGATCGGCGCGGCGATCGCGGGCCTGCGCTATTATGGCGGGTCCGCGTCGAAGATCTTCGGCCGCACCGTCCAGATGGGCGCCGACCTGGAGTTCCACGCTTATTCGGTCGCCGAGCCGGTCGGCGTCTGCGCGATCATCACGCCGTGGAACGGGCCGCTCGCGACATTGTGCACCAAGCTCGCGCCCGCGCTGGCGGCGGGGTGCAGCGTCGTCGTCAAGCCGGCCGAGCTGACGTCGCTGACCGCGCTGAGGCTCGGCGAGCTGGCGCTGGAGGCGGGGCTGCCGGAGGGCGTGCTCAATATCGTCACTGGCCACGGCCATGTCGCCGGCGCGGCGCTGGTCGAGCATCCCGACGTCAACAAGGTCAGCTTCACCGGCTCGACCGCGGTCGGCAAGTCGATCGTGCAGGCGTCGGCGGGCAACCTCAAGCGCGTGACGCTGGAGCTGGGCGGCAAGTCGCCCGTCTTCATCTTCGACGACGCCGATCTGGAGGCGGCGATCCCGGCCGCCGCGATGGGCATTTTCCTTAACACCGGCCAGGTCTGCTACGCCGGCTCGCGGCTGTTCGTGCAGGCCAGCATCCACGACAAGGTGGTCGCGGGGCTGGAAGCGGCAGCGAAGGCGATGAACCCGGGCTCGGGGCTGGAGCGCAAGACCAACCTCGGCCCGCTGATCTCCGCCAGACAGCGCGAGCGCGTGCTGAGCTATATCGAGAGCGGCCGGGCCGAGGGCGCCGAGCTGGTGACGGGCGGCGGCACCGTCGGCGACCAGGGCTATTTCGTCGAGCCGACGATCTTCACCAACACGAAACCCGAGATGAAGATCGTCCAGGAGGAGATTTTCGGCCCCGTCCTGTCGGTCGCGACCTTCGACGGACTGGAAGACGTGGCGCGGCTCGGCAACGCGACCAGCTATGGGCTCGGCGCGGGCGTCTACACCCGCGACATCGGCAACGCGCACAGGGCGGCGCGACTGCTCGATGCGGGCATGGTCTGGGTCAATTGCTACGGCCGCACCGACAAGTCGTTGCCGTTCGGCGGCTTCAAGCAATCGGGCTGGGGCCGCGAGAACGGGCCGGAGGGGCTCGACGCCTATCTGGAGAAGAAGGCGGTGTACGTTAAGCTGTGAGCGAGCCGCTCAATCTCGAACCCAAGGTCCGGGCGTTCGTCGAGGCGCTGGAGGCGGCGAACCTGCCGGCATTCGAGGCCGGGACGCCCGACGAAGCACGCGCGCTGGCCAAGGCGCTCCGTCCCAAGGCCGAACCGCGACCGATCCGCCATGCCAGCGACCATCTGGCGGGCACGATCCCGGTCCGGCGGCTGTGCGATACCGACGCGCCGATCGCCGCGATCCTCTATCTCCACGCCGGCGGCTGGGTGCTGGGCAGCGTCGAGGCGTCGGAGGATTTCCTGCGTGCGCTCGCCATCGCGACCGGGTCTGCGGTCTATGCCGCCGACTACCGCAAGGCCCCGGAGGCGCGCTATCCGGCCGCCGCCGACGATGCCGAGGCGGCGTTGTCGTGGCTCGCGGGCGAGACCGGCCTGCCGATCGTGCTGATGGGCGAGAGCGCGGGGGGCCAACTCGCCACCGTCACCGCCGCGCGGGCGCGCGACGCGGGCGGGCCGACGGTGGTGTTGCAGGTGCTGGCGGAGATGGTCGCCGACGCGGCGATGGACACCGAATCCTATCGCCTGTTCGCCGCCGGCCCGCTCCTTACCGCGCCGCTGATGGCGTGGTTCTGGGACCATTACCTCCCCGACGTGGAGGGGCGCGCGCATCCGCACGCCTCGCCGTTGCGCGGTGATCTGACCGGCCTGCCGCCCGCCTTCATCCTCACCGCCGAGAACGATCCGCTGCGCGACGAGGGTGAGGCCTATGCCAAGGCGCTGGCGGCGGCGGGGGTGCCGGTCGAATGCAAGCGTTACGCCGGGCAGATCCACACCTTCCTGTCGATGGGCCTGTCCGACGGCGCGGCGGACGCGCTGGCCGATGTGGCCGCCGCCATCCGCAAGGCCGTCGCATGAGCGCGGCGATCGACCTGTCGGGCCGCGTCGCGCTGGTGACGGGGGCGGCGGGCGGCATCGGTGGCGCGACGGTCGCGGCGCTGGAGGATGCGGGCGCGACGGTGATCGCTATCGACTTGGTCGCTCACCCTCATCCTTCCGGCGCTGGCGCGCCTCCCTCCCTCTCCCAGCGGGAAAGGGAACAGCTCGCCGCAGGCGAGCGAAAGGGTGAGGGTGACCTCGTCCCGCTTGACGTTACCTCCGAAGCCGCCTGGACCCGCGTCGCCGCGCGGATCGAACGGGAACACGGTGCGCTCGACATCCTCATCCACAATGCCGGGCTGGTGCTGGTCAAGCCGCTCGCCGCAACGACGCCCGAGGACTGGCGGCGGCTGTTCGCGGTCAACGTCGATGGCCCCTATCTCGGCACCCGCGCCTTGCTGCCGCTGCTCAAGGCCGGGGCAAAGCGACAATCCTCCGGTGCGGCGGTGGTCCTGCTGTCCTCGGTCGCCGGCATCGGCGGCGGCGCGCGGATGAGCGGCTATTGCGCGACCAAGGGCGCGGTGCGGCTGTTCGCCAAGGCCTGCGCGATGGAGTTCGCGCCCGACCGCATCCGCGTCAACAGCGTCCATCCCGGCGGCGTCGACACGCCGATGATCGGCGAGATCGTCGATGCCTATGCCGCGCAGGGGCTGAGCCCGGATGCGGCAACGGCGCGCGACCGGCTGGCGGCGGCGCATCCGCTCGGCCGGCTGGTGACGCCGGACGAAGTGGCGCGCGCGATCCGCTTCCTCGCGTCGGACGAGGCGGCGTTCATGACGGGCAGCGAGCTGGTGGTCGACGGCGGCTTCACCGCGCACTGATCGTCAGAGGTAATCGGCGAACACCTGCCTGATCCGCGCTGCCTGCTCCGCCGCGACCGGCTCGACGCGCCCGATCGGCCCCGCGATCGCCACCGCATAGTCGCCGCCGTCGATCCGCAGCGCCACCGCGACCGCCATCACGTCGGCGACATTCTCGCCGACCGTCTGGGCATAGCCCCGCGTCTCGGCGGCGACGATGTCGTCAAGCAGGCCCTGCGCGGTCAGGATGGTGCGCGGCGTCGTCCCCGCCAGCGTCAGCGTGCCCACCAGCTTAGCGCGCTGCGCCGCCGGCATCGCCATCAGCAGCGCCTTGCCGATCGCGCTCGCGTGCATCGGCTTCAGCTCGCCCGCGCGGCTGATGTAGCGGATCGTCTGCCTGCCCTCCGCCACCGCGAGATAGGCAACGCGCGCGCCCTGGCGCGTGCCGAGGATGACGGTTTCCCGGCTGGCGTCGCGCAGCGCTTCGAGCTGGGCCTGGACGCGTGGCACGATCGGCTCGAACGCGGCGATCGCGTCGGCGATCTCGAACAGCTTGCGCGTCGGGTAGACGCGCTTGCTGCCGCCGACGCCGTACAGATAGCCCCGTGCCTCCAGCGCGCGGATGAGGTTGAAGCAGCTCGATTGCGGCGCGTCGAGCGCGCGGGCGAGCTCGGACAGCGTCATCGGCGCTCTGGCGTGCGCGAATGCCTCGAACAGATCGACAGTGCGGCCGGCGGTTTTCACATCCATGAAGACATTGGCCGGAATCGGCCCCGCGCTGTCAAGCGCCTACTCGCCGATTGCCTTTCCGCCATAGGGCACCGCCGCTTCCGCCGCGCGCCAGATCGTCCGCGCGCTCCCGGTCGAATGCTCCTCGACGATGTGCCCGGCCAGGCCACCACAGCGCGAGATCACCGCCATCGCGCGCATCACCTCGACCGGCACGCCGATCTCCAGCAGCAGCGCGCCGATCGCGCCGGTGGCGTTGATCGTCAGGTGGCGGCCGGCATGGGCGTCGACCGCCGCCGACAGGCGTTCGAGCAACGCGATATAGCGTCCGTCGACCCCCGCCTCGCGCGCCACCGCGAACAGGCGCGGGGTGCGCGGATCGTCGGGCTTGTGATGCGGGTGGCCGAAGCCGGGCAGGGGCTTCCTGGCGTCGAGGTGGCGGGCGGCGGTGTCGCGCGCCCAGGCGTCGTGGTCGGGGGCGTCGATGCCCGCCGCCAGCAGCCGCGCGGTGCCCTCCATCGTGCCGACGAAGACGCTGCCGATCGCGAGCAGTCCCGCCGCCATCGGCACCTGGATCTGCTCGGGCACCGAGTCGGCCGTGATCCGCGCGATCAGCGCGCTCGGGGTGAAGCCGTGCTCCATCAGCGTCACCAGGCACGCGTCGAGGACCCGCGTCTCGACCGGCCCGGCCTCGCGGCCGACGGTCAGCCAATAGACCATCTCGGTGAAGCTGCGCCGGCCGATCAGGTCGTCGACCAGGCTCTTGCCGCGAATGGTGATGCTGGTCGCATCGGAAGTAGCGATAAGGGTGACGAGGTCGGCCATGCTGGGTCTCCTGATGACGCGCATCAATTCACTAAGCTGAAAAGTCCGTCAACATCCTGAAGGGTATTGCGCAGCGTGACGGGTTCTGACACGACGGCGGGACAATGGCGATGATCGACGAGGGAGAGGCAGCAGGGGCGACGCTCGGCGCATTGCTCGCGCGCACCGTCGCCGCGCGGCCGACCGCCGTCGCGATCGTCGAGGACGGCGTCGCGACCGACTGGGCGACCTTCGCCCGGCTGGCGGAAGGACTGGCGGCCGATCTCGCCGGGCGCGGCATCGGGCGCGGCGGCCGGGTCGCGCTGTGGCTGCCCAACGGCCTTGATTATCTCGCGGCGATCGTCGCGGTGGCGCGGCTCGGCGCGCTGGCGGTCCACGTCAACACCCGCTCGGGGCCGGCGGAGGCGAACGACCTGCTGCACCGCGCACAGGCGCGTCTGTTGATCGTCCACCCCTCGCTCGACGCCAAGCTGCGGGCGCTGACCGTCACGCCGGACGTCATGATGGCGGACGCGGTCGCGGTGGGCGAGGGCTCTTGTCCCGACCAGGGCCAGCCCGACGACGATTGCCTGATCTACACCACCGGCGGCACCACCGCCCGGCCCAAGCTGGTCGTCCATTGTCAACGCTCGATCGCGGCGCACGCGGCGCGGGTCGCGCAGGTCGCGCGGTTCGACGCCCCCGACGCGGTCTATCTCGCGGCCGTGCCGTTGTGCGGCACCTTCGGCAACATCGGCGCGCTTGCCGCGCTGGCGGGCGGCGCGACGCTGGTGATGTTGCCCGCGTTCGACGCGGACGAGGCGAGCCGGCTGATCCGCGCCCATCGCGTCACGCATCTGCTCGGCGACGACCGCATGGTCGATCGGCTTGCCGCCGCCGGCCCGTACGACACCGTCCGCTTCTGCGGCGCGGCGGCGTTCGGGGCCGATGCCCGGCCGGCGCTCGCGCACGGGGTCGCGGCGGGGCTCCACCCCCGCGCGATCTACGGCAGCTCGGAGGCGCAGGCGCTGTTCGCGCTCGGCGACCCGGCGGCGGGCGGCTGGGGCGCGGTGACGCCGGTCGACCCGGCCGCGCGCGTCGCGCTGGTCGAGGGCGAACTGCGCCTTGCCGGCCCGTCGCTGTTCGACCGCTACCTTGACGACGACGCGGCGACCGACGCCGCCTGGCAGGACGGAGCGTTCCGCACCAACGACAGCGCGACGCTCGACGGCCAGGACTTCGTGTTCGACGGCCGCATGGGCGATGTGCTGCGGCTCGGCGGCTTCCTCGTCAGCCCGCTCGAGATCGAGGCGTTCCTCGCCCGCCAGCCCGGCGTCGCCGAGGCGCAGGTCGTCGGCGTCGAGGCCGAGCGCGGCGCCGCCGCCTTTGCCTTCGCGGTTCCCCGCCCGGGCGCCGCGATCGACGAACCCGCGCTGATCGCGCGTTGCCGCGCCGAGCTCGCGCGCTACAAGGTGCCGACGCGCGTCGTCGCGATCGACGCGTTCCCCACGTCCGCCGGGCCGAACGGTCCCAAAATCTCGCGCGCGGAGCTGCGCCGGCTCGCCGCCGCGATGCAGCTCGAAAGGAGCATCGTCCCATGAAGCTCGGCCTGTTCCTGATGCCGCTCCACGACCCGCTCGCCGAGCTCGCGCCCAAGATCCGCGAGGACCGCGAATGCGTCATCCACCTCGACGGCCTCGGCTATGACGAGGTGTTCGTCGGCGAGCATTATACCGCGACGTCGGAGCCGATCACCGACCCGATGCAGTTCCTCGCCAGCCTCGCGCCGGTGACGAAGACCATCAAGCTCGGCACCGGCGTCCTCAACATGCCGCAGCATCACCCGTTGCAGGTCGCGGGCAACGCGGCGCTGCTCGACATCATCTCCGATGGCCGCTTCCTGATGGGTATCGGCCCGGGCGGCCTCGGCTCGGACATGGAGATATTCGGGACGCTCGCCAAGGACAAGAACGCGATGATGGTCGAGGCGATCGACATCGTCCATCAGCTTTGGGCCGGCGAGCCGCCGTGGGACATCCAGGGCGAGTTCTGGCAGATCAAGCTTGATAAGTCGGTCAACAAGTCGCTGGGTCACGGCTGCGTCATCAGGCCGCTGCAGGAACCCTACCCCCCCGTGTTCACCACCGCGATGAGCCCGAAGTCGAGCGTCGCGGGGACCGCGGGCGAGCGCGGCTGGGGGCTGATCTCGGCCAATTTCATGCCCTTCGTCAACGCGCGGATGCATTGGGAAACCTATGCGGCGGGCGCGGCGAAGGCCGGGCGCGCCGCCGACCCGTCGCTGTGGCGGCTCGGCCGTTCGGTGCTGTGCGCCGACAGCGACGAGGAGGCGCAAAGCTATCTGGCGCGGCCGAACAATTCCTACTGGTGGTATTACGATTATTTCTGGCGGAACCTCGGGTCGCGCGGGATGCTCGGCATCTTCAAGTCGTCGCCCGACCAGCCCGACAGCGACATCACCGTCGACGCGATGCTGCGGGATATCGTCATCGCCGGCTCGCCCCGGACGGTGCTCGACCGGCTGGTGGAGATCGTCGACACGGTCGGGCCGTTCGGCGGGCTGCTGGTGTCGAAGAAGGACTGGGACGACGCGGCGGTTCACAAGAAGTCGTTCGCGTTGCTCGCCGATCATGTCCGCCCCAAGCTCGCCGACTACATCGACAGCAAGCTGAAGGTCGCCGCGTGATGGGGATGCTCGACGGCAAGGTCGTGATCGTCACGGGTGCCGGCGGCGGCATCGGCCGCGGCATCGCGCTGGAATGCGCGCGCGCGGGCGCGCGGGTGGTCGTCAACGACGTCGGCGCGAGCGTCGCGGGCGAGGGCCAGGACCTGTCGCCGGGCCAGGGCGTGGTCGACGAGATCGCGGCGGCGGGCGGCGAGGCGGTGCTGAGCCCCGACAGCGTCGCGACCTGGGCCGGCGGGCAGGCGATCGTGCAGAGCGCGCTCGACCATTTCGGCCGCGTCGACGGCGTCGTCAACAACGCCGGCATCCTGCGCGACCGCTTCTTCTTCAACATGAGCCCGGAGGAGTGGGAGGCGGTGATCGCCGTCCATCTTAACGGCAGCTTCTACGTCAGCCGCGCCGCCGCGCCGCATTTCCGCGCGCAGAACGGCGGGGCGTATGTCCACATGACCTCGACGACGGGGCTGATCGGCAACCTCGGCCAGGCGAACTACGGCGCGGCCAAAGCCGGGATCGCGGCGTTGTCGAAATGCATCGCGATGGACATGGAGCGGTTCCAGGTCCGGTCGAACTGCATCTCGCCCTTCGCGTGGAGCCGGATGATCGGCTCGATCCCGACCGACACGCCCGAAGCGGCCGCGCGGGTCGAGAAACTGAAGCGGATGGGCGCGGAGAAGATCGCGCCGCTCGCCGCCTATCTGCTGAGCGACACGGCGGCGGCGGTCAACGCGCAGGTGTTCGCGGTGCGCGCCAACGAGATCTTCCTGATGGGCCAGAGCCGCCCGCTGCGCTCGGTGCACCGCCCCGAAGGCTGGACGCCGCAGACCGTGGCCGAGCACGCCATCCCGGCGCTGGCCGCCAGTTTCTACAAGCTCGACAAGAGCGCCGACGTCTTCTCCTGGGACCCGATCTGATGGGCCCGCTCGCCGGCCTAAAAGTGGTCGAGATCGCCGGCTTCGGCCCCGGGCCGATGGCGGGGATGCTGCTCGCCGATCATGGCGCGGCGGTGACGCGCGTCGAGCGGCCGGCGGGGCATGACGCCGGCTTCCATGTCGACCAGCGCTATTTCCTGCACAATCGCGGCAAGCGGCGCGTGACGCTCGACCTCAAGCGACCGGGCGACCTCGCCGAACTGCTCGCGCTGATCGATGTCGCCGACGTGCTGATCGAAGGCTTCCGGCCCGGCGTCGCCGAGCGGATCGGCTTCGGGCCGGACGCCGTCCACGCCCGCAACCCGCGCCTGATCTACGCCCGCGTCACCGCCTGGGGACAGGACGGGCCGTGGTCGCTGGTGGCGGCGCATGACATCAACGTCGTCGCGGCGACCGGCGCGCTCGCGTCGATCGGCCCGGCCGACGGCGCGCCCGCGATGCCGCTCAACCTCGTCGCCGACTTCGGCGGCGGCGCGATGTACGCCGTGTTCGGCATCCTCGCCGCGCTCCACGAGCGCCATGCCTCGGGCCAGGGGCAGGTCGTCGATATCGCGATGGCGGAGGGCGCGTTGTCGCTGATGACCAGTACCTATGGCTATACGGCGGCGGGGATTCATGCCGCGCCGCGCGGCGGCAACCTGCTCGACGGCGGCGTGCCCTGGTACGGCGTGTACGCGACCGCCGATGGTAAATGGGTATCGGTCGGCGCGCTGGAGCCGGCGTTCTTCGTCAATCTGATGACGGTGCTCGGCCTCGACCCCGACTGGCTCGCGCGGCGCGAGGGCCAACGCACGGCATTGCGTCGGGAGATCGCGGCGGCCTTCGCCACCGCGACGCGAGATCAATGGGTCGAGCGCTTCGCCGGCGTCGAGGCGTGTTTCGCGCCGGTGCTGGAAGTTGAGGAAGCATCCGCATTCCCGCAATTCGCCGCGCGCGGCAGCCTGGTCGCGGTGGCGGGCGTCATCCAGCCCGGCATCGCGCCGCGTTTCAGCCGCTCGGTGGCGGCGCCCTTGCAGGCGGTGGCCGCATGACCGGTCGCATCCAGCGCTCCGAACTCGCGGTCCCGGCGACCTCGACGCAATTCTTCGAGAAGGCCGCGCGCGGCCCCGCCGACTCGATCTTCCTCGACCTGGAGGACGCGGTCGCCCCGTCGCGCCGCGACGAGGCGCGCGCCAATGCGGTCGCGGCGCTCCACGACGTCGACTGGGGCACGAAGACGGTGTCGGTCCGCGTCAACGGCTTGACCACGCCCTGGGCGATCGCCGACCTCCTCGCCGTCGCCCGCTGCCCCCGGCTCGACATGGTGCTGATGCCCAAGATCGAGACCGCCGGGGACGTCGTCTTCGTCGACCGCCTGCTGACCGGGCTGGAACTGGAGCAGCCTCGGGAAAAACCGCTCGGCATCGAAATCCTGATCGAGACGACCAAGGGCCTCGCCAATGTCGAAGCCATCGCGGCCGCGTCGCCCCGGCTGGAAGGCATCATCTTCGGGGTCGGCGATTATTCGATCGAGCTGGAGAACTTCGACACCGTCTTCGGCGCGCCCAACCCCGATTATCAGGTCGCCGGCGCGGGCAACGACCAATGGCATTTCGCGCTCGCGCGCATCGCCAACGCCTGCCGCGCTTATGGCCTGCGCCCGATCGACGGCCCCTTCACCAATTACGGCGACCCGGACGCGTATCGCCAGAGCGCGATCCGCGCGCGGGCGCTCGGCTTCGAGGGGAAGTGGGCGATCCATCCCAGCCAGGTCGCGATCGCCAACGAGGTGTTCTCGCCGACTCCCGCCCAGGTCGAATGGGCCACGCGGATCGCGGCGCTGATGGAGGTCGAAGCCGCCAAGGGATCGGGCGCGATCGGGATGGACAATGTCCTGTTCGACCGGGCGCATGTAAAGCTGTCGGAGAAGATCCTCGCGCGCGCCAGACGGGCGGGGACCGCATGACCCGACCGCTGGCCGATATCCGCGTCCTCGATCTCGCGACCTTCATCGCCGCGCCCTTCTGCGGCACGATCCTGAGCGATTTCGGCGCCGAGGTCATCAAGGTCGAACAGCCCGGCATCGGCGATTCGCTGCGCCGCTTCGGCACGCCCACCGAGGTCGGCGACACGTTGGTCTGGCTGTCGGAGGCGCGCAACCGCGAGAGCGTCACGCTCGACCTGCGCCAGGCGGAGGGCGCGGACCTGTTCAAGCGGCTGGTCGCGGTCAGCGACGTCGTGCTGGAAAACTTCCGCCCCGGTACGCTCGAACGCTGGGGGCTGGACTGGGACACGCTGCGGGCGATCAATCCGAAGCTGATCCTGCTCCGCGTCAGCGCCTATGGCCAGACCGGGCCGATGGCGGCAAAGCCGGGGTTCGCGCGCATCGCCCACGCCTTCAGCGGCCTTGCCTATCTGTCCGGCGAACCCGGCCGGCCGCCGGTCGTGCCCGGCTCGACCAGCCTCGCCGATTACATGACCGGCATGTACGGCGCGATCGGCGTCCTGATCGCGCTGCGCCACGCGGCGGCGACGGGCGAGGGGCAGGTGATCGACATCGGCCTCTACGAGAGCATCTTCCGCGTCCTCGACGAACTCGCACCCGCCTATGCGAAACACGGCTATCAGCGCGAGCGGATGGGGCCGGACACCGTCAACGTCGTGCCGCACAGCCATTACGAGACGCGCGACGGCGACTGGATCGCGCTCGCCTGCTCCAACGACCGGATGTGGGAGCGGCTGTGCGCCGCGATGGCGCGCCCCGAGCTGTCGCATGACGAGCGCTACAGCCGGCCAATGGCGCGCGCCGGCCGCCGCGCCGAGGTCAACGGCATCGTCGCGACCTGGGTCGGCGGGCATACCACCGCCGAAGTGATGGCCGCCTGCGAGGCCGCCGACGCGCCGGTCGCCAAGCTGATGAGCGTCGCCGACATCTTCGCCGACCCGCAATATGCCGCGCGCGGCAATCTGCTGACGATCGACGACCCGCGCGTCGGCGCGCTGGTCGTCCCCGCGCCGCTGCCGCGCATGTCGGCGACGCCGCCGGTGTTCGATCATGCCGGCCCGGCGCTGGGCAGCGGCAATGCCGACATCCTGGGCGGCCTGCTCGGCCTCGACCCCGCGACGCTGGCCGGCCTCGCCGCCCGCGCGGTCATCTGAAAGGAACTTCGTTGAACAGGCAGATGACCCTCGTCGCCTTCCTCCAGGCGCAGAATTGCTCGAACCTTCCCGCGTCGTGGCGGCATCCGGAATCGCGCTCGGACTTCATGTCCGCCGATTTTTACCGCCATCTCGGCCGCGTACTGGAGGCGGGCAAGTTCCATCTCGGCTTCTTCGACGACCGGCTCGCGATCCCCGACATGTACGAGGACAGCGTCGCGCAGACCGTCAGGGAGGGCGTCCGCGCGGTGAAGCTCGATCCGATGCTGTGCGCGATGGCGCTGGGCATGGCGACGCAGAAGATGGGCGTCGGCGTCACCTATTCGACGACCTATTACGAGCCGTTTCACGTCGCGCGCACCTTCATGACGCTTGACCAGCTCACCGGCGGGCGCGCCGCGTGGAACGTCGTCACCTCGCTCAACATGACCGAGGCGGCGAACATGGGCCGGTCGGAGGTGCTGGAGCACGACAAGCGCTACGACCGCGCCGAGGAGTTCCTGGAGGTGGTGCGCGGCCATTGGCGCGCCTGGGACGACGACGCGCTGGTGATCGACAAGGCGTCGGGATTGTTCGCGCATCCCGACAAGGTCCACCGGCTGGAGCACAAGGGCGAATGGTTCAGCTCGCGCGGCCCCGGCACCGTGCCGCGTTCGCCGCAAGGCGAGCCGGTGCTGATCCAGGCGGGGCAGAGCGGGCGCGGGCGGCAGTTCGCGGGGAAATGGGGCGATCTCGTCTTCGTGATCTACCCGAACCTCCAGATGGGCCGCGCCAATTACGCCGAGTTCAAGGACGAGCTCGACGCTTCCGGCCGCGGCCGCGACGCCGTGAAGATCGCGCCGGCGGTCTACACCGTCGTCGCCGAGAGCCAGGCCGAGGCCGAGGACCGCCGCGCCGAATACGACCGGCTGGCGAAACCGATCGACGGGCTGGTGCTATTGTCCGAAGTGCTCAACTTCGACTTCGCGACCAAGGGCTATGACGAGCCCTTCACGACCGAGGAGATGGCCGGAATCCAGGGCATCCAGGCGTTCCGCGACCGCGTCGTGAAGCTGTCGGGCAATCCCAATCCGAGCCCCCGCGACTTCGTCACCTACACCCAGCGCGGGACGCTGGCCGAGTTCCCCGTCTTCGTCGGCACGCCCGCCGGCGTCGTCGACCAGATGGAGGAATGGTTCGGCACCGCCTGCGACGGCTTCGTCATCGCCGGCGGCCACGTGCCCGGCAGCTACGAGGATTTCGCGCGGCTGGTGGTGCCCGAGCTCCAGCGTCGCGGGCTGTTCCACACCGATTATGCCGGCAGCACGCTGCGAGAGAATCTTGGCGTCCCCGTGCCCGGGGTCCGCGCATGACGATCCGCCCCCGCCGAAGCGCGCTCTACATGCCCGCGTCGAACGCCAAGGCGATCGCCAAGGCGCGGGCGTTGCCGTGCGACGTCGTGATCCTCGACCTCGAGGATGCCGTCGCGCCCGAGGTCAAGGCGGCGGCGCGTGAGGCGGCCGTCGCCACCATCGGCGAAGGGGGGTTCGGGGCACGCGAGCTGGTGATCCGCGCCAATGCCTTATCGACCGAGTGGGGGGCGGACGATTGCGCGGCGCTGGCTCAGGCGCGGCCCGACGCGGTGCTGCTGCCCAAGGTCGACGATGGCGAGGCGATTGCGGCCTATGCGGCGCTGCTGCCCGGTGTGCCGCTGTGGGCGATGGTCGAGACCCCGCGCGCGCTGCTGCGGCTGGAGAGTCTCGCCGGCGGCCCGCAATTGCAGGCGCTGGTGATGGGCACCAACGACATCGCCAAGGATCTGGGGATGCGCGCCGGGCCGGAGCGGTTGCCCTTCCTCGGCTTTCTCGCCCAGTCGGTCGCGGCGGCGCGGGCGTACGGCCTCGCCATCCTCGACGGCGTCTACAACGCGATCGACGACGCCGAGGGCTTCGCGCGGGAATGCGCCCAAGGGATGCAGTTCGGCTTCGACGGCAAGACGGTGATCCACCCGTCGCAGGTCGAACCGTGCAACACCGCCTTCAGTCCGACCGATGCCGAGATCGCCTGGGCGGCGACGGTCGAACGCGCCTTCGCCGCGCCCGAGGCGGCGGGGAAGGGGGCGATCCGGGTGGAGGGCAAGATGGCCGAGCGGCTCCACCTGGAGCAGGCGCGCAGGACACTCGCCATCGCCCGGGCGATCGGCAAGGCGTGATGAACGGCCGGGTCGCGTTCGTGGGCGGCGGCGGCTCCGGGATCGGCCTCGCCTGTGCGCGACGCCTGCGCGACGCCGGTGCGACCGTGATCGCCGCCGACCTCGCCGGCGGCGACCTGACGCTCGACGTTACCGACGACGCCGCCGTCAGCGCGACCTTCGCGAAGATTGACCGCGACCACGGCCCGGTGACGCTCGCGGTTAACAGCGTCGGCATCGCCGGCACCGGGCAGGCCGTCGTCGATTACGACCTGACGGCGTGGGAGCGGCTGCACCGCGTCAACCTGACCGGCACGTTGCTGTGTATGCGCGAGCAGCTCCGGCACATGACGCGGGCGGGCGGCGGCGCGATCGTCAACATCGCCTCGATCTTCGGGCTGCACGGCTCGGCGAACAACGCTGCCTACGCTTCGTCCAAGCACGCGCTGATCGGGCTGACCAAATCGGCGGCGGTCGAGAACGCGGCGGCGGGCATCCGCGTCAACGCGCTCTGCCCCGGCTTCATCGATACGCCGCTGCTCCGCGCCAACGCCGGCGACCGGCTCGCGGCGATCGCCGCGCGCCACCCGGTCGGCCGGCTCGGCACGGCGGACGAGGTCGCGGCCTTCGCCAGCTTCCTGCTGTCGGACGACGCGTCGTTCGTCACCGGCGCGGCGCATCTGGTCGACGGCGGGTTTTCGGCGGTCTGATGCGGACGCTCGACGATCCCGACCTGACGCTGGGGAAGATTGTCCGCCTGCACGCCCGCGAGCGGCCCGACGCGCCCGCGCTGGTCGAGGGCGAGCGCCGGCTGACCTATCGCGATGTGGACGAGGCGGTCGACGGCTTGGCGGCGGCATGGCCGGAGCGTGGACTGGGGTCCGGTGACCGGGTCGCGCTGATCGCGCGCGATGGCATCGACTGGGTGCTCGCCGCGCTCGGACTGGGACGCGCCGGGCTGGTGGCGGTGCCGATCAACGTCCGCCTGTCTGCAGGCGAGATCGCCTTCCAGCTTGCCGACAGCGGCGCGCGGGCGGTGTTGCATGACGAGGCCTATGCCGATCTCGCCAGCGAGGCGACCCGTCACCCCCGCGCAGGGGGGAATCCAGAAGCACCTACGCTGGTGCCTCTGGGTTCCCGCCTGCGCGGGAATGACGACCGCGCAAAGACTTCCCCCGGCCCTTTGATCACCGGCATCGACCCCGCCGCCATCTTCTACACCTCGGGCACCACCGGCCGCCCCAAGGGCGCGGTGCTGACGCATCGCAACCTGCTCGCCTGCAACCAGGCGCGGCGCACCGGCCTGCCCTGGGACGATTGGCGCGCCGACGACGTCTGCCTGCTGGTCATGCCGCTTGGGCATATCGGCGGCTTTTCGATGGTTGTCCGCACCCTCTATTTCGGCGCGTCGGGCGTGCTGCTGCCCGAGTTCGACGCCGGGGCGACGCTCGCCGCGATCGGACGCTGGCAGGTCAGCAAGATGGCCGCCGTGCCGCTGATGCTCCAGCGCATGGTCGAGCATCCCGCCGCCGCGACGACCGACTTCAGCCGCCTCAAGGTCATCAACCATGGCGCCGCCCCGATCGAGGGCGCGCTGTTGGCCAAGGCGCGCGGGGTGATCGGCTGCGGCTTCAGCCAGGGCTATGGCATGACCGAGACCGCCGGCGTGATGGCGAGCCTCGACCCCGCCGCCCATACGCGCGGCCTGTCCGCCTCGACCGGCCGGGCGATGCCCGGCGTCGAGCTGCGCATCGCCGGCCCGGATGGCGTGGCCCGGCCGACCGGCGAGCGGGGCGAAATCCAGGTGCGCGGCCCCAACGTCATGCGCGGCTATTGGCAGCGCCCCGACGTCGAGGCGATCGACGCCGAGGGCTGGTTCGCGACCGGTGACGCCGGCCACCTCGACGACGACGGCTATCTCTTCATCGTCGGCCGCATCAAGGACATGATCGTGACCGGCGGCGAGAACGTCTATGCGGCCGAGGTCGAGAACGCGATCGCCGGCCATCCCGCCGTCGCCGAGGTCGCGGTGATCGGAATCCCCGATCGTGACTGGGGCGAGGCGGTGCGCGCGGTGGTGGTGCCGCGCCCCGGCCACCAGGTCGACGAGGCCGACGTCATCGCCTGGACCAAGGCGCGGATCGCGCGCTTCAAGGCGCCCAAATCGGTGGTCGTCACCCACTCGCTGCCGCGCAACGCGCTCGGCAAGGTGTTGAAAGAGGAGCTGCGCCGGGCGCAGGCAGGCTGATGGATTTCACCTATTCGCAGGACCAGCAGGACATCCGCCGCGCGGTGGAGACGATCTGCGCGACTTACGACCTCGACTATTGGCTGCGCGCCGAGACCGAGGAGCGCTTTCCCGAGGAGTTCTACCGCGACATGGTCGCCGGCGGCTTCGTCGGGCTGACCTTGCCCGAGGAGGTCGGCGGCGCCGGCCTGTCGATCGCCGACGCGGTCGTTGTGGTGCAGGCGATCGTCGAGTCGGGGGCCGGCATGAACGGCGCGTCGACCATCCACTCGTACATCTTCGCCCCCAACCCGATCGTCGTTCACGGCACGGCGGAGCAGAAGGCGCGGATGCTGCCGCCGCTGACCGACGGCCGCGAGCGCGCATGCTTCGGCATCAGCGAACCCGACACCGGCCTCGACACCAGCCGCGCCAAGACCCGCGCCGAGCGGCGCGGCGATACCTATTACGTCACGGGGACGAAGGTGTGGCCGACGATGGCCTCCACCGCCGACCGCATCATGCTGCTCGCGCGCACCACCCCGGTCGAGCAGTGCAAGCGCCCGATCGACGGCCTGTCGCTGTTCTTCGCGCGCCTCGACCGCGACCATGTCCAGACGCCCAAGATCCCGAAGATGGGCCGCAACGCGATGGAATCGTGCATGGTCTACATGGACGCGATGCCCCTGCCCGCCGCCGACCGGATCGGCGAGGAGGGCAAGGGCTTCTACTACCTCCTCGACGGCCTCAATCCCGAACGCATCCTCGTCGCCGCCGAGGCGGTGGCGCTCGGCAAGCTCGCCATCGGCCGCGCGACGCAATACGCCAAGGAGCGGATCGTCTTCGGCAGGCCGATCGGCCAGAACCAGGGCGTCCAGCACCCGCTCGCGGAAAGCTGGATGAAGCTGGAGGCGGCACAGCTCATGGTGATGAAGGCGGCGACGCTCTACGATCGGGGCGAGCCGTGCGGCGCGGAGGCGAACGCGGCCAAGTATCTGGCGGGCGAAGCGGGGTTCGAGGCCTGCACCCGCGCGGTCGCGGCGCACGGCGGCTATGGCTATGCCAAGGAATATCATGTCGAGCGCTGGCTGCGCGAATCGCTGATCCCCAAGCTCGCCCCGGTCAGCCCGCAACTGGTGCTCTGCTATATCGCCGAGCGTGTGCTCGGCCTGCCGAAGAGCTATTGATGCGAACCTTCCCCCCGTCACCCCGGCCTTGTGCCGGGGTCCACTCCCGCACTGGCCCTGTCGCTCGGACTTCCGGCGGCCCGCGAAGCCCATGGGGGATGCCGGCACGGGGCCGGCATGACGAAGGCAGGACGGCATGACCCCGACCCCCCACCGCTCGTGGATCTTCGTCCCCGGCCACCGCGAGACGATGCTCGCCAAGGTGCCGGGCATGGCCGCCGACTGCGTCATCCTCGACCTGGAAGACAGCGTTCCGCCCGCCGACAAGCCCGCCGCGCGAACGCTGGTCGGTGGCCAGGTCGAGGCGCTCGGCGCGGCGAAGCGGCTGTACGTCCGCGTCAACAAGTCGCGGCACCTCTACAGCCTCGACGACCTGCTCGCCGTCGTCCGCCCCGGCCTCGCGGGCATAGTGCTGGCGATGCCCGAGGGGCCGGAGGACGTCGCGCTGGCCGCCGCGCTGATCGGCGAGGCGGAGGACCGCAACCATGTCGCCGAAGGCTCGGTCAGGATCGTCCCCGCGCTGGAAACCCCGCGCGGGCTCCAGCTCGCCCACGAATGCGCGCTCCACCCCCGCGTCGAGGCGCTGATCGGCGCCTATGCCAAGGGCGCGGACCTCGAACGCGCGATGGGCTTCGAATGGAGTGAGGCCGGCACCGAGGCTTTGTACATGAAGAGCCGCGTCGTCATGGCCTGCCGCGCCGCGGGCAAGCTGCCGATCGGCGGCATCTGGCAGCAGGTCCACGACCTCGACGGGCTGAAGCGCCACGCCGAGGCCGACCGTCGTCTCGGCTTCGCGGGGACCACCATCCTCCACCCCGCCAATGCCGCCGTCGTCAACGCCGTGTTCGGCGCCTCGCCCGAGCAGCTCGCGCATTACCGCGCGATGATCGCCGCCTATGGGCAGGCCGAGGCGGCGGGCCGGGGCGCGGTGATGTTCGCCGGCGAGCATATCGACCGCGCCCATGTCGAAACCGCGCGTGCCGCCCTCAGACAAGCAGGAGAAGAAGCATGACCAGACGCGAAGGTGGGCCATCGGGCAGATATTACGAGGAACTGGAGGTCGGCGCGGTGTTCAGGCATCCGCTGACCCGCACGGTGACGGAGACCGACAATCTCCTCATCACGACGCTGACGATGAACACCCAACTCCTTCATTTGGACGAGGAGTTCTCGAAGGTGCATTCGGTATCGGGCACGCGGCTAGTCAACTCGATCTTCACGCTGGGTGTCGTGGTCGGGGTCGGCGTGTCGGACGTGTCGAACGGCACGACGGTGGGCAATCTCGGCTTCAAGGACATCACCTTCCCCGCCCCCGTCTCGATCGGCGACACGCTGCGCGCCGAGACCGAGGTGCTGGCCAAGCGCGAGTCGAAGTCGCGCCCCAACGCCGGCATCGTCGATTTCGAGCATCGCGGCTACAACCAGAAGGGCGTGCTGGTGGCGAAGATCCACCGCCTGGCGCTGATGATGAAGCTGCCGGCCGCCGATTGAGGCGCGCGCGGTCGTCGGCGCGATCAGAGGCGGAAGTTCGCCTCCACGCCGACGATCCGCCCCTTTTTCAGCACCGAGATCTGTCCCCCGGTCGGCAGCGTCGCGAGATTCTGGTTGAGCTCCAGCGACACGCGGTCGAGCAGGTTCTTGCCAAAGATCGACAGCTTGAGCCCCGGAATTTGCCTGGGCGTCAGCGCGATGTTCGCCGACAGATCGTCATAGGCCGGCAGGATGCCGGTGTTGCCGTCGTCGAAGAACGACTTGTCGCGATGCGCGATGTCGGACTGCATCGACACCCGGCCGGCCTCGCCCGCGTCGATGTCCCAGGTGACGCCGCCGCCATAGGTCCAGGGTGCGAGGCGTGGCAGCTTCAGCGCCAAGTCGCGCCCGTCGACCACGCGGTCGCCGTTGATGTCCTGCGTGACGCGCGTGTAATAGCCCCTGGTATAGCCGAAGAACCCGCGCGCCACGAAGCCGCGGAACAGCCGCGCCGACGCATTGCCCTCAATGCCCTTCAGCCGCTCGTCGCCGGCGTTGCCGAGTACGGTCTGGCTGCCAGTCGGCAGCACGACGACATTCTGCCGTTGCGCGTTCCTGACCAGGTTGGTGAAGGCCGCCACGTCGAGTCGCAGCGCGTGATCGAAGAAGTCGCCCTTGAAGCCGATCTCGTAGCTGTTGGCCTGTTCGTCGCCGTACGGCCCGGGCGGCGCGGCGGCGGTGTTGCGGATGTTGTAGCCGCCGGCGCGATAGCCCTTGGAATAGGAGGCATAGGCCTGGATCGCGGGCGTGAACTGGTACTTCGCGACGAAGCGCGGAGTGAAGCTGGTGAAGGTCCTGGCGTTGTCGAACGGATAGGCGGAGCAGGTGAAGGCGATCACGTCGCACAGCTGTGCCGCCGGGGTCAGGACGCCGGTCACGACGAGCGCGTGCTTGCGGTCGCGCGAATAGCGCGCGCCGGCCGACAATGTCAGCTTGCTGGTCACGTCGAGATCGACATTGGCGAACGCGCCCAGCGTCGTCTGGTGCTGCTTGCCGCCATAGTCGCGGTAACGCGCGATGTAGCGCAGGTCGTCGCGCGCGAGGAAGAAGATGTCCTGCGTGAAGTAATACAGGCCGGTGACGAGGTCGACGCGATCGACGAAGCGCCCGGCATAGCGCAACTCGTCGCTGAACTGGTGGGTGCGGGCCTGATAGAGGATATTGTACACGTCGCGCGGCGACCCGTCGATGTCCTGCGCCGAGCGGAAGCGGAGGTCGCGATACCCCGCGACGTTCGTGATCTGGCCGTCGCCCAGTCCCACGGGGACGTTGGTTTCCGACGTGATGCTGTTGTAGCGCAGGTGCGTGAAGCCGGCCAGGTTCTCGGCCGAGGTGAACGGCCTGGCCTGTACCGTGCCGCCGGGGTTGTAGGCGACCGGCCCGTCGCCATTGGTCTCGCCATGCTCGCCGATCAGCGTCGTGTTGAAGCCGCCGTCGGCCTCGTAGACGAGCGTCGGCCGCACGAACCACGTCCGGGAGTCGCCGACGTTGCGCCCCAGCGTGGTATCGCGGAAATAGCCGTCGTCGTGCGCGTAATAGCCGGTCACCTTGGCGAAGAGGTGATCCTTCACCAGGCTGCCCTCGACCGAGCCCGCCGCCGTCGCGGTGATGCCGCGATCGCCGAGCCCCGAATCGAGGCTGAGCCGGCCGTTGACCGCGAACTCGCCGGTCGGGCGGCGCGTGCGGATCGATACCGCGCCGCCGGTGACGTTGCGCCCGAACAGCACGCCCTGCGGCCCGCGCAACACCTCGATCGACTCGATGTCGAACGTGTCGAGCACGACACCGAAATTGGTGCCGAGATAGACCCCGTCGACGAAGGTGCCGACGGTCGGCTCGACCGAGATCACCGAGCTGTTCACCCCCAGCCCGCGAATGGTGAAGTTGGCGGTGCCCTTCTGCGTCCCGCCGCTGTCGAGCTGGACGTTGGGGGAGGACAAGGTGATGCTTTCGAGGTTGCGGAATTGCATCGCCTGAAGCTGGTTCTGCCCGAACGCGGTGGCCGCGATGGGAACCTGCTGGAGCGCCTCGCCCTGAGTCTTTTTCTGCGCGGTGACGACGACGTCTTCCATCATCGCATCGGATGCCCGGTCGCTTTGCGGTGCCGGCGTCTCGACGGGCGGGGGCGGGGAGGTCGTCTGGGCCGCGGCGGGCGCGGCCCCGGCGATCAGCGCGGTCGACGCCAGCAGTGCGCAATATGGGGTTGCCTTACGCAAGACGGTCCCTCCTGTCAGGCTCGGTCTTCGGCAGGCATGACGCCTGTCCGACCCGGCATTGTTGTCGATGACCTCTGTACGGCGACCCGTATCGATTTCAACTATAATTCACAAATGAGACACACTTTTCATCTGACGGAAAACTGCTAGGTGAAGGAATGAAGCGGCAGGAGCAGGATTTTGGCTGAATCGCACGAGATTGCATCGCCGGACGGACCGCAGCCGCTCGACGGCGTCCGCGTCCTCGATCTGACCTCGCTCGGCATGGGGCCGCTGGCGACGCAGACGCTCGGCGACATGGGGGCCGACGTCATCAAGCTCAAATCGCCCGAGGGCGACGTGTTCCGCCACATCGTGCCGCACGGCACGGCGGGGATGAGCCACACCTTCCTCCAGTTCAACCGCAACAAGCGCTCGGTGGCGCTCGATCTGAAGACTCCGCTCGGCCGGGATGCGCTCGGGCGATTGATCGCCGACTGCGACGTCGTCGTCGTGACGCTGCGCGCCGCCGCCGCCGCGAAGCTGGGGCTCGACTACGACAGCGTCCGCGCGATCCGCCCCGACGTCATCTATTGCGCCGCTTATGGCTATGGCGAGGGCGGCCCCTATGCCGGGCGGCCGGCGATGGATGACACGATCCAGGCGATGTGCGGCCTCGCCTGGCTGCAGCGCGCGGTGTCGGGCCGGGAGCAGCTCGTCGCCAGCGTCGTCGCCGACAAGGCGACCGGGCTGACGATCGTCAACGCCGTCCTCGCCGCGATCATCCACCGCCTGAAGACCGGCGCGGGCCAGGCGATCGAGGTGCCGATGTTCGAGACGATGGTCGCCTTCACCATGCCCGAGCACATGGCCGGGCAGAGCTTCGTGCCGTCGAAGGGCGAGGCCGGCTATGCCCGCGTCATCAACCCCGATCGCCGCCCGTTCCGTACCGCCGACGGCTGGCTGTGCGTCGTGCCCTACACCACCGCGCAATGGCTGCGCTTCCTGCGGCTGATCGGCCGCGACGACCTGGCGGACGACCCGGCGATGGCCGATCCGGTCCACCGCAGCCACATGTTCCGCGAACTCTATGGCCTGATCGACGCCGCGATGCCGACGCGCACGACGGCACAATGGAAGGCGGCGCTGCTGGAGCAGGACATCCTGTTCGGGGACGTCAACAGCCCGGAGGATCTGCTCGCCGACCCGCACCTCGCCGCGCAGGGCATGTTCACCGAGGTCGAGCACCCGACCGAAGGCACGATCCGCCTGCTCGGCTTCCCCGTCACCTTCTCCGTCACCCCCTCGCGGCTGCGCCGCCTGCCGCCCAAGCTGGGGCAGGACAATGCGGAGGTGCTGGGCGAACTCGGCTTTTCCGCCGACGAGATCGCGGGCATGAGGGCGGCATGAGCGATCATCTGTTGTGGAGCGTCGCCGCCGGCGTCGGCACGATCACGCTCAACCGGCCCGAGGTGATGAACGCCTTCAGCCCCGCGCTGATCGACGGCATGGTCGCCGCGACGCTGGCGTTCGAGCGCGATCCCGAGGTCCGCTGCGTCGTGCTGCGCGGCGCGGGGGATCACTTCGTCGCGGGCGGCAACCCCAAGGGCTTCATCGACCGGATGGACGCCGACCGCGCCACTTTCGTGGGCGGCGCGGAGCAGCGCGTCGTCAACGCGCATCTGATGGTCCATCGCATCCGCCGGATGAGGAAGCCGGTGATCGCGGCGGTGCAGGGCGCCGCCGCCGGCTTCGGCTTCAGCCTGGTCTGCGCCGCCGATTACGTGCTCGCCGCCGACAATGCCTATTTCGCGCCCGCCTATACGCGGATCGGGCTGCCGGGGGACGGCGGCGTCTCCTATTTCCTGCCGCGCATCGTCGGCGAGCGCCGCGCGCTCGACATCATCCTGCTCGGCGAGCGCTTCGACGTCGCGAAGGCGGCGGCCTGGGGGCTGGTCAACCGCGTCGTGCCGCTCGCCGACCTCGCCGCCGAGACCGGCAAGCTGGCGCGCCGCTTCGCCGACGGCCCGACGCTGGCGCTGGGGCTGGCCAAGCATCTCGTCCGCGGCTCGCTCGACCGGAGCTGGGACGAGCAATCCGCGCTGGAGGCGGCGCTGGTGACCGACGCGGTCGACAGCGCCGATCACCGCGAGGGGCTGACGGCCTTCGTCGACAAGCGTAAGCCACGGTTCACGGGACGCTAGCCGGACGACGCGGCAGGGGAGGGTGCATGGACAAGCGACTGGTTCTGCTCGCGGCGGCGCTGCTCTCGGGATGCGGCGGCGATCGTCAGGCCACTACCGGCGTCGGCAAGATCGACGGCGCGTATCTGACCAGCGGCGGCGGCGGCGCGGACTGGGCAGCGGCGGGCTATAATTATCAGGAACAGCGCTTCAGTCCGCTCACGCAGGTCAACGCCGGCAATGTCGGCAAGCTCGGCCTCGCCTGGTACGCCGACCTGCCCGACGCGCGCGGGCAGGAGGCGACGCCGATCGCCATCGACGGCAAATTGTTCGTCACCGGCCCGTGGTCGAAGGTGTTCGCCTTCGACGCCGTCACCGGCAAGCCGCTGTGGAGCTTCGATCCCGGCGTCGACAAGCAGAAGGGCGCGCAGGCGTGCTGCGACGTCGTCAACCGCGGTGTCGCGGCGTGGAAGGGGCGGCTCTACGTCGGCACGCTCGACGGCCGGCTGATCGCGCTCAACGCCGAGACGGGCAAGCCGGACTGGTCGGTCCAGACCACCGACAACGCCAAATCCTACACGATCACGGGCGTGCCCCGCGTGGTCAAGGACATGGTCCTGATCGGCAACGGCGGCGCCGAGTTCGGCGTGCGCGGCTATGTCACCGCCTATGATGCCGCGACGGGCGCGAAGAAATGGCGCTTCTACACCGTCCCCAACCCCACCGGCGCGGCCGACGGCGAAGTGTCGGACGCGGTGCTCAAGGCGAAGGCTAACGCCACCTGGTCTGCGCGGGGTGGCGCGTGGCACCAGTCGGGCGGCGGCGGCACGGTATGGGACGCGATCGTCTACGACCCCGAGCTCGACCAACTCTATCTCGGCGTCGGCAACGGCTCGCCCTGGAACCACGGGGTGCGGTCGAACGGGCAGGGCGACAACCTCTTCCTGTCCTCGATCGTCGCGCTCAAGCCCGAGACGGGCGAATATCTCTGGCATTATCAGGAAACGCCGGGCGAAAGCTGGGACTTCACCGCGACCCAGCCCATCATCCAGGCGACGATCCCGATCGGCGGCCAGCCGCGCAAGGTGCTGATGCAGGCGCCCAAGAACGGCTTCTTCTTCGTTGTCGACCGCACGAACGGCAAGCTCATCAACGCCGGCAAGTTCATCCCGGTCGTCAACTGGGCCGACCATTACGACCTCGCCACCGGCCGGCCGGTCGAGCATCCCGAGGCGCGCTATTACCGGACCGGCAAGCCCTTCCTCGCCATCCCCTCGGCGGTCGCGGCACATAACTGGCAGCCGATGAGCTTCAATCCGAAGACGGGGCTGGTCTATGTCCCCGCGCAGCAGGTCGGCTTCGCCTATGCGACGGCGGCCAATGCCGACGACGCGACACCGAGGCCGATCGGCTTCAACACCGGCCTCGATCTGCGCGACGGCATGTTCCCGCGCGACGCCAAGCTGATCAAGGCGCTGACGGCGGGCGCGACGGGCAGCTTGGTGGCGTGGGACCCGGTCGCCAACAAGCCGCGCTGGACGGTCGCTTATCCGACGCCGTGGAACGGCGGCACGATGACGACGGCGGGTAACCTCGTCTTCCAGGGTACGTCACTCGGCGAGTTGCGCGCCTATGCCGCCGACACCGGCAAGCAGCTGTTCGCCTATCCGGCGGGTTCGGCGATCAGCGCGGGGGCGGCGACCTACAGCGTCGGCGGCAGGCAGTATGTCGCGGTGCTGACGGGGAAGGGGGGCACGGTGCCGCTATCGCTCGGCTATGCGCTCGGCGCGGCGGCGAAGGTGCCCAACGCGCCGCGCCTGCTCGTCTTCGCGCTCGGCGGCACGAAGGCATTGCCGGCCGCCGCGCCCGCGGCCGAAGCCGCCGCTCCGCCGGCCCGGCTGGGCACGCCGCAGGAGGTCGCCGCCGGGCGCCAATTGTTCGGCCGCTATTGCCAGGTCTGCCACGGCGCCAACGGCGTCGGCGGCGGGCCGCTCCCCAACCTCCACCGCGCCGGCGCGCTCGGCGATGCGGCGGCGTGGAAGTCGATCCTGATCGACGGCGCGCTGAAGGACAACGGCATGGTCAGCTTCGCCCGGGTGATGACCCCCGCGCAGGCCGAAACCGTGCGCCGCTACATCATCGACGAAGCCAATTGGGCGCGAGAGAACAAGGCCGCGCTGGGGGAGTAACGGACTTCCCTCCTCTTCAGAGGAGGGAACGCCAAAATACTCCTGTCCTACAACAAACCGATATGGTTCACCGTCGCTCCAAACCAAAGGAGCAGTCATGGACCTCGACCATCTCATCGACGCCGTCATCGACCGCGAAGGTGGCTACACGAACCACCCCGCCGATCGCGGCGGTCCCACCCGCTACGGCATCACCGAGGCGGTCGCCCGCGCCGACGGCTTCACCGGTGACCTGCGCGGCCTGCCGCGCGCGCGGGCGGTCGCGATCTACCGCCGCCGCTACTGGCTGGACCCCGGCCTCGACCGGCTCGCCACGATCGCGCCGACGGTCGCCGCAGAGCTGCTCGACACCGGCATCAACATGGGGCCGCCGGTCGCGATCGGCTTCCTGCAGCGCGCGCTCAACGCGCTCAATCGCGGCGCGAGCGACTATCCCGATATCGCGATCGACGGCGGCATCGGCCCGCGTACGCTTGCCGCGCTGACGGCGTTCCTCGCCCGTCGCGGCGCGGCCGGCGAGACCGTGTTGCTGCGCGCCGTCGAGGCGTTGCAGGGCGAGCGCTACCTCAGCCTCGCCGAGCGCCGCCCCGCCAACGAAGCCTTCCTCTACGGGTGGCTGGCGAACCGCATCGGTTCCAGCGATAGCGATTCCGCCTCAACTTAGCCTCAACTTCCAAGGCGCGATCGCCTCAACTTCCTCAACTTGTGTCAAGGACACCCGACATGACCATTTTCGACAGCATCATCGGCCCCGTGGCGGGCCTCCTCGACAAGATCATCCCCGACCCCAAGGCCCGCGACGCCGCCAAGCTGGAGCTGCTCAAGCTCCAGGGCGACCAGGACCTCGACCAGATCCGGGTCCAGATGCAGGCGGTCGTCGCCGAGGCGCAGTCCGCCGATCCGTGGACCAGCCGCGCGCGCCCGTCCTTCCTCTACGTCATGTACGCGCTGCTGCTCTGGTCGATCCCGATGGGCCTGATCGCGGCGGTGCAGCCCGGCATGGCGAAGGACATCGCGGCGGGGATGACGGCGTACCTCAACGGCATTCCGGAGCCGCTCTACGCGCTCTTCGGCACCGGCTATCTGGGCTACACGGTCGCGCGGAGCTGGGGGAAGGCCAAGGGCAGCGAGCGCTGAGACGGGCAACCGGTGCCGCCGGGGTCAGAGTCCCGGCGTCCGCCGCACCCGGCCGGTGGCCGTCAACAACAGCAAGATGCCGCAAAGCACCAAGACATAGCCGCCGAAGCCGAAGCCGATCGATCCGGCGGCGGCTCCGCCGAATGGCATGTTGGCAAACAGGCCGACTAGCGCGGATTTGCCGATAGCGTAGATCGCGATCGAGCCAATGCACAGAACACCCAATGCGATTTCCAACACGGCCATTCGCTTGCCCACCGCATCGCGATAGATAGCGAATGCCGCGAGGACCGGGATCAAATAAAGCAAATAGGCGATTAAGCTGGCAAGCTGCAGGCCGCCGGTCGACGGAGCCGCCCGCTCGCCGGCGCGGCCGAGCAACCCGCCCATGAGTCCGCTGACCTGACTCAGCTGGCTTGCCGCCGTGCTCAGCATGCCCGGGAAACCGACCGCCGTGACGCTGGAGGTTCCAGTAGCAAAGCCTAGAAAGAGGGAGGCCAGCAACGCCACCCCCGCGACGATCACCTGCGGCCGTTCCGCCACAAATGCGCGCGCTTTGACTGTATCCGGGCTCGATGCGCTGTCACCCAGCCGGCTCCGGGCCGACGCGCCGATGCCGCCCAAAGCGGCGCCCAGCGATGATTGCACGCAATAGACCTCCGTCGCGTCCGTGCCGGCCGGCAAGAAGTCGACCGCATCGCGGCCTTGGGGCGGGCGTTCGCCCTTCCAGTCGGCCAGCGTGAAGCGATAGCGCTGGCCGTCCTCGCCACTGATCGCGCCCGCCTGACCGTCGAAGCCCAGAACTTGACCCTTCATTGCCTTTCCCCCGTTCCGCAGCCGTTGCGCAAGCGACAGCGTGCCCCGAGTTCATACTTGGTGTAAAGGGTCAAAGCTGCCGCGTTTCCCGCCGAGCGCCAGCCCGCGATTGCGTCAGCCGCGCGGCGCCCCATATCGCTGCCATGAGCGGGAACACTTCGGCCGCGCCGGTATGGCACGGCACCACCATCGTCTCCGTCCGCCGCAACGGCCGTGTCGTCATCGCCGGCGATGGCCAGGTGACGCAGGGCCAGACGGTGATGAAGCCCAACGCGCGCAAGGTCCGCACCCTCGGACCGGACGCGAAGGTCATCGCCGGCTTCGCGGGCGCGACCGCCGACGCCTTCACCCTGTTCGAACGGCTGGAGGCGAAGCTCGACCGCCACGCCGGCCACCTGATGCGCGCCGCGGTCGAGCTGGCGAAGGACTGGCGGACCGACAAATATCTCCGCAACCTGGAGGCGATGTTGATCGTCGCCGACCGTGACGTGACACTGGTCATCACCGGCAACGGCGACGTGCTCGAGCCCGAGGGCGGCATCGCGGCGATCGGCTCGGGCGGCAATTACGCGCTCGCCGCCGCCCGCGCGCTGGTCGACTACGAGCAGGACGCCGAGACGATCGCCCGCAAGGCCATGGCGATCGCCGCCGAGGTCTGCGTCTACACCAACGACCGGCTGACCGTGGAGACGCTGGACGCCGCCTGAGTTTTAGCCCCTCCCCTTCAGGGGAGGGGCTGGGGTGGGGCGCTTATGAGGCGCCGTTCGCCCGGATTTTACGCCCCACCCCCCAGCCCCTCCCCTCAAGGGGAGGGGAGAAGAGAAAAAATGAACGACGCCCTCACCCCCAAGTCCATCGTCGCCGCGCTCGACGCCCACATCATCGGCCAGGCCGACGCCAAGCGCGCGGTCGCGGTCGCGCTGCGCAACCGCTGGCGTCGCCAGCAGCTCTCGCCCGAGCTGCGCGACGAGGTGACGCCCAAGAACATCCTGATGATCGGGCCGACCGGCTGCGGCAAGACCGAGATCAGCCGACGGCTGGCGAAGCTCGCCGACGCGCCCTTCGTCAAGGTGGAGGCGACCAAGTTCACGGAGGTCGGCTATGTCGGCCGCGACGTCGAACAGATCGCGCGCGACCTGGTCGAGGAAGCGATCCGGCTGGAGCGCGAGCGCCGCCGCGCCGCCGTCGCCGACAAGGCGGAGGCCGCCGCCATGGCCCGCCTGCTCGACGCGCTGACCGGCAAGGGCGCGTCGGAGGCGACCCGCGCCGCCTTCGAGCAGCGCTTCCGCGACGGCCATCTCGACACGACCGAGATCGAGATCGACGTCGAGCAGGTCCCGCAGACGCCGTTCGAGGTGCCGGGCGGGATGCCGCAGATGATAAATCTGTCCGAGATGATGAAGTCGTTCGGCCAGGGTCAGGCGCTCAAGCGCCGCAAGCTCACCGTCCGCGCCGCGTGGGAGAAGCTCGCCGAAGAGGAGGCCGACAAGCGCCTCGACCAAGACGACGTCGCCCGCGTCGCGCTGGCGGACGCGGAGGGCAACGGCATCGTCTTCCTCGACGAGATCGACAAGATCGCGGTCAGCGACGTGCGCGGCGG
>CAXTHQ010000016.1:0-55596 GCA_964244185.1 uncultured Sphingomonas sp.
ACAAGGAATATCAGATCATGCGCAACGCCAGCATCGCGGTGCTGCGCGAGATCGGGGTGGAGACGGGGGGCTCCAACGTCCAGTTCGCGGTCAACCCGAAGGACGGGCGGCTGATCGTGATCGAGATGAACCCGCGCGTGTCGCGATCCTCGGCGCTGGCGTCCAAGGCGACGGGCTTTCCGATCGCCAAGGTCGCGGCGAAGCTGGCGGTTGGGTACACGCTCGACGAGATCACCAACGACATCACCGGGGCCACCCCGGCGGCGTTCGAACCGACCATCGATTACGTCGTCACCAAGATTCCGCGCTTCGCGTTCGAGAAGTTCAAGGGCGCCGAAGAAGTGCTGGGCACCGCGATGAAGTCGGTCGGCGAGGTGATGGCGATCGGGCGCAACATCCACGAATCGATGCAGAAGGCACTGCGCGGACTGGAGACCGGGCTGTCCGGCTTCAACGTTGTCGATCGGCTGATTGGCGCGCCGCTGGCTGAGATCGAGGCGGCGCTCGCAGTTCCGACGCCCGACCGGCTGCTGGTCGCGGCGCAGGCGTTGCGTGAGGGCATGACGGTCGCCGAGGTCCATGCGATCGCGAAATACGATCCCTGGTTCCTTGAGCGGATCGCGGAGATCGTCGCGGCCGAGGCCGAGGTGATGGCCGACGGCCTGCCGATCGAAGCCGCGGGCTTGCGGCGGCTGAAGGGCATGGGCTTCTCCGACAAGAGGTTGGCGTGGCTGGCGCTGCAATCGGCGAACCTGCGCGGCATGTCGCGGGGCATCGCGCGCGGATCGGGGCTGATCCACGAGGCGGCGGTAGCGATGACCGGGGGCGTCACCGAGGAGGAGGTGCGCGCGCTGCGGCATCGGCTGAACGTCCGGCCGGTGTTCAAGCGGATCGACACCTGCGCGGCCGAGTTCGAGGCGAAGACGCCGTACATGTACTCGTCGTACGAGGCACCGTCGTTCGGCGAGCCCGAGTGCGAGAGCCAGCCTACGGGTAAGCGCAAGATCGTCATCCTCGGCGGCGGGCCGAACCGGATCGGGCAGGGGATCGAGTTCGACTATTGCTGCTGTCACGCCTGCTTCGCGCTCGGTGATGCGGGCTATGAGACGATCATGGTCAATTGCAATCCGGAGACGGTGAGCACGGACTACGACACGTCCGACCGGCTGTATTTCGAGCCGCTGACCGCCGAGGACGTGCTGGAAATCCTGCATGTCGAGCAGCAGAACGGCGAGCTGGTCGGGGTGATCGTCCAGTTCGGTGGGCAGACGCCGCTCAATCTCGCGCGGGCGCTGGAGAAGGCGGGGATCCCGATCCTCGGCACCTCGCCCGATGCGATCGACCTGGCGGAGGACCGCGAGCGGTTCGCGGCGCTGGTCGCGCGGCTGGGGCTGAAGCAGCCCGCCAACGGCCTCGCCCGCAGCCGCGACGAGGCGGTCGCGGCCGCCAATCGCATCGGCTACCCGGTGCTGATGCGGCCGAGCTACGTGCTCGGCGGGCGGGCGATGGAGGTGGTCGACAGCGAACAGCAGCTCGACAATTATATCGCCACCGCCGTGCAGGTGTCGGGCGACAGCCCAGTCCTGATCGACCGCTATCTGCGCGATGCGATCGAGGTCGATGTCGATGCCATTGCCGACGGCGACGACGTCGTCGTCGCGGGCGTGCTCCAGCATATCGAGGAAGCGGGCGTCCATTCGGGCGACAGCGCCTGCTCGATCCCGCCCTATAGCCTTTCGCCCGAGATCATTGCCGAGATCGAGCGCCAGACCGACGCGCTGGCGCGGGCGCTGTCGGTGAAGGGGCTGATGAACATCCAGTTCGCGGTCAAGGACGGCGAGGTCTATCTGATCGAGGTCAATCCGCGCGCCAGCCGGACGGTGCCCTTCGTCGCCAAGGCGATCGGCGCGCCCGTCGCCAAGATCGCGGCGCGGGTGATGGCCGGCGAGAAGCTCAGGGAGCTGCCGCCGATCGACCGGCACATCGCCTATTTCGCGGTCAAGGAAGCGGTATTCCCGTTCAACCGCTTCCCCGGCGTCGACCCGGTGCTGAGCCCCGAGATGAAGTCGACGGGCGAGGTGATGGGGATCGACCGCGACTTCACCACCGCCTTCTTCAAGGCGCAGCTCGGGGCGGGGACGGTGCTGCCCGAGCGCGGCACGGCGTTCGTCAGCGTCAAGGAATCGGACAAGGCACTGATCGTCGCGGGCGTGAAGGCGCTGGCCGGCCACGGCTTCGCGATCGTCGCGACGGGCGGGACCGCCGACCATCTGCGCCGCGCCGGTCTGCCGGTCGAGACGGTCAACAAGGTGGGCCAGGGGCGGCCGCATATCGTCGACCGGATCAAGGACGGCGGCGTCGACCTGATCATCAACACCACCGAAGGCTGGCAGAGCCTGAAGGATTCGAAACCGATCCGTGTCGCCGCGCTCGGCGGCAAGATCCCCTATTTCACCACCGCTTCGGCGGCGAACGAAGCGGCGCGCGCGATTGCCCGCGATCGATCGGGTGCGGGGCGCGACCTTGAAGTACGCACGCTCCAATCCTATCATTCGCCTTCGCACGACTGACCCCCGACATCCGAGAATGAGTGCGGGCGGCCCGTTGGGGACCGCCGGGGGTGAAAGTTTTTGGGGAAAACGCGATGGCGACCGTCGAAAAGATGCCGATGCTCCAGGAGGGCTATGACAGGCTCACCAAGGATCTGAAGCGTCTCAAAGCCGAACGACCCCTGATCGTCGACGCGATCGAGGAAGCGCGCGCGCATGGCGACCTGTCGGAGAACGCCGAATACCATGCCGCCAAGGAGCAGCAGGGCCAGAACGAGGCGACGATCTCCGACATCGAGGACAAGCTGAGCCGCGCCCAGGTGATTGACCCCAAGGATCTGTCGGGCGACAAGATCGTGTTCGGGGCGACGGTGACATTGCTCGACGAGGCCGACAAGCCGGTGACGTATCAGATCGTCGGCCAGACCGAGGCGGACGCCAAGACCGGGCGCATCAGCTACAACTCGCCGCTGGGCCGCGCGCTGATCGGGCGCAAGGTCGACGACGAGGTCGAGGTGACGGTGCCGTCGGGCGACAAATATTACGTCGTGTCCAAGCTCGCGTTCATCTGACGCCGATGAACTGGCGCGACGCCCCCGCGACCGCGGCGCTGGCGGTGGCGACGCTGGTCGTCTCGGTGCTCATCATCCTGTCGGGATCGGGCGAGATCGCCGCGATGCAGGGCGGCTTCATCCCGCTGCGCGTCAGTGCCGGAGACGAGGGTTTTTTCCTGCCCTGGCTGCTGACGCCGCTGACCGCGACGTTGGTCCATGGCGGCTGGATGCATCTGCTGTTCAACCTCGTGATGCTCGGCTTTTGCGGGCGCGAGGCGGAGCGCGCGCTGGGCGCGCGGGGGCTGGTCGTGCTGTACGTCGTCGGTGCGTTCGTCGCGGCGGCGGGACAATGGCTCGCGGACCCGCAATCGCCGGTGCCGATGATCGGCGCGAGCGGCGCGATCTCGGCGGTCGTGGGTGCATACGCATTGCTCTACGGGCAGCGGCAGGCAGAGAATTGGGGACCGATCCCGGCCGGGGTGGCGCAGGTGCTGTGGCTGTCGGCGGGATGGATCGGCGTGCAATTGCTGATCGGCGCGACCGAGCCCGAGGGGCAGTCGATCGCGATCGCCGCGCATATCGCGGGGTTTCTGGGCGGCCTGGCGCTGGCGAGGCCGTTGTTGCTGTGGCGGTGGCGGGGGGCTTAGCGCGCCCTGCGTCACCCCGGCCTCGCGCCGGGGTCCAAGCCGATATCGCGCGTCACCCTCCGCCGTTGAGGGCGTCGCGGTGTGCCTAGAGACCGGGCTCCAAGAGCCTGTGCAGATGCACCACGACGAACTTCATCTCGGCGTCGTCCACGGTGCGCTGGGCGGCGGCGCGCCAGGCTTTTTCGGCGCTGGCGAAATCGGGGAAGATGCCGATCGTTTCGAGATTGGCCGGATCGACGAAGTCGAGGCCGCGCGGGTCACTGACGCGACCGCCGAAGACGAGATGGAGCTTGCTCATGCGCCGGGGGCCGTAGCGCGAGATGGCGGCGAGGTGAACCCTGCTTCGTCATGCCGCCCCTGTGCCGGCATCCACGTCGGTCGACGCCTGAACGGCAAGATGACGCCGGTCGTCGGGCTCGTCCGCCGGTGGACCCCGGCACGAGGCCGGGGTGACGGAGGCGTTCAGGCCCTACGCGTCGGCCTTGCCGGTCGCCGCCTTCGCTGCTGCCGTGCCGGCGGTGCTGAGCGCCTGGGCGAAACCGCCGAGCAGCGTCTTTACCTGGTCACGGCCGGCATCGGCGGTGAGGCCGCGGCTTTCCAGCTCGGCGCTGCCGGCGTCCTTGGCCGCCTGCACCGCCGCCCGCGCACCTTCACCGAGGCGCTTGCCGACGGGGGCGAGCAGCTCCTTTTCCTTGTCGGAACGGGGGATCAGTGTGCCGGCCAGCACGCCGACCGCGAGGCCGCCGACGAGGATGCCGAGCGGGTTGGCGTCGATACCGGCCACGGTGCGCTGGGTGACATCGGACGCGGCATGACGCGCGCGGTCGCGCTTGCGCTCGGGCGGGGCGGGGCGGTCGTCGCGCTGCTGAGGGGGGCGATGGTTATCGGGCATCGGTTCAGTCCTTGGATGGAGAGCGGGGGGAGGAGCGGCGGGGTTTGCTCGGCTTGCGCCTGAACAGTCCGACGATGCGGTGGCGGGCGAGGAACAGCCCCGCCGCGATGCCCGCGCCGATGATCGGCAGCGGGTTGCGGCGGGCGGCCACGACGCCATCGCTGGCGGCGTCGGTGAGGCGCAGCCGGGCGTCGCGCACAAGCGACTTCGGCTTCAGCCGCGCCTGCAACAATTGCAGCGAGGCGGTCAGCCGCGCGCGCGCCAGCGCCTCGCGGCGCTCGGCGGCCAGGATGTCGGCGGCGGGATCGTCGCTCATGACAGTCCCTTGGGCGGTGCGAGCTTGCCCTTGCCGATCATCGCCAGCACGCCGGCGATGACCAGCGTGCCGATCACGACGATGGCGGTCGCCCCGCCGGGGCCGACCAAGGTGGCGAGGCTGAGGATGAGCCCGACCAGCAACGCCGTGACCGCCGACATCGCCAAGGTCGCCGCCGCGCCGAAGAAGATCGCGGCGTTCTTGAAGGCGGTGGCGCGCTCGCCGACCTTGGCCTTGACGAGCGCGACCTCGGCGCGGGCCAGCTCGCGCGCGTCATCGACGGCGCGGTGGACCAGCGTCGAGACGCCCGCGTCGGTCGTGTCAGGCCCGATCGGCATCGATGCCCGACTGGAAGAGCCGCGCCAGCACGAAGCCGACTGCCGCCGCCGCGCCGATCGCCACCGCCGGGCTCTTGCGGACGATCTCTCGCCCCTGATCGAGCAACTGATCGAAATCCTGGTCGCGGACCTGGCCCGAAAACTTCTGGACGGTGTCGGCGGCGGTGCGGGCATAGCCGCCATATTGCGCCCCGAGCTTGGCGTCGACCTGCCCCGCCGCGTCGGTGAGCATCACCGCGAGCTGATCGAGTGCGCCGGCCGCGCGTTCCTTGCCGAGCGCGGCGAACTCGCGTGCCTTGTCGCCGGCCTGGCCCTGGAGCCTGGTCGCGCCATCGGTGAGCTGCTGGCGGACGCCGGTGGCCGGCTCGGCGTCGACGTCCTTGAGCGGCACCGCGGGCTTGAAATCGGCATCGTCGGGTGTCGGGGTGAGGGCGGTGGTGTCGTCGTCGGCCATGATACGGCTCCTTGGTAAATCCGTCGGATGCGACTCAACCCGGATTCGGGGCCGGATGTTCCACGCATCGGCCGCATCATTGCCCCGATCGGACGCGAACGATAGGGGCTTCGCCACATCACATCGGAGCCCTTGCCTTGACCGCGATCATCGACCTGCACGCCCGCACCATCCTCGACAGCCGTGGCAATCCGACCGTGGAGGTCGATGTCCTGCTGGAGGACGGCAGCTTCGGGCGGGCGGCGGTCCCGTCGGGGGCGTCGACCGGCGCGCATGAGGCGGTCGAGAAGCGCGACGGCGACAGGACGCGCTGGGGCGGCAAGGGCGTCGAGCAGGCGGTCGAGGCGGTCAACGGCGAGATCGCCGAGGCGCTGACGGGCGAGGACGCCGAGGACCAGGCCGATCTCGACCGCGTCATGATCGAGCTCGACGGGACCGAGAACAAGGGCCGGCTGGGCGCCAACGCGATCCTGGGCGTCAGCCTCGCGGCGGCGAAGGCGGCGGCGGATGCGCGCGGGTTGCCGCTGTATCGCTATGTCGGCGGCGTGTCGGCGCATGTGCTGCCGGTGCCGATGATGAACATCATCAACGGCGGCGAACATGCCGACAATCCGATCGACTTCCAGGAGTTTATGATCGTGCCGGTGGGTGCGGCGAACATGGTCGAGGCGGTGCGTTGCGGCTCCGAAATTTTCCACACTTTAAAAAAGGCGCTGCACGACAAGGGGCTGGCGACGGCGGTGGGCGACGAGGGCGGTTTCGCGCCGAACATCGCCTCGACCAGCGACGCGCTCGACTTCATCATGCGCTCGATCGAGACGGCGGGGTATCGGCCGGGCGACGACGTGATGCTGGCGCTCGACTGTGCGGCGACCGAGTTCTTCAAGCATGGCAAGTACGACATTTCGGGCGAAAATCGCGTGCTGTCGTCCGGCGAGATGGCCGACTATCTGGCCGACCTGACGCGCCGCTATCCGATCTTCTCGATCGAGGACGGGATGGCGGAAGACGATTGGGAGGGCTGGACGGCGCTCACCGAGGCGATCGGCGACAAGGTCCAGCTGGTCGGCGACGATCTGTTCGTCACCAACCCGAAGCGGCTGTCGCGCGGGATCAAGGCGGGGGTCGCCAATTCGATCCTGGTCAAGGTCAACCAGATCGGCACGCTGACCGAAACGCTGGCGGCGGTGTCGATGGCGCATCGGGCGGGCTTTAGCGCGGTGATGAGCCACCGTTCGGGCGAGACCGAGGATGCGACGATCGCCGATCTCGCGGTCGCGACCAATTGCGGGCAGATCAAGACGGGGTCGCTGGCGCGCTCCGACCGGCTCGCCAAGTACAACCAGCTCATCCGGATCGAGGAGGAACTGGGGTCGGCGGCGCATTATGCGGGGCGGGACGTGCTGATCGGGGCTTGATCGGCGCGACGGAAGGGAGGACGATGCGGGCGTGAACAAGAAAACCACCCCGTTGCGACGCACCCTGGGCCGCGCCGCGCTGCCGGCGCTGGGGCTGGTGCTGGTCGCGTTCTTCGGCGCCTATGCGATCTTCGGGTCGAACGGGCTGATTTCCTACGGCGACTATCAGCGGCAACTGGCGAAGCGCGAGCAGGATTATACGGTGCTGGACCAGCGTCGGGCCGTGCTGCGCAACCGCGTGGCGCTGCTCGATCCCGACCATGCGAACCCCGACATGGTCGAGGAGATGACGCGCAAGCAGCTCAACGTCGTGCGGCCTGACGAGATGGTGGTGCCCCGGCGGTAATCGTCATGCCGGCCGTGTGCCGGCATCCACCCCTGTCCCGGGCTGATCGCTGGGTGGTGAGGCGATAGGCTTGCGCGACGGTGGATGCCGGCACGAGGCCGGCATGACGGATTTCAGTTACCGCCCCAGGAACGTCAGCAGGTCCTTCGTCAGCCGGTCGCTCGCCGTGACGTTGAGCCCATGCGGCTCGCCGTCATATTCGACGAGCTGCGACCCCGCGATGCCCTTGGCCGCCGCGCGGCCGCTGGGGTCGATGGGTACGGTCTTGTCGCCGGTGCCGTGGATGATCAGCGTCGGCACGCGGAAGGCGGGGAGGTCGGGGCGGAAATCGGTCTTCCCGAAAGCGTCGACGCAGTCGAGCGTCGCCTTGAGGCTAGCCATCGTCGCGGTGCGCGTCGCCCAGTCGAGGACGTCATCGCTGACTGGGCTGGTCACCCAGCCGACGCCGAAGAATTGCGGCGCGAAGGTGTCGCGGAAGAAGGCGAAGCGGTCCTTCCTGATGCCGTCCTTGATCTGCTCGAACATCTCGGCCGGCACGCCGTCGGGGTTGTCGTCGGTCTTGAGCAGGTACGGCACCACCGACGAGATCAGACCGGCGGCGACGACGCCCTTGCCGTCGTGGCGGCTCATGTAGCGCGCGATCTCGCCGCCGCCCATCGAGAAGCCGACGATCGTCGCGTCGCTCTCCGCGCCCGTCGCCGCCATGACGTCGGCGAGGTCGTCGGCGAGCGTGTCATATTCATACCCGCTCCACGGCTGCCCCGAGCGGCCGAAGCCGCGGCGGTCGTAGGCGATGGCGCGGAAGCCGGCGTCGGCGAGGGCGATCATCTGCGGATCCCACATGTCGGCCGACAGCGGCCAGCCGTGAGTGAGGATGACGGGACGGCCCTGACCCCAATCCTTCACGTACAATTCGGTGCCGTCGCGCGTCTTGATATGGGGCATGGGGTAGCTCCGTCGGATGGTTCGGGAGGGGTAACGGCCTGCGTCGAAGGGCGTTCCGCGCTGGCGTTCGCGCGGGCGGTGCGCCAGAACGGCGCTTCCGCTGCCGGAGATTTCCATGAAAGCCGTCGCCGTCGCCCTTCTGCTCGCCGCGCTCGCCACGACCAGTGCCGCCGCGCCGCCAGCCAAGCCAGTTGCGGCCAAGGCGCAAGGCTGGGCCGCATTCCGCGACGGCTTCATCGAAGGCTGGTTCACGCTCGACCCGGCCAATGCGGTCTATCAGGGGCGGCACGATTTCGACGGCGGGCTGGCCGACTGGAGCGCGGCGGGGTTGCAGCGGCAGGCGGTTTTCCTGCGGGGAAGCATCGCCCGGGCGCGGACCTTCACCAAGTTGACCGGCAGCGAGCGGTTCGAACGGGATTACCTGATCCAGGTGGCCGAGGGTAAGCTGTTCTGGCTGACCGACGCCGATCAGCCGCACCGCAACCCGGCCTATTATGTCGGCGGCGGGCTCGATCCCAACGTCTATGTGGCGCGCGCCTATGCGCCGCCGGCGGTGAGGATGCGCGCGCTGACCCGGTTTTTCGGCAACGTGCCGTCGCGGGCGACGCAGATTCGCGCAAACCTCAAGACGCCGATGGCGCTCAGCTTCGTCAATTATGGCGTGGCCGGGTTCAACGGTTTCGCGGACTATTACAGCGGCGGCGCGGTGCAGGCCTTCGCCGGCGCGGGGACGCCGGCCGATCAGGCGCGGCTGAAGGCGGCGGCGGCGCGCGCGTCGGCGGCGATGCGGTCGCTGGGGGCGTGGCTGGAGGCGCAGCGGGCGACGGCCAACCAGGACTTCGCGCTCGGGGCCGAGCGCTTCGGCCGGATGCTCAAGGCGACCGAGGGCGTCGACGTGCCGCTGGAGGCGCTGGAGCGGATCGGGCAGGAGGATCTGCAACGCAACCGCGCCGCGCTCGCCAACGCCTGCGCGAAGTACGCGCCGGGCAAGACCGTGCCCGAATGCATGGTCAAGATGAACGACGACAAGCCCAAGGGCGGCCCGGTCGCGGGGGCGCGGCTGCAGATTCCGATGCTGCGCCAGTTCGTGCTCGACAAGGACATCGTCACGATCCCCGACCAGGAGCAGGCGCTGGTCGAGGAGAGCCCGCCCTATAACCGGCAGAACTCGGCCTATATCGACCCGCCGGGGCCGTTCGAGCATGGGGTACCGTCAATCTATTACATCTCGCCGCCCGACCCCGCCTGGGATCAGGCGACGCGGGATGCGTTCGTGCCGGGCGAGAAGGATCTGCTGTTCACCTCCGTCCACGAGGTGATGCCCGGGCATTTCCTGCAATTCCGTCACGCCAATCGCTCGCCATCGGTCTTCGGACGGCTGTTCGTGGGCTATGCCTTCGCCGAGGGCTGGGCGCATTATGCCGAGGAGATGGTGTGGGACGCGGGGCTGGGCGACGGTGACGCGGAAACGCATGTCGGGCAATTGTCGAACGCCTTGCTGCGCGACTGCCGCTTCCTGTCCGCGATCGGGATGCACACCGGGCGGATGACGCAGGAACAGTCCCGCCGGATGTTCGTCGAGCAATGCTATCAGGACGAGGGCAATGCGCGGCAGCAGTCGGCGCGGGGGACGTACGATCCGGCCTACCTCAACTACACGCTGGGCAAGCTGATGATCCGCAAGCTGCGCGAGGACTGGACCGCGACGCGCGGCGGGCGGGGGGCGTGGAAGGCGTTCCACGACCGCTTCCTGAGCTTTGGCGGACCGCCGATCCCGTTGGTCCGGCGGGACATGATGGGGGAGGCGACGGCGCGGGCGGCGTTCTGATCGGTTGCCCTACCGCGTATTGTTGAGGACCGGGATCTCCGCCCGCGTCTCCTCCGCGCTCGGGTTGCGGATCGAGGGGCGCAGGCGGGCGATGGAGCAAAGGCCGGCGACCAGCGCCAGGCCGGCGGCGATGAAGGGCGGGGTCGGGCCCGCGCCGACGCCGAGCGCGAGCAGTGCCGCGACCAGTGTCGCGCCCGTGGTCTGGCCGGTCAGCCGCACCGTCGAGACCAGCCCGCCGGCGGCGGCGGAACGGTCGCGGGGGGCGGAGCCGATCAGCAGCCGGGCGTTGGGCGGCAGGTAGGTGCCGAACCCCGAGCCGCATAGCGCCATCCGCCACGCGACATCGAAATAGGTGGGATGGGCGGGCATCGTGCCGAGCAGGAGCAGCGCCACGATCGACACCGCCATGCCGATCCCGCCGAGCAGCCCCGCCGGGACGCGATCGGACAGATAGCCCGCGAGCGGCGCAATCACCATGTTGGTCATCGGCCAGGGCGCGATGCACGCGCCGATCGCGGCGGCCGAGAAGCCCAGCGCCTGAAGCCGGAAGGGCGTCGAGATCAGCAAGGTCATCGAGGCGGTGAAGGCGATGAAGCCGCCGATCGCCGACAGGCCGATCACCGGCTGCGCGAGCAGGTCGACGGGCAGGATGGGCGCGGTCGCCTTGAGCTCGCGCCGCGTGAAATAGACGCCGACCAGCACCCCCACGCCGGCGATCGCCGCCGACACCACCGGGCTGTCGCCATGGACCATGCTCTCCAGGCCGCCGATCACCAGCCCGAACATCGCCGCACACATGACCGCCCCCGCCACGTCGAAATGCGCATGGCGCGGCTTCGGATCGGGGATGGCATGGCCGAAGGCGAGCGACAGGAAGGCGAAGGGGACCGCACTCGCGAACACCCAGGGCCAGGGCGCCACCGCCAGCACCAGCCCGCCGACGGTCGGCGCGGCGGCGGCGGCGCTGGTCACCACGACCGAATTGATCGCCAGCCCGCGCCCGAGCTGGGTCGAGGGATAGATCTGCCGGATCAGCGCCGAGGCGACCGACAGCACCCCCGCCGCGCCCGCCGCCTGCGCCGCGCGGACGACGAGCAGGAAGGGCAAGCTCTTGGCGAAGAAGCAAAGCAGGGTGGCGATGGCGAACACCGCCTGGCCGGCCTGATAGGTCCGCTTCAGCCCGACGCGTTCGCCGAGCCCGGCCAGCGGCAGGAGCAGCATGACCAGCGTCACCTGATAGACGGTGACGATCGAAACGACGGCGGAGCGCTCGACGCCCAGATCATGCGCGATCGTCGGCAGCGCGACATTGGCGACGCCGCCGTCGAGGATGACCAGCGCCGAGCCGAACGACATCGCGGCCACGGCGAGATAGCGGCGCGGTGTCGGCAGGCCGGGGGAGAAGGGGCGGGAGGCCATTGCCACCGGGCTTTCCCCTCGCCACACAGCGACGTCAATTGCCCGGGAGGATTATATGCGCGCCTCATTGCTGCTTTCGATCGCCGCGCTTGCCGCCGCCCCGGCGCTCGCGCAGACGGCGGCGATGACCGACACCGATCCCTACATCTGGCTGGAAGACAAGGATGGCGCGAAGCCGCTCGCCTGGGTGGAGGCGGAGAACGCACCGACGCTGCAGCGGCTGCAGGGCGACCCGCGCTACGCCACCTTCTATCGGGAAGCGCTGACCATCGCGGCGGCGAAGGATCGCATCCCCGCGCCCGAGCAACGCTTTGGCCGCATCTATAATTTCTGGCGCGACGCTGAGCATCCGCATGGGCTGTGGCGCTGGACCAGCGCGGCGGACTACGCGACGCCGCAGCCGCGCTGGACGGTGGCGCTCGACCTCGACGCGCTCGGCAAGGCCGAGGGCAAGCAATGGGTGTGGAAGGGCGCGACCTGCCTCCAGCCCGAGGAGCGGCTGTGCCTCGTCGCGCTGTCGGAGGGTGGCGAGGACGCGGTGACCTATCGCGAGTTCGACCTTCAGACCGGGCAGTTCGTGGCCGACGGTTTCATGCTGCCGCATTCCAAGCAGGACGCGACCTGGATCGACCAGGACACCTTGCTCGTCGCCCGCGACTGGGGGGCGGGGACGACGACGCAGTCGGGCTATGCCTTCGTCGTCAAGCTGCTCAAGCGCGGCCAGCCGCTCGCGGCGGCGACCGAGGTATTCCGGGGCGCGGCGAGCGACCAGGTCAGCACCGGGTCGAGCACCGTGACCGACGCGAAGGGCAACCGGCTGGTCTATATCACGCGCGGCCGCACCTTCTTCGGCGACGACAAGCTGATCTGGACGCCAGCGGGCGTGACGCCGACCGACCTGCCGCAGCGCACGCGCATCCAGGGGCTGGTCGACGGGCAGGTGATCTTCCGCACCAGCGAGCCGTGGGGCGCGATCCCGACCGGCGCGGTGGCAGCGATGCCGCTCGCCGATTTCGTGGGCGGCAAGGGCAAGCCGACGCTGATCTTCGCGCCGACCCCGCGCCAGTCGGTCGAGAGCGTCGCGACGACGCGGTCGCGGGTGATCGTGGATACGCTCGACAATGTGAAGGGCCGGCTGCTGGTGTTCGGCCATGGTCCCGGCGGGTGGACGTCGACGCCGGTGGCGCTGCCCGACAACGTCAGCCTGGGCGTTGCCAGCACCGACGATCGCAGCGACCTGACCTATCTATCGGTGACGGGGTTCCTGACGCCGTCGTCGCTCTATACCTTCGATGCCGCGAAGGACGGCGCGCCGGTGGCGGTCAAGACGCTGCCGGCCAAGTTCGACGCGACCGGGCTGACGGTCGACCAGTTCGAGGCGACGTCGACCGACGGGACCAGGGTACCCTATTTCGTCGTCCATCGCCGCGACCGGCCGTTGGACGGGACGACGCCGACGATCATGACCGCGTATGGCGGCTTCGAGATATCGATGACCCCCAGCTACGCGGCATCGATGGGCAAGATCTGGCTGGAGCGCGGCGGCGCGTTCGTGCTCGCCAATATCCGCGGCGGCGGCGAGTTCGGGCCGGCGTGGCACGATGCGGGGCGCAAGCTGAAGCGGCAGGTCGTCTATGAAGACTTCGCCAGCGTCGCCCGCGACCTGATCTCGCGCAAGCTGACCAGCCCGGCGACGCTCGGCATCTATGGCGGCTCGAACGGCGGGCTGCTGATGGGCGTCGAGTTCAACCAGCATCCCGACCTGTGGAAGGCGGTGACCATCCAGGTGCCGCTGCTCGACATGATCCGCTACGAGCATATCGCCGCCGGCGCGTCGTGGGTCGACGAATACGGCTCGGCCGACGTGCCGGCGGAGCGGGCCTTCCTGGAGACGATCTCGCCCTACCAGAACCTCAAGAAAGGCGTCGCCTATCCCGAGCCCTATATCTGGACGACGACCAAGGACGATCGCGTCGGGCCGCAGCACGCGCGCAAGTTCGCGGCGCGGATGAAGGAATATGGGCTGCCGTATCTGTTTTACGAGGACACCGCCGGGGGCCATTCGGGCGATGCGGACATCGAGCAGGGCGCGCGGCTGCAGGCGATGCAGATGGTCTATTTCGCGCAGAAGCTGATGGGACCGGCGCCGACGCGCTGACGCCGGAACCTGTTTCGGGCGTGCGGCGTTCGGCGGGGGTAGCGAGAGGAATACGGCACATGGGCAAGGGATGCATTCTCTGGGCGCTGGGGGTCCCGCTGCCCGTCATCCTGGTCCTTTACCTCATCTTCCACCACTGAGCGGAACCACGGCGTCGAAAGGCGGTTGTTGCATTGCAGCAACGCGCTAGGAGAGGTGCATGGCTACCGACCCCGCCACGCCCGTATTCTTCGAGGCGATCGTCAAGCAGCTTACCGTCGCCGCGACGTATAACCGCGTCGGCGTGACCTTCGCGCCGCATGTCCTCTATACCAGGCACGGCGACCTGCACGTCGATGCGGTGACGCTGGAGCGGGACGGCAAGCCGCCCAGGGAAGTGAAGCTCGGTACGTTCAAGCTCTCGGGGCTGAGTGGCGTCAGGCTGACGCCGCGTCGGTTCACGCCGAGCCCGTTGTTCGATCCGGCGGCGGCGCGCTATGCCGGCGAGACGCTGATGGCCGTTGAGCAGGGTCCGGCGCGCGCCCCGTAGCGCAACGACGACAGGGGGCCGGCTCGCGCCGGCCCCGCTGCCTGTTCGCTTACCTGCATCGAACCTGGCTGTTGTTCTGATCGACGGCCCGCCCCGCGACCGCACCGAGCGCGGCGCCGAGCAGGGTGCCGACCGTGCGGCTGTGGCCGCCGTCGATGACGTTGCCCAGCACGCCGCCGCCCGCCGCGCCGAGGATCAGCCCGGTCGTGCCGTCCGAACGCTTGCAATAATATTGGCCATCGGTGCCGGCGTAGACGCGGTCGTTCGCGCTCAGCACCGTTTCGGTGCGGCCGGGCCGATAGTTGCGCGCCGGATCGAAGTTGGGATCGTAGCGGTCGTCGTCCTGATACGCGCCGCTCGGCCGGTAATTGTTGTTGGGATTGTAGCTGGTGCGGGCCTGCGCGTAGCGATCGGCCTCCTGCCGGAAGATCTGGTACTCGCGGTCGAAGCGCTGCTGCGCGGCGCGGAAACGGTCGTCGTCGGCGCGGGTCTGGGCGAGCGCGGGCGCGGTGGCGCCGGCGAGCGTGGCGACCGCAACGGCGGCCGTAAGGAAGCGGGTGAGCATCGGAAGGGGTTCCTCTCGGTTACAGGCACGACCGGGGGGCCGGACAACAGGGCAATACGGTTTCGGGGGCGTATCGTTCCTGAACGGGGGCAGGGCGCAGCAGTCGACGCGCAACCGAAAGTTGCCAAAGTTGCCGCATATCGCGTTTATTCGCGCGGCGCGGCACCGTCGGCAAGCGCTGCCAAAGCGGTGTGATAGTCGACCGTCGGCGCGGGCCTGGCGAGATGATGATCGAGCACCTTGAGCGCCAGGCGGTAGTCCGGACGGCGCACGGTCGCGACCTCGACGCCCCTGTAGAAGCGGGGCGTCTCGACGCCGTTCATCGCGCGGTCCATCGCCTGACCAAAGGCGCGGTCGCCCGCCATGGTTTGCGCGATGTCCCACGCGCGCGCGAAGCCCGCCGCGCCGGGCCGCTCGCGCAGCTTGTAGGCCGACGTCCCGCTCTTGCCGACCGCGCGCGCGGCGGCGGCGACGACGCCCATCGCGGCGAGCGCCTGGATGAAGCGGTGCTGGCGCTCGGGCGTCCAGCCGTCGCGACGGGCACGGCCGGGGACGGGAACGAAGGCGAGGGGGTCGGGCTCGGGGTGCGGCGAATCGGTCATCGACGAGTTTATGGCGAGCGAGCGGTTTGTAGGACAGCGGATTGATGGCGGACCGAGTCGGGAAGAAGGCCCCGCCGCCGCGGACGCTGGACGGGCGGTATATCGTGGTCGATGGCGTGCTTTGGCGGGCGACGAACCCGGCGCTGTCGGAGGCCGAGCGCGAGCGACATGTCCACGCCCTGATGGACGCGCGCCGAGCGGTCGGCGCGGCGAAGCGCGCTGGGGACGCAGCGGCGGAAGCGGCGGCTCGGGCTGTGGTGCAGGCGGCGAAGGTTGCGCTCGGCGAGCGGGGGCCGGTGTGGTGGGATGACGGCACGCCGGACTACACCCGGCGGCGGGTTCAGGGGACACCCTATGCGGGGTGGTGGGAGGGGCGGGGGTAGTTTCCTGCCGTCATGCCTGGCTTGTCTCGGCATCCACCTCGGGGCAAGCTGAACGCCATGAGAGAGCGCCAGCCTTGCGTCTACATCCTGGCGAGCCGCTTCAATGGCACGTTGTACATTGGCGTTACGTCCAACCTGATCGGGCGCCTCATGCAGCATCGTTCGGGCGCGTTCAGCGGCTTCACGAAGCGGTACGGAGTATACATACTGGTCTGGTTCGAAATGGCCGACACGATGGAAGCGGCGATCATCGTCGAGAAGCGGATGAAGAAATGGCCACGCGGCCATAAGAGGAACCTGATCGAGCAGGCTAATCCGTACTGGGAAGATCTGGCGGTCGGGCTAGGTTTGCCGCCGTTGGGCTAGGTCGAAGCGTGGATGCCGGCACAAGGCCGGCATGACGGAGGTGGTATGGCGATCAAGCTTCATCAGAGTTTCGCGGTTCATCCCGGCGTTTGGCTGTGTGCCGAGATCGTGGAGCCGCATGGGTTGTCCGTTACCGACGCGGCGGCGAAGCTGCACGTCACCCGGCAGGCGATGAGCAATCTGCTGGGTGGCCGCGCCGGGCTGTCGGCGGAGATGGCGCTATGGTTCGAGAAGGCGTTCGGGCTGAGCGCCGACACGCTGATGCGGATGCAGGCGGCGCATGATCTGGCGCGGGTGCGGGCGCGGGAGGGGACGATCGAGGTGGAGCGGGTGGCGGCTTAGGCCGCCCGGAAGGCCTGTAGCGGTAGCGCCGACGTCTCCAGCGTTGCGAGATCCATCTGGGTCGACGCGTGATCGATGTCGATGCCGACGACGCGGCCGTCCGCGCCGAAGTCCACGTTCAGCGTCTCCGTTATAGCGCGTGTTTCGCTGCTGGGGCCTGCAGCCAGTTCGATGTAGACTGTCGGTCTCGGCGTAATAATGCAGCTTCACGCAGCCGATTCCGCCGTCACAAAACTATCCATCACCCGCTTGCGCCCCGCCGTCTCGAAGTCGATCTCCAGCTTGTTGCCCTCGATCTCGGCGATGTCGCCGTAGCCGAACTTCTGGTGGAACACGCGTTGGCCGACCGACAGGTCGCTTCTCCCCTTGTTCCCCAGACTCACCGCCGAGGCGCGGCTTTCGACGATGCGGGTGGGGGCGGTGGTGAAGGTGCGCGACGACCAGCCGCCGCCGGGCTTTACCGCGTCCAGCGTGCCCGCCGCGCGCTGCCAGCCCGGACCTCGGCCGGTGCCGCGCCCGACGTTGGCGAAGGGGTCGGCGTTTTCGCTCCAATTGGCGCGCCACAGGGATTCGCCGCCGGACATGGTCGTTTCCGCCTCGATATGCTCAGGCGGAAGTTCGCCGACGAAGCGCGACGGCAGGCTCGACGTCCATTGGCCGTAGATGCGGCGGTTGGCGGCGTGGAGGATGACGGCCAGCCGCCGCGCGCGGGTGATGGCGACGTAGGCGAGGCGGCGTTCCTCCTCCAGCGAGCGGGTGCCGCCCTCGTCGAGCGCGCGCTGCGAGGGAAAGAGGCCTTCCTCCCAGCCCGCCAGGAAGACGGTGTCGAACTCCAGCCCTTTCGACGCGTGGATGGTCATGATCGTGACCTCGGGGACGCGGGCGTCGCCCTCGCGGTCCATCACCAGCGACACGTGTTCGAGGAACGCGCCGAGCGTTTCATATTCCTCCATCGCGCGGACGAGCTCGGAGAGGTTCTCCAGCCGACCGGCGGCCTCGGCGGATTTCTCGGCCTGCCACATCGCGGTGTAGCCGCTCTCGTCGAGGAGCTGACGCGCGAGTTCGGGGTGGGGCAGGTCGTTGGCGCGGTCCCGCCAGCGGGCGATGTCGCCGATCAGGTTGCCGAGCGCGCGGCGCGCCTGCGCCGTGAGCTCGTCGGTGTCGAGGATGCGCGCCGAGGCGGTGGTGAGCGGGGTATTGGTGGCCCGCGCGAGCTGGTGGATCTTGGCCAGCGCCTTGTCGCCGAGGCCGCGCTTGGGGGTGTTGACGATGCGCTCGAAGGCGAGGTCGTCGGCGGGCTGATTGACGATGCGCAGATAGGCGATCGCGTCCCTGATCTCCATCCGTTCGTAGAAGCGCGCGCCGCCGACGATGCGGTAGGGCACGCCCGTAGCAATGAAGCGGTCCTCGAACTCGCGGGTCTGGTGCTGGGCGCGGACGAGGATGGCGACCTCGTCCAGCGATTTGCCGGCACGCTGGCACGCCTCGATCTCGTCGCCGACGCGGCGCGCCTCCTCCGGCCCGTCCCAGACGCCGAGCACCTTGACCTTCTCGCCGGCGTCGAGCTCGGTCCACAAGGTCTTGCCGAGGCGGCCGGTATTGTTGGCGATGACTCCGCCGGCCGCGCCGAGGATGTGCGGGGTGGAGCGGTAATTCTGTTCGAGGCGAATGACCTTTGCGCCCGGAAAGTCCTTCTCGAACTTGAGGATATTCTCGACCTGCGCGCCGCGCCAGGAGTAGATCGACTGGTCGTCGTCGCCGACGCAAGCGATGTTCTTGCGGGTCTGGGCCAAGAGGCGGAGCCAGAGATACTGGACGCTGTTGGTGTCCTGATATTCGTCGACCATGATGTAGCGGAAGCGTTGCTGATATTGCTCCAGCACGTCGCGATGCGTCCGCAGGATGACCAGCATATGCAGCAGCAGGTCGCCGAAGTCGCAGGCGTTCACCGCCTTCAGCCGGTCCTGATAGCGCTGGTAGAGTTCGCCGCCGCGCCCGTTGGCGTAGCGCTCGCTCTCGCCGGCATTGATGTCGGAAGGGGTCAGGCCCTTGTTCTTCCATTCGTCGATCAGCCCGGCGAGCGACCGGGCGGGAAAGCGTTTCTCGTCGAGATCGGCGGCGAGGATGAGCTGTTTCAGGAGCCGTAGCTGGTCGTCGGTGTCGAGGATCGTGAAATTGGATTGCAGCCCGACCAGCTCGGCGTGGCGGCGCAGCATCTTCGCGCCGATCGCGTGGAAGGTGCCGAGCCACGGCATCCCCTCGACCGCCTCGCCGACGAGCCGCCCGACGCGTGCCTTCATCTCGCGCGCCGCCTTGTTGGTGAAGGTGACCGACAGGATCTCGGACGGCCACGCCTTGCGGGTGTAGAGGAGGTGCGCGAGGCGGGCGGTAAGCGCGGCGGTTTTGCCCGTCCCCGCGCCGGCCAGCATCAGCACCGGCCCTTCGGTCGTCAGCACCGCCTCGCGCTGCGGCGGGTTGAGGCCGCGCAGGTAGGGCGGGTCTTGCAGGGCGGTCTCGGGCTCGGTCACCGTCGAACAGGTAGGGAACGCGGGCGCGGCGGGCAACCGCTCGGGTGTGTAACGTCACACTTGTGTCATGAACGCTTCACGTGGCACGCGCCAGGACACGAACAGAAAGGTCGTTGTTGACGGTGTTTGATCGATTTGACCGATGGCGCGCGTCGCTCGCGGCCGTGCCGGCGGGGTATGATTGCCCGGTGACGGCGGCATTGCGGCGGCGCATGATGGGCTGCATCGCGGCGAGCGCGCTGCTGCTCGCCTGGCTGATGCATCATGTCGGGATGGCGATCGATCCGCTGTCGCCGGGCAATGTGCCTTATTATCTCGCCGGAACGCTGGCGCTGGGGCTGGGCATCGGCCTGCGCGTCGCCAACACGCCGATGCAGCGGGTGGTGCGCGATACGGCCGAGTATTTCGCGCTGTTCACGCTGATCGGGCTGCTGGGGGCGGTCGGGAGCTATCCGGAAGCGGCGGCGAGCCGGGGGTTCGTCGACGCCGAGCTGGCGCGGATCGACGCGGCGTTCGGTTTCGACTGGGTGGCGCTGTACCGGCTGGTGGCGGCGCATCCGGTGCTGCAGGTCAGCGGACGGCTGGCGTATGAGACGATCTATTTCACCCCCATCGCGATCCTGGGCGCGTTCGCGATCGACGGGCGGCGCGACCGGGCGCAGGCGATGCTGGCGGTGTTCTGGCTCGCGGCGCTGCTGACGCTGGTGCTGTTCTGGTTCATGCCGGCGATCGGTCCGCTGGGCTATCTGTGGCACGGGCCGGTGCCGTACATGCCCGCGAGCGAGCTGTGGCAGCCGCAATTGTTCCCGGTCCTGCGCGATCACGGCATGAGCGATGTGGACCTGGGCAGGCTGGTGGGGCTGGTATCGGCGCCGAGCTTCCACACCGCGGCGGCGCTGCTCTACATCGGCTGCGCCTGGCCGATGCCGCGGCTGCGCTGGCCGGTGTTCGGGGTCAATGTCGCGATGCTGCTGTCGACGCCGATCGAGGGGACGCATTATCTGGCTGATATGCTGATCGGCGGGCTGGTCGCCGGCGTGTCGTGGTGGGCGGTGTCGAGGGTCACCGCGCCGATCGGGTCGCGCGGTCTGACCGATATGCGGCTCGCCGCGCGACGTCCGGCCTAGGCGGGCGGCCTCGGCTCTGCCACTGTCGCCGAGCGGCAGGGGAGCGACGATGCGCGTATTGACGATCGTGATGATGGCGTTGCTGCTCGGGGCGGCGGCGCCGGGCAGGATCGACATGGCGGCGCGGCTGCTGCCCCCGCCCGCGCCGCCGGGGGCGGCGGTGAAGCCCTTCGTGATCGTCGCCGAGCCGCTGGTCGCGCTGGCGCATGTCCGCGTGATCGACGGCACCGGCGCGCCGGCGCGCGAGGATCGGACGCTCGTGCTGCGTGACGGGCGGATCGCGGCGGAGCTGGCGGGCGACGCGCCCGTCCCGGCGGGGGCGCGGGTGATCGACCTGACCGGCGACAGCGTCATGCCGGGCATCGTCGGGATGCACGACCACCAATATTATATCGCGCGGCCCAACCTGACGCCCGACGGCCATAGCGAGCCACCGCTCGTCGTGCCGCAGATGACCTTCAGCTCGCCGCGCCTGTATCTGGCGGCGGGGGTGACGACGCTCAGGACGACGGGGAGCGTCGAGCCCTATGCGGATCTCAACATGAAGCGGCTGATCGACGCCGGCACGCTGCCGGGGCCGCACATGGACGTGACCGGGCCGTACCTGGAGGGCGCGGGATCGCCGTTCATGCAGATGCACCCGCTGGCCGACGCCGCCGATGCGACGCGCATGGTCGATTTCTGGGCCGATCAGGGCGCGACCAGCTTCAAGGCGTATATGAACATCACCCGCGCCGAGCTGAAGGCGGCAATCGACGCGGCGCACCGGCGCGGCATCAAGGTGACGGGGCATTTATGCTCGGTGACCTATCCCGAGGCGGCGATGCTCGGGATCGACAATCTGGAGCACGGCTTCTGGGTCAACACCCAGGCCGATCCGGGCAAGGCGGCGGATGCCTGCCCGGCCACGACCGGCGCGCCGACGCTGAAGGCGATGACGGCGGACAGCGCGGCGGCGAAGGCGCTGATCGCCTTGCTCGTCGCGCGGCATGTCGCGGTGACCTCGACGCTGCCGGTGTTCGAGGGCGCATCGCCCCGTTACCGCACGCTGCCGCCGCGTCAGCTCGACGCGATGACGCCCGAGGCGCGGACGGACTATCTGTACGTGCGCACGCGGGGCGCGACCGCGACGGCGGAGCGCAAGGCGGAGCAGGCGGTATTGTGGGCGAACGAGCTGGCGCTGGAGCGCGCGTTCGTCGCGGCGGGCGGGCTGCTGATGGCCGGGCCGGATCCGACCGGCGGCGGGCAGGTGCTGCCCGGCTTCGGCGATCAGCGCGCGATCGAACTGCTGGTCGAAGCGGGCTTCGCGCCGCTCGAGGCGATCCGCATCGGCACGCTGAACGGCGCTACCTATCTCGGTGTCGCCGACCGGATCGGGTCGATCGCGGTCGGCAAGGACGCCGATCTCGTCTTGATCAAGGGCGACCCGTCGCGCGACATCGCCGCGATCGAGGCGGTGACGATCGTGTTCAAGGACGGCGTGGGTTACGACCCCGCCGCCTTGCTTCGCACGGTGCGGGGGCGGTACGGGCAATATTGAGCGCGGGCGTCGAGCCCATCCCCGGCAGGAGAGACGGTGGCGAACGGCTAAGCCATTGACCTCGCCACTGTCATCAGACTGTCACATAGCGCGTGGAAGGCCCGGTCATCATGGCTAGCACCGTCCTCGCCCCGGGCGAGTCGCTCGGGTCCCCGCGATCCGCTCACGGCGTCGACCGGCCGCTGCCCCGCTGGGCGCGCGTGGCGTTCGTCGCGGTGCTGATCGGGGGCTTCATCTATGCCGGCGTGAGCGTCTTCGCCGATACGCAGCAGGTCGGCGAGACGCTGGCGACGGGCGTGTTCCTGTTCCTCGGCCTTGCACTGCTGATCGCGCTCGGCTTCGAGTTCGTCAACGGCTTCCACGACACCGCCAACGCGGTCGCGACCGTCATCTACACCAACGCCATGCCCGCGCCGGTCGCGGTATTGTGGTCGGGGGTGTGGAACTTCCTCGGCGTGCTCGCCTCGACCGGGGCGGTGGCCTATTCGATCATCACGCTGCTGCCGGTGGACCTGATCCTGAACGTCGGATCGGCGGGGGGCTATGCGATGATCTTCGCGCTGCTGCTGGCGGCGGTGGGGTGGAACCTCGCGACCTGGTGGGTCGGGCTGCCCAATTCGTCGAGTCATGCGCTGATCGGCTCGATCCTGGGCGTCGGCGTCGCCAACGAGTTGATGTCGGGGGGCGGGGACGGCACCTCGGGCCTCGATCTGGCGCAGGTGCAGAAGGTGCTGTCGGCGCTACTCTTCTCGCCGCTGGTCGGCTTCGTCGGCGCGCTGGTGCTGCTCGTGGTGATGAAGCAGCTCGCGCCCAACCCGAAGCTGTACGAGGCGCCCGAGGGCGACGCGCCGCCGCCCAAGGGTATTCGCGCGCTGCTGATCTTTTCGTGCACCGCGGTCAGCTTCGCGCACGGCGGCAATGACGGGCAGAAGGGGATGGGCCTCATCATGCTCATCCTGATCGGCTGCGCCCCGACCGCCTATGCGCTCAACCGCGCCGTGCCCGAGAGCGAGACGCCCGCCTTCGTCCAGTCGACCGACCGGGCCGCGAGCGCGTTCCGGGCGCACGCGGGCACCATCGCGATCCCGTACGATCAGGCCCGCGTGACGCTGCGGCACGCGCTGGAGCGGAAACAGGCGGACGCGCCGCGGGTCTATGCGGCGATCGACACCGTCGCGCGCGATGTCGGCCAGCGGCTTGAGGGCTATGGCTCGCTCGGCAAGGTGCCGTCGGCGGCGACCCCGAACCTGCGCAACGACATGTATCTGGTGCTCGACACCTCGAAGCTGGTCGCCCACGACGGCAAGGCGCCCGCCGCCTTCACGCAGGGCGAGACCGAGGCGATCGGCGCGTACCAGAAGCGGCTGGAGGAGGGGACGCGCTATATCCCCATCTGGGTCAAGGTGACGGTGGCGCTGGCGCTGGGGCTCGGCACGATGGTCGGCTGGCGGCGGATCGTGAAGACAGTGGGCGAGAAGATCGGCTCGGCCGAGTTCACCTATGGCATGGGGACGGCGGCGCAGCTGATGGCGGCGGCGACGATCCTGCTGGCGCAGTTGAAGGGGCTGCCGGTGTCGACGACGCATATCCTGTCGTCGGGCGTCGCGGGCGCGGCGGTGGGCAACGGGCAGTCGCTCCAGAAGCGGACGGTCGCCAACATGGTGCTGGCCTGGGTGATGACGCTGCCGATCGCAATGGCGCTGGCGGGCGGGCTGTACTGGCTGCTGCTGACCGGGGCGCGGATGGCGGGGCTGTAGGGCGGGTTTGTCTCGACGTTAGAACGCCAGGACAACCGTAGGTCGGGACGGGAGCGCTACATCGGGTTCCGCCAGCGCCGTATAATGCGCCGCCATGTCGCGATGGATCTGCTGAACCGACGGCATCTTCGCTGCGTCCGCCAACGCGACGGCCTGGGCGGCGCGACGTCGATAGAAGTCGCTGCTGTTCATGTCGCTCATGCGCCTATCCTCCGGGCAAAGTGGGGATAATGGAGTACGCGCCTACGTCGCGGATCAATAAATAGCTTATTATCGGATAATATCCCTGACTCATGTCAAGATAATGCACGTCGCGCTTGTGCCTTGGGAACTTGAACACATCAGCGGACTCGGTAGGCATGACAGAGAAAATGGCTGGTGAACGGCAACAGCTTGGACGCCGGCACCGACGCTACGAGTCAGCCGTTTTGCATCGGCGCTAGCCGGCGCGGAGCAGCGTCAGCCGGGCCTTGCCGTGGACGCGTTCGGCGTCGGGGGTGAAGCCGGCGACCTCGACCTTCTCGGACTTGGCGGTCTCGATGCTGATCCAGGTGGCGGGGCCGGTCCAGCCGAGGCGGGCGAGGCGGTCGAGCGCGACCACCCCGGCGCCGGTGCCGTAGGGCGGGTCCATCAGGATGACGTCGAGCGGGGCGGGAGCGGGGCCGAGCGCCATCACCGAGGTGGCGCGGACGTCGCCGTTGAGCTGAAGCTTGGCGAGATTGGCCTTGAGCGCGTCGAGCGCGGCGCGGTCCTGTTCGACGAACAGGCAGGTCGCGGCACCGCGCGACAGCGCCTCGATGCCGAGCGCGCCCGAGCCGGCGAAGAGGTCGGCGACGGCGAGCCCCTCGAAGCTGCCGACACGGCTGGTCAGCATCGAGAACAACGCCTCGCGAGTGCGGTCGGCGGTGGGGCGGGTGGCGTCGCCGGCGGGCGCGACGATGGGGCGGCCGCGATGCGTGCCGGCGATCACCCTCATGCGCGCGGCTTCCGGGGGCGGGCGGGGCCGGCTTTCGGCTTGGGCTTGGCCCAGCCGGCCTTGCGCTGGATTTTGGCGGGGCGGGGGGTGGTTTCGAGCCGGTCACCCTCACCCTCACCCTTCCCACTCGCTACGCGAGCGGGCCCCTTCCCTCTCCCGGTGGGAGAGGGAAAGGCGCGCAGCACCGAGGGGTGAGGAGAACTGGCCGGCTTACTTCCCGCTCCACCCCGGCGCAGGCCGGTTCCCGGGTTCGGGGTGTTCGGACTTTGCGGGCCGCCGCGGGTGGTCCGCTCTTTGGGGGGCTTCGCAACTGGGCCCCGGCCTACGCCGGGATGGGTATTGGATTGAGCCGGACGAGTGGGTCCGCTGCGGCTGCGGCGGTCCACCGTCGGCGCCGCGCGGAAGCCCGGCTGCGGTACGACGGCGATCGGCTCGGCGGGGGCGCCGCCCTTCAGCGTGCGGCGGAAATTGTGGAGGTCCGCCGCGCGCACCTCGCCGATGTCGTTGGGCGGGAGGTCGCCGAGCACGAAGGGGCCGTAGCGGGTGCGGATGAGGCGGCTGATCTCCAGCCCCATATATTCCAGCACGCGGCGGACCTCGCGGTTCTTGCCCTCCGTCAGCGTCAGCTCGATCCAGAAATTGGCCCCCGTACGCCGCTCCAGATTGGCGTTGATCGAGCCGTAGCGCATCCCGTCGATCTCGATGCCCTCGATCAGCGTCTCGAGCTGCGCCTGGCTGACCTGGCCATAGGCGCGGGCGCGATAGGTGCGCTGGACGCCGGTGGCGGGGAGTTCGAGCTGGCGCTTGAGGCCGCCGTCGGTGGTAAGCAGCAGCAGCCCCTCGGTATTCATGTCGAGCCGGCCGACCGGGACGAGGCGCGGCAGATCCTTAGGCAGGCGATCATAGATCGTCGGGCGGCCGCGCGGGTCGCGCTCGGTGACGAGCAGGCCGACGGGCTTGTGATAGAGGAACAGCCGCGCCGGCTCGGGCGCGGCCACCGGGTCGCCGTCGACGGTGATGCCGTCGAGCGAGGTCAGCAGCGTCGCCGGCGTGTCGATCGCCACGCCGTCGCGCGCGACGCGGCCGTCGGCGATCATCCGTTCGACGTCGCGGCGCGAGGCGATGCCGGCGCGGGCGAGCAGCTTGGCGATGCGTTCGCCGGCGGCGGGGGTGGCTGAGGGACCGGGGGGGGGCGGTTCGGTGGGGCGTGGCATGGACGCGGCGATATAGCGGTTTCTTGGCCGTCCGCGCGCAAAAAGGGTGCGACTCGCGTCGGCCTTACGCGTTAGGGTCGGGTACGTAACGGTCGGGAAGCGGCGCGGCGATGATCTTCGGACGCAAGAAGCGGCGAATCGCACGGCTCCTCGTCGTCGAGGACGAGCCGTTGGTCGCGTTCGACAACGAACATGCGCTGTCCGACGCGGGCTTCGAGGTGGTGGCGACGGTGCCGCGCGCCGACGCGGCGGTGGCGGCGCTGGACGATGGCATCGACCTGGTGGTCTCCGACATTCAATTGGCGGGCGGGAGCGGGCTGGACGTCGCACGCGCGGCGCGGGCGGCGGGGGTGCCGGTACTGTTCGTCAGCGGGTCGTGCCCGGTCGAGGCGCAGGCGCTGGCGGCGGGGTGTCTGGCCAAGCCCTATGCGCCGCGCGACCTGATCGCGGCGATCCGCGCGATCGAGGCGATGCTGGCAGGGGAGCGGGTGAGAAGGTTGCCGAGCGGGTTTACGTTGTTCGAGCAGGACTCCCTCTCCTCCTAGGAGAGGGCTGCCTCCACTTCGTCATGGAACGCGCGGATGCCGGCCTCCAGCGTCCCCAGCGTCACCCGGTCGAGCGACCCCGACGCCAGTCCCTGCTGCCCCAGCGCCGCCGCGCGGAAATCCTCGGCCGCGAAGACGCCGCCGTCGAGCAGGTTCCAGCTCTTCTCCCAATGCGCGCGCGCCTTGTCGGTGGCGGGGGGCTCGGGGATCAGCATGAAGTCCTCGACGAGCACGCGGTCGTGCGCCTGGGGCATCAGCACCATCAGGTTGACGTAGTCGGGGCTGACGATCAGCACCGTGCCTGGAAACATCTGATAGGTGTAGGTGATCGCGCGGCGCAGGGTCGGCCAGTCCTCGGCGCGGACGGCCTCGGCGTCGATCTCGCGGCCGACGGCGGAGCGTTGGTGCGGGCCGAGCTTGTCCCCGGTCGAGACGCCATCCTTGAAGAACGGGCCGATCGTCGCGGCGTGGAGGCGCTGGACGTGGTAGCTCTCCAGGAAGGCGTCCATGATGAGCTTCCAGTTCGCCGGCACGTCGTGGGTGCGGCGGCGGAACAGATGCTGACTGGCGAGGCCGAAGGCGTCGAAATCGTGGCCGAGCTCGTCCGCGCGGGCGAAATCGGCACTCTCGTCGAACGAAAACCAGATCAGCCCGCCCGCCTCGCGCGTCGGCAGGCGCTTCAGCCCGAAGTCGGCTTTGTCGAGGCCGGGGAAACTGTCGGGTCGGGGCAGGCCGGTGAGGCGGCCGTCGAGCGCATAGGTCCAGGCGTGATAGGGACAGACGAGGCGCGGCGCGCAGACCGGCTCGCTCCCCTCGACCAGCCGCGTGCCCCGATGCCGGCAGACGTTGAGGAAGACGTGAGCCTCGCCCGCCGCGTCACGCGCGATCAGCAGCGGCTTGCCGAAGCCGTCGTGCGGCACCGCCATGTTGCGCTCGGGCAGCAAGGCCGAGGGGGCGATCACGAGCGGAACGCGGGTGAAGATGTGGTCCTGCTCGGCGGCGTGGCGTTCGGGCGAGGTATAGGCGGCGGCGTCGACGTGCGTGACGCCCCGGTTGGCGCGGGTGCCGCCGTCGGCGAGCAGTTTCGCCAGGGCGAGCTGGCCCGCGGTCGGGCGGATGGCGGTCGCCACGTTCATGCTATTCTCTCCCGCTTTTGACGCTAGTGTCCGCCCATTCCGGGTGGGGAGCAAGCATTGAGCGACGTGGCGGCGAAGACGTGGGTGGACGGCCTCAAGCCCTATATCGAGGCGGGGCCGATCGCGGTCTTCTTCATGGGCATCTCGTCGGGCCTCGCCTTCACGATGATCGGCGCGACGCTGACCACGCGGCTGAAGCAGGACGGGCTGACCAAGGCGACGATCACCGCGTTCACGCTGGCGTTCCTCGTCTATAACCTGAAGCCGCTGTGGGCGTGGATGGTCGACGGCGTCCGCCTGCCGGTGATCGGCCGGCTGGGCCAGCGGGTGTCGTGGATCCTGCTGGCAGGCATATTGGTGATCGCGGCGGTCGCCAACCTGGCGCTGGTCGATCCCGCGACGAACCTGTCCGCGACCGCGACCGCGGCGATCCTGGTCGGGTTCGCCGGCGCGACCTATGACATCGTCATCGACGCCTATCGGATCGAGACGCTGGAGCCGTACCAGATGGGCGTCGGCAGCGGCATGACGCAATATGGCTGGAAGATCGGGTCGGTGCTGGCGGGGTCGCTGGCGCTGGTGCTGGCGGCGCGGACCGACTGGCATGTCGCCTATCTCGCCTGCATCGTCTTCGCGCTGCCGGCGATGATCGTGGCGCTGGTCCGCGGCGAGCCGGCGCGGCGGCGCGTGGCGGTGCAGCGGCGCGGCGCGGCGGAGATCTGGGCGTCCATCGTGGGGCCGTTCAGCGAGTTCTTCCGCCGCCATGGCGCGATCGTGATCCTGGCGTTCATCCTGATCCACAAGATCGGCGACACATTGGGGCAGCAGGCGTTGCGGCTGCTGCTCGACGACCTTCATTTCAGCAACGACGAGATCGCGATCTACGATGTGCTGATCGGCTTCTGGGCGTTCTGGGTCGGGCTGTTCATCGGCGGGGTGCTGTACGCGCGGCTAGGGCTGAAGCGGTCGGTGCTCATCAGCCTGGTGCTGATGATGGCGTCCAACGCCAGCTTCGCGGTGCTGGCGGGGGGGGGGCACAGCAATTGGGGGCTGGGCGCGGCGATGGCGTTCGAGAATGCGTCGAGCGGGATCGGCGGGGTGACGGTGATCGCCTATTTCTCGGCATTGTGCGACCTGCGCTTCACGGCGGCGCAATATGCACTGATCTCGGCGGCGGCCAGCGTCGTCGGACGCGTGCTGACCGCGACGACGACGGGGCGGCTGGTCGACCGATTCGGGTACGTCGATTTCTATTGGGGGACGACGCTGGTGGCGCTGCCCGGCGTGCTTTTGTTCTGGTGGATGGCGAAGAGCGGGCTGGTAGACCGCTCGATCGGGAGTGCCGGCGTGGTGGGTGAGGGCGACGCGCGGGAAGGCGACGCGGTCTAGCCGATCGGTCGGCCGCAGTCGGCAAAGGCGGCCGTCACCGCCGTCGCGGCGGCAAGCGCGCCGTCGATGGCGCGGTGGCCGAGCAGGTCCGCCATCAGCAGGCGCGCGGCCTCCGGCTCGCGTTCGCTGCGGGCGAGCACGGCGAGCAGCGCCGCCTCCGCCGCCGTCATGCGGGTGCAGCAGCACGGCGCGATCGCGATCGTCCCGCGCGCGTTCGCGGCGAGGTCGTTCATCAGATTCCGCAGCAGCATCAGCGGGCGGCGGAAGGCCGGGCCGAAGGTCATGAGCAACAGATGCGCCGCGGCGGCGTCGGCCAGGCCGTGCGCGCCCATCCGCCGCATCGCGATCAGCGCGACGCGGGCATTCTGGCAGTCCGGCAGCGAGCGGGTGAAGGGGGCGGCGAAGGCATTGGCGACGGGCATGGACTGATCTCCGCAATGGCCCACAGTCTCGTCTGTCCGCTATTGCAAGTCAATATCAACTATCAGTCGGGCAGCTCCTCGTTGAGCTGGAGCGCCTGCCCGGCGAGATAGAGTGAGCCGGCGAGTAGGACGCAGCCCCCCCTGCCGGTAATCGCTTCCTCCAGCGTCGACGCGGTTGCGGCGGCGACGCCGAAGCCTCGCGCGAGCGCGGCGAGGTGGTCGGGGGCGTGGTGCTCGTGGCCGGGAACGGGGAAGGCGACCACCTTCGCGATGCCCGGCGAGAGCAAGCGCAGGACGCCGGGCGCGTCCTTGTTGGCGAGCATCCCGATTGCCAACGTCACCGGCCGGCCCCGCGCGAGGGTGCGGAGCGCGCGGGCGAGCGGGGCGGCGGCCTGCGGATTATGGGCGCCGTCGATCCACAGTTCCGCGCCCTCGGCGAGACGGGCGGTGAGTGGGCCGAAGGCGAGGCGTTGCAGCCGGCCCGGCCAGTGCGCCCAGTCGGCGGCGGCGCGCAACGCGGCTTCGGGGATGTGGAGCGCGCCCTGATGGCGGAGCATGGCGATCGCGAGGCCGAGGTTGCGTGACTGGTGCGCGCCGACGAGGCGGGGGCGGCGAGTGACGACGGAAAAGCCGGGGTCGCGATAAAGAACGGTGCCGCGCGCGGTTTCGGTGAACCAGTCGCGGCCGCGGGCGAAGACGGGCGCGCCGGCTTCGGCTGCAACACCGGCGATGCGGTCGCGCAGGAGACGGGCATAGTCCATCGTGACGAGCGGCACGTCAGGCTTTGCGATCCCCGCCTTTTCTCCCGCGATGGCGACGGCGGTGTCGCCCAGGAACGCCTGATGATCGACGCCGAGCGCGGCGATGCCGGTGACGGCGGGAGTGGGGATGACGTTGGTGGCGTCGAGCCGGCCGCCGAGCCCGACCTCGACCACGCAAGCGGCGGCGGGGGTGCGGGCGAAGGCGAGGAAGGCGGCAGCGGTGGTGACCTCGAAGAAGCTCGCGCCGATGCCGTCCCCCGCATCGAGCACGTCGGCGAGCAGTGCCGCCAGCGCATCGTCGTCGATCAGCCGCCCGGCGAGGCGGATGCGCTCGTTGAAGCGGACGAGGTGGGGCGAGGAATAGACGTGGACGTCATAGCCCGCCGCCTCGATTGCGGCGCGCAGGAAGGCGCAGGTCGACCCCTTGCCGTTGGTGCCGGCGACGTGGAGCACCGGCGGCAGGCTGAGGTGCGGGTCGCCGAGCCGGGCGAGCAGGCGGGCGATACGGTCGAGACCGAGCATGTCGACGCCGGGGCCGTGGGCAAACAGCCGGTCGAGCTGCGCCTGGACGGCGGGGTGGGGAGAGGTGGCGTGATCGGGCATGGGGATGAGGGAGCAGGAGCAGGGAGCAGGGTGCAGGGAGCAGGGAGCAGGGAGGTCTGCTCCCTGCTCCCTGTTACCTGCTCCCTACGCCGCTTCCTTAGCGGCGGTAAGATAGCCGATCACCGTCGCCAGCTTCGCCTTCAGCGCGTGGCGGTGGACGACCATGTCGATCAGGCCGTGCTCCAGATAATATTCGCTGGTCTGGAAATCGTCCGGCAGCTTTTCGCGGATCGTGCTCTCGATCACGCGGCGGCCGGTGAAGGCGAGCGTCGCCTTTGGCTCGGCGATCTGGACATCGCCGAGCATGGCATAGGCGGCCATCACGCCGCCGCTCGTCGGATCGGTGAGCACGACGATATACGGCAGGCCGGCGTCGCGCAGCATGTCGATCGCGACGGTGGAGCGCGGCATCTGCATCAGCGACAATATGCCCTCCTGCATCCGCGCGCCGCCCGAGGCGGTGAAGATGACGTAGGGGCAATGGTCGCGGATCGCGTTCTCGACGCCGCGCACGAAGGCCTCGCCAACCGCCAGCCCCATCGACCCGCCCATGAAGGCGAAATCCTGGACGCCGATGACGGCGGGGTGGCCATCGACCCGACCGCGCGCGTTGACCAGCGCGTCCTGCTCGCCCGAACCGGCGCGCGCGGTTTTGAGCCGGTCGACGTAGCGCTTGGAATCGCGGAACTTGAGCGGATCCTCGGCGACCTTGGGCAAGGCGATGATCTCGCAACTGCCCGCGTCGAAAAGCTGGTCGAAACGCTCGGCGGGGCCGATGCGGTCGTGGTGGTCGCACAGCGGACAGACATAGGCGTTCTCCGCCCATTCCTTGGTGAAGACCATCTGGTCGCAGCCTTTGCAGCGGTGCCAGAGATTTTCGGTCGTCTCCTTCTTCACGCCGAAGGACAAAGCGTTGCGGACAGAGTTGAGCCAGCTCATGCGGCGAGTTCCCTTCGGGCGGCGCGGACAGCATCGGCGAGCGACCGTACATAGGCGCGAACGGGCGCGGGCGCATCGGCGCCATGCTCGCCGACCAGCTCGACGATCGCCGAGCCGACGACGACGCCATCGGCAACGCGCGCGACCTCGGCGGCCTGATCGGGGGTGCGGATGCCGAAGCCGACTGCGACGGGAAGGAGGGTGGCGGCCTTGAGGCGCGCGACGGCGGTGGCGATCGAGGCCTGCTGCGCCTGCTGGAGGCCGGTGATACCGGCGACTGAAACGTAATAGAGGAAGCCCGATGCGCCGGCGAGCACGGCGGGCAGGCGCGCGGCGTCGGTGGTGGGGGTGGCGAGGCGGATGAGGTCGATGCCGACGGCGCGCAGCGCGGGGCCGAGCTGGTCGTCCTCCTCGGGCGGGACGTCGACGCAGATGATGCCATCGACACCGGCGTCTTTCGCGGCGGCGGCGAACCAGTCCGCGCCGCGGCGGAGCATGGGGTTGGCATAGCCCATCAGGACAAGGGGCGTGCTCGGGTGGCGCTCGCGGAATTGCTTCGCGATCAGCAGGATGTGCGCGGTCGTTGTGCCGGCACCCAGACTGCGAAGGTTCGCGGCCTGGATGGCGGGACCGTCGGCCATCGGATCGGTGAACGGCATGCCCAGCTCGATCACATCCGCGCCGCCCTCGACCAGCGCATCGAGGATGGCGGCGGTGGGGCCGTCGCCGGCGGTGACGAAGGTGACGAGGGCGGGGTGGTGCTTGGTGAAGGCGGTGGAGAGGCGGGTCACTTTTCGTCACCCCGGCCTTGAGCCGGGGTCCCGCTGTTTTCGACCGCGGCAAGGCAGCGGGACCCCGGCTCAAGGCCGGGGTGACGGGGGAAGGTCATATCGCCACCCCAAGCGCCTCGGCGACGGTGAAGATGTCCTTGTCGCCGCGGCCGCAGAGGTTGGCGAGGATGATCTGGTCCTGCCGCATATCCCGCGCCTTGCGCGCGACGGCCGCGATGGCATGAGAGGGCTCCAGCGCGGGGATGATGCCCTCGGTGCGGCACAGCAGTTGGAACGCATCGAGCGCTTCCTTGTCGGTGGCGCTGTCGTACTGGACCCGTCCGATGTCGCGCAGCCAGGCGTGCTCCGGGCCGATGCCGGGGTAATCGAGGCCGGCGCTGATCGAATGCGCCTCGGCGATCTGGCCGTCGGCGTCTTGGAGCAGATAGGTCTTGTTGCCGTGGAGGACGCCGGGGAAGCCGCCCGCGAGCGACGCGGCGTGCTCGCGGTCGAGGCCGTGGCCCGCCGCCTCGACGCCGAGCATCGCGACATCGGCGTCGTCGAGGAAGGGGTGGAACAGCCCGATCGCGTTCGAGCCACCGCCGATCGCGGCGACGAGGAGGTCGGGGAGGCGGCCGGTGCGCTTCAACATCTGCTCGCGCGCTTCGCGGCCGATCACCGACTGGAAGTCGCGGACGAGCTCCGGATAGGGATGCGGGCCGGCGGCGGTGCCGATGATGTAGAAGGTGTCGTGGACGTTGGCGACCCAGTCGCGCAGCCCCTCGTTCATCGCGTCCTTGAGCGTCTTCGCCCCCGATGTCACCGCGCGAACTTCGGCCCCCAACAGCTTCATCCGGAACACATTCGGCTGCTGCCGCTCGATGTCGCGCGCGCCCATGTAGATGACGCAGGGCAGGCCGAAGCGCGCGCAGACGGTGGCGGTGGCGACGCCGTGCTGGCCCGCACCGGTCTCCGCGATGATGCGCGTCTTGTCCATGCGGATGGCGAGCAGGATCTGGCCGACGCAATTGTTGATCTTGTGCGCGCCGGTGTGATTGAGCTCGTCGCGCTTGAACCAGACCTGCGCGCCCATGCCGGGCTCGGCGCTATCGCGCAGCGCGTCGGTCAATCGCTCGGCGTAATAGAGCGGGCTGGGACGGCCGACATAATGCTCCAGCAGGTCGTCGAACTGCGCCTGGAACGCCGGGTCCGCCTTCGCCGCGCGATATTCGCGGTCAAGGTCGAGGATCAGCGGCATCAGGGTCTCGGCGACGTAGCGACCGCCGAACTGGCCGAAATGGCCGCGCGAGTCTGGTTGTTGGCGGAAGGAATTGGGGGCGTTCATGCGAAGTCCCTTAACCGTTCGTGCCGAGCGAAGTCGAGGCATTGGCTGCCATTGTCCCTCGACTTCGCTCGGGACGAACGAGCTATGCTGAAGCCACCGCTTTCAGGAACGCCCGGATCAACCCCGGGTCCTTGATCCCCGGCGCCGTCTCCACGCCCGACGAGATGTCGACCATCTCCGCCCCCGTGCGTCCGATCGCCTCCGCGACGTTCGTCGCATCCAGCCCGCCCGACAGCACCCAGGGCAGCGGATGGCGGAAGCCGTCGAGCAACGTCCAGTCGAAGCGCACGCCCATCCCGCCGGGCAGCGCCGCGCCGGGCGGCGTCTTGGCGTCATAGAGGATGCGGTCGGCCGCGCCCGCGAAGCCTTGGGCCATAGCGAGATCGGCGCGTGCCTTGACCGCGACCGCCGCCCAGACCACCCGCCCGGTATGCGCGCGGATGGCGGCGGCGCGCTCGGGGCCGATCTGGTGGATTTGTAACGCGGCGAGGTCGGCGGCGGCCATCGCCTGTTCGATCAGGGCATCGTCGGGGTCGACGAAGACGCCGACCTTCGCGACGTGGCCGGGGACGCGCGCCGCAAGCTCTGCGACGCGCCGGAAGGCGACGTTACGGGGGCTCGGCGGATGGAAGACGAAGCCAACATGGCTCGCCCCGCCGCCGATCGCGGCATCGAGCGTCTCGGGCGTGGTGAGGCCACAGATCTTGGCGGTGGTGGGCATGGGCGCGCTATAGGGCGATCGGATGGCGACAGGAACAGCGCAGCGCATCACGGTGATCGGCTCGCCCGGCGGCGGCAAGTCGACGCTCGCGACGGCGATCGCGGACGCGACGGGGCTGCCGCTGTTCCATCTCGACCGGGAATATTGGCAGCCGGGCTGGGTCGAGCCGGACAAGGCCGCGTGGCGCGAGCGCAACGCCCGGCTGGTCGCGCAGGAACGCTGGGTGATCGACGGCAATTACGGCAGCTCGCTGCCGGCGCGGCTGGCGCGGGCCGATCTGGTGGTGTGGCTCGACCTGCCGATCCGCGTGTGCGTCGCGGGGGCACTGCGGCGTCTGGCGCGATATCGCGGGCGCGTCCGGCCCGACATGCGCGAGGGCTGTCCGGAACGGCCGAACCGCGCGTTCCTGGCGTTCCTCGGCTACATCCTTACCTTCCGCCGCCAGAAGCGACCCGGGATCGAGCGCGCGCTGGGAGAGAGCGGGGTGAAGGTGATCCGGATCGATACGGTCGCGGCGCGGGCGCGATTCGCGCGGGCGCTAGGCGAGGGTCGGCGCGCCTAGAGCGTCGCTTCGATCGCGCGCGCCGCTGCGTCGGGGTCTTCGGCCTGGGTGATCGGGCGGCCGACGACGAGGATCGAGGCGCCGGCGTCGAGCGCGGCGCGCGGCGTGACGACGCGCTTCTGATCGCCGATGACGCCATTGGCGGGGCGGACGCCGGGGACGACGAAGAAGCCGTGCGGCCAGCGCGCCTTGGCGGCGGCGACCTCGGCGCCCGCGCAGACGATGCCGTCGAGGCCGGCTTCATGGGCGAGGTCGGTCAGGCGGAGCACCTGATCGTGCGCGCTGCCGCCGATGCCAGTGGCGGCGAGGTCGTGGGCGTCGAGGCTGGTCAGCATCGTCACCCCGACGACCCTGGTGTTGGGCGAGGCGGCGGCCTTGGCATCCTCCAGCATGGCGCGGCCGCCAGCGGCGTGGATCGTCAGGATGGCGGGTTCGAGCGCGCGGAGCGCGCCGACCGCCTTGGCGACGGTGTTGGGGATGTCGTGGAGCTTGAGGTCGAGGAAGATCGGCAGGCCGAACTCCGCCATCGCGCGGACGCCCGGCTGGCCGTGTGCAGCGAAGAACTCCAGCCCGAGCTTGAGGCCGCCGACATGACGGCGGACGCGCGCCGCGATCGCCTGCGCCCGGGCGAGGTCGGGCGTGTCGAGCGCGACGTAGAGGCGGCTGGTCATGGCCCGGTCGGCGTCGGGAGCGGCGTGTTCGGCTCGACCGGCACGATGGTCTCGGCCGGAATGGCGGCGACGCGCAGCGATTCGACCGTCCGCTCGGTGGTCGCGAGCCGCTGGCGCAGGCGATAGCGCACGGTGAGATGGTAGAGGAGCATCGGCACGAAGCCGACCAGGAACGTGACGACTAGCAGGAACGGCAGGTTCACTAGCGCGATCAGCCCGCCCCAGAGATGGACCTCGACCGAGTACCAATTGCCGAAGGAGAAGACCGCCGCGATAAAGGCGAGAAGGCACCAGAAGAGGTATTTCAGGAACTGCATCGGCGGCGAGGCTATCGCGTTCGGGCGTGATTGGCCAGCCTTCCTGAGGGAACAGGGAACAGGGAACAGGGAACAGGGAGCAGGGAACAGGGAACAGGGAGCAGGGAGCAGGGCAGTGTCTGCTCCCCGCTCCCCGTTACCCGATCTCTCCCCGCAGGCTGGCGATCAGCGGCTGGACCGCGTTCAGCCGGTCCTGCTCCTCGTCGAGGATGGCGAGGAAGGCGCGGCGCTTGAGCGCGGCGACGCGGCCGGGTTTCAGGCGCTTGGGGCTGGTCGAGACGGCGATGTCGATCAGCCGTTCCGCCCCGTGCAGACGGCCCCACAGATAGTCGTTCTCGCGATAGGCGCGGCTGAAGAACGCGCCGAAGCTGTTGAACTGGATGCCTTTCAGCGTCGCCTCCGCCCCGCCGCTCCGGATCGCGGTGGCGTCGTCGGGGGCGATGCGGTCGACCTTGATCGCGTCGAACTCGTCCAGCCCCTCGCCCTGGAGCAGCGGCAGCGTCGCGACGTCGAACCAGGGGAAGCCGAGATAGGCGAGCAACAGCGGCTCGCGCGTCGTCGGCGGCAGCGCCGCGAAGACCTCGGCAAGATCGGTGTCGGTCTCCGCATCGAGCGTGGTCAGGCCGAGCGACGCGCCCAGCGCCTCGAGCAGCGCCGGCCAGTCGGTCCGGCCGCGCAACAGCGGGCGCAGCGCGACGTGCGCCGCCGCCCGGCCGCTCTCCTGATACCGGGCCAGCGCCGTGTAGATGGCGTCGCGCGCGGGGGCGAGCGTCGCCTCGTCGCCCTCGGCTTCCAGATCGGCCAGTCGCCGCGCGAGCAGGCGGAGGCGGCGGATGCGGAAGCGGAGGTCGAAGCCGCGCAGGAAGGCGACCACGGCATCGGTGTCGGCGGCGGCGGGCAGATGGCCGGCCAGCCCGCGCGCGAGGACGTCCGGCGCGGCGCGGCGCTGTTCGGCCAGCAGCGCGGCGAGCGTCTCGACGATTCCGGCCAGCTTGAGGTGGAGATAGGCCGTGTGCGCATAGCCCGCCCCCGCGGTCGCCCGCATGTGCGCCTTGCGCCGCCAAGCCATCAGGCGGGCGGCGGTCGGCCGTTCGCTGCGCAACGTGTCGCCGAACAGCGCGCCGACCTCCGCATCCACCGTCGGGCGGATCGAGAAGACAATGCCGCGCAGGCGCTCGGTATGCGTGGAACGGGCAGCGATCGCCTCCAGATTGTCGCGGATCGGCTGCTGGCGCGGCAGCTCGCTGATCGCGCCGAGGATGGTCTGGAACCAGCCCGGCGTCTCGCCGCCGCGCCGCAGTGAGAACTTCGTGCCGGGGGACGGGTCGATATAGACGAAGCGGCGGTCGACCTGACGCTTGGCGGGGCGCTGGGCGAGCGCCTCGATCGCGGGGCGGAAGGGCGCGTTGGCGAGGACCGAGCCGTCGATCAGCACCGCGCGATCGGCGGCGTTGGCGGCGGTCTGACGCGGCAGGACGCGGGCGAGAAAGGCGCGGCGGCCGGGCCAGACGCGGCGGCGCTCCTTCAGGACGCCGTCAAGCTCGGTGACGGTGAAGGGCGGGAAGGCGCCGGGAAAGGACGAGGTCGCGCGCGCCGCGAAGGCGAGCTCGGGCAGCGCGGCGAGTGTCTCGACCGCTTCGCCATGATCGCTGAACGCGACGACGACACGGTGCTCGGTCTCGACCACCTCGGGTGGCGAGTTGAGGCGCAGGCGCTCGGGATGGCCGGTGAAGTCGGTGACGGTGACGAACAGGTCGATTGGCTGGCCCGGCGGCAGTAGCCGGGGACCGCGCTCGCTCGCCGCCATGGCGTCCAGCGCGTCGAGGAGCAGGCCGGTGAACGCCGCGCCGCCGAAGGGCGGCTCGAACCAGCGCGAGCGGATCAGGTGCGAAAGCTTGGCCTTGACCTCGTCGCGCGTCGCCGCGTCGAGCGTCTCGACCTTGTCCTTGCTGCGTCCGGCGGCGGCCCAGGCGAGCGGAAGCGCCCACATCTTGGAGAAGCGCGAGTGGGGCGCGGCGCGGGGATCGACCAGCGCCTCGACATCGGCCGAGGTGAGCCACAGGTCGGTCAGCGGCTCCAGGCTCTGCCCGGTCGCGATCGCCTGCGCCAGGAAGATGCCGTTGATGCCGCCCGCCGACGCGCCCGCGACGATGTCGGGGAGGACGCGGATGCGCGCGCCGCCCTCCTTCTCCAGCTCGTGCAGCAACTCCTGATACACGCCCTGCGCGCCCGCCAGCGGCGCGGCGCCGTCGTGCATCGCGCGGCTGGCCCCGGCGAGCCGCCACACCTCCTTGGTGATGCCGTGCATGTACACCGCGAGGCTGATGCCGCCGTAGCAGACCAGCGCAAGGCGAAGCTCCTTCTCCCTCATCAGATGGCTTCGAGCACCGCCCAGATCGGCAGGTGATCCGAGGCGCGTTTGGCGGTCGCGGACGCGTGGACGCCGCAATCGACGATCTCGAGGCCCGGCGACACCATGATGCGGTCGAGCCGGCCGACCGGGCGGCGCGCGTGGAAGGAGGGGCCGGTCGCGGCGATGGCGTAGCAGCGGGCGAAGTCGCGCAGGCAGCCCGCGGCGGCGGTCCATTCGTTGAGGTCGCCCATCAGGATCGTCGGGCGCGGCTCGGGCGCGGCGTCGACATGCGCCATCACCGCCGCCGCCTGCCGCCGTCGCCACAGGCCCGACAGGTCGAGGTGCATCCCGACCAAGCGCAAGGCCATGCCCCCGGGCAGCGTCACATCGGCGGTCACCGCGCCGCGCGGTTCGAGCGCGGGGAGGTGGATGGGCGCGCGGCTCTCCACCGTCGCCGCCTTGCGGACGAGCAGCGCGTTGCCGTGCCAGCCCATCGACGCCGCGCGCATCCCGAAATCGACCGAACGCCAGTCGCTCTGCTCGTCGAGCACATGCGCCGGGATGACGCAGGCGCGCGCGCCGAAGCGGCGATCGGCCTCCTGCAGCGCGATGACGTCGGCGTCGATCTCGTTCAGCACATCGAGGATACGCTCGGGCGACCGCCGCCGATCGAGCCCGACACCCTTGCGCATGTTGTAGCTGGCGACCTTGAACATCCCTGGTCGTGCCTAACGCTGAGAGATGGTGCCGGTTGCAGGAGTCGAACCCGCGACCCCCTGATTACAAATCAGGTGCTCTACCAACTGAGCTAAACCGGCCTGCCGCTGCTCATGCGTCACGCGACGCCGAAGGTCCAGCCTTCGGTCGCGGCGATGGCGGGCGTCATCCGCGCCGGCGACCAGAGGTCGGGCCGGGCGACGGTGGCACGCAGCCAGGCGGCGGTCAGGACGGCGTCGGTGCTGTGGTCGTCGTGCCGGTCGAGCCGCGCGTCGCCGTCGGAGCCGAGCCGTTCCAGCGCGGCCGTCAGCGCCGCCGCGTCGCGGATCTTGCTCCGGCCCGGCGGCAGGCCGGCGTCGCGCGCAGCGATCGTCGTGTAGATCTCGACGATCGCCGGCCCCCGGTCTGGCAGCGGGTCGAACGGCCAGACCGGGATGCGGCCGCCGAGCCGGTGTAGGACGCGCATTCCGGTCAGGCTGGACTTGCCGACCTGCGCCGCGCCGATCAGGTTGAAGCAGCTCGATGGCGACAGTCCCTTGTCGCGCTGCGCCGCCTCGCAGACACGCAGTCGGCCCCGGCCGCCGACGAACAGGTCGCCGGTGCCGTGCGGATGACGGAAGTGACGCGCCGCGTGCCCGCCCGCCAAAAAGTCGGCCGCGGCCAGATGCGGGCTGGCGGCGGACATCTCGTCGACCAGCCGCCACAGCGCCCTGGCGTCGGTGGGGCTGGCCGCCCAGCCCGGGAAATAGGCTCCCGCATCCGCGAACGGCAGCCCGGGCGACAGATCGAGGCCGATGAGCAGATCGGTGCCGGCGTCCGCGTGGGAGAGCAGCCAGTCTAGGATCGCGGCGCGCGACCAGCCGCCGATCGGCTGCCTCAGTGTCGGTGCTTCATCTCCCCTTGCTGCATGGGCGACCGCCAGTCCCCTTGGTCGTGCGACCGCCTGCCCCGACCAGTCGATGACGGCGAATTGCGCGAAGTCTCTCACGGACGGTCGCCATGTGCCTTGCGCGTCGCGGGCTTCGCCATGTCCCACCAGGCGCGGCGGATGACAAGCCGGACGCGGTCCGGGTCCGGCGAGCCGTGACGGACGAGGAGGCCGGGCCAGTTCTCGTAATGGGAGGTCTGCCAAAAGGTCTCGGGGTCGGTCTCGATCAGCACCGCCTTCTCGTCGTGCGGGCTGCGGACGTGGAAGCTGCCGGGTTCGTGGCCGGTGGTGACGAACGCCCTGCCATCGATCTTGATCGCGGGCTGGCGGTACGAGGTCGACAGTGCCGCGCCGGGCAGCGCCAGTGCGAAGGCGGCGACCTCGTCCCAGTCGTTCACTTGCCGGCCGCGATGACGTCGGCGGTGAAGCGGGCGATATCGAAGCGCGCCGCGCCCGGGTCCTCGCCACGGCGGACGACGACCAGATGCGCGGAGGGGACGACCATGACATATTGCCCGCGATTGCCCTGCGCGGCGTAGCTGCCCGCGGGCAGCCCTTGCCTGGGGCCGAACAGCCAGAGCGTCGCGCCATAGCCGGGGCCATCGCCGGCGGGCTGCGGGCCGGAGGGGGTGGCCATGTACTTGACCCATCCCTCGGGCAGCAGGCGCCTGCCCTGCCACACGCCGTCCTGGAGCCAGAACTGGCCGAGCCGCGCGAGATCGCGGGCGGTCGACCAGACCTGCGAGGAGAGGATGTAATTGCCCTGCCAGTCGGTGCCGGCCTGTGTATGCGCCATGCCGAGCGGGGCGAACAGCGCGGTGGCGGGATAACGGGCATAGGCATCCTCGCCCAGCGCGGCGCGCAGCGAGCGCACCGCGAGCAGGATGTCGTTGTTCGCGTAGCGGAAGCGCGAGCCTGGCGCGGCCTCGATTGGCCAGTGCGTGGCGTCCTGCGTCACCAGTCCGCCGCCGAAATAGATCAGGTCGGTGCGATTGCCGGCGGTGTCGCTGTGCAGGCCGCTCGCCATCCGCAGGAGTTGGTCGAGCGTGATCGCGGCGCGCGGGTCGCCCTGCGTCGCCCATTCGGGCACCTGCGCGGGGGCGTCGGCGCGCACGACGCCGGTCGCGGCGGCGAGGCCGACGAGCGTGCCGGCGATGCTCTTGCCCGCCGACCAGGTGCGGTTGGCGACGAACGGCCCCCAGCCGGCGGCGTAACGCTCGGCGACGATGCGGCCGTCGCGGAGGATGACGATGCCGGTGGTGTTCGAGCCCTCACCATAGGTGCGGCGGTCGAGCGCGGCGGCGACAAGGCTGGCGAGCGCGGGGGCGGGACGTGGCGCGATGCCGGCATCGCCCTGCGGCCAGGGCCTGGGGTCGGCGGGGGCGGGATGCGGAGCGCTGGGATAGGTGACGGAATCGACGGGCGGCGGCAGACCGATCGCGTCGGTGATGCAGCCCCATGACGGCGTCCAGCGCGCCCGGCGCGGGGGCAACGCAGGATCGAAGGCGACCGACACCGCGCCCTGGCGCGCGTCGATCGTCGCCGTCAGCGCCGGCACGATCCGGTCATAGTCAGGATAGATGCCGGCGAGTTCGTCGGCGTCGATCTGCGCGGGAGTGCGGCCGGCGGTGAAAATGCCGGAGCAATATATCGCCGCCTTGTACCCCGCCGCGACCGCACGGGCGTAGGCGCTGCTATCGGCAGGAGGAACGCGCTGGGCGGCGGCGGGGGAGAGGGCGAGCCCGACGGTGAGGAGGAAGGCGGCGATTTGGCGGGCGATGGCGGTCGGAAAGTGAGGAACCTGCCGATACGTCATGGCGGGGATCGTCCGGGCGAGGCCGATGATTCGGGGCGGGAGGCGAAGCGGGCGCAGGACGGCGATCATGCCTCCAGTGAGACAGAGGCGGTCCTACATTGCAAGCGGCGGCGCGCGCTCACCGCTCGTCGCGCAACCTTTCCCATCGCCGCATCCGCTCCGCCACGCGCGCTTCGTAACCGAGGTCGGTCGGTTCGTAATAGGTTTGCGCGCCCAACCCCTCGGGCCAATAATCCGCGCCCGAAAAGGTGTCGGGCGCGTCGTGATCGTATTGATAGCCCTTGCCATAGCCGAGGTCGCGCATCAGCCGCGTCGGCGCGCCGAGGATATGCTTGGGCGGGCTGAGCGAGCCATGCTCCTTCGCCGACGCCCAGGCGGCCTTCTGCGCCATGTAGATGCGGTTTGATTTGGGGGCGGTGGCGAGGTAAACGCACGCCTGGACGATCGCGAGCTCGCCTTCGGGAGAGCCGAGGAAGTCGTAGGCGTCCTTGGCGAGCAGGCATTGCTGGAGCGCCTGCGGGTCGGCGAGGCCGACGTCCTCGACGGCGGCGCGGGTGAGGCGGCGCAGCACGTACAGCGGCTCCTCGCCGGCGGTCAGCATCCGCGCCAGATAATAGAGCGCCGCCTGCGGATCGGAGCCGCGGATCGATTTGTGGAGCGCGGAAATGACGCCGTAATGGCCCTCGCGGTCCTTGTCGTAGACCGCGACGCGGCGCTGCAGGAACTGGCCGAGCGCGGCGGGGTCGAGCGGTTCGGCGAGGCCGGCGCTCGCCAGCGTCTCGGCCTGGTTGAGCAGGAAGCGGCCGTCGCCATCGGCCGCCGCGATCAGCGCATCGCGCGCCTGGGGCTGGAGGGGCAGGGGGCCGGTCAGCGCCTCAGCGCGCGCCAGCAGGCGTTCGAGCGCGGCGGCGTCGAGGCGGCGCAAGACCAGCACCTGCGCGCGCGAGAGGAGCGCGGCGTTGAGTTCGAAGGACGGATTTTCGGTCGTCGCGCCGACCAGCGTCACCGTGCCGTCCTCGACGTAGGGCAGGAAGCCATCCTGCTGGGCGCGGTTGAAGCGATGGATCTCGTCCACGAACAGGAGCGTGCGTTTGCCGGTACGGGCGCGGTCGCGCGCCTCGGCGAAGACCTTCTTGAGGTCGGCGACGCCCGAGAATACCGCCGAGATCGCGACGAAGCGCAGGCCCACCGCGTCGGCGAGCAGGCGGGCGATAGTGGTCTTGCCGGTGCCGGGCGGTCCCCACAGGATGAGCGACGACAGCCGGCCGGCGGCGACCATCCTCCCGATCGCGCCTTCGGGGCCGGTGAGATGCTCCTGGCCGACGACCTCGTCGAGCCGGCGCGGGCGCAGGCGCTCGGCGAGCGGAGCGTCGGCGGCGGGCGCGTCGGGCGCGGGTGGGGGATCGAAGGCGGCGAAGAGGTCGGCCATGGGGGTGATGTAGGTGTTTTCCCGTTCGCCGTCATGCCAGGCTTGTCCCGGCATCCACTTGAGTTTGTCGCCTACCCGCAAATGCTTCGCGGCGGGGCCAGACCTGGCGTGGATTCCGGCACAAGGCCAGGATGGCGGTGTGAGCAAAATATATCTTGAACCGCTCTTGCCAATCCTTCGCGAAGATATATCTTGGGTGCATCGTGATACACAAAGGAACAACGATGTTTTACGGAATCCACGTGGGCCGCGGTCGCGGCTGCGGCCCTCGCGGGCGGCGTGACAATTGGGACCAGTTCGCCGCGCGGTTCGCGGAAGGATGGGACGACGCGCAGCGCGGTCGCGGCGGGCGGCAGCGGCGGATGTTCGACGGAGGTGAGCTCAAGCTCGTGCTGCTCCAGTTGATCGCGCAAGAGCCGCGCCACGGCTACGACCTGATCCGCGTCATCGAGGAGCTGACCGGCGGCGCGTATGCGCCGAGCCCCGGCGTGGTCTACCCGACGCTGACGCTGCTCGACGAGATGGGCCAGATCGAGGAGCAGCAGTCCGAAGGCGCGAAGAAGCGCTTCGCCGCGACCGACGCCGGCCGCGCGCATCTCGACGCGAACCGCGAGCAGGTCGATGGCCTGATGGCGCGGCTGAAGGAGCTCGGCACCGAGCGGCGGCGTGGCGATAAGGCGCCGGTGCGCCGGGCGATGGCGAACTTGCGCCATGCGGTGAACGACCGCCTGTTCTTCGGCGACGACTTGCCCGACGATGTCACGCACGAGATGGCGGCGCTGATCGACGAGGTCGCGCAGAAGATCGAGCGGCTCCGGTGAGTGCGCCCTCCAGCGCGGGGGTGAGCGGCGCGTTTGCCGCGATCGCCCGGGTGCCGACCGCATCCGGGAGCCGCTACCTCCAGCAATTGTGCAAGCATTGGCAGCACAACATGCCGGTCGAGTTCACTGCCGAGCATGGCACGGTCACTTTTCCGAAAAACGCGCGCGGGGCAGATCATCCGGGCGACGGGGTGGCGACGATGGACGCCACGGCCGCCACGCTCGACGTGCGGATCGACGCGACCTCAGCCGAGCAGCTCGACGGGCTGAAGGGCGCGGTGTCGCGGCACCTCGACCGCTTCGCGTTTCGGGAGGCGCCGCTGACGTTCGACTGGCGGGAGGAATAGCCCTTCGTCACCCCGGGCTCGACCCGGGGTTCCGCCGTCTCGGCAATGTGAGAAGCGGGACCCCGGGTCAAGCCCGGCGGAACGAGGATGGTTGCGCGAGCAGCTCCAGATATGTCTCCACCACCTTCTGGTTGACCAGCTCCCAGCGATAGCCGGCCGCCTTGCGGTGGCCGGCGTCGCCCATGCGCGCGCGCAGCGCCGGGTCGGCGATGATGCTCGCCAGCGCGTCGGCATAAGCGGCGCAATCGCGCGGGGGGACGAGGAAGCCCGTCTCGCCCGGCTCGACGAGGTCGACCGCGCCGGTCGCGCGCGCGGCAACGACGGGGACCCCGGCCGCCATCGCCTCCAGCGTGACGTTGCCAAAGGTCTCGGTGACGCTGGGGTTGAAGAACACGTCCATCGACGCGACCGCGCGGCCGAGATCGTCGCCCGACTGGAAGCCGGCGAACACGGCTTCGGGCGCTTCCGCCTCGAACCAGTCGCGCGCCGGGCCTTCGCCGACGACCAGCACCTTGTGCGGCACATCGCGGCGACGCAGCTCGGCGAGCGCCTGCGCGAAGACGTCGAGCCCCTTTTCCTTCACCAGCCGCCCGAGGAAGCCGATCGCGATTTCGTCGGGCGCGATGCCGAGCGCGGCGCGCCAGGCGAGATCGCGGCGGCCTGGGCGGAAGCGATCGTGGTCGATGCCGCGCGACCAGATCGGGGTCGGCGTCGTCACGCCCCAGCCGCGCACCACCGCCGCCATCGATTCGCCCGGCGGCATGACGCGGTCGACGCGGTTGTAGAAGCGCTTCTGGATGCCGACGAGCAGCGGCGCGAACAGGCCGAGGTGATAATATTTCAGGTAGGTCTCGAACCGCGTGTGCAACGACGCGACGCGCGGGATGCCGCGCGCCTCTGCCCAGCGGACGGCGCGATGGCCGAGGATGTCGGGGGCGGAGAGGTGGATGACGTTGGGCGCGAACGCCTCCAGGTCGCGCCGGATCGCGTCGGGCATTCCGTTGGCAAGCCGGTACTCGCCGCGCTCGCCGGGGATCGCGAAGGAGGGGACGCTGACGAGATCGCCGGTCGGCGCGAAGGCCGGCTTGTCGGTGGTCGGCGCATAGACCCTGACCGCCGCGCCCTGGCCCAGCAGGTGGCCGACGAGCAGGTTCAGCGCCTGGGTCGGGCCGTCGCGGGTGTAATTGTAATTGCCGCTGAACAGCGCGACGCGGAGGTCAGTGGCGAGCATGACGGGGGCTGTAGCGGTCACCCTCGCCGCTTGTCACGCTTACCCTTGCGTTCTCTTCCTGTTCCGCTACCTTTCCATCATGGCGAAACTCCAGAAGCGCTACGTCTGTCAGGCCTGCGGGTCGGTCGCGCATCGGTGGGCGGGGCAGTGCGGGGATTGCGCCGAGTGGAACACGCTGGTCGAGGAGGCCGGCGCGACCGTCACGCCGTTTCACGCCAAGCATAATCTCCAGGGCGGCGGGCGGCTCGTCAGCCTGCACGCGCTTGACGCGCCGGCGGCGCTGCCGGACCGGCGGGCGACGGGGATCGCGGAACTCGACCGCGCGCTGGGCGGCGGGTTCGTCGAGGGGTCGGCGACGCTGATCGGGGGCGATCCGGGGATCGGCAAGTCGACACTGCTGCTTCAGGCGGCGGCGCACATGGCCGTCGCCGGGATGCCGGTCGCCTATGTCTCCGGCGAAGAGGCGGCCGACCAGGTGCGGTTGCGCGCGCAGCGGCTGGGGCTGGGGCACGCGCCGGTCCAGCTCGCCGCCGCGACCTCGGTGCGCGACATCCTGACGACGCTGTCTTCCGCGCTGCCGCCGGCGCTGCTCGTCATCGACTCGATCCAGACGATGCATTCCGACCTGATCGAGGGTGCGCCCGGCACGGTCAGTCAGGTCCGGGCCGCGGCGCAGGAGCTGATCCGCTTCGCCAAGGAGCGCGGGACGGCGGTGGTGCTGGTCGGGCACGTCACCAAGGACGGCAGCATCGCTGGCCCGCGCGTGCTGGAGCATATGGTCGACACCGTGCTCTCGTTCGAGGGCGAGCGGTCGCACCAGTACCGCATCCTGCGCGCGATCAAGAACCGCTTCGGCGGCACCGACGAGATCGGCGTGTTCGCGATGGAGACGGGCGGGCTGGCCGAGGTCGCCAACCCCTCGGCATTGTTCCTAACCCATCGCGACGAGGGCGTGACGGGGACGACCGTATTCCCCGCGCTGGAGGGGACGCGGCCGGTGCTGGTCGAGATCCAGGCGCTGGTGGTGCGGCTGGCGTCGGGCGCGACGCCACGGCGCGCGGTGGTGGGCTGGGATTCGGGGCGGCTGGCGATGGTGCTGGCGGTGCTGGAGGCGCGGTGCGGGCTGAGCTTCTCGTCGAGCGAGGTCTATCTCAACGTCGCGGGCGGCTATCGAGTGCAGGACCCGGCGGCCGATCTCGCGGTGGCGGCGGCGCTGGTGTCGGCGCTGAGCGAGCGGCCGGTAGCGGTGGATGCGGTGGCGTTCGGGGAGATCGCGCTGTCGGGTGAGCTCCGCCCGGTGGCGCACGCGCCGCTGCGGCTGAAGGAGGCCGGCAAGCTGGGGTTCGAGCGCGCGTTGCTGCCGGCCAGCGCGTGCGGCGACGCGGCGGGGCTGCGGCTGTCGGGGTTCAGAACGCTGGGGCAGGTGGTGGACCATTTGCTGGGGCGGTAGCCGTCACCCTCACCCTTCCGTGGCTTCGCCGCTCTCCCTCACCCATTGGGAGAGGGAAGAGGCGCGCCAGCGCCGAAGGGTGAGGGTGAGGGGTAGCGGTTCATCACCGCGCACCCTATTCCCATCCCATGGCCCTCACCGCCCTCGACATCGTCGTCCTGCTCGGCGTCGCGATCGCGGCGATCATGGGATTCAGCCGCGGGTTCGTGGCCGAGGTGTTGTCGCTGTTCGCCTGGGTGGCGTCGGTCGTAGCGCTCAAGCTGTTCCATGCGCCGGCGACGCACCTGCTGGTCGGCGTCATCGGCACCGTGTCGGGTGCGGCGGTGCTCGCCTTCGCGCTGATCACGGGCATGACCTATCTCGGCGGGCGGATGATTGCCAATGCGCTGGGCAGGCGGACGCGGACGTCGATCCTGGGGCCGGTGGATCGGGCGCTGGGCTTGGGTTTCGGCGTCGTGAAAGGGCTGATCCTCGCGAGCCTCGGCTTCATGCTCGTCGCGCTGGTCGTCGACACGATCGGCGGCGGCCCGACGCGGCGGCCCGACTGGATGCTCAAGTCGCGCACCTACCCGCTGCTCAACGCGACCAGCGCCGGCATCGCCGACATCCTCGATCGCCGCCGCCGCGGCGAGCCGGTGTTCGGCGCGCATTCCGGCAACGCGTCTTGAGCGGGCAGCTCTACAACACCGAGATTCTGCGCCTCGCCGCCTCGATCCCGCATCACGAGCGGCTCGCCCACCCCCAGGCGACGAGCGAGAAGAGGTCGCCGGTGTGCGGCAGCCGCGTGACGGTGGACGTCGCGCTCGACGATGCGGGCCGGGTCGGCGAGGTCGGGCTGCTCGTCCGTGCCTGTGCCCTGGGCCAGGCGTCGGCGTCGCTGCTCGCCGCCGATATTCTCGGCCGCACCCCGGCCGAGCTCGCCGGTGCCCGTGACGCGCTGGCCCGGTGGATGGCGGGGGAGGGCGATGCGCCCGACTGGCCGGGACTGGCCATCCTCGCGCCCGCGCGCGACTATCCGGCCCGGCATCCCTCGATCCGGCTCGCCTTCGAGGCCGCCGCCGACGCCGCCGCGGCCGCCGCGCAAGCCAAGGCTGCCTGATGCACGAAAGCAACCCCGGCCTGCTGCTGCGCGACGGGGTAGTGATGCTCGGCGCGGGGCTGTTCTTCGTGCTGCTGTTCCGCCGGCTCGGGCTCGGCGCGACGCTGGGCTACCTCGTCGCCGGCGCGGGGGTCGGGCCGCAGGTGCTGGGGCTGGTCGGCGGGGCCGAAGGCAAGATGGGCATTGCCGAACTCGGCATCACCTTGCTGCTCTTCATCGTCGGGCTCGAACTGAATCCGTCGCGGCTGTGGCGTATGCGGACCGAAATCTTCGGCCTCGGCCTGCTCCAGGTTACATTGTGCGGGCTCGCCATCGCCGGCATCATCTGGGGCGGGGCGGGGTTCAGCCTCGCCGCGGCGCTGGCGCTGGGGCTGCCGCTCGGCCTGTCCTCGACCGCGCAGGTGCTGCCGATGCTGCAATCGGCCGGCCGCCTGCGCACCCCGTTCGGCGAGCGCGCCTTCTCGATCCTGCTGTTCCAGGATCTGTCGATCGTCCCGCTCATCACGATCGTCGCCGCGCTGTCGCGCCGGCCCGACGCCGCCGCCGGCCAGCCGGGGTGGCAGCTCGCGCTCTATACGCTCGGCGCGGTGATCGGTCTCATCCTCGCCGGCCGCTTTCTGCTGCGGCCGCTGTTCCGGCTGATCGGCGATCTCGGCGAGCGCGAGATGTTCGTCTTCGCGGCATTGTTCACCGTCGCGGCGGCGTCGGCGGTGATGCAACTCCTTGGCCTGTCCGCCGCGCTCGGCGCGTTCATCGCGGGCGTGATGCTCGCCGACACGCCCTATCGCCACGAGCTGGAGGCCGATGTCGAGCCGTTCCGTTCGATCCTGCTCGGGCTGTTCTTCGTGTCGGTCGGGATGCTGCTCGACCTCCACGCCATCGCCGAGCGGCCGCTGTTCGTGCTCGCGATGGCGGCGGCGCTGATCGCCGCGAAGACGGCAATCATCACCAGCATCGGCATGGTCGTGAAGATGCCGTGGCGACCGGCCTTCGCGCTGGGGCTGCTGCTCAGCCAGGGCGGCGAGTTCGGCTTCGTCCTGTTCGCGCAGGCGCAGGCGGGGCAGCTCATCGCGCCCGAGGCCGCCAGCCTGTTCGGCGCGATCATCACGCTGTCGATGGCGACGACGCCCTTCCTGATGGGTATCACCCGCCGCTTCCGCACCGCGCCCGCCGGCCCCGCCGAGACGCGCGAGGGACCGAGCAACGACGGGGCGAATGCGCTGATCGTCGGCTATGGCCGCTTCGGCCAGACGGTGGCGCAGATCCTGATCGCGCAGGATATTCCGGTGACGCTGATCGACACGGACATCGAGATGATCGACGTCGCCGGCGAGTTCGGCGCGAAGGTCTATTATGGCGACGGCACCCGGCTCGATATGCTGCGCCAGGCGGGCGGGGCGGAGGCGGAGCTGATCCTGTTCTGCATCGACGGCGACCAGCTCTCGGCCGAGCTGCTGGCGGGGGTGCACGAGGCCTTTCCGCAGGCGACCCTGTTCGTGCGCGCCTATGATCGGCGCGCGGTCATCAAACTGGCCGGCGCGCCGGTGGAATATTCGGTGCGCGAGGTGCTCGAATCGGCGGTGGTGATGGCACGGCGCGCGCTCGCCAGCGTCGGGGTCGACGGCCCCGACATCGACCGGGCCGAGGACCGCTACCGCAAGACCGACCGCGAGCGGCTGCGCGCGCAGGTCGAGGCCGGCGACATCCGCGCGGCGCGGCAGGTGATGATCACCCAGCAGGCCTGGGCGCCGAAGGGGGAGACATGAACTGGCTCGGCGTGGCGGCGGCGCTGTCGGGCGCGCTGGCGATCGCGGCGGGGGCGTTCGGCGCGCACGGCGCGGAGAAGCACGCGGCGGAGTTGCTCAAGACGGGCGGGCAGTACCAGCTCGTCCACGCCGTCGCGGCATTGGTCGCGATGCAGATGGCCGCGCGTGGGCCGGGGTGGCTGTTCGTCATCGGCGCGGCGCTGTTCGCGGGGTCGATCTATGGACTGGCGCTGGGCGGGCCGCGATGGCTGGGGCCGGTGACGCCGCTCGGTGGATTGTTGATGATCGCGGGGTGGGTTTGGCTGGCGTGGCGGTGCGCGCGGCATTAAGTGAACGCGATGACCATGCGACTTCTGTTCTCGGCGGTCGCGCTGCTCGCCACGGCGGCGACGGCCTTCGCCGCTCAACGTACCTATGTGAAGGACATCCCCGTACCGGCGAAGCTGATGAATGCGGACCTGGACAGCTGCGTTCAGCAGGTGCTTGCGTACATGAACGGGCCGACCTCGCCCGTGCCGCCGATCCACAACCCGACGCCTGATGAGGCGATCGCGCACGCGTTCGACATGCGCGGGCCGCGACAGGCGGCGGCGGCCGAGGTCAAATGTATGGCGGAGAAAGGCTATGTGCCGCTGCCGCTTACCAAGGACGAGAACAAGGCATTGTCGCAGATGCGAGGCCTCGCGGCACGCGAGCGCTGGTATGATGCGTTCGTGGCTGGCGATCTGTCCACGCGAATAGCGGCGGCGCGGGCAGCGGCTAACCCATCTCCCAAATAAGCGCGCCGCTTATCGCTTGGCGGGCGGGTTGGCCCAGGTCCGTCATGCCGGGCTCGTCCCGGCATCCACTGTCGTTCCGGGCGTAACTTCGGCCGACGTGGATGCCGGCACAAGGCCGGCATGACGGTAGGAAACTATCGCTTCTTCCGGCACGCGTCCGAGCAATAGACGACCTTCTCCCAATCCCGCGCCCATTTCTTCCGCCACGCGAACGGCCGCAGGCAGGCGGGGCAGGTCTTGGTCGGCAGGTCGGCCTTCCTGACCCCGTTCGGCATCAGCGCGCCTGGCGGTCGAGGAACGCCTCGACATCGGCCAGGTCGACGTCGCGGTCGAGATAGGTCCGGCCGATGCCGCGCGCGAGCAGGAAGGGGAGGCGGCCGCCGCTCGCCTTCTTGTCGTGGCGCATATGCTCGACCAGCCGCGCTCCGTCTGCCCTCACGCCGGCGAGGCCATCGGGCAGGCCGATCGCGCGCCAGTGCGCCTTGACGCGGGCGGCGTCCTCGGGTGGGCACAGCCCGCGCCCGGCGGCATAGTCGAACGCCAGCGCGCAGCCGGCGGCGACTGCCTCGCCGTGGAGTAGCGAGCCATCATAGCCGGCCTCGGCCTCCAGCGCGTGACCGAAGGTGTGACCGAGGTTGAGCAGCGCGCGCGCGCCGGTCGTCTCAAACTCGTCCTCGCCGACGATCCGCGCCTTGGCCGCGACCGAATGCGCGATCGCCTGCTCGCGCAACCCCGCGTCGCCGGCCAGCAACGCCGCGCCGTTCGCCTCGCACCAGGCGAAGAACGCCGGGTCGTCGATCAGCCCGTATTTGACCACCTCGGCATAGCCGGCGCGCAGCTCGCGCGGCGGCAGCGTGTCGAGCACGTCGGGGTCGATCAGCACGCAGGCGGGCTGGTGGAAGGCGCCGACCAGATTCTTGCCCGCCCTGGTGTTGATGCCGGTCTTGCCGCCGACCGAGCTGTCGACCTGGGCCAGCAATGTGGTCGGGATCTGCACGAAGCCGCAGCCGCGCTTCAGGATGGCGCAGGCGAAGCCGACCAGATCACCGATCACGCCACCGCCCATCGCCACGACATGGTCGCCACGCTCGACGCCGAACCCGAGCAGCGCGTCGACCAGCCGTTCGAGCGCGCTCCAGCTTTTGGTCGCCTCGCCCGGCGGCAGCACGACCCGATGAAGCTCCACGCCCACATCCGACAGTGCCGCCGTCAGCGTCGCGAGATGGGGGAGGACATGCTCGTCGGTGACGACCACCAGCGGCCGCCCCTTCGCCAGCGGCGCGAGATGCGCGGCGGCGCGGCCGAGCAGCCCCGCTTCGATCAGCACCGGATAGCTGCGCGTGCCCAGCGATACGTCGATGCGCCTCACTTGTAAGTCTCCGTGGTGGCCCGCCGCGGCGAAGCCGCGTCGTCGAACCTCGCGTGCCGCGAGGCCGGCCGGGCTGGCCTGCGTGGCGCGGTGCGACCGCGCTCTCGCAGTCTGCGCCTCATCGCCCGATCGCCTTGAGGATCGCCGCCACCGTCGTCTCGTGCGGCGATTTGTGGCTGGCGACATGGATGTGGGCGAGCGCGTAGAGCGGGTTGCGCTTGGCGGCGAGATCGACGAGCACCGCATGGGGATCCTTGTCGCGTAGCAGCGGGCGGGTGTCGCGGCGCTTGACGCGTTCCGCCAGGATTTCCGGCGCGGCGTCGAGCCAGATCGCGGTGGTCTGGGTCAGGATGAGCTCTCGCGTGTCGTCGTTGATGAAGGCGCCGCCGCCGGTGGCGATGACCTTGGGATTGCCGTCGATCAGCCGCGCCAGCACGCGGCGCTCGCCATCGCGGAAATAGGGCTCGCCGAAGCGGTCGAAGATCTCGGCGATGGTCATGCCGGCGGCGGCCTCGATCTCCTCGTCGGCGTCGACAAAGGGCAGCCGCAGCCGTTGCGCCAGCCGGCGGCCGACGGTCGACTTGCCGACGCCCATCAGCCCGACCAGCACGATCGGCCGGCCGTCCCAGACGGCGGAAGCGGGCTTGCGGCTTTGCAACACGGGGATCGGGCTATAGAGCGGGTCCGCGCGCGGCAAGGGCGCGCGTGCCGCCATCGCTTCGCTCCCAATGTCGTCAAGGTTCCCCTATGTCACGCCCCCTCGCCCTGCTGATCGTCCTTCTCGTCGTGCTGGTCGGCGGCATGTTCCTGCTCGCCGGGCGCGCCACCGAGCGGCCCCAGACGCGCGTGGAGAAGCAGGTCGATCTTGCGAAACTCTCGTAAGGTTGCCCTGGTCCTGATGCTGGCGGGGGCGGCCCTGCCGGCGATGGGGCCGGCGATGGGGCCGGCAATGGGCCAGGACCGGCCCGAATCGATCCTGCCGCCGGGCTTCGGCGATCCGACGCCCGCCCCGAGCGTCGCCGCGACGCCCCGGCCGCTGCCGAGCGGCGCGTCGACGGCCGTCGTCGAGCCGCTGCCGCTGCCCGACGCGAGCACCACGCCGACCGAGACGCCGACCCCGGCCGCGATCGATCCGGGGACGCTCGCTTATTACGAATTGCCGCCCTTCGCGCGGCACCCGCTCAACCGGATCGGCCCGGTGCGCCAGGCCGACGGCGGCTTGGCCGCCGATGCGTTCGGGCGGGCGGACGGGCAGTATCTCGAAATGCTGATGCGGCGGCTGTCGGCGCCGCTGCCGTCGCGCTGGCTGTCGATCCTGCTGCGGCGCGCGTTGCTGTCGGAGGTCGACACGCCGCCCCGCGTCGATGGCGCGAACTTCGCCGCCGAGCGCGCCTGGCTGCTGTTGCGGATGGGGGAGAGCGTGTCGGCGCGCGCCGTGGTGCAGGCGGTCGACAATGCCGATTACACCCCCAAGCTCTATCAGGTCGCCTTGAATGCGATGCTCGCGACGGGCGACCCGGCGGGGCTGTGCTCGCTCGCCGATCATGGCGTTGCGGTGACGGGCGAGCGCGGCTGGGTGATGGCGCAGGCGATGTGCGCGGGGCTGGGGGGAACACCGCAACAGGCAGGCGCGCTGATCAAGGCGGCGCGGCGGCGCGGCACGGCGCGAGGGCTCGACCTGCTGCTCGCCGAGAAGGTGGTGGGCGCGGGCGCGTCGGGGCAGCAGGCGGTGACGATCGAATGGGCCGGCGTCGACCGGCTGACGCCATGGCGCTTCGGCCTCGCCACCGCGACCGGGGTGCCGGTGCCCGACGAGCTGATCGCGGGCACGGGGCGGCAGGTCACCTATTGGCAAGCGCTGTCACCCGTCCTCGCGCCACCCGCCCGGGTCAGGGCGGCGGAGGCGGCGGCGGCGCAAGGCGTGCTGTCCAACGCGGCGCTGGTCGACCTTTACGCTTCGCTGGGGTCGAACGACGACGATGTGCCGGTCGATCCCGTCAGCGACGCGGCGGCGCGCGATCTCGGCACGGCGTACGGCGATCGCAACGCCGATGCCCGGCTCGATGCGTGCAGGAAATTGTGGGGCGAGAGCGTCCCGTACGCGCGGCTGGTGCTGACCGCCCGCGCGGCGGCGGCCATCCCGCCCTCCGCCGAGCGGGCGAAGGACGCGGACCGGCTGGTCGCGTCGATGCTCACCGCCGGGCTCAACCGCGCCGCGCTGCGCTGGCGGTCGGTGGTGACGACGGGCGGTGATGCTTGGGCGATGCTGACGCTGATCGACGAGGGCCGGGCGTTGGTTCCCTACAGCGATCTCGCATCCTACGCCGGGACCGGCGACGCGCGGTTGAAGCAGCGGCTGCTCTTCGCCGGGCTGGCGGGGTTCGGCCGGCTGTCGCCCGAGGACGCCGAACGCGCCGCTGCGTCGCTCGACGTGCGGATCGGCGCGACCAATAGCTGGACGCGCGCGATCGACCGGGCCGCCGCCGATGGCGAGCCGGGCACCGTCGTGCTGCTCGCCGCCATCGCGATGCAGACCTCCGCCTGGGCGGGCGTGCCGCCCGCGATGCTCTATCGCATCGTCGCCAGCCTGCGCGCGGTCGGGCTGGAGGGCGAGGCCCGCATGATCGCGGCGGAAGCGATCGCGCGAGCGTGACTGCTCCGTCATGCCGCCCGAGCAATGCCCGAACCGTAGAAAGCGCAGCGACATGGATCCCGGCTCAAGGCCGGGGTGACGGAGGGGACGCGTGAACGATCCTGCCCTCATCGGCCGCTTCCTCGAAATGCTCGCCGCCGAGGCCGGCGCGGCGAAGAACACGCTGGCCGCCTATCGCTCCGACCTCCAGCTCGCCTCGACCATACTCGACGGCGGGCTCGCCGACGCGGACGAGGCGGCGGTGCGGCGGCTCGCCGGCGGCTGGGCGGAACTGGCGCGCAGCTCGGTCGCGCGCAAGGCGGCGGCGTTGCGGCGCTTCTACGCCTTCCTCGCCGACGAGGGCCACCGCACCGACGATCCGAGCGCGGCGCTGCCCCGGCCGGGTTTGGTGCGCGCCCTGCCAAAGACGCTCGGCCATGGCGATATCGAGCGGCTGTTCGTTGCGCTCGCCGAACGGCTCGCGCAGGTGCCGCCGGCCCCGCTCGACCTGCGGCTCGCCGCGCTCGTCGAGTTGCTGTACGGCTCGGGCCTGCGCGCGTCGGAACTGGTGTCGCTGCCGCGCAACGCCATTCACCCCGACCAGCCGTTCCTGATCCTGAAGGGCAAGGGCGGGCGCGAGCGGCTGGTGCCGCTGTCCGACCGCGCCCGCGCGGCGGTGGCGGCGTGGCGGGCGCATGTCGCCACGCAGCGCCTGTGGCTGTTCCCGTCGGGCAAGACGCATCTGTCGCGCGTGCGCCTCCATCAGCTCGTCAAGGCGCTCGCCGCCGAGGCCGGTGTGCCGCCCGACCGGGTCAGCCCGCACGTGCTGCGCCACGCCTTCGCGACCCACCTGCTGGAGGGCGGCGCGGACCTGCGCGCGCTGCA
>CAXTHQ010000017.1:0-52197 GCA_964244185.1 uncultured Sphingomonas sp.
ATCCACCGCGACCGCGACCGGATGATCGACGTCCACCACACCATCCTGCCGCTGACCGCGCGGCCCACGCCCGACGCCGCCGCGCTGATCGCGGCGAGCCAGCCCCTCGGCAACGGCCTCGCCATCCTCGCGCCCAACGACATGATCGTCCACGCCGCCGCGCATCTGTTCGCGGACGGCGATCTGGCGGGGGGGCTTCGCAATCTGTGGGATATCCGTTGCCTGCTGAGGGAGTTCGGCGAGGACGGCCTGGTGGCGCGCGCCCGGCTGCATCGGCTCGCCCCCGCCGTCGCCCGTGCGGTGCGCCTCGTCGGCGTGGTGTTCGGCGATGAGCCGGCGCGCGGCGCGGACCGGCTGCATGTCCGCCGCCTGCTCGCCCGCGACGGTTGGGGCCGGGCGACCCGACCCGCGACGCGGTTCGCATTCTACGGCCGCTCGCACGCGCTGCGGATGCCGCCGGGGATGCTCGTGCGGCACCTGTGGACCAAGTGGCGGCGCGCCTAGGCTCCTAGCGCAGCTTGGCGATCGCGAGCCCGTCCTGCTTGGCGCGATCCTTCACCGATTCCTCGGAGCGCGTGAGCGCCTTGGCGATCGCCTTCAGCGCCATGCCCTTCCTGGCGAACTGATGCAGCTTCTGGATCTCGTCCGTCGTCCACGGCTGCCGGTGCCGCTCGAAGCCCTCGCCCTTAGCCATGACCGTGGAGCACCACGAACGCTGCATTGTGCGTGAGCGCCACCAGGCACGCCGTCGACAACAGAAAGAGGACGAACCGCGCCGCCACCCGATTTGACGTCGCCTGCACGAGGCTGTGCGCTATCCGCAGGCCGACATACGCCCAGGCGATCGTCGCGTTGAGCCCATTGCCCGTGCCGGTCATCGCCAGCACCAGGCAGATCGCGTAAAACAGCGTCGGTTGCTCATGCAGGTGGTTGTAATTGTGCGCCTTCCACTGGATCTCGCGGGGCAGCCCGCGCTCGGCATCGGCCGGGCCGCTGCCGACGAGCGAGCCGAGCTTCGCCCCCGCCGCCTTCATTGCCGGCAGCCGCGTCGCCAGCATCCAGACGAGCATCACCAGCGTCCAGGCCACGAGCGCGACGATCGGCTTCAGTATTTCCGCGTGCATCTGCCTCCCCTTGCAGAGGCAGCCTAACCGATCGGCGCGACCGCCACCACCTCGATCGCATCCTCGCGCCCGCCGAATGCCGCCGTCTCGCCCGGCCCGGCGCCGATCAGCGCCCGTGCCAGCGGTGCCTGGAAGCCGACGCGGTCGCTGTCCGGGTCGGCCTCGTCGGTCCCGACGATGTCGATCGTCCGTACCCGGCCGTTGAGCGTGAACGTCACGCGGGAGCCGAACCCCGCTTCGTCCGCGGGCGGCGGCGGGGCGATGACGGCGGTGGTGCGCCGCGTGTGCCAGTAGCGAAGCTCGCGCCGCACCATCTCGTCCTCCTTGCCGCCGAGCGTCGCCTGGAGCGCGGCGACCTTGGCCTCGATCAGCGTCAGACCGCGCGCGGTGACGAGGTTCTGCCCGGGCGGGATCGGCAACTCGAACCGGGGCTCCTTATGCTCCTCGTCGCTCTCGCGGCGGAATGCGACGCTCATCATCTTGTCCTGTCGATCGGGCAAAACATCATTGCCGCGAAAATCCGGTTATGCCGCTTGCACAAGCGCCTGCACCGTGAAAAGTTTCGTCTTCGGGCGGGAGACAGTGAATGGGCCATGACGACCACGCCGTCGCGCCGCCGCGCCTGACCCGCGCGCAGATCGCGGGCGTGGTCGCGGGCAACGGCCTCGAGTTCTACGACTTCCTGACCTACAGCTTCTTCGCCGCGCAGATCGGGCGGACGCTGTTTCCGCAGGACGGCGGCAACGGCCTGCTGCTGTCGCTCGCCACCTTCGGCGTCGGCTTCCTGACGCGGCCGCTGGGCGGGCTCATCATCGGCCGCCTCGCCGACCGGCGCGGGCGCAAGCCGGCGATGCTCCTGTCGTTCGCGTGCATGGGCATTTCGCTGATCGGGCTCGCGCTGACGCCGAGCTACGCGATGATCGGCATGGCCGCACCGGTGCTGGCGGTGGTGTTCCGGATGCTCCAGGGCTTCGCGCTCGGCGGCGAGGTCGGGCCGAACACCGCCTTTCTGCTGGAGGCCGCGCCGCCCGACAAGCGCGGACTGTACGTATCTTTCCAATATGCGACGCAGGACAGCGCGGTGCTGATCTCCGGCCTGGTCGGTCTCGCTTTGTCGTCGGCGCTCTCCGCGACCCAGCTCGACGCCTATGGCTGGCGCATCGCGTTCCTGATCGGGGCGACGATCGTGCCCTTCGGGCTGGTGATGCGCCGCTCGCTGGGGGAGACGCTGACCGACCATGACGTGCCGCTGGCGACGCGGGCGGAGCGGCGGCGCTATCTGCGCGTCGTGATCGCCGGCCTGCTGCTGCTCGCGTCGGGCACGGTGAGCAACTACTCGCTCGACTATCTGGGAACCTACGCCCAGACGACGCTGGGGATGCCGGTCACGGCCGCCTTCGGTTCCACCATCGCGCTCGGCCTCACGGGCGTCGTGACCGATCTGGGGGCGGGGTGGGCGGTCGACCGTTTCGGTCGCAAGCGGGTGTTGCTGGTGCCGTGGATCGTCCTCATCCTGCTGGCGGTGCCCGCCTACATGATCGTCGCCGAACTCCGCACGCCGACATCGCTGATCGCGATGACGGCGCTCCTGTCAATTCTGCTCGGCGGCACGTCGGTGCCCGCGCTGGTCCAGTTCACCGAGGCGCTGCCGGCGCACATCCGCGCCGGCTCGATCGGCATCGTCTACGCACTGTCGATCGCCATCTTCGGCGGCAGCGCGCAGGTCGTCGAGCATGAGCTCATCCGCCTGACCGGCAGCCCGATCGCGCCGGCCTGGTATATGACGGGCTTCCTGATCGTCGGGCTGCTCGCGGTCACCTTGATCCCGGAAATGCCGGTCGCGCGACGGCGCAAGACACCGCCCGCGACTGAGATACTGGGGCTCGACCCCGCCGCGCGTTAGGCGAAAATCGACGCCCATTTGCGGACCGGCCGGTCCTTCCAATGGCCGCGATGATAGGCGTCCGACGCCAGCAGCGGCATCACGGAGCCCGCCTCGGCGAACACCATCTGCTCGATGCCGGTATTGACCTTGCCCCAGCTTGCCGCTTCCTGCAGCGTCGACGACGAGCAGGCGCCGTCGCGGACGTCGGCGACGGTGATCTGCACCGCGTATTTATGCACCTCGACATCCTCGTGGCCGAGGATCTCGGCGCACACGACGGTGTCCTGGATGAAGTTCTTCGGGACGCCGCCGCCAATCATCAGCAGGCCGGTGGTGCCCGCCTGGATCTTGATCTCGGTGAGTTCGCGGAAGTCCGCGACCGCGTCGATCATCAGATAGGGCTTGCCCGCCTTGGCGTTGTCGACTTGGTGCTTGACCAGCCCGAAGCCCGCTGAGGAGTCGACGAACGCCGGGCAGAAGATCGGCACGTCATGCTCATAGGCGAGCTTGACGAGGCTGTTCTCCTTCTTGCCGTGCTCGGCGAGGTAGCGGCCCATCTCGCGGATGAAGGCGCGCGATGAATAGGCCTTGGGCTCCAGCTCGTTCGCGATCTTGTTGATCGTGAAATCGCAGTCCTGGAGCTGCTCCTCGTCGATATAAGTGTCGTAGATGCGGTCGATGTAGAGCGAGCGCAGCGTGTCGTCGTCGGGGATCTCGAGCGCCTGATAGTGCTTGTGGCCGAGCCCCTCGAAGAAATCCATGTCGACGATCGTGGCGCCGGTGGCAACGATCACGTCGACCATGTTGCTGCGCACCAGCTCGGCATAGAGGTCCATGCAACCGCCCGCGCTCGTCGACCCGGCGATGACCAAGCAGACCGTGCAATCCTGGTCGGCGAGCATGTCGTTGTAGATCTTGGTCGCGCGGCCGAGGTCGCGGCTGGTGAAGCTCATGTCACTCATCGCGTCGACGATCGGGCGCGCGTCGAAGCTCTTGATGTCGATATGCTTGACCTGCCTGGACAGCAGTTCGACCTTGCGGCTGTCGTTGATCGGCGCGTTCGCCGAGGCGGTCTTGGTGAGGGTGTCGGTCATGTCAGGATTCCATCAGCAATAGCCGTCACCCCAGCGCAAGCTGGGTCGCTCAGTTCGGAGATGCCAGCTTGCGCTGGCATGACGATGAAGGGTTACAGCGTGACGACGTTCGAGGCCGGTTCCGGCTCCAGCTCGACGTACAGCGACGCCATCGGCTCGTCATCCACGACCGCGGTCTCGTCCGAGCCGAAGCCGTTGAACGCGGTCCTCATCGCCGCGCCATAGGCGCCGAGCATCCCGATCTCGATGTAATCGCCCGCCTTCACGTCCGCCGGCAGCAAGAACGGCCCGGCCATATGGTCCAGGTCGTCACACGTCGGACCGTAGAAGCTGAACGGATGATCGCGCACCGTCGATTCGAGTTCGCGCAGCAGCCGGACCGGGAAGCGCCAGCCGATATGCGCCGCGTCGAACAGCGCGCCGTACGCGCCGTCGTTGATGTACAGCTCCGACCCGCGCCGCTTCTCGACGCGCACCACGACCGACGAATATTCCGCGCACAGCGCCCGGCCCGGCTCCGCCCACAGCTCCGCCGAATAGGAGATCGGCAGGCTCTCGAAGGTGCGGCCGATCGTCTCGAAATAACTTTCGAGCGGCGGCGGCTCCATGCCGGGATACCAGGAGGGAAAGCCCCCGCCGACGTCGATCACGTCCACGGTCACGGCTGCCTCGACGATCGCCGCGCGCACGCGCTGCATCGCCTGCGCATAGGCTTCGGGGGTCATCGCCTGGCTGCCGACATGGAAGCAGATGCCGAGCGCGTCCGCCGCCTGCCGCGCCGCGAAGAGCAGCTCCTTCGCCTCATGCGGTCCCGCGCCGAACTTCGCCGCCAGCGACAGCTTGGCGTGCTCGGACGAGACGCGCAGCCGGACGCACAGCGTCAGGTCGTCCGCGCCCCTGGTCGCGGCCACGATCTTGTCGAGCTCTTCCAGCGAATCGAGGCTGAACACGCGGCAGCCATGCGTGAAATACGCCTCGGCGATCGCCTCCTCGGCCTTGACCGGGTGCATGAAGCACAAGGTCGCTTCCGGCAGCGTCCGCGCGACGAGCCGCACCTCGGCGATCGAGGCGACATCGTAATGCGTCACGCCCGCAGCCCACAGGATGCGGAGCAGGTCGGGGGAGGGGTTCGCCTTGACCGCATAGAGCGACCGCCCCGGAAACTTCTCGACGAAGAACCGGGCGGCCCGCGCCGCGGCGTGGGGACGAACGAGCGTCACCGGCATGACCGGCTTGCTCTTGGCGATGTCGATGGCGGTCCCGGAAACGGAGGAGCCGCCGGTCGAAAGGGGCGCTAGCCCCAGCGCGCGATGAACCTGGTGCAAATCAAGGGACCTCCAATGGCCTTTCGGCACTTGTCGTCAAAAGCTGCCTTGCGGTTGGAAGTCCCATGGGGCAGCGGAAGCGCGAATTAGGGTCGGTGACCCCCCTTGTAAAGTGGCTCCTGGACGGGAACGACGAATTGTGACGTTCGTGCGACAGCCTACCCGCGCGGGGGTCCGCGATGCGGCCGCGAAGGTCGCCCGCATCCTGACGCCGACGCCGCTTTATGTCGCCCGGCTGGGCGGCATCGACGTCGCGTTGAAGGCCGAGTCGCTGCAGCCGGTCGGCGCGTTCAAGATCAGGGGCGCGTGGCACCGGCTGACCGCGCTGGACGAGGCGGCGCGCGCGAAGGGGGTGGTCGCTTTCTCCTCGGGCAACCACGCGCAGGGCATCGCCTGGGCCGCGAAGAAGCTCGGGATCGCCGCCACGATCGTCATGCCCGCCGACGCCCCCGCCGCCAAGCGCGAGGGCACGCTGGCGCTCGGCGCGGAGATCGTCTCCTACGACCGCGCCACCGAGAACCGCGAGCAGATCGCGCGGCGGCTGGCGGAGGCGCGCGGCGCGACGCTGGTGCCGAGCTTCGACGATCCGTGGGTGATCGAGGGGCAGGGCTCGGCCGGGGTCGAGGCGGCGGCGCAGATGCAGGCGGCGGGCCTCCCCGCGCCCGCGCGGGTGGTGACGCCGTGCGGCGGCGGCGGGCTGGCGGCGGGCCTCGCGCTCGCGCTGCCGGACGCGGCGATCACCGTCGTCGAGCCCGAGGGCTGGGACGATATGCGCCGCTCGCTCGAGGCCGGCTGGATCGAGCCGGTCGGCGACGCGCCTCCGCCGACCGCCTGCGACGCGCTCCAGACGCTGCGCGTGTCGCCGCTCACCTTCGACGTCCTCTCCCGGCGCGGCGCGGAAGGCGTGGCGGTCGGCGAGGCCGAGACCGCCGCCGCGCAGCGCTGGGCGGCGGCGACGCTGCGCCTCGTCGTCGAACCCGGCGGCGCGGTCGCGCTGGCGGCGGTGCTGGCGGGCAAGGTGCGGCCCGAAGCGGGGATGCTGGTGCTGCTCTCGGGCGGCAATGTCGACATCGCCGCTTATGCGCGGGCGATGGCGGGGTGAACGCGCTCGGGTCCGCCGCGCCCGCCATCGCGATGCTCGCCGCCTTCGCCTGCGCGATCGGCGGCGGCTATCTGCTGGCGAAGCGCCGCGACCGCACGAGGGGCGCCCTGATGCTCGTCATGGCCGCCGTGCTGGTCGGCAACGCCTTCATCTGGACCTGGTAGCCGGCGCTTAACCTCCTCGTCTTACGACAGCGGCATGGCAAGCTTCACCGATTCGGACGAGCTCCACCGTCATCAGGAACAGGCGCTCGCCGTCCTCGCCCGCGAGGTCGCCTGCCTGGAGAAGGGCCCCGACGCGGTCCTCGCCGCCGGCGCGAGCCTGCACGCCGAGCTGGGCATGGCATTGGGCGGCTATCAGCGCTTCAAGCACCAGCGCATCTTCGATCCCGCCATCGCGTCTGGCGATCACCAGCGCGCGGTGCTCGCGCGCCACATGAAGGTCGCCTGCATCAGCGCCGGCGAGGTGTTCCGCGTCCACAGGGCGAAATGGAGCCCCGAGCGGATCGTCGCGGAGTGGCCCGACTATACGGTCGCCGCCCGCCTCACCACCAACCAGCTCCGCCGCCACATCAAGACCGAAGCCGAAGGCATCGCCGACCTGCTCGCCGCCTACGCCTGACCCGTCTCACCTGATCGGCGAGTTCGGGTCGAGCCGCATGTCCAGATATTTGTCCACGCTCCCCATCAGCTCGGGCATCTCGTGCTCGAAGAAGTGGTTCGCCTTGGGAATCGTGTCGTGATGGATGGTGATGTGCCGCTGCGTACGCAGCTTGTCGACCAGCTTCTGGGTGGACCCCGGCGTCACCACCTCGTCCGCCTCGCCCTGGATGATGATCCCCGACGAGGGGCAGGGCGCCAGGAAGGTGAAATCGTACATGTTCGCCGGCGGCGCGATCGAGATGAAGCCGCGGATCTCCGGCCGGCGCATCAGGAGCTGCATCCCGATCCACGCGCCGAAGCTGACCCCGGCGATCCACGTCGTCGACGCCTCGGGGTGGAACGACTGCACCCAGTCGAGCGCGCTCGCCGCGTCCGACAGCTCGCCGACGCCGTTGTCGAACGTCCCCTGACTCTTGCCGACGCCGCGGAAGTTGAAGCGCAACGTCGCGAAGCCGCGGCGCTGGAACGTCTTGTACAGCTCCTGGACGATGCGGTTGTTCATCGTGCCGCCCGACGACGGATGCGGGTGCAGGATCATCGCGACGGGTGCGCGCGGGCGGGGGGCGGGGGCGAAACGGCCCTCGAGGCGGCCTTCGGGGCCGGGAAAGATGACTTCGGGCATGAGCGCCTTTGTGTGCAGCGGGCGGATGACCGCCGGGATCGCGCGCCTATATAGGTGGCTGCCCAAGATTGGGAACTTTTCTTGCCCGACCGCCTGTATCTCGACCACGCCGCGACCACGCCGATGACCGCCGCCGCCCGCGCGGCGGTGGCGGACGGCTGGACGCGCTGGGCGAATCCGTCGAGCCCGCACGCCGAGGGCCGCGCGGCGCGGGCGGCGCTGGAGGCGGCGCGGGGGCGGATCGCGGCGGCCCATGGCTGGGCGGGCGAGGTCATCCTGACCGGCGGCGCGAGCGAGTCGCTGGCGATCGCGCTCAACCGCGCCGACGTCACACGCCGGCTGGTCAGCGCGGTCGAGCATGACGCGGTATTCCGGGCGTTCCCCGAGGCGCAGGTGCTGGCGGTCGATGGTGACGGCCGGATCGATCCCGCCGCGATCGTGCAATCCCCCGGTGCGGGTCGAAGCGACCTCGTCACCGTCCAATGGGCCAATTCCGAAACCGGCGTCCGCCAGCCGATCGCCGCGATCGCCGAGGCCGTCCACGCCGCCGGCCACCTCCTCCTCGTCGACGCCGCGCAGATGCCTCCCGGCGCGGACCCGGACGTCGCCACGCACGCGGACCTCGTCGCGCTCTCCGCTCACAAGCGCGGCGGCCCCCCCGGCGTCGGCGCGTTGCTCGTCCGCGATCTGGCCATGCTCGCCCCCACCGGCGGCCAGGAGCGAGGCTATCGCCCCGGCACCGAGAACCTGCCCGGCGTCGTGGGCTACGCCGCCGCGCTCGCCGAGCCCGAGCCGGTCGAGTCCTGGGCCATCCTGCGCGGCCACCTTGACGATGCCATTACGCGCTCGGGTGGCGAACTGGTTGCCGCCGCATCGCCCCGCCACCCCGCGATCGGCAGCTATCGCCTCCCGGGCGTTTCGGCGGCGACCCAGCTCATCCGCTTCGACCTCGCGGGCATTGCGATCTCGGCCGGCAGCGCCTGCTCTTCGGGCAGCATGAAGGCGAGCCATGTGCTGGCCGCGATGGGGTGGAGCGACGCCGCCTCGCGCGAAGTCATCCGCGTCAGCTTCGGCCGGGACACGTCGGCGGCGGACGTCGACCGCTTCATCGCCACATGGCGCGAGATGGCGCGCGCGACGCGCAGCGTCGCGGCATGATCTATCTCGATTATCAGGCCACCACGCCGCTCGCGCCCGAAGCCCTCGACGCGATGCTGCCGTGGCTGCGCGACCAGCACGCCAACCCCCATTCCGCCCACCGCCCCGGCCGTGCCGCGAAGGCGGCGGTGGAGGTCGCCCGCGACCAGATCGCCGCGCTGCTGCCGCCGGGCGGGCGTGTCGTGTTCACCGGCGGCGCGACCGAGGCGCTCAACTGGGCGATCAAGGGGACGGCGGGTGCCATCGTGACGCTCGCCACCGAACACGCCGCCGTGCTCGACACCGTGACGGCCGAGGCGGCGAAGGGGCGGGCGGTGACGGTGCTGCCCGTCGGCCGCGAGGGGCTGGTCGATCGCCGATGCGCGGCCGACGCCATCGGGCCGGGCACGGGTCTGGTTGCCGCGATGCTGGTCAACAACGAGATCGGCGTCATCCAGCCTGTCGCCGCGCTGGCCGACGCCGCGCACAACACCGGCGCGCTGGTTCTGTGCGATGCGGTGCAAGGCTATGGCCGCTGCCCCATTCCGGACGAGGTCGACCTGATCGCCCTCTCCGCGCACAAGATCCACGGCCCCAAGGGCGTCGGCGCGCTGTGGATCCGCGACGGCGTGACGCTCGAACCCCTGCTCCACGGCGGCGATCAGGAGGGCGGTCGCTCCGGCACCCTCAGCCCCGCGCTCTGCGCCGGCTTCGGCGTCGCCGCGCGGCTGATGGCGGAGCGGCGGGTGAGCGATGCGGCGCATGTCGAGCGGATGTGGCGGATCGCGATCGAGCATCTGGCGCTGTCTCCGATTGCCGTTCGCCCTGAGCTGGTCGAAGGGCGGCCCTCCCTCGACAGGGCGGGATGGGCTTCGACAGGCTCGGCACGAACCGAAGCGAGCTCTCGCCTTCTTCCGCGATGGGCGATGAACGGCTCCGCCTCCGCCCGCTACCCCGGCAACCTCAATGTCCGCCGCGACGGCCTCGACGTCGCCCGCCTCATGTCCAACTGCCGCGATCTCGCCTTTTCTGCCGGCTCGGCCTGCGCCAGCGGCTCGGGGCGGCCGAGCCACGTGCTGCGCGCGCTCGGCCTGTCGGACGCGCAGGCGCGCTCGTCGATCCGCCTCGGCTGGGGCCGCTACACGACCGAAGCCGAGCTGACCGAAGCGCTCGACCGGATCGTGACGGCCGCCGACGCGCAGCGCATCGCCGCATGACCCGCGTCACCTTCATCGGCCGCCGCGACACCCGCAGCGTCGACGCCGCCGCGGGAGCGCGCCTGCTCGACGTGGCGCAGGCCGACGGCCAGCCGCTGGAAGGCACCTGCGACGGCGACATGGCCTGCGCGACCTGCCACGTCATCGTCGACGCCGCCGACTTCGCCCGCCTGCCGCCCGCCAGCGCCGAGGAGGAGGAACTGCTCGACCTTGCCCATAATGCGACACGCACCAGCCGGCTCGCCTGCCAGATTCGCGTCACCGCCGATCTCGAAAAACTGACGATCCGCATCCCCTGACGGGAACCGCTGCCCGCAACATGGGTTAAGCCGCTGCCCGCCGATGGTGACGGGTGTGTAACGAGTAGCCCGCGCTTATCCGAGGCGGCGGGCACAGGAGAGCAAAACCGATGAAGATCCTCACTTTCGTCGCCGCCGCGCTGGTTGCGCTCACCGGCACCGCCGCCACCGCCGCGCCGGCGCCCGCCGCCGGGCAGGAGCGCGTCGTCGTCCGCGAGCGCACGGTCCATCCGGGCGCGCGCAATACCCGCGTCGTCGTTCGCGAGCGCACCACCGTCCGCCGCAACTATGGCTGGCGCAATCGCAATCAGTGCGACTGGCGTTGGCGCGGAGGCCATCGCGTCCGCGTCTGCCGTAGCGTACGGTATCGCTGACGGACCAGCTTGAACCCGCCGCCCGGCTCCGCCATATAGCGTCGCGGAAGTCGGGCGGACGTGGTCGTCGCCAACTTGGTCAGGGCCGGAAGGCAGCAGCCACAACGATTTAGCTACGGGTCGTTCCGGCTTCCACCGCGCAGGCTGCGAGAGAGCGCGTGCCGCGCTCCGCGCTGACAAGCGCGGCCTGCGGGCAAAAGCCCGTCCCCTGTAACATGGCACCCGCGTGACGTGCCCAGCCCGATACTGTCATGCCCGGGCTCGTCCCGGCTCCACCCCGGTCCCGGCCCCACGCTCCGTGATGAAGCGACACGCCCGGTTCGCCGGTGAATACAGGCAAGGCCGGGATGACGGAGTACGCAAACCATTCCCCTGTCCTACACGCCCATCCCCTGTCATACTCGCCGAGTGCCCCGAGTCACCTTCTGTTCCGCACCCGATGTTCCGTCGCACCGTTGTGGCGGTCGGCGAAACAATCGTTTTGCCGCCAACTTCGCCAACTTCGACGCCATGCCGCGCGCGTCCGGCCTGCGAATAAATCGTCTAGGCGGCAACATCGACAACTTCCGGGCCTCGAATCGGCCATGACCGACACGCTTCTCGGCCTCGACGAACCCCCGCAGCCCGCCCGCCCCGAGGCGTATCGCGTCCTCGCGCGCAAATATCGGCCGCAGACCTTTGGGGAATTGATCGGCCAGGACGCGATGGTCACGACGCTCGGCAACGCCATCAAGCGCGACCGGCTCGCGCACGCCTTCCTGATGACCGGCGTGCGCGGAGTGGGCAAGACTTCCACCGCCCGCCTCATCGCCAAGGCGCTCAACTGCATCGGCGAGGACGGGCAGGGCGGCCCCACCATCGATCCGTGCGGCAAATGCGAGCCGTGCCGCGCCATCGCCGAGGGCCGTCATATCGACGTCATCGAGATGGACGCCGCCAGCCACACCGGCGTCGACGACGTCCGCGAGATCATCGAGGCGGTGCGCTATTCCGCCGTCTCGGCGCGCTACAAGATCTACATCGTGGACGAGGTCCACATGCTGTCGAAAAACGCCTTCAACGCGCTGTTGAAGACGCTCGAGGAGCCGCCCGCGCACGTCAAGTTCCTGTTCGCGACGACCGAGGTCCACAAGGTTCCGGTCACCGTCCTGTCGCGCTGCCAGCGCTTCGACCTTCGCCGTATCTCCGCCGACAAGCTCGCCGAGCATTTCGGCAAGGTCGCGCGAGCCGAGCAGGTCGAGGCCGAACCCGACGCGCTGATGCTGATCGCGCGCGCCGCCGAGGGGTCGGCGCGCGACGGTCTGTCGATGCTCGATCAGGCGATCGCCCATGCCGGGCTGGAGGGTGCCAAAGAACCTCGGGGCGTGACCGCCGACGCGGTGCGCGAGATGCTCGGCCTGTCGGATCGCGGCGCGGTGCGCGAACTGCTCGGGCTTGTCCTCGCCGGCGACGGTCCGGCGGCGCTGGCGGCGCTGCGGCGGCAATATGACGGCGGCGTTGATCCGCTCGCGGTCTTCCGCGCGCTGCTGGAGACCGTCCATGGCGTCACGCTGGTCAAGGTTGCCGCGCCCGAAGACCTGGGCCAGCCCGCCGAGGAACGCGCCGCGCGCGCGCAATGGGCGGGCAAGCTGTCCTTCCCGGTGCTGCACCGGCTCTGGCAGCTCTTTCTCAAGGGCCATGAAGAGGTCGGCCGCGCCGCGCTGCCGATCGAGGCGGCGGAGATGGCGCTGCTCCGCGCGATCCACGCCTCGACGCTGCCCGATCCGGGCGATCTCGCCCGCCAGCTCGCCGCGGGCGCACCCCCCGTCGTTGCCGCGCCGCCGCCCGCACCGGCTCCCGCCGAGCGCGCCGGCGCGCCCGCCGAGTTCGCGGGGCTGGTCGCGTTGCTGGAGGAAAAGAACCACCACGCCTGCGCGGTGCGCCTGCACAACAGCGCCAGCGTCGTCCGCTATCAGCCGCCCCATCTGGTGCTGAGCGGCGCGCGGCCGTGGTCGACGGACGCCTTGCGCGATCTCACCGACGCGCTCAAGACCGTCACCGGGCAGCCCTGGCGCGTGACGCTCGCCGACGAGCCGGGACAGCCGACGCTGAAGGAACTGGCCGACGCGGCGGATGCGGCGGCAAAACAAGCCATTCTCGACACGCCGATGATCCAGGCGGCGCGCGGCGCGTTTCCCGACGCGGAACTCGAATCCTGGCCCGGCCAACGGAGTGTCTCATGAAGAATATCGACGAAATCCTGGCGATGGCGCAGAACGTCCAGAACGAACTGCAAAAGGCGCAGGCCAACCTCGACACGATCGAGGTCGAGGGCGTCGCCGGCGGCGGCCTCGTGAAGGTCAAGGCGTCCGCGAAGGGCCGCATCATCGCCATCGCGATCGACGATTCGCTGATGCAGGTCTCCGAAAAACAGATGCTGGAGGATCTGCTGGCCGCCGCCTTCAACGACGCCCGTACCAAGGCCGACGCCGTGTCGGGCGAGGAAATGGGCAAGATGACCAGCGGCCTGCCGTTGCCGCCGGGGTTCAAGCTGCCCTTCTGACGGGAACCAGGGGTTTGATCGACCGTTTCACCTGCGCAATCACCAGGAGCATTGCGTCATGGCAGACAAGATCGTCGACACGCCCGCGGGCAACACCACCGTCATCGAGCGGAGCGGCGGGGGCGGCGCGGGCTGGCTGATCGCCATCGTCCTGCTCATCGCCGTCGCGGTCGGCGGCATTTATCTCTTCAGCCGTCAGGGCGCGCAGAACAGCAAGGATGCCGCGGTCACTTCCGCCGCGAAGAGCGTCGGTGGCGCGGCGGACAAGGTCGGTGACGCGGTCGAGACGCCCGCAAAATAGCTAGCGAAGGCATTCATCCAACCCGGCCCGCCTGACGACGCCTACCCAGCGCGCCAGGCGGTTGCCGTGCCGCCGTGTGAAACCCTGCGGCGAGATCGCCGCTCGCTTCTTCGGTAGCGGCAGCACCGCCGCGATCCGCCCCGCCTCGGCGGGCGAGAGGGTCGCGGCGTCATGCCCGAAATAGCGCTGCGCCCCGGCGTTCGCCCCGTACGTGCCGATGCCGGTCTCGGCGACGTTCAGGTATACCTCCATGATCCGCCGCTTGCCCCACAGGGTCTCGATCAGGAAGGTAAACCACGCCTCAAACGCCTTGCGGACATAGCCGCCGCCCTGGATCAGGAAGACGTTCTTCGCGGTCTGCTGGCTGATCGTCGACCCGCCCCGGATGCGTCCGCCCTTGGCGTTGTGGTATGCCGCACTGGCGATCCCCCGCCAGTCGAAACCGTGATGAACGCAGAACCGCGAATCCTCCCCCGCGATCGCCGCGCGCGCCATATCGGCATCCATCTCGCCGAGCGACATCCAGTCCTTCGTCACCCCCTTGCCGGCAATCACATCGCCCAGCATCGTGAAGGTGAAGGGCGGCGGCACGAAGCGGTAGATGCCGACCCACAGCACCGACACGCCGACGAAGACCAGCACGGCGCGGAACAGCCAGCGGAAGAGACGACGCATGAGCGACGTCCTGCCGCGCGACGCTCAGCCTCGCAAGGCGATTACCGCTTCCGCCGCCGCAACGCCGGTCTCATATGCGCCATGCGCCGTCGAGAAGTCGCTGGCATGGCAGGCCTCGCCCGCGAAGAAGAGACGGTCGTCCACGGTCGTGGCCAGTATTTGCCGCTGTCTCGCGCAGCCGACCCGCGCATGGCTGTAGCTGCCGCCGATCCACGGCTCCTGCCGCCACCGGGTGGTCGCGAGCGGGGTGAGCCGCGCGCGCCAGTCGCCGCCGAGCAACGCCACCAGCTCATCGACCGCGAACGCCGCCGCGTCGCCCCCCTCCAGTTCCTCGGCGCACCGCCCGCCGAAGAACGCCTCGACGATCGGCCAGCCGAAGGGCGACAGGCGGTAACTCGCCGTCATCGCACTGTGGGGGTCACCGATCAGATGCGAGTGCGCGGGCCAGGGCAGGTCGGCGACATGGAGAAACACCTTGTCCGCCAGCCCGAGCGGCAGCGCGCCGGCCGCCCTCTGCTTGGCGGGGAGCGGTGGGTCGAAGGTCAGCGCGCCTGACGCCAGCACCGTCGTCGGCACCGCGACGATGACGTGCGCCGCCTCGATCGTCCCCGCCGATGTCTCCAGCCTGAGCGTCCGCCCGCGATGATCGATGCGCGTCACGGGCGTCTCGAGCCGCACGGGCACATCGCCGGCATGGCTCGCGATCAGCGTCCCATACCCCTCGCGCACCGCCCAATTGTCGTCGGTCGACGCGTCCTCATATGCCGCCCAGTCGTGGAGCGAGACCTGGTCGAGGTTCGCGCCGTTCGCATAGCCGGAGATCGCGTCGATCATCGGCCGCCACGGGTCGTCGCCGGCGATGAAGGCGGACAGCGGCTGATCCGGGCCGCCCAGCGCCGCATGGGCCGCCGTTTCCCATCGTTCCGATGCCTCGCCCGACGCGTTCTGCTCTTCCGGCGGGAAGCCCAGGTCGCGCCACTGCTCGTCCCATTTCGGTGACGAACGATCTACCGTGAAACCCTGTTGCTCGGCGATGCGCGTCCAGGCATTGCGCCTGGCGGAATGGAGCCAGCCACAGCCGAGATCGACGGGATGCCCGGCCAGCTCGATCGAGCGCGCGCGACCGCCGAGCCGGTCGCTTGCTTCGACCAGCAAAACCTCGCAACCGGCGTCGTGCAGCCGGCGGGCGGCGGCGATCCCGGCCGCGCCGCCGCCGATGACGACGGTGCGGTCCATCGGCCTAGGCCGCGACGAGCAGCCGCTTCTCGCCGGCGATCCGCATCATCGCCTTCTGGAGCTTTTCGAACGCCCGCACCTCGATCTGCCGCACGCGCTCGCGCGACACGCCATAGACCTGCGACAGCTCCTCGAGCGTCTTCGGATCGTCGGTCAGCCGCCGCTCGGTCAGGATGTGCTTCTCGCGATCGTTGAGCGAGTCCATCGCGTCGACCAGCATCCCGTGGCGGACGTCCGCCTCCTGCGCCTCGGCGACCACCTGGTCCTGAAGGGGCGTGTCGTCGGGCAGCATGTCCTGCCACTGGCCCTCGCCGTCCTCGTTGAACGAGACGTTGAGGCTGGTGTCGCCGCCCATCGCCATGCGGCGGTTCATCGAGACGACATCGCCCTCGTTGACCCCGAGATCGGTCGCGATCTTGGTGACATGCTCGGGCTTGAGGTCGCCGTCCTCGAACGCGTCGAGCTTCGACTTCATGCGCCGCAGGTTGAAGAACAGCTTCTTCTGCGCCGCCGTCGTGCCCATCTTCACGAGGCTCCACGACCGCAGGATATATTCCTGGATCGAGGCGCGGATCCACCACATCGCGTAGGTGGCAAGACGGAAGCCGCGATCGGGCTCGAACTTCTTCACGCCCTGCATCAGGCCGATGTTGCCCTCTGAGATCAGCTCCGACGTCGGCAGGCCATAGCCGCGATAGCCCATCGCGATCTTCGCGACGAGGCGGAGATGCGAGGTGACGAGCTGCGCCGCCGCCTCCGGATCGCCATGCTCCTGGAAGCGCTTGGCGAGCATATACTCCTGCTCGGGCTGGAGCAGCGGAAACTTCTTGATCTCCGCGAGATAGCGATTGAGCCCCGCCTCGCTGCCAAGCGCGGGGATGGTCGCCGGGACATTGCTGCTCTTGGCCATGAAACTTCTCCCTTCCCGGACGACTCGACCTCCCGCAGTGCAGCAAGGCCGAGGTCGATTGAATCTATACGTGAAGCGCGGTCAACAGTTCCTGCATATCGCCCGGCAATGCGCTGTCGAACGACATAGATTTACCACTGACCGGATGAATGAATCCCAACCGCGCCGCGTGCAGCGCCTGCCGCCGGAAACCGAGGCCTTCCAGCAGCGCTTTCCGGGCGCCCGCATGGCCATAAACCTGATCGCCCAGCAGCGGATGGCCCAGCGATGCCATGTGGACGCGAACCTGGTGCGTCCGCCCGGTCTCCAGCCGGCATTCGACCAAGGCGGCATTGGCGAGCGGTTCGAGCGTCCGGTAATGCGTCACCGCGCGCTTGCCGCCGGCCACGATCGCGATCTTCTTGCGATTGGCCGGCGATCGCGCCAGTGGCGCGTCGACCTTGCCCTCGGCCGGCCGTGGCCGCCCGGCGGTGATCGACAGATAGCGCCGCTCGATCGAATGCGCCGCGAACTGCCTGGCCAGGCCCTCATGCGCACGGTCGGTCTTGGCCGCGATCATCAGCCCCGACGTGTCCTTGTCGATGCGATGGACGATGCCCGGCCGTGCGACGCCGCCGATCCCCGACAGCGAGCCGCCACAGTGATGGAGCAGCGCGTTGACCAATGTCCCGTCGAGGTTGCCCGCCGCCGGGTGGACGACCAGCCCCGCCGGTTTGTCGACGACGATCAAATGCTCGTCCTCGAATGCGACCACCAGCGGAATATCCTGCGCCTCGTTGTGCGGGAGCGTGGGCAGCGGCACGGTGACCTCGAACTCGTCGCCCGCCGTCACCCGCTTGGCCGGGTCGCGCGTCATCAGGCCGGCGCGCGTGACCTGGCCGGCGTTGATGAGCACCTTGAGCCGCTCGCGCGACAGCGTCGGCGCCGCGTCCGCCAGCGCCCGGTCCAGCCGCCAGCCGTCGGCCTGCGATCCGATCCGCGCTTGAATGATGCTGACCCCCCGGTCCATGTTCGCGGATATGGGAAGCGAGGTCGCGGCCGGGAAGGGTGTACTTGACGAAATCGCCCGCCGCGCGCTGGATTCGGCGGTCGAGGTCTGCGGATTGCTGTTGGGGAGTGATGTGAAAGTTACTGAAGTCGTTCACTGCCGTAACGTCGCGACCGATCCTGCCGCCGCCTTCGAGATCGATCCCGGCCAGCTCATCGCGGCGTTGAAAGCGACGAGGGCGGGGGGGCCGCAGGTCCTCGGTTGCTATCACTCCCACCCGGGGGGCGTCCCCGAGCCATCCCCCCGAGATGCCGCCGACGCCGCGCCGAACGGCTGGTTGTGGGTGATCGTGGGGGGGCGAGAGGTGCGGATGTACCGCGCGGTCGAGTCCGGCGAGCTGCTTGGCCGGTTCGAGCCGGTCGGATGGCAGGCGACGGAGACATAGCGTCCGCCGCCCTGCCACCGTCCCCAGGCTGGGTTGCACCCCCGACTCGGGTCCGCCAAAAGGCCGCGAACACAGGAAAGTCCCCAATGTCCGTCAGCCCCGTCGATTTCGCCAGCCTGCTCTGCTCCCGCCTCTGTCACGACCTTCTGTCGCCCGTCGGCGCGCTCAACAATGGGCTGGAGCTGCTCGCCGACGAGACCGACCCCGCGATGCGCCAGCGCTGCATGGACCTGCTTGCCGACAGCGCGCGGGCGTCCGCCAACAAGCTCAAGTTCTTCCGGCTCGCCTTCGGCGCGGCGGGCGGCTTCGGCGACCAGGTCGACACGCGCGAGTGCAAGGCGGCGATCGAGGGACTGCTCGCCGACAACAAGCGTATCGAGATCAGCTGGGTGGTCGAGGCCGCGCAGCTTCCCAAGCCCGCCGCCAAGGCTCTGCTCAACCTGTCGATGATCGCCGGCGATGCACTGGTGCGCGGCGGCCAGCTCACGATCGGCGCGGAGGAGGAGACCGGCCAGGTCGAGATCGTCGTTCGCGCCGAGGGCGTGCGCCTCGTCCTCGACCCCGACATCCGCCGCACGCTGACCGACGGGGAGGGCGAGGACGGCATCACGCCGCGCACCGCCGCCGCCTTCCTGGTCCACAGCCTGTCGAACTCGGTGCAGGTGTCGGAGCCGGCGGACAATGTGATGCTGTTCGGAGCTGCGTTGTCCGCGTGACCGTCTTCCCGGCCTTGCGCCGGAATCTATCCTGAGCCTTTCGTACGCGTAGGAAGACGGAGGAACAGGCTTGCCCTAGATGCGGGCACGGGGCCGGCATGACGGCGGTACGCTAAACTCGCCCTTTACCTGTTCCGCGCGATAGGCGGCTGCGCATGGACGAGCTGCTTCAGGAATTCATTGCCGAGACCCGCGAGACGCTGGAGGCGCTTGCCGGGGAGATCGTCGCATGGGAGGCCGATCCGGCCGACCGCGAGCGGCTCGACGCTATCTTCCGCTTCGTCCATACCGTCAAAGGGAGCTGCGGCTTTCTCGACCTGCCGCGCCTCGCCCGGCTGTCGCACGCCGCCGAAGACGTCCTCGGCGCGGTGCGTGACGGCCATCGGGTAGCCGATACCGCGCTCGTCAACGCGGTTCTCGCGGTCGTCGACCGTATCGGCGAGCTCGTCGAGGCGATCGATTCCGGCCAGCCGCTCGACGATACCCGCGATGACCTGCTGATCGCATCACTGGCCGAGGATGCCGCGCCCGCCATCACCGCCGCCGCTGCGACCGGCGCGGCGCGCTCCGCCAGCCGCAGCATCCGCCTGAACGTCGACCTGCTCGACCGGATGATGAGCGGCATGTCGGACATGGTGCTCGCGCGCAACGAGCTTGCCCGCACGCTGCGCGACGGTGTGCACGACCCCCGGGTCGAGGGCGCGCTGGAGCGGCTGTCGGCGACCGTGGCGGACATGCGCGACGCCGTCACCCGCACCCGGATGCAGCGGGTGGAAGCGTTGTTTTCCGCGCTGCCGCGCATGGTCCGCGATACCGCCGCCGAGCTCGGCAAGACGGTCGCGCTGACGGTCGACGGGATCGATGTCGAGCTCGATCGCGAAATGATCGAGCTGATGCGCGACCCGCTCGTTCATATCATCCGCAACGCGGTCGACCATGGCCTAGAACTGCCCGCCGAACGCCGCGCCGCCGGCAAGCGCGAGACGGGCCAGCTCTCGGTGTCCGCGCGCCAGTCGGGCAACCAGATCCTCATCGCGATCGTCGACGACGGGCGCGGCATCGACGTCGCCCGCGTCGTCGCCAAGGCCGCGGCCAAGGGGCTGCGCACCGACGTCGAGCTTGCCGCACTGAGCGAGGCGCAGCGGCTCGACCTGATCTTCGAGCCCGGCCTGTCGAGCCGCGACGAGGTCACCGCCATTTCGGGGCGCGGCGTCGGCATGGACGTCGTGCGCGCGCATATCGAGCAGCTCGGCGGCCGCGTGGTGCTGCAGAACCGCCCGGGTCAGGGGCTGTCGATCGTCATCCACGTGCCGCTGACGCTCTCCATTCTCTCGACGATCGTGGTCGGCGTCGGCGACCAGCGCTTCGCCCTCCCGCGCCAGACGGTCGAGGAAATCGTGACCGTGACCGGCGCCGGCGTCCGGCTCGACCAGGTCGGCGATGCGCAACTCGCGACCGTGCGGGGCCGACGGTTGCCGCTGCTGCTGCTGGGTGACCTGCTCGGCGTGCCCGGTGGAGCCGCCGAGACGCTCGCGATCATCGCCACGCGCGAGGGCGACTATGCGCTCGCGGTCGACACGGTGCTCGATACCGAGGAACTGGTCGTCAAGCCCGCCGCGCCGGCGGTGATGGCCACCGGCCTCTATGCCGGCCAGACCTTGCCCGACAGCGGCCGGCCGATGCTGCTGCTCGATGGCGCAGGCCTCGCGGCGGCGGCGGGGGTACGCTTCGGTCGGGCCGGGATGAGGGAAACGCAGGAAGCGGAGGTCGAAGCGCCCGGCGTCCCGGCGCTGCTGTTCGAAGGGCTCGACGGCCGCCGCCGGCTCGTGGCGCTGGCGGCGATCGACCGCGTCGAAACCGTCGAGGCCGAGGCTATCCGCCGCATCGGCGGGCGTCTGCGCCTGGCGATCGACGGCCAGATCGTCCCGCTCGTGCTGTCCGGCGAGCCGGCGGGGCGGTCGCATGTCGCCGTGCTGCGGCTCAATGACGGCGCTACCGAGATCGCTTATGCCATCACCGAGCCGATCGAGATCGTCGCGCTGCCGGCCGAGCTCGCGCCGGGCGACGGGGGCGGCGAGGTCGCCGGCGTCGCGCTGATCGGTGGCGACCAGGTCGAGCTCATCGACGTCCACGCCTTGTTCGCCGGCGGCGGTCGCGCGCTGGCCGATCGCCCGCTCTGCCATCTCAGTTGCGATGGGTCCGGATGGATGGAGGCTTTCCTCAAGCCCGCACTCGAAAGCGCTGGCTATCGCTGCGCCACGCGGCTGCAGCCGGACGATGTTCCGGTGGTCACGCTCGCGATGGCCGACTCGCCCGATCCCGCCGCGGCGAGCGGCGACGTGGTTCGCCTGGTCCGCGAGGCGGATGGGGCAGGGGGCATCTATCGCTACGATCGCACCGCGCTGCTTGCCGCCGTCGCCGATCGCGTCGCCCATCGCGCTACGGGGAGAAGCCGCTGATGGACCTGTTCCTGGTCGCCCATGTCGCGGGCCGCGCGGTCGCCATCGCCGGCGCCCAGGTCGATTCGGTCGTCGACCTCGGCGAGATCGTCGCGGTGCCGGGAACCGAGCGCGCGGTGCGCGGCCTCGCCGCGTTGCGCAGCCGGGTGGTGACGGTGATCGACACCGGCGTCGCGCTGGGCGTCGCGCCGATGCCGCCGGAGGCGCGACGCGCGGTGATCACGCGCCTCGACGGCCATCATTACGCGGTGCTGGTCGACGCGCTGGAGGATGTCGCGCCGTTCGCGCTGCAGCCGATCGAGCACGGCCTCGCGCTGGGTGGCGGGTGGGCCGCGGCTGCCGTGGGGCTGGTGGAGCGTGACGGCGAGCCGGTGCTGGTGCTCGACCTCGCCTGCATCATCCCCGGGGTAGCGCAAGCCGCGCCCGATCGGGCCGCGGCTTAACGCGCCGCTTACGCTTGCTCGTCATAACCGACCGCTCGAACTTCTGGGAAAGCCGCTCCACATGAAAACCTGCCTCGTCGTCGACGACTCGAAGGTGATCCGCAAGGTTGCCCGGCATATCCTGGAAACGCTGAACTTCTCGGTGCGCGAGGCGTGCGATGGGCGCGAGGCGCTTGATGCTTGCCTTGAGTCGGCGCCCGACGTCATTCTGCTCGACTGGAACATGCCCGTGATGAGCGGCATGGAGTTCCTGCGCGCGCTTCGGGATTCGGCGGTGGCGAGCAAGCCGAAGGTCGTGTTCTGCACAACCGAAAACGGCATGGCCTATATCCGCGCCGCGATCGAGGCGGGAGCGGACGAATATGTCATGAAGCCGTTCGACCGCGATACGCTCGAATCCAAGCTCCAGATCGTCGGCGTCGCCTGAGCTTTCCGGCGTGACGGCCACCGCCCTTCGCGTCAGTACGCCGGCCGAGCCCGCGCGTGCGATCCCGGCGCCGCCCGCGGCCGCGCGGGTGCTGATCGTCGACGATTCGGCGGTGGCGCGCGCGGTGATCGCGCGCGTGGTCGATGCGAGTGACCGCTTCATGGTCGAGGGCGTTGCGGGGCATGTCCGGGGCGCGCTCGACTTCCTGGCGCGCGCGACGGTCGATTACATCCTGCTCGACATCAACATGCCCGGCGTCGACGGGCTGACCGCGTTGCCCGACCTGATCGGGGCGGGCGGCGATGCCAAGGTGCTGATCGTTTCGTCGGCGGCCGCCGCCGGCGCCGCCATCACCGTCCAGGCGCTCGCGCTGGGCGCTGCCGATACGCTGGTGAAGCCCGAGGCGGGGGCGCTCGCGGGCGGCTTTGCCCTTGCGTTGATCGAGAAGCTGGAACGGCTGAGCGAGCCGTCGGTCGCGCCGATCATGTCCGTGCCGCTGCCATGCCCGGCCGCGTTGCCGCGGCCTGCGCGGGAGGCGTACGATCTGGTCGCGATCGGTGCCTCGACGGGGGGTATCCATGCGCTCGGCCAGCTCCTGCGCGAGCTTTCCGCCGGCGTGCGGTTGCCGATCCTCGTCACGCAGCATCTGCCGCCGACCTTCATGCCCTATTTCGCGGCGCAGCTCGCGCTGATCTCCGGCCGGCCGTGCGACGTTGCGACCGACCGGCTCCGCATCCGGCCGGGCCGCATCATGGTCGCGCCGGGCGACGCGCATATGTGTTGCGCGCCGCTGCCGGACGGCAGTGCCTGCATCCGCCTGTCGCACGAGCCGTCGCGCAGCGGCTGTATGCCGTCGGTCGACCCAATGTTCGCCTCGGTCGCCGCCGCGTTCGGCGCGCGCGCGTTGGGGGTGGTGCTGTCGGGCATGGGCCGCGATGGCGCGGAGGGCGCGCGCGCGTTGCGCGACGCCGGCGGGTCGGTCGTGGCGCAGGATCAGGCCAGTTCGGTCATCTGGGGAATGCCCGGCGCGGCGGCGGGCAACGGCGCGGCGGAGGCGCTGCTGCCGCCCGACGCGATCGGTCGCCTGATCGCAGCGGGTTGCCGCCCGTGACCCGGCCCGCCATCTCACCCATCGCCACGCAGGTGCTGACGTCGCTGCTGGAGGCGCGCACCGGCCAGCAGCTCGCCGCCTATCGCTCGTGGCGGCTCGACGTCGCGCTCAAGCCGCTGCTCAAGGAGCGCGACCTGACCTCGCTGGACCAGCTCGTCACCTGCATGATGGCATGCGGCGATACCAGCCTCGACGACCAGATCGTCGACGCGCTCGTCAATTCCGAGACCTCCTTCTTCCGCGACGCGCCGGTATTCGACCTCGCGCTCGAGGCGATCGCGCACGTCGAGGCCGAGGGCCGCCGCCCCCGGCTGTGGAGCGCGGGCTGTTCTACGGGGCAGGAGCCGCTGTCGTTCGCGATGCTCTTCGCCGAGCGCACGGCCGGTGCCCCGCTGCCGCCGGAGATCGTCGCCACCGACGTGTCCGAGACCGCGCTCGCCCGCGCCCGGGCGGGCCGCTACACCCAGTTCGAGGTCCAGCGCGGCCTGCCGATCCGCCGCCTGATGCGATGGTTCGAGCAGGTCCGCGACGACTGGGTCGCCGCGCCCGAGCTGACGCGCACCATCCATTATCGCCGCCTCAACCTCGTCGCCGACGCGCCGCCGCCGGGGCGCTTCGACCTCGTGCTCTGCCGCAACGTCCTCCTCTATCTTGCCCCCGACATGAAGGCGCGTGTGTTCGCCACGCTCGCCGCCGCGCTCCGTCCCGGCGGATTGCTGGTGCTGGGAGCTGGCGAGACGGTGATCGGCCAGACCCGCCTGTTCGAGCCGTCCCGCCGCCATCGCGGGCTCTACGAGAAGGTCGCCGCGGCCGCCGCGCGGGCGGCGTGATGTTTACTTTGAATTAGCCTCGCGCCACGAGGGGCCATGACCCCGACGCCCTCGCCCAATTTCGATGAGCGCGCTTCGCCGGTGTCGATGATCGTCCTCCACTATACCGGGATGCCGACCGCCGCCGCCGCGCTGGAGCGGCTGTGCGACGCGCGAGCCAAGGTTTCGGCGCATTATCTGATCGATGAGGACGGGACGATCCACGCGCTGGTCGACGAGGGCAAACGCGCCTGGCACGCTGGCAAGGCGCACTGGCGCGGCGCCACCGACATCAACTCCGCGAGCATCGGCATCGAGATCGTCAATCCCGGCCACGACTGGGGCTATCGGCCCTTTCCGAGCGCCCAGATCGACGCGCTCATTCCGTTGCTCGCCGAGATCAAGGAGCGCCACGGCGTCACGCGGGGCAACGTCGTCGGCCATTCGGACATCGCGCCGAGCCGCAAGCGCGATCCCGGCGAGCTCTTCCCCTGGTCGAAGCTCGCGCGCCTGCGCCTTGCCTTGCCGCGCCCGACCAAGAACCTGCTCGACCCCGAATGGCCGGAAGCCGGCTTCCTGCTAGCGCTCGAACGCTTCGGTTATGAGGTGGCGGATCCGATGGCGGCGATCATGGCCTTCCAGCGCCGCTTCCGCCCCGAGCTGATCGATGGCGAGGTCGACGCCGAGTGCCGCATGATCCTGCTGGCGCTGCTCCTTCCCAAACCGCAAGGGGACGATTGATCGACGCGCCTCACGGCGCGCGGGCCGGTGCGGCCTTCCGTAGCGCGCCCTTTCGCGCTACGGCTAAAAACGCCAGAGGGTCGGGCGACCGCGGGCGGCTTGCCGCGCGAGGAAAGTCCGGGCTCCGCGGAACGACGGTGGCGGGTAACGCCCGCCCGGGGTGACCCGAGGGAAAGTGCCACAGAGAGCAAACGGCTAAGGCTTCGGCCCAGCCAGAGTGAAAGGGTGCGGCAAGAGCGCACCGCGCGCCTGGCGACAGGGGCGGCACGGCAAACCCCACCGGGAGCAAGACCGAATAGGGGCTTCACATGAGCGTGTTCCCGCTCGAAGCCCGGGTTGGTTGCTGGAGCGCGTCGGCAACGGCGCGCCTAGAGGAATGGTCGCTCATCGCTTTCGGGCGAGGACAGAACCCGGCTTACAGACCCTCTGGCGCCTTCGTCATGCCGGCCTTGTGCCGGCATCCGGATGCGACGTGGAAATCTCCGGCCCTCAAGCGGGTACGGCAGTGGACCCGGCACAAAGACGGGGTGACGATGGTGGCAATCGCTCGGCGCTGGCTCTAGATGCCCGGCATGGCGCGCTATTCCCGTTCGAACGATTGGGGCTTTCCCCGGTGGCGGGGCTATGGCTCGTCGCGCGAGGCGACGCAGGTGCGGCTGTGCGACCGGCATGGCTGCGATCGCCCCGGCGACTGCCCCGCGCCCAAGTCGCCGAACAGCCCGGAACGCTGGTATTTCTGCACCGACCACGCCGGCGAGTATAATCGCGGCTGGAATTACTTCGAGGGCCTGACCACCGAAGAAGCTGCCGCGCGCGAGGCCGCCGACACCGCCACCGCCGATGGCTATGCCAATGCCAAACACTATAGCTGGGGTGGCCCCGGCGACGGCACGCGCAGCCGTGACGAGATGCGCGCGCTGGAAGCGCTGGGCCTGGAAAGCGACGCCGGCTTCGACGACGTCCGGGCGGCGTGGCGGCGGTTGGCGAAGGAAAACCACCCCGACGTGGCGGCCAACGATCCGGCAGCGGCGCAGCGCTTCCGGCAGATCCAGGCGGCGTATGATGTGCTGCGGGCGGCAGAGGAGGCGAGGGCGGGGTAGGGAACAGGGAACAGGGAACAGGGAACAGGGAACAGGTAGCGCGGAACGCTTCGCTAGTGCGCTGCTCCCTGCTCCCTGCTCCCTGCTACCTCCGCCAACCGCCCCGCCGTCTCGCGGATCAGCGCGATCATGTTCGGTAGCCCCTGCGTCCGGTTCGAGCTCAGTTGCGTCCGCAGGTCGAACGGTGCCAGCTCGCCCTCGATGTCGGTCGCCAGGATTTCCGGCGGCGTCCGGTCCTGCACCGCCGCCAGTACCAGCGCGACCAGCCCCTTGGTGATCGCCGCATTGCTGTCTGCCAGGAAATGCAGCGTGCCGTCGTCCCCCAGCGTCGCATAGACCCACACCGACGCCGAACACCCCCGCACCAGCGTCGCCTCGCTCTTCAGCGCCGCCGGCATCTCCTCCAGCGCGCGCCCGAGGTCGATCAGCAGGCGATAGCGGTCGTCGGGCTCGAGGAAGGAATATTCGTCTTGGATGTCGGTAACGGTGGTCATGACCGGGGCGGGTAGGTGGTCTCCCGACAAGCTACAACACTCGTCATGCCGGCCCCGTGCCGGCATCTACCGCTGCGTCACCCCATGTGTCGAAAAAGAGGCGATGCGTGGGGTATCGACGGCAGTGGACCCCGGCACTGCGGCCGGGGTGACGGAGGACTATAAATCCACTCCCGCCGCGATCGCCTCCAGTTTCTTGATGCGCTCCCTCAGGTCCGCCATCTCGATCCGCGCGCCCGCGCTCGGCGATGCCGCCGGTGCGCTCGGCTGGAAATGGTCGAGCTCGGACCGCTTGAGCTGCAGCCAGCCGCGCCAGCCCGCCAGCCCGGCGCTCACCACCATCCCGAGCCCGGCGAGCGACGTCGCCGAGACGGTCAGGGCCACATAAGGGTCGGTCATCGCTCCGCCTCCTGTCAGCGATCGCGCAGCCGCTCGATCTCCCGATCGAGGTTCTGGCTGCCATGATTGTCGGTGATGACGCGCTCCAGCACCTGGATGCGCTCCTTCAACTGTCGCACCTCGTCGCGCGAGAGGGCATCCTCACGCTCCGTCCTGTCGGGCGGGGTGGCTTTCATTGCCTCGTAACGGGCCTGCAACACCCAGGCGACCGCGCCGATCAGCACCACCGCGACGATGAACTCCCATATGTTCATGGCTCAACCTGTCCTTTGAAAAGAGTTAGTGCGCCGGGCCGCGCAGCAGCTCGATCTCGCTAGCCACGTCGACGCCCTTGTCGGTGGCGATCCGCTCCAGCACCCGCACCCGCTCTTCCAGCCGCTCGGTATGCGCCGCATATTGCGCGGCCTTCTCCGCCGCCTGAGCGTTGAGCTTCTCTGCCATCAGCTCTTTGTGCTTGAGCCAGTTCTTCAGCATCTCGCTGCCGACCCCCAGGATGACCGGGATGCCGATCACGACGAACGCCAGCATGAATATCAAGGAACCGCTGTCCTGTATCTCGTGCATCTCGTCCTCCTCAACGCAGCGCGTCGATGGCGCGTGACGTACGTTCGGCGGGGTCGGTGGCGATGCGTTCTAGTACCGCGATCCGTTCCTCCAGCCGGCCGACCTGGCCGGTCAGCTTCGCGTTCTCGGCGACCAGCAATTGCCGCTCCCGCGCATCCGACATCAGGCCGTTGCGGTCGAGCAATTCGCCCTTTTCGGTTTCTATCGGATAGCCGTGCCTGGCGCGGATCCAGGTCGTGGCTGCCCAGGCGATCGGGCCACCGACGATGGCCGCGACCGGGATCAATATTCCCCATTCCATGTCGTTTCTCCCCTGTGCGCCGGCGCTCGGCCCGCGCGTTTGGCGCATTCTATCGGAGCGCGTCGATCTCGCGGGCGGTGCGTTCGGCCGGGTCGGTCGCGATGCGCTCCAGCACCCGCAGCCGCTCTTCCAGCCGGCCGACCTGCCCGGTCAGCTTCTCGTTCTCGCTGGTCAGCAACTCGATCTTGCGCTCGGCGTCGATCTGCTGGCCGGGCACGAAGGCTTGCTCCAACCCGTGGCGATAACGCTGGCGACGTCCCTTGCGGTCTTCCAGTGGGTAGCCATGCTTGGCCTTGACCCAGGTGGTGAAAGCACCCCGCGCCATCACCGCGCCGACGATGCCGATGGGAACCAGAAAGCTCAGGTCCGACATGTATTTTCCCCTTGGCCGGCCTGCCCTCAGCGCAGGCTCTCGATTTCAGATGCCAGCTGGCTGTTGCGGCTGGTATAGAGCGTCTCGATATCGGCGAGCCGCCGGTCGAGATCCCGGAAGGTCGAGCGCACCTCGGCGGTCGAGCGCTTCGAATTGGACCGCACGCCCTGCCAGAACTTCGCGTCCTCGGGTGTGTCGTACAGCCCTGTCGGCTTGTCCGGCGCAAGCCACGCGGCGATCAGATAGGCGATGACCATCTGGCCGCTGGTGACGACCGTCAGGATGACCATCGCGATCCGGACCAGGGTGACGTCGAACCCCGTGTAGTCGGCGATGCCCGCGCATACGCCCGTCCACTTCTTGTTCTGTTTGTCCAGGTAGAACTTGGTTCGACTGCCAGACATCTCAATTCCTCCGGTCGATCTGGTAGGTGGATGACTGCGGCGCGGCGAGGCCGGGCTTCCAGTCGGGATGGTCGGCGGCGGCGATGCGCTCGACCGTGGTCACGCGCTCCTCCAGCCGGCGGGCGAGAAGAAACATTTCGTCGAGCAGTTTCTCGTCCTCGACGGTGATCTTGGGCGCCTGCTTCCACTTGGTGACGTAGTGAAACACCAGCCAGGGCAAGCCGACGAAGATCGCGATGATCGCCGTGATGGCGATCATGAACTCGGGCCCGTCCATCTTATTCGGCTCCCTTCAGCCGCGCCTTCAGCGCCGCCAGCTCGGCGTCGACCTTGTCGGAGGCGCGCAGCTCGGCGATCTCCTCTTCCAGCGTCTTGACCGTACCCAGGCCCATCGCTTCCGCGCGGCCCTCGGCGTCGTCGACCCGGCGCTCGAGCACGTCGAAGCGGCTGAACGCCTCCAGCGTCTTGGGGCCGGAATACATATCGCGCAGCTTCACCCGGTTGTTGGCGCTTTCCAGCCGCGTCTGGACGTTGGATTGCTTGGCGCGCGCTTCGGACAGCTTCTTCTGGAGCTTCGCGATATCCTCTTCCGACGCGCGCAATGCATCGTCGAGGACGCCGATCTCGCCGCGAAGCTGCTCGGCCATGTCGGACGCCTTCTGCCGCTCGACGAGCGCCGCCTTGGCCAGATCCTCGCGGTCCTTGGAGAGCGCCAGCTCCGCCTTCTCGGTCCAGCTGTCCTGCAACTGGTCGAGCTTGACGATATGACGGCGCATTTCCTTCTGGTCGGCGATGGTGCGGGCGGCGGAGGCCCGGACCTCGACCAGCGTCTCCTCCATTTCCAGGATGACCATACGGATCATCTTGGCCGGGTCTTCCGCCTTTTCCAGCATGTCCGCGACGTTCGCGGCGATGATGTCGCGGGTCCGGGAAAAAATGCTCATCGCGGAAAAGCTCCTGATCTCTTGGCGAAAGGCCGCCGGCAGTCGCCGGGGGCGGTGCTCAATTGCCGCTTCCTGTATCACGCGACGAACTTCGCGGCCATCGCGACCGCCGCCTTGCCCGCGCCCGGCTGGGCAGGGCCGACTGCGCCGGCGAGGCACACGACGCTCATCACGACGGTCGCGACGACGGCGGTAAGGGTGCGGGTGAAGTCGGACATGTGCTTGCTCCTTGAACCTGTCGAACCGCTGCATGGCGGATTGCCGAAAGCACTGCACCTGTCGTGCCAATTTGGAATATGTCCTAGAAACAGTAACTTGCCTCTTCTCCGCCGCAACAGGCCGGCTCAAGACTTGCCAACTCTTGGGAATTAGCGCCACAGATCGGTCGTGGCGGAGCGTGCGACTCAATTCATCGGCCAGTCGGGCGCCTTCCTCGACGCCTTGGAGCGCGCGAGCCGCGCCGCCGCACTCGACCGCCCGGTGCTGGTGATCGGCGAGCGCGGGACGGGCAAGGAGCTGGTCGCCGAACGCCTTCATCGCCTGTCGCCGCGCTGGGATCAGCCGCTGGTGATCATGAACTGCGCCGCGCTGCCAGAGACGCTGATCGAGGCCGAGCTGTTCGGCCATGAGGCGGGCGCGTTCACCGGCGCGAGCAAGTCGCGGCAGGGCCGTTTCGAGGAGGCGGATGGGGGAACGCTGTTCCTCGACGAACTGGGGACCCTGTCGATGGCGGCGCAGGACCGGCTATTGCGCGCGGTCGAATATGGCGAGATCACCCGCATCGGCTCGTCGCGCCAGATCCGCGTCGATGTCCGCATCGTCGCCGCCACCAACGAACATCTGCCCGACAAGGTGGAGGCGGGTGAGTTCCGCGCCGACCTGCTCGACCGGCTCTGCTTCGAGGTGCTGACGCTGCCGCCGCTGCGCGCGCGCGTCGGCGACGTCGCGGTGCTCGCCGACCATTTCGGCCGCCGCATGGCCGCCGAACTCGGCTGGACGCGCTGGCCGGGGTTCGGGCCGGCCGCGATGGACCAACTTCTTACCTATGGCTGGCCCGGCAATGTCCGTGAGCTGCGCAACGTCGTGGAGCGCGCCGTCTATCGCTGGGACGAGGAGGGGCCGGTCGACGCGATCGAGCTCGATCCCTTCGCTTCACCCCACCGTCCGCGTAGTCCTTTCCCTTCGGCGGGTCCGATGTCCGTGCCGACTCCAGCGACGGCGGAAGACACCCCGGTCGTGGCCTGCGACTCCGGTCCGTCCGATTTCAAGTCGCGGGTCGCGACGTTCGAGCGCGATCTGCTGGCGCGCAGCCTCGCCGAGAACCGCTTCAACCAGCGCACCACCGCCGACGCGCTGGGGCTGAGCTACGATCAACTCCGTCATGCGCTGCGCCGCCATGACTTGATCGGAACGACCGCCTAGGGAATGGCGTTTCAATCCCGATCAACTTCGCGAGGAACGACATGGCCTTCGAGCTCCCCCCGCTGCCCTACGCTTACGACGCGCTGGAACCCGTCATCTCCGCCGAGACGATGACCTTCCATCACGACAAGCATCACGCTGCCTATACGGCCAAGCTGAACGAGGGGGTCGCCGCCGACCCGAAGCTGGAAGGCAAGACGATCGAGGACATCCTCGGCATGATCTCCTCGCTGCCGCCGCTCGTCCGCAACAACGGCGGCGGTTTCTGGAACCACGATTTCTTCTGGAAGATCATGGAGCCGAAGGGCTCGACCCAGCCTTCCGGCGCGCTGAAGGAGGCGATCGACGCCTATGGCGGGCTCGACAAGCTGAAGGAGGATTTCAACGCCAAGGGCGTCGGCCAGTTCGGCTCGGGCTGGGCCTGGGTCATCAAGGACGCATCCGGCGCGCTCAAGGTCACCGCGACCCCCAATCAGGACAACCCCCTGATGGATGACGCCAAGGAGCCCGGCACGCCGATCCTGGGCAACGACGTGTGGGAACACGCATATTACCTGACCTACAAGAACGACCGCCCCGGCTACCTCAAGGCCTGGTGGGACATCGTCAACTGGGACGAAGCCGGCAAACGCTTCGACGCCTGACGTTACTCGGGCGGTAGCTGTGAAGCTGTCGCCTTATCGTCCGCCATGGTCAGGCCATGGCGGACGAGCATCGGGATGTTGGCCGCCCCGAACGCGACCGACAGGATCGACAGGCCCCAGACTTTGACCGTCAGCCAGGTGTCGAACGTCAGCGTGGCACGCAGCACCTCGTTCAGGCCCGCCATCGCGAGAAAGAAGAACGCCCAGTTCCGGCTCAGCAGTGACCAGCCGCGATTGCTCAACCCGTGAAAGCCCGCCTCCAGCAGATATTTGAGCAACGGCCGCCCCATCAGCAGGCCCCCGAACAGCGTGCCGGACAGCAACAGATAGATTGCGGTCGGCTTGATCTGGATGAATTTCGGGTCGCGCAGCCACAGCGTCAGCCCGCCGAACCCCATAACCAGCACGGCGGACAGCCACAGCATCGGCGACACGCGGCCCAACTTCCATTTCGACACGATGACCGCGACGCTGATCGCGACCATGAAGGCGAAGGTGCCGGTGAACGGGCCGGCGAATTTGGTCGCGGCGAACCAGATCACCAGCGGCCCGTAATCGAGCGCGAGGTTGAGCCCCGCGGGCGGGGCGGGGCGGGGGCGGGCGTCGTTCACTTGCGTACCTCGTCCACGCCGGCGATGATCCGACTCACTTCGCATGCATTGAAGGGGCGCAGGTCGCTCATGCCCTCGCCGACGCCGATCGCGTGGATCGGCAGGCCAAAGCGCTCCGCCGCCGCCACGAGCACGCCGCCTCGTGCGGTGCCGTCGAGCTTGGTCATCACCAGCCCGGTGACGCCCGCGACGTCGCGAAACACCTCGATCTGGTTGAGCGCATTCTGCCCCGTCGTGGCATCGAGCACGAGCACGACGTCATGCGGCGATGCCGGGTTGAGCCGCCCCAGTACGCGCCGGATCTTCGACAGTTCGTCCATCAGCTCGCGCTTGTTCTGAAGCCGCCCGGCGGTATCGACGATTAGCACGTCGGTGCCGATCTGCGTCGCCTGCCTGACCGCCTCGAACACGATCCCGGCAGCGTCGCCGCCTTCCTTGCCCGATAAGATGGGCACGCCGGCGCGCTCCGCCCAGGTCGCGAGCTGGCCGATGGCGGCGGCGCGGAAGGTGTCCCCGGCAGCCAGCATCACCTGATAATCCTGCTCGGCGAACAGATGCGCCAGCTTGGCGATCGTCGTCGTCTTGCCCGAGCCGTTGACGCCGATCACTAGCATCACCTGTGGCCGGGGGAAGGCGGCAATCTCCAGCGGCTTGGCGACGGGGATCAGCGCGCGCTCGACCTCTTCGGCGACGACGAGCCGGATGCCGAGCTCCTCCATGTTCCGCTCGACCCCGACCTCCGCCAGCCGCGCACGTATGCGCGCTGCGGTCGCCGGCCCCAGGTCGGACGCGATCAGTGCTTCCTCGATGTCGTCGAGCTGCGCCTCGTCGAGCCGGCCCGCGCCGAGCCCGGCGAGATTGCCGACGAGGCGGTCGGACGTGCGCCGAAACCCGCCGATCAGCTTGTCGTGCCACGAACGCTGGTCGGTCATGCCGCCGCGCCGATCAGGTGCGTGTCAGTCGCCGCGACGATCAGTAGCGACACAATCTGTCCCGGCGTGGCGGGGGAGGGCAGCCGCACCTCTGCAAAGCCCGGCGCGTGGCCCTGATTGCCCGGCCGCTCCACCAGCACTTCTTGCACCGTTCCGACCAACTCCTTCAACCACGCCGCCTTCCGCCCCGCCCCGGCCGCCCGCAGCTGCGCCGCGCGCTCGCGTCGCAGCTCGGGTTCCACCTGCGGCATTCGCGCCGCCGGAGTGCCGGCGCGCGGAGAGTAGGGAAAGATGTGCGCGTGGACGATGTCGGCATCGTCGATCAATGCCAGCGTCGCAGCTGCCATCGCCGCGTCCTCGGTCGGGAATCCCGCGATCAGATCCGCGCCGATGGCCATCTCGGACCGCCGCGACTTGAGTCGATCGACCAGCACCACTGCTTGCGCCCGCGAATGCCGTCGCTTCATCCGCTTGAGCACCAGATCGTCACCCGCCTGGAGCGACAGATGGATATGCGGCATCACCCGCGCCTCGCTGGTAATGAGGTCGAACAGCTGGTCGTCGATCTCCACCGAATCGAGCGACGACAGCCGCAACCGCGCCAGCCCCGGCACATCGCGCAGAATGCGCTCGACCAACAGTCCCAGCGTCGGCGCGTCCGGCAGATCGAGGCCATAGCTCGTCACGTCCACCCCCGTCAGCACCACTTCGTGATGCCCGGCCGCGACCAGCCCGGCGATCCGCGCGACAACCGTCTCGACCGGTACGGAGCGGCTCGCCCCGCGTCCGAACGGGATGACGCAAAAGGTGCAGCGGTGATCGCACCCGTTCTGCACTTCGACGAACGCCCGCGCATGACCCGCGAACGCGACCGTCGGCGCCATTCCCGCCGCCGTCCAGCTCGCGGCCGCCGTCTTGACGTCATTGGCGACGACCCGGTCGACTTCCGCCATCGCCACAAATCCTGCCGGGTCGATCGTGGCCGCGCAGCCCGTCACGATCAGTTCCGCATCCGGCCGGGCACGTCGGGCGCGTCGGATCGCGGAGCGCGTCCGCTTGACCGCCTCTCCCGTGACCGCGCAGCTATTGATGACCACAGCGTCGCGGCCTGCCAACATCGCCCGGATGCTCTCGCTCTCGGCGAGGTTTAAGCGGCAGCCGAGCGTGATGATCTCGGGTTGGGGAGAGAACATGAGCGGCGATCTAGGGGCGGGCAGGGGGGAAGTCACCTCCTCCGTCACGCGACCTCGCGCCGGCGTTGACTCCAAGCCTCATCACGCCATCGCGAGTCATCTTGGACGATCACGCCATTTGCAGCCGTGGATGCCGGCATGAGGCCGGCATGACGGGGCGAGGGAATTGCCTTTCGCGGGCTAACCCACTATACGCCAATCCACGTTCCGCTGTTGAACGCCTGAATCCAAGCGCCCTCGGGGGCCCGCCGGCTGACGAGGTTTCGTCCGCCGGCGTTTCTTGCGTTGGCGGCATGAGGAGTGAAGGGTAGATGTTCGAAAGCCTTAGCGATCGCCTTGGCGGCGTCTTCGACCGCCTGCGCGGCCGGGGTGCACTGACCGAGGCGGACGTGCGTGCGGCGATGCGCGAAGTGCGCGTGGCCCTGCTCGAGGCCGACGTCGCGCTGCCCGTCGCGCGTGACTTTACCGATCGCGCCACCGAGGCGGCGATCGGCCAGAACGTGCTCCGCTCGGTCACGCCGGGGCAGCAGGTCGTGAAGATCGTCCACGACGAACTCGTCGCGATGCTCGGCGCGGACGAGAGCGAGCTCAACCTCGACGTCGCGCCGCCCGCGATCGTGATGATGGTCGGCCTGCAAGGCTCGGGCAAGACGACCACGACCGCCAAGATCGCCAAGCGCCTCAAGGAGCGCGGCGGCAAGAAGATCCTGATGGCGTCGCTCGACGTCAACCGCCCCAACGCGCAGGAGCAGCTCGCGACGCTGGGCACGCAGACCGACGTCCAGACGCTGCCGATCGTCGCCGGTCAGCAGCCCGTCGACATCGCGCGGCGCGCGGTCCAGGCCGCGAAGCTTCAGGGCTTCGACGTGTTGATGCTCGACACCGCGGGTCGGCTCCACGTCGATCAGGCGCTGATGGACGAGATGCAGGCGGTCGCCGAGGTAACGCGGCCGCAGGAAATCCTGCTTGTCGTCGACTCGCTGACCGGCCAGGACGCGGTGAACGTCGCGCGCAACTTCGCCGATCAGGTGCCGCTGACCGGCATCGTGCTGACGCGGATGGATGGCGACGCGCGCGGTGGCGCGGCGCTGTCGATGCGCGCGGTCACCGGCAAGCCGATCAAGTTCGCGGGCACCGGCGAGAAAATGGATGCGCTTGAAGCCTTCCATCCCGATCGCGTCGCGGGCCGCATCCTGGGCATGGGCGACGTCGTCTCGCTGGTCGAACGCGCCGCCGAGAGCATCCAGCAGGAGGATGCCGAGCGCATGGCGCTCAAGCTGGCCAAGGGTCAGTTCGACATGAACGATCTGCGCGCGCAGCTGGCGCAGATGAGCCGAATGGGCGGCCTTGGCGCGCTCGCGGGCATGATCCCGGGGATGAAGAAGGCGCAAGCCGCGATGGACGCGACGCCAGGTGCAGACAAGATGCTCGTTCACATGGACGCGGTAATCGGATCGATGACGCTCAGGGAGCGTACCAAGCCCGAGATCATCAACGCCAAGCGCAAGATCCGTATCGCCAAGGGCTCCGGCACGACGGTGCAGGAGGTCAACAAGCTCCTGAAGATGCACCAGGAGATGGCCGGCGCGATGAAGAAGCTCAAGAAGATGGGCGGCATCAAGGGGATGCTGGCCATGCTCGGCAAGGGTGGCCCGGGCGGCGGTCTTGGCGGGCTGGGCAACGCGATGGGCGGTCCGGAGCTTGGCGACATGATGAAGGGGATGGGTGGGCCCGGTGGCGGCCTGCCCGGCCTGCCGGGCGGGCAGAACCTGCCGCCGGGTTTCCAGAACTTTCTCAAGAAGAAATAACTTGGGTCTGTCACCCCAGCGCAAGCTGGGGTCTTTCCGAACGACGGACCGCCAATCAACCAGACCCCAGCTTGCGCTGGGGTGACGACCTAGAAAGAAGGATCGAATACCATGGCTCTATCCATTCGCTTGTCGCGCGGCGGCTCCAAGAAGCGGCCTTATTATCGCATCGTCGTGGCGGACGCCCGTTCGCCGCGCGACGGCAAGTATCTCGAGAAGATCGGCACCTATAATCCGCTGCTCGCCAAGGATAATGAGCAGCGCATCCAGCTCGACGCCGATCGTGCGAAGCATTGGCTGAGCGTCGGTGCGCAGCCGACTGATCGCGTCGCCCGTTTCCTCGACGTCGCCGGCGTCAAGGAGCGCGCTGCGCGCAGCAACCCCAACAAGGGCAAGCCGGGCGAGAAGGCTACGGAGCGCGCCGAGGAGCGTGCGGAGAAACTGAAGGCAGCCGAGGAAGCGGCGGCCGAGGCCAAGGCGGCGCCGGCGCCGGAGCCGGTCGAGGACACGCCGGCCGAGGCCGAGCAGGTTGTCGCGACCGAGGTCGAGGCCGCCAGTGAAGAGCCGACCCCGGAGGCAGATGCCGTCGTCGAAGCGACCGCCGAGGAAGCGCCTGCGACCGCCGAAGCGACCGAAGAGAAGTGAGTCTTTCGCGGCCACCATGCGTTTGGGAGCGATCAGCTTCAGGAGCGTATGATGGCCGCGAACTCGCCCACCGACCCCGACCCGCGCACTGCCGCCGATGACGACGAGGACGCCACCGATCAGGGGCTCTCGGCCGAAGAACCCGCCGAAGGCGGCGATGACATCCCGCCTGAGCAACCCGGCTCGTCCAAAGCTTGAATCGCGCACTGAGACGGGGCGGGTCACGCTCGCCGCCGTCATGGGCGCGCATGGGCTCGGCGGTGAGGTCAAGCTCAAGCTCTTCACCGACGACTTGGCGCGCTACGCCTCGTTCAATAACGGCGCGCTGACGCTCGTCGCGCTGCGCGGCAACATCGCCCTTTTCGCGCAGGTCGCCGATCGCACCGCCGCCGAGGCACTACGGGGCACGACGCTGACCATTTCTCGCGTCGACCTCCCGCCGCTGGGCGAGGGCGAATATTACCACGCTGACCTGATCGGCCTTCCCGTGATGACGCCGGACGGCGTCGGGGTCGGTTGCATCGCCGCCGTCGAAAATTTCGGGGCGGGGGACGTAATCGAGATCGAACGCCCCAACGGCAAGACCTTCATGGTCCCGCTCAGGCCCGAGGCCGTGCCCGAGTGGAATGCTGAGCGTCTAATTCTCGATCCTGCCTTTGCGGAAGCCTGATGTCTATCATGTCGGCCTTGAGCCGGGGCTAATCCGGGTCGGTTTATGCGATCAATCGTTGGATCGAACGGTCGCCCGATGTCGGGTCAAGGCCGGCATGACGTAGACGGTCGGACTCGATCAAACTTTCTCACCGCCACAACGGCCGCTGCTCCGCCAGCATGTTCCTGATCGTCGTCGCCGCCACGCCGGCTTCGCCCATCGCATGGCTGATCTGGTCTAGCCCCTTCACGACATCGCCCGCCGCGAACAGCCCCGGCACGCTGGTGCGCTGGTGCTCGTCCACCTCCAGGCAGCCGTCCTCGCTTGCCCGCGCGCCCGCATCGACCGCCAGCTTCGACCGAATGCGTGAGCCCATCGCGGGATAGACGCTGTGGAAGCTGAGCCGCCCGCTCGCCGTGTCGAAGGCGAACTGATCCTCCTCGATCGCGAACCCGCCGCACGGCCCGTCGACATGCGCGATGCCCGCCTCGTCGAGCCTGGCCTGACAGCTCGGGTCAAGTTCATGGGCGGCCCCCGGCGCAACCAGCGTCACGTCCTTGGTATAACCGCGCAGGAACAGCGCCTCGCGCATCCCGTGGTCACCCGTGCCGATCACGCCGACGCGCTTGTCGGTCACCTCATAGCCGTCGCAGATCGGACAATAGCGCAGCAGCCCGGTCGCGAGCGCGCGATCGTGCGTGTCGCGATCCATCTCGGGCCGATGGTTCACGACGCCCGTGGCGAGCAATACGGAGCGCGCAAGGTGACGCTTATCGTTCGCGATCACCACGAAACCCTCGCCATCCCGCTCGATCCCAGTCGCCTCCACCGCCTCGCGCACTGCTCCGTATCGCTCCGCCTGCCGCCGCATGAGCAGCAGCAGATCGACCCCCGGAATGCCCTCGGGATAGCCGGCATGGTTGCGCGTACAGGGGATCATCGCCGCCCGGCTCGACCCGCAATCGAACAGCCGGACCTTGAGATGGAAGCGGGTAAGATAGATCGCCGCCGTCAGCCCGGCCGGCCCCCCGCCGATGATGATGCAATCGTCCATCAGACTTGTGATTCACGCATGATGTATATACGTCCTGTATGCACGGAGGAGCCGTCATGGGTAACGAATACAAGGCCAAGGTGTTCAAGTCGGGCAATTCGGTCGCACTACGCCTGCCCAAGGCCTTGGGCATCGTCGAGGGCACGGAGATGGTCGTTCGCGAGGACGCGGGCAAGTTCGCGTTCGAGCCGGTCGTTCAGCCCAAGCGCAAGATCGACTTGACGGGCATCTGGGGGGCCGCTCCAGGACTCCGCCATCTTACGGCAGAAGAAAAGGAGTTCGAAGATCGACCGAGCGCGCTTGCGCAATCGGCTGGTCGCGTCGCGATCGACTGATGCTTCGTTTTCTCATCGACGCCGATATCGTATTATATACAATGGAGGGTGATTATCCTGCCTTGAGGGGCAGGATCGAGAGCTTTTCGCCGGGCGAGATCGGTCTCTCCGCAATCAGTTTCGCAGAAATCATGCTCGGCGCGGCGCTTGGCAAGCCGCCGCCGTCGGACGTGCTTGAGCTCTTCCTGGCACAGGTACCGATCTTGCCGTTCGATGAGACGGCGGCAAGAGCCTATGCGACTTTGCCGTTCAGGCGAGCGCGCTTCGACAGATTGCTGGCGGCCCATGCTGTCAGTCTGGGGGTTGCCGTGGCGACCAATAACGAGCGCGATTACGCCGACATTCCGTCGCTGCGCGTCGAGAATTGGACCCAGTGACCTTCGCCGCCAGCGTCCTGACGCTGTATCCAGAGATGTTTCCCGGTCCGCTAGGTCATTCGCTCGCGGGCAGGGCGCTGGCGGAGGGGCGATGGTCGTGTGAAGCAGTGCAGATCCGCGACTTCGCGACCGACCGGCATCGCTCTGTGGACGACACGCCGGCAGGGGGCGGGGCGGGGATGGTGTTGCGCGCCGATGTAGTTGCCGCGGCCTTCGACAGCGTCGCGGACGGGCGCCCCGCGATCGCGCTCACCCCGCGCGGCCGTCCGCTGACGCAAACGTTGGCGCGCGACCTTGCCGCGGGGCCAGGCGTCGTCCTGTTGTGCGGGCGGTTCGAGGGATTCGACGAGCGGCTGTTCGAGGCCCGTGCGATCGAGGAAGTGTCGATCGGCGACTATGTCCTGTCCGGGGGCGAGGTCGCCGCGCTAACCTTGCTCGATGCTTGCATCCGGCTGCTGCCGGGCGTAATGGGCGCGCCGGATAGCGGTGTGGACGAGAGCTTCGAGACGGGGCTGCTCGAATACCCGCATTATACCCGTCCCATAACATGGGAGGGGCGCTCGGTTCCTGAAATTCTGCGGTCTGGGAATCACGCGAACATCGCCGCCTGGCGTCATGCCAAAGCGGTCGAGGATACAAGGCTACGGCGGCCGGACCTTTGGGAGCGTCATGAGGGCGCTCGGGTCCAGTCGCCCTCTGGCGCGCAGAACGAGATGGAAGACGACACATGAACCTGATTCAGCAGATCGAGGCGGAGCAGATCGAGAAGCTCACCGCCGCCCGCGCCATTCCCGAGTTCCGCCCCGGCGATACCCTGAAGGTCGGCGTGAAAGTTGTCGAGGGCGAGCGGAGCCGCGTCCAGGCCTATGAGGGCGTGTGTATCGCGCGCTCGAACAAGGGAATGGGCTCCTCCTTCACTGTCCGGAAGATTTCGTTCGGCGAGGGCGTCGAGCGCGTCTTCCCGCTCTATTCGCCGTCGATCGACTCGATCGACGTCATCCGCAAGGGCGCCGTCCGTCGCGCCAAGCTCTATTATCTGCGCGGCCGCACCGGCAAGTCGGCGCGTATCGCCGAGCGTCGCGACACGCGGCCGGCCAAGGGCACCGTCGCCGCCGAGTAGGCGGTTCGACCATGCAGGTCCGACGGGGCGCGGAGGCACTGGCTTCCGCGCCCTTTCTCGTTTCTACCTGTCGACGCAGGGGGACAGGACGATGACCGATACCGCGCCCACCACGGCGGCGGACCCCGAAGGAGCGCCGCGCCTCGCGATCCTCGACATCCTGCGCGGGATTGGGGTGTTTGGGGTATTGTTTATGAACGTTGAGGCGATGGGGGGGGCGCTCAACGCGATCATGCTGGGCGATCCGCGCGCCCTGGGGTGGAGCGGCATCGACCGGGCGGCGTGGTGGGCGAAGGACGTGCTCGGCGAGGGCACGGCGCGGTGCCTGCTGGAGATGCTGTTCGGCGCCGGGATGGTGATCCTGACCGGGCGCGTCGCCGGGCGCGCCTATGCGTGGCGCAACGTCGTGCTGCTCGCGTTCGGGCTGGCGCATGTCTTCGTGCTGCTGTGGCCCGGCGAGATCCTGCACACCTATGCCCTCGCGGCGCTGGCGGCCATGGGGTTCCGCCGGCTGCGCCCCCGCCTGCTGCTCACGATCGGGCTCGGGCTGGCGACGCTGCAACTGTTCGGCGGCGGCACCGCTGTCGTCATGGCCAAGATGCAGCGCCACGAGGTCGCCGAGATCCGCGCCAGGCAGGCGGCGGGCGGCACCCCGACCGCGCCCGAGCGCGCAACGCTGGCCGACTTCGCCAGGAAGCAGGCCGAGCGCGCCAGGGACCGCCGCGAAACGCAGGCGATCGTCGCGGCGGAGGACAAGGCGCGGACCGGCGGTGCGCGGACCTGGGTGACGTCGCTGTGGGGCAGCTTCATCGCGATGGAGAAGATGGGGCTGGAGCCGCTGTTCGTCTGGGAGGCGGCGAGCACGATGCTGATCGGCGCGGCGCTGTTCAAGCTCGGCATCCTCCAGGGCCTGCGCAGCCGCCGCTTCTACGTGCGCCTGACGCTGATCGGCTATGGCCTGGGCCTGCCGCTGCGGCTGTGGGGCGCATACGTGCTGACCCGCTTCGATCATCTGCCCAGCCTCGCCTTCCCGTTCGGCGAATATGCGCGATTGCTGATGACGCTGGGGCATGTCGGACTCGTCACGCTGCTCGCGGCGAGCGCGGCGGGGGCGCGCTGGCTGCGGCCGTTCGCGGCGGCGGGGCGGACGGCGCTGACGCTCTATGTCCTCCAGACGCTGGTGACCATGTGGGTGCTGTACCCGCCGTGGGGCTTCGCGCTGTACGGGCGGCAGGGCTGGGCGGCGCTGATGCTGACCGCGCTGGCGATCGATGCGGTGCTGCTGGTGCTCGCGGTCTGGTGGGTGGAGCGGTTCGCGATCGCGCCGGTGGAATGGGCGTGGCGGTCGATCGTCGCGGGGCGGCGCTTGGGGTGGCGGCGGGCGGCCTCGGCTTAGTGTCTTCGGTCATGCCGGGCTCGTCTGAGCAGCCATGGTCGTCGAAGCTAATTCGGCAAGAAGACTCGGGCCGTGCAGCTTGTTCCGAAGTGGACGCCGGCACGAGGCCGGCGTGACAAAGGAGGAGAGCGATGGTGATGAGGGCATTAACGGCGGCGCTGGCGGCGGCGCTCCTCGTCGCGGCGGCTGGGCCGAGCGATCCAAGGGTGGCGCAGCGCTTCATGTCCCTCACGCGGGCGACGACATGGACCCCCGTCGCCGCGATCAGGCTGTCCTTCCCGACCTTTCACCCGCAGGGCATGGTCCGGATCGGCGACACATTTTACTTGTCCTCGGTCGAAATCCTGACGCTGCCGAAGAAGCTGCCCGCGCCCGTCGACGGCCACGCCTATGACACCGGCGCGGGCGTCGGCCATCTGTTCAAGATCGCCGCCGACGGGCGGCTGCTCGCCGACCTCCGGCTGGGCGAGGGATCGGTCTATCATCCCGGCGGCATCGATTACGATGGCCGGTCGATCTGGGTGCCGGTGGCGGAATATCGGCCGGACAGCCGCGCGATCGTCTATCGGGTCGATCCGGCGACGATGACGGCGACCAAGGTGCTGACCGTCGCCGACCATATCGGCGGCGTCGTCCACGACGTCGAGGGGCAGCGGCTCGTCGGGGTGAACTGGGGGTCGCGGCGGGTGTATGGCTGGCCGGTCGGCGCGGACGGCGCGGTCGGGAAGGGGGCCGCGCCGGTCGCCAATCCCGGGAATTACATCGACTGGCAGGATTGCCATTATGCCGGTGGCCGGCGGATGCTGTGCGCGGGGGTGGCGGACTATCGGGTCCGCCCCGATGGGCCCGCCTTTCAGCTCGGCGGCGTGGACCTGGTCGATCTGTCGGACCTCCGGCCGGTGTGGCAGGCGCCGGTGGCGCTATGGGCACCGTCGGGGCGGGCGATGACGCAGAACCCGTTCTGGATGGAGGCGACCGCAACGGGGCTGCGGGCGTATTTCGTGCCAGACGACGACGAATCGACGCTGTTCGTGTTCGATGCGGCGGGGCAACATGGGAGCCACATCGTTCGACCCGGGCCCCAATAGGGAACCAGATCGGTACAAAATGCTTGACACCAGCACGCTTCTATGGAACACAACGCGAACGATGGCGGGAGTGGATCATGGGGCGCAAGGCGAAGCGGCGGAGCAAGATACCGTCGCGCATCATCATCAGGACGGGCGGGCATAACGGGCCGCATCTCGCCGACAGCGGGTCACGCTGGACCGATGCGCACGAGGAGCGGTTTCTCGACGAACTGGCCGCGAGCTGCAACGTCACGCGCGCCGCGAAGGCGGTCGGCTTCAGCTGCGTCGCGATCTATCGGCGGCGGCGGACCGATGCGGCGTTCGCCGAGCGCTGGCAGAAGGCGCTGGCGCAGGGCTATCTCCGGATCGAGATGGCGCTGCTGCGCCGCGCGGACGAGGCGGCCGAGGGCCGCACGCCCGACCCACGCATCCCGATCGCGCCGATGACCGTGAAGGAGGCGCTGTCGCTGCTCAAGATGCATTCGGCGAGCGTGACGGGGCAGGGCTTCGCGCGGGGACGGCGCGCGCAGCCGCGCACGCTGGACGAGGTGCGCGACTCGATCCTGGCCAAGCTGGAGGCGATCGAGGCGGCCCGGCGCGCGCGGGGCGAGCCGGGCTGGCCGGGCGCGGGCGCGGGCGATGATGCCTGACGCCGGGGGACCGCGCCTGCTGCCGCGCGACATCGACCTGATCGACTATCTGGTCTGGGTGGCGCCCGAGGACCGGCGGCGGGCGATCCACGCGCTCGCCATCGAACAGAGCGACGGACTGGATCGCGCCTGGACGCAATGGGCGCACGACGGGCAGCTGCCGCCCGCCGCCTGCCCGGACGGCGCCGACTGGTCGACCTGGGTGATCATGGCCGGGCGCGGCTTCGGCAAGACGCTGGCGGGCGCGCAATGGCTGACCGGGATGATCGCGGCGGGCGGCAAGCTGAGCATCGCGCTGGTCGGCGCGTCGCTGGAGGATGCGCGGCGGGTGATGGTCGAGGGGCGCAGCGGCCTGCTGACGGTAGCCGCGCCGTGGATCGACGCCTGGCACCCGAGCCAGCGCCGGCTGCGCTTCACGACCGGGGCGGAGGCGACGCTGTTCTCCGGCGCGTCGCCCGACCTGCTGCGCGGGCCGGAGCATCACCTGGCGTGGTGCGACGAGCTGGCGAAGTGGGACAAGCCGCGCGCGTGCTGGGACATGCTCCAGCTCGGCCTGCGCCTGGGCGGGCGGCCGCGCGCGCTGGTGACGACGACGCCGCAGGCGGGCACGGTGTTGCGGACGATCATGGCGGAACCGGGGACGGTCGTGACGGGCGGGCCGACGCGAGCGAATCCGCACGTGTCGCCGACATGGCAGGCGCGGGTCGAGGCGATGTACGCCGGCACGCGGCTGGGGCGGCAGGAGCTGGACGGCGAGCTGCTGCCCGAGGCGGGGGCGTTGTGGACGGTTGAATTGATCGAAGCGAGTCGGCTGTCCGATCCTCCTCGGGGAGGGTTCGAGCGGGTCCTCGTCGCGGTCGATCCGCCCTCCGGCGACGGCACCTGCGGCATCCTCGCGTGCGCGCGCGATGGCGATGGCGTCGCGCATGTGCTCGCCGATCACAGCGTCACGAGCCGGTCGCCCGAGGGCTGGGCGCGGGCGGTGGCCGATGCGGCGGCGATCCATGGCGCCGACGAGGTGGTCGCCGAGGCCAATCAGGGCGGCCGGATGGTGAAGGCGGTGCTGCTGACCGCCGACCCGCGCCTGCGCGTGCGGCCGGTCACCGCGACGGTCGGCAAGACGGCGCGCGCCGAGCCGGTGGCGATGCTGTTCGAGGCGGGCAGGGTGCGGCTGCACGGCCGGATGCCGGCGCTGGAGGCGCAATTGCTCGGGATGATCGCGGGGGGCGACTATGAAGGGCCGGGCAACAGCCCCGACCGCGCCGACGCGATGGTGTGGGGGGTGACCGAGGTGATGAAAACGACGGGTGCGCGGGTGAGGGGGTTCGCCTGACCCCGTGGAAAGGTGGGCCGACCCGGGAGGGGGGAGGGTCGGCCCAGGCGCGAGGGAGATTGCCTTGAAGGCATTCCCCGATGGACCCGACCCGGCCGCGCCGGCTTAAAGAAGGTTATGGTTCGGCGGATTGGAATGCCCCCGCCGAAAAGACCATCCGCTACGCCGCCAGCCGTTGCCGTCGGTGGAGGTAGTTCTCGTCGAAGCCGGCGAGCTGGGCAAGCTTGACCGGGTCGGTGATCTCGACGCTGCCGCGCTCCAGTTTCATTGCCCCGGCGAGGCGGAGTTCGCGGACGATGCGGTTGAGGTGAACCGGGGTCATGCCGAGCGCATCGGCGAGCAGCACCTGCGACAGCGGCAGGGTGAAAACCGGCTCGACGATCATGCCGACGTTCTTCGCGCGCAGGTACAGCTCGCAGATCAGGTGCGCGACGCGCTCGGTGCTGGAGCGCCGGCCCATGGAGGTGATCCAGGCGCGCATCGTGCCCTCGTCGATGAGCTGCGATATGTACATCGCCTTGGCGATCTGGGGGTAGCGGTCGAGGATCGCGTCGACGGTGGCGCGGTCGATCGTCGCGACGTGGGCGCGGGTGAGGGTGCGGATCGAATGGTCCATCTCGGCGAGCAGCCCGACATGGAGGTCGCAGGCGTCGCCCGGCATCAGGAAGCCGACGATCTGGCGGGTGCCGTTGGGCACGATCTTGTAACGGCAGGCCCAGCCATCGATCATCACGAACATCGGCCCGGGCCGGTCGCCCTCGCGAATGAGGTCTTGCTTGGCGGCTACCGTCCGGGGCCGCGTCGTCGCCCTCTCCATCGCGGCGATGGCTTCGTCGCCCAGCGGCGCGAGCGTGTTCAATTTGTCGATGAAGCGGTTGCTCATCGAGCGAGCATCGCCGACTTTGCGGGCGCTGCATATAGACAATACTTATTATAGGATGTTGATCTGCATCCGCGCAGCTTGGCGGCGGGTCTGCTAGTCCCGCTACATCGTCGGCCACGTTCAAGGCTCCGGCGGCTGGAAGACGCTAGCGCTTTCGCCTGACCGGAGCGCCCGCGATGACCGACCTGCCGCTGAACGACAACGAGGCGCCGCGCCGCGACGCGCACGCCGGGTCGCGGGTGTCGAGCCCCGACCCGATGGGGCAGGCGGCGCTTTTGCTGGTGGAAAGCCTGTTGCACGGCCTCGTCGCGCGATCGGCGCTGAGCGTCGCGGACGCGGTCGAGATCGTCGAGACCGCCGCCGAAGTGAAGGCGGAGATCGCCGAGGATCTGGGCGACACGCCGGCGGCGATGCGCGAGTCGCTGGCGCTGCTGGGGGCAATCCATGCGAGCCTGAGCATCGATCTGCCCCCCGCCTGACAGTCGCCGGAAAGCGCCTTTCCTACATCCATGCTGTCAACAAATGCGGCGGACGCCGATGCGGGTACGCATCATCCCGCCGCGTCGGGCTCCCACAGCTCGATCGGGTTGCCCTCGGGATCGTGGATACGCGCGAAGCGGCCGACGCCCGGCATGTCCCATTCGGGCCTGGTGACGACGTCGATGCCGGCGGCGCGCAGGCCCGCGCACAGGGCATCGAGGCCGTCGACGCGCAGGTTGAGCATCCATTGCCGATCGGCGGCGAAATAATCGGTGTCGGCGGCGAACGGCGCGAAGACGCTCGGCCCCGCCTGCGTCTCCCACGATCCGTACGGGGCCGAGCCGACGCCGAGATGTTCGGCATACCAGTCGCGCAAGCCGTCCGGATCCCCTGCGCGGAAGAAGAAGCCGCCGATTCCCGTCACGCCCATCTTCGACTCCTGTCCCGACCCTGTCCGGGGACGGTATCAGATGGCGGGCGGCGATGCACGGCCAGCGTCCTCGTGGTCGACCAGCGACGATCGCACCGACGCGCCCTGGCGTTGCCAGCGCCGGGGGGCGGGCACGGCCCGTTGCGGAACGCGATCGGCGTGGAGCTGCGCGAGCGCGAGATGGATCGTTCGCGCCGCCTCCGACGTCGCCTTCGCCGCCGCCGCGCGTTCGGCGGCGGCGCGGGCGTGGTGATAGGCGTGATCGCGCTCGGTCATGATGGCCCCCTGGCCGGCGGGAGCGCCCGGCTCCCGGTCGCCGGTGCGAGAGACACTATCGCGCCGGGCGCGGTGCTCCTTCGCCGGGGTTAATGAAGCGCCGGTTTTTCATTAACAACGTATCCGGCAACCGCAAAATGGCGCGGCCTTGATCCGAAGCAGCGTGCCGCGCCGATAGATGGTCCATACCCTCCGCTCCGCTCGCCCGGTGAGCGCCGACTTGGAGAAGAGCGTGCCCCATCATCCGAAGAACGCCGTGCAGGCCGACAAGAAGGCGCCGGCCAAGGCCCCGCCGCCCGCCGCCGGCCCCGCCGCCGACACCGTCGTCGGCGCGGGCGGCGAACTCCATCAGGTCGCCGCCGCCGATGGCAAGGTGCTGACCACCAACCACGGCACCGCCGTCGCGGACGATCACAATTCGCTGAAGGCCGGCCCGCGCGGGCCGACGCTGCTGGAGGATTTCATCCTCCGCGAGAAGATCTTCCACTTCGACCACGAGCGCATTCCCGAGCGCGTCGTCCATGCCCGTGGGCTGGCGGCGCACGGCTTCTTCGAGCTGACCGACAGCCTCGGCGACCTGACCCGGGCGGCGGTGCTGTCCGAGGTCGGGGTGCGGACGCCGGTGTTCGTCCGCTTCTCGACCGTCGCCGGCAACCGCGGCTCCGCCGATCTCGCGCGCGACGTGCGCGGCTTCGCGGTCAAGATGTACACGACCGAGGGCAATTGGGACATCGTCGGCAACAACATCCCGGTGTTCTTCATCCAGGACGCGATGAAGTTTCCCGACCTCGCCCATGCGGTGAAGGAAGAGCCCGACCGCGGCTTCCCGCAGGCGGCGTCGGCGCACGACACCTTCTGGGACTGGATCGCCATGACGCCGGAGGCGATGCATATGGTGATGTGGCAGATGTCGGACCGCACCATCCCGCGCTCGGTGCGGATGATGCAGGGCTTCGGCGTCCACAGCTTCCGCCTCGTCACCGCCGAGGGTCGGTCGACCTTCGTCAAGTTCCACTGGACGCCGAAGCTCGGCATCCAGTCGGTGGTGTGGGACGAGGCGGTCAAGATCAACGGCGCCGATCCCGATTTCCATCGCCGCGACCTGTATAATGCGATCGAGATGGGCGACTTTCCGGAATGGGAGCTGGGCGTCCAGCTCTTCACCGAGGAAGAGGCGGCCGACTTCGACTTCGATTATCGCGACTCGACCAAATTGATCCCGGAAGAGGTCGTGCCGCTGCGCACGATCGGCCGGCTGGTGCTCGACCGCAACGCCGCCAACGTGTTCGCGGAGACCGAGCAGGTCGCGTTCTGCACGCAGAATGTCGTCCCGGGCATCGACTTCTCCGACGATCCGCTGCTGCACGGGCGGCATTTCTCGTATCTCGACACGCAGTTGAAGCGGCTGGGATCGACCAACTTCACCCAGATCCCGATCAACGCGCCGAAATGCCCCTTCGCCAACATGCAGCGCGACGGCCACATGCAGACGCTCGTCCAGCCCGAACGCGTGACCTACACGCCGAGCCTGCTCGATCCGACCGGCCCGCGCGAAAGCCAGGCGCGCGGCTTCCGCAGCTTCGCCGCGCCGACCGAGGGCGCCAAGGTCCGCGAACGGTCGGAGACGTTCGCCGACCATTACAGCCAGGCGCGGATGTTCTTCGAAAGCCAGACCGAGCCCGAGCAGAACCACATCGTCGCGGCGCTGATCTTCGAGCTCAGCAAGGTCGAGGCGGCGATCGTACGCGCCGCGATGCTGGGGCATCTGGTCAACATCCTGCCCGACCTCGGCCAGCGCGTCGCCGCCGGACTGGGGCATGACGACCCGATCGAGCCGGCGGCGACGACCGTCGAAGCGCGCAGCGACCTGGCGACGTCGCCCAGGCTCAGCATCCTGGCGCGGGCGACGCCGACGCTGGAGGGGCGGGTGATCGGCTGCCTCGTTACCGACGGCGCGGACGCGAAGCTGATCGCCGCCGTGACGAAGGCTGCGACCGACATGAAGGCGGTGGTGAAGATCGTCGCGCCCAAGCTCGGCGGCGTGACGCTGAGCGACGGCAGCAAGCTCGCGGCCGACCACCAGCTAGCGGGCGGCCCGTCGGTGTTGTTCGACACCGTCGTGCTCGCGGTGTCGGACGCGGGCGTGACGGCGCTGCTGGGCGAAGCGGCGGCGGTGGCGTGGGTCCACGATGCCTTCGCGCATCTGAAGGTCATCGGCCATACGGCGGCGGCGCAGCCGCTGCTCGACGCGGCCGGGGTGGAGGACGACGCCGGGGTGATCGCTCTGGCGAAGGCCACCGATGCCAGCACCTATGTCGATGCCGCGGCGGCCGGTCGTATCTGGGATCGCGAACCGAAGGTCAGAACGGTGTTCTGATCGAACCGGTGCGGCGCTGGAGCAGCGCCGCACCGGCTGTTCTGGCGTCGCGCGCACACCGAAACGTGCTAAGGAAGGTTGGTGACCGGACCGATCTGATGAGCAGGGCGATCAGCGCCGCGAGGGCGTTGGGGGCGACGACGGCAGGGGCGGCGGGGGCAGGGCATTCTGTTTATGTCGTCTTGCTCCACGATCCGGCGCGCCGAGAGCCTTGGGGGCTGTACGTCGGACAGACGTCGCGCGATCCGGATTGGCGGTTCGATCAGCACAAGAGCGGTTACAAGGCGAGCGGGGCGGTGAGGCGCTTCGGTGTGCGGCTGCTGCCGGACCTGGTGGCGCATCTCAACCCGCTCCAAGGGTGGGAGTCGCTGGATCTCGAAGCGGCGTTGGCCGACGCGTTCCGCGACGCGGGCATCCGTTGGGTCGAGGGCGGCCATTGACGCGAAGCCGCGTTGACCTCGGTCGCGACGCGGGGCGACGACCATGAGGTCCGGCCGCGGTCCCGGATCGCGCAGACCCATGGTGGAGAACCGGGGTGAAGCGGGCGGTGGTGCGCCGGCGTGGGGCTGGTCTGGCACGAACCGAAAAGCCGTCGCTCAGGAGCGCGCGAACGCCGCCTCCTGGACGCGCATCTCGTGGAGCAATATCATGACTTCCAGCGTCTGGTCGGCGGTGTCCCCGCCGTCGCGCAGGCGCACGCCGCGCTGGTGCAGGTCGTCGAACAGCTTCGTCCGCTGAAACGACGAGAGGTGGTCGAGGCCGCCGGCCCGCGTGGCGTCCGCGTCGACATAGGCGCGCATGATCGTGAGGTCGGCGGCGGTCAATCCGCTTTCTCGCTGAAGCTCGTCGGCCATCAGCTTCCATTCCGCCCACGCGATCGCATTGTCGATCTGATCCGCACCCCAGCCGTTCGCCCTGGCGCACGGCTTTGCCACGCCGGCAATGAAGTCGTGCGCGGCGGTGAGGGCATCGGCGGCGTTCGCGTCCTTGATCATCGACGCACCGAGCGCGGCGCGATCCTTGCCGGAGATCGCGCGCATCGGGCATTCGATCGAGCCGCGCGGCGCGGCCTGCGCGGTTCCGGCCAGCGCCCAGGCGGCCAGCGCGATGGCGGTCAGCAGGGGCGGGGTACGCATCGGCAGGCTCCCTATGGAATGGCGGCTCAGCCGAACCTGCAGGCCTTGGCGTCCTTGAAGTCGGCGGCGAGCGACGTCAGGGCGCTCTTGAGCTGGCCGGCCGCCGCGACGACGTCATCGGGATCGATGCCCGCTTTCGCCTTGCCCAACTCACCGACCGCGGACTTAATGACCTTGCACGCATCGCCGGCATTCGTGTGCATGAAGCCCTTGCCGCCCTTGGCCACGATGACGAAGGCATAGCAGGTCTGCGCATGGGCGTTGACCGCCCACCTGGGCACCTGGAAATATTCCTTCCGGATTTCCGCACTGCCGCTCAACGTACTGAAGCCCTTGCATGGCGCGGTCATGTCCTCGGCTTCGGCGCTGGTCGCGGCGATCAGGCCTTGCACGGCTTCGAGCCAGTGCTGATGGCCCTCGGGCGTGAAGCCCGCCGCCAGCGCGGGGGCCGGGACACTGGCGACGCAGAGCGCGACGCTCGCTGCGATCGCAGAATAGAAGCCGTTCGCCATCGTCAGATCCTTGCATGAGAGGGGCCGTTCAGTCGGTGTTCGCGGCGACGTGGCGGCGGTGCATGATCGCCTGCGCGCGCGAGATCCGGCCGTTGTTGGCGTCGGCCCTCGCCTGGGCGCGCAGCTGCGCGCGCTGGGTGGCGTAATCCTCCTCGCGCTTGACGTTGGCGTTCCAGGCGTCGCGGCGATTTTTCATGTCGATGGCGTCCTGGCGCGCATCGCACTCGCTCCTGGTGGTGCAGGGCGCCTGGTCCTGTGGGGCGGCCGGGGCGGCCAGGGCCGATGCCGGCACGAGGCACGCGGTCAGGAAGGAAACCATAGCGATATGAAGGCTGTTCATCGTCCCCTCCTGCGGATCGGAGGGTCGCCTACCATGCCGACGTACCGCCGTCGCTCCCCTGAACAGGGTAGGTACGCGTCGGTGGTGTACTCCAACATCAGGTTGCCAGAAGATCGTTTCACGCGAAGACGCGAAGACGCCAAGGAAGGGGTCTGTCGCGATACGCTTCATTTGCTCACGCTTCATTTGCTCGCGAAGGGCGGCCTCTGCTCTACGGCGTCTATTGTCCTTCGTGGGAAGGAAAGTGTCAGTTGACGACGCGCTTCACGCCCTCGCGGAAGGTGGCGGCGCCGAAGTTCATCAGGAGACCCAAGGGCAGGTTCATCAATCGCAGATAGGTCAGGACCTGCTTTCCGTGCACGGGGGCGAGGCGTTCAACCGACTTCAGCTCGATGAGCAGCTTGCCCTCGACGAAGAGGTCGAGGCGAAAAGCCTCTTGACGGCAACGCCGTCGAAAAGATCGGGATGGGGCGCTGCCGTTCGACCGACAGGCCGCGCCTGGCGAGGCTGTGGGCGAGCAGCGCCTCATAGGCCGATTCCAGCAACCCGGGGCCAAGATGATTGTGCAGCTTGAACCCGCAATCGACGGCGATCGTGGCAAGCCGTTCGATGTCGTCCATGCTTCTTCGTGCCTTAGCGTATTTGCGTGAGCACCATCATCCTACACCGCAAAGCCGCCAAGTCACTGGTCCAGAAACGACCGCATCTTCCGCGACCGGCTCGGGTGCTTGAGCTTGCGCAGCGCCTTGGCCTCGATCTGGCGGATGCGTTCGCGGGTCACGCTGAATTGCTGGCCGACCTCCTCCAGCGTGTGATCGGTGTTCATGCCGATGCCGAAGCGCATCCGCAGCACGCGTTCCTCGCGCGGGGTGAGGCTCGCCAGCACCCGCGTGACGGTTTCCTTGAGGTTGGCCTGGATCGCGGCGTCGACCGGGATCACCGCGTTCTTGTCCTCGATGAAGTCGCCGAGGTGCGAATCCTCCTCGTCGCCGATCGGCGTCTCGAGGGAGATCGGCTCCTTGGCGATCTTCATCACCTTGCGGACCTTCTCGAGCGGCATCGAGAGGCGCTCGGCCATTTCCTCGGGCGTGGGCTCGCGGCCCTGTTCGTGGAGGAACTGGCGGCTGGTGCGGACCAGCTTGTTGATCGTCTCGATCATGTGGACCGGGATGCGGATCGTGCGCGCCTGGTCGGCGATCGAACGCGTGATCGCCTGCCTGATCCACCACGTCGCATAGGTCGAGAACTTGTAGCCGCGGCGATACTCGAACTTGTCGACCGCCTTCATCAGGCCGATA
>CAXTHQ010000018.1:0-46242 GCA_964244185.1 uncultured Sphingomonas sp.
TTGCCTGGCACCAAAATCGGCTCCGTCATGACCCTGTCCTGATTGAGTTTGGACCTTAGGGCGTCATCACTTCCAGCGTCGTCGCATAGGACATCCGCCGCTCGGTCGCGCGTGGCGTCGTCGTCCTCGCATCGGTCGCGGTGGCGTTAAGCCAATACATGCCCGCGCTGGGCCAGCTCACGCTCAGCACCCCGTCCGCGCCCGTGGTCAGCTCGCGCGCGCCCTCGTCGTTGCGATAGCGCTTGCCGCCCGGGATGACGGTGACCTTCAGGCCGGGCGCGGGCTTGCCGTCGATCAGGAACCGGAACTTCGCGGTCTCGCCCGCGACCAGCTCGTCGGGATGCGTGATCGGCGCGAGCTCCAGGCCCTTGCCGCTCGGCGTGAACACCGCCGTCGTCGGCGCGCCGGCGGTGACGAAGATCTCATTGCGGTTGCTCGTTTCGGTCAGCTTCACGTCGGTCGCGTTGGCGGGGATGTCGGCGACGGATACGGGCGGCTGGCGCATCGCCCCGCCCGGCCCCTCGGGGCCGCCCGGTCCGCCCATGCCACCACCGGGCGGTCCACCGCGCCCGCCGACGCGCTTCTCCACGCCGTCGACCTTGAAGCTGCCCATCACGCCCGACATCTCGCTGCCGATCTTCCACGTGCCGGATTTGTCGAGCTTGACGTCGAACACCGAGCGATAGCGCCCGGTCGCGCCATTCTGCACCTGTCCCGGCGTGCCGTCGGGCTGCCAGACCTTGATCGCCTCCAGCCGGCCGGGCTGGTGATCGGCGTAGAACAGGTCGTTGGAAACGGCGGTGTCGACCGTCACCCAATCGTCGGTGCCGGAGAATACCGTGCCCGAGGGCAGCAGCCACATGCGGTGCGCCGACAGCATGGCGGGAACCGACACCAGCGCGGCGGCGGCGATCAGGCGGAGGGTCAGCGGCTTCATGGCGAAATCCTTCAACGCGAGAGGGTGACGGCACCGAGCTCGGACTTGCCCGAAGCGCGGCCGGCGGGATTGGGAACGGTCAGCGGCACGCTGACGAGCTCGCGCCCGCCGGTCTCACGCGCCGCCTCGACGTTGAGGACATAGGCGCCGGGCTTGAGGTCGGCGGGGAGCGGAATGCTGTACTGGCCGGGCGCGCGGGTCGCGCCGCTGATGCCGTCGGCGGGCATCGCCAGCGAGCGCCCGCCCTTGCGCCACCAGGCCCGCAGGTCGGCGAGCCATTTCGTGCCGGGCTCGTTGCCCGCCTTCTTGACGTCGTACCACACCGCCAGCGTGCGCGGTGCGCCGCCCGCCGCCGGCTCCAGCCAGATCGCGACATAGGGGCGATGATATTCGGCGACGTTGAGCTGCGGGATGGTGACGCCGACGCTGGCGGCGGTCGCGGGCGCGGCGACCACACCGGCGAGGAGGACGAAATCAGACGAGCGCATGGGAGCTCCTTCTAGTGAATGAAGAGGATGGCGAGGAGGACGGGGATGGCCAGCCCGGCCGCGACGATCGGCCAGGTCGACGGCCGGTGCCGGGCATGGAGCTGGAGCAGCAGCAGGCCGGTCAGCGTGAAGATCACGCACGCGCCGGCGAAGACGTCGATGAACCAGCCCCAGGCCGCGCCGGCGTTGCGGCCCTTGTGGAGGTCGTTGAGGTAGGACACCCAGCCGCGCGTCGTCAGCTCCGAGGTGATCCTGCCGCCGGCGCGATCGATGCTGACCCAGGCGTCGCCGCCGGGCCGGGGAAGCGCCACATAGACATCGGTGTCGGACCATTCGCCGGGCTTGCCCGCCGGGTCGAGCCCCGTGGCGCGCGCTACCGCCTCGGCGACGGGCGCGGGCAACGGCGTGTCGGCCTTGGGCGGGGTAGTCAGTGTGCGGAGCAGTGGTGGCGGCAGCGTACCGGCGCGTGATGTCACCACCGGCGTGGCCGAGATCGACGCGGCATGGTTGAGCGTGATGCCGGTGATCGCGAACGCCAGCATCCCGATCAGCGACACCGCCGCGCTCATCCAATGCCAGGTGTGCAATTGGCGCAGCCACCAGCCGCGCCAGCGGCGATTGGGCTTGCGGGCAGGGACTGAAGAAGCGGACTCGGCACGGGACACCGCCGCGCCATAACTACCCCGCACGGAACGCTCAACCTAAATGCGAGTGATTATCAATCGCACGACCCTCCCCTAGCGGAATTCGGCCCGACTCCAGGAAAAGGAAGCATCGCCGGGATCGATATGACGTGGACCGTTGATCTCTGCGCCGACAAGGCAGAAGGTCGTTCGCGATGAGGAGTGAACGATGAACGATGCCGAGCCGATGACGGCCGTCTCCCGCCGCGGCGTGATCGTCGGCGGCGCGGCGACGGCGGCGCTGGCGCACGCGCCCGCGGGCGCCGAGCCGCTGCCGGCGCCGTCACCGCCGGGCATGGCGGTGGCGATGAAGGTCAACGGCGGGCGACAGGCGCTGTCGCTCGACCCGCGCACGACGCTGCTCGACATGCTCCGCGAGCATCTGGACCTGACCGGCACCAAGAAGGGCTGCGACCACGGCCAGTGCGGGGCCTGCACGGTGCTGGTCAACGGCACGCGCATCAATTCCTGCCTCAGCCTCGCGGTGATGCACGAAGGTGACGAGGTGACGACGATCGAGGGGCTCGGCACCCCCGACAAGCTCCACCCGATGCAGGCGGCGTTCGTGAAGCACGACGGCTATCAATGCGGCTATTGCACGCCGGGCCAGATCTGTTCGGCGGTGGCGGTGCTCGGCGAGATCAAGGCGGGCATTCCCAGCCACGTCCAGGCGGACATCGCCGGCAAGCCCGGCCTCACGGTGCTGGAGATGCGCGAGCGGATGAGCGGCAACATCTGCCGCTGCGGCGCCTATTCCAACATCGCCGAGGCGATGGCTGATGTCGCGGGGGTGTCGGCATGAGGAGCTTCACCTACGAGCGCGCCAGGACGCCCGCCGAGGCGGCGGCGGCGGTGGCGCGCACTCAGGGCGCGAAGTTCATCGCGGGCGGCACCAATCTGCTCGACCTGATGAAGCTGGAGATCGAGACGCCGACGCATCTGATCGACCTCCAGGATCTGAAGCTCGACCGGATCGACAAGACGCCCGAGGGCGGGCTGCGGATCGGGGCGTTCGTCACCAACACGACGCTCGCCGCCGACGACCGGGTGCGCCGCGACTACGGCGTCCTGACCCGCGCGATCGTCGCGGGAGCGTCGGGACAGTTGCGCAACAAGGCGACGACGGCGGGCAATCTGCTCCAGCGGACGCGCTGCCCCTATTTCTACGACACCAACATGGCGTGCAACAAGCGCAAGCCGGGGTCGGGCTGCGCGGCGATCGGCGGCTATTCGCGCCAGCTCGGGGTGATCGGCACGTCGACCGCGTGCATCGCGACCTATCCGGGCGACATGGCGGTGGCGATGCGGCTGCTCGATGCGCGCGTCGAGACGGTCGATGCCGGCGGGGCGAAGCGCATCATCCCGATCGCCGACTTCCACCGGCTGTGGGGGACGACGCCGCACATCGAGACCAGCCTCCAGCGCGGCGAGCTCATCACCGCGGTGACGCTGCCCAGGCCGATCGGCGGCCGGCATTTCTACCAGAAGGTGCGGGATCGCGCGTCCTATGCCTTCGCGCTCGTCTCGGTCGCGGCCGTCATCCAGAAGGACGGCACCGGCCGCGTCGCGTTCGGCGGGGTCGCGCCCAAACCGTGGCGGGTCGAGGCGGCGGATGCGCTGTTGCCCCAGGGCGCGAAGGCGGTCGCCACCAGCGCCTTCGCCGGCGCGCGGCCGACCGCCGACAATACGTTCAAGCTGCCGCTGGCCGAGCGCACGCTCGCCTCCGTCCTCGCCCAAGCGAAGGCATAAGCCATGAAGTTCGACACCCCCGCCGGCGCCAATGCGATCGACCAGCTCAAGGTCGTCGGCCGCCCCACCGACCGTATCGACGGCCCCGCCAAGACCACCGGCACCGCACCCTACGCCTATGAGCGCCACGACAAAGTGGTGGACCCCGCCTACGGCTATATCGTCGGCAGCGCGATCGCGACGGGGCGCGTCACCCGCATCGACACCGCCGCCGCGCGCGCCGCGCCGGGCGTGCTGGCGATCGTCACCCATGAGAACGCCGGCAAGCTCGCCAAGGGCAATTTCAACACTGCCAGGCTGCTCGGCGGCCCGGAAGTCGAACACTATCATCAAGCGCTGGCGGTGGTCGTGGCGGAGACCTTCGAACAGGCGCGCGCCGCCGCCGCGCTGATCCGCATCGACTATGCGCGCGACAAGGGCCGCTTCGATCTCGCCGCCGCCAAGCCCGGCGCACCGATGGCGCCGAGCAGCGACATGAGCGGCAAGGCGCAGACGAGCGTCGGCGACTTCGCCACCGCCTTCGCCGCCGCGCCGGTCACGCTCGACCGGACCTACACGACGCCCGACCACAGCCATGCGATGATGGAGCCGCACGCGACCACCGCCGCGTGGGAGGGCGACAGGCTCACGCTTCATACCGCCAATCAGATGATCGCGTGGAGCAAGGCCGACATCGCGAAGACGCTGGGCATTGCGCCCGAGAATGTCCGCCTCGACGCCCCCTATGTCGGCGGCGGCTTCGGCGGCAAGCTGTTCGTCCGTGCCGATGCGATCCTCGCCGCGCTCGGCGCGAAGGCATCGGGCCGGCCGGTCAAGGTCGCGCTGCCCCGCCCCTTCATGTTCAACAACACGACGCACCGTCCTGCTACCATCCAGCGGCTCCGCCTCGGCACCGGCCGCGATGGCAGGATCACCGCGATCGGGCATGAAAGCTGGTCGGGCGACCTGCCCGAGGGCGGCCCCGAGACGGCCGTCGGCCAGACGCGGCTGCTCTATGCGGGCGCGAACCGGATGACCGCGATGCGCCTTGCGGTGCTCGACCTGCCCGAGGGCAATGCGATGCGCGCGCCGGGGGAGGCACCGGGCCTGATGGCGCTGGAGATCGCGATGGACGAGATGGCCGAGAAGCTCGGCCTCGATCCGATCGACTTCCGCATCCTCAACGACACCCAGGTCGATCCGGAAAAGCCCGAGCGGCCCTATTCGCAGCGTCATCTGACCGAGTGCCTGCGCACCGGCGCGGCACGCTTCGGCTGGGCCAAGCGCAATCCGAAGCCCGGCAGCGTGCGCGACGGCGGCTGGCTGGTGGGCATCGGCGTGGCGGCAGGCTTCCGTAACAACCTGCTGATGAAGTCGGCCGCGCGCGTCCGGCTTGGCGGCGATGGCCGCGTCACGGTCGAGACCGACATGACCGACATCGGCACCGGCACCTATACGATCCTCGCGCAGACGGCGGCGGAGACGATGGGCCTGCCGCTCGACCGCATCGTCGTGACGCTGGGCGATTCCGATTTCCCGGCCTCGTCCGGCTCGGGCGGGCAATGGGGTGCGAACAATTCGACGGCGGGCGTCTATGCCGCGTGCATGAAGCTGCGCGAGGCGGTGGCGCAGAAGCTCGGCGTCAATTCGGCCGATGCGGTGTTCGCGGACGGCAAGGTCCGCACCGGCAATCGCAGCGTCCCGCTGGCGCAGGCGGCGGCTGATGGCGAGATCGTCGCCGAGGACCATATCGAATATGGCGACCTCGATAAGAAGTATCAGCAATCGACCTTCGCCGGCCATTTCTGCGAGGTCGGGGTCGACGCCTGGACCGGCGAGATCCGCCTGCGCCGGATGCTCGCGGTGTGCGACGCGGGGCGCATCCTCAATCCCAAGGCGGCGCGCAGCCAGGTGATCGGCGCGATGACGATGGGCGCGGGTGCGGCGCTGATGGAAGAACTCGCGGTCGACGAGCGCTTCGGCTTCTTCGTCAACCACGACCTCGCCGGCTACGAGGTGCCGGTCCATGCCGACATCCCGCATCAGGAGGTGATCTTCCTCGATTATCCCGACGACAAATCCTCGCCGATGAAGGCCAAGGGCGTCGGCGAGCTCGGGCTGTGCGGCGTCGGCGCGGCAATCGCCAACGCGGTGTACAATGCGACGGGGGTGCGGGTGCGCGACTATCCGATCACGCTCGACAAGCATCTCGTGAAGCTGCCAGCGGTGACGACTAGCCTCGCATGACGGCGATCGACGTCCCGGGATCGCGCGGCCCGACCATCGCCCTGCCCGCCCGCCCGGAGCCGCTGCTCGTCGACCCCGCCACGACGGCGGTGGTCGTGATCGACATGCAGAACGCCTATGCGTCGCCGGGCGGCTATGTCGACCTCGCCGGCTTCGACATCGCCGGCGCGGCCGGGGTGATCGGCCGCATCGCGCAGGTGCTGGATACCGCGCGAGGCGCGGGGGTGCAGGTGATCTATCTGCAGAACGGTTGGGACCAGGAATATACCGAGGCGGGCGGCCCCGGCTCGCCCAACTGGTACAAGTCCAACGCGCTCAAGACGATGCGCGCCCGGCCCGAACTGCACGGCACGCTGCTTGCGCGCGGCGGCTGGGATTACGAGCTGGTCGACGCCCTCGCTCCCAAGCCCGGCGACATCCGCGTCCACAAGACCCGCTACAGCGCCTTCTTCAACTCGCAGCTCGACAGCGTGCTGCGGTCGCGCGGCATCCGCACGATCGTCTTCGTCGGCATCGCCAGCAACGTCTGCGTCGAGTCGACGCTGCGCGACGCCTTCCACCTCGAATATTTCGGCGTGATGCTGGAAGACGCGACGCACCACCTCGGCCCCGATTTCGTCCGCGAGGCGACGATCTACAACGTCGAGAAGTTCTTCGGCTGGGTGTCGACCGTTGCCGATTTCCGCGGCAGCGTCGGCCAGCAGCCCCCGGGAGTGAGATAATGCCGTTCGAACCGATCAACCCGCCCCAGTTCCCGACCCCCATCGCCCCCTATTCGGCGGGCGCGAAGGCGGGGAACACCGTCTATGTCTCGGGCGTGCTGGCGCTGGGCGAAGGCGGCACGGTGCTCCACGTCGGCGACGCGGCGGCGCAGACGCGCCATGTGCTCGACGTGATCCGGGTGACGCTGGAGGCGGCGGGAGCGACGCTGGCGGACGTCGCGATGAACCACATCTTCCTGAAGGACCTGGCCGACTATGCCGCCTTCAACCAGGTCTATGCCGAGTATTTCCCGGGCGCCAAGCCCGCGCGCTACTGCATCAAGTGCGAGCTGGTGAAGCCCGATTGCCTGGTCGAGATCGCCAGCGTGGCGCACCTTGGCTGATTGGCTCGGTCATAGCCCCTCCCCGGCGCACGCCGGGGCCCAGTCCTGCGCGTGGGCCTGGACCCCGGCGTGCGCCGGGGAGGGCTGAATGGGATACGCAGCCGGCCTCTATTACGAAACGCACGGCCCGGAAGACGCCCCACCGCTGATCCTGTCATCAGGCCTGGGTGGTTCGGCGAACTACTGGACGCCCAACATCCCGGCGCTGGCCGAGCACTACCGCGTCATCGCCTACGATCATCGCGGCACGGGGCGGAGCGACCGGGCATCATTAAAGAGCTTATCAGTCGAGGGTATGGCCGACGACGTACTGGCGTTGATGGACCATATTGGCATTGCCAGTGCAAATCTTGTTGGTCATGCTCTTGGTGGCTTGATCGGACTGTCGTTGGCGCTCACCGAGCGGGAACGGCTCAATAAATTAGTCGTGGTCAACGGTTGGGCGAGATTGGAGAACCACACCGCACGCTGTTTCGATGCGCGACTTTCTCTGTTGCGCGCAAGTGGGGTCGAGGCGTTCGTTCGAGCGCAGCCAATCTTTCTCTATCCAGCGAACTGGTTGACGCTCGATGCTCCCGACCTCGCGGCGGAAGAAGCGGCGCAGATCGCGGATTTTCCCGGCGTGGCGACGATGGAACAGCGTATTGCAGCGGTGAGCGACTTCGATGTGCAGGACAGGCTGAACGAAATCGTGACGCCCATCTTCATCTATTCTGCCGGAGACGACGTGTTGGTGCCGTCGATCGCCTCGGATCGTCTTTTGGACCGTTTACCGTCGCAGCCGGATGGGAAAGACGCTGCCAACTTTATGGGCGGTTGGGGCGGCCACGCCTGCAATGTCACCGATCCCGAAACCTTCAACCGCATCGTCCTCGATTTCCTCAGGAGCTAACCCATGCAGGTCGGCGTGTTCGTCCCCATCAACAACAACGGCTGGCTCATCAGCGAGAACGCGCCGCAATACCTGCCGAGCTTCGATCTCAACAAGCAGATTGCACTCAGCGCCGAGAAGCACGGCCTCGACTTCCTGCTGTCGATGATCAAGCTGCGCGGGTTCGGCGGCAAGACCGAGTTCTGGGAATATGGCCTGGAGAGCTTCACGCTGATGGCCGGGCTCGCCGCCGTGACCGAGCGCATCAAGATCTACGCGACCTGCCCCACGCTGGTCATCCCGCCCGCCTTCGCCGCGCGGATGTGCAACACGATCGACTCGATCAGCCACGGCCGCTTCGGACTGAACCTCATCACCGGCTGGCAGAAGCCCGAATACAGCCAGATGGGGCTGTGGCCGGGCGACGAGCATTTCCGCAACCGCTACCGGATGCTCGACGAATATGCCCGCATCCTGCGCGAATTGTGGGCAACGGGGCGGAGCGACTTCAAGGGCGAATATTACCGGATGGACGACTGCCTCGTCCGGCCCAGGCCCGGCGGCGACATGAAGATCATCTGCGCCGGCTCGTCCGACGAAGGGCTCGCCTTCTCCGCCAAACGGGCGGATTACGCCTTCTGCCTCGGCAAGGGCGTTAACACCCCGACCGCTTTTGCCTCTAACAACGAGCGCCTCGCCGTGGCGACCGCGAAGACCGGGCGCGAGGTCAGCGTCTTCGTGCTGGTGATGATCATCGCCGCCGATACCGACGAAGAGGCTCACGCCAAATGGCAATCGTACAACGACGGCGTCGATCATGAGGCGATCGCCTGGCTCGCCAACCAGGGCGCGGCGGACAAGGTCAACGCCACCACCAACGTCCGCCAGCTCGCCGCGCCGGAGGGGGCGGTCAACATCAACATGGGCACGCTGGTCGGCAGCTACGAAAGCGTCGCGCGGATGCTCGACGAGATGGCGGCGGTGCCCAACACCGGCGGCGTCCTCCTGACCTTCGACGACTTTATCGAGGGCGTCGAAGCCTTCGGGACGCGCATCCAGCCGCTGATGCGGAGCCGGAAGGACCTATCGCCTTCCTGACGGGTTTCCACCTCCGACCCCTTCAGGAGAGATATCGTGCCGTTCAACAAGGACATGATCGAACTGACGACCCAGAATACGCATTTCCAGCAGGAGGTGTTCCTCGACAAGAACGTCCAGATCGTCCTGATGCACCTGCCGCCCGGCGAGGATATCGGCGCGGAAACGCACCGCGCGGACCAGACGACCTTTTTCGTATCGGGCGAGGGCAAGGCGCTGTTGAACGGGCATTCGACCAAGGTCGGGCCCAACCACTTGCTCGTCATTCCGCAGGGGACCGAGCACAACATCACAAACACGGGCACCGAGCCGCTCAAGCTCTATTCGGTCTATGCCCCGCCCGCCGAACCCGCCGGCGTCAGCTTCAAGACCAAGGCGGACGCCGAAGCGGCGGAGAAGGAGGGCGTGATGGCAAAGGTCGTCGAGGCGGCAAAGGACGCGCTGCACAAGGTCACGGGGTAAGTCGCTCGCATCCAGAAATAACGCTGTCCTACAGCCGCCGTTTCCCTCTACGTTTCTCTCGCCGCGGGAATTGCCTCGCGCCGTTGGGAGAGAAGCGTGGATATGTCGTTTTCGCGGCAACTTCGACAACTTCCGGATCGGCCCGGGCCGTCCATCATCGGCATTTTTGCATCAACTTAGCCTCAACTTCCGGATGAGCGATCGCCGTCGCAAACCCGAATGAACGGGGTGACGTGTGCCCGCAAAGCGCTTATTCCCGCCGCTGACCGTGCCCGCTCTCCATGCCCTCGCCAATCCCGCGCGCTTTCTCAGGATCGCCCGGCCGCTCACCCCGGCGCTGCTGTGGCCGGGGCTCGTCCTGTTCGCGATCGGCTGCTGGGGCGGGCTGACGCGGACGCCGGCCGACTATCTCCAGGGCGAGACGGTTCGCATCCTCTACATCCATGTGCCGACCGCCTGGCTCGGCATGGCCGGCTGGAGCGGGCTGGCGCTCGCCAGTGCGGGCTATCTGATCTGGCGGCATCCGCTGGCGATGATCGCGGCGCGGGCGACGGCGCTGCCGGGTGCGGTGTTCGCGGGGCTGTGCCTCGCGACCGGCTCGATCTGGGGACGGCCGACCTGGGGGACGTGGTGGGAATGGGAGGGCCGGCTGACCTCGATGCTGCTGCTGTTTTTCCTTTACGTCGCGTGGATCGCGCTCGCCCGCGCCGATGCGGAGCGCGGCGGCGACGGGCGCATCCCGGCGATCTTCGGCATCGCCGGGACGGTGATGCTGCCGATCATCCGCTACTCCGTCGTCTGGTGGCGCGCGCTCCATCAGGGGCAGAGCATCGGGCTGACCAGCTCGTCGATCGATGCGTCGATGCTGTGGCCGCTGTGGCTGACGCTGGGCGGCTCGACCCTCCTGTTCGCGGGCGTGGTGCTGATGCGGATGCGCGCGCTGATCGCCGAGCAGCGGCTGGCGGCGCGCGCGCGGCGGATGGCGTCGGCATGAATCCCTGGCCCTTCGTGATCGCGGCCTATGTCGTCGTTCTCGGCGGCGGCGGCGGGCTGGTGCTGCTGAGCCTGCTGGCGATGCGGCGGGCCGAGCGGCGCATCGACGAGCTGGGGCGGCGATGACCGCCAAGAACCAGCGGCTGACGCTCGTCCTGCTCGCCTTCGCCGCGGTGATCGCGGCGGGGCTGCTGGCGCTGTCGGCGCTGAAGGATCAGGCGGCATTCTTCTATTCACCTTCGGACGCCCGTAAGGACGGCCTGCCGCTCGGCCGCGCGGTGCGGCTGGGCGGGATGGTCGCGGCGGGATCGGTCAAGCGCGCCGCCGACGGCGTCACGGTCCACTTCACCGTCACCGACGGGCAGGCGTCGACCCCCGTCACCTTCGCCGGCATCGTCCCCGACCTCTTCCGCGAGCGCTCCGGCGTCATCGCCGAAGGCCAGTTCCGCCCGGATGGCGGCTTCGTCGCCAGCAACCTGCTCGCCAAGCATGACGAGAAATACATGCCGCCCGAAGTCGCCGGCGCGATGCACGAGACGAAGACGCTCAAGCAATGATCGCCGAAGCCGGTCTCGCCGCGCTGTGGCTCGCCGCGGCGCTCGCCGCGCTCCAGCTTCTGCTGGCGACGCTGGCGGTGCGCAATGGCCATGACGACATCGCGGCGGCCGTCCGCCCCGTCGCGGTCGTGCAAGGCGCGCTCGCCGCCGCTGCGCTGGCGGCGCTGATCGCGGTCTTCGCGCGATCGGACATGAGCGTCGCGCTGGTCGTCGAGAACAGCCATTCTGCCAAGCCCTGGCTGTACAAGGTCGCCGGCGCATGGGGAAACCATGAGGGCTCGATGCTGCTCTGGGTCACGATCCTGGGGCTGGCGGGCGGCGCGGTGGCGCTGTTCGAGCGGCGACTGGCGGAGCGGACGCTGACCGCGACGTTGGGGGCGCAGGGACTGATCGCGCTCGGCTTCTATGCTTTCCTGCTCTTCTCCTCGAACCCGTTCGCGCGGGCGAACCCCCCGCCGGCCGACGGGCGGGGGTTGAACCCGCTGCTTCAGGACCCCGGCCTGGCCTTCCACCCGCCGACGCTCTACATCGGCTATGTCGGGTTGTCGGTGGCCTTTTCCTTTGCGGTCGGTGCACTGGTGACGCGTGACGTCGGCGCGGCGTTCGCGCGGGCGATGCGCCCCTGGGTGCTCGGCGCGTGGATATTCCTGACACTGGGCATCACGGCGGGCAGCTATTGGGCCTATTACGAGCTCGGCTGGGGCGGCTGGTGGTTCTGGGACCCGGTCGAGAACGCCTCGCTGATGCCGTGGCTCGCGGCCACCGCCTTGCTTCACTCGGTGACGGTGCTGGCGACGCGCGACGGGCTGCGCGCCTGGACGATCATGCTCGCGGTCGTCGCCTTCTCGATGAGCATGATCGGCACCTTCCTGGTCCGCTCAGGCATCCTGACCAGCGTCCACGCCTTCGCGGTCGATCCGAAACGCGGCGCCTTCATCCTCGTGTTGCTGGCGCTCTATATCGGCGGCGCGCTGGCGCTGTTCGCGGCGCGGGTCGGCACGGTGCGGCAGGGGTCGACCTTCGAGCCGGTCAGCCGCGAGGGCGGGCTCGTCGCCAACAACTTGCTGCTCTCGGTGATCCTCGGCGTGGTGCTGATCGGCACGCTCTACCCGCTGGTGGCGGCGGGGTTCGGGGTGCAGCTTTCGGTCGGGCCGCCCTTCTTCAACAAGGCGGCGGGGCCGATTGCCTTGCTGCTGGTCGTAGTGATGGCACTGGGGCCGCTGCTCCGCTGGCGGCGCGACAGCGCGCAGGCGGTACTCGGGCGCGCCACCTGGCCGCTCGCGGCGGCGCTGGGGGCGGCCGCCGCGCTCGTCGCCGCCTTCCGGATCGGCGCCCTGCCCTTTCTCGGCCTGTCGTTCGCGGCCGGGCTGGCGGTCGCGAGTCTCGCGCCGCTGTGGGGCCGCGACCTGCGGCGGACGCCGCTGTTCACCTGGGGTATGGCGCTCGCGCATTTCGGCATCGCGGTGAGCCTCGCCGGCATGGCGGCGGACAGCGCCTTCACCACCGAGCGGCTGGTCGCGGCGCGCGTCGGTCAGCCGATCGCGGTCGGGCCGTGGACCGTGACGCTGCGCGGCATCTCGCCGGTGATCGGCGAGAATTGGTCGGCGCTCCAGGCGCGGCTCGACGCGACACGCGGCGGGGATGTGCTGGCGCTCTACCCCCAGCAGCGCTTCTTCTCCGAGCCGCCCACGACCACCAGCGAGAGCGCCATCCACACCGCGTGGAATGGCCAGCTCTACACCGTGCTGGGCCAGCCCGACACCAACGGCCGCTGGCAGCTCCGGCTGTGGTGGAAGCCGTTCGTGACGATGATCTGGCTCGGCGGCGCGCTGATCGCGATGGGCGGCACGCTGTCGCTGATCGGCCGCTGGCGGCGCGAGCGGCGGGTGGAGCAGCGCGAGGCCTGGGCGTGAGGAACCGCCTGCTCTGGCTGCCGCTCGCCGCCTTCCTGCTCATTTTCGGCGTCGCGGTCGTCGGGCTGTGGAAGCCGGCCGACCGGGTTGTCCACTCGGCGCTGGTCGGCAAGCCCCTGCCCGCCTTCACCACACCGCCCTTGCTGGACGGTCGCCCCGGCCTGACCGACGCCGATTTCCGCAAGGGCCGGGTGCGCCTGCTCAATGTCTTCGCGAGCTGGTGCATCCCCTGTGCCGCCGAGGCCCCGCAGCTGCTGCGCCTCAAGGCGATGGGGGTGCCGATCGATGCGGTCGCCATCCGCGACACTGGTGCGGCCGTGAGCGAGTTCCTCGGCCGCTACGGCGATCCCTATGAGCGCATCGGCGACGACAAGGCGAGCTCGGTACAGCTTGCGCTCGGCTCGTCGGGGGTGCCCGAGACCTTCGTGATCGCGGGCGACGGCACCATTCTTCAGCAGCACGTCGGCGACATTCACGCCGATGAAGTCGACGATCTCGCGCGGCTCGCCGGGGCGGGGCGGTGAAGCGCGCGGTCCTCACGCTGGCATTGCTCGCCGCGCCGGTGCTGGCCGACAGCAACCTGCCCCCTGCTCGCCTCGCCTATACCGAACTCTCCGATCCGGCGGCGGAAGCGAAGGCGCGGACGCTGATGGAGACGCTGCGCTGCGTCGTCTGTCAGGGCCAGTCGATCGCCGATTCCGACGCGGAAATGGCCGGCGACATGCGCTCGCTCGTCCGCCAGCGCATCGCCCGGGGCGAACGGCCCGACGCCATCCGCGATTGGCTGATCGGCCGCTATGGCGCCTATGTCACCTACGACCCGCCGCTGTCGGCCGCGACCTGGCCGCTGTGGGCCGCGCCGCTGGTGCTGCTGGCGATCGGCGGATTGATCGCGCGGAACAGCTTCCGGCGGCGTTAGGGCACCGGCGTCTCCAGCACCTTCCTGTTCGCCGCCGCCGTCTCGTCGGCCGTGTCCGCCGCGGCAGGCGGCATCGGCGCGACCAGGCCGTCGGCACCGACCACGGTCACCTGCGTACCCAAAATAGTCACCGCGAACAGCTTCTTGGCGAACCCGGTCGGCACTCTGATGCAACCGTGCGAATCGCGAAACCCGGGGTTGCGCCCCGCATGGATGGCGAAGCCGTCCCAGGTCAGCCGCTGCATGAACGGCATGGCGGCATCGTCGTAGAGGTTGGAGCGGTGGTCGACGTCCTTCTGGAGGATGGTGAAGGTGCCAGACGGAGTCTCCATCCCGTCCTTGCCCGTCGATACCGCCGCCGCCGCGATGAGCTGCTTGCCGCGATAGACATAGGCGCGTTGTTCGCCGATGTTGATGACGATGTTGATCGGCTCGGCGCTGTCGACATCCTTCCAGACGAAACGATTGGGACCCAGGTTCGCGGCCACGGTTTCGATCGGGGCGGCGGCCGCCGCATCGCGGGCTGGGGCCGGACTGGCAAACGGAAGGGCGAGGAGCGTCAGGAACAGGGCAAATTTCGGGGGACGCATACGGGGTTCCTCTGGCGCGCTGAAACGCGCCGGAGTCGGGTTTGTTGCCCGGGATCAGCCCGCCGCCGGGCATCGCACTGCGCCGAACGGCGGCACAGGCGCGCCAAGCCGTTCCTTTGGTTCAGGAAATCTTCGCCCGTCGTCGCTATATGTCAGGCTGGCGGGCTTGGGATTTCTCGTTGATGCAGCACATGCTGGACGCGGCGCATGGCCGTCGCGCGGTGATCAAGAACGGTCTAGTGCTGCTCGGCGCGCTCGCCGTGCCGGGTTCGATCGCCGCCGCCCAGCGGCTGACGCAGGAGGCGCTGAGGCCCGTCAGCCAGCCGCCCCTGCCCCCCGTGGCCGCTCGCACGATCACCTCGCCGAAGCTCGTCCGGCCCGAGCTGCTGCGTCGCGCGATGGCGGCGCTCGACCAGCATGGCGACCGCATCGACCATCGCGACCGTATCGCCATCGCCGACTTCGCCGCGCCGTCCGCGCAGCCGCGTTTCCACCTGATCGACCTGCAGAACGGGACCAGCAAGTCGTTCCTCGTAGCGCACGGCTCGGGGTCCGACCCCACGCACACCGGCTGGTTGCAGCGCTTCTCCAACCAGGACGGCTCCAACGCCTCGTCGGAAGGCACGTTCGCGACCGCCGATTATTATGTCGGCAAGCATGGCCGCTCGCAGCGGCTGCTCGGCCTCGACGCCACCAACGACAACGCGCTGGCGCGCGCGATCGTGGTCCATGCCGCCTGGTATTCAAACCCCGACATGATTCGCGCGCATGGGATGCTCGGCCGCAGCCAGGGCTGCTTCGCCGTCGGCGAAGCGGATCTGGAGCAGGTGTTCGAGCGCCTCGGTCCGGGCCGGATGATCTACGCCGCCAAGGTCTAGAGGCGGGCCGCGCGGCTCGCCATCATCCGCCGGCCACCGCCGACCAGCCCCGCCACCGCCAGCGCTTCGACGCCGGCATAGCCCAGCCCGAGGTGCGGCGGCCTGACCGCCACCACGTCGGGAAGCGTCAGCGCGCCGCTCCGCAGACCGGCGCGGCCGATGTGCGACCAGCGCCGGGCGGTTTCCCAGCGGATGAGGCGCTGCGTCGCCGCGTCGGGGCGGGCCTGGGCGAGATGGGCGGCCTGCAACCGGCTCAGCACCGCGCCGAGCTCGGCCAGGATACCCCGGTTGGGCACGGGCATCCTGCCCATGACGTGGCGCACCAGCAATGTCGCGGCGCGGGGGGCGGCGTCGCCCAGCGTCGCCGCATGACGCTCGGCCAGCACCACCTCGGCGCTGCCGCGCATCGTCGCGGTGAAGCGCCGCGACGCGCCGCCGCCGTGCTGGCGATAGAGGAGCAGCGGTTCGTCGAGCCGGGCGATGCCGCCGAGGGGGCGGAGACGCTGGTAGAGATCGAAATCCTCGGCGTAGAGGAGCTGGGGCCGGGTGAAGGGCTCCAGCCGCCGCGCGGCATCGGCGCGGATCATCATGCTCGACCAGACCAGCGGATTCTCGATCGCGAGCAGCCAGTCGATCAGGCCGGGGGTGGTCACCGGCGGATGGCTCGACGGCCGCACCGCGCCGTCGGCGAGGAGCTCCACCGCCGTGCCCAGCGCCACGGTATCGGGGTGGGCGTCGAGCCAGGCGAGCTGGCGGGCGAAGCGGTCGGGGCGGCAGAGATCGTCCTGGTCGAGCGCGGCGATGTAGCGGCCGCGCGCCGCCGCGACGCCGCGGTTGCGCGCCCGGACGGGGCCGCCGTTGCGGTCCAGCCCGAGCAGCCGGACGCGGGGGTCGGGCCAGCCCCGGACCAGCTCGCGGGTGCCGTCGGTCGAGCGATCGTCGACGACGATCGCCTCCCAGCCGGCAAAACTCTGCGCGGCGAGGCTGTCGAGCGTCGCGGCCAGCCACGCGGCGCCGTTATAGGCGGCGGTGACGACGCTGATCGTCGGCGCGCTCACGCCGCCGCCCGCTTCGCCTCGCCGAGGAGCTGGTCGACGATCATCATGCCGACGTCGTTCTGCCAGAGCCACAGCCCGTTCGCCTGGCCGGCGAAGCTCGCCTCGCCGCCGAGCCGGCCCCAGGGCACGAAGCCGGCGGCGAGGCCGATGCCGTAAAGGTCGGGAACGGGCTGGCCGGCCACATCGACGACGCGGCAGTGCCGGTCGACCATCGGCGCGCCGGTGTCCGCCGCCAGATCGAGCCGGCGGCCGCTCGGGTCGGTCAGCGGCAAGGCGACGGGCCGATAGCCCAGCGCGGCGATGACGAGGTCGGCGTCGCGCAGAATCCGCCGTGCCGCCTCGTCGTCATCGTGGAGGCGGTGGAGCGCGACACGCGGGTCGGGGGCGCGGCCGTCGATGCCGAGCATCCGCAGCACCAGCTCGCGCGCCTCCAGCCGGAAGCCGGCGAGGCGATAGACGAAGCCCGACACCGGGCAGACATCGTCGGGCCCCCAATCGGTGAACCCCTCCGCCAGCGCCGCCTCCGCCGAGGGATAGAAGGGCCGCAGCGGCCGGCGGTGGAGCAAGGTGATCGCGCCAGCGCCGAGCGGCAGCGCGGGCTGGCCCTTGAGCAGCAGCGCGACCGTGGTCAGCGCGCTGGTCGACCCGCCGACCACCGCGATGCGGGGCGAGCGTCTGGTGGACAGCAGGTCGGCGACGTTCGCATAGCCGCCGGAGGTGAGCACCTCGTCGGACTGGATCAGGCGGTTGGCGGCGAGATCGGCGAGGCGTTCGCCGGCCACGATCTGGGTCGCGAGGCGGTCGAGCGGCTGGCGGCCGCCGGTCGCGATGACCAGCGCACGGGCGCGTTGCTCGACCACCGCGCCGGTCGCCTGCTTCAGCTTGAGCGTCCATATTCCGTCGGGGCCGCGTTGCGCGCCGAGGGCTTCGGTGCCGGTCAGCACCATCGCGCCGTTGGCCTGGGCGAGCGCGGCCAGCCGCTCGCCGGTCTCGCGCAGCAGCGGGCCGACGGTGGCGAGCGGCACGCCCAGCCCGCCGGCATGGACCGCGACCGCGCGGCCGGCCGGATGGTCGGTCAGCGCGGCGAGCTCGGGATGGGGATTGTCCTTGACCGCGGTCAGGAAGGTCTCGGCGGTCGAGTCCGAGGAGATGGCATAGCGGCCGAGCCGGCCGCCGCCGACATGGCCGTCGCGCTCCACCAGCACCATGCCGCGCGCCAGTTCGGCCAGGCGGCCACGCTTGGCGGCGGCGGTCAGGAGCGCGGTGCCCGCCGGGCCGCCGCCGACGATCGCGACGGTGGCGATGGCCTGAGCCGCCGGTCGCGCCGGGGCTTGCCGGCGGTCGACGGCGGCGCAGGCGCGGCGCAGCGTCCCGGCGGCGCGCTGCGCGTCGGCGGGCGTCATCGCGTCGGTGATCGGCAGCGACACCATCCGCGCGGCGAGCGCGTCCGCCACCGGGGTCGGGCGGAGGACGGCGTGGCGGCGGATCCAGGGCTGCTCGCCGAGATGGGGGCTGAAATAGCGGCCGGTGCCGACACCCTCGGCGCTCATCGCCGCCGCGATCGCGTCGCGGCGGTCCGCGAGGTGCGCGGGGAGCAGGACGGGCATGAACTGCATGGCGCGGCGGCGGCCCCTCACCTGCTGAAGCTGGAAGTCGGTCAGCGCTTCCCGATAGGCGGCCTCCACCGTCGCGCGGCCGGTCGCCACGGGCTCGATCTCGTCGAGCTTGGCCCGCGCCGCGACGGCCAGCACCTCGGGCAGCTTGGCGTTGAGCCCGGGGAGGCTGGCGCTGCGGCCTTGCTCGAAGCCGAAATTGGCCATCGCCCGGAGGCGGGCGACGAGGCGCTCGTCGCCGCTGTGGATCAGCCCGCCCTCGGCGACCGCGAAGGTCTTGGTGGCGTGCATCGAGCCGACCACCGCGAAGGGCGCGTCGGCGCCGAAGCCCCGGCCGTCCTCGTCGAGCGTGCCCAGCGACGAGGCGGCGTCGACCACGACGCCGACGCCGTGGCGCTCGGCGAAGCGGCGGTAGCGGCCGAGGTCGATGGCGTTGCCGAAGGTGGCGTAGGGCAGCATCGCGGCGACCTGGCCGGAACAAGTGGCGAGCGCCTCGGCTTCGGCGGCGGGGGCGGCGCTCCAGTCGTCGGGGTCGACGTCGACGATCAGCGGCGTCAGCCCGGCCCACAGCGCCGCCTGCGCGGTCGCGGCGAAAGTCAGCGCGGGCATGATCGCATAGCCGCCGTCGGGGGCGGCGTCCTTGAGCGCGATCATCAGGCCGAGCGTCGCGTTGGCCACCGCGAGGCTCGCGCCCTGCCCGCCGTAGAGCCGGGCGGTCGCCGCCGCCTCGAAGGCGCGGACCTCGGGGCCGTTGTTGCTGAACACCCCGGAGGCCTCGACGCGCCGCAACGCTTCGGTCAGGTCGCTCAGCCGGGGCGGACGGGGGTCGATCAGGGGCAGGTCGCGCATGGTCGGCGGCGTAGGGTCGGTCGGCTAAGATCGGGTTAGCAGATAGGCGTCGAAATCCCCCTCGTCGGTCTGCGCCGGGCCGAAGCGGGCGAGGTGGCGCGTCGCGGCGAGGAAGGCGCGGACCTGATCGGGCGTGGTGCTGAAGCCGCCGAGATAGCCTTGCGACGTGGTGTGGGCGGGGGCCGCGGGATCGAGCCGTTCGCTCAGCACGACCACCACCGGCCGGCCGGTGCGGGCGTGGAGCGCGCGCGCGGCGGCGAGCATCTCGCCGAGCGAGACGTCGCGCTCCGCGGCCCTGGTGAAGGCGACGACGCGCGCGAAGCGGCGTTCGCGGACGAGGTAGACGGGGTTGGGCGCGTAATAGGACAGCGGCTCCAGCAGCACGTCGGGATTGGCGATGACGATCGCGTCGCGCAGCGGCGGGCGGCGGAGCAGGACGCCGAGATCCTGGCTGCGGCTGAAGACGTCGCCCTGCACCCTCATGCCGAACAGCGTCAGGCCGCCGACGGTCTGCAGCAGCAGCAGGCCGATGAACGCCACCGTCCCGTAACGCTGCACGACGGGAGCCCAGGCCCGCCGATATCCCGGCCAGACGCCGCCGCGTCCGGTCGCCGCGAGCCAGTACATGGCGAGCAGGAAGACGAGCACCAGCGCCTGATGCCGGTAGAAGCCCGGATAGACGAGATGGAAGAACAGCAGCGCGGCGGCGGTCACCGCCACCGCCGCCAGCAGCGCCGCCGGCGCGCGGATCAGGCCGGCGAGGCTGCCGAGCAGGATGCCGACGAACAGCAGCGCGCCGCCGGTCGATTGCGTCAGGCCCGCCGACAACAGCGCCAGCGGCCATGGCCCGTCCTGCCCCGCCGCGCCGGTCACCGCGTCGTTGTAGGGTGGATACACGACCAGCACGCACGCCACGACCCCGGCCGCGGCGATGGCGGCGTTGACGACGAAGCTGCGCGCCGCCGGGGTCCAGCGCCAGCCCTGCTCCAGGTACAGCTCGATCCCCCAGAACAACACGACGCCGCCCGCCAGCAGCACCGCGGGAACGTTGGTGTTGCAGAGCAGGAACAGCAGCATTCCGAGCGTGACGCCCCGGTCGCGCGCCGCCGCATAACGGTCCGCGATGGCGAACATCAGCAGCATCGCGATGCCATAATTGCGCGCGACGACGGTGTAGTCGACCAGCGCATAGGTGCTGAACAGCACCAGCGCGATGACCGCCGGGCGGAAGGGCGCGCGCAGCGCGACCAGCGCCGCCGCGAGGGCGGCGATCGCGAAGGCGGTGGCGGGCAGCGCCGTCCGCGTTCCCGCCAGGGCGTGGGCGCCGCGCAGAAGCAGATACCATAAGGCGGGGTGGCCCTCGCCGTGGATCGCCTTCAGCATCGCCCACACGTCGTCGCCCGACAGCGCCAGCGTCAGCGCCCGCACCTCGTCGCGCCACACCGCATGATGCAGCGCGAGCCAGCCGGCCGTCAGCAGCCAGGCAAGCAACAGCGCGAGCCGTAACGGACGCTCGCGCCACGACGCGGGATCGCCGGTCAGCCGGGCGAAGGCGGGCGGCGGGCGGGAAGGCGCCATGAGCATGGACGAAGCCGTATCCGCGCATGGTTAGCGAATGGTTAGGGCGGCGGGGGCGTTCAGCCGATGGGCGGCGCGCCCGATGGGAAGTTGTCGGAGGCGGCGGCCGGATGGTCACGGTCCTTCCCGGCGGCTCCCGCTTCTGCCTCAGCGATCTCGGCTTCGATCTGGGCGAACCAGGCGTCGCGCTCGGCGCTGTCGGCCAGGCGCTGTTCGATGGCGTCGAGTTCGTCGATGCGGTCCATCAGCGCCTGTTCGCTGTCGGTGAGGCCGCGCTCGTACATCTCGTCGCCATATTCGCCCCACGCGTAAGCGGGCTCCTCGCCCTCGGGGGGTGGCAGGTGGGTGCGATATTCCTCGGCGTCATCGTCCCAGGTGACCGGCTCGACGTCGACAGGTTGGGGCCCAAGTTGAGGAAGTTGAGGCGCTGGCACCTCTTCTTCCGCGGGCGCGGCGACGCGCAGCAGGCCGGCGGCTTCGGCGCGGCTCCACTGGTCGCCGGTCCAGGTGCTGCGCCGGGTGAGGTCGAGGTCGGCGGCGTCGATCTCCGCGGCCAGCGACGCGCCGGTGCGGGCGAACCGGTCGGCGCGGGCGAGTGCCAGGACGGGTTCGAGCGCGGGGGTCGGGGCGGCGCCGGTCAGGCCGATACCCCCCTCCAGGCGGCGCGCGAGGAACAGGCCGGCGTCGGCGGGGCCTCGATCGCGCTCGATCGTGTCGAGGAAGGCCTCGAAGTCCTGCGCGACGAGGCGGGCGGCGTGGGACGAGGCCGCGGCGGCAGGGTCGGCGGGGGCCTGTTCGACCATCCGGTCGAGGCGCGCGAGCAGGGTCAGCGCGGTACGGTTGTCGTAGCGGTGGCGCGAGATGGTGGAGCCGTCGGGGCGGGTCACGGTCTCGACCTGCCCGTCGAGCGCGCGCGCCATGAGCTGATCGGCGACGCGGTCACGCGCGAGGAGGTTGGCGGCGCGCCAGCCGAGCGCGAAGCCGGCGCCGGCGGCGCGCTGGCGCAAGGCATAGGCGCTGGCGGCGGACAGGCCGACGAGCCGGCAGGCGCGCTCGACGGTCTCGCCGTCGGCGATGGCGGAGAGGAAGGCACGCTGGCGATCGGGGGTCCAACCGTCGTGGCGCAAGGTGCGGCCGGCGGCGTCGAAGGCGGTCTGGTCGGGGTTGCAGGTCATCGATTCGGTCCTCGTGTGGAAAAGAGGACCGGGGAGGTATGCGGGGTCGGCGGCTGTAGGACAGCGGTTTTTGTGGCGATTATGTAGTTTACAAACCGCTGAACCACAGCACCAGTTTGGTTGCCGCTGCTGCGAGCACCATTACGAAGCCGATGTTGCCTATCACCTTGTTTAGCGGCGGGCGTCCACGCCCACGCCACGGAACGTAGAAGATGAGCAAGAGCGTCACGCCGACTATGTTCACGATGCCGGGAAGATCGCGCAGACTCACTCCGGTGGACAGAACCGACATGGTGCGTGCTCCAAACCTGGAGCTTGTCTAGTTTACCAATCCGGGTCTGTGAAGGACATCATCGCTTTTTGGTGCCGGTTTGGTTAAGATCACGGACCCTGCCGTCATGCCGGCGTCCACGCTCGGGTGGCATCGACGCACGATGTGGAGCGAGGGACGAAAGTCCGGGGTGGATGCCGGCACGAGGCCGGCATGACGAAAGGCGTGATGGAAACCGCGCGGCAAAGCCCGCGCGACGTCGGTCGCTGCGCGCCCGCCGATCTTGGCCGAGTCCGCGTGCAGCTCCGCTATACGCGGCCGGCCGGCGATGGTGCCCAGGGGCGGAGTCGAACCACCGACACGACGATTTTCAGTCGTCTGCTCTACCACTGAGCTACCCGGGCCCGCATAGCGGAAGCGGCTCCCTAATAGGGCGTGGTTTCGCTGTCCACCCCGTCGCCGTCCTCTTCATCGTCCTTCGCCGGCAGGCGATAGCCGTCGGACAGCCATTGCAGCAGGTCGCGGTCGCGGCAGGCGCGCGAGCAGAACGGCGTTTCCTTCGGGCTCGCCGGCTTGTCGCAGATCGGGCAGGTCATCACGCGCGCTCCAGACGATGCACGACGCCCGTGCGCCGGACGAGTTCCGCGAGCCAGTCGGGTCGGGCCTGCAGCCGGGCGAGCACCGGCGCGGGCAGGCGGTGACCGAGCGGCGCGCCGGGGGGTTCGCGTTCGAGCCGGCGCAGCGTCGCGCGGGCGGCCGCGCCGGGGGGATCGGCACGGAGTTGCTCGGGGAGCGACAGGCGCGGGCGGGGGCGGATGATCTGGAGGAAGCCGAAGCCGTTGACATTGGTGCGCTCGAAGGAGCCGGCACCCGGCCAAGCCAGCGCGGTGTCGAGCGCGGCGGCGACGGCCTGGCGCTGCGCCTTGCCGGCAAGCGTCGGGAAGTCGATGCCAATCGAGCCGCCGATGCCGTGGCGGCGGATCGCGCGCGCGACGGCGGTGGCGGCGCGGACGGCGAGTGCGTCGAGCGGGCCGCCGCCGTCGACGTCGAACAAGGCCATCGCCGGGGTCAGCCACAGCCGGAGCGCGCCGCCGTCGAAGGCGATGTCGCCGGTGCGGGCCTCTTCGAGCAGTTCGGACCAGCCGGCGGCTTCGAGCGCGTCGGGCTCGTGCGATGCGAGGGTGCGGACGGGCGCGTCGGCGAGGCGGGCGAGGAGGTCGGGGCCGGGGGCCGGGGCTTCGTCGGTGGGGATGGCCCTGGCGGGCTTGAGGCGGCCGGGCTCGGCGATCGCCTCGCGGACGATGCGGACGGTGAGCGTCGCGCCTTCGGTGACGCCGGGCGCGGGGCGGGCGAGCAGCGCTTCCGCGCCGCCGTCGAGGCGGACGAGGCCGGTGGCGCGGTCGATCAGACGGGCGGGCGCGACGGTGCCGACCCGGAGGCCGCCATCGTCGAGCTCGACCGCGGCCTCGACGATCGCGCCATCCTCGACCAGCGCGGCGCGGGCTTCGCCGATGCCGGCTTCGTACAGCCACTCAGCCAAGCAGGAGGCCGGCCCATTGGAGCAGCGCGCGGGTCTCGAACAGCGGCAGGCCGATGACGCCGGAGTGCGAGCCGGACAGGAAGCGGACGAAGGCCTCGGCATAGCCCTGCACCGCATAGCCGCCCGCCTTGCCCAGCCCCTCACCGCTCGCGACGTACGCGTCGATCTCCTGCGGCGAGAGCGGCTTGAAGGCGACGATCGTGTCGGCGATTCTGGTGCGCGCCCGCCCCTCGGCGTCGATCACGCAGACGGCGGACAGGACGTGGTGGCGGCGGCCGGAGAGCTTGCCCAGCAGCTCGCGCTGGACGGCCTCGGTGTCGGCGGGGGGCAGGATGCGGCGGCCGAGCGCGACGGTGGTGTCACCGGCCAGCACGATCTCGTCGCGCGCGCGCGCGACGGCCTGCGCCTTGGCGAGGGCGAGCCGGAGCGCGTAGGCACGGGGGACTTCGGCCTTGCGCGGGGTCTCGTCGATGTCGGGCGACGCGACGCGCGCCGGCGCGACGCCGAGCCGTTCGAGGAGCTGGCGGCGGCGAGGGGAGGAGGAGGCCAACACCAGGTTCATGGGACGAGGTTCATCGTTGTTCGTCACCCGGCCCTGAGCCGGGGTCCCGCTTGCCACGGGCGCGGTCAAGGCAGCGGGACCCCGGCTTACGGCCGGGGTGACGGTAAGGATCAGGAAGGCCCGGGCCCGCCGCGGCCCGGCATGAAGCGGTAGGTGATCCGCCCCTTGGTCAGGTCATAGGGCGTGAGCTCGACCAGCACCTCGTCGCCGGTCAGCACGCGGATGCGGTTCTTGCGCATCTTGCCGGCGGTGTGGCCCAGGATCTCGTGATTGTTCTCGAGCTGGACGCGGAACATCGCATTGGGGAGCAACTCCACCACGCGGCCGCGCATTTCGAGCAGTTCTTCCTTGGCCAAACAAACCTCTTGAATGCAAATATGGGCGCGCCCTTAGCGGAAGGGCGGCGAAAAGGGAAGCGAAGCGGGTCAGCGCCGCTTCACCATGGCGACGATCGGCGCGACGATGCCGTCCGCGAGCGGCAGCGACAGATCGCCATAGGTGGCGAAGTTCGCCGGGCGGTCGTCGCCGGCGACGCTTTTGAGGACATGGTTCGCGCCTTCGACAATGGCAAGGCGGGCGCGAGGCTGCGCGGCGGCGAGGGCCTTCGCATCGGCGACCGAGACCTGAAGGTCGCGGCTGCCCTGCTCGATCAGCACCGGGCCCGCGTAGGCCGCGATCAGCTTCGCGGGGTCATAGGAGAGGATGCTGCGCCAATAGCCGGTCAGCGCCGGCGGAAAGAGCTGGGCCAGTCCCGGCGAGATGGTCGCCGGGTCGACCGGCTTGCCGCCGGTGTAGGACGCGATCACCGCGTCGAATTGCGGCATCAGCGACGCATTTGCGGGGTTGGCGGCGAGCTGATCGCGGATCACTGCGGCCAGCGGACGGCCGGCGGTGGACACCAGGATCATCCCGCACAGGTCGGCCGGCGCCTGCGCGGCGGCGAGCGCGACCAGCCCGCCTTCGCTATGGCCGAGCACCCAGACGCAGGGCGCGCCGGTGCGGGCGCGGATCGCCTTTGCCCAGGCGTGAACGTCGCCAGCATAGTCGGCGATCGTCACGGCGTTGGGATCGGGGGTGGCGGCCTTGCTGCCGAACATGCCGCGCTTGTCGATACGGACGGTGGTCACACCCTGGACGGCGAGCGCCTCGGCCAGCAGGCGGTAGGGGGCGGCGGCGACGCCCATCGGGTTGTTGCCGTCGCGGTCGGTGGGGCCGGAGCCGGGGACGATCAGGACGACGGGCCGGTCCCTGCCCTCGCCGAGCAACGTGCCGGCGAGCGGGCCGTTCGGGCCGGGCGCGGTGATGGCGGTCTGGGCCAGCGCGGGGCTCGCGATCAGGGCGAGGCCGAAGAGAAGTTGACGAAGATCGCGCATGGAAGCCCCCTGTGAGAGTTAGGATAGGGGCTAATTAGCTTGCTCGCTAAGTTCGGTCAAGCACCGTCAGCCATTCGGCCGTGTCCGCCCGCTCGGTGCGGAGGCGGTTGGCGGGTTCGGCGGTGTCCTCCCAGCCGATCGCGACGCCGCAGAAGAGCATCCGCTCGGGCGGCGTGCCGAGGAAGCCCTCGATCGTGACGGGGTACATCGCCCAGCATTCCTGCGCGCAGGTCGCCAGCCCCGCCTCGACCGCGAGCAGCATCAGGCTTTGCAGGTACATGCCGCAATCGGCCCATTGCGGCGGCCCCATGCGGCGATCGACAGTGCAGAAATAGGCGGCCGGCGCGCCGAAGAACTGGTAGTTGCGCGCGAACCATTGCAGCCGCCCGGCCTTGTCCTCGCGCGGGATGCCGATATGGCCGTACATCGCTTCGCCCACCGCGAACCGGCGCGGCTTGTAGAGGTCGGCGAGCTCGGGCGGATAGACGTCGTAGCCCGGCGTCTCGCGCTCGCGGCGGTCGAGCTTGCCCGCCATGATCGTCTTGAGCTCGGCCATCGCGTCGCCCTGGACGATGTCGATATGCCAGGGCTGGAGGTTGCCGCCGGTCGCCGCGCGGGCTGCCTTCACCGCCAGCTCCTTGAGCAAATCCGGCTCGACCGGCCGATCGAGAAACCCGCGCACCGACCGCCGTGACGCCACCGCTTCGCTTACCTGCACGCCGACCACCCCTCTTGCCGCACGCCCCGATTTGGGCGACAGGGGCGAGGATAACAGTTGTTATGGAGGGTGGAAATGGCCGAGGCATTCATCGTCGAAGCAGTGCGCACCGCGGGCGGCAAGCGCGGCGGCCGGCTCGCGAGCTGGCACCCCGCCGACATGGCGGGCGCGGTGCTCGACGCGGTCGTCGACCGCACCGGCATCGACCCGGCCGCGGTCGAGGACGTCATCATGGGCTGCGTCAGCCAGGGCGGCGAGCAGGGTTTCCAGGTCGGGCGCGGCGCGGTGCTGGCGTCGAAGCTGCCGCAATCCGTCCCGGCGGTGTCGATCGACCGTCAGTGCGGCTCCTCGCAACAGGCGATCCAGTTCGCGGCGCAGGCGGTGATGTCGGGCACGCAGGACGTGGTGATCGCGTCGGGGGTCGAATCGATGACGCGCGTGCCGATGGGCTCGACGGGGATGCTGTTCGCGCAGGCCGGCCTCGGCAAGTCGAAGAGCCCGCGCCAGGAAGCGCGCTATCCCGACATCCAGTTCTCCCAGTTCATGGGCGCGGAGATGATCGCCGAGAAATACGGCTTCAGCCGCGAGGATCTCGACGCCTATGCGCTCGAAAGCCACCGCCGCGCCGCCGCCGCGACCGAGCGCGGCGATTTCCGCGAGGAGATCGTCGGGCTGGAGGTGGAGACGCCGGAGGGTCTGGTCTGCCACGACAAGGACGAAGGCATCCGCTGGGACGCGACGGCGGAGTCGATCGGCTCGGTCAAGCTGCTGAAGGAGGGCGGCCGGATCAGCGCCGCCAACGCCAGCCAGATCTGCGACGGCGCGTCGGCGGTGCTCGTGGTGAGCGAGAAGGCACTGAAGGAGCATGGCCTGACGCCGCTGGCGCGCATCCACAACCTGACGGTGACGGGCGGCGATCCGGTCATCATGCTGGAGGAGCCGCTGTTCGCCACCGACCGCGCGCTGAAGCGCGCCGGGCTGAAGATCGAGGACATCGACCTGTACGAGGTCAACGAGGCGTTCGCGCCGGTGCCGCTGGCGTGGCTGAAGCATGTCGGCGGCGACCGCGGCAAGATCAACGTCAACGGCGGCGCGATCGCGCTGGGGCATCCGCTCGGCGCGAGCGGCACGAAGCTGATGGCGACCCTGGTCCATGCGCTGCACAAGCGCGGCGGGCGGTATGGCCTGCAGACGATGTGCGAGGGCGGCGGGCTGGCCAACGTGACGATCGTCGAGCGGCTGTAGCCCATCCGTCATGCCGGCCTCGTCCCGGCATCCACCGTCGTCCCGGGCCGGCGGCAGGATATAGTTTCAGGCGCTCGGGCCAGATCTGACGTGGATGCCGGGACGAGCCCGGCATGACGATGAGGGAGTTCACATGAAACTCGGTTCCGACATTTCCGCCGTCATCACCGGCGGCGCTTCCGGCCTGGGCGAAGCCACCGCGCGGGCGCTGGCCGCCAAGGGGGTCAAGGTCGCGATCTTCGACCTGCAGGCGGACAAGGGCGAGGCGGTCGCGGCCGAGATCGGCGGCGTCTTCTGCGAGGTCAACGTGACCAGCGACGAGAGCGTCGACGCGGGCTTCGCCAAGGCGCGCGCGGCGCATGGCCAGGAGCGCATCCTGGTGTGCTGCGCGGGCACCGGCAACGCCGCCAAGACCGCCAGCCGGTCGAAGGAAGACGGCTCGATCAAGCATTTCCCGCTCGATGCGTTCAACCGGATCATCCAGATCAACCTGGTCGGCACCTTCCGCTGCGTCGCCAAGGCGGCGGCGGGGATGCTGACGCTCGATCCGGGTGAGGACGGCGAGCGCGGCGCGATCGTCAACACCGCCAGCGTCGCGGCAGAGGACGGACAGGTGGGCCAGGCGGCCTATTCGGCGTCGAAGGGCGGGGTGGTCGGCATGACGCTGCCGATCGCGCGCGACCTGATGAGCGAGGGGATAAGGATCAACACGATCCTGCCCGGCATCTTCAACACCCCGCTGATGAACGGCGCGCCGCCGCAGGTGAAGGACGCGCTGGCGGCGTCGGTGCCGTTCCCGAAGCGGCTGGGCTATCCGGAGGAATATGCCGGGCTCGCGCTGACGATGATCGAGAACGGCTATTTCAACGGCGAGGACGTGCGGCTGGACGGCGCGATCCGGATGGCACCGCGCTGATCCTTCGTCGCCCCGGCCTTGAGCCGGGGTCCACTGCGGAGCCTGGCCGACTGATCGGCATTATCGTCGACGTCCTGCCCGGCTCGGACGTAGATGCCGGCACAAGGCCGGCATGACGGATAAGGAAGCAACCCATGCCCCGTCCCCTGCCGTGGCGGCTCGACCCCGCCGCTTATCCTCACACCCAGATGATCCAGACGCGCTTCCAGGACATGGACGTGCTGGGGCATCTGAACAACGTCGCCTTCGCGGCGCTGTTCGAGACCGCGCGGACCAAGTTCAACCAGGAGATCGACCTGCTGTCCGCCATCCGCGACCGCCGCTCCGTCGTGGCGCGGGTGGAGATCAACTATCTGGCCGAGGGGCATTATCCCGACGACGTGACGATCGGCACGGGGATGGGCGCGATCGGCGGGCGGAGCTGGGACATGCTGGCGGCGATGTTCCAGGGCGGGCGCTGCATCGCGACCTGCGACGCGACGATCGTGATGGGCAAGGCGGCGGACGGCAGCGGGTTGCCGGAGGCGTTTCGGGGGAAGCTGGCGGCGTGGGCGGTGGGGGAGATTTAGCCCTCACCCGCGAAAGCGGGAGAGGGAATCAGTCCGCGAACACCGGCGCCCTCTTTCCCATATGCGCCGCCACCGCTTCCATCATGTTGGGCTGGCCGATCACCTTCACCTGCTCGTCGGTCTCGGCCTGCAGCATCGCGCGCGGGTCGGTGTCGTGGGCCATGTTGCATAGGCGCTTGGCGCCGCGGATGGCGTGCGGGTTCCTCGCCGCGATGGCCTGGGCGAGTTCCAGCGCTTCCGCCACCGGATCGTCGGCGAGGCGGGTGACGAAGCCGTGGTGGACCGCCTCGGCGGCGTCGAACTCGCGGGCGGTGTAGGTCAGCTCGCGCAGCACGTCGTCGCGCACCAGCGTCCGCCACAGCGGGAACCCGGCCATGTCGGGGACGAGCCCCCAATAGGTCTCGCGGATGGCGAAGCGCGTCCCCGGCGCGGCGATGCGGATGTCGGCGCCCGACATGATCTGGAAGCCGCCGCCGAAAGCGACGCCGTGGACGGCGGCGATCACCGGCATCGGCAGGTTGCGCCAGCCCCAGCTCACATGCTGCGGCAGGATCGACCCTTGCGCGTTGCGCTCGCGGCCGGTGCCGCTGCCGCCGCCCTGCATACTCGCCATGTCGAGCCCGGCGCAGAACGCCCGCCCCTCGCCCGACAGGACGACGCAGCGGACGTCGGTGCGCTCCGCCAGCGCGTCGATCGCCGCGCCGATCCCGGCGAACATGGCGGGGTCGAGCGCGTTCATCTTGTCCGCGCGGGTGAGGCGGACATGCGCGATGCCGCCATCGATGCTGGTGCTGACGCGATCCGACATGGCTTTCCTCATCCTCGTTATTTGATCCGCTCACGCGGATGGGCTGCGCCGGCCCGCTCCCCCCGCCCGGCCGCCCACAGAATATGCTCAATGGGCGGCCGGGCGGGGGAGCGGGCCGGCGCAGCCTAACGCAACGGCTAGCCCCCCTGCCGGCCCGCCGCAACCGGGGCGACGAGGCGATAGCCCCGGCCGCGCTCGGTGACGACGGTGACGCCGCCCGGGCCGAGCTTGGCGCGCAGGCGCGAGACATGGACGGCGATGACGTTGGTGCCGGGGTCGAACGCCCTGCCCCACAGCGCCCGGTGCAGCGTCGCGTGATCGACCGCGACGCCGGCGTGGCGGGCGAGGTAGAGCAGCAACGCATATTCGCGCGGGAGCAGTGGCAGCGGCCCGCCGTGGCGGGTGACGCGCCGCTCGACGGTGTCGATCGCGATGTCGCCGACCCGGACCATGCCGGGCTGCGACCGGCGGACCAGCGCGGCAAGGCGCGCGGCGACGAGGCTGTCGGGGTCGGAGCGGAGGACGACGTCGTCGGCGCCGGCGTCGAGCAGCGCGCTCGCCCGGTCGTCCGACCGCGTCTCGATCACGGCGGGGCAGCCGGGCCGGGGCTGTTCCTCGGCGACCAGCGCCACCGCCGCGCCGGCCGCGACCGTCCTGGCGACCAGCCCGCGCTCGGCGAGCGCGGCGGCGAGCGCGGGACGGTCGATGCCGAGGACCAGGACCGGAAGCACGCCGGCCTTGTATCGGTGCCGCGCCACGCGTTGGTCGCCATCAGCGTCCGAAATGGAGCAAATCCGGCGGCGTGGGTCGGACCCGATCGGCCGTGGGCGAGACGAAGTGCATGTAACCCCCCCGATATTTGCGAGAGGCTAGGAGCGGCGGGGCGGAATAGCCTAGTTAAATTGCCGCAACATTTGCGCCCCCCGGCTCGCCGTGTAGAGCCGCCCGGCATGAGCGCGGGTTTCGACATCGAGCGGTTCGTCGCCGGCGGCTTCGCGGGGCATGGCGGGGCGCTGGGCATCACCTATCACGCGCACGGGACGGACTGGGCGGAGCTGGCGCTGCCGTGGCACGCGGCGCTGGTTGGCGATCCCGACACCGGCGTCCTCGCCTCGGGGCCGATCATCGCGCTGATGGACATGGCGACGAGCTTTTCGGTGTGGCTGAAGCGCGGCGGCTTCGTCCCGCACGCGACGCTGGACCTACGCGTCGATTACCTGCGGCCGGCGCGGCCGGGGCAGAAGGTGATCGGGCGCGGCGAATGCTATCGGCTGACGCGGACGATCTCCTTCGTGCGGGGACAGGCGCACGACGGCGACCCGGCCGATCCGCTGGCGCATGTCGCGGGCATCTTCATGCTGACCGGCGCGTGACCGCTCCAAAGACCGGGCTGCCGCCCTATGCCCGGCTGCTCGGGCTGGTCGAGGAGGCGCAGGACGACGGACCGCCGTTGCTGGTGATGCCGTTCGCCGACGCGGTGCTGGGGCGGCCGGGATTCCTGCATGGCGGTGCCATCTCGGGATTGCTGGAGATGGCCGCGATCGTCGCCTTGCGTCATGCACTGGCGGGCGCGGAGGCGAGGATCAAGCCGGTCAACGTGACGGTCGACTTCATGCGCGGCGGGCGGGACAAGCCGACCCGCGCCATGGGCATCGTCAGCCGGCTGGGCGGGCGGGTCGCCAATGTCGAGGCGGTGGCGTGGCAGGACGACCGGGCGCGGCCGATCGCGAGCGCGCGGATGAATTACCTGCTGGTGCGGGGGTAAGGCTGTCCGGCCTGGACCCGGCTGTTGGGCCGGGGTGACGCAGCTTATAGCGTGGCGACCGGGTCGACGCGGAGCAGGCGGCCGCCGGTGCCGTCCTCGAGCACCCACATCGCGCCATCCGGGCCTTCCTCGACCTCGCGGATGCGGGCGCCGAGCGAGATGCGCTCGATCCGGGTCGCGGTCGTGCCCGTGACGCGAACGCGGACCAGCCCCTGTTGCACCAGCCCGGCCAGCACGAAATCGCCGGTCCAGCCGGCGAAACGGGTGCCGTGGTACTGGATCATGCCGCCGGGCGCGATCACCGGGTTCCAGCTATAGAGCGGGGCGGCGTAGCTCGGGTTGGTCGCGTGGCGCGGGATCGGGGTGCCGTCGTAATTGTCGCCCTCCGACACATTGGGCCAGCCATAGTTGCGGCCCGCGACGATGAGGTTGAACTCGTCGCCGCCCATCGGCCCCATCTCGGATTCGAACAGCCGGCCGTCCGACGCGAAGACCAGGCCGTAAGGGTTGCGGTGGCCGAGCGTCCAGATCTCGGCCCTGGCATTGGCGGTCGCCGCGAAGGGATTGCCGGCGGGGATCGTGCCGTCGGGGTTGAGGCGGACGATCTTGCCGAGCGTGCCGGTGAGATCCTGCGCCGGCGTGCCCTGCTGGCGCTCGCCCGAGGTCACGAACATGTAGCCGTCGGGCGAGAAGGCGATCCTGCCGCCGAGCTGGCCGCCGGTGGTGGTCGGCGTCGCGCGCCAGACGACGGTCAGGCCGGTCAGCGCCGGCGTGCCCGACAGCGACAGCGTCGCGCGGGCGACCGCGAGCCGCTGGCCCCCCGTCGCAGGTTCCGCGTAACTCAGATAGATGCGGCCGGTGCTGGCGTAGTCGGGGGCGAGGACGACCTCCTGAAGGCCGAGCTGGCCCGAATAGGTGACGGCGGGGACGCCGCTCACCGCCGTCTTCACGCCGGCTTGCGTCACGAGCTGGAGGCGGCCGGGCTTTTCGGTCACGAGCAGCCGGCCGTCGGGCAGGAAGACCATCGCCCAGGGATTGTCGAAGCTGGCGACGGCGGCGGTGGTGACGGTGGTCGTCGTCGTCGTCGGGGTCGGCGTCACCACCGGCGTGGCGGTCGACGTGGGCGTGGGGGTCGGGCTCGCCGTGCCGGTCGGGACGGTGCTGGCCGCACCGCCGCCGCTGCCGTCACTGCCGCCGCACCCGGCCACCATCAGCGCCAGCATCGACGCCATCATCACGCACCGCATCACGCCACTCCCGCGACCTGCCCGTTCAGGGCTTCGTGGGGGTCAATCGCATGAGCGCGCCATTGGCTCCCCGGCCGCCATCCTCGAGCAGCCAGATCGCGCCGTCGGGCGCCTGCGCGACATCGCGGATGCGGGTGCCCATGTCCCATTGCTCGGCGGCGCGGGCCTTGTCGCCGTCGAGCGCGATGCGGATCAGCCCCTTGCCCGACAGCGCGGCGACGAACATGCTGCCGCGCCATTGCGGGAACAGCGCACCCGCATAGATCATCATCCCACCCGGCGAGATCGACGGGTTCCACCACAGCTTCGGCGCCTCGAAGCCGTCGCCGGGGCGGTGATCGGGGATGTCCGAGCCGTCGTAATTGTCGCCGTTCGACGCCTTGGGCCAGCCGTAGTTGCCGCCCTTGACGATGAGGTTGACCTCGTCGCCGCCCTTGGGACCCATCTCGACCTCCCACAACCGGCCGCCGGCGTCGAAGGCGAGGCCGTAGGGGTTGCGGTGGCCGCTGCTCCACGCCGTCGCCGGCGCGGTATTGGGGCCGTCGACGGGCTGCTGGCGCGCGGGCGCGCCGGCCGCCGCGCCGGTGTTCGCGGGCGGATCGATCACGCCGATGGTCGCCGCGCCGGTCTTGCCCGCGCCCGGATTGCCCGGCCACGGCCGGCCGTCGAGGGTGAGGTGGACGATCTTGCCGAGCGCCTGATCGGGATCCTGCGCGGGGGTGAAGCGCTGGCGCTCGCCCGAGGCGAGGAAGAGCGACTTGCCGTCGGGGGCGAAGGCGATGGTCGCGCCGTACTGGCCGCCCTTGCCGTCCGAGCCGGCGCGCCAGATGACTTGGGGGTCGGTCAAGGACCAGGTGCACCAAGGCGTACGATGCGTCACGCACTCCCCGGTCAGGCGCGCCCGGGCGAGCGCGAGACTGCTGCCGCCGGGACGGGGCTCCGCGAAGGAAAGATAGATGGCATGGCTCTGCGCGAAGTCGGGCGCGATCGCGACGTCGAGCAGGCCGCCCTGTCCGCCGGCCGCCACCGCCGGGACGCCACTCACCGAAGTGACGCCGCCGTCCGCCGCGCGGAGCTTGAGCACCCCCGCCTTCTCGGTGACGAGCAACGCGCCGTCGGGGAGGAAGGCCATCGCGAAGGGCTCGGCGAAATTGCCGAGCTTTTCGATCGTGACGCCGGTCGGGGACTTGGCGGGAAGGTTGCCCTGGCCCGCGGGTTGCTGGGCCGAGGTACAGGCGGCGAGCGCCACGGTGGCTAGGGTCAAATGGCGCATCGGGCTTCCAAAGTTGTCGAAGTTGCCGCGAAAACGAAAAATGTGGCGGGTTGGATCCCGACGGGGGTGGGGCGGCGTTTGCTCGGCTTATCGGGACGTTTGATTGTAGGACAGCCCTTCGTTCGTCATGCCGGCCTTGTGCCGGCATCCACGCCCGTATCGAGCCGATCGCTCAACGGCGGCGGATTGCGCTCATACGGCGGTGGATGCCGGCACAAGGCCGGCATGACGGATGGCACCCTTGCCCGCCTGCCGAATCTCCCCTATATCGCGCTCACTCTCTTACATCGTCAGGTGAAAGAGGCTGCGGGGCCCGGCTCCGCGGCGCGGAAAACGCATGTTTGGAAAGGACCGGCTTGGCGGACATCGCCGCATTGACCGCGCTGATCGAGCCCGAGGCGCGTGCGCTCGGCTTCGCGCTGGTGCGCGTCAAGATGTTCGGCGGCCCCAAGGCGAGGGGGGGCGACCGGACGCTCCAGATCATGGCCGAGCGGCCCGACACCCGCCAGCTCATGATCGACGATTGCGCCTCGCTGTCGCGCCGGGTGTCGGACGTGCTGGATGCCCTGGAAGGAACAGGAGCGGACCCGATCGAGGGCGAATATCGGCTGGAGGTATCGTCGCCGGGCATCGACCGGCCACTGACGCGGCTGGCCGATTACGCCGACTGGGCGGGGCACGAGGCGCGGCTGCATCTCGTGGCGCCGCTCGACGGGCGCAAGCAATTGACCGGCGACCTGCGTGGCGTCGAAGGCGACCGGGTCACGATCGACGTGCGCGGCGCGGGGCCGATGACGGTCGGCTTCGACGAGATCGCCAACGCCAAGCTGGTGATGACCGACCGGCTGATCGCCGCCACCGCGCCGCTCTCGCCCGAGGGCGCGGACGAGCTTGAAGAACAACCGGCCGACGATGCCGTAGAAGAGGAACTGAACTGATGGCCACCCCAGCGACTTCCAGCGCGACTTCCGGCGTGACCGCCAACCGCGCCGAGCTGATCGCGATCGCCAATTCGGTCGCGTCGGAGAAGATGATCGACAAGGGCATCGTCATCGAGGCGATGGAGGACGCGATCCAGCGCGCCGCCAAGGCCCGTTACGGCAGCGAGAACGACATCCGCGCCAAGCTCGACGCCACCACCGGCGACCTGCGGCTGTGGCGCGTCGTCGAGGTGGTCGAGGCGGTCGACAATTACTTCACCCAGGTCGACCTGAAGGGCGCGGAGAAGCTGCAGAAGGGCGCGGCGCTGGGCGACTTCATCGTCGACCCCCTGCCCCCGATCGAGTTCGGCCGCATCGCCGCGCAGGCCGCCAAGCAGGTCATCTTCCAGAAGGTCCGCGACGCCGAGCGCGAGCGCCAGTACGAGGAATACAAGGACCGCGCGGGCGAGATCATCACCGGCGTCGTCAAGCGCGTCGAGTTCGGCCATGTCGTCGTCGACCTAGGCCGCGCCGAGGGCGTCATCCGCCGCGACGCGCAGATTCCGCGCGAGGTGGTGCGCGTCAACGACCGTATCCGCTCGCTGATCCTGAAGGTGGTGCGCGAGAACCGCGGGCCGCAGATCTTCCTCAGCCGCGCGCACCCCGACTTCATGAAGAAGCTGTTCGCGCAGGAAGTGCCCGAGATCTACGACGGCATCATCACGATCATGGCGGCTGCCCGCGACCCCGGCAGCCGCGCCAAGATCGGCGTCATCAGCCGCGACAGCTCGATCGACCCGGTCGGCGCGTGCGTCGGCATGAAGGGCAGCCGCGTCCAGGCCGTCGTGCAGGAGATGCAGGGCGAGAAGATCGACATCATCCCCTGGTCGCCCGACATCGCGACCTTCGTCGTCAACGCGCTCCAGCCCGCCAGCGTCAGCCGCGTCGTGATCGACGAGGAAGAGGAGCGGATCGAGGTGGTCGTCCCCGACGACCAGCTTTCGCTTGCGATCGGGCGGCGCGGGCAGAACGTCCGCCTGGCCAGCCAGCTGACCGGCAAGGCGATCGACATCCTCACCGAGCAGGACGCCAGCGACAAGCGCCAGAAGGAGTTCACCGAGCGCACCGAGACCTTCCAGAACGAGCTCGACGTCGACGAGACGCTGGCGCAGTTGCTGGTCGCCGAGGGCTTTTCGTCGCTCGAAGAGGTCGCTTACGTCGAGCCCGAGGAATTGGGCCAGATCGAGGGGCTGGAAGAGCTGGTCGACGAATTGCAGAGCCGCGCGCAGGAAGCGCTCGACCGGCGCGAACAGGCCAATCGCGAGGAGCGGACGGCGCTGGGCGTCGAGGACGCGCTGATCGACATGCCGTATCTGACCGAGGCGATGCTGGTGACGCTGGGCAAGGCGGGGATCAAGACGCTCGACGACCTCGCCGATCTCGCCACCGACGAGCTGGTCGAGAAGAAGCGCATCGAGCCGCGCCGCCGCAACGAGGACGCCCCCAAGCGCCCCGAGCCCAAGGGCGGCATCCTGTGCGCCTATGGCCTCAGCGACGAGCAGGGCAACGAGATCATCATGGCCGCGCGTGCGCATTGGTTCGAAGATGACGCATCCGCGTCGGGGTCCGAGGACGAAGAGGCTCCCGCAGCGGAAACTGCGGAAGCGCCTGCCGGGGAGGACGCGAATGCGGACCCGGCACAATGAGACTGTAGGCGACACCCGGCCCGCCGGTCACCCTCACCCTTCCGCGGCTTTGCCGCTCCCTCCCTCTCCCACCGGGAGAGGGAAAGGAGCCGCCACGGGCGGCGGGAAGGGTGAGGGTGACGACGACGACGGCCCCATCCGCTCGTGCATCCTCACCCGCGCGCGGGACGCGCGGGAGCATCTCGTGCGTCTCGCGCTCTCGCCCGATGGTCAGGTGCTGCCCGACGTGCGCGCCAAGGCACCGGGGCGGGGCGCGTGGATCGGGGTAACTCGTGCGGCGCTCGACACCGCGCTGGCCAAGGGCAAGCTCAAGGGCGCGCTGTCGCGGGCGTTCAAGGGCGCGGCGTTCACGCTGTCCCCCGACCTCCCCGCGCAGGTCGCCGCCGCATTGCAGCGCAACGCGCTCGACCGGCTGGGGCTGGAGGCGCGCTCCGGCACGTTGCTGACGGGGTCGGAGCGGATCGAGGCGGCGGCGCGGAGCGGCCAGCTCCACGCGCTCTATCACGCCGCCGACGCCAGCGCGGACGGTGCGGGGAAGCTTGCCCAGGCGTGGCGGGTCGGCGAAGACCGCGAGGGCTCGCCGCTCAAGGGGTTAACATTGCCCGTCGACCGCTCCATATTGAGCGGAGCGCTGGGACGCGAAAATGTGGTGCATGTCGGCGTGGCCGACCGCGCCGCGGCGAAACGGGTGGGCGACGCGCTCGACCGCTGGCTGCATTTCATCGGCCCTGACCACATCCTTCCGCCTTGCGAAACGGCCTCGCAAGGCGCATCGGCCGCCGGACTTGTTCCGCCGACCCCAGACGGCCGTGAACGACACGAGGATATTACGTGAGCGAGACCGACAACGAGAAGCCGAAGCTTGGGATGCGCCCCGCGCTGGGCGTGCGGCGGACGGTCGAGACCGGCAAGGTCAAGCAGAGCTTCAGCCACGGCCGTTCCAACACGGTGATCGTGGAGACCAAGAAGGCGCGCACCTTCCGCCGCCCGGGCGATCCCGCGCCGGTCGAGGCGGTGGCACCCGTGGAGGCCGCGCCCGCTCCCGTCGCCGCGCCGGCGCCCGTCCCGCGCGCCGCGCCCGCCGGCGAGACCGCGCAGGAGCGCCAGGCGCGGATGCTGCGCGACGCCGAAGAGCAGCGGATGAACGCGCAGGAGGAAACGCGTCGCCGCGAGACCGACGAACGCGCCCGCGCCGCCGAGGAGGAGCGTGCCCGCGCCGCCGAGCGCGCCCGCGCGGCCGAGGAGCCGGCGGTCGCCGAGCCCGCCGCGCCCGAGCCGCAGGCCGAGCCCGTTGCCGAAGCACAACCGGCGCCGCAGCCGGAGCCCGAGGTCGTCCGCGCGCAGCAACAGCAGCCGGCCGCGCCCGCCCCTGCCCCCGCTGCCCCGACACCGATCGTCGAGCTGGCGGCGGATCCGTCGATGCCCGCGCCGCGCCGCTTCTCGCCGGTTGCCCGGCCCGAGATCCCCCGCCCCCAGCCCAAGCCGCCTGAAGTTTCTGGCTCGGCCCCTGCCCCGGCCGCCGCCGCTCCCGCCGCGCCGCCGGCGCAGGGTGCGGGCGGCCCGCGCTTCGGCCCCGGCGTCGCGACGCCGCGCGCCGGCGCCCCGGGCCGGCCGCAGCAGCGTGACCGCAAGGGCGACGAGCGTCGCGGCGGCAAGCTGACCGTCAACCGCGCCTTGGGCGACGAGGGCGCGCGCTCGCGCTCGCTCGCCGCACTGAAGCGGGCGCGCGAGAAGGAGAAGCGCCACTTCGGCCCGCGCGAGGCGCAGGCCAAGCAGGTCCGCGACGTCCAGGTGCCCGAGGCGATCACCGTGCAGGAACTCGCCAACCGCATGGCCGAGAAGGGCGCGGACTTGGTCAAGACGCTGTTCAAGATGGGCATGCCCGTCACGATGACGCAGACCATCGACCAGGACACCGCCGAGCTGCTGGTGACCGAGTTCGGCCACAACATCAGCCGCGTCTCGGCGTCGGACATCGACCTCGCGGTCGACACCGAGGAAGACGCGGTCGAGACGATGAAGCCGCGCCCGCCGGTCGTTACGATCATGGGCCATGTCGATCACGGCAAGACCAGCCTGCTCGACGCGCTGCGCGGCACCGACGTGGTGCGCGGCGAGGCCGGCGGCATCACCCAGCATATCGGCGCCTATCAGGTGACGATGAAGGACAAGTCGAAGATCACCTTCCTCGACACGCCGGGCCACGAGGCCTTCACCGAGATGCGCGCGCGCGGCGCCGACGTCACAGACATCGTCGTGCTGACGGTCGCCGCCGACGACGGGCTGATGCCGCAGACGATCGAGGCGATCAACCACACCCGCGCCGCCGGCAAGCCGATGATCGTCGCGATCAACAAGATCGACAAGCACGAAGCCAACGCCCAGCGCGTGCGCGAGCGCCTGCTGGAGCATGACGTCCAGGTCGAGGAGATGGGTGGCGAGACGCAGGACGTCGAGGTGTCGGCGCTCAAGAAGACCGGGCTGGAGACGCTGATCGAGAAGATCCAGCTCCAGGCCGAACTGCTGGAGCTCAAGGCCAATCCCGACCGCCCCGCCGAGGGCACGGTGATCGAGGCCAAGCTCGACAAGGGCCGCGGCCCGGTGGCGACGGTACTGATCAATCGCGGCACGCTGAAGGTCGGCGACGTGTTCGTGGTCGGCGCGGAGAGCGGCAAGGTCCGCGCGCTGATGGACGACAAGGGCCGGCAGGTGAAGACCGCCGAGCCGGCGATGCCGGTCGAGGTGCTCGGCCTGTCGGGCGTGCCGCAGGCGGGCGATCCGCTCCAGGTCGTCGAGAACGAGGCGCGCGCGCGCGAGGTCGCGGCCTATCGCGCGAGCGTCATCCAGCAGAAGCGGACGACCAACGCGCCCGCCTCGCTGGAAAGCATGTTCTCCGCGCTCAAGGACAAGCAGGCGATCGAATATCCGCTGGTGGTCAAGGCCGACACGCAGGGGACGATCGAGGCGATCGTCGCGTCGATCAACAAGATCTCGACCGACCTGATCCGCGCCCGCATCCTGCATTCGGGCGTCGGCGGCATCACCGAGAGCGACGTGACGCTGGCGGCGGCGTCGGGCGCGCCGATCATCGGCTTCCACGTCCGCGCCAACGCCAAGGCGCGCGAGATCGCCGAGCGGCAGAAGGTGGCGTTGAAATATTACGACGTCATCTATGACCTGACCGACGAGATCCGCGCCGGCATGGCGGGCGAGCTCGGGCCGGAAGCATTCGAGACGGTCGTGGGCCGCGCCGAGATCCGCGAGGTCTTCTCGGCCGGCAAGATTGGCAAGGCCGCCGGCCTGCTCGTCACCGAGGGCGTCATCCGCAAGGCGCTCAAGGCGCGCATCACGCGCGCCGACGTCATCATCTACCAGGGCGAGATCGCGTCGCTGCGGCGCTTCAAGGACGATGTGCCGGAAGTCCGCGCCGGGCTGGAATGCGGTGTCACGTTCACGCAGAACTTCACCGACATCAAGGCGGGCGACTTCCTGGAGACGTTCGAGGTCGAGCTGCGCGAGCGGACGCTGTAAGGCGGCGCTCGCGATGCTCGGGTCGCCGACGCCGGTCCTGCGCAGCTTCGACGAGGCGCGCGCGAAGGCGTTCTATTGCGACTTCCTCGGCTTCGAGCTGGTGTTCGAGCATCGGTTCGAGCCGGGGTTGCCGCTCTACATGGGCGTGCGGCTCGGCGCCTGCGCGCTGCACCTGTCGGAACATTATGGCGACGCCTCGCCCGGGGCGGCGGTGCGTATCCCGTGCGACGACGTGGCCGCCTATGCGGCGGCGCTGCGCGCCAAGCAGTTCGGGAATGCACGACCCGGTGTGCCGCAGGCGATGCCCTGGGGCTCGCACGAGATCACCATCCAGGATCCGGCGTCGAACCGGCTGACCTTCTTCACCGAGGCGGCGGCGGATGGCTGAGCCGCAGGAACGCTCCGTCCGCCTGCTCCGCGTCGGCGAGCAGGTGCGCCATATCCTGTCGGAAGTCCTCCAGCGCGGCGACGTGCATGACGAGGTGCTCGCCGCGCACCTCGTCAGCGTCACCGAGGTGCGGATGTCCCCCGACCTGCGTCACGCCACCGTCTTCGTGAAGCCGTTGCTGGGCCAGAACGAGGAGGCGGTGCTCAAGGCGCTGCGGACCAACACCGCCTTCCTCCAGCGCGAGGTCGCCACGCGGGTGAAGATGAAATACGCCGCCAGGCTCAAGTTCCTCGCCGACGAGAGCTTCGACGAAGGGACGCATATCGACACGCTGCTCCGCAAGCCGGAGGTGGCGCGGGACTTGATCGACGATTGACAGAATCGCTGGTAAGACGCATCTTACCGCGATGAATATGTTTACCAGAGTATCCGGTAAGGGTCAGGTGGTGCTGCCCAAGGCGGTTCGTGATTTGAAATCTTGGCCTCCGGGCACCGACTTGGAGGTCATCGACGCAGGGGATGGCGTGCTCTTGCGACCACGATCGCCCGTCCACCAAATAAGCGTCGATGAGGCGCTCGTGCGATTGCGGAGCATCTATATCCATAAGGGGCCGCCGGTGCCGCTGGAGAAGCTGAGCTGGAATCCAGATGACGACGATCAGCTTTGAGGGCTATCGATACCAATGTCCTTGCTCGTTTCATTCTTCGCGATGACGAGCGTCAGTCCCGACTTGCGGCGGCGGTACTCGTCACGCCGGTGTGGGTGACGACGACGGTGTGGCTGGAATTAGGCTGGGTTTTGGGCAAGCAACTGAAACTTCCCAGTCCAACGCTTGGCGATGCAATGGAAGCTGTTCTTGAACTCGAAACCGTTCACACCGCCGATCGCGCCGGATTATTATGGGCGATCGACCGACTCCGATCTGGAGCCGATTGGGCGGACGTTATCCATCTGATTACCGCTCAAAGTCATGCCCAAATCTTTTGCACTTTCGACGCCAAGCTGAAGCGGCAGGCGGGTTCTGCATCGCCGATCAGAGTCGAAACGCTTGCCTGATGGCCAAGCTCTATTTCTACTATGCCAGCATGAACGCGGGGAAGTCGACGACGCTGTTGCAGGCGGACTTCAACTATCGCGAGCGCGGGATGCGGACGATGGTGTTCACGGCGGCGGTGGACGATCGGTTCGCGGCGGGGACGGTGGCGTCACGGATCGGACTGGCGGCGCCGGCGACGGCGTTCGATGCGGCGACCGACTTGCGGGCGCTGGTGCTGGACGAGCATCGGCGGGGGGCGCTCGCGTGCGTGCTGGTGGACGAGGCGCAGTTTCTATCGGCGACGCAGGTCGATCAGCTCGCGGCGCTGGCCGACGCGCACGGGATTCCGGTGCTGTGCTACGGGCTCAGGACCGACTTTCGCGGCGACCTGTTCCCCGGCTCGGCGCGGCTGCTGGCGCTGGCGGACGCGCTCATCGAGATCAAATCGGTGTGCGCGTGCGGGCGCAAGGCGACGATGAACCTGCGGATGGATGCCGACGGCCGCGCGATCGCCGAGGGGCGACAGACCGAGATCGGCGGCAACGAGCGCTACGTGGCGCTGTGCCGGCGGCATTTCACGCAGGCGTTGGCCGACGCGGCGGGCTGACGGAACGCCGCCGCTCAGCGTCCGTTCAGCCCGGACAGACCAAGGACATCGCCATGCGCAGCTTCGCCCTCTTCCCGCTCCTCGCCCCCGCTCTGGCCCTCGCCGCTCCCGTCGCGGCCAGCCAGCCCCGCCCGATCGGCCAGGAGACGGTCATCTCCTATGCCGGCAATGGCGGCCTGCGCGATTGGCAGCGCGGCGGCGCCATCAGCGACACGCTCTATGTGCGCGACCGGACCGAACAATGGTACGAGGTACGATTGACGAGCCGGTGCCGTTTGTACGGTCCGCTCGACACGCTGAGCTATACCACCGACTCGAACGGCACGTTCGATCGCTTCTCCAGGATCAGCGTGTCGAGCACGCCCGGTCAGATCTGTGGGGTGGCCAGCATCCGCACCAGCCTGCCGCCCCAGGGGCATCAGGGCCGCCGTCCCAAGATTTGACGCTGCACGGCTGGCTCATTCTCGACAAACCGGTCGGGCCGGGCTCGACCGAGGCGGTGTCGGCGGTCAAGCGCGCGTTGCGCGCGGGCGGCTATCCCAAGGTGAAAGTTGGGCATGGCGGGACGCTCGACCCGCTGGCGTCGGGGGTGCTGCCGGTGGCGCTGGGGGAGGCGACCAAGCTGGCGGGGCGGCTGCTCGACGGCGACAAGGTGTATGCGTTCACGGTGCGGTTCGGGGAACAGACCGATACGCTGGATCTGGAAGGCGAGGTGGTCGCGACGTCGCCGGTGCGGCCGCCAGTAGCGGCGGTGGGGGCGGTGCTGGCGCAATTCACCGGCGCGATCAGGCAGGCGCCACCGGCGTATTCGGCACTGAAGGTGGATGGCCAGCGGGCGTACGATCTGGCGCGGGCCGGGCAGGAGGTGGTGCTGGCGGAGCGGGAGGTGACGATCCATTCCCTCCGTCACCCCGGCCTGGTGCCGGGGTCCACGTGCGAACCTGGCCTGTCACTCGACAACCAGACGATCGGCCCGGACCAGGCGTGGATGCCGGCACGAGGCCGGCATGACGGGTTGGAGGAACTGACCCTCATCGCGCACGTCTCGAAGGGCACCTACATCCGTTCCCTCGCGCGCGACATCGCGCTGGCGCTCGGGACGGTGGGGCATGTCACGATGCTGCGGCGCCTCAAGGCCGGTCCGTTCGATCTCTCCCACGCGATAATGCTGGACAAATTGGCGCAAGCCGGTATGGCGCGCGAGCTTGAACATCATCTCCTGCCGTTGAGGGCGGGGCTGGACGACATCCCGGCTCTACCTCTCGATCCCGACCAGGCAGGGGCGCTTCGACAGGGGCGCGTTCTGGCCGGGATCGCCGCCGCCGACGGGCTTCACTTCGCGTTGCTGGGCGACCAGCCGATCGCGCTGGTCGAAGTTCGGGACCGCGAGGTCCGGGTCGAACGCGGCTTCAACCTTCCCACGATGTCGCAGGAACTTTCATGACGATCACCGCAGAGCGCAAGGCCGAGCTCATCAAGGAACATGGCCGCGAGGAGGGCGATACCGGCTCCCCCGAGGTCCAGGTGTCGATCCTGACCGAGCGGATCCGCAACCTGACCGAGCATTTCAAGGGCCACAAGAAGGACAATCATTCGCGCCGCGGGCTGCTGATGATGGTCAACAAGCGGCGCTCGCTGCTGGATTACCTCCGCAACAAGGACGGTAACCGCTATCTCGACCTGATCGCGAAGCTGGGGCTTCGGAAGTGAAATAAAGGCGCCTTCGGGCGCCTTTATTTCATCCCGGCGCAGGCCGGGATCCAGCAGATACGGGCGCGGTAGCGCCCCTCCAGCCGCTGGACTGGACCCCGGCTTTTGCCGGGGAAATGCAGAGGGACAGCAATCCGGCTGGACTCTCACGAGCCGCTATTGGCTCGCTCAAAGGCCCCCGGCGCATCCGGCGTCGGGAGTGAAGGAAATACCATGTTCGATACCAAGAAAGTTGAAATCCAGTGGGGCAGCCAGACGCTGACGCTGGAAACGGGCCGCGTTGCCCGCCAGGCCGACGGCGCGGTGCTCGCGACGCTCGGCGAGACCGTCGTGCTGTGCGCCGTCACCGCCGCGAAGTCGGTCAAGGAGGGCCAGGATTTCTTCCCGCTCACCGTCCATTATCAGGAGAAGTTCAGCTCGTCGGGTCGCATCCCCGGCGGCTTCTTCAAGCGCGAGCGCGGTGCTACCGAGCGTGAGACGCTGGTCAGCCGCCTGATCGACCGCCCGCTGCGGCCGCTGTTCCCGGAGGGCTTCTACAACGAGATCAACTGTATCGCGCAGGTGATGTCGTATGACGGCGAGAACGAGCCCGATCTGCTCGCGATGATCGCGGCGTCGGCGGCGATGACGCTGTCGGGCGTCCCCTTCATGGGCCCGATCGGCGCGGCGCGCGTCGGCTACAAGGACGGCGAGTATCAGCTCAACCCGTCGGACGCCGACGTCAAGGAAGGCGAGCTCGACCTGATGGTCGCCGCCACCCACGACGCGGTGATGATGGTCGAGTCCGAAGCCAAGGAGCTGTCCGAGGACGTCATGCTCGGCGCGGTCATGTTCGCGCACAAGGCGTCGCAGCAGGTCATCGGGGCGATCATCAAGCTGGCCGAGCAGGCTGCCAAGGAGCCGTGGGAGCTGCCCAAGGGCGCCGACCTGTCGGGCCACAAGGCCAAGCTGAAGGATTTGATCGGCGCCGACATGGCCGCCGCCTACAAGCTCACCGACAAGCAGCAGCGCCAGACCGCGATCAACGCCGCGCGTACCAAGGCGCGCGAGGCGTTCGAGGACCTGAAGCACGCCAACCCGGCCGAATATCTCGGCACGCTGAAGCTGGTGAAGAAGGTGGAGGCGGAGATCGTCCGCGGCCAGATCCTGAAGGAAGGCGTCCGCATCGACGGCCGCGACACGAAGACCGTCCGGCCGATCGAGGCGAGCGTCCACTTCCTGCCGCGCGCGCACGGCTCGGCGCTGTTCACGCGCGGCGAGACGCAGACCATCGCCACCACGACGCTGGGCACGCGCGACGCCGAGCAGATGATCGATGGGCTGAACGGGCTGAGCTATCAGCACTTCATGCTGCACTATAACTTCCCGCCCTATTCGGTCGGCGAAGTCGGCCGCTTCGGGGCGCCGTCGCGCCGCGACATCGGCCACGGCAAGCTCGCCTGGCGGGCGCTGCACGCGGTGCTGCCGACCAAGGAGGAGTTCCCCTACACGATCCGCGTCACCTCGGACATCACCGAGAGCAACGGCTCGTCGTCGATGGCGACGGTGTGCGGCGGCTCGCTGAGCCTGATGGACGCGGGCGTGCCGATCAAGCGGCCGGTCAGCGGCATCGCGATGGGCCTGATCCTGGAAGGCAAGGACTTCGCCGTCCTGTCCGACATCCTCGGCGACGAGGATCACCTGGGCGACATGGACTTCAAGGTCGCAGGCACGTCGGAGGGCATCACGTCCTTGCAGATGGACATCAAGATCGCCGGCATCACCGAGGAGATCATGAAGGTCGCGCTGGCGCAGGCCAACGAGGGCCGCGCCCACATCCTGGGCGAGATGGCCAAGGCGCTCGACCACACCCGCGAGGAGCTGTCGGCGCACGCCCCGCGCATCGAGAGCTTCACGATCGACAAGTCGAAGATCCGCGAAGTGATCGGCACCGGCGGCAAAGTGATCCGCGAGATCGTCGCCACCACCGGCGCCAAGGTCGACATCGACGACGAGGGCGTCATCAAGGTGTCGTCGTCCGACCCCGCGCAGATCGAGGCGGCGATCGCCTGGATCAAGGGGCTGGTCGAGGAGGCCGAGGTCGGCAAGGTCTATGACGGCAAGGTCGTCAACATCGTCGATTTCGGCGCGTTCGTGAACTTCATGGGCGGCAAGGACGGCCTCGTCCACGTCTCCGAAATGAAGAACGAGCGGGTCGAGAAGCCGACCGACGTCGTGTCGGAAGGCCAGGCGGTGAAGGTCAAGGTGCTGGAGATCGACCCGCGCGGCAAGGTCCGCCTGTCGATGCGCGTCGTCGACCAGGAGACCGGCGCCG
>CAXTHQ010000019.1:0-40634 GCA_964244185.1 uncultured Sphingomonas sp.
CATGCCGCCAGCGTTCATTCTGAGCCATGATCAAACTCTCAAGTTTATGTACGACCAGGTCGAGGTGGAATGCCCTGACCAAGCCGCTCATTTCAAGGAGCTGCTCTGCACATATTCTTACGTATGGATACGTGAAGGACATGCATAGGCAGCTTAGCTTTACCGAGAACCCGACGCCTTGAAGCCGCCGGGACCCGGGGCCGCCGCCCACATGTCCCTTCATCTTGACCAACAATGTCAAAGAGCGCAAACAACCGGCGCTTTGGCTTCCCCTCTGGTTAGGAGGGTGACCGCAGCACCTGGCGATTTGATGACCACGGCAGTGAGCGTCGGCGAAGCCGGCGTCCATCGCTGCGGTGACACCCATCTAGGCGGGGGCGTGGGGTCCGTCAAATGGTTTTTGAACTTTTTTTGACAGTGGCCGTCCAAACCCTCTGAAAAGCGGCAATTTACGCCTTGGTAGGCCGGTTTGTGCGAGGGGTCCCGCCGACATGCCGGCCGCCCTCTCTCCCCCGAATCAGGCAGCTGCGGTCCCCGGCGAATCGCTGGGCCGCCAGGTGCGCCGGGCCGCGATCTGGCGATCGGGCAGCCAGCTCGTCGCGCAGCTCGTGCAGTGGACCGCGACCTTCGCGGTAATCCGCATCCTCAACCCCGCCGATTACGGCCTGTTCGCGATGACGCAGGTGGTGCTGCTCATCCTCAACATGGTCAACGGCTATGGCCTGGCGAGCGCGCTGGTGCGCCAGCCCGCCATCACCGACCGCGAGGTGCGGCAACTCTTCGGCCTGCTCCTCGCGATCAACGGCGCGCTGGCGGTGGCGCAATGGCTGCTCGCGCCGGCGTTCGCGGCCTATTACCACCAACCGCAGGTCGCCCACCTGCTGCGCGCGCAGTCGCTGCTCTATCTCGCCACCCCGTTCGTGGCGCTGCCGCAGGCGCTGCTGTCCCGCGGGATGGAGTTCAGCCGGCAGGCCAAGGTCAACATCGTCGCATCGATCGTCGCGGCGGCGACCGCGCTCGGCGGCGCGCTGGCGGGCTGGGGGGTGTGGACGTTGGTATGGGCGCCGATCGCGCTGTTCGCGACGCGCGGGGTCGGGCTGACGATCGCGGCGGGCGGGCTCGTCCGGCCGATCTTCGATCCGCGCGGGGCGGGCGCGTTCCTGCGCTATGGCGGGCTGGTCGCGGCCAGCCAGTTCTTCGCGCTGATCTGGACGCAGGCGGACGTGTTCATCGCCGGGCGCACCTGGTCGCCGCACTGGCTCGGCATCTATTCGACCAGCCTGTTCCTGACCCAGATCTTCGTCTCCAAGATCGTGCCGCCGCTCAACGAGGTCGCCTTCGCCGCCTATGCCCGGCTGCAGGGCGAGGCCGACGCGATCCCGCGCGCCTTCCTCAAGCTCGCGCGCATCGTCACCGCGCTCGGGCTGCCCTTCGCGCTCGGCATGGCGGCGGCGGCCGAGCCGCTGGTGCTGACCGTGCTCGGCCGGCATTGGGCGGAGGCGGCGCCGGTGGTGCGAATGCTCGGGCTGGCGATGCCCTTCTATATCGTCTTCGTGCTGTTCGGCCCGGCCACCGACGCGCTCGGCCGGCCCGGCCTGTCGACGCGCAATCAGGCGACCGCCGCGCTGCTCGCCGCGCCGCTGCTGCTGGTGACGGTGCATTGGGGAGTATTGGCGCTGGCGGCGACCTGGCTGCTCGTCTTCCCGGCGCTGCTGGTACTGGGCGCGCGCCGCTCGCTGCCGGTGATCGGCGTCAGCGCCGGCGCGCTCGCAAAGGCGGTCACGCCCCAGGCGCTGGCGGCGGCGGCGATGGCGGCGGCGGTGGCGCTGCTCGACCATCTCCTGCCGCCGCTGACGTCGCTGCCGCGCCTTGCCTTGCTGGTGAGCGCCGGGGGCGCGATCTATGGCGGCTGGCTGCTGCTCTTCGCGCGGCCCCTCGTCGCCGAGCTGCGCGCGCTCCTCAAGCGCTAGCCCGCGATATAATCCCGCATCGCCGCCGCCTCTGACTCGATCCGGTCGATGCGGTGCTTCACCAGGTCGCCGATCGAGACGAAGCCGACCAGCTTGCCGCCGTCGAGCACCGGGAGGTGGCGGACGCGCCGCTTCGTCATCAGCGACAGCGCCGCGATCACCGGCTGGTCGGGCGCGACGCCGATCGCGGGCGCGGTCATCACCTCGAAGACCGGCGCGTCGAGCGCCCCCCCGCCCTGCGCCTGCAGGCAATGCATGACGTCGCGTTCGGAGAAGATGCCGAGCACCTCATCCCCGTCGCCCATCACCGGCGCGGCGCCGATGCGGCGTTCGGCGAACAGCTTGACCGCCTCGGCGACGGTCATGTCGGGCGCGAGCGTGACGACCTCGTCGCCCCCTTGCGCGGCCTTCTCGCGCAGGATCACCGCTATCGTCATCGCGCCTCTCCCGTTCTTATCGAACGGAGCATGTCACGGACGACGCGCGAACGCAAAACGAGAGGGGGTGTCGTCCCGGGTCCGACCCGGGACGACGAGATCACTCCGCCGCCGTCGGCGTATCGTCGACCGGGCGACGCGCGCGGCGACGGCGCGGCGCGGGTTCGCCTTCGTCGTTCGCCGGCACCGTCAGCGCCGGCGGCAGGCGGTCGGCCTCGAAGCCGCTCGGCTCGGCCACGTTCGCGGTCTCGCGCGCCAGATCACGGGGCGGGCGGCCGCGGCGGCGGACGGGCGGATCGAGCGGCCGGTCGGCCTCGATCACGTCCTCGGCGCGCTGCTCCAGCGACTCGCCGGGCGCAAGCGGCTCGGCGCGGCGCTGGCCGGCGACCAGTTCGGGGTCGGCCGGGCGGGCGTCGCGCCGCACATCCGCAGTGCGCTGCGGGCCGCGATCGTCACGGTCGCGCCATTCGCGCCGGCCACTTTCGGGCCGGGCCTCGCCGTTGCCGTTGCCGCCACCATTGCCATTGTCGTTGCGGTTGCCGTTCTCGCGATTGGGGCGAAACTCGCGCGGACGCTCGTCCCGATCGCGCGGGCGCTCATCGCGGTCCATCCGCGGCGCATCCCGATCCTGCCGGGGCGCATCGCGATCCTGACGAGACACATCACGGTCCTGTCGCGGGGCGTCGGTCTGCTCACCGGCGCGGATCGGATCGCCCTCGTCGCCGAACTCGTCGTCGCCTTCGTAATCGAACTCGTCACGCGGGCGGCGCACCTGCTGCGGCTGGTCCTCGAAGCGCCCGCGCTGCTCGCTCAGCACGCGGAAATAGTGATCCGCGAACTGGAGGTAATATTCGGTGTTGACGCGGTCGCCCGAACGCTGCGCGTCGGCGGCCATGTTCTTGTATTTCTCGAAGAGCTGGGTCGCGTTGCCGCGCGCGCGGTTGTCGATGCGGCTGCCATTGCCCTGCATCCCGCCGCCACCCTGGCGCTGCCCATTACCGTTGCCACTGCCACCACCACGGCCGCGACGGCGGCCGGCCTGACGATTGTTGATCAAGTTGTCGTCCTCGTGCCTAAAACCAAAGTCGGTCTTCGCTCCTGGAGGCGCTGAGCGCTCCTGTTCGCCCGGACCTCCGGGCGAGGGTCATGGCCGCGGGACTGTGCTGGCGCGGCGATGAGTCGAAATACGGGCAGCCCCCGATCCGGCATACCACCGGATACATCTGCCCGGTCGGGGTCCTACGGCGAGGCCGTTCATCCTACAAGTGAAATGTGGGACGGACGCATGCTTTGTTCAAGGCGTGGCCACGGCGCAACGGTCGTGGCCGCCCAGATCGCGCCGCAGATCGACGGCCAGCCCCTGCGCCGCGAGCAGCGCCGTCACCGCCCGCGCCTGCGTCGCGCCGATCTCGACGCACGCGACGCCACCCGGCGCGAGCAGGCGCGGCAGGGCAGGCGCGATGCGGCGATAGGCGTCGAGCCCGTCGGCCCCGGCGAACAGCGCCGCCCCCGGCTCGTGCTCGCGCACCTCGGCCGGCAGCGCCTCGTCGGTGCCGATATAGGGCGGGTTGGCGAGGACGAGGTCGAACCGCTCCTCGATCCCCGCCGCCCAATCACCGGGCCGAAACCGCGCCCGATCCGCCATCCCCAGCGCCCGCGCATTCGCCTCGGCATAGACGAGCGCCTCGCCCGACGCTTCCACCCCCAGCCCGGTCGCGCCCGGCCATTGGTCGAGCGCCGCCAGCAGCAGCGTCCCCGGCCCGGTCCCCAGGTCGAGCACCCGCGCCGGCGCCCGCGCCCCGAAATGGGCCACCGCCGCCTCGATCAGCGTCTCGCTGTCGGCGCGCGGGACGAGGACACCGGGGCCGACCGCCAGCTCGATCGTCCAGAAGGCGCGGCGGCCGGTGATATACGCGATCGGTTCGTGAGAAGTCCGGCGGTCGACCAGCGCCGCGAAGGCCGGCGGGGTTGGAGCATCCATGCGGCCGAGCAGCATCGCCTCGCGGGTGACACCGAGCGCGTGCGCCATGAGCAGTTCGGCGTCGAGGCGGGGGGTGGCGGAGCAGGTGAAGCGAAGGGCGGCGGCGGTAAGGGCGACTCTAACCGTCATGCCGGCCGAAGAGCCGGCATCCAGGCCCGCGCTGGGTTGACCGTCGAGCATTGCTTCCGATGGCATGGCTGAGCCCGACTGGGACCCCGGCTCAAGGCCGAAGTGACGATGGTTCACGAATCCAGCGACGCCAGCCGCTCCGCCTCGTCCTCGCTGATCAGCGCCCCGATCAGTTCGTCGAGCTCCCCCTCCAGCACCTCCGGCAGGCGATGGAGCGTCAGGTTGATGCGATGATCGGTCACCCGCCCTTGGGGAAAATTATACGTCCGAATCCGCTCCGAACGGTCCCCCGACCCCACCATCGACTTGCGCGCGCCGGCCCGCGCGTTCGCCAGCTTCTCGCGCTCCGCCTCGTACAGCCGCGTCCGCAGCACCTTCATCGCCTTGGCGCGGTTCTTGTGCTGCGAGCGCTCGTCCTGCTGGATGACGACGATGCCGCTCGGCAGATGCGTGATCCGCACCGCGGAATCGGTGGTGTTCACCCCCTGCCCGCCCGGTCCCGACGACCGATAGATGTCGACGCGCAGATCCTTGTCCTCGATCTGGACATCGACCTCCTCCGCCTCGGGCAGCACCGCCACCGTGGCGGCCGAGGTGTGAATCCGACCCTGGCTCTCGGTCGCGGGCACGCGCTGGACGCGATGGACGCCGCTTTCGAACTTGAGCTTGGCGAAGACGCCCTTGCCTTCGACGCTCGCCACCGCCTCCTTGAAGCCGCCGGCTTCCGACGTCGACGCGGAGATCAGCTCGACCCGCCAGCCCTCCTTCTCGGCATAGCGCTGGTACATGCGGAGCAGGTCGCCCGCGAACAGCGCGGCCTCGTCGCCGCCGGTGCCGGCGCGGATTTCCAGCATCGCCGCGCGCTCGTCGGCCGCGTCGCGGGGCAGCAGCGCCAGCGCCAGCCGCCGGTCCGCCGCCTCCAGCTTGCCCTTGTTCTCGTGCAATTCCTCCTGGGCGAGCGAGCGCAGCTCGTCGTCGCCCGAATCCTCGGCCATATAGGTCAGGCTCTCCGCCTCCTGCCGCAACCGCCGCACCTCGGCCGCGGCTTCCGCGACCGGCTCCAGCTCGGCATATTCCTTCGACACCTGGACGAAGCGCTCGCCGGGCAGATCACCCGTCGCCATCAGCGCCGACAGCTCATCGCGCCGCGCCTCGATCTGCCGGATGCGCTCGGGCGAGATCGTCGTCATTCGCCCCCCGCGGCCAGCGCGCGGTCGACCGTCAGGCGCACGCCGTCGAGCGCTTCGGGCGACGCGCCATAGCCCTTCTGGGCGACCACCGCCGACTCCCCGTCGCGCTGGAGCGACACGATCTGGCAGGGGTCGAGCCGCGCCGCGCGGTCGAAGCGCTTGCGCGGGCTGCCGGTGACGATCGCCTCGGCGCTGAAGCCTTCGCGGCGCAACCGCGCGACGCTCGCCGTCGCGATCAGCTCCAGCGACGCGTCCTCGGCGACGACGACCACCTCGGGCCGCTCCGCCACCGGCTCGGCCACCAGCATCGCCAGCCGCTCGACGCCGGCCGCCCAGCCAACGCCCGGCGTCTCCGGCCCGCCGAGCGAGCCGATCAGCCCATCGTAACGCCCGCCGGCCAGCACCGTGCCCTGGCTCCCCAGCCGATCGGTGACGAACTCGAACGCGGTGTGGCGGTAATAATCCAGCCCGCGCACCAGCCGCGCGTTGCGCGTCCATGTCACGCCGGCGGCGTCGAGCCCCTTGGTCACCGCTTCGAAGAACGCCCCCGCCTCGCTCGACAGATGCGCGTCGATCCCCGGCGCGGCGTCGGCGATCGGGCGGTCGCGTGGATCCTTCGAATCGAGGATGCGCAGCGGGTTCTTGTCCAGCCGCGCCACGCTGTCCTCGCTCAGCGCATCGCGCGCGCCCTCGAAATGCGCGATCAGCGCCGCCCGCCACGCATCGCGCGTCTCGGCGTCGCCGAGCGTGTTGAGCTGCAACGTCACCCCCTCTGCCACGCCCAGCTCGTCGAGAAGCTGGTCGGCCAGCGTCAGCAGCTCGACGTCCGCCGCCGGCTCCGCCGTACCGATCACCTCGGCGTCCATCTGGTGAAATTGCCGGAACCGCCCCTTTTGCGGACGTTCGTAGCGAAACACCGGCCCGCTCGTCGCCAGCTTGAGCGGCGCGAACTGCCGCCAGCCCTCGGTCAGATACGCCCGCGCGATCCCCGCCGTGAACTCGGGGCGCAGCGTCAGCGAATCCCCGCCCCGGTCGGGAAAGGTGTACATCTCCTTCGACACCACATCGGTCGTCTCGCCGATCGAGCGCGCGAACACCTCGGTCGCCTCGAACACGGGGGTGTCGACGCGATGGAAGCAATATAGCCGCCGCACACGCTCGAACGTGTCGAGCACGTGCGCGAACCGCCGCTGCTCGTCGCCGAAGATGTCCTGGGTGCCGCGAACGCGCTGAGGGGTTTGCGTGCGAGCCACGCGGCGGGGTGTGTCTGCCATTTGACGCGCGCTTCTAGGCGAGGCAGCGGCTAAGCGCTAGCACCGGCACAAAGGGGTTAAGTATATGATAGGCAAGCTCGGCAAGACCATCGCGCCACCGCGGTTCCTGCTCTTCTGCCTGCTCTTCCCCGCCGCCACCGTCGTCGGCACCCACTGGCTCGGCATCGGCCGCGCGGTGCTGGCCGGGTTCGACATCGCCAGCCTGACCTTCCTCATCGCGCTCGCCCCGCTGCTGCGCCGGGGCGAGGCGGACAAGATGCGCGAGGCGTCGCAGCGCAACGACGCCAACCGGGGGCTGCTGCTCGCCATCACCGGCGCGGTGCTGGGGGTGATCCTCGTCGCGGTCGCCAAGGAGCTGCAGGGCAAGAACGATCCCGTCGCCATCGTGCTGGTGATCGTGACGCTGGCGCTCGCCTGGCTGTTCGCCAACGTCATCTATGCGCTCCACTACGCCCACCTTTACTATAGCGACGACGATGACGAGGCGGGCGACGACAAGGGCATCGACTTCCCGAACTGCGACGAGCCCGATTATTGGGACTTCATCTATTTCAGCTTCACGCTGGGGATGACCTTCCAGACCTCCGACACCGACATCACCGCGCGGCGGGTGCGGCGGATCGTGATCGGCCATTGCCTCCTCGCCTTCGTCTTCAACCTCGGCGTGATCGCCTTCACCATCAACGTGATCGGCGGCGGCGGCGGCTCATAAACGGCTGGACGCGCGGCGTTTCGGGCCGTTAGAGGCGGCGCTTTCCGTCAGCTCTGCCGAAGGACCTGCCCATGCTCCGTCACGGCCTCTTCACCCTGCTCGCCGCCACCGCGCTGCCGGCGCTCGCCCAGGTGCCTTCGGGCAATTCCGCACCCCAGCCGGCGCCGCCGGCCGCGCCGCTGCCGGTGCCGCAGGACGTGCCCTTCCCCGGCACGATCACGCTCGACATCGACGCGACCAACCCGGAGCAGGGCATCTTCTCGGTCAGGGAGACCATCCCCGTCACGAAGGGCGGCGATACCGTCATCTTCTTCCCGAAATGGATCCCCGGCAATCATGCGCCATCGGGCCAGATCGAGAAGCTCGCGAGCCTCAAGTTCCGCGCCGGTGGCGTCGAGCTGCCCTGGCGGCGCGATCCCGTGAACTTCCACGCCTTCCATATCGACGTGCCCGCCGGCACGAGGCGGGTCGAGGCAAGCTTCCAGTTCCTGCAGGGGACCAAGACCGATCAAGGCGCGGTCTTCACCTCGCCCGACCTGCTGCGGCTCCAGTGGATCTCGATGAGCCTCTATCCGGCCGGCTATTTCGTCCGCCGCATCCCGGTGGCGGCGACGGTGAAATATCCCGACGGCTTCACCGCCGTGTCGGCGGTGCCGGCGACCCGCACCGGCTCGACCTACAAATATCAGACCGTGAACTACGAGGTGCTGATGGACTCGCCGGTGCTGGCGGGCCGTTACTACAAGGCGTTCGAGCTGACGCCGCGCGTCACGCTGGACACCTTCGCCGACCGGCCCGAGGAGCTTGCCGCCAAGCCGGAGCAGATCGACGCGCACAAGCGCCTCGTCGACCAGGCGGTCAAGCTGTTCGGCGCGCAGCATTACGACAATTACCATTTCCTCTTCTCGATCTCGGACCAGATCTCCGGTTCCGGGCTGGAGCATCACCGCAGCTCCGAGGACGGCTCGCGCCCCGGCTATTTCACCGAGTGGGATCAGAATGTCGGCGCTCGCAACCTGCTGCCGCACGAATACACCCATAGCTGGGACGGCAAGTTCCGCCGCGCCGCCGACCTCTGGACCCCCAGCTACGACCAGCCGATGCGCCCCGGCCTGCTGTGGGTCTACGAGGGCGGGACGCAATTCTTCGGCTATGTGCTCCAGGCACGCGCGGGGCTGGTCACGAAGCAGGACACGCTCGACCAGCTCGCTGCGATCGCCGCTGGGCTCGACACCGCGCCGGGCCGCCGCTGGCGCTCGCTGACCGACACCACCTATGACGAGAGCATGAACGCGCGCCGGCCCAAGGGCTGGGCGAGCTGGCAGCGTGGCGAGGATTATTACAACGAAGGCCTGCTGATCTGGCTGGAGGTCGACGGCATCCTGCGCGAGCGCTCGAACGGCGCGAAGTCGATCGACGACTTCGCTCGCGCCTTCTTCGGGATGCGCGACGGCGATTACGGCGAGCTGACGTACACGCTCGACGATGTCGCGAGCACGCTCAACGGCGTCCTCCCCTACGACTGGAAGGGCCTGCTCACCCGCCGCGTCACCGAAACCGCCGCCGGCGCGCCGCTGGAGGGGCTCGCCAAGGGGGGCTACAAGCTCGTCTATACCGACCAGCCGACCAAGGTCTCGCAGCAGGGCGCCCGGATGCGCGGCAGCGACTTCACCTATTCGATCGGCCTCGCCGCCGACCCAACCGGCAATCTCACCAGCGTCCTGTGGGACGGCCCCGCGTTCAAGGCGGGGCTGGTGCTCGGCGGGCAGATCCTCGCGGTCGGCGACGCCGCTTATTCGCCCGAGCGGCTCAACGCCGCGATCACGGCGGCGAAGGGCGGCAAGGATCCCATCCGCCTGACGGTCAAGCGCGGCGACCGGGTCACCGTCGTCGCGGTCGACTATCACGGCGGCCTGCGTTATCCGCACCTCGTCAAGGTCAGCACGGGCGATACCGGGCTCGATCGGCTCCTTTCACCCAAATAAGCGGAAGACTTCATGCGGATCGATCTCATCCCGACGGGCAAGAACCCGCCGGACGAACTCAACGTCATCATCGAAGTGCCGACCGGCGGCGAGCCCGTGAAGTACGAGTTTGACAAGGCGTCCGGCGCGCTGTTCGTCGACCGCATCCTGCACACGCCGATGCGCTATCCCGCGAACTACGGCTTCGTGCCGCACACGCTGTCGCCCGACGGCGATCCGCTCGACGCGCTGGTGATCTCGCGGTCGCCCTTCATCCCGGGCTGCGTCGTCCGCGCGCGGCCGATCGGCGTGCTCAACCTCGAGGACGAGCATGGCGGCGACGAGAAGCTGATCTGCGTGCCGGTCGACACCACCTTCCCTTATTATTCGGACGTCGGCGAGCGCGGTGACCTGCCCTCGATCGTGCTTCAGCAGATCGAGCATTTCTTCACCCACTATAAGGATCTGGAGCCCGAGAAATGGGTCCGGGTCGGCAATTGGGGCGATGCCGCCGAAGCACGCCAGATCACGATCGAGGCGATCGAGCGCTACAAGGCGCAGCCGAAAGAACCGCAGGCTTGAGTTCCGCCGCGGCCTGGCGCTGGTGCCTGGCCGCGGGTCTTATCGCCTTCGCCTGCGCCTGGGGGTTCAGCCGCATTCCCGGTCTCGTCGCGTGCGGCCCGACGGGCGGACTGGGGCCGATCATCGCCTTCGAGCTTGCCCGGTCGCCGGCGGAAGCGGCGGCGATCTTCGGCGCGGATCCGTGCCGGTCGGCGTTGATCCCGGCACAACGCCTTGGTCTGCTGCTCGATGCCTTCGGGTTCATCCCCGGCTACACCGCCTTTCTCTGCCTGGCCGCCTGGGCGGCGCGGCGGGAGTTCGCCCGGCCCGTGATCGCCGAGCTGTTGATCGCCGGCCTGCTGGACGAAGTCGAGGGCGCACTGCTATTTCTGATCCTGCGCGACTTTCCGGGTGGCCAATTCTTGTTCTACGCCGTGTTCTGGGTGGCGCGGGGCAAGTTTCTGCTGATCGGGCTCGGTACCCTCGCTATCGCGCTGCTACTGCTGATCCGATGGCCGCTCGTACGCTTTACGGAGTGGAGCGTCCTGCGCTTGATCGGCGGATTGGGGATCGGTTTCCTCGCGGTCGAGGCATTGCGCGGGTTCTTCGCAGGCCCGGCACCGTTCATGACGACTGCCTTTGCGGGGGCATGGTTCATCCTGCTGTTGGTTGCGATGATCGGGGCCGTCTGGCCATGGCGACTCGCGCCCCGGCCTCCAGCGCCAAGGCCGCCCCGCGCCTGAGCGCATCCGCATCGTCGTAGCAGTCGTCGGGCGCACGGCGGTAGGCCATCGTCGACCGCCATCAGCCCTGCCCCGCCAGCCTCGCCAGCGCGTCGCCGGACACCCGCTGCACCGTCCATTCGTCCTGCCCGAGCGCGCCCATCGCGCGATAGAAGGCGATCGCGTCGACGTTCCAGTCGAGCACCGCCCATTCGAACCGTGCGCACCCGCGGTCGAGCGCCACGCCCGCGAGATGGCGGAGCAGCGCCGCGCCGACGCCGCGCCCCCGCGCCGCCGGGGTGACGTAGAGGTCTTCCAGATACAGCCCGCGCCTGCCCGTCCAGGTCGAGAAATTATGGAAGAACAGCGCGAAGCCGACCGGCTCGTCGGCTGCCGCGATCACCGCCTCCGCCGCCGGATGCTCGCCGAACAGCGCCTCGTGCAGGCTCGCTTCGGTGGCCGCCACCGCATCTGGCTCGCGCTCGAACGCGGCAAGCTCACGGACGAAGCGCAGGATGATGGGCACGTCGTCGGGCGTCGCGGGCCGGATGACGGTCACAGCATCGCCTCCTGCGGCTCCGCCCCGCGCCCCGCCGGCCGCACCGCGATCAGGCAGCCGCCGACGATTAGCGCCGCGCCGACCAGGGTCGCCGCCGTCAGCGTCTCGCCGAAGAACCACCAGCCGAGCAGCGACAGCCACAGGAAGCCGGTATATTCCGTCACCACCAGCACCTGCGCCTCGGCGCGCGCATAGGCCCAGGACAGGAGCAGCAGCGACACCGTCGTGAACACCGCCGCGCCAGCGAGCAGCGGCCATAAGCCCGCGGTCGGCACGACCGCCACGAACGGCGCCGCCGGCAGAACGCAGGCGAACACGGTCAGCGTCTGGAAAAAGGCGATCTCGCGCGGGGACGCCTGCTGCGCCTGATGGCGCTGGAGCACGAGGTTGATCGCATACAGCACCGCCGACGCGATCACCGCCGCGATGCCCTCGACGATGCGCGGACCATGCGGCGCGCCGAGCCGTCCCGCGACGATCACCGCGACACCCGCCAACCCCATGCACGATCCCGCCACCGCCTTGGCATTGACCGGCTCGCCCAGGAACAAGCCCGCCAGCCACGTCGCGAGCAGCGGCGCGAAGAAGGAGATCGCGACCGCCTCCGCCAGCGGCACCAGCGTGATCGCATGGAACCACAGCAGCGCCATCGCGCTCACGATCATCCCCCGCCCGACATGCAGCCGCAACAGCCGCGCGTCGGGCCAGCCCGACCCCGCCGTCAGCCACAGCCCGCCCGTCACCACCACCCCGAACGCCGACCGCCACAGCAGCGCGCTATACGCCCCGAGCGCGAGCCCCAGCCCCTTCATCAACGCATCCATGCAGCAGAAGATGGCGATGCCGAGCGCGGCGACGAGAACCGAGGTTATGGTCGCTCGCCCCGACCCCTTCACCGGATCATCCGGACATCGATCTCCGTTCCATGCCGAGCAGCAAGCCGGCCATCGGCGGTATAGACCGTTGCCCGGTTTAGCCGCCCCAGCGCCAGACAAGCGCGATCACCAATCCCCGCCCCGGCTGCGCGTGTGGCTTCCCGAAGGCGCGCGGTCTCCAGGGCCTGGGTCAGATCGAAGCCGACGACCTGCACCTCATATTCCTGCAGGATGCTGAGCAGGTCCTCCGCGCTCGCGCCCCGCTCGACACCGCGCGCGCAACATTCCGAAATATTGACGGCCGACATCAGGCTGCCTTGGATCACGCTTGCGACGACATCCGCTCCTCGTTCCCCCAGCATCAACGCCATGACTGCCGCGGCGTCGACAACGACGGTCACTCCTCTCCCCAGTCCGCGCGTCGCTCGGCAAGAAATTGGTCGACACTATAGTCTGCGCCGAAAATCTCCCGGGCGCGGCGCTGTGTATCTCGAATGACCTGATCGAACGTCCTGATCGACAATCCACCGTCCGCGCTACGGTCGAACAGAATTGTGTCGCCGTCCTTGATGCCAAACTCACGTCGCAGATTGGCTGGGATCACGACTTTCCCGCCGGCAATGACTTTCGCATGGTAGGTCACGTTGACTCCCTTAGGACCTGACGGATATCACAGGAACTACGCCGCCGCCAACGTCCGCGCCGCGTCCGCCGCGTCGATCTCCGCCGCCTTGGCCTCGACCAGCCGGATGATGTGGTCGATCATGCCTTCGTCCTGGACATGGTGGTCGGTGACGCCGGACAGATAGACCATGTGCTTGCCGTTGCCGCCGCCGGTGATGCCGATGTCGGTCTCGCGCGCTTCGCCCGGGCCGTTGACGACGCAGCCGAGCACCGACAGCGACATCGGCGTGCGGATGTGCTGGAGCCGCTCCTCCAGCGCCTGCACGGTGCGGATGACGTCGAAGCCTTGGCGCGCACAGCTCGGACAGCTCACCACGCGGACGCCGCGGTTGCGGATGCCGAGCGACTTCAGGATCTCGAAGCCGACGCGCACCTCTTCCTCCGGCTCGGCCGACAGCGACACGCGGATGGTGTCGCCGATCCCGTACCAGAGCAGCGAGCCGATGCCGATCGCGCTCTTCACCGTGCCGCCGACGAACCCGCCCGCCTCGGTGATGCCCAGGTGCAGCGGGCAGTCCACCACCTCGGCGAGCTGCTGATAGGCCGCGACCGCCAGGAACAGGTCGGACGCCTTCACCGCGACCTTGTACTCGTGGAAGTCGTGGTCCTGGAGCAGCTTGATATGGTCGAGCGCGCTTTCGACCAGCGCCTCGGGACACGGCTCGCCATACTTCTCCAGCAGATCGCGCTCCAGCGACCCCGCGTTGACGCCGATGCGGATCGCGCAGCCGTTGGCCTTGGCGGCGTTGACCACCTCGCGCACCCGCTCCGCCGAGCCGATGTTGCCGGGGTTGATGCGCAGGCAGGCCGCCCCCGCGTCCGCCGCTTCCAGCGCGCGCTTGTAGTGGAAATGGATGTCGGCGACGATCGGCACGCGCGCGGCGCGGACGATCTGCCCGAGCGCGGCCGTCGACTCGACGTCGGGGCACGACACCCGGATGATGTCGACGCCGGCCTCCTCGCAGCGCCTGATCTGGTCGATCGTGGCGCGCGGATCGCTGGTCGGCGTGTTGGTCATGGTCTGCACCGTCACCGGCGCATCGCCGCCGACGGGCACGGTGCCGACCATGATCTGGCGGCTGTGGCGGCGCTGGATGTCGCGCCAGGGACGGATGGACATGGGCGGCGCTATACTCCTCCCGCCGCGTGATCGAAACCCCGCCCGGCCGCGGCGCCCGAGCCGTCCGGAAGTTCTCAAAGATCCCGTCGATCACTAAAAAACGTCGATGAGCCGTGGCGTGCCAGCGACGAACGGTGCGGGCGCTGAACATTGCAGCAAGCTTGCCAATGCTCCTGACGGATCGGATCAGTGTAGGACAGCAGGAAATGCTAAAGCCGCAGCGCCCTTGTGCTAGGATGCGGCGATGAGCTGGACGTTGATGATCCACGGTGGGGCGGGACGCATCGAGCGCGGCCGGACCTCGCCTGAGACGGACGCGGGCACCCGCGCCGGGCTGGCGGCGGCGCTCGACGCCGGGCAGGCGGTGCTCGCGACCGGCGGCGCGGCGCTCGACGCGGTCGCGGCGGCGGTGGGGGTGCTGGAGGACGACCCGCATTTCAACGCCGGCCGCGGCGCGGCGCTGACGCGCGACGGCACGGCCGAGCTCGACGCCGCGATCATGGACGGACCGACCCGCGCGGCAGGCGCAGTGGCACGGGTCAGCTTTACGCGCTCGCCGGTCGCGCTGGCCCGCGCGGTAATGGAAGAGAGCCGTCACGTCTTCCTTGCGGGCATCGGCGCGGATGCTTTCTCCCGCGAAATCGGGATGGCGCAGGTCGGCAACGACTGGTTCGTCACCGACGAGCGCCGCGCCAACCTCGCGGAGCTGCTCGCCCGGGACGGCGACGCCTATGACGTCGACATGAAATACGGCACCGTCGGCGCGGTCGCGCGCGACGTTCGCGGCCATCTCGCCGCCGCCACCTCGACCGGCGGCGTCACCGGCAAGCGCTGGGGCCGGATCGGCGATACGCCGGTGCCGGGCGCGGGGACCTGGGCCGACGACCGGGGCTGCGCGGTCTCCTGCACGGGGGCGGGCGAGTATTTCCTCCGCGCCGGCGTGGCGCACGAGATCGAGGCGCGGGTGCGGCTGCTCGGTGAACCGATCGGGGCGGCGGCCGACGCCGTCCTCGCCGAGGTGACGGCGCTCGGCGGCACCGGCGGCGTCATCGTCGCCGGCCCGGACGGCGCGCTCGCGTGGCGCTTCACGACGCCCGGCATGAACCGCGCGCTGGCGACGGCGGCCGGCGAGCGGCGGGTGGCGCTCTACGGCGATGAGGCGTAGCACCGCGCGATGCGCTTCCTCGCCCTGCTTGCCGCCCTGATCCTGGCGTCTCCGGCCCAAGCCTATTGGGAATATGGCCACGAGACGATCGCCCGCATCGCGATGGCGAACGTCCGGCCGGCGACGGCCCGCGCGGTGCGGCGGCTGCTCGCGGACCAGAAGCTGCTCGGCACGCCCGAATGCCCGGCGGACGACCCGGCGGCGGCGGCGGTGTGGGCCGATTGCATCAAGCCGCTCAAGGACGCCGAGGGCAGGTCGCGCTTCGGCTATGCCTATAGCTGGCACTATCAGAACGTGAACGTCTGCAAGCCCTTCGACCTGACCTCGGCCTGCGCCAAGGGCGATTGCGTGTCGGCGCAGATCGAGCGCGACGTCGCGTTGCTCAGGGATCGCCGCACGCCCCGCGCCGAGCGGGTCAGGGCGCTCGCCTTTCTGCTCCACTTCGTCGGCGACCTGCACCAGCCGCTCCATGCGGGCGACAAGACCGACAAGGGCGGCAACGAGGTGGGCGCGAGCTACGGCATCTACGCGCCGCCGCGCTTCAACCTCCACTCGATCTGGGACGGTCCGCTCGCCGAGCGCGCGATCACCAGCGGGCCGGCGATCGTGCGGCGCTACCCCGCCGCCGAACGGACGCGCATCGCGGCGGGGTCGGTGACCGACTGGAGCCGCGAATCGTGGCAGGTCGCGCACGACGTGGTCTATGCGACGGCACTCGGCGGCGACCCCTGCGCGCCGTCGCCCGCCAGGGTCGCGCTGAGCGAGGCGACGATCGCGAGCATCGTCCCGGTCGAGCGGCGGGAAGTGCTGCGCGGCGGGTTGAGGCTGGCGAAGCTGCTGGACTCTGCGTTGAGGTGAAAGCGAGATCGTCGTCATCCCGGCGACGAGTGAATAATCGCAACGTCAGCCTGATCTCACCGGCCGTCCCCGTTTCGCCGCCACCGGCGGGTCCAATCGTACCCCCCGCCGCCCCAGCGCCTCGCGCAGCAGGCACTCCACCTCCGCATTGACCGAGCGCAGGTCGCCCGCCGCCGCGCGTTCCAGCGTCTCGTACAGCGCCGGGTCGAGCCGGAGCGCGAACGCCTTTTTCGCGGACCCCGGCATCCTATTGGTAGAGCGAGCCCGCGTTGACCACCGGCTGGGTGTCGCGCTCGCCGCACAGGACGACCATGAGGTTCGACACCATCGCCGCGCGGCGCTCGTCGTCGAGCTCGACGACATTTTTCTCGCTCAGCAGCGCCAGCGCCATCTCGACCATCCCGACCGCGCCCTCGACCAGCGTCGTGCGCGCCGCGACCACGGCCTGCGCCTGCTGCCGCCGCAGCATCGCGCCGGCGATCTCGGGGGCGTAGGCGAGGTGGGTAAAGCCGCATTCGTCGACGGTGATGCCCGCCACCGCGAGCCGCTCCATCAGCTCCAGCCGCAGCTCGCCGCTGATCTGTTCGTGGCTCCCGCGCAGCGTCACCTCCTGATGCGTGAAGTCGTCATAGGGGTAGCGCGAGCCGATCGTCCGCACCGCGGCCTCGATCTGGACGAGCACGAAGGCGGCGTAATTCTCGACATCGAACAGCGCCTGCGCGGAGTCGGTGACGCGCCACACCACCTGCGCGGCGATCTCGATCGGATTGCCGCGCAGGTCGTTGACCTTGATCGACTGCGAGATGAGGTTGTTCGATCGCAGCGACAGCTTGCGCCGCGCCAGCCACGGCAGCACCCAGCGCAACCCGCTGGTCCGGTCGGTGCCCTTGTAGCTGCCGAACAAGGTGATCGCGGCGGCCTGATTGGGCTGGAGCATGTAGAAGCCGGGCAGGATCAGGAAGAAGACGATGCCGGCGACCACCAGCGCGCTCGCGCCGAGCGCCGGATCGCCGGGCAGGGTAACGAGCGCCCAGCCGCCGACGATCAGCGCCGCCAGCATTACCAGCAACATCACATAGCCGCTCGCGGTCGCCGCCGGCCGTTCGGCGGAGCGCTGCAAGGCGAGATGCGCGTCGGTCATCGGTTTTTCTCCATTATTATGATATCATCATAATGTGGGAGAAGGAGGGGTGCAAGGCCCTTTCCCTCTCCCCTTCAGGGGAGAGGGAGGGAGCCACGCGCCAGCGTGGCGGAAGGGAGATGGGCAGTCCGACCGGGTTCGCGAGCGGACTGCCCCTTTCCCGCCTTCGCTACGCTCGGCACCCTCTCCCCTGAAGGGGAGAGGAAAATAACGTCAATTCAACACGATGGTCACCGCCCGCCGGTTCTGCGCCCAGCTCGCGTCGTCCGATCCCAGCGCCAGCGGGCGTTCCTTGCCGAAGCTGATCGTCGTGATCCGCCCCGCGTCGACGCCCTTGGCGGCGAGATAGTTCTTCGCCGCATTCGCCCGCCGGTCGCCCAGCGCGAGGTTATACTCCCGCGTGCCGCGCTCGTCGCAATGGCCTTCGATCGTGATGCGCACCTGCGGATAGCGCGCGAGCCACGTCGCCTGCTCGTCGAGGATGCCGCGCGCGGTCGCGTCGATGTCGTACAGGTCGACCCCGAAGTTGACCGTGTTCGACTGGACCGAGCGCTTGAAGTCATCGTTCGACCCCGGCCGCACCGCGCCGTCGACCGGCCCGGCCGGCCCCGGCTGCGCCTCGGTCGCGCCGGTCTGCTCGGGCGGCGGCGGCAGCTGCGGCGGGCGCTTCTTGGCGCAGCCGGCGATCGCGACCAGCGCGGTAGCGGCCAGCAGGACGTGAGGGATCTTGGTCATCGTCTTCTCTCCCGGTAAATATCAGGGTCGCGTGCTCGTCAGGGTCTCAGGGGCCCCCAGGCGGGGTCGGAACCGTCGAGCGGGGTCGGGATGCGGCGCTCGTTGACCCCGGTCAGGTCGACCGACCACAGATCGGCCTTGCCGGCGCCACCGCGCCCCGAGCGGAAAAAGGTGATGACGCGGCCGTTGGGCGACCAGCTCGGCCCCTCGTCCTGCCAGTCGTCGGTCAACAGCTTCTCGCCCCCGCCCGACGACGACATGATGCCGATCCGGAACGAGCCGGCGAGGCGGGTGAAGGCGATCAGGTCGCCGCGCGGGCTCCACACCGGCGTCGCGTAGCGCCCGCCGCCGAAGCTGATGCGCTGCTGGTCGCCGCCGTCGGCGTTCATCACATAGAGCTGCTGCCCGCCCGACCGATCGCTCTCGAACACGATGCGGCGGCCGTCGGGCGAATAGCTGCCGCCGGTATCGATGCCGGGCGAGGTCGTCAGGCGTTGCGGGGCGCCGCCGGCGCTCGATACGCGATAGAGGTCGGTGTTCCCCGCCTGCGCCATCGAGAACAGGATCCAGCGTCCGTCGGGCGAGAAACGCGGCGCGAAGGTCGTCGCGACATTCTGGACCACCAGCCGCTGCCGCCCGGAGCCGATGTCATAGACGTAGATCGACGGAATGCGCCCCAGATAGCTCATGTAAACGATCGACTGCTGGTTGGGCGCGAAGCGCGGCGTCAGCACGATCGACTGGCCGTTGGTCAGGAAGCGGTGGTTGGCCCCGTCCTGATCCATGATCGCCAGCCGCTTGACGCGCTTCGCCTTGGGGCCGGTTTCGGACACATAGACGATGCGGCTGTCGAAATACGGTCCCTCGCCGGTCAGCCGCGCGTAGATCGCGTCGGCGCATTTGTGTCCCGCGCGCCGCCATTCCGACGGCGCGACGACGAAGCCCTGCCGCGTCAGCTCGGTCCTGGCGAAGACGTCGTCGAGGTAGCAGCCGACCGTCAGCGTGCCGTCGCCGTTGGCGCGGATGAACCCCTGCACCAGCGCCTGCGCGCCGGTACCGCCCCAATAGTCGAATTGCGGCGCGTTGACCTCCGGGAACGCCACCGACCGAAGCTGGCCGGCGCCGAGCGGCGTGAACAGGCCCGAGCCCTTCAGGTCGTTGGCGACGATGTCGGCCAGCTGCCGACCCAGCGCGTCGGTCGCCCCCGCCGGCGTATCGACCACCGCCGCGGCCGGCATCGCGGGGATCGCGATCGGCATCGGCGCGGAGATGCCGCCGGTGACGGAAACCTCGAGCGGCGGCGGCGTCTGGGCGGGCGCGGCAGGCTGTTGCTGCGCGACGGCGGGCGTGGCGAGGAGGGCGAGGACCGCCAGAAGCTGTTTCATAGGCTATTTCCGTCATGCCGGCCGAAGCGCCGGCATCCATCATCGTAGATGAACAGCGCCTTGAGCCGCTCCCGGCCGTCGCCCGCATACCGGCCTGGACCCCGGGTCGAGCGCGGGGTGACGGGGGGAGAGGCCGAAACGTTCACCTCAGCTTCCACTGATAGTTGATGTTGCTCCATCCGCCGTTGCCCGTCTGATAATATTCCGCCGGCAGCTTGAGCGGCGTGCAGCCCTTGAACGCCGCCACCCCCAGGTCGACCACGCGCTGCGCGTAACGCTCGTTCTCGCCATCGACCCCGCTCTGGCGCACCATGCGCGGGGTCGCGGCGAGTGTGCCGTCAGGGTTCAGGCGCAGGTTGAGCGTCGTGACGATCTGGTTCGCGCCCGGTCCCGGATTGACCTGCCGATCGGCGCAGGGCTGGATCTGCCGCGCGATCGCCTGGACGATCGAGGCGGTGGGATACGGCCCCGCCTTGGCCCCCGGGGCCGCTGCCGACGCCTTGGTCGTGGGCGCGTCGGGCGCGAGACCGGCGAGGAAATTGTCGCCCAGCCGTCGGCCGCGCTGCCGCGCCGGCGCGGCATCGGCCTTCGCGCCGGCGGCAAGCTCCTGACCCAGTCCGGTCAGCCGCGACGGTCGGGCGACCGCCTTCGCGGGCACGGGCCTGGCCGGCGCGGCAGGCACCGCCTTGGCGATCGCGACCGGGGCGGGCCCGGGCTGCACCGCCGGCCTGGCCACGGGCGGCGGCGGCGCTGGCTTGACCGGCTCCGGTCTGGCGGCGGCGGCGGGCGCGGGCGGCGGCGCTGCCTGCGGCGGGCCCTCCGCGGGCGCGACCGACGGTGCGGGGGGCTCGGGCGAGGGCGGCGCGGTCGCTTCCGGCGCGACGTCGGTGACCAGGCTCACTTCCATCGGCTGCGACCGGGGCCAGGCGCGCGGCGCCTGCGGTCCCCAGGCGAGCGATAGCAGCAGCAGCAGCGCTGCATGGCCGACCAGCGCCGCCAGCAGGCCGAAGCGGGCCGCCCGGTCGCTCACCGCGCGTTATGCTCCGTCGTCACCAGCCCGACCCGCGTCAGCCCGGCGCGGTTGATCTCGCCCATCACCGTCATTACCCGCTGCCAATTGAGCGCGCGGTCGCCCCGCACGAACACCTGCGGCGGCTTCGGCAAGGCCGCGATCCGCTCCAGCCGCGCCTGCAACTGGTCGTCGGTGACCGCGTCCTTGTCGACGAACACGCGGCCCTCGCGGTCGATCGACACCTCGACCGGCTTGTCCTCCTGCGGCAGCGACTTGGCGCGGCTGTCGGGCAGGTCGACCGGCACCCCGGCGGTGAGCAGCGGCGCGGTCACCATGAAGATGATGAGCAGCACCAGCATCACGTCGACCAGCGGCGTGACGTTGATCTCCGCCATCGGCGCGCGGCGCCGCGCGGTGGCGCGGGAGGGGAGCATGGGCATACCCTAAATCCTCCCCCAGCTCGCTGGGGGAGGGGGACCGCCAGCCCTCTTGGGCTGGTGGTGGTGGGGTCGCGCCCACTTGGGCGCGGCAGGCCGGTCGATCGTTTCACCGCCGCCAAGTGGCGGCGACCCCTCCACCATTCGCGTGAAGGACGCGAACGGTCCCCCTCCCCCAGCAAGCTGGGGGAGGATCAGGAAAGTGTCCCCCCTCATCGCGTCGCATCCAGTTGCCGCGACAGCGTCGTGTGGAAGCCGTCGGCGAACCGCCCCAGGCTCGCCTCGACCCGGTTCACGCCGTGGCTGAAGCGGTTGTACGCGATCACCGCCGGGATCGCCGCGAACAGGCCGATCGCGGTCGCGAACAGCGCCTCGGCGATGCCCGGCGCCACCACCGCCAGCGACGAGTTCTGCGCCTGCGCGATGCCGGTGAAGGCGCGCATGATGCCCCATACCGTCCCGAACAGCCCGACGAACGGCGCGACCGCACCGACCGTCGCGAGCACGTTGAGCTTGTCGGCGAGCCGGTCGACCTCGGCCGCCGCCGCCGCGCCCATCGCGGTGCCGAGCCGCTCGCGCGTCGCCGCCTTGTCGATGCTGCCCCCCGCGGTCGAGCGCCGCCACTCCGCCACGCCGGCCGCCAGCACCCGCGCCGAGGGCAGCGGCGTGTCGCTGTGCTGCTTGTGGAAGGCGTCGATGTCGTCGGTCGTCCAGAAATCGCGCTCGAACGCCGCCATCCGCGCCCGCGTCGCGCCCAGCCGCCGCCAGAACGACAGGATGATGCCCCAGGTCCATACGCTGGCGAGCAGCAGCCCGCCCATCACGATCCTGACCACCCAGTCGGCATGGATGAACAGCGCGATCGGCGACAGCGAGGCGGGGTCGGTGACGAGAACGGGGTTCACTCGATATCCTTCTGATCCAGCAGCCGCCGGAAGATCGCGATCCAGGCGGCCGGTTGCCGCCGCGGCCGGCCCGTGGACGATACCAGGGCGGCGGTCACCTCCGCCCGGGCGAGCGTTTCATCGCCCCGGCTGACTCGTTGATGAATGACGACGCCGGCCGCCCGCACCCGCGTCAGCCGCGAGGCGACGATCAGGTCGTCGTCGAGCCGCGCGGGGGCGGCGTAGCGGATATGGAGGTCGGCGACCGCATAGGCCCCCTCCCCCGCCTCGAACGCCGCGCGCTGATCGATGCCCGCGAGCCGCAGCATGTCCGACCGCGCGCGCTCCATGAAGCGCAGATAATTCGCGTGATACACGACCCCCGAAAGATCGGTATCCTCGAAATAGACCCGGCACGCGAACCGATGCTCGACCCCGTCGAACCGCCCGCCCACCGGCCGATCTGTGTCCATTCCCATCACGCACGGCCATTAACCATGCGCGAGTCGCAACGGAACCCTCTTGCGGAGATGTAACCCATGGGTTACCTGTCACCTACAGGTTACAGAGAGGACACGCACGATGACGGCGATCGAGCTGGCGGAACGCAAGGGCAAGGCCCGGGCGAGGGCTTATTATGTGTTCGCGGCGATCATGCTGCTGTTGCTGCTCGGCAGCTTCGGCGCGCGCGGCACGGACTTCTTCCGGGGCATGTGGGTCGGCGTGACACTGGTCGCGACGCTCAACCTGCTGCCGTGGAGCCGATGGCTCAAGCCGGGAAGCGCGGTCGCGCGGTTGCTCGACGACGAATCGGTGCGCGAGCACCGTCGCATGAGCAGCACCGCCGGGTTCGCCGCGGCGATGGCGGCGGCGCTAATCCTGACCTTCGTCACCCCCGATCTGGCCGCGATCTCCGGCTTCGACGTCGCGCGGGTGATCGCGACCGCGGCGATGGTCGCGTCGCTGGTGAGCTTCGCGACGCTGGAACTGCGCGCGGCGCGATGACTGAACGGCTCGCCAACAGCCTGAAACCCGCGCGCGAGGCACGCGGTCTGACGCAGGCCGCGCTCGCCGAGCAGGTGGGGGTCAGCCGCAAGACGGTGAACACCGTCGAGAACGGCGTCTTCGTCCCCTCCACCCTGCTCGCGCTCAAGCTGGCGGCGGCGCTCGGCCAGCCGGTGGAAGAGCTGTTCCGGATCGAGCGCGGCTAGCGGCTGGCGACCATGACCATGCCCGGCCCGGCGAACACCCGCGCATCGACCTCCAGCCGGGGCGGCGCGAAGGCGCGGTCGAGCGCCGCCAGCCGGTCGCCGGCGACCGTCGCCAGCGCGGCGTCATCCACCGCGTCCAGCGCCGCCAGCGTCGCCGCCGCCGCCGCGCACAGATCGGCGCGCCCCCGCGCCTGGCCGAAGAAATTGTACAGCCGCGTCTGGTCGTCGTCGTACCGATCGCGCCAGTCGCCGCCGCCGGAGCGATATTCGGCCTGGTACGCCGCCTCGGCCACCTTGAGCACCGCCGCGCGGCGGGCGAGCAGCGCGTTGTAGCGCGCCACCGTCTCCGCCTCGCCCGCGCCCCGACAGGCCAGCGCGGCGACGTTCAACCCGGCGCGCAGGTGCCACAGCGTCGCCGCCGGGCTCAGCCCGGCATTGATCGGCGTCGGCGCGGGTGGCGCCGCGATCGCGTCGGGGCGGGCGGGGGCGGGGGCGGGTGCGGACGGCGGCGCGACGGCGACGGGCGGCGGCCCCACCGCGCAGCCCGCCAGCAACGCGAACCCGGTCACGATGGAGCAACGCCGACGCATCGGAAAAGTCCTTCCAGTCGCCCCCCGCGCGGCCGGTCTAGGCCGCGATGGTTAGCGCCCGGTTAAGCTCACCCTGCGCGTCAGAGCCCCAGGGCCCAGGGCTTGGGCCGGCCGGTCGGACGCGGCTGGCCGTCGAGCCGCTCGGCCTTCACGATCGTGACCGGGCGGAGCAGCGCCTGGTCCTTCATCGCCCCCGAGCCGCCGCGCGTCGGCTGCGCGAGGATGCGCTTCACCACGTCCATCCCCGCGATCACCCGCGCGAAGACGGCGTACCCCGGCTCGCGCCCCCGCGCGTCGAGGCCGGGGTTGGGGCCGACCATGATCGAGAAATTGCCCGTCGCCGAGTCGGGCGGATCGAACCGTGCCATCGACACCGCGCCGTCGACATGGCGCAGCCCGGTGCGGCTGGTCGGCTCGATCGGCACCGGCGGCAGCACCCGGCGCGGATCGGTGCCGATCCCGCCCTCGATGAACCCGCCCTTGGGCCGCCCCTTCGCCCGCGCGGCGCGGAAGAAGGTCGTGCCCTCGAACCGGCCGTCGTCGACGTAGCGGAGGAAATTGGCGGTGCTCCCGGGCGCATGGCGCGCATCGAGCGCGAGGGTGATGACCCCGGCGGCGGTGGTGAAGCGCACGCGGACGGTGCCCGGCGGCGGCGGCGTCGCGCCGAGCAGGGCGGTGGCGAGAAGGGCGAGGACGAAGCGCATTTCTCACGTCCTACCGGCGTCCCTCTTCGCCGTCACCCCGGCCTTGGGCCGGGGTCCAAGCCGGGGCGCGTCATGCCGTACGGACCAAGCACGCCGGTCGACATGGACGAGCCTGGGTGCGGCTCTGCGGCCGGCATGACGGCGCTCAGATCTGCCGCTCCCGCCCCGCCCAATAGGGCGCGCGCACCTTGCCGCGCTGGATCTTCCCCGCCTCGGATCGCGGCAGGTCGGTCGCGAAGTCCAGCCCGCGCGGCACCTTGAACGCGGGCAGCGCGGCGCGGGCGTGGCCGAGTATCTCCTCCTTCAGCGCGTCCGACGGGGCATGGCCGGGGCGCAGCTCCACCACCGCGCGCACCGCCTCGCCCCAGTCGGGATGCGGCACGCCGACCGTCGCCGCGTCCGCCACCGCGGGGTGCAGAATGAGCGCGTTGTCGATCTCCTGCGGATAGATGTTGACCCCGCCCGAGATGATCGTCTCGGCATCGCGCCCGGTCAGGAACAGATAATCGTCGGCGTCGAAATAGCCGACGTCGCCCATCGTGAAATAGTCGTCGACCCGCCCCTTCGCGGTCTTCGCGTCGTCCTTGAAATAGGTGAAGCCGCCGGGCGGGAGCTGGTGATAGATCGTCCCCGCCTCGCCGTCGGGCATATCGCGCCCGTCCTCGCCGATGATGCGGACCTTGAGCAGCGCCGGCCGCTTGCCGACGCTGCCGGGCTTGGTCAGCCATTCGTGGGCATCGATCATGAAGCCGGCCCCGCCCTCCGACCCGGCATAATATTCGGTCAGCACCGGCCCGAACCAGTCGATCATGGCGTGCTTGACCTCGGGCGCGCAGGGCGCCGCGCCATGGACGATCAGGCGGACGTGATCGACCGGATAGCGCGCCTTCACCGCGTCGGGCAGCGCGAGCAGGCGCTGGAACATGATCGGCACGAGGTGCATGTGCGTGACGCGCCGTCCGGCGATGACGCGCAGCACTTCTGCCGAATCCCATTTGTCGACGAACACGATCGGCACGCCCGTCGCCATCGCCGCCGTCACGTCGAAGGTCAGCGGCGCGGCGTGATAGGCGGGACCGGCGCAGAGCTGCACGCTCGTTTCCGCGTCATAGCCGCGCGCGCCGTACATCGCCTGCGGCACGATCACCGGCTGGGCGCGATGCACCCCCTTGGGCCGGCCGGTCGTGCCCGACGTGTACATCATCGTGCCCCCGACCACGGGATCGGCGATGTCGCCGGGATCGAAGTCCGCCAGCGCCTCGCCATAGGCCGCGAATCCCTCGATCGCGCCGCCGACCGCGAGCCTCACGGCGACATCGCCCGCCCGCGCCATCGCGGCGGCGACGGGTGCGCGGCCGGCCTCGGCGATCACCGCCTTCGCCTCGCAATCCGACACGATATAGCCGATCTCGTCGGCGGTCAGGTGCCAGTTGACCGGCGTCAGCCGGAAGCCGCCGCGCAGGCACGCCGCCAGCACCTCAACGAACTCGACGCGGTTCGAGCAGATCAGCGCGACCGCGTCGCCCGCCGTCAGCCCCCGCGCGCGGAGCAGGCGGACGAGCCGGTTCGCCCGGCCGTTGACGTCCGCGAACGAATGCTCGGTCCCGTCGGGATCGACCACCGCCACCCGGTCCGGGCGCGCGCCGGCCCAGACCGCGAACTTCATGCCCGTCAACGCCGCGGCATCGAGCGCCGCTTCCGTGATCGCGGCCATGGTTCAGGCCGGCCGGAGGATCGCGGCGCCCGCCACCGCGTCGCGCTCGCGCTTCAGCAGCACGCCGGCACGCCAGTAATGATAGATCGGCCACGGTCCGAGGCAGGTCATCGCGATCATCGCGTACCGCAGCGATTCCTCGCCGAATGCCGGGCGCAGCGCGTCGCTGATGAGGCCGATCAACGGCGGCCCGACCCCGAGCCCGATCAGGTTGATGCACAGCAATGTGATCGCCGCCCACAGCGCCCGCAGCCGCAGCGGCGCGCGGCTCTGCAGCATCGCGAAGGTCGGCGCGAGATAGGTCGAGACCAGCACCAGCGCGACCCAATAGCCGCCGACCGCGACGCTGACGCTGCCGGCCAGATACAGGATGAAATAGGGAAAGAAGCCGATGCCGTTGGCGATCGCGACCATCCACGCCTGCGCGTGCATCCCGCGTGTCCGCGCCAGCCGGTTGGCGATATAGCCGCCGGTCAACCCGGAAACGGTCGCAATCAGCGCCGCGACGGGGGCGACGATGCCATAGATCTGCGGCTTGGTCAGGTGCAGCGAGCGTTGCAGATAGCTGGGCCCGAACTGGCCGTGCGCATAGCCGATCATCGAGATCAGCGTGACGCCGACGATCAGGTGCCGGGCGGCCGGGTCGCGCCAGATCGAGGCGATGCCCACCCCCAGGCTCTGATAGGGCTCGGCCGCGCCGGTCGACCGGGCCGGCTCCGACAGGCCGCGGCGCGGCTCGACGACGAACAGCTTGATGACGACCGCGAGCGCCAGTCCGGGCAATCCGACGCTGACCATCGCGACGCGCCAGCCATAGGCATGGCCCAGTGCGCCGCCGACGATCGTGCCCGCCGCCGCGCCGAACACGATGCCGAGCGTATAGATCGCCATCGCGCCGGCACGCTTTTCGGGCGGATAGAGGTCGGCGATCATCGAATGGCTCGGCGCCGCCGACCCCGCTTCGCCGACGCCGACGCCGCTGCGCGCGAGCAGCAACTGGACGAAGTTCTGCGCCACCCCGCCCAGCGCGGTCATCACGCTCCACAGCGCCAGCGCGATGGCGATGATGTTGATGCGCTTGCCCTTGTCGGCGAGCCGGGCGACCGGGATGCCGAGCGTCGCGTAGAAGATGGCGAACCCGGTGCCGATCAGGCCGAGCTCGGTGTCGGTCAACCGCAGGTCGTGGCGGATCGATTCCTGCAGGATCGGGATGATGTTGCGATCCATGTAGCTGCAGAAATAGGCGGCGGTCAGCAGCGCCAGCGTCAGCCCGCGACGGCGCAGCGCCCGCGCGTCGAGCGCGGCGTCGGGCGTGGTGTCGCTCGCCATCAGCATGGCGCCATCGCCCTGGACGGCGGACCGGCGACGATCGGCATGGCATTCTCTCCTCAACCGGCCGCGCGCGTTCTGGCGTCGTCGCGTCGACCGCATTAGAAGGTGCGGTATGGCGCGGCGGCCGTCAAGCCGCTTGACGCCCCCCACCCCGCTCGGCCACGTTTCGCTGCAATGACGATCCGCGACAAAGCCTTCATCGCCGGCGCCTGGGAGCACCCCACCCGACTCGCTCCCGACAAGACGACGCCCCAGCTCCATGCCGAATGCGCCGCCGGCGCATTGGCGGACGCGGGGCTGGGCCTGGCCGATGTCGACGGCTATTTCTGCGCCGGCGACGCGCCCGGCTTCGGCGGGCTGTCGATGATCGATTATCTCGGCCTCAAGGTCCGGCACACCGATTCGACCGAGACGGGCGGCTCGTCCTACATCCTCCACGTCAGCCACGCGGCGCAGGCGATCGCGGCGGGGCATTGTTCGGTGGCGCTGGTCACGCTCGCCGGCCGGCCGCGCTCGGAGCCGTTCCGGGGGCTGCGGACGAACGCGCCCGAGACGCCATTCGAACAATGGGTCGGGGCGACGACGCACAACAGCTACGGCATGTGCGCGGCGCGTCACATGCACGAATACGGCACGACGTCGGCGCAGCTCGCCTGGATCAAGGTCGCCGCGTCGCATCACGCGCAGCATAACCACCACGCCATGCTGCGCGACGTCGTCAGCGTGGAGGACGTCCTCGCCTCGCCGATGATCTCGGACCCGCTGCACCGGCTCGATTGCTGCGTCGTGTCCGACGGCGGCGGCGCGCTGCTGGTGGTGGCACCCGAGATCGCCCGCTCGCTGAAGCGCCCGCTGGTGGCGGTGCGCGGCGCGGGCGAGGCGGTGAAGGGGCCGATGGACGGCCGCGACCTCGACCTGACGACGTCGGCCGCCGCCGTGTCCGGCCCCGCCGCGTTCGCCGAGGCCGGGGTGACGCCGGCCGATATCAAATACGCCTCGGTCTACGACAGCTTCACGATCACCGTCCTCATCCAGCTCGAGGACCTCGGCTTCTGCGCCAAGGGCGAGGGCGGGCGCTTCGTCGCCGACGGCAACCTCATCTCGGGCACGGGCAGGCTGCCCTTCAACACCGACGGCGGCGGGCTGTGCAACAACCACCCGACCAATCGCGGCGGCATCACCAAGGTGATCGAGGCGGTGCGCCAGTTGCGCGGCGAGGCGCATCCGGCGGTGCAGGTCCCCGATTGTGATCTGGCGGTCGCCACCGGCATCGGCGGCTCGCTCGGCCAGCGCCACGGGGCCGCGACGGTCATCCTGGAGAGGCAATGATGCGTGCCCGCTCCGTTCGTGCCGAGCGAAGTCGAGGCACCGTCTGGCCATGTCCCTCGACTTCGCTCGGGACGAACGGTGAAGGATGATGCTGCCATGACCCGCCCCCTCCCCGCCCCCGAGCCCAACGTCGAGACGCAGCCCTTCTGGGACGCCGCCGCCGAGGGCAGATTGCTCATCAAGCGCTGCGGCGCGTGCGGCGAACCGCATTACTACCCGCGCGCGCTCTGCCCCTTCTGCCTGTCGGCCGACACCCGCTGGGAGGAAGCGGCGGGCACGGGCAGCATCTACACCCTCTCGACGATGCGCCGCGGCAAGGACGCCCCCTATACGCTCGCCTACGTCACCCTCGACGAGGGGCCGGCGGTGCTGACCAACCTCGACGCCGACCCGGCGACGCTCGCGATCGGGCAGCGGGTGCGGGTCAGGTTCGTTCCCACCGACGGCGGCCCGCCCGTGCCGATGTTCGCGCCCGACTGATGGCGGACGCGGACGATCTCGCCGCGCGCGAAGCGGACTACGACGCCTTCGTCGCCCGTCATCTCCGCCGCAACTTCATCGGCCATTTCATCCACGGCATGTTGGGGATGACCGGCTTCCGCCTGATCTACGCGCCGACCTTCATCCCCACCTACATTCACCGCCTCACCGGCTCCGACGCGCTGGTCGGACTCGGCACGTCGCTGCTCCAGTTGGGCGCGGTGATCTCGCCGATCTTCAGCGCGTCGCGCTTCGAGCATCAGCCGCGCATCCTGCCCTATGCGATCCGCACCGGCACGATGATGCGGGTGATGATCCTCGGCCTCGCGCTGTCGGGCTGGTTCCTCACCGGGCATGTGCTGCTGTTCGCGACGCTCGCCTGTTTCTTCCTGCTCGGCACCTTCAACGGCATCCAGCGCGTCTGCTTCCAGATGCTGATGGCCAAGGTCATCCCGATCCACCGCCGGGGGCGGTTGCAGGCGTGGCGCAACCTGACCGGCGGCATGATCGCCGCCGGGCTGAGCTATGTCGCCGGCCGCTACCTGATCGGCCGCGACGTGCTCGGCAACGGCTATGCCACCACCTTCTTCCTCGCCTTCGTCCTCACCAGCCTCGGGCTGACCGCACTGCGCTTCATCATGGTCGAGCCGGTGCCGCCGACGCTCCGGCCCGCGACGCGCTTCGTCGACCGGATCAAGGACTTCCCGCAGCTTCTCGCCGATCGCGACTATCGCTGGTTCATCCTCGCCGAGGCTTTGTGCGTCGCCGCGCGGATCGCGTCGCCCTTCTACATCCTCTACGCCGGGCAGCAGCTCGGGCTGTCGGGGCAGGTCATCGGCGAGCTGTCGCTCTGCTATCTAGGCGCGGACACGCTCTCCAACCTGCTCTGGGGCAATATCGGCGATCGCACCGGCTACCGCCTGACCTTCATGGGGTCGACGGCGGTGTGGGCCGGCGCGGTCGCGTTGCTGTTGCTGGTGCATCAGCCTTGGGCGGTGTTCGTCGCCTTTTGCGGGCTCGGCGCGGGCGCGTCGGGCTATCAGATGAGCCAGCAGACGATGGTGCTGGAGTTCGGCGAGCGCGCCGACGTCGCGATGCGCCTCGCGCTGTCGACGACGATCGAGGGCGCGATCTCGGCGGGCGGGCCATTGTTGGGCGGCCTCGTCGCGACGACGCTCGGCTACCCGGTGCTGATGGGCGCCGCGCTCGCCTTCCTCGCGGCGTCGTTCGCGCTCATCCTGCTCAAGGTCAACGAACCCCGCCGCCGCGTCGCTGTCGACCCCGCATGACCGCCCCCCGCCCCTCCACCCTGGCCGCCGCCAGCCTGGTCGCGGTGATGTTCATAAACATGCTCGGCTTCGGCATCGTGATCCCGTTGTTGCCCTTCTACGGCGAATCCTTCGGCGCCGCGCCGTGGCAGATCGCGCTGATCTTCTCCGCCTTTCCGATGGGCACCTTCTTCGGCGAGCCGGTGTGGGGCCGGCTGTCCGACCGCGTCGGGCGCAAGCCGCTGCTGCTCTCCACCGTCAGCGGGACGATGCTCTGCTATTGCGCGCTCGCCTTCGCGCCGAACGTCTGGGCCGCGTTCCTCATCCGCTTCGCCGGCGGCGCGGCGAGCGGCAACGGCGCGGTGATGCAGGGCTATATCGCCGACGTCACCGCGCCCGAGAAGCGCTCGCGCCGGATGGCCTGGATCGGCGCGGCGGCGAGCCTGGGCCTCGTCGTCGGCCCGTCGATCGGAGGCGTCTTCGCGCGCACCCATTCCGGGCCGGCGGGGTTTCGCGTGCCGCTGCTGATCGCCTCGGCGCTGTCGGCGACCTGCCTGCTCGCGATCATGCTCCTGATCCGCGAGCCTGCCACCCACCGGGCGCGCGAGGACGCCGGCAGCCGCTGGCAGGCGATCGGCGAGGTGACGCGCCACCCCGTCATCGGCCGGCTGATGCTGACCACTTTCCTGGTCGGCTTCGCCTTCACCGGCATCGAATCGATCTTCGGGCTCTGGGGACAGGCGCGGTTCGGCTGGGGGCCGAAGCAGATCGGCTGGTGCTTCGCGGCGGCGGGCGCGGTGTCGGGGCTGATCCAGTTCTTCGCGACAGGGCCGCTGTCGGAGCGGTTCGGGGAGGCGCGCGTGCTGGCGGTCGGCATGGCGCTGACGGTGATCGGCGTGTCGCTCCAGACGCAATCGACCGGCTTCTGGATGACGACGGGGCTGATGGTCGTCACCGCGATCGGCCAGTCGGTGAGCTGGCCCAATGTCGGCGCGCTGATCTCGCGCAACGCCGACCCCGCCAGGCAGGGCCAGATACTCGGCCTCAACAACGCGACCGGCGCGTTCGCCCGCGTTGCCGGCCCGCTCTGCGCCGGGCTGTCGTTCGCGCATATCAGCATCAACGCGCCGTTCGTGATCGCCGCGCTGGTGGTGGCGCCGGCGATCCTGCTCGCGCTGAGCGCGGTGGGGCGGCATAGGTCGTCGGTACTGCCCTCGTCATCCCGGCCTTGAGCCAGGATCCCGGCGAAAACTAGGTCATGCTGCTCGAATGTCGAGCCGATCGGCAATCCCGCGTTGGATGCAGGCTCAAGGCCGGCATGACGAAGCTACCCCCGCTCCCGCGCCATCCGGTACGTCCCCAGCACGCGCAGCCACTTCGCGTGGAACCCCAGCTCGTCGAGCGCGCGGTCCAGCCCGGCGTCCCCGGGCTTGCCCTCGACATCGGCGTAGAACTCGGTCGCCGAGAAACTCCCGCCGCGCTGATAGCTCTCCAGCTTCGTCATGTTGACGCCGTTGGTCGCGAACCCGCCGAGCGCCTTGTACAGCGCCGCCGGCACGTTCTTCACCTCGAAGATCAGCGTCGTCATCCACGGTCCCTCGCCGACCGGCCGCGAACCGCCCCGCGCCAGCACGACGAAGCGGGTCGTGTTGTGATCGGCATCCGCGATGCCCTCGGCCAGCACCTTCAGCCCATAGAGCGCCGCCGCGCCCGGCGGCGCGAGCGCGGCGGCGCGCGGATCGTCGCGCTCCGCGACCAGCGCCGCCGCGCCGGCGGTGTCGGGATAGCTCACCGGCCGCAGCCCATGCGCCTTCAGCCAGTGCCGGCATTGCCCCAGCGCCTGGGGGTGGCTGATCGCCTCCTGCACCGCGCCGATCGGTCCCGCGCCCATCAGCGAATAGGTGATCGGCAGGAAATGCTCGCCGGTGATGACCAGCCCCGATTCGGGGAGCAGGAAATGCATGTCGGCGACGCGGCCGTGGAGCGAGTTCTCGATCGGGATGATCGCGCAGTCGGCGCGCCCTTCCTTTACCGCGTCGATCGCGTCGGCGAAGTCGAAGCACGGCAGCGGCAGCCCGTCGGGGAAGGCCTCGCGCGCCGCGACATGGCTGTTCGCGCCCGGCGCGCCCTGAAAGGCGACCGCGCGGCCGGGCTCGGCGGCGGCGGCGGCGGCCATGGCATCGACCAGGGCGCGGGCGGGGGCGGGGAAACTCTCCATGGCCGAGCGCCGATAAGGGAACGACGCGCGGCTTGCCAGCTTGGCAGGGCTTTTTGAAACTCGCGGAAGAGCGAGTTTTGGGGCGGCACCGGCCCGCTCCCCCACCCGACCTCCCAATCAGGATATGCTATGGGAGGTCGGCTGGGGGAGCGGGCCGGTGCCGCGAAACGCGCTTGGCGCGTTTCCAAACAGACTCTAAGGACCGCCAAACCTTTCCGGGACTGCTGAACCGCATGGACGACAAATTCAACACCATCGCCGGCTGGACGCTGGCGGCCTTCGGCACCGCGCTGGGGCTGTCGATCGCGGGCGGCATGGTGTTCCACGGTCATGAGCCCAAGAAGGAAGGCTATCCGGTCGAGGCGGCGGCGGAGTCCGGGGGCGCCGCCGTCGCCGAAGTTCCGATCGCGACATTGCTCGCCAGCGCCGACCCGGCCAAGGGCGCGGAAGTATTCAAGAAATGCGCCGCCTGCCACACGATCAATCAGGGCGGCGCGAACGGCGTCGGCCCGAACCTGTACGCGACGGTCGGCGAGGGCATTGCCGAGGGCAAGGCCGGCTTCGACTTCTCCGGCGCGCTCAAGGCGGTCGGCGGCAAGTGGGACTTCGAGAAGCTCAACGCCTGGCTGACGTCCCCGCGCAAGTTCGCCGACGGCACCAAGATGACCTTCGCCGGCCTGTCGAACGGGCAGGACCGCGCCAACGTCATCCTGTACCTGAATCAGCAGGGCTCCAACCTGCCCCTGCCCGCGGCCGGCGCCGCGCCCGCCGCGGCGACAACCGACCCCAAGGCCGGCGGCAACCCCCCGGGCGGTGCCGAAGCAGCGCCGGGTGCGAAGACGGCGGTGGACGCAGTGGCGAAGGATCGGCGCTCGGAGACGGGCACGGTCGCCAACACCGGCACACCCGCCAGCGGCGCCCCATCGGTCGACCCGGCGGCGAAGAAGTAAGCCGCTAGCTGGTCTTGGCGCGCGCCTCGCCAAGACTCGCGCAAGGCCGGCCGGCGTCGCGATAGCGACGTCCGACGACGCGGGATTTACTGCAGCGTCGGCCTCAGTCTGACGCGCTAGACCCAATTCCGCCACGCCGTCAGACGAGCCGGCTACGCCGCCTCGCTGCCCGCCGTGGCGAGTCCTGCTCGTGCTGCGCACGAGCAGGCCGCCCGCGCCTCACCCCGGCGGCGACGGCTCCGCCTTCGCCCGCTCCTCGTAGAACGACCGCACCACCTCCCAGGCCTCCTCCGCCGTCTCGACATAAGTGAAGATGCCGAGGTCGCGCTCCGAGACGACGCCCTCGTCGACCAGCGCCTGGAAGTTGATCACCTTCTCCCAGAACTCGCGCCCGAACAGCAGGACAGGGATCGGCTTGATCTTGCCCGTCTGGATCAGCGTCAGCAGTTCGAACAACTCGTCGAACGTCCCGAACCCGCCCGGGAACGCCGCCAGCGCCCTCGCCCGCAGCAGGAAGTGCATCTTGCGCAGCGCGAAATAGTGGAACTGGAGCGACAGCGAGGGCGTGACGTACGGGTTGGGCGCCTGCTCGTGCGGCACGACGATGTTGAGGCCGACCGACTCCGCGCCGACATCGGCCGCACCACGGTTCGCCGCCTCCATGATCGATGGCCCGCCGCCCGAGCAGACCACGAAATGCCGCATCCCGTTCTCGTCGCGCGGCAGCCGGCTGGTGATCCGCGCCAGCTCGCGCGCGACTTCGTAATAATGGCTCTTGGCGACCAGCCGCTCGGCGATCCTGCGGTGGGCGGGGTCGGTGGCGAGGTCGAGCATCGCCTGCGCCTTGTCGGGCTCGGGGATCCGCGCCGAGCCGTAGAAGACGAAGGTCGATCCGACCCTGGCTTCCTCCAGCACCAGCTCGGGCTTGAGCAGCTCCAACTGGAAACGGACGGGGCGCAAATCCTCGCGCAGCAGGAAGTCCATGTCCTGGAACGCCAGGCGATACGCGGGGTGCTCGGTCTGCGGCGTCGAGATCGCGCTCTTGGCGCTCTCGGCGTCCTGCTTGGCGCGGGCAAAAACGCGGCTCGGTACTCGGGTGTCTGTCATCCCAGTCAGTTACGCATTTGCCTAAAGCGACGCAAGCAACCACCCTGTCGTCACCCCAGCGAGCTGGAGTATTTTCGACTGATGGGCCTCGCTTGAAGAGACCCCAGCTTCTGCTGGGATGACGGCTAGCGGCACATCTGCGCCTTATCATCCTCCAGGTGCAGATGATTGGCGTGGGCGGCATTGTAATCGGGCGACAGCACGGTGCCGAAGCGCTTGCACGCCGAGCCGTGAACGGTGCGCCAGAAGTCCTGGACCCGCGGATCTGCCGAACGCCAGTCGCCGAGCACGGTCACGCGCCGCCCGTCGGCGAGCAGGAACCCCGCCACGTCGACCGCATTGGCGATCGCGTGCCCCGAGCGCCGATCGGCGTTGCGGGGCGAGCCGATGACGTTGCGGCAGGCATAGCTGCCATAGGTGTCGACCCGCCGCAGCTCGCTGCCCAGCATTTGATACGCGGCGGGCGCGACCGCATTGCGCACCCAGCTCGCGAACGCTCGCGCCTCGCCACACCGCACCGCCCCCAGCCCGGCGACGGGGACGCCGACGTCGGTAAGCTGCACCGCGCCCGCCAGCCCGCAGCCCTTGCCGTAATCCCTGTCGGGCAAGCTGCGAAAGGCCACGCCTTCGCTGCTCAGGTCGCCCAGGCATTGCGCCGTCTCGCGTGCCGAGGGCCGCGAGATCGGCCCCTGTTCGGTAGGGCGCTCGACCCGGCCGCAGGCCGCGAGCAGCATCGAGGCTAGCAGCGCCGCCCAAACCCGTTCGCGCTGAGCTTGTCGAAGCACCGCCCTTGCTCTGGGCCAAGGACGACCCTTCGACAAGCTCAGGGCGAACGGAGGGGTGGGATTGTGCCCCGCGCCAACTTCCCCTACCGCCGTCGACGGGCCACGCGGTCCCAACGCCGCGCGTGCTCTCTGTAAGGAGAGTTACATGACTGATATCCTCGCGGCCGTTGGGGCCGCTACTGTGAAGCCTGCCGTCAAGCCGGCTCGACCCTTCTTCAGCTCCGGTCCCTGCGCCAAGCCACCCGGCTGGGCCGCCGACAAGCTCGCGTCCGACAGCCTCGGCCGCTCGCACCGCGCCAGGATCGGCAAGGCGCGCCTCCAGCTCTGCATCGACCTGATGCGCGAGGTGCTGCGCCTCCCCGACACCCACCGCATCGGCATCGTGCCCGGCTCCGACACCGGCGCGTTCGAGATGGCGATGTGGACGATGCTGGGCCAGCGCGGCGTCACCACGCTCGCCTGGGAGAGCTTCGGCGAAGGCTGGGTCACCGACGCGGTCAAGCAGCTCAGGATCGATCCCACCGTGATCCGCGCCGATTACGGCCAGCTCCCCGATCTCGCGCAGGTCGACTGGTCGACCGACGTCCTCTTCACCTGGAACGGCACGACGTCGGGCGTGCGCGTGCCCGACGCCGACTGGATTCCCGCCGACCGCGAAGGATTGAGCTTCGCCGACGCGACCTCGGGCGTGTTCGCCTATGACATCGACTGGGCGAAGATCGATGTCGCCACCTTCTCCTGGCAGAAGGTGCTGGGCGGCGAGGGCGCGCACGGCGTCCTCATTCTCGGCCCGCGCGCGGTCGAGCGGCTCGAAAGCTACACCCCCGCCTGGCCGCTGCCCAAGGTCTTCCGCCTCGTGTCGAAGGGCAAGCTGACCGAGGGCATCTTCGAGGGCGAGACGATCAACACCCCGTCGATGCTCGCGGTCGAGGACGCGATCTGGTGTCTCGAATGGGCACGCGGCCTCGACGCGGACGGCCTCAAGGCCCGCGTCGACGCCAACGCCGCCGCGCTCGACCGCATCGTCGACAGCCGCGACTGGCTCGGCCACCTCGCCGCCGACCCGGCGTCGCGCTCGAAGACCAGCGTCTGTTTGACCGTCGAAGGCGCGGACGAGGCGCTCATCAAGAAGATGGCGTCGCTGCTCGAAGCCGAGGAGGCCGCGTTCGATATCGGCGGCTATCGCGACGCGCCGCCCGGCCTGCGCATCTGGTGCGGCGCCACGGTCGACACCGCCGATATCGAGGCGCTCGGGCCGTGGCTCGACTGGGCCTATTCCACCGCTCGCGCTTCCTGACCCCCGTCACCCCGGCCTTGAGCCGGGGTCCCGCTTTCTCTCGTCAGCACCCGCAGGCAGCGGGACCCCGGGTCAGGCCCGGGGTGACGATATCTAGGAATTATCCATGCCCAAAGTCCTCATTTCCGACAAAATGGACCCCAAAGCCGCCCAGATCTTCCGCGAGCGCGGGGTCGAGGTCGACGAGATCACCGGCAAAACCCCCGCCGAACTCGCCGCGATGATCGGCGAGTATGACGGCCTCGCGATCCGCTCCTCGACCAAGGTCACCAGGGCGATCCTCGACGCCGCGACCAAGCTGAAGGTCGTCGGCCGCGCCGGCATCGGCGTCGACAATGTCGATATCCCGGCGGCGTCGGCGAAGGGCGTGGTGGTGATGAACACCCCCTTCGGCAATTCGATCACCACCGCCGAGCACGCCATCGCTCTCATGTTCGCGCTTGCCCGCCAGCTCCCAGAGGCCGACACCTCCACGCAGGCGGGCAAGTGGGAGAAGAACCGCTTCATGGGGGTCGAGCTGACCGCCAAGACATTGGGCCTGATCGGCGCGGGCAATATCGGCGGCATCGTCGCCGACCGCGCGCGCGGGCTGAAGATGAAGGTCGTCGCCTTCGACCCCTTCCTGACCCCGGAACGCGCCGTCGAACTGGGCGTCGAAAAGGTCGATCTCGACACGCTGCTCGGTCGCGCCGACTTCATCACGCTGCACACCCCGCTGACCGAGCAGACCCGCAACATCCTGTCGGCCGAGAACCTCGCCAAGACGAAGAAGGGCGTCCGCATCATCAACTGCGCGCGCGGCGGCCTGATCGACGAGACGGCACTCAAGGCCGGGCTCGACTCCGGCCACATCGCCGGCGCGGCGCTCGACGTCTTCGTCGAGGAGCCCGCCACCGCCTCGCCGCTGTTCGGCACGCCGGGCTTCGTCTCCACCCCGCACCTCGGCGCGTCGACCACCGAGGCGCAGGTCAATGTCGCCATCCAGGTCGCCGAGCAGATGGCCGACTTCCTCGTCTCGGGCGGCATCACCAACGCGCTCAACGTCCCGTCGCTGTCCGCGGAGGAAGCGCCCAAGCTCAAGCCCTATATGGCGCTCGCCGAGAAGCTGGGCGGTCTGGTCGGCCAGCTCGCCACCGGCGCGATCCGCGGCGTCGCGGTCGAGACCGAGGGTGCGGCGGCCGAGCTCAACGCCAAGCCGATCACCTCGGCGGTGCTCGCCGGCTTCCTGCGCACCCAGACCGACACGGTCAACATGGTCAACGCTCCCTTCCTCGCCCGCGAGCGCGGCATGGAGGTGCGCGAGATCAGGACCGAGCGCGAGGGCGACTATCACACGCTCGTCCGCGTCACCGTGACGACCGAGGGCGGCGACCGCTCGGTCGCGGGCACCTTGTTCGGCGACGCGAGCCCGCGCCTCGTCGAGCTGTTCGGCATCAAGGTCGAGGCCGATCTCGCCGGCCCGATGCTGTATGTCGTCAACGAGGACGCGCCGGGCTTCATCGGCCGGCTGGGCACGCTGCTGGGCGAGGCCGGCGTCAACATCGGCACCTTCCACCTCGGCCGCCGCGCGGCGGGCGGCGAAGCGGTGCTGCTCCTCTCGGTGGACGAGCCGGTGACGGCCGACCTGCTCGCCAAGGTCAAGGCGCTGCCGGGCGTGAAGACGGCGATGGGGTTGAACTTCTGATCCTTCGTCATGCCGGGCTTGCCCCGGCATCCACGTTGGACCAAGCATCGCGGCCGTTGACTGCCTACCACCGTGGATGCCGGGACAAGCCGGCATGACGAAGGAAATATGACCGCCCTCCTCCCCTCCGGCTTCCGCGACCGCCTGCCCCCCCACGCCGACGCAGCGGCGGCAGTCGAAGCACGCGTGCTCGGCGTCGCCGCCTCCTACGGCTACGAACGCGCCGACCCGCCGCTGGCCGAGTTCGCCGACGCGCTGGGGTCGCGCCTCAAGGCCGGCGCGCTCCGCGACGCGGTGCGCTTCGTCGACCCGGTCAGTCAGGCGACGCTGGCCATCCGGCCCGATCTGACCGCACAGATCGCCCGCATCGCCGCCACCCGGATGGGCCATCACCCGCGCCCGGTGCGGCTGTCCTATGCGGGCACCGTCCTCAAGCTCCGCGCACCCGAGCTCGCCCCGGCGCGGGAATGGCGGCAGATCGGCTGCGAACTGATCGGCCTCGACACCCTCGCCGCCGCGCAGGAAATCGTCGCGGTCGCCGCCGAGGCGCTGGCAGCGGCCGGGGCCACCGGCGTGTCGATCGACTTCACGCTGCCCGATCTGGTCGACACGCTCGCCAGCGGGCCGTTACCCGTCGCATCCGAGCGGGTCGCCGCCTTGCGCGACCGCCTCGACGCCAAGGACGCCGGCGGCGTCGCCGCGATCGCGCCCGCCTACCTGCCGCTGATCGAGGCGGCGGGAGCGTTCGCCCCCGCGCTCGACCGCCTGCGCGCCTTCGACACGACCGGCGTGCTCGCCACCCGCATCGAGGGTCTCGCCCGTATCGCCGACGGTCTGGGCGACGGCGTCCAGCTCACCCTCGACCCAACCGAGCGCCACGGCTTCGAATACCAGTCCTGGCTCGGCTTCTCGCTGTTCGTCGCCGGCGCCCAGCGCGAAGTCGGCCGCGGCGGCACCTACACCGTCGTGCACGAAACCGGCGCGGAAGAAGCCGCCACCGGCTTCTCCCTCTACGCCGACGCGCTGGTCGGCGACGCCGCCCCGGAGCGCCGCCGCCTGTTCCTCCCGCTCGGCACTTCGGCCGCCGAGGGCGCGCGGCGGCGGCGCGAAGGCTGGGTCACCGTCGCCGCGCTGGGCGCAGGCGATACGCCCGAAGCCCAGCTTTGCACGCACGTCTTGGCTGAGGGCGAAGTGCGGGACGCAGGCGGGCTGATGTAACGTCCGACTATGGTGGATTGCGGCCGTTCGCCTCCTCAGAAGGACGGTCCTAAAAGCGTAGCTACGGGGACCCAGCGGCGTTCTCGCCACTCGAACACATAAAGATATGCTCCGGTAGCTGAGTGGTCGCCCTCGACAAACGCAAAGTTTCCTCGCACAATGGGATTATAGACAAACACCCGTACCCCGCCTCCCGCTGTAAGCCGTCGCGCTGGTCCAAGATTAACTATGGTTCGAGGTTCTCCAGCAGCCAAGGCCAATAGTTCCGGGCGGAGTCTCTGCTCTGCTTCTTCATCGCTCCATCCGCTTTCCACCGTCGCTACCGGCGATACTCCTCCTAAAAGCCACGGAGACTTCCCGGTAAGGGCAAGATTGTCGGGATTGAGACCTCGATCTCCCGGCCACTTCGCAATCGCTTTAAGCATAACTTCCGCGCGGATGTCTGGCTTCCCGTCATCGGCGATCCTATCGCTCGTGCCCATTGCCAAAAGGAATAACACAACGCTCATCATGAGTAGGATCATTCCTGAATGAAGGAATGTCCGCAAGTGGGCGCCAGCAGACATGTGCGATTTCACTGTCCTACATGGCCCACCTATGGAAGGCATGCCGCAGGACGTGGCTCTCCACGGCCCCCGCTCTTTGACTACGTCGCATACCTGTCCGGCCGCCGACACGCCGCGTCCGCAGCCTCCGGCGAACCATCGTCGCGCCTCAACATCCTCAACTTGTGCCTTGCTAAACCGTCTTCCCACCGCGCGAATAAACCGCATTTGCGGCAACTTTGACAACTTCCGCGCCACCCCACCCGCGCGTCGGCGGTGGACCCCTGCCCCGTCCGCCCCTAAGCGCTCCGCGAAACAGCCTTAGGACGAACAGTGGCGAACGTAGCGGTGATCGGCGCGCAATGGGGCGACGAGGGCAAGGGCAAGATCGTCGACTGGCTCGCCGA
>CAXTHQ010000020.1:0-39997 GCA_964244185.1 uncultured Sphingomonas sp.
CATTTCACCTCGCCGATCCGCCGCTACGCCGATCTGCTCGTCCACCGCGCGCTGGTCAGCGCCTATGCGCTGGGCCCGGGCGGGCTCGGCGGCAACGAGGATTTCGAACTGCTCGGCAAGAGCATCAGCGCGCTGGAGCGTCGCGCGATGGAGGCGGAGCGCGACACCGTCGACCGCTACGTCGCCGCCTTCCTGTCCGAGCGCGTCGGCCAACTCGTCGAGGCGCGCGTCACCGGCGTCGTCAATTTCGGCGTCTTCGCGACGGTGGAGGGCATCGGCGGCGACGGCCTGCTGTCGGTGCGCGATCTCGGCACTGAATATTTCCGCTTCGACGAGGCCGCGCGCACGCTGACCGGCGAGCATACGGGCGACGCTTACGCGCTCGGCCAGCGGCTGCAACTGCGTCTCGCCGAGGCCAATCCCGTGTCCGGCGCGCTGCGCTTCGAGCTGCCCGATGGCAAGGGCGGAGCGGCGTCCGGCGACCCGCGCGAGCGCGCCCGCCAGCCATTGCACCGGCGCGGCCGACCCGCCAATATCCGGCATCAGGGGAAAAGGAGATAGCGATGGGCGGGGCGGTGGCAGTAGCGGTGGCGCGGGCGCGCAAGGATATCGTCCGCCACTTCACCGAAGCAGGCGCGACGTCGCCGGACCGCGCGGTAGCGTATGACCCCGACGCGCAAGGCTGGCCGCGCAAGCGTCTGCGCCGCCGTATCTTCCGCCGGATGCTCGATTTCGGCGCGATCCGGGAAATGGCGCCGGACACCTTCTACCTCGACGAGGCCCGGCTCGACGACTTCCGCTCGCACATGCGCCGCCGGGCGCTCGGCATCATGGCGATCGGGGCGGCCGCGGTGGCGGCGATCGCCGCGCTGGCCTGACTCTTTTGCCTGTCATGCCGGCAGAAGGCCGGCATAACGGGGGGCTGTTTCACCCCGCCGTGAACGTCAGTCCTGCCTTCGCCTTCAGCCGCTCGCGCAATTGCGGCCCCATCAATGCGCCGGGCGTCCACACTCCACCCTCGCCCTGTACATCCTCGACCAGGCACAAGGCGCTCTCGGCGATCATCTTGCTGGTCGACCCGTAACCCGGATCCTTGTCGCCGGTGACCACCGCGTCGATGCGGCTGCCGTCGGGCATCAGGCCGACGAACAACAGGTCGTAGAAGCCGTTCTCACGCTCCTCCTTGCCGGGTCCTTCGCCCGGCTTCGGTCCCTTGTCGCCCGCGAAGGGATTGATCTTCGCGATCGCCTCCGCCGCCACCTTGCCGAGATCGCCCAGCCCCGGCGCGATCATCATCTCGTCATAGACGAAGTCCGCGCCCCAGGGATGGCCGAGCAGGAAGTTGGTGCGGTGGACGTTCTTGGTGTTGATCGGCGCCATCACGAACGGCGCTACCCAGGCGCCGACCGCGCTGTCATATTCCGGGATCAGCCCGGTCGGCTGGTGCGGCCCGGTGAAGCCCGGCGTCAGCGCGAACGAGTTGGTCAGCAGCTTGACCAGCGACGGGTCGCGCGCGGCGGCGGCGAGCGTCGCCTTCAGGCTCGCGGCGGTGCCGCCCGAGAAGCCGCCCTGCATCTTGCGGACGCGCCCCTTCACGCGCGGCGCGGAAATGCCATGCTTCGCTTGCGCGCATTTCTGCAAGGTCAGGACGCCGAGATCGAAGGGGATCGAGTCGAAACCGCAGGAGAAGACGATCCGCGCGCCTGTCCGCTGCGCCTCCTCGTGATGCGCGTCGATCATGTGTCGCATCCACGCCGGCTCGCCGCACAGGTCGACATAGGCCGTGCCCGCCGCCGCGCACGCCCCGACCAGCGCGGCGCCGTAGAGCTGGTAGGGGCCGACCGTGGTCAGCACGACCTCGGTGCGCTCGACCATCGCCTTGAGCGAGGCGGGATCATCGGCGTCGGCGACCACCAGCGGCGTGTCCGCCGGCGCGCCGATCAGGTCGCGCACCTCGGCCAGCTTCGCCGCCGACCGCCCCGCCATCGCCCAGCGGCCCCGGCCGGGATAAGCCTGCACGAGATACTCGGCGACCAGGCGCCCGGTGAACCCAGTCGCGCCGTAGATGATGATGTCGAAGTCCTTGGCCATACATCCTCCGCCATGCCGGCCTTGTGCCAGCATCCACCATGGGTTCTACCCATCCGCCGCCGGGTGTGTCCGACGGTGGATGCCGGGACAAGCCCGGCATGACGATTCAGGCCGCCTCGCTGAACTGCAGCGTCGCCAGCCTCGCGTACATCCCGCTGCGCCCCATCAACTGGGCGTGGCTGCCCTCCTCGATGATCCGCCCGCCGTCCATCACCACGATCCGCGCCGCCGCGCGCACCGTTGCCAGCCGGTGGGCGATGACCAGCGTCGTGCGATCAGTCATCAGCCGCTCCAGCGCCTGCTGCACCAACCGTTCGCTCTCCGCGTCCAACGCGCTGGTCGCCTCGTCGAGCAGCAGGATCGGGGCGTCGCGGAGCAAGGCACGGGCGATCGTCAGCCGCTGGCGCTGCCCGCCCGACAGCCTTGCGCCGCCCTCGCCCATGAAGGTGTCGAGGCCTTGCGGAAGCTTGCGCAGGAACTCCGCCGCGTTCGCCGCCTCCGCCGCCGCCCACAGCTCGTCGTCCGCCGCGTCCCAGCGGCCATAGCGCAAGTTGTCGCGCGCCGAGGCGGCGAAGATGACCGTCTCCTGCGGCACCATCGCGATGCGCGCACGCACCGCCGCTGGGTCCGCCTCGCGCAGGTCGACGCCGTCGATCGTCACCCGGCCGCCCTCGGGGTCGTAGAAGCGCTCGGCGAGCTGGAAGAGCGTCGACTTGCCCGCCCCCGACGGCCCGACCACCGCCACCGTCTCGCCCGGCGCGACGCTGAGCGAGAGCTGGTTGAGCGCCGACACGTCCGGCCGGGTCGGGTAGCGGAAGGTCACGTTCTCGAACGCCAGCGCGCCGCGCGGCGGCGCGGGCAGCGCCACCGGCCGCGCCGGCGCGGCGATCTCCGGACGCTCGTCGAGCAGCTCGCCCAATCGCTCCGCCGCACCCGCCGCGCGCAGCAGGTCGCCATAGACCTCGGTCAGCGACTGGAACGATCCGGCCGCGAACGAGGCGGCAACGAGGAAGCCGGTCAGCGACCCGCCCGACAGCCGCCCTGCCGCGACATCCGACACCGTCGACCAGAGCAATGCGGTGATCGCGCCGAACATCAGCAGGATGACGAGCGCGGTCATGATCGCGCGCACCCGGATGCGGCGCTTGGCCGCGCCGAAGCCGCGCTCGACCGCCGAGTCGAAGCGGTCGCCCTCGCGCCCCTCCTGCCCGAACGCCTGCACCACCTTCATCGCGCCCAGTGTCTCGACCGCGAGCGCGCCGATATCGGCGATCCGGTCCTGGCTGTGCCGCGAAAAGCCGCGCACGCGGCGGCCAAGCAGGACGATCGGCAGCACGATGACGGGAATGCCGATCAGCAGCGACCCCGCGAACTTGGGCGCGAGCACGAACATGGTGACGGTGCTGGCGACGCCCGTCAGCAGGTTGCGCAGGGCGACCGAGACCGTGGTGCCGACCGCGATCTCGACCTGCGCGGTGTCGGCGGTGAGCCGCGACGCGATCTCGGCGGGCCGGTTCTCCTCGAAGAAGCGCGGCGCGAGGCGCAGGAGGTTGCGCTGCACCGCCGTCCGGATGTCCGCCACCGTGCGCTCGCCGAGCCAGGAGACGAAATAGAAGCGCACCGCCGTGCCGATCGCCAGCAGCACGACCAGCCCAAACAGGTCGTAGAAGACCTGATTGATGTGCTGCGCGTCGCCGCCATGGCCGAAGCCCCGGTCGATCATCGACCTGACCGCATAGGGCAGCGCGCTGGTGGTCAGCGACGTCGTCAGCAGCGCCAGCAGCGCGATCGAGAGCTGGCCCGGGTAGCGCGCGGCATGGCGCCACACGATATCGAGGCTGCCCAGCCGCTTGCGGGCGTCACGCGAAGGCGGGGGAACGGCATCGGCCATCCCGACCCGCTAGCAGGCGAAGTGTCCCGCCTCAACGGGCGGCGGCGGTTGCTCCGGGATCGAAAAGCGTTACCACGCCCGCAACCTGTCGGGCGCTAAGGAATATCGATGCTCTACAACGCGTACGAAATGCAGCGCTCGATGATGGCCGGGGCCAGCGCGATGGCGAGCTGGACGTCGAAGATCCTGTCGGACCCCGCCAATCTCTGGGGATATCTGGACGGCGGCAAGATGATGGCCTCTGCCCTCGACGTCTTCGCGCACGCCTCCGCATCGCGCGGCAAACCGGGATTCGGACTGCACAGCACTCTCGTCGACGGGCGGGAAGTGGCCGTGACCGAAGAGGTGCTGGTCGACAAGCCGTTCGGTCGCCTGCTCCGCTTCCGCCGTGAAGGCGTCGAGGGCGGTCCCCGGCTGCTGATTGTCGCGCCGATGTCGGGCCATTACGCGACGCTGCTGCGTGGCACGGTCGAGCGGATGCTGCCCGTCGCCGACGTCCACATCACCGACTGGGCCGATGCGAGGGCGGTGCCGTTGAGCGCGGGCTGTTTCGACCTGGACGACTATATCGACTATCTGATCGAGTTCCTGGCGGCCATCGGGCCCCAGGAAAATGGCAGGGGAGCGCATATGCTGGCGGTGTGCCAGCCGTCAGTGCCCTGTTATGCGGCGACCGCGCTGATGAGCGCCGACGGTCACCCCTGCCGCCCGCGCACGCTGACGATGATGGGTGGGCCGATCGACACCCGCGAGGCGCCGACCGCCGTCAATACGCTCGCGACCGAGCGGCCCCATGCCTGGTTCGAGCAGAACGTGATCGCGACGGTGCCGGCGACATATCCGGGCGCGGGGCGGGAGGTCTATCCGGGCTTCCTCCAGCTCGCCGGCTTCCTGTCGATGAACCTCGGCAATCACATGATGAGCCATTGGGAGATGTACAAGCATCTCGTCCGTGGCGACGGTGAGAGCGCGGATGCGACGAAGGACTTTTACGAGGAATATCGCTCGGTCTGCGACATGACGGCGGAGTTCTATCTCCAGACGGTCGATCTGGTGTTCCAGGCCCACGCATTGCCGCGCGGGCTGATGACGCATCGCGGGCGGCTGGTCGATCCGGGCGCGATTACCGACGTCGGGCTGCTCGCGATCGAGGGGGAGCGGGACGATATTTCCGGCGTTGGCCAGACGCGGGCGGCGCTCAAGCTCGCCATCAACCTGTCCGAGACGAAGAAGCGCTACTTCCTCGCCGAGGGCGCGGGGCATTACGGTATCTTCAACGGCTCGAACTGGCGCGAGACGATCGCGCCGGTGGTCGAGGAATGGATGACGGCGAACGCCTGACCGGCATCCGCCGCCCCTCCGGGCTCAGGCGACCGCGCCGACCACCGCGTGGCTGGACGATTCGCTGGCCTTGATCGTGCCGCCGAACAGCATCTTGAGCCGGCCCGACAGCGAGATGTCGGTCTCCCACAGCTCGGCCGAGTCGATGTCGAAGCGCAGCAGCGCCAGGTTGGGATCGTCCTTGCCGGCGGGAAACCAGGCCTCGACCTGCTTGTTCCAGAGCTTGTCGATCTCGGCGCGGTCGTTGTCCTGCGTCACCGTGCCGGCGAGGCAGGCGAAGAAATCGTGTCCCTTGCCGACGAACTGCGCCATCGCCGCACCGCCCTTGGCCGCGCGATTGTCTTTGCCGGCGAAGAAGAACAAGGTGTTGGGCTGATCGTCGTCGAGCTGGGCGGTCATCGGCTCCGAATGCTGGCCGTCGTCCAGCCCGAGCATGACGAACGGGCTGTCCTTCAGCTTGGCGATGAACTTCTCGGCGACTTCCTGTGGCGTGTCCTGATCGGCCATGACGCGTTCTCCTGTGATTGGTTCGGCAGGAGAACGGCCACCGTCAGACTTGGTTGCCTTATGCCGTCGCGGGCCTGGCGCCGCGCCGACGGACCGAGACGCCGATCGCGCCGAAGCCGATCAGCAGCATTGCCCAGGTCGCCGGCTCGGGCACGCCCTCAACGACAGCCGGTGTTGCGAAGAAGCGGCCGTTGCCGATGATCTGGCCGTCGGAGAAGGCGATCGAGGTGAAGGTGTTGCCGAGCCCGAAGCCGGCGTCGCCATTGGGGCCGTTCAGCGCCGCGCCGCTCGCGAACCCGTCGATGAGACCATATTCGTCATCGGTGCCGGTGCCGTCGGCGAGCGACAGCAGCGCCGCGATCAGCGAGGCCTCGTTAGTGCCCGGGAACAGCGTGCCGAAGGCGATGTTCTGGGCGCTGAGCGCGAATGCGTTGTTGGTGAACAGCACGAGGTGCCGCTGTCCCTCGGCGTCGCCGGGCAGGTCGGTCGCGACGCCGAGCAGGAACGCGCGCGTGACCAGGTCGGTCTTGGGGAAGACATCGGTCAGCAGCGACGGGCCGACCGGCGCGGTGTCGGAATTGCTGATCCCCGAACCGCACGCGCCATATTGGTTGTACTTCGCGATCGCGGTGACCGCGAACACCTGATTGAACTCGTAATTGACGAGATAGGGCGAGGCCGAGCCGCACGCGGCAACGGCCGCCGACGCCGGTGCGGCGAAGAACAGGGCAGTGACGGCTGCCAGGCCGGCGGCCAATATGGTCGGTAAGCGCTTCATGTAATTTCCCCTTGATTGTAGGCGATGATTCATCGTTCCGAGGCGCGAGCCGCCGGGGTGGTTGGGCCGTATGCGAGAGCGACTTCAGGCGAGCGCGAAGCGCCGGCTGGGGCGGCGTCGGGCGGTTGCGCCGATCAGGCCGAAGCCCAGCACCATCATCGCCCAGGCGGCGGGCTCCGGCACCGCGGCGGGAGGCAGCTCGTCGACGGTAATGTATCGGAACAGCGCGGTGTCGGTGTCCAGCGACGCCGCGCCCAACGCGGTCACCACAAAGTTGCTCTGGGCAAAGTCGAAGGTGAAGCTTGACCCGCCGAAATTGACCAGGCCGTTAACGAGCTGGTCGCTCGACAACGACGAACTGGCCCCGGCGAATGCGGGGACGCCCATGTCGAACAGGTCGGTGGTGCCCGACGTGGTCGTAGTGGTGCCGGGGTAGGTCGTGTTCAACAGAATGAGATCGACGCCATTGCGCACGGTCGCGGTCGGCACCGTGAGCCGCTGGTCCAGGGTGACCGTCGCCTGGACGTCGTCACCGATCTGGAACGTCGTCGGGCTGAAGTTGCCCAGCGTTATCGTAAAGAAATTGAACCGGAACCCGCCCGAATCGACCGTCGCCGTGGCCCCGCCGGAAACGGTACCCGTCAAATTCAGGACATAGCTTGCCGCCGATGCCGGCACCGCCAGCAGGCTGGCCGCGATCAACGCTGCAGCGAATATCTTCTTCATCGCTCTTCCCCCGTCATGCCGGAAATTTTCCGACACAGACAAAGGCGCAAAGCGGCCCCGGATGGGGCCACCGCGATGAAGAATTATCCCGTCAGAGCACCTCGAACAGCCCCGCCGCGCCCATGCCGCCGCCGACGCACATCGTCACGACGACGTATTTAGCGCCGCGCCGCTTGCCCTCGATCAGCGCGTGGCCGGTGCAGCGCGCGCCCGTCATGCCATAGGGGTGGCCGATCGAGATCGAGCCGCCGTTGACGTTGAGCAGCTCGTCGGGGATGCCGAGCTTGTCGCGGCAATGGAGTACCTGCACCGCGAACGCCTCGTTCAGCTCCCACAGGCCGATATCGTCCAGCTTGAGGCCGTTGCGCTCGAGCAGCTTGGGGATCGCATAGACCGGGCCGATGCCCATCTCGTCGGGCTCGGTGCCCGCGACCGCCATGCCGACATAACGGCCGAGCGGGGTCAGGCCGCGGCTCGCCGCCAGCTTCTCTTCCATCACCACGCTCGCCGAGGCGCCGTCGGAGAGCTGCGAGGCGTTGCCCGCCGTCACCGTGCCGCCGTCGAGCACCGCCTTCAGGCTCTGCAAGCCCGCCAGCGTCGTGTCGGCGCGGTTGCCCTCGTCCTTGGTCAGCGTCACCTCTTTATGGCTGACCTCCTTGGTCTCCTTGTTGACGATCGCCATCGTCGCGGTGACCGGCACGATCTCGTCGTCGAACTTGCCCGCCGCCTGCGCCGCCGCCGTGCGCTGCTGCGACTGGAGGCCATAGGCGTCGCACGCCTCGCGGCCGATGCCGTAGCGCTTGGCGACGACCTCGGCGGTCTGGAGCATCGGCATGTACACGTTGGGGTGCATCGCCAGCAGCTCGTCGTCCTTGCCGACGCGCATCTGCGGCGTCTGCACCATCGAGATGCTGTCGACGCCGCCGCCGATGGCGATGTCCATGCCGTCGACGATGACCTGCTTGGCGGCGGTCGCGATCGCCATCAGGCCGGACGCGCACTGGCGGTCGAGCGACATGCCCGAGACGGTGACGGGCAGGCCGGCGCGGAGGAGTGCCAGGCGGGCGATGTTGCCGCCCTGCACGCCCTGCTGGAGCGCGGCGCCGAGGACGACGTCGTCGACCTGCTTGCCGTCGATGCCGGCGCGCTCGACCGCCGCCTTGATGGCGTGGCTGGCCAGCGTCGGGGAGGGGAGGTTGTTGAACGCGCCGCGATAGGCGCGACCGATCGGGGTGCGGGCGGTGGAGACGATGACGGCGGAACGCATGGGGCTCTCCGGAGCTGGAAGTTGAGGGTAAGTTGAGGCTCGTGAGCCGGATCGGGTCCAGCGGAAGTTGAGGCTAAGTTGAGGCTCAGACGAAAATCTGGCTGATCCACTCGGCGATCATCGCGGGCTTGTCCTGGCCCTCGATCTCGACGGTGAACTCGTTGGTCTGCTGGAACTGGCCGGGGCGCTTCTCGTCGAACTCGATCAGCTTGAAGCGGCCGCGCACCTTCGAGCCGGAGCGGACAGGGGTGAGGAAGCGGACCTTGTTGCCTCCGTAATTGACGCCCATCTTCACGCCCTCCAGCCGGGGCGCGTCGGCGACCTTCGACGAGAGGAGGGGCATCAGCGACAAGGTGAGAAAACCATGCGCGATCGTGCCGCCGAACGGGGTCAGCTTGGCGGCCTCGGGGTCGATGTGGATGAACTGATGGTCGCCGGTCGCGTCGGCGAACTTGTCGATCATCGCCTGCGTCACCTCGACCCAGTCGCTGACCGTCTCCTGGCCCACGCGCGCCTTCATCTCGTCGATGGTCACGGTCGTCACGGCATTCCCCTCCTGGGTCCAAAGCGGCTAAGCGCGTCGGCGTTGCTCTAGGCACGCCGCGTCCAACATCGCAACCCCACCCGACCGAAAGCTCCAAATGGCCCCTTCCTCCCCCCGCGAAGCCATGGCGCACCTGTACCGCGCGGCCGAACCCGAAGTTCTAAAACCGCTGCTGGAGCGGGCGAGGCTCACGCCCGATTCGCGCGAGCGGGTGATGGGGACGGCGTCGGCGCTGCTCGCCGACCTGCGCGCGGCGCAGAACCGGGGGTGGGTGAACCAGTTCCTGCAGGAATATCGGCTGAACTCGACCGAGGGCGTCGCGCTGCTGTCGCTGGCGGAGGCGTTCCTGCGCGTGCCCGACCCCGAGACCGCCGACCTGCTGATCGCGGACAAGATCGGCGATGCCGATTGGAAGGCCCACGCGGGCAAGTCGAACTCGTTGCTCGTCAATTCGGCGACCTGGGGGCTGGTGGTCGGGCGCGCGCTGGTCGGCGAGGGCGGCGGCGCGCTGAAGCGGCTGATGTCGCGCGTGGGCGAGCCGTTCGTGCGCCAGGCGGTGGGCGCGGCGATGAAGCGGATGGGTGAGATCTTCGTCATGGGCCGCACCATCGACGAGGCGATGGCGCGGATGCGGGGGCGTGAGAACAAGGGCTTCACGGCGAGCTTCGACATGCTGGGCGAGGCGGCGCGGACCGAGGACGATGCTCGCCGATATTTCGACGCCTACAAAAACGCGATCATCGCGATTGGCCGCCATGCTTCCGAGGGACATTCTGTCTCGGTCAAGCTGTCGGCGCTGCATCCGCGCTACGAGGTGGCGCAGTATGATCGCTGTGTGCCTGAGTTGGCCGCAAAGCTGGAAATGATGTGCAACCTCGCGCAGGCAGCAGGCATCCATCTCACCGTTGACGCCGAGGAGAGCGAGCGGCTGGAGATGAGCCTGGACATCATTGAACGGGCGTTGCGCCAACAACCGCGTCTGCGCGGCTGGGACGGGTTCGGCATCGCCGTGCAGGCCTACAGCAAGCGCGCGCGGCCGGTGGTTGCTTGGGCGAATGCGCTGGCCGGCGAGCTGGGGCAGCGCTGGAACGTCCGTCTGGTCAAGGGCGCCTATTGGGATTCGGAGATCAAGCGGACGCAGGTCGAGGGGCTGGCCGATTATCCGCTGTTCACGCGCAAGGCGGCGACCGACGTCTCGTATCTCGCCGTCGCGCGCGACATGCTCGATGCAGAGAACATCCGTCCGGCATTCGCGTCGCACAATGCGCTGACGGTGGCGACCATCGTGGAATGGGCTGGCAATAGCCGCGACTTCGAGTTCCAGCGGCTGCACGGCATGGGCGAGGGGCTGTACGAGCGGCTGGTGCGCGAGCGGGGGTATCATACCCGCATCTATGCGCCGGTGGGCGGACATCGCGATCTGCTCGCCTATCTGGTGCGGCGGTTGCTGGAGAATGGCGCGAACTCGTCATTCGTGCATCAACTGGCGGACGAGCGGCTGAGCGAGGCGGACATCCTTGCCGACCCGGTGGCGAAGATCGCGGCGGTGGGCGGGGCGCGGCATCCGAGCATTCCATTGCCGGTCGATCTGTTCGGGGGGCGGAAGAACTCCAGCGGGATCGATTTGAGCGACCGGGAGGTGCTGGCGCGGACGGTGGAAGCGGTTACCGCTCCCCTCCCCTTCGGGGGAGGGGCTGGGGGTGGGGCCTCCGATCCTGGCGCACGGCCGGTGTCGACGCCCCACCCCAACCCCTCCCCTGAAGGGGAGGGGTTTGTCGAAGACGCCATCACCCGCGCCCATGCGGCTTTCCCAGCGTGGTCCGCGACCCCCGTCGACCACCGCGCCGTTATCCTCGAACGCCTCGCCGACCTGCTCGAAGCGCACCGCGACGAGCTCATGGCGCTGTGCGTGCAGGAAGCCTTCAAGACCATTGCCGACGCGATCGGCGAGGTGCGCGAGGCGGCGGACTTCTGCCGCTATTATGCGCAGCAGGCGCGCGACGGCCTTCAGCCGATCGAGCTGCCCGGCCCGACCGGCGAGCGCAACGTGCTGCGGCTCGAAGGGCGCGGGGTGTGGGCGACGATCGCGCCATGGAACTTCCCGCTGGCGATCTTCCTCGGCCAATGCGCCGCCGCGCTGGTGACGGGCAATACCGTCGTCGCCAAGCCCGCGCCGCAAACGCCGCTGATCGCGGCGCGCGCGGTGGAGCTGGCGCATGAGGCGGGTGTGCCGGTCGATGCGCTGATCCTGACGCCGGGCGGGCCGGACGTCGGTGCGGCGCTGACCGGCGACGTGCGGGTGGCCGGGGTCGCCTTCACCGGGTCGACCGCGACGGCGAAGAAGATCGCCCGCGCGTTGGTGGCCGATGACGACCGCCCGATCGTGCCGCTGATCGCCGAGACCGGCGGGATCAACGCGATGATCGTCGATTCGACCGCGCTGCCCGAACAGGTGGTGGCGGACGTGGTGGCGTCGGCGTTCCGTTCGGCGGGGCAGCGTTGCTCGGCGCTGCGGCTGCTGCTGGTGCAGGAGGAGATCGCCGACGGCGTGATCGCGATGCTCGGCGGCGCGATGGACACGCTGGTGATCGGCGCGCCCGGCGATCCGGCGACCGATGTCGGCCCGGTGATCGACCGGGCCGCGTACGACCGGCTGATGGGCTATCGCGAGCAGGTGCGGGATCGCTGGGTGAAGACGGTCGATGTGCCGGCGGATGGTTTATTCGTGCCGCCGACGCTGATCCGGATCGAGGCGATCGAGGATCTGACCACCGAATGGTTCGGCCCGGTCCTGCACGTCGCGACCTGGCCCGCCGGCAAGCTCAGCGAGACGATCGCGCGCGTCAACGCCAAGGGCTTCGGCCTCACCATGGGCCTGCACAGCCGCATCGCCCGCGCCGCCGAGGTGGCGGAGGCCGAGGCGGCGGTCGGCAACCTCTACGTCAATCGCTCGATGATCGGCGCGGTGGTGGGCTCGCAGCCGTTCGGCGGCGAGGGGCTGTCGGGGACCGGGCCGAAGGCGGGGGGACCGCATTACCTCCAGCGCTTCGTGGTCGAGCGGGCGGTGTCGGTCGACACGACCAGCGCGGGGGGGAATGCGACGCTGCTGTCGCTGGATGAAGGCGGGATTTAGGACGGCGTTCGTTCGTCTGCCGGATTGAGCGCGAAGACGCCGCCGGCGAGGTCGCGGGCGACCGAGCGCGGGTCGAAGGCCCAGGGCCTGCCGCGATAATCGCCCGCGACGATCCCGCCGAGCAGGGACGCGAGCCGCGCCGGGGCGTGGCGGGCCCGATATGTCCGATACCGGCGGGCGAGCCGCGCGCCGAGCGTTCTGTATTCCCCCGCCAGCGACACGGCGCGCGCGCGAGCGGCCGGGGGCAGGCGCTCGGCGAGCCGGTCAAGGAGCATCGCCCGGCGCTCGGCCGCCTGCCGCTTCACTTCGTCGTGCCACGGTCCGTGCGCGATGCGGGCCCTGAGCCGCGCGACGAGGCCGCGTCCCGCCATCTGCCACGACGCGCCGACGACGTTGCCGCCATGCTGGCGGTAGCCGACCAGCGGGCGGTCGACGAACGCCACCCGTCCCGTGAGTTGCGCGAGGAAGAAATACCATTGGTCGTGCGCCAGGATCTCGTTCAGCAGGTCGACATGGTTGAGGCTCTCGGGCCACAGATCGTCGTGCTCGCGCAGGCTGGCGCGGAAGGCCTGCGTCATGCCGAACGAGGCGTGCCACGGGTGCATCGGCCGCACATCGAGCGCGGCGCGCTCGGTCGCCGCGTCGTAGAACGGGTACAGCTCTTCGCTCGCCGCGTTGATCACCGTCGCGTTATGATACGCCAGTAGGACATCGTCGTCGGCGAAGGCGTCGCGCATTCGCGCGACCTTGTCGGGCTGCCACACATCGTCCTGGTCGCACAGAAAGATGAGGTCCGAGCGGCACAGACCGATCGCTCGGCCGAAGTTGCGCGCGAAGCCCAGCCTTTCCGTGTTGCGGTGAAAGCGGACCGCAAATGGCGCGGCGGCCGCGAAGGCTTCCACGATCGTTTCGGTATCGTCGGTCGACTGGTCATCGGTCACCACCAGCTCGGCGGGAAGAATCGTCTGGGCGGCAATGCTGTCGAGCTGCGCGCGCAGAAAGCGCGCGCCGTTGTAGGTCGCCATCGCCACGGACACCGAGAGCCCTGGCGTCGCGTCGCCTGCGTCTTGCATATCGTCCCCCATCGGTCAGCCACCCTAGCGGGCGGGGACAGGCCGGGCTAGCTCGGCGCGCCCAGGGGTGGCGCGCCGCCTGCCTGTTCCGGGGCGCTGAACTCGGTCTGCGTGGGGTAGGCCAAAGCGATGCCCTCGCGGTTCAGCCGTGCAATGATCGCCAGCCCGACCTGATGCCGCGCGTCGAAGAAGGCCTGGAACGCCGCTTCCGGGGAATCGAACTCGACGTCGAAGTCGTAGCTCGACGCCGAGAACGCCATGAAGCCGGCGCGGACGAACTTGCGCTCGCATCCCTCCACCACTTCCTTCAGCATCTCGGGCAGGCGCTGCATGACCTCGACCGGGGTCCATTGGACGATGCCCAGCGTGAACTTGACGCGGCGATAGTCGCGCCGGGTGATGTTCTGGATCTCCTTGTCGAGCAGATTCTTGTTCGAGATGATCCGCTCCTCGCCCGTTGCCGAGCGGATGCGGGTGGATTTCAGGCCGATCGCTTCGACCGTGCCCGATGTCTGGTCGTAGGCGATCGTGTCGCCGCGCCGGAACGGGCGGTCGAAGATGATCGCCAGCGCCGCGAACAGGTCGGCGAAGATGCCCTGCGCCGCCAAGCCGATCGCGATGCCGCCGACGCCGAGCCCCGCGACGAGGCCGGTGACGTTCACCCCCAGATTGTCGAGCACGACCACCAGCGCGATCGCGAACACCGCGAACGAGACGAGCAGGCGGATGAGGCCGAGCGCCGATACCAGCGCCTCACCGTGATAGCTGTCGGCGCTGGTGCGGTGCTCGATCGCGCCCAGGACCAGCTCGCGCGTCCAGATCGCGACCTGGAACACCGCGGCGACGGTCCACAGCAGGTTGATCGTCGATGCCACCTCCTGCGGCGGCGCGGCGGCGGCGAAGGTGTCGCCGACCAGCTTGGCGGCGAGCATGACAATGAAGAAGTTGTTGGTCCGCACGATCGCGCGCCCGATCACGGTCGCCCAGCCGGTGGAGTCGGGGTGGCGCGTGCACAGCCGGTTGCCGAGCGCGCGGGCGGCGTGGAGCACGAAGACGATCACCACCGCGATGGCGGTCGCGATCAGGATCTGGAGCCAGTGCGACGTCAGCCACGCCGAGCCGGCGGCCAGGAAATCCTGCGCTTGGCGGCTGACGTCGGCGCCGCTGAAGATCGGCTTCTTGGCGGCGGCGGCCGCGGCGACGGTGTTGTTAGCGGACAAAAGAGTTCCTTATCAGGCGGCGGCCTCCCGCGCCTGCGCCTTCGCGGCGGGCACGACGGCGCGGTCGAGAAAGGCGATCAGGCCGCGCTCCTCGCGGCTGAGTTCGCCTGCTGCGCGCGGCAATCGCAGTGCTTTCCTGAACATCGCCTGATCGTCCTTGACGAGGTCGATCAAATCGGGGTGGACATAGGATTTGCGCGCGATCGCGGGCGTGTTGCCGAGTTTGGCGGTGACGGGCTCCAGCAGCTGCTTGAGCGTCAGGTCGTGCTCGGCCCCCGCCAGCGCCTCGAAGGCGAGCAGGCTGGCGCCCCAGGTGCGGAAGTTCTTGGCGGAGAAGTCGCCGCCGGTCGCCTCCTTGATATACGCGTTGACGTCTGACGAGGTGACGGGGTGCGCCTCGCCGGCGTCGTCGAGCCAGGCGAAGAGGTGCTGCTCGTCCAGATCCTGGCACGCCTTGACGAAGCGCGCGAGGCTGCGATCGGTGACGACGGTGTCGACCATCTTGCCCGATTTCGCCTTGAACTGGAGGCGGAGCTTGTCGCCCTTCACCCGGCCGTGGCGGCCGCGCAGCGTGGTCGCGCCGAAGCTCTGGTTCTGCTTGACGTAATCCTCGTTGCCGACGCGGATGTGACTCTGGTCGAGCAGGCGGACGACGGCGGCGACGGCGCGTTCCTTGCCGAGCGAGCGCTTGCGCAGGTCGACGGCGACCTGCTTGCGCAGGCCGGGGAGCGCGCGGCCGAACTCGGCGGTCTTCTCGTACTTCGCCGCCTCCTGCGCCTCGCGGAAGCCGGCGTGATAGCGATATTGCTTGCGGCCCTTCTCGTCCCAGCCGACCGCCTGGATATGGCCGTTCGCCTTGGGATTGAACCAGGCGTCGCGATAGGCGGGAGGCAGGCCGATCGCGTTCAGCCGGTCGATCTCGTCGCGGTCGGTGATCCGCTCGCCGTCGGGGTGCCAATAGCCCCAGCCGTTGCGGACCTTCTTGCGCGTGATGCCGGGCTTCGAGTCATCGGAATAGACGATCTTCATCGCGCGGCAATGCGTCGGCGGAGCGATCGTTCCGGCGTGAGGCGGTTGACCCAGGCTTGCGCGGGCAGCTCCAGCCGGCGGTAGAGGAAGTGCGAACCGATCAGGATCGCGAGCAGGTAGAGTGCCACGACCCAGGGCGGCGCGAGCGGGGTGGGGAGGAGGAGCTTGACCGCCTTCCAGAGCAGGAAGTGGAGCAGGTAGGTCGCGTAGCTGATCTCGCCCAGCCAGTGGAACGGGCGGGCAGCGAGCGGGCTGGCGGCGTCGCGGGCGAGCGCGAGGAGAAGCGCTGCGAAGGCGGCGGGGACGACCAATGTCTCCGGCGCGCCCGCCAGCGCGGCGGCGAGGAGGGTCAGGCCGAACAGGAGCGGGGACCGGGCGCGGCCGCCACGCAAGTAGAGCGCGGCGACGATGGTGCCGGTCGCGAACTCGGCGAGGCAGCGGACGAGCGCGAAGCGGGGGATGTCGGCGCCGAGCGTCGGCGCGGCCATGACGAGATGGAGCGCGACGAGGATCGCCGCCGCCGTCGCGACCAGCGCGGCGGTCGACCAGGTCGTCCAGTCGGCAGCACGGATCAGCAGCGGAAAGAGGAGATAGGCCGCGACCTCCGCGCTGATCGACCAGGCGGGGTCGTTCCAGTGCAGCGCGCTCGTCGTCCCCCATTGCTGGAGCAGCAGCAGGTGGAGCGGCAGCTCGGCCCAGGGAAAGGCCGGGTCGGGCCGGCCCCGCGCCATCGCGACCAGCGCCAGCGCGATCGCGAAGGCGAGCATCGCGAGGTGGAGCGGCCAGATACGCGCGACGCGCTTCTGCCAGAAGCGCCACGTCTCGTCGCCGACGCGGTCGTGCCACGCCAGCCAGATGACGAAGCCCGACAGCAGGAAGAAGAAATCGACCGCCAGATAGCCCTTGGCGAACACCGCCGCGACCGGCGCGGGCAGACCGGCGATCGACATGCGCAAATGATAGAGCACCACCGCCCAGGCGGCGAGCCCGCGCGCGCCGGTGAGCTGGCGGAGCTCGCGCGTCACGCGGGTGAACGGCCGAGCCGGGGCCAGGCCTTTTCCCGTTCGCCCTGAGCCTGTCGAAGGACGTCCTGCCCAGCGAGTGGAGGGGCTTCGACAAGCTCGGCCCGAACGGGAAGGACGCGAAAGCCTTTTGCCGTCGCCGCGCCGCGCTTCCTCGTCAGATAGGTGTCGAGCCCGATCTGCGCGCCGATCAGCATGTAGATGAAGGGCTGGAAGGCGATGGCGATGAACGCCGCGCCGAGCAGGTAGACGAGCTGAGCCGCCTGTAGCGCGCCGGCGAGGCTGCCGGCCCATCGCTCCTCGCCCTCGCGGTGGCGGCGGCGCAGCACCTCCATCCGCCACAGCCCGGTCAGGTTGATGACCAGCCACAGCGCCAGACCGGGATAGCCCTGCTCGCCGAGCATCTCGAAATAAGCGGAATGATAGGCGCGGCCCTTGTCGATCTCCAGCGTGCCGCCGCCCCCGTTCTTGCCGGCGAGATCATAGGCGATGTGGTTCTGGCGATACGCCTCGAAGCCGCCGCCGAAGGGATGCTGCTTGGCGAAGTCCCAGGTCCATGCCCACACCGCGAGACGCGTCGCGGCGGATTCGTCGGCCTGATAGGTCTTGATCGTGTTCATCCGCTCGGTGAAGGTCGAGGGCAGGAACGGCACCGCGCACAGGCCGAGCACGGCGAGCGCGGTCAGATAGATCGCCTTGCGCTTGACCTGGCGGAGCTGGAGCAGCGCGACGAGGCCGATGCACAGCAGGCCGGTGCGCGTCGAGGTGCCGATCGGGATCAGCAGGCACGCGAAGCCGAGCGCGGCGGCGAACAGCCTGAGCCTCCAGTCGCGCGGGAAGATCGTCCCGTATGTCGCCAGCCACGCGATCACCGGCACGATCGCGATCGCGACGGTGGAGATCGTCGAGCCCTCGTACAGCCCCGAATTATTGTCGACCATCAGGTTGAGCTGGCCATAGCCCCCCCCCGACGCGAGCGTCTTGACCCCGCCGACGATGATGATCGACGCCGCCGACACGACCATGAAGGTCAGCAGCGCTTCGATCCGCAGCCGCGTCCGCAAGGTCAGCGGCAGGAAGGCGGCGAAGGCCAGCGCCTTCCACACCCAGTCCCATTTGTCGCCCGCCTCCAGCGGGAAGTCCGCGGTCAGCGTCGTCAGTCCGCAATAGACGAGCAGTAGCAGGATCAGCCCCTGGCGCGGCGCGAACCGCACGTCGCGCTTGGCGTCGGCGAGCAGCCAGCCGCCGACCGCGAGCAGCACCGCGATCAGCGAGATCGGGACGACGTTGAGCAGGTAATAGGTCAGCCGCTGCGGCGCGACGATGTCGATATAGACATAGGCCAGCACGAGCAGGAACGGCCGGCGGAAGCCGAATCCGAACAGCGCCGCGAGGAAGCCGAGAAAGGCGAGATCGCGCATGTCGTTATCGGCGCGGCCACCGGCGCGTCTCGCCGTCGTTGCCCTCGTGGTCGAGATCGGGCCGGCGCAGCAGCAGCCACGCGGCGAGCAGCAGCAGGCCGTGGCTGACGCCCAGCGCGAAATTGTCGATCATGGCCGCGGCGTCCGCATCCGCCCGCGCTTAGCGGGGCGGAGTTGCGGCGGGGTTAAGTCGGACGCCTATTTGGGCATGATGTAGCGGACGTTCACCGTCTGCGCCGCGCAGCCCAGCGGTTTGTCGCCCAGCGTCGGGATCGCATAGCGGAAGCGCTGCACGGCGGCTTCGGTCGCGGTCCCGAACACGAGCGGCGGATAGGCGATCACCGTCCGCACTCCGGCGACGCTGCCATCTGCGTTGATGTCGAACGCCTCGCGCACGGTGCCCTCGAAGCCCCAGCGCAACGCCTCGGTGGGAAAGGCGGTGCTGGAGATGCTCATGTTCTTGGCGAGCGGCTGGACGTCGAGCAGCGAGCATTGATCCGTCGTCATGCCGGCCGCGGCCAGCCTCGAATCGGCCTGCGAGGCCTGGCCCGTCAGCTTGTCGATCAGCGACAGGTGCAGCAGCGCGACGGTGCGGATCGGGTCGGCGGCGGGCAGGGCAGCGGCGGGCAGATTCACGACGCCAGTGAGCGCCGCGCGAGCCTCGGCCAGGTCGCCGCTCGATTCGTTGCGCAACGCCTGCTCGGTGCGCAGCCAGGCGGCGGCGCGCCCGCCGTCGGGCCGCATCTGCAACGCTGCGATCGCCTCGTTCAGACGGGCCTGCGATGCCGGTCGCTGACCGTTGCGCGCATGCCACGATGCGATCGCGACGGCGGCGTAGGCACGGACATCGGCGGTCGCATCGGCGGCGGCGAGCTGGGCCTGAAGGTCGGCCGCCTTCGCCTCGATGTCCACCGCCTTGGCCTCGCCATGCATGATGACGAGCGCCGCGAGCACGCGTTGGGCGGGGGTGGACGCGGCGGCGTCCGGCGTCAGCGTCGGGTCGGTCAGGTCGGCCTCGACGCCCCGCGCTCTCAGCCAAGCTTCGGTGGCGTCGCGAAACGGTTCGATCAGCCTGATCCCGGGCGGGCGCGTCACGCATCGAAGCTCGACGCGGACCGAGCTGCGCCAGAAGGCGCTCAGCTTCTTGACCTCGGCCGGCGCCCACCGCCAGGCCCGTACCGAGCGGGCGAACGTGTCCCCGATCGGTCCCGGCCGCGACGCGTAGACGGCGGCCGCGCCGAGGGTGCGGCCGGCATCGTCGATCGCGAACTGCACCACCGCCATGTCGTCGGGCCGGATGTCGGAGCCGCACAGCGGCAGGTCGCTGTCGGTGTGGTTGAGCCAGCCGTTGTCGGACAGGTGGCCCGCGCCGGAATAGGTCAGGAACTGACGCACCTGATCATGATCGCCCAGCCTGGCGTAGATCAACGCCGCATCGCCGCGCATCGCGACCTGCGACAGCGTGACCCGGGTCGTCGTGCGGCCGGCGATGTCGAGCGCGCGTTTCATGAACCGCGCGGCGGATTTGGCGTCACCGCGATTCAGTTCCGCGCGCGCGCGGATTGACAGCACGTCGGCCTGGGTGGGCTTTGGCAGCGCCGCGAAGCCCGGATCGGCGATGACCTCGTCGAGCGCCGCCGCGGCGGCCGCCGGATCGCTCGTCATCGCGGCGAGCGCGAGGCCGGTACGCGCGTCGAACAGCAGGCGCGCCTGGCCCGGCTCCGCCGCCGCCGCGATCGCCCGGCGATAGGCCGGAATCGCCGCGCCGGAATCGAGGACGCCGCGCGCGAGGTTGGCGATCAGGAGATGGCTGGCCGCCAGATCCTCGTTCTGCGCAACGCCTATGCCTCCGAACAGCGCGATCGCGCTTTCGGCTTCGGCACGCGCGGCGGCATCGTCGCCCTTGTAGTATAGAGCGGTGGCGAGGCGGGCGTGGATGACCGGCGCGGACCGGCTCCTGGCGTTGACGCCCTTCAGCGCGGCGCGATAATTGTCTGCGGCCCCCGCCCAGTCCTTTTTGGCGTAGGCGGCTTCCCCCGCGTTGAACGCCTGTTGGGGCGTGAGCGCGGTCTGCGCCGACGCAGCCGCCGCCGTCATCGTCCATAAAGCCATCGCGGCTTTGCCCGTCATGCTCGCAATCCCCTCGTTTTGGCCGGGTTTCCATCGGCATCGCCAATCTACCGACGCCGCGGCGCCGTGCATAGCCCGTCAGTCGCGTCGCCCGTCGAGCAGTTTCAGCAGGCTGGCGTCGAGCTCCCCGGGGGCGAAGGCGCCCGCCTTGACCAGCGCGACCCGGCCCGCCGGGTCCAGCACATAGGTCGTCGGGATACCGTTGTTGGCGAGCGGGAAGCGCCCGCCGCCCGACGTAAACCGCAGCGCGATCGGGATGGCGAGCGTCGTCGCCTGCCTGGCGACGGCGCGCGGATCGGGCCGCCGCTCGGCGAGCACCGCGATGGCGGCGACCTTGCCACGGTGCGCCGCGACGAAGCCGTCGATTTCCGCCAGCTCGCGCTTGCACGGCGCACACCACGTCGCCCAGAAATTGATGACCACGACGCGGCCCCGCCACTGATCGAGCGTCACGCTGCCGCCGCCCAGCAGATCGAACGCGACCGGCTCGGGTGCGGCGGCGGGCAGCAGCGCGGCGACGCCAACGGTGGCGAATCTCCGGGCCAGACGACGCCTTGCCGGCGAAAAACGAAGCCCCTGCATCGCTCGATGGTTGCACCGATCATCCCGACGGGCAACGCCCCGTAATCGGTTCGGACCGCTGCCGTAATGGTTTAACCTCCATTTAGGCATGAGCCGCTATGGGCGGGAAGGGGCAGGGGGTGTCGGGGTGATGAAGGCAATCAAGGCGGTTTCCCAGAACGCGATCGCGTTCCTGGACGCGCAGAGCCTGCCGGCGTCGCCGCAGAATTACTGGCTGGCCTTCGCCTGTCGCGACGGCCTCCATGCCGAGCTGACCCGGACGGTCGACGCCCTGCTCGACGGCGGCGTGCGGCTGAAGCAGGCCGAGGCGGACAGGCTGTACGAGGAGTTCTTCGGCCGCGCCGCCACCGCGCTGCCCGCCGTCGCGCAACCCAACGCCGATGCGCTGCGCCACCAGACGTTGCGGCTCGCCGATCTCGCCGCGTCCGCCCAGGCGGTCACGGGCGAACTCAGCCGCGAGCTGGCGAGCCAGCTTCCCGAGCTGGGCAGCGCCGAGTCGGGCGACTTGCAACGGCTGGTCGCGGTCGCGGTCGAGCGCGCGCAGCGATCGGAACGCGAGCTGGCGGCGACCACCGCCCAGGTGGAGGAACTGCGCCAGAAGCTGGAGGTGGTGCAGGGCGACGCCGAGCGCGACGCGCTGACCGGCCTGCCCAACCGGCGCGGTATCGACGCGCATCTCGCGGCGGCGTGCGGCGCCGACGCGCCGGCGGTGCTCGCGATCTGCGACATCGATCGGTTCAAATCCTACAACGACCGCTATGGCCACGCCGTCGGCGACCGCGTGCTGAAGACGGTCGCGAGAACCCTGCAGGAATCGCTCGATGGCCATTACGTCGGGCGCTGGGGCGGCGAGGAGTTCGTGGTCGTGACGACCGGCGACCTCGCCCAGGGGGTCGCGCTGATCGAACAGGCCAAGGCGACGCTGGCGGGCAAGTTCTTCAAGCTGCGCGATACCGACGAACCAATGGGGCGGATCACCTTTTCCGCCGGCGCCGTGTACCTGCCGGGCGCGCCGGGCGAGGTGGACGCCGCTTTGGCCCGCGCCGATGCGCTGCTGTACGCGGCCAAGGCCGGGGGGCGGAACCTGGTCCTCGCGGACTGACGTCAATCGTCGGCGCGGGCGTGGGCTTGCGCGGCGGGGTCGATCATCACCATTGTTTGAAAACGCGCGAAAAGGCGAGTTTGGAGACGGCGAAAACGCGCCACGGTGCCTTTCACCAGACTCTCAGGCCGCCTTGCGCAGCGTGTCGATCAGCCCCATCGTGTGTGCGCCGTCGACGGCGCGGCTGAAGAGATAGCCCTGGATGCTGCTGCACCCCTGACCGCGCAACGTCGCGAGCTGGTTGGTGTCCTCCACGCCCTCCGCCGTCGTCTCCATGTCGAGGGCCTTGGCCAGATCGACGATGGCGCGAACGATCGCGACCGCGCCCGCGTCGTTGGCGACCGCGTCGATGAAGCTCTTGTCGATCTTGATCTTGTCGAACGGAAAGGAGCGCAGATAGCTCAGCGACGAATAGCCGGTCCCGAAATCGTCGAGCGCGACGCGCACGCCCATCGCGCGCAGCTTGTGGAGCAGCGCCACCGTCGGCCCTTCGCCTTCCAGGAACACCGATTCGGTGATCTCGATCTCCAGCCGGTTGGGCTGGAGCCCCGACCGCGCCAGCGCCTGCAGCACGATCGTGGCGAAGCCCGAATTGCGGAACTGGAGCGGCGAGACGTTGACCGCGATGCGGACGTGCTCGGGCCAGTGCATCGCCTGGCGGCAGCCCTCGTGCATAACCCATTCGCCGAGCGCGACGATCAGTCCGGTCTCCTCCGCCACCGGCACGAACTCGGTCGGCGGCACGAGGCCGCGCGTCGGGTGCTCCCAGCGCAACAACGCCTCGAAGCAGCCGATCCGTTCCTTGGCGAGGTCGTAGATCGGCTGGAAGTGCAGCATGAATTGCCCGGTCGCCAGCGCTTCGCGCAGGTCCAGCTCGAGCTGGCGGCGCAGCCGTGCGGCGGCGTCGAGCGCGGGCTCGAAGAAGCGGAAGACGCCGCGCCCGTCCTGCTTGGCACGATAGAGCGCGAGGTCGGCGCTCTTGAGCAACGTATCGGCGTCGGCGCCGTCGACCGGCCCCATCGCGATGCCGATGCTGGCCCCGGTCGCGATCTGGTGGCCGTCGGCGCTGAGCGGCAGCCGCAGCCGGTCGATGATTTCCTGCGCCAGCGTGCGCGGGCGCGTCGCGTCGTCGCTGGCGACGATGATCGCGAACTCGTCGCCGCCAAGCCGCGAGACGGTGCCATCGCGGGCGCATTCGACCAGGATGCCGCCGACGATCCGCAGCAGCGCGTCGCCGACGGGGTGGCCGAGCGTGTCGTTGACGCCCTTGAACCCGTCGAGATCGAGGCAGAGCACCGCGAGCTGCCCGCCGGAGCGCGCCACGCGCGCCAGCCCCTGATCGAGCTGCTCGCGGAAGAAGGTGCGGTTGGGCAGCCCCGTCAGCGTGTCGTGAAAGGCGAGGTGGCTGATCCGCTTCTCGCGGTCGACGATGCCTGCCGACATCCGGTTGAAGCTTTCCGCGAGGCGGCCGATCTCGTCATGGCCGACCACCTCCACCTCGGCGTGCGCGCCTTCCTCCAGCGCCTGGGCGGCGGCGTCGAGCGCGGCGATCGGCGCGGTGAGCTGGCGCGCGAGCCGGGCGCTGCCCTTGAGGACGAGGAGCAGCCCGGCGATGCCCGCGAGCGCGATGCCGATCTGGAGCGCGCGATACGACGCGAGCGCGGCGCTGAGCGGATAGGACAGCATCAGCGCGGCCTGCGGCACCGGGCCGGGGCCGGGCAGCGGATGGATGAGCGCGAACGCACTGCCCGCCGGCGTGTCGATCGCGACCGGATCGCGCCGCGCCGCCGTCGCGGGGATATGCGCGCGGTTGACGGGATTGACCCAGCCGCCGTCGCGGTCGCGCTCCAGGATCGATGCGTTGAGCGGAATCGGCGACAGCCCCTCCAGCTCGCGCATGTGCTCGCCGTTGAGCGGCAGCGCGAATACCACCGCGCCGATCTGGACGGGGGCGAGCACCGGCGAGACGACGACGCGCCAGGCGCCGCCCGGGCCGCGTACCACCGCGTCGGCGCGGTCGGCGGGCAGGTCGGCGGCGACGCGGGCGACCATGTCGCGCAGCGCCGCCGGCCCCCCGCCGACGACGCGGCCGCCGGCCTCGACGACGAAGGCATGGGGAACGCCGGCGCGCGCGCGCAGGCTGTCGAGCGCGGATTCGATCGTCGGATCGTCGCCGCTCGCGACCGCCGAACGGAAGCCGAAGTCGCGCGCCAGCACGCCCGCCGAGTCGGTCAGCGCCTGCGCCTGGAGCGTCCACAGCCGGTCGTAGACCTGCCCGCTGGTCGTCATCGCCGCTTCGACCGAATTGCGCGCGTGGCTCCAGATCATGACCTGCGCGACGACCGCGACCGCGACCATGGCGATCGCGAACAGCGCCGCGTAGCCGACCGCGAGCCGCGTCCGCAGCCGGGTGAAGCGATAGGCGGGAAGGCGCCGCGCGAGCGTCACCGGCTCACGGTCACCGTCGTCGACAAGCCCGCGGCGGCGACGGTCGCCGGCTGCTCGATCGTATTGCCGCGCGCGCGGATGCCGGGGTGCCAGACGCTGACGTGCACCGGCCCGGCGGGGACGTCGCCGAACACGACGCGTCCCTGCGCGTCGGTCGGCGCGGCATAGGGGGTGTCGACGACGATGATGAACCCGCTCATCGAATCATGGATGTTGCAGCCCAGCGCCACCACCCCCGCGCGATCGAAGGTGAGGGCGGGGACGTCGGCCTTGCCATACAGCTTCAGCTCGAAACGCTTCGCCGGGGAGAAGGAGTAGACATGGTGGCGGACCTTGTCGCGATTGGGAAAGGTCACCGCCGCGCCGACCGGCACGATCAACAGCCGCGGCTGAAAGGCGATATCCTGCTGCGCCATCACGAACGGGCCGGTCAGCGTGCGCGCCGCCGCCGGGGCGCGGGCGCTCGTCACCTGCACCACCGCGCCGGCCAGCGGCTTGCCGTCGGCGCCGATCACCCTGATCGTGACGGGCGCAGCAAGGGCTAGTCCGGGCAGGGATGACCACAGGATGAAGGCGGCAAGAAAACGCATGGCGCGCTGCTTTACCGTCGCCGCGTTGCACAATTGTAAAGAAACGCGATATTTAGCAGCCGTTTACCCTCTGCCGTTATCGGGAAGCGATGCGGCGGCTGTCATCCTCCCTTGCCATGATCGCGTGGTCCGTCGCCCTGCCCGCCGTGGCGCAGGACTATGACGAGAACCCCTCGGGCCGCTCGCTCTACGCGCTGGCCGACCTGCGGCTGACCTTGTCGGACGGCGAGCGGAGCTGGCTCGACGGCGGCTTCGGCAAGAGCCGGTTCGGCGGCGGCGCCGATCGCGACGCGGCGGCGCGCGCGCGGGCGGTGGAGGGCGATCTGGTCTGGCAGCCGCACCTCGGCTGGGCGCTCGACGCGACGATCGCCGCCAGCGCGCAACAAGGGCAGGACCAGCCGGTCGACCTGTCTGAAGCCTATCTCCATTATCGCCATGCGCCGATCGGCGAGGTCCGCGTGGGCGCGCGGCTGGGCTATTTCTGGCCGCCGATCAGCCTGGAGCATTCCGGCCCGGCCTGGTCGGTGACCGAGACGATCACGCCGTCGGCGATCAATTCCTGGATCGGCGAGGAGGTCAAGGTCGCCGGCGCGGAGGCGAGCGCGAGCGCGCCGCTCGGCGGCGGCCGGCTGACCGCGACGGCGGCGGTGTTCGGCCTCGACGACACCGCGGGGACACTGCTGTCGTTCCGCGGCTGGGCATTGCATGACGAGAAGGCGACCGCCTTCAGCCTGCAGCCGCTGCCGCCGCTCGACGACTTCATGGAATATGCCCAGGCGCCGCGGACGCGGCCGGCACTGGAGATCGACAACCGGCCGGGCTTCTATGCGAAGCTGGGGTGGGCCAGTCATCTGATGAAGCTGCAAGCCTTCTACTACGACAATCGCGGCGATCCGGAGGCGGTGCGGCCGACGCTGCAATGGGGCTGGCGGACGCGGTTCGGACAGATCGCGGCGCAGCTCAAACCGGACGCGAAGACGACGATCACGTCGCAGGCGATGATCGGGTCGACCCGGATGGGCTTTCCGCAGCCGACGCTGATCTGGGTCGATACGCAATTCCGCTCCGCCTTCCTGCTCGCGACGCGGCGGATCGGCGGGCATTCGAGCGTGTCGGCGCGCGCGGAGGCGTTCGGGACGCGGGGGCGCGGCAGCGTGCTGGGCGCGGCGACTGATGAAGACGGCTGGGCGGCGACGCTCGCCGGACGGCACGCGATCGACGATCACGTCACCGTGCTCGGCGAGCAGCTCCACGTCGATTCGACGCGTGACGAGCGCGCGCGCGTGGTGCTGGCCCCGCATCAGGCGCAGACGATCGCGCAAGTGTCGGCGCGCGTGACGCTATAGGCGCGTTGACGCCCCCTTAAGCGCGCGCGTGGCAGGGCGACGCGATGCGGATCCTGCATGTCCTCGACCATTCGCTCCCGCTCCAGAGCGGCTACACCTTCCGGACACGCGCGATCCTGAAGGCGCAGATCGCGCGCGGCTGGGACGTGGCGGGGGTGACCGGGCCGCGCCAGGGAACCGAGGCCGCCGAGGCGGTGGACGGGTTGCATTTCTACCGTACACCCGCCGCCGGCAAGGGACTGGCGGGCGAGGCGATGGGACTCCTCGCGTTCGCCCGCCACATCGCGCGAGCGGCAAGCGATTTCCGGCCCGACATCATCCACGCCCATTCGCCCGTCCTCGACGCGCTGGCGGCGCTGCCGGTCGCGCGCTGGCGCAAGCTGCCGCTCGTCTACGAGATCCGCGCCTTCTGGGAGGACGCGGCGGTCGGTAACGGCACCGGCGTCGAGGGCTCGCTCAAGCACCGCGCGACGCGGGCGCTCGAAAACTGGGCGGTACGGCGGGCGGATGCGGTGGCGGTGATCTGCGAGGGGCTGCGCGGCGACCTCATCGCGCGCGGCGTGCCGGCGGACAAGATCCTGGTGTCGCCCAACGGCGTCGACCTGACGCTGTTCGGCGCGCCGCCCGGGCGCGACGAGGCGCTTGCCGCCGGACTGGGGCTAGGCGACGCCGACGTCGCCGGCTTCATCGGCAGCTTCTATCCATATGAAGGCCTCGACGACCTCATCGCCGCGATGCCGGCGCTGGTCGCGGCGCGGCCCAGGGCGGCGTTGCTGCTGGTCGGTGGCGGACCGCAGGAGGCCGCGCTGCGCGCCATGGCCGCCGCGTCGCCGGTCGCCGACCGCATCCGCTTCGTCGGGCGCGTGCCGCACACCGAGGTCGAGCGCTATTACGGGGTGGTCGACGTCCTCGCCTATCCGCGCAAGGCAATGCGGCTGACCGAGCTGGTGACGCCGCTCAAGCCGCTGGAGGCGATGGCGCAGGGCCGGCTGGTCGCCGCGTCCGACGTCGGCGGCCATCGCGAGCTCATCAGGGACGGCGACACGGGCACGCTGTTTCCCGCCGATAACCCGGCCGCGCTCGCCGCGGCGCTGGCCGGGCTGTTCGCCGACCGCAGCGGCTGGGACGCGCGACGCGAGCGCGCCCGCGCCTTCGTGCGGGCCGAGCGTAACTGGTCGTCAAACATTCGTCGTTACGAGCCTGTTTACCAGCGGCTGGTCGATGCCGCGCGAACGGAACGCTCATGGTTGCGCTTGCCCGCCCGGACTTGATGACGAAACTGCCCGGCTGGGGTGCGGCCGCGAGCGCCGCGTCGGTCGGCATGGCCTTCGTGGCGCTGCCCGCCGCCTGGCTGGAGGCCGTCGTGCAGGCGAGCGGCGTCGCGGCGTTGCTGCCGGTCGCCGAGCCGCCGCTGGGCGCTACCGCCCGCGCGGTGCTGGCGCTGGGCGGCGGCGCGCTGACCGCGACGGTGGTGTGGGCCGCCCTCTATATCCTGTTCGGCGCCGGCGGGTTCTTCGTCGCGACGCCGCCGCGCGCCGATGGCGGGCCCGTCGTCCGCCGTGCCGACGCCCATCCCGACGCGCCGCCGCGCCGGCCGCTCACGGCCGCCGAGCTGACGGGCACGCCCGCGCCGCTCGGCCGCGCCGACTATCCCGTGCCGTCCATCCCCGTACCGATGTCCGGCCCGCAGGAACGGACGGTGCCGAGCGACCTCGACACCCCGCTGAGCGCGCTCGACCCGGCGGCGATTCCGGTCGTGCCGAAGGAGCCGGTCCGCCCGGTCGCGTCGCTGGCGCCGGGCGAGCGGATGCACACCTTCGCGCTGACGCCGCCCCCGCCGCCCAAGCCCCAGCCGCAAGCCGAGATGCCCAGCATCGACGCGTTGCTGCGCCGGCTGGAACAAGGGGCGGGGCGTCGGGTGGGCGCGCGGTAGAACCGTCATGCCGGCCGCGCTTTGTCGCGTGCCCGCCGGCTTCGCTAGCGCGTCTCGCTACCGGCGCGGTGGTGGAGCTGAGGGGAATCGAACCCCTGACCTCTGCAGTGCGATTGCAGCGCTCTCCCATCTGAGCTACAGCCCCGCGCCGGAAGAGCGCCGCCCTTAGCCGCTGTTTTTCACGCGCGCAACACGCCAGCAGAAGCGAAGATGCCGCCTGCGCCTGCGGCCACAGCCCCGCCTTTGCTGGTTATCTCCAACGCTCCTGGCCGATCAGATCGCTCCCGAGAACGTGTCGCATTGCGCCGGATCGCCGGAATCGAGCCCGCGCTTCAGCCACTTCATCCGCTCGGCCGACGTGCCGTGGGTGAAGCTGTCGGGGACGACGCGGCCCTGCGTTTGCTGTTGCAGCGTGTCGTCGCCGATCGCGTGCGCGGCGGTCATGCCTTCGTCGACGTCGCCGGGGTCCAGCCGTGCGCGGTTCGCCGCCGCCCAGACGCCGGCATAGCAATCGGCCTGCAACTCCAGTCGCACCGACGCGGCGTTGCCCGCGGTCTCGTCGCCGCGCTGCTGGACGTTGCGGACCTGGTCCGACGTACCGAGCAGGTTCTGGATGTGGTGGCCGAACTCGTGCGCGATCACGTAATCCTGCGCGAAGTCGCCGCTCGCCTTGAAGCGGTTCTGGAGCTCGGCGAAGAAGCTGGTGTCCAAATAGATGCCGCGATCGGTCGGGCAATAGAATGGGCCCATCGCCGACTGCGCTGCGCCGCAGCCCGACTGCCCGTTGCGGTCGTAGAAGACGAGCTTGGGCTGCGCGAACGGCTTGCCTTGCTGCTGGAAGAGCGTCGCCCAGGTCTTGTCGGCCGAGCTGAACGCCTTGCACGCCGCGCGGCTCTCGGCGTTGAGGGTGCAGGACGATGTCGTATCGGTGCCGGCCTGCCCGGCGGTACGCGGGCTCGTCGCGACCGGACCACTGCCGCCGCCGACCAGTCCGCCAAGATTGCCGAGGCCCCCGAACACCGCCATCAGCAGCAGCACGACGACGATGCCGCCGCAGCCGAAGCGGCTGCCGATCAGCGGCAACAGCCCGAACAGCAACCCGCCGCCCCCGCCCCCGCCGCCAAACCCGAAGCCGCCGCCCCCCGACCCGCGCTGGTCCTCGACATTGATGTTCGGGTCGAAGTCGTCGAGGCGCATCGGATCATCCCTGGTCGTTACGGGCGTGAAATGCGCCGTACGCCCCGACGGTTGCAAGGATCGTCGTAACTCGCGAAAGGATGAGCATGTTTCTTCAGGGCAAGACCGCGATCGTTACCGGCTCCACCTCGGGCATCGGCCTCGCTTACGCCAAGGCGTTGGCGGCCGAGGGCGCGACCGTCGTCATCAACGGCTTCGGCGACCCCGCCGCGATCGAGGCCGAGCGCGGGGCGCTGGGCGCTGGGGCGCTCTACGACGGCACGGACATGACCAGGCCCGACGAGATCGCCGCGATGGTCGAGCGCACCGTCGCGGCGACCGGCTCGGTGGACATCGTCGTCAACAATGCCGGCATCCAGCATGTCGCGCCGATCGCCGACTTCCCGGTCGAGCGCTACGACGCGGTAATTGCGATCATCATGTCCTCGGCCTGGCATCTGACCCGCGCGGCGCTGCCGCACATGCGCCGCCGTGGCTGGGGGCGGATCATCTCCACCGGCTCGGCGCACAGCCTCGTCGCGAGCCCCAATAAGTCGGCCTATGTCATGGCCAAGCACGCGCTCGCCGGGCTGACCAAGACGATCGCGCTGGAGGCGGCGACCGACGGCATCACCGTCAACATGGTGTCGCCGGGCTATGTCTGGACCTCGCTGGTCGAGGGCCAGATCCCCGACACGATGAAGGCGCGGGGGCTGACGCGCGAGCAGGTGATGAACGACGTGCTGCTCGCCGCGCAACCGACCAAGCGCTTCGTGACGCCCGAGGAAGTGGCCGCGCTGGCGGTGTTCCTGTGCCGCGAGGAGGCGCGCTCGATCACCGGCGCGAACCTGTCGGTCGACGGCGGCTGGACCGCGGCGTGAGCCTGCTGTGCCTCGCGCTGGCGGCGGCGCAGCCCGTGCCGTGCGGACAGGCGGCGGCGTGGCGGCCGGCGGCGACCGAGGACGACCGGCAGCGGCTGCGCGACTGGCGGACGATCTGGACCGACGCGCTGACCGAAGCGCGAGCGGCGGGCAAGACGGTGGCTGCCGACCCGCTGTTCGACCCCGACCCCGCGCTCGACGATCCCGCGCCGCCGGCGGGGATGTATCGCTGCCGCTTCGTCAAGATCGGTGGCGCGACGGGGCTGGCGACGCGCGACTGGGGACGATGCGAGGTCGGCGCGGAGAGCCTGGCCAAGCTCGACGGTCCGCAGCGACCGACGGGCCGGATCTATCCCGACACGCCGACCCGGGCGGTGTTCCTCGGCACCCTGCTGCTCGGCGATGAGACCCGGCCGGTGCGCTACGGCCGCGACGACCGGCGCGACATGGCGGGGGTGGTGCAGCGGGTGGATGTCGCGCGCTGGCGCGTGGCGCTCCCGCATCCGGCGTTCGAATCGACGCTCGACCTGATCGAGCTCGTTCCGGCTCAGTGAACGAGCACGGGCGCTTTCACCGGCCGCTCACCGATATCGCGACCCGGCGTATCGGCGTGCGCCGGGTCCACCGCCGCGCCGGGCAGGGGCGGCAGGCCGGCCAGATAGGCCTTGCCGTGCATCCCGACCTTGACGACGTGTGCGGCATTCGCCTCGCCGATCGACAGCAGGTAGGAGCGCGGCTTCTTCATCAGCTTGGGACGGTCGAGGTCGGTCAGTCCCGCGATCCGCGCCGCTTCCTTCACGAAATGAATGCAGTTGCGCTTGTTGAGGTTGTAATGGCCGTCGCCGGTCTTCTCGTCCCAGGCGGCGATCAGCGCCAGCACCTGCGCATATTGCGCGTCGGTCAGCACGACCGAAAATTGCGCGTCGCTGCCGGCGATGTAGCCGGGCTTCGACGGCTCGACCTCGCCCGGAACCGAACCGAACAACAAGGCGGGCGTCACGGATTTGGCGGTGAAGCCGTAATTCGCGTCGACCGGCGGCCCGCCCGCGTCGGGGACGCCGCGCAGCGTGATGAAGGCGTGCGGGAAGCTGTTGCCGAGTTCGTGGCTCCAGAAGGTGATCGTCACCGCCGCCTGCGCGGGCAGCGCCAAACCGATCAGGACGAACGCGAGCAGCGAGCGAAGAAGGCGTGACATGCCGGAAGCTTAGCTCGCCACCGGCGGCGGGACCAGCGTCGCCTCCTCGCGTTTCTCTGGGCGGATGTAGATCGACGAAAGCTGTGGCAGCGCCGCCTTCAGCCTCTTTTCGATCTCCTCGATCAGCCGCTCGGCCTCGCCCATCGTCACCTCGTCATGGAAGTCGGCGCTGATCGCGACGAACACCCTGTCCGGCGCGGTATGGATGGTGCGGACATGATTGACCGAGGCGATCGCGGGATGGTGATCGACCAGCCGATAGACCTCCGCGATCACCGCTGGATCGGCGCGCTCGCCGATCAGCAATCCCTTCGCCTCGCGCGCCAGCACGACCGCGACCACCGTCAGCACCCCGCCGATCGCGACCGAGGCATAGCCGTCGAGGTCGGGCCGGTTCCAGTGATGGCTCGACCAGATTCCGACCGCGGCGATCAGCAGGCCGGCGATGGCGGCCGAATCCTCGAACAGGACCATGAAGCCGGCCGGATCCTTCGACTGGCGAAACGCCTGCCACCAGCCGCTGTCGCCCTTGGCGTGCGCGAACTCGCGCATCGCCAGCACCCAGCTCGACTCCTCCAGCGCCAGGCTGATGCCGAGGACGACGTAATTCACGGTCGGCGACGTCAGCGGCTCCGGCTCGGCGATATGCTTGACGCCTTCGTAGACCGAGATGCCGGCGCCGAGCGCGAAGATCAGCAGCGCCACGACGAACGCCCAGAAATACAGCTCGCGGCCATAGCCGAAGGGATGGGCGGCATCGGGCGGGCGCTTGGCGCGGTGCTGGCCGTACAGGAGCAGGATCTGGTTGAGGCTGTCGACGCAGGAGTGGAACCCCTCCGACAGCATCGACGACGAGCCGGTGATCCCCGCCGCGACGAATTTGGCGACGCCGATGCCGAGATTCGCCGCGAGCGCGCCGAACAGGACGATGTTCGGGCGGAGGCGGTCGAGGAGGGTGTCGGCCATGCAAGGGTGATGGCGGGACGGGGCGGGGGTGGCAAGCTTGCTTAGAAATCCCCACTGCGTTATTACAAACGTATGATCCGCGAAGGCAAGCTAATCAAGATCGGCAACTCGGTAGGGGTGATCCTGCCGCGAGAAGTGCTGGCCCAAATGCATGCGCAACTCGGCGACAAAATATGGTTTGCGGACCAGCCCGGTGGTGTCTCGCTGAGGGCGCACGACCCCGCTTTCGTCGAGGCGATGACGGCGGCCGAGGACATCATGCGCGAGGATCGCGATATTCTCGCCGTATTGGCGCGATGACGGCGTTTCTCGTGCCGCGCTTTTTGAGCGCGGAGCTGGCGCAGGCAATTCATGATCGGCAGTTGGCGGAGCACGGCGGCCTCGCGGGCGTCAAGGACCTCGGACTGCTCGACTCGGCGGTCGCCCGGTCACTCAACAAGCATGGCTATGGCGAGCATGACCTCTGTGTGCTGGCGGCCGCCTACGCCTTCGGCATCGCCCGCAACCACCCCTTCGCTGACGGTAACAAGCGGACGGCCTGGGTCATGGCGCGGCTCTTCCTGCGGCTGAACGGCGTCACGCTTGCCTATGACAAGGCAGAGGCCACGCTGATGGTCCTGGCGCTTGCTGCTGGCAAGTTGCCCGAGGAAGATGTTGCCCAATGGTTCCGTCAACACGTCGTAGCGGCTTAACCTAAACGCCCGCCGGCCGTCGTGCGGCCGGCGGGCGCCTCCTCTCCAGGAGCTTTAGTCGATGCGGCCCAGGCGGTGGTGGAGGTTGCTCGCCTGCTGCGTGCGGGGATCGCCGGCCGGGAGGGTGCGGATGAACTCGCCGAGCGCTTCCTTCATCAGCGAGAAGTCGGCCGGCGAGAAGACCGCGCGGGCGCGGGGGCGGTCGGTGGTGGCGTCCTCGGTCATGCGGCCTCTTTCTTGAACTGCGCGGCCTCTGTACTCTCGGCGAGTGCGGTCGTCGAGCTTTCCCCGCCGGCGACGGCCTGGGCGACCAGATCGAAATAGCCGGTGCCGACCTCGCGCTGGTGGCGGGTCGCGGTATAGCCCTTGCTCTCCGCACCGAACTCGGCCTGTTGCAGCTCGGAATAGGCCGCCATGCCACGGTCGCGATAGCCCGAGGCGAGCTCGAACATGCCGTAGTTGAGCTGGTGGAAGCCGGCCAGCGTCACGAACTGATATTTGTAGCCCATCGCGCCGATCTCGCGCTGGAACTTGGCGATGTCGTCCTTGTCGAGGTTCGCTTCCCAGTTGAACGAGGGCGAGCAATTGTAGGCGAGCATCTTGTTCGGAAACTTCGCCTTGATCGCTTCGGCGAAGCGGCGGGCGTCGGCCATGTTGGGGTGGCTCGTTTCCCACCACAGCAGGTCGGCGTGCTCGGCAAAGGCGAGGCCGCGCTTGATGCAATGATCGACGCCGGTGCCGTCCTTGAGGCGGAAGAAGCCTTCGGGCGTGCGCTCGCCCGTGATGAACTCGCGGTCGCGCTCGTCGACGTCGCTGGTCAGCAGCTTGGCCGATTCGGCGTCGGTGCGGGCGCAGATGACCGTGGGGACGCCCGAGACGTCGGCGGCGAGGCGGGCGGCGTCGAGGTTGCGGATGTGCGCCTGGGTGGGGATCAGCACCTTGCCGCCGAGGTGGCCGCACTTCTTCTCGGACGCGAGCTGGTCCTCGTAATGCACGCCCGCCGCGCCGGCGGCGATATAGGCCTTCATGATCTCGAAGCAGTTGAGCGGGCCGCCGAAGCCGGCTTCGGCGTCGGCAACGATCGGGGCGAACCAGTCGCGGGTCGCGCCGCCTTCGGAATGTTCGATCTGATCGGCGCGCTGGAGCGCGTTGTTGATGCGCTTGCACAGCTCGGGCCCGGCGTTGGCGGGGTAGAGCGACTGGTCGGGATACATCGCGCCGGCGGTGTTGGCGTCGGCGGCGACCTGCCAGCCCGAGAGGTAGATCGCCTTCAGGCCCGCGCGGACCATCTGCATCGCCTGATTGCCCGTCATCGCGCCGAGCGAATGGACGTAATCCTCGGTGTTGAGCAGTTCCCACAACTTCAGCGCGCCGCGCCGGGCGAGGGTATGCTCGATCGGCACCGAGCCGCGCAGTTTGGCGACGTAGTCGGCGGTGTAGGGACGGACGATGCCGTCGAAGCGGCCGGTCGGGGCGGGGATCAGGTCTTCAAAACTGGTAGTCACTGTGCAATCCTTCACTGAATGGCGTATCTGTACGCCACAAGTTGAGGAAGTGTAGGTCATCCAGCGCGATTTCGGGCGTTTTCGCGTCAGGCTGTACTGGCAGCTTTGGTAAATTGGTATTCTTCAGTAAATGTTTGACAAACATATCCTCGTGGGAAAGATCGAGCACGACGACGGGATAGCGACAGGAAAGCGTGTAGGACATGGCCGATCGCAAGCTGCTGGCGGGGCACGCGGTGCGGCGCGCGCGGCGGCAGGTGGGGCTGACCCAGGTCGCCATGGCCGAGGCGCTCGGCATCTCGGCCAGCTACCTCAACCTGATCGAGCGCAACCAGCGGCCGGTGACGGCGGGGCTGCTGGTGCGGCTGGCGGAGCGGTTCGATTTCGATCCGCGCGTATTGTCCGCCGCCGAGCCGGGCGGCGGCGCGGACGCGTTGCGGCGGCGGCTCGCCGACCCGCTCTTCGCCGACCTGGAGATCGATCGCAACGACGTCGCCGAATGGCTCGCCGCCGCGCCGGGCGGGGTCGAGGCGTTCGCGCGCGCCTATGATCGCGGCGCCGGGGCAGGCAGCGCCACGGCGCAGGCGGGCGATGCGACGGCGGCGGTGCGGGCGGCGATCGACCGTTGGCGCAACCATTTCGCCGATCTCGACGCCCATGCCGAGGCGCTGGCCGACGAGCTGCGGCTCGGCAGCGACGATCTGTACGGCGCGGTCGCCGAGCGGCTGCGCGCGCGGCACAGCCTGACGGTTCGCGTACTGCCCGTCGACGTCATGCCCGACATGCTCCGCCGCCTCGACCTGCACGGACGGCAGCTGCAATTGTCGGAAGTGCTCGACCGCGCCTCGCGGACCTTCGAGCTGGCCGTCCAGCTCGCGCAGATCGAGGTGCGGGGCGAGATCGAGGCGTTGGCGCGCGGCGCGGCGCTGGCCGAACGGGGCGCGGATCGGCTGTTTCGCCGGCATCTGGCGAGCTATTGGGCGGCGGCGCTGATGATGCCCTATGGCCGCTTCCTGCGCGCGTGCGAGGCGACGGGTTATGACGCCGAGCTGTTGCAGCGGCGGTTCGGGGCGGGGTTCGAGCAGGTCGCGCACCGGCTGACGACGTTGCAGCGGGTCGGCGCGCGCGGGCTACCCTTCTTCATGGTCCGGGTCGACCGCGCCGGGCAGGCGTCGAAGCGCTATGCCGGCGCGAGCGGCGCGGCGCTGGCGCTGGCGGAGGGACGCTGTCCGTTGTGGCGGCTGCACAATGCGTTCGACCGGCCGGGGATTATGGCGACGCAGTTGGTGGAACTGGAAGGCGGCGAGCGCTTCCTGACGATGGCGCGGACGGTGACGCCGCAGGGCCGCCGCATTGGCGCGATCGTCGCGGAGTTCGCGATCGGGCTGGGGGTGGAGGCGGGGCAGGCGGGGACGCTGGCGGCGGCGCGCGGTCTCGACCTCGCCGGCGAGGCGACGCCGATCGGGCTCGGCTGCCGCGCGTGCCTGCGTCCCGACTGCCCGCAACGCTCGCTCCCCCCCGCCGGGCGCGCCTTGCGGATCGACGAGCGCGAGCGGCGGGTGTCGGCGCTGACCTTCGCGGGGGATTAGGAAGCGGTCACCCACGCCGACGCAAAAGAGCCACCGGTCTTTCGACCGACGGCCCCTTGCTCAGCCCGAAACGCGATCAGGCGAAGCGAATGCGCGCACTGACCGTCGGACGCCGGCGCATCGCGTAACCGATGCCACCGAAGCCGAGCATCATCAGCGCCCAGGTGGCGGGCTCGGGCACGGCGGTGCCCTGGATGGCATAGACGGCGTCGCGGGCGAGCCCGATCGGGTTGCCCTGATTGAACGCCTGACCCGGGTTGGCGATGACGGCGTTGTTGCCGCCGGTGCCGACATAGGTCGCGATGCCGACTTCGCCATTGAAGTCGAGGCTGTTGGACGCGACGACACTGAGATAATAGGTGCCGGCGCCCAGGTTGATGTCGACCGGGATGTTGATCAGCAAGCCCGACTCATTCACGTCGCGCAGCGTCTGGATCGTGCCCAGCGATTGCGTCCGCGTCCCGCGGATGAAGAGGCTGTACACGTCGCCGGTGAGCGACCCGTAGGCAGCGCTCGCCGAGCTGAAAATGTTGATCGTATAGCCGTCGACCCGGTCGAAACCCTGAAAGCCCGCGTTGTTGAAGCCGACCACGCCGGCCTGAACCGAGGTGAGGCGAGCGCCGGTGCTCAACGTGAAATCCTCGACGATCGCCGAGTCGTATCCATCATAGGCAGCCTCGAAATCATTCGAGACATAGCGGTTCTCATACAGGTTGGTCGGCAGTGTCTGATTGAACAGCGTCGACGCCGACGCGGAGCCGCTGACCGACACCCCCAGCGTGGCGCCGGCAAGGGCCAGCGAACGAGACATCATCTTCATATTTCCCCCCAAACGATTGATTCGCCGGCGAACCCGGACCGACGCCCTTAAACATAGAAGGGACAGGATTGCTGCATATAAATTAACCCGATTGTAACGATTTGGGACATTCCGGCCGCCTCGCCTATCGCGGGAGTCGGCATGAGCCAGCAGATGGCGCAGGTCTGCAAGGGATGACGGTTCGCCACGGCCGTCGCGGGACGGCCGTGGCGGTATCCCGGTCGTGGGTCAGGCCGCCGCGGGCACCTGCTGTCCGGCAAGCGAATTGGCGACGGCGAGCGGGGTCAGGTCGCCCTTCATCCAATAGCGCCGGACGATCTCCTCGCGCTTGCGGGGCGTGAGCGCCGTCACGTCGTTGCGTTGCTGGGCTTCACCGATCTGTCCGGACATGGCCATTCTCCTGCAGGGCCCGCGCGCCGGCGGGCCGAAGGGGTAGGCCCGCATCTATAACCGCATTTCGTTACGACTGTGCGACAGCGTTCGGTAAACATCTGTCTGCCGAAAATACGCCGATATCCTCGATCGGCTGGCGCAGATCAGTCTCGCAGGTCTAGTTCGTACAGTATCTCGTCCTCAACGACGTCGTCGGGCCATTGGTGCGGACGGCGCCCGATCGGCAGGAAGCCAGCCGACTGCATCGCCTGTCCGGACGCGAGGTTGCTCGCACGGTGTCCGACCCGGATACGCGCGTGGCCCGTTGCACGCGCCCAGGCGATACGCTCGCGATAATAGAGGCGGGACAGTCCGCGACAGCGATAGCCGGGGGCCAGCCAGGTCATGCCGAACGACGCTGTAGTGCCGCCTGGGTCATCGCGGTCGGTGAAGGCGCCCGTGATGCCGATCGCCTCGTCATCGTCGAACAGGCCGAAGATCGCGGCGGTCGGATTGGTGAGCATGTCGCGCCAATGCGCATCGGGCTGTCGCTCGTCCTCCGCCAGCGTCCGGAAAAAGTTGCCCGGCGCGTCGGCGAGCGCCCTCAACCTGACCGTCCGCAGTATCGTCCAGTCATCGGACCTGAGTCGACGGATGGTGATCAAGGCGGCGGCGGGTCGGCGGCCGCGACCGCGACCGCGTCGGCGGGCAGGCGGCGGCCGTCGGCGAAGACGAGATCGAGCGTCAGCGCCTTGCCGGCGGTGAGACGCGGATCGACATCGAACAGCATGACGTGCCTGCCGCCGGGGGCGAAGCGTATCTCCGTGCCGGCGGGGACGGTGACCGCGCCGACCGGGCGCATCCCGTCGGCCATGCCCTCGTGCAGCTCGCTTCGGCTCGCGGCCATCGTCCGCACCGCGATCAGGGCCGCGTCGGCCGCCCCGCCGCGGAGCGTGAAATAGCCCGCCGCCGGTCGCCCCGGCACGGCGGGCAGCCGCACCCAGGCATGGTCGACCGACAGCGCGGCGGGCTTGCCGCAACCGGCCACCGCCAGCGTCAGCAGCAGGGCGCCAAAGCGATGTCCCAATGCGTGTCCCATCGCGAATGACGCTACGCGCCACGCCTCCTTGCGACAAGCCGACCCGCACCTATATCGCCGTCAGCATGGGAGGTTGCGCCGCCGTAACGGGACGCGGTCTCCGCTCGTTTTGTATCGATTTGTCAGGGGCTTCACAGACACATGGCTAAAGTAATCGGCATCGACCTCGGCACCACCAACAGCTGCGTCGCGGTGATGGAGGGCGGCAAGCCCAAGGTGATCGAGAATGCGGAGGGCGCGCGCACCACGCCGTCGATCGTCGCCTTCGCCAAGGACGGCGAGCGGCTGGTCGGCCAGCCCGCCAAGCGCCAGGCCGTCACCAACGGCGACAATACGATCTTCGCGGTCAAGCGGCTGATCGGCCGGCGTTTCGACGACCCGATCACCAAGAAGGACACCGAACTGGTCCCGTACCACATCGTCAAGGGTGGCAACGGCGATGCGTGGGTGCAGGCGGGGGGCAAGGATTACTCGCCCTCGCAGATCAGCGCCTTCACGCTCCAGAAGATGAAGGAGACCGCCGAGAGCTATCTCGGCGAGACCGTGACGCAGGCGGTCATCACCGTGCCGGCATACTTCAACGATGCGCAGCGCCAGGCGACCAAGGATGCCGGCCAGATCGCGGGCCTCGAGGTGCTGCGCATCATCAACGAGCCGACCGCGGCGGCGCTGGCCTATGGCCTCGAGAAGCAGGATGGCAAGATCATCGCGGTCTATGACCTCGGCGGCGGTACGTTCGACGTCTCGATCCTGGAGATCGGCGACGGTGTGTTCGAGGTGAAAGCCACGAACGGCGACACCTTCCTGGGCGGCGAGGATTTCGACAACAAGCTGGTCGAGTTCCTGGCCGAGGGCTTCAAGAAGGACGAGGGCATCGATCTCGCCAAGGACAAGCTCGCGCTCCAGCGGCTGAAGGAAGCCGCCGAGAAGGCGAAGATCGAGCTGTCGTCGGCGGCGTCGACCGAGGTCAACCTGCCCTTCATCACCGCCGATCAGAACGGCCCGAAGCATCTGGTCAAGACGATCAGCCGCACCGACCTGGAAAAGCTGGTCGACGGCCTGATCCAGCGCACGATCGAGCCGATGAAGAAGGCGCTGGCCGATGCCGGACTGAAGACTGCGGACATCTCCGAGGTCGTGCTGGTCGGCGGCATGACGCGGATGCCCAAGGTGCGCGACGCGGTGAAGGCGTTCTTCGGAAAGGATCCGCATACCGGCGTCAACCCCGACGAGGTCGTGGCGATGGGCGCGGCGATCCAGGCGGGCGTGCTGCAGGGCGACGTCAAGGACGTGCTGCTGCTCGACGTGACGCCGCTGTCGCTCGGCATCGAGACGCTGGGTGGCGTGTTCACCCGCATGATCGACCGCAACACGACGATCCCGACCAAGAAGTCGCAGACCTATTCGACCGCCGACGACAACCAGGGCGCGGTGACGATCCGCGTCTTCCAGGGCGAGCGCGAGATGGCGGCTGACAACAAGATGCTGGGCCAGTTCGACCTGGTCGGCATCCCGCCGGCGCCGCGCG
>CAXTHQ010000021.1:0-37837 GCA_964244185.1 uncultured Sphingomonas sp.
AACTGGTCGCCGCCGGCACCAGGGAATTGCTGGTCATCAGCCAGGACACCTCGGCTTACGGCATCGACATTCGCCACGAGCCGCGCGCCTGGAAGGGCCGCGAGGTCGTGCCGCACATGACCGATCTCGCCCGCGAGCTCGGCCGCATCGCCCCCTGGGTGCGGCTCCACTATGTCTATCCCTACCCCCACGTCGACAGCGTCATCCCGCTGATGGCGGAGGGGCTGGTGCTCCCCTATCTCGACATCCCCTTCCAGCACGCCAGCCCCGCCGTGCTGCGCCGGATGCGCCGCCCCGCGAACGACGCCAAGGTGCTCGAGCGGCTGCGGCGCTGGCGCGACATCTGCCCCGACATCGCGATCCGCTCGTCCTTCGTGGTCGGCTTTCCCGGCGAGACCGAGGCGGATTTCCAATATCTGCTCGACTGGCTCGACGAAGCGCAGCTCGATCGCGTCGGCGCGTTCCGCTTCGAGCCGGTCGAGGGCGCCACCGCCAACACGTTGCCCGACCACGTGCCGGAAGCGCTCAAGGAAGAACGCTTCGCGCGCGTGATGGACAAGACCGCCGCGATAAGCGCCGCCAAGCTTCAGACCAAGATCGGCCGGACGCTCCCGGTCATCATCGACGAGGTCGATGCCGAGGGCGGCGCGACGGGCCGCTCGACCGCCGATGCGCCGGAGATCGACGGGCATGTCTTTCTGCGTGACTCCGGCCACCTCGCGCCGGGGGACATCGTGCCGGTCGTGGTGGAAGACGCCGACGAGCATGACCTTTACGGGGTGCCTGTCCCAACCGTCTGACGAGCGGGGCGGATCACGCTGGACCTTGCATCGATGTAACTTGCCGCCCGGCGGTCCTTGCCGGAGCATTCCTCCGCGCAGCGAGTCGGCTGCGTCCGGCAGGGGGCGGTTGTGAAACAGGGGTCCGGGATCGGCGTGGTGCTGCTCTGCGTAGCGGCAGGGCTTATCAACGCGTTGGGCGCACCGGGGTCGCCGGCCTGGCACGTCGCGGCTTGGTTGATCACCATGGGGCTGCTGATCGCCTTCCTGGCGTTGATCGGCAAGTTGCTCGGCCGTACCTGGTGCGGAGTCATCATCGACAATCGCAACCGGGTGAGCTTGTCGAAGCTTCAGGCCGCCGCCTGGTCCGTGCTCGTCCTGTCGGCGCTGATCACGGCCGCCGCGATCAATCTGGGCTCGGCGCATCCCGAGGCTGCGGTGGGGATCGACATCCACCAGAATCTGTTGATCGCGATGGGCATCGCCGCGACCTCGGTCGCCGCCGCCCCCGCGCTGCTCAGTCTCAAGACCGACGAACGTCCGGACCCCGACGAATGTGACGACGCGGCCAAACTGTCCGGACAAATGAAGGCCAAGGGACGGGTCTATGGGCGGACGTCGCCGACCGACGCGGCCTGGCTCGACATCTTCCGCGGCGACGAGGTCGCGAACGCGGCGTCCGCCGACCTGTCCAAGGTGCAGCAATTCATCGTCTCGACGGTGCTGATCGTCACCTATGCGGTCCTGCTCGGCGATTGGCTGCATGATCACACCACGATCGAGGAACTGCCCGATTTCAGCGATGGCTTCGCGGTGCTGCTCGGCATAAGCCATGCCGGCTACCTTGCCTACAAGGCGGTGCCTCACGGCGGCGCGGCGGCAGCCGGCGCCGACGGGGAGGTCGGCTGATGTCCGTCGCCGCTCAGCGCGTCATCGCCCCGTTGCGCGTCCGCAACGCCCCGACCCTCGCGGCGGCGCGCGTGAGCGGGCTGGCGGTGGGCGCGACGTTGTTCCCGGAAGCGGAGGTCGTCGGACAGGAGGTATCCGGCACCAGCACCTGGTTCCGCCTCGGCGAAGGCCAGTTCGTCTGGGCCGGCGGCTGTGTCCCGCTGCAAAACGGCGCCGCTCCCGCCGTCGCCGGTGGCATGGATGTGACGCGGCGTCCCGACGGCAGCATCCGGTCGTTGTCGATCGCCGAGGTCAAGCAGGTGTTCGGGACCTTCGCCTATACCGAGGGCGCGAAGGGCGACATCAACATCGACAGCGTCTGGGCCAGCCGCAATACGCTTCGGCTGGCGATGCCGCTGCTGGCGCGAGTCGGCTATGAACGGATAACCGTCCACAAGAAGGCGGCTGGCCCGTTTTCGCGGGTGTTCGCCGCGATCGAGGCGGCGGGGCTCGCCGATAACATCCGAGGCTGCGGTGGCGTCTTCTACCCGCGCCATATGGGTCATGACCCCACGCGCGAGCTGAGCACGCATAGCTGGGGCATCGCGATCGACCTCAACGTCGCCTGGAACCCCTATCACACGACGCCCGCGCCGCTCGGCGCGATCGGCTCGGTGCGCGAGCTGGTGCCGCTGTTCGAGGCCGAGGGCTTCGCCTGGGGCGGTTACTTCGCGCCGCCGCTGACCGACGGGATGCACTTCGAGCTGGCGCGGCGCGACGCCTGAGTGCTCGAGGAGCACCAATCCTGACTTGAGCCTTCGCCGCGGCGAAAGCGGAGCCTCTCGCCCAGAAGGGGCAGGCCCGTCCGGCGAGGTGCCGGCTTGCGCCGGCGTGGCGGCGTGGATCGGTTGCACGGGTTCGCGCGCCCGTTATGGTCCGCCCATGCGTTTCTTTCTCGCCGCCGCCCTCTTCCTCCCCACCCCCGCCTTCGCCCAGGCGCTCACCGCTGCCGAACAGGCGCAGATCGACAAGGTCGTTGCCGACGCGCTCGCCGACACCGGCGTGCCCTCCGCCTCGGTCGCCGTCGTGCGCGGCGGCAAGATCGTTCTCGCCAAGGCCTATGGCAGGCAGTGCGAGCGCTGCGGCGCCCCGGATGCGAAACTGCCCTATCAGATCGCGTCGATCTCCAAGCAATTCACCGCCGCCGCGATGCTGCTGCTGCAGGACGAGGGCAAGCTCGGCCTCGACGACCATGTCGACAAATACCTCCCCGGCATTACCGGCGGCGACCGCATCACGCTGCGCCAGCTCCTCGCCCACACCTCTGGGCTCCAGGATTACTGGCCGCAGGACTACAGCTTCAAGGACATGGCGACGCCGGTCACCCCGCAGGGCATCGTCGATCGCTGGGCCAGGAAGCCGCTCGATTTCGCGCCGGGCACCCAATGGCAGTACAGCAACACCGGCTATGTCGTCGCCGGACTGATCGTCGAGAAGGTCGCGGGCGAGCCCCTGTTCGCGTTCCTGCAGCGCCGCATCTTCGCGCCGCTGGGCATCCGCGCGGTCGATCAGGACAAGGCGATCGGCCGCGGCTTCCCGCAGGGCTACAAGCGCCTCGCGCTCGGCCCGGTGCGGGTCGAGACGCCGGCGGCGAACGGCTGGCTGTACGCGGCGGGCGAGCTGTCGATGTCGGCCGAGGATCTTGCTAGATGGGATATCGCGCGCATGAACCGCGCGCTGCTGCCCGCCGAGGACTGGGCGGCGCAGGAGACGCCGGTGCGGCTGACCGACGGCTCGACCAACGGCTATGGTCTGGGCGTCGCCACCGGCAGCAACAACGGACGGCGCTTCGTCGAGCATTCCGGCGAGGCAGTCGGCTTCCTGTCCGAGAACATGGTGTTGCCCGACGAGAAGGCGGCGGTGGTGGTGCTGACCAACGCCTGGTTCTCCGACGCCGTCACGCGCATCTCGAACGCGATCGGCCGGATCATCCTGCCCGCGCCGCCGGCCGGCGCGGCGGACGCGGCCGCGCTGGCGAAGGTGCGACAGGTCTACGACCAGCTCCGCGCCGGCTCGCTCGACCGGGCCTTGCTGACCGATAACGCCAATTTCTATTTCACTCCCGCCGCGCAGGCTGATTACCGGACCAGCCTGACCCCGCTCGGCGAGCCGACCGCCTTCGTGCAGACGGGCGCGACGCGGCTGCGGGGCGGCTTCGTCAGCCGCTCGTATCGCGTCACCTACCCCAACCGGATGCTGCGGATCAGCACCTTTGCCGAGCCCGGCCCCGACGGCCGGCTCGAGCAGGTTCTGGTGAGCCCCACGCAGTGACGGATGTCGCCGCGCTGCTCCAGCCCGATCGCGGCCAGCCCGCGCGCGTCATCCACCTCGTGCGGCCCGACGCGTTCGCGGGCTGGCTCGCCGCGCAGCCTCACCGCGTCCGGACGGCGGTCGCGGCGCACGGACTGACGGGCAAGGCGGGCAACCGCGCGATCCTGCCCGGCGATGGCGCGGAGGACTGGTCGGCGCTGCTGGTGTGCGACGAGCCCGCGGCCTCGCCGTGGCGCTTCGCGTCGATGGGCGGCTTCCTGCCGGCGGGCACGTACCGGCTGGCGAGCGGCGACCCCGGCGCGGCGGGGCTCGGCTGGCTGCTCGGGCAATACCGCTTCGACCGCTACCGCAAGGCCGACGACGCCGCGCCGCGCGTGCTGCTGACGGCGGACCCCGCCAGCCTTGGCGAGACCGTCCGCCTCGCGGAGGCGACCGCGACGGTGCGCGATTGGGTCAACACGCCCGCCGCCGACCTCGGCCCCGCCGAGCTGGAGGCCGCCGCCGAGGCGCTGGCGAAACGGCACGGCGCGACGCTGACGATGACGCGCGGCGATGCGCTGCGGACCGGCTATCCGATGATCCACACCGTCGGTCAGGCCGCGACGAAGGAACGCCATCCAAGGCTGATCGAGCTGGAATGGGGCGATCCGGCGCATCCGCGCGTGGCGCTGGTCGGCAAGGGCGTATGCTTCGACACCGGCGGCCTCGACATCAAGCCGTCGGCCGGAATGCGGCTGATGAAGAAGGACATGGGCGGCGCCGCGCATGTCCTCGCGCTGGCCGGGCTGGTGATGGCGGCGAAGCTGCCGGTGCGGCTGCACCTGCTCGTCCCCGCCGTCGAGAACGCCGTCGGCAGCGCCGCCTTTCGCCCCGGCGACGTGCTGCGCACCCGCGCCGGGCTGACGGTGGAGAATACCAACACCGACGCGGAGGGCCGCCTCATCCTCGGCGACACGCTCACCCGGGCGGTGGAGGGCAAGCCCGAACTGATCCTCGATTATGCGACGCTGACCGGCGCGGCGCGGGTGGCGCTCGGGCCCGATCTGCCGCCGCTGTTCGCCAACGACGATGCGCTCGCCGACGCGCTGCTCGCGGCCGGCAGCGCGGTCGCCGACCCGCTGTGGCGGATGCCGCTGTGGGACGGCTATGACGAGCTGCTCAAGTCCGACATCGCCGATCTCGTCAACGCGCCCGAGGGCGGGATGGCGGGCGCGGTGACGGCGGCGTTGTTCCTGCGCCGCTTCGTGCCCGCCGAGATCGCCTGGGCGCATCTCGACGTCTTCGCCTGGCGGCCGACCGCGAAGCCCGGCCGGCCCAAGGGCGGCGACGCTTATGGCCTGCGCGCCGCCTGGGCGATGCTGAAGGATCGCTACCCGACGCGCTAGACTCCGTTCTCGTTCGGGAGCAACGTTCCGCCCATAAGATCGAGGGTCGCATCCGAGTCTGTCAGGGGATGCGAATGCGAGCGAATACGTTTCTGGTGAGCGGCGGCGCGTCCGCCGTCATGACGCTGGGCGTCCTGGCGAGCGGCGGCGGCGCGCAGACCGCTGCCCCGCCCAAGGCGCGCTATTACATGGACGTCAGCACCGCGACGGGGCCGCTCGCGGGCGGGCTCGGCGCCATCATGCGCGGCGGCGGCGAAAGCCGCGGCGTCACGCTCAATCTCGGCTCGACGCTGACGCCCACCGGCGGGGCGGCCCACGCCGACCATTTCATGCCCGCCGGCGCACTACTCGGCGCATCGGTGCCGCTCGCGACGCCGACCCCCACCGCATCGGAACCCAGCTCTCCCGGAACGGACCAGAGCCAGCCCGGCCAGTACCGCCGGCCCAAGGGGCGGCTGCTGATCTATTGGGGCTGCGGCGCGCACGCCGGGCCGGGCCAGCCGGTGGTGCTCGATTTCGCCAGGCTCGCCGAGGGGCAGGTGCCGCCCAATCTGTTCAGCACCGCCGTGCCGGTCGACAGCCCGCCGAGCTTCGCGACCAGCCGCACCTACGGCTATTGGCCCAACGGCAAGGGCAAGAAGCCGCAGGCCGGTTCCTCCTTGCTCGGCGACCACCGGGTCGAGGGCAATTACAGCCCGCCGATCGCCTTCTCGCTCGCGCAGGACTTCCTCCCCGCGCTGCACGCGCAAAGCGCCGCGCAGCCCGACGGCTCGGGGCTGCTGAGCTGGAACGCGGTGGCCGGCGCGACGGGCTATTACGCCTGGGCATTCGGGGCCGGGCAGGATGGCGACGCGATTTGGTGGGCGTCGGCGAGCACGCGCGAGCTCGGCGGCGGCCTTTGGGATTACGTTTCGCCCGCCACCGTCGCGCGGCTCATCCCCCGTGGCACGGTGATGCCGCCGAGCCGGACGAGCTGCGCGATGCCGGCGGAGGTCAAGGCGGCGGGGCAGGTCGTCACCTTCCTCAACGCTTACGGGCCCGAGGCGGACTTCGCCTACCCGCCCCGCCCCGCCAGCCCGCGCGCGGTGTGGAAGCCCGACTGGACCGCCAAGGTCCGCTACAAGTCGAGCACGATGGTGATACCGGGGATGGGCTCGATGATGCGCGGGCAGGACGGCGAGCCGGCGAAGGACAAATGCAAGCCGAGCGTCGGCGGGATGCTGGGCGGCATGTTGAGCCGGGGGAAGTGCAAGTAGCACGTCATGCCGCCTCGGGACCGGCATCCAAGCTGGAACCGGGTCATGCCGTACGACCTGCTCGAATGCTGTGACGTTGACCAGCATGGACCCCGGCTCGTCGGCCGGGGTGACGGAGAACGGCCCGGGGTGACGGGAGCCTACCCCGCCGCCCCGATGATCGGCACGAACTTCGCCGCGGTCAGGCTCGCCCCCCCGACCAGTGCGCCGTCGACATCGCCCGCGTCGAGCAGCTCGGCCGCGTTCTCGCCCGTCACCGAGCCGCCGTACAGGATCCGCACCCGCTCGGCCTCGTCGCCCGTCAGGTCACGCAACTTCGCCCGGATCGCGCCGTGCATCGCGCCGACGTCGGCGGTGGTCGGCGTCCGCCCGGTGCCGATCGCCCAGACCGGCTCGTAGGCGATCGACAGCCAGTCCCCCGCCACGTTCTCGGGCATCGACCCGGCGAGCTGCGCGGTCACCACGGTTTCGGCCCGCCCCGCGTCGCGCTCCGCCAGCGTCTCGCCGATACACAGGATGACCGACAGGCCGTGCCGCCGCGCCGCTTCGGCCTTGGCCTTCACCTCGGCGTCGGTCTCGCCCTGATCGGCGCGGCGTTCGCTGTGGCCGACGATGGTGAAGCGCCCGCCCGCGTCGCCGACCATCGCCGCCGAGATGCACCCGGTATGCGCGCCCTGGTCGGCCGGATGGACGTCCTCCGCCCCGATCGCCAGCGCCGGCACGCGCGCGGCGGCGGCCATGATCAGCGTTGCCGGCACCGCCACCGCCACCTCGCACGCCGCGCCTGCCGCCGCCGTGGCGATACCGTCCAGCTCGGCCAGCGCGTCGCGCAGCCCGTTCATCTTCCAGTTGCCCGCGATCAGCCTGCGCCGCATGTTCGTCTCCCTGTCGTCCGCCGGATAGCGGCCCGGCCGGGCGCTGCAAGGTTGAAGCGCCGTCGCAGCGCCCGTAAGGCGCAGCGATCTTCCCTCGCGCGAAAGCCGCCGATGCTCGCCTTCTTCCGCCGCCTCATCAATTCCAAGGTCGGCCTGGTCATCACCTTCATCGTCCTCGGCCTGATCGCGCTCGCCTTCGCGTCGGGCGACGTGAGCTCGATCCGGACGCAGGGGCTGGCGGCGCTGGGCGGTAGCGACGATGTCGCGCAGGTCGGCAAGGTGCGCATCACCGCCGCCGAGCTGAAGCTGCGCGCGGGCCAGGAAATGGAGGCTTTCCGCCAGCAGCAGCCGACGATCGACATGGCGCAGTTCGTCGCCGGCGGCGGGCTGGAGGGAACGCTCGAGCGACTGGTCAGCAGCCTCGCGCTCGATCAGTTCGGCGCGCGGCAGGGGATGCTGGTGTCGAAGCGCGCGGTCGACGGCCAGATCGCCTCGATCCCCGGACTGCAGGGCGCGAACGGCCAGTTCGACCCGACATTGTTCCGGCAGCTTCTTGCCGAGCGCAAGCTGACCGAGACCAACGTCCGCGCCGACCTGTCGCGCGACCTCATGGGCAAGATGCTGACCGACCGCCTGCTCCGCCCCGGCCAGGCGCCGCAGCAGCTAGCGTTGCCCTACGCCAATCTGTCGCTGGAAAAACGCGCGGGCGAGATCGCCTTCGTGCCGTCGGCCGCCGTGCCCGCCGGCACCGCGCCGACCGACGCCGAGCTCCAGGCCTTCTACACCCGCAACGTCGCGCGCTACACCGTCCCCGAGCAGCGCGTCATCCGTTACGCGCGCATCACGCCCGAGCAGGTCAAGGCGAAGGCGACCCCGACCGAGGCGGACATCGCGCAGGCCTACAAACAGGACAGCGCCAAATACGCAGCCACCGAGCAGCGCACCATCACCCAGGTCGTGGTGCTCGATCAGGCCGGCGCGCAGGCGCTGGCGGCCAAGGCCAAGGGCGGGCAAAGCCTGACCGACGCCGCCCGCGCGGCGGGGCTGGAGGCGTCGACGCAGACGAAGCTCACCAAGGCGGCGCTGGCGCAGCGCGCCTCGCCTGCCGTCGCCGATGCGGTCTTCGCCGCCGCCAGGGGCGCGGTGGTCGGGCCGGTCAAGGGCGGGCTGGGCTATACCGTCGCCAGGGTCGACGCGGTCGAGCAGGTCGCCGGGCGGACGCTGGCGCAGGTCCATGACGAGATCGCGGCGGCGCTGACCAAGCAGAAGACCGCCGACGCGCTCAACGCCGTCCATGACGCGATCGACGACAAGCTCGCGGGCAACGCGACCTTCGACGAGCTGGTCGGCGACCAGAAGCTCTCGGCGCAGACCAGCGCGCCGTTGCTGGCGACCGGCGCCGATCCCGATCAGCCCGGCGCGCAGCCCGATCCGACGCTCGCGCCGCTGATCAAGGCGGCATTCCAGATGCAGGACGGCGACGAGCCGCAGATGGTGCCGACCGCCGCCGACGGCAGCTTCGCGCTGGTGGCGCTCGGCCGCGTTGCCGCCGCCGCGCCGCGTCCGCTCGCGCAGGTACGCGAACAGGTCGCCAGGGACGTCGCCGCCGACCACGCCCGCCAGGCCGCGCGCCGCGTCGCCGGCCAGATTCTGGCGGCGGTGAACAAGGGTCAGTCGCTCGACGCCGCCTGGGCGGCTTCCGGGCTGAAGTCCGCCGGCCCGCACGCGCTCGCCGCCAGCCGCGAGGATGTCGAGAAGGCGCCGGAGCCGGCACGCGCGCCGCTGGCGCTGATGTTCGCGATGGCCAAGGGCACCGCCAAGCTGCTCGAAGCGCCCGGCGGGGCCGGCTGGGCGATCGTCAAGCTAAACGGCATCACCCCGGGGGACGCGTCACACGATCTTGCGCGCGTCGGCAGCGTGCGCGCCGCGTTCGGTCAGGTGCTGGGCCGCGAATATCTGGAGCAATTCGCCCGCGCCGCCCGCGCCGCGATCGGCGTGACGATCAACCAGCCGGCGGTCGCGAAGGTCAAGGCCGACCTGCTCGGCGGCACCGCTCGATAGGCCAACTTCGTCCGTTCGCCCCGAGCTTGTCGAAGGGCGTCCCCGAACTCGAAAGGCAGGACGTGCTTCGACAAGCTCAGCACGAACGGGAAAATGACATTGCCGCCCTCGCCGCCGGCCGGCCCGTCCTGCTGTGGCGGCGGCAGGTCGCCGACACCGAGACGCCGGTCGCTGCCGCGCTCAAGCTGATCGAGCCGGGGCGCGGCGACTTCCTGCTCGAATCGGTCGAGGGCGCGACGACGCGCGGCCGCCACAGCCTGATCGGGCTCGCCCCCGACCTCGTCTTCCGCGCGCAGGGCGAGGCCGCCGAGATCAACCGCGGCTGGGCGACCGACCCGGCCGCCTTCGCGCCCGCCGGCCCGACGCTCGCGGCACTTCGCCGGCTCGTCGCCGAATGCCGGGCCGAGGTGCCGGCGGGCCTGCCCCGCGCGCTGGCCTGCCTGGTCGGCTATTTCGGCTATGAGACCGTGGGGCTGGTCGAGACATTGCCCCAGCCCGCCGCCGACCCGCTCGGCCTGCCCGACATGCTGTTCGTGCGGCCGACGATGCTGCTCGTGTTCGACCGGCTGACCGATGCGCTGTTCCTCGTCACCCCCGCCTGGCCCGACCCGGCGCGCGATCCCGCCGCGCTGATCGCCGCCGCCGAGGAGCGGCTGGACGCCACCGCCGCCCGCCTCGCCGCGACGCCCGTGCCGCCGCCGGCGCAGGCCGAGGTGGCCGAGCCCGCCTACACCCCCGCGCTGCCGCCCGAGCGCTACGCCGGCATGGTCCGCGCCGCGAAGGCGTATATCCTCGCCGGCGACATCTTCCAGGTCGTCCTCGCCCAGCGCTTCTCGACGCCGTTTCCGCTGCCGCCCTTCGAGCTCTACCGCTCGCTCCGGCGCATCAATCCCTCGCCCTTTCTCTATCATCTCGACCTCCCCGGCTTCGCGCTGATCGGCTCCAGCCCCGAGATCCTGGTCCGCGTCCGCGACGGCGCGATCACCGTCCGTCCGATCGCCGGCACCCGCCCGCGCGGCCGCACCGAGGCGGAGGACGAGGTCAACCGCGCGAGCCTGCTCGCCGATCCCAAGGAGCGCGCCGAGCACCTCATGCTCCTCGACCTCGGCCGCAACGACGCCGGCCGCGCGGCGGTGGGCGGCAGCGTGCGCGTGACCGACAGCTATGCGGTCGAATTGTACAGCCACGTCATGCACATCGTCTCGAACGTCACCGCCGAGCTGGCGCCGGGCAAGGACGCGCTCGACGCGCTGTTCGCGGGCTTCCCCGCCGGCACGGTATCGGGCGCCCCCAAGGTCCGCGCCTGTCAGATCATCGCCGAGCTGGAGCCGGAGCGGCGCGGGGCCTATGCCGGCGGCGTCGGCTATTTCTCCCCCGACGGCTCGATGGATTCGTGCATCGTGCTGCGGACGGCGGTGGTGAAGGACGGCATCATCCACGTCCAGGCCGGTGCCGGCATCGTCGCCGACAGCGACCCGGTGTACGAGCAGCGCGAGTGCGAGGCGAAGGCGGGGGCGATCCTGGCGGCCGCCCGCGATGCCGTCGCGCGGGCGGGGGATGCCGACTGGGGGCAATAACTCCCTCTCCTGGTCGGAAAGGGATTCAGGATTACTGTGGCTGCGAGCCGCTCCCGTCGCTGTTCGCCCGCGCCCGCTTCTCGGCGGCATATTGCTGGTTCTGCAACAGCGCGCAGCCCGACTGGCCGCCCGTGCCCACCGCCGAGCACGTATCCGGCAACCCGCCCGCGACCCGGCCGACCTGATCGATCGTCGCGGCGCGGTTGACCCAGCTCTGGTTGGTCGGCTGCTGGGCCGCGCCCTCGTCGCGCAGCGCGGACGGGATGCGGTAGGGCTCGTCGAGCGTCCGGCACACGACCACCTCGTCGCCCGAGGCCTTGGGGCACGGTTCGCCCTTCTTGATCTCGACGCTGCGGATGCGCTTGGGCGGATTGCCGTCCTGCGCGGCGGCAAGCGAGGGCGCCACGATCAGCGCGGCCATGAAAGCGATACGAAGCATGAAGCGACTCCTTTTGCTCCGAACAACGCGCCCGCGCCGCCTTCGCTCCCCTCAACCCGGCAGGAAGGGGATGACCGCGCGATAATCCGCCTCGCTCCCCGTCCCGCGCCCCGGCCGTTGCCCCCGCGTCCGGCGGAACCAGTCCTCGACGATCGCCGCCTGCTGCTCGATGCCGTAGCGCTGGAGCGGCCGGGCGGCGTCCAGCGCGCCATAGTCGTAGCGCCGCTCCCACAGCCCCCGCAGGATCACCGGCACGCCGGTCTGATATTGCCAGACATGCGCCAGTTCGTGGATCAGCCACGCCATGTCGTCCGAGCATGTCGAATAATCGGGCAGGAAGTCCTCGCGCCGGAAATGCACTGCGCCCAGTGGCGTGACGGCGCAGTGCCTGGGCTGGAACGGCGTGAACCCGCGCGCGTAAATCCGCACCCGGTCCCAGTCGATCGCCTCGCCGAACACCTCCCGCGCCGCCGCCAGCTCGCCCGAAGTGAGCCCGCGCCACACCCGCGACCGAAAGGCGAACCAGAGGCCGAGCAGCCAGATCGCGACGCCCGCCGCCCACACGGCGGGGACCTCGACCGTCCCCACCGCGCTCCCGCCGCGCCGGTCGCCTGCGAGCAGCGAATAGGCGACGGCGACGAACATCGCCCAATAGAATGCGCTGGCGACGATGCCTATCAGGACGGTTAGCCAGACCTTACGCACGGGAAACCGCTAGCCCCCGGCACTGCGGGCAACAACCCGGTCCGTCATGCCGGCCCTGTGCCGGCATCTACGCCCGTTCGCTTCCCGCCGCCGGACCAATGCCCGACGGCATGACCTCATCGAAAGTGGACCCCGGCACAGGGCCGGGGTGACGAGGGAAGCACAAGCCCGTAAGGCCAAACCCATGATCCTCGTCATCGACAATTACGACAGCTTCACCTGGAACCTCGTCCATTATCTCCAGGAACTCGGCGCGGCGGTGGAGGTCGTCCGCAACGACGCCATCTCCGCCGGCCAGGCGCTCTCGTCGGGCGCCGACGCGTTCGTGATCTCGCCCGGCCCGAAGACGCCGGACGACGCCGGCGTCACGCTCGATCTCGTCGCCGCCTGCGCCGCGGAGACCCGCCCGCTGCTCGGCGTATGCCTCGGCCATCAGGCGATCGGCCAGCATTTCGGCGGTCGCGTCGAGCGCGGCCACCTGATGCACGGCAAGACCTCGCCCGTGCTCCATGACGGCAGCGGGCTGTTCGAGGGTGTCCCCTCCCCCTTCACCGCCACGCGCTACCATTCGCTGATCGTCAACGACATTCCCGACGCTCTGCTGGTCAACGCGCGCTCGGAAGACGGCGCGGTGATGGGCTTCCGCCACCGCGACCTTCCCATCCACGGCGTCCAGTTCCACCCCGAAAGCATCGCCACCGAACACGGCCACGCGCTCCTCGCCAACTTCCTGAAGCTGGCGGGCGTGAAGGTGGAGGCGATGGCTTGACCTTCATCACCACCCTTCCCTCGCCCGTCACGCCGCTGTCCCGCGAGACCGCGCGCGAGGCGTTCGCCGACATCCTCGACGGCCGCGCCGACGACGACGCCATCGCGTCCTTCCTCGTCACGCTGTCCGATCGCGGCGAGACCTCGATCGAGATCGCCGAGGCCGCCCGGGCGCTGCGCGAGCGCCTGATCCCGATCACCGCCCCCGCCAGCGCGATCGACGTCTGCGGCACCGGCGGCGACGGCCACCATACCTTGAACGTCTCCACCGCCGTCGCCCTCGTCGTCGCGGCCTGCGGCATCCCGGTCGCCAAGCACGGCAACCGCGCCGCCTCCTCCAAGGCCGGCGCCGCCGACACGTTGGAGGCGCTCGGCCTCGACATGGACCGCGCCGGCGCGATGGCGGAGGAGACGTTGCACGGACTGGGCATCTGTTTCCTCTTCGCCGCCAACCACCACCCGGCGATGCGGCGTATCCAGCCGATCCGGCAGCGGCTGGGCCGGCGCACGATCTTCAACCTGATGGGCCCGCTCGCCAATCCGGCGCACGTCACCCGCCAGCTCCTCGGCATCGCCCGCCCCGATTACGCGCCCGTCTATGCCGAGGCGCTGGCGCAACTCGGCACCGAGGCGGCGCTTGTCGTGTCGGGCGAGGAGGCACTCGACGAGATCTCGTGCGCCGGCCCGACGCGCGCCGTGTCGGTTGGCTGCGTCGCGCTGCCCGACCGGATCGTCCCCGAGGACGCCGGCCTGCCCCGTCATCCGCTCAGCGCGATCCGCGGCGGCGATCCCGCCCACAACGCCGTGGCGCTACGCCGCCTGCTCGACGGCGAAGCGGGCGCATATCGCGACGCCGTCCTGCTCAACGCCGCCGCCGCGCTGGTGCTGGCCGATGCCGCCCCCGATCTGACCGCCGGCGCGCAACGGGCGGCGGCGGCGATCGACACGCGCGCGGCCGGCGACCTGCTCGACCGCTGGATCGCCTGGGCATGAGCGACCGCCTGGCCGCCATCCTCGCCACCACCCGCGCCGAGGTCGCCCGGCGCAGGCACGGCCCCTTGCCCGCGCCGCCCGGCGCCCCTCGCGGATTCCACGCCGCGCTGCGCGCCAGGGCGGTCGACGGCTTCGCGCTGATCGCCGAGATCAAGAAGGCAAGCCCCTCCAAGGGCCTGATCCGCGCCGACTTCGCCCCCGCCGACCACGCCCGCGCCTATGCCGCCGGCGGTGCCGCGTGCCTGTCGGTGCTGACCGACGAACCCTGGTTCCAGGGCAGCCTCGACTATCTCGTCCAGGCCCGCGCCGCCGTTGCCCTCCCCGTGCTGCGCAAGGACTTCATGGTCGACCCCTGGCAGGTCGAAGAGGCGCGCGCGTACGGCGCGGACGCCATTCTGCTCATCGTCGCCGCCCTGGACGATGCCATGCTCGCCGAACTCGAGGACGCCGCGCGGGAGCAGGACATGGACGTGCTGGTCGAGGTCCACGACGACGCCGAACTCGACCGCGCGCTCCGCCTCCGCACGACGCTGATCGGCGTCAACAACCGCGATCTCAAGACCTTCGACGTCGATCCGAGCAGAGCATGGCAACTCGCCACCCGCGTGCCCGCAGGGTATACGATCGTCTCGGAAAGCGGCATCGCGACCCACGCCGACCTCGAAGCCGCGGCGCCGCACGGTATCCGCACCTTCCTCGTCGGCGAAAGCCTGATGCGGCAACCGGATGTCGAGGCCGCCACCAGGACGCTTCTGAACCCCTCTCCCCTTGGGAGAGGGGAAGCTTGCGAACCGAGCGCGGGGTGAGGGTGACCGACCCCGATTACCCTAACCCTTCCGCCGCTGGCGCGGCTCCCTCCCTCTCCCACGGGGAGAGGGAAAGTTCGCTCACCCACCTCGACGCCACCGGCGCCGCCCGCATGGTCGACGTCGCCGCCAAAGCCGTCACCGCGCGCGAGGCCACCGCGACCGGCCGCATCACCCTGTCGCCGCAAGCCCTCGCCGCGATCCGCGACGGCAGCGCGAAGAAGGGCGACGTCCTCGCCGTCGCCCGCGTCGCCGGCATCATGGCCGCCAAGCGCACCAGCGACCTCATCCCGCTCTGCCACCCCCTCCCCCTCACCCGCGTCACCCTCGACCTGGGACTGGGCGAGCGAGGCATAACCGCCACCGCCACCTGCGCCACCGACGGCAAGACCGGCGTCGAGATGGAGGCGCTCACCGCCGTCTCGGTCGCGCTGCTGACGATCTACGACATGGCGAAGGCCCTCGATCGCGGCATGGCGATCGAGGGTGTAAGGCTGCTGGCGAAGAGCGGCGGCCGGTCTGGGGATTGGCAAACCATCCCTTGATAAACTGGCTCAATTGAGATACACGGACCGGATGGCAAACACTTCCATGCTGCACGTCCGTATCGACGAAGACCTGAAGCGGCAGGCGGTCGCCGCGTTGGATGCGATCGGCCTTTCCACTGCCGACGCGGTACGTATGCTGTTCAAGCGCGTCGTCGCCGAACAGGCGTTTCCGCTCGAACTGAAGGTTCCCAATGCGGAAACACGAGCCGCGATGGAAGAAGCGCGCGAGATCGCCGCCAGCCACCGAGCTCGTTTTGCCACCGCCGAAGAATTGTTCGCAGCGCTTGACAAAGCAGCCGGCCTCTAAGCGCGCGCCGCTGCCGCGGACGAGCGATCACGCCAGGGAGTTCATCAAGGATTGGGAACGGCTGTCGCGGACCGGACGCTACGATATGCGACAGCTCCGTGAGGCGATGCTGCTCTTGATAGCCAACGAGGGGCCGCTTCCGGCCGAATGGCTTGACCACCCGCTAAAAGGTAAGTGGCGCGATCACCGGGAGTGTCATATCGGTGGAGACTTCCCGCTAATCTACCTTTTGGACGTAGTGAAAAAAGCTCAGGAACTCGTCACCTTCGTTCGCGCCGGCACGCACGCCGAGCTTTTCCGCGAGTGACCCTACTTCCCATCGCCGAAGCGCAGGCAATGCTTATCGCCGGTGTCGAGCCGATTGTCCCCGAAACTCTCGCCCTCGCCCAGGCCGCCGGTCGCTGGGCCTCCGCCGACGTCCTCGCCCGCCGCACCCAACCTGCCGCCGATCTCTCCGCGATGGACGGCTATGCGATCCGCTTCGCCGACCTGCCCGGCCCGTGGCGCGTCGTCGGGGAGAGCGCGGCGGGCCGGCCCTATGCCGACGCAATCGGCGCGGGCGAGGCGGCGCGAATCTTCACCGGCGCGGGAATGCCGTCCGGCGCAGACACGGTTCTGATCCAGGAGGAGGCGACCCGAGCAGGCGACCGCCTTACTCTGACCGGCGAAGGTCCGCCCTATGAAGGCCGCAACATCCGCCGCCGTGGCCTCGACTTCAGCGAGGGCGACCTCCTGATCGCGGCCGGCGAGCGCATCACCCCCGCCCGCCTCGCGCTCGCCGCCACCGCCGGGCATGGCGTGCTGCCCGTCCGCCGGCGCGTCCGCGTCGCCGTCGCCGCGACCGGCGACGAGTTGGTCGACGCCGGCACGCCGCTCACTGGCCTGCAACTCCCCGAATCGAACCGCGCCATGCTCGTGGCGATGCTGGCCGACCTGCCGGTCGAGATCGTCGACCTCGGCATCCTGCCCGACGATCTCGCCGCCATCCGCGACGCCTTCGCGGGGGTGGACGCCGACCTGCTCGTCACCTCGGGGGGCGCCTCGGTCGGCGACCACGACCTGATTCGCCCGGCACTCGAAGCCGCCGGCGGCACGATCGATTTCTGGCGCGTCGCACTCCGCCCCGGCAAGCCGATGCTCGCCGGCCGGCTCGGCCGCACGGCGGTGCTCGGCCTGCCCGGCAACCCCGTCTCGGCCTTCGTGACCGCAATGCTGTTCGTCCGGCCGCTGGTCGCCGCCCTCGCCGGGGCCGTCGATCCGCTGCCCCGCACCCGCCCCGGCGTGCTCGGCGAAGACCTGCCCGCCAACAACGCCCGGACCGATTATCTGCGCGCGATCGAACGCGACGGCCGCGCCTATGCCTCTGAAATACAGGACAGTTCGATGCTGCGGACGCTGGCGCGGTCGACCTGCCTGATCGTCCGTCCGGCAAACGCGCGGGCGGCCCGCAGGGGCGACTCGGCGGAAATCCTCGACATCACTTGACGGCTGCCTGGCTGTTCCATATAGGTTCCGCGTTCGTTCCGACGGAGAACCGCGATGCTCACGCGCAAGCAGCATGAACTGGTGTGCTTCATCAACGACCGTCTCACCGAGACGGGCGTATCGCCCTCGTTCGAGGAGATGAAGGAGGCGCTCGACCTCAAGTCCAAGTCGGGCGTCCACCGCCTGATCTCCGCGCTGGAAGAGCGTCAGTTCATCCGCCGCCTGCCCAATCGCGCCCGCGCGCTGGAGGTGGTGCGGATGCCCGAGCGGCCGGAGAAGAAGCTGCCGAATAAAGGCGTTTCGCGCGAACTTCGACAACTTCCACAGCCCGCCAACGACGTGATCGAGATCCCGCTGCACGGCCGCATCGCCGCAGGTATGCCGATCGAGGCGTTCGAGGGCGCGACGATGCTCGCGGTGCCCGCCGCGCTGCTCGGTACGGGCGAGCATTACGCGCTCGAGGTGTCGGGTGACTCGATGGTCGAGGCCGGCATCCTCGACGGCGACTTCGCGCTGGTGAAGCGGCAGGAGGTCGCGCGCGACGGCGAGATCGTCGTGGCGCTGATCGACGAGGTCGAGGCGACGCTCAAATATTTCCGCCGCGAAGGCGCGATGGTCCGCCTCGACCCCGCCAACCGCGCCTACGACCCGCAACGCTATACGCCGTCGCAGGTGCGGATCCAGGGCAAGCTGTCGGGGATCCTGCGGCGGTATAATTGAGAGCGGGCGGGTGAGCGTCTTCGACCGCTTCCCCACCCCGCCCTGCGCCGCGACGCTCGGGTGGGAGCTGCTCGACGCCGACCCGGCGACCGGGACGCTGCGGGTGGCGTTCGCGGGGAGCGAGGCGTTCTGCAATCCCGGCGGCAATATCCAGGGCGGCTTCGTGGCGGCGATGCTCGACGACACGCTCGGCCCGACGGTGCTGGTCCGCACCGACGGCGCGTTTTATTGCGCGACCATCGACCTCCACGTCCAGTTCCTTGCCCCCGCCCGACCGGGCCGGCTGATCGGTGAGGGCCGGCTGGTCCAGCTCGGCAAGACGGTGGCCTTTCTCGAAGGCGAACTGCGCGACGAGTCCGGCGTGGTGGTAGCGCGGGCGACGGCGTCGGCGCGGGTGGTGCCGACGGCGGGTCTGGCGCAGGCCTGAAAAAGATGTCCTACATGCGGCAGACCAGCAACGCTGTTGACCTCGTCGGACATCGAACCCGCGTCCCACCGTCACCCCGGCCTTGAGCCAGGGTCCAGGCTCGAACACGCCATCGGCTCGACTTTTTGTGACCGGCCCCCATGCTGGATGGGACCCCGGCTCAAGGCTGGGGTAACGGTGGGACGCGGAATGCCCTCTCCCGCCTTTTTGGCCTCAACTTAGCCTCAACTTCCGCGCCGCTTCCCGCCCTGTTTGCGCCACGTTCGCGGCTGCCACAGCCGCTCGGCCACACTCCACGGATGCCGGTCCCCGGCCCGGCGCACCGTTGCCACCCGCCCGCTCGCCAGCGTGATCGCCACCCCGCCCGTCTTCGCCACGACCGGCCGGTCGAGCTTCAGCCAGCGCGGCACGCACCCCCGCGGTAACCAGCGCTCGCTGACGACGATGTCCGCCGCCCGGCACGCGGCGATCAGGGCCGGCGTCGGCACCGGATAAGCGCTGCGCGTCGCCAGCACCCGCCAGCGCCGCCCGGCCGCCGTCACCTCGGTGACGCACAGGTCGCGGCTGCACCGCGCGCCGGCCTGCTCCTCCAGCAACGGCAGCTCTCCGTCGACGCCCCCGCTCTCCGCCAGCATGGACCGGGTATAGTCGCCCGCCCGCTCGCGCAGCAGCGCCAGCCGGCCGTTGGGCAGGCGCACGGCGAGATGCCGCGCGTCGCCCGTCACCAGCAGGTCAGCTCCCGGCGTCGCCAGCGCCCAGGCCGCGCCGGCCGCCAGCGGCGCCAGTCCGAGCCGCCGCCACCGCGTCCGCCACAAGGCAAGCCACAGCCCGCCCACAACCATCAGCGCGAACGCTCCCGCCGGCATCGCGGGCAGCGCCGCGACCGCCCCGGGCGCGGCGGCGACGACATGCGCCAGCCACAGCAGCGCCGCGAGCGCCCTGTCCGCGAGCCACCACGCCGGCGCGCCAAGCCCGCCCAGGTCGAGCGCCAGCGCCAGCGCCTCCAGCGGCATCACCACGAAGGTTGTCAGCGGAATCGCGATGATATTGGCGAGCGCGCCATACAGCCCGGCGCGATGGAAATGCCACGCCGCGATCGGCATCAGCGCCAGCTCGACCACGAGCCCCGTGACCAGCAGCGACACCAGCCCCCGCCCCCAGCGCCGCCACCGGCTCTCCTCGTGCGGCCCGAACCACGCCGCTACTGTCGGATGCTCATGCAGCGCGACGATCGCGGTGATCGCCGCGAAGGAAAGCTGGAAGCTCGGCCCCGCCACCGCCTCGGGCCGGAACAGCAGCACCACGACCGCGCCTGCCGCCACCAGCCGCAGCGTCACCGCCTCGCGCCCCATCGCCAGCGCCGCCAGCACCAGCAGCACCGCGACGCACGACCGGATCGTCGGCACCTGCCACCCGGTCAGCGCGGTATAGCCGATCGCCGCCGCCGCCCCCGCCAGCGCCGCGACCAGCGGCAGCCGCACGCGCAGCGCCAGCCACGGGCTGAGCGCGAGCAGCTTGAGCACGACCAGCATCGTCGCCGCGACGACGGCGGTGATGTGCAGGCCGCTGACCGAGAGCAGATGCGCCAGCCCGGCGCGGCGCATCGCGTCCGAATCCTCCTGCCCGATCGCGCCGACGTCGCCCGTCGCCAGCGCCGCCGCGATCCCGCCCTCGCTGCCCGGCAGACGGGCGGTGATGTGGCGCGACAAGGCGGCGCGCAGCCCGCCCTCGCCACGCCCCGCCCGCACCATTTCGACCGGCGCGAAGCCCCGCCCCGTCGCGCCGATGCCGTCGAACCACGCCTGCCGCGCATAGTCGTAAGCGCCCGGCACGGCGGCGGTCGGCGGCGGCATCAGCCGCGCCCGCAGCCGCACGACCGCCCCCGCCGTCAGCCCCGCCGGCGCATCCTCCGCCTGCAGATTGACCCGCACCCGGGGCGGCAGCGCCGCCGTTCCACCCCGTCCATCGCTGGCGCCCGGTTGCGGCAGGAGCGTCAGCCGCACCAGCCCGCGCGCCGCCAGCGGCTCGACCTGCTCGACCGTCGCCGTGAAGGTCGCGATCGTCGGCCCGCCCAGCACCGGCGCGGCGACGCGCTCCGCCCGCGACCAGATCAGCGCCAGCCCCAGCGCCGCCGCCATCGCACCGATCCCGACCGCCCGCGCCAGCCGGCCATGCCGCCCCAGCGCCAGCGCCCCCAGTCCGACCGCCAGCGACAGCAGCAGCGCCGCCGTCCAGTCCTGCGGGTCCGGCAGCACGAACCATGCCGTCACCCCGCCGCCCAGCGCCACCGGCAGCCACAGCGGCAACTGGCCGCGTTCCGCCTCCAGCCAGCGCTCGACAATATCACCCGGCCGCCAGCCGAATTGTCGCCACCTTGGGGCTATGCTAGCGGGCCGGGGCAGGGCGGAACTCGCCATCACCTTCAGTCTGGGAGCAGGCGCGCTTGAGCGCAACCGACAACGATACGCCAGTCGTCACCCGCTTCGCGCCATCGCCGACCGGCTTTCTCCATCTCGGCGGCGCGCGCACGGCGCTGTTCAACTGGCTGTTCGCGCGTCATCATGGCGGCCGGTTCCTGCTCCGGATCGAGGACACCGATCGCGTCCGGTCGACCCAGCCGGCGATCGACGCCATCCTCGACGGGATGCGCTGGCTCGGCCTCGACTGGGACGGTGACGCGGTGTTCCAGTTCGCCCGCGCTGGGCGTCATGCCGAGGTCGCCGCCGAGATGATCGCGCGCGGCCACGCCTATCGCTGCTGGATGACGGCCGAGGAGATCGATGCCCAGCGCGCTGCCGCCCAGGCCGCGAAACAGCCGCTGCGGATCCGCTCGCCCTGGCGCGACCGCACCGACGGGCCCGCCGACCAGCCCTTCGTCGTCCGCCTCCGCGCGCCCCGCGAGGGCGCGACCACGATCGACGATACGGTGCAGGGCACGGTCACCGTCCAGAATGCCGAGCTCGACGACCTCGTCCTGCTCCGCTCCGACGGCACCCCGACGTACATGCTCGCGGTGGTGGTCGACGACCACGACATGGGCGTGACCCACGTCATCCGCGGCGACGACCACCTCAACAACGCCTTCCGCCAGCTCCCCATCATCCGTGCGATGAATGAGGTAGAGGGGGACTGGCCCGACCCGGTCTATGCCCATGTCCCGATGATCCACGGCGCGGACGGCGGTAAATTGTCGAAGCGCCACGGCGCGGTCGGGGTCGAGGCCTACCGCGACGAGCTCGGCATCCTGCCCGAAGCGCTCGACAATTACCTGCTCCGCCTCGGCTGGGGCCATGGCGACGCCGAGATCATCACCCGCGCCAAGGCGGTCGAATGGTTCGATCTCGGCGCGGTCGGCAAGGCGCCCTCGCGCTTCGATCTGAAGAAGCTCGAAAGCCTCAACGGCCATTACATCCGCGAAGCCGATGACGCCCGGCTCGCCCGCTTCGTCGCCGAACGGCTCGGCAGAACCGATGGCGAGGCGCTCGCACTGCTCGAACAGGCCATGGCCGCGCTCAAGCCGCGCGCCGCCAATCTGAACGAGCTGGCCGACGGCGCGGGCTTCCTGTTCGCCACCCGCCCGCTCGCCGTCGCCGACGATGCCCGCGCGCTGCTGGAGGGCGATGCGCGCGGCGCACTCGCCCGGACGCACGCCGCGCTTGACGCGGTGGAGCGCTGGGATACGGAGACGACCGAGGCGACGGTCAGGGCCGTGGCGGCGGACACCGGGCTCAAGCTCGGCCAGGTCGCCCAGCCCCTGCGCGTCGCGCTCACCGGACGGCGGACCTCGCCGGGCATCTTCGACGTTCTTGCCCTGCTGGGCCGCGACGAAAGCCTGGCCCGGATCGCCGACCAGGCCACATTCGAGGAACCCGCCCGATGACCGACCCAAGTACCGGCGCCGTGACCTTTGCCGACCACGACTATAAGGTGATGCCGGGTTCGGTCGGGCCGGAAGTCGTCGACATCCGCAAGTTCTATGCGGACACCGGCAAGTTTACCTACGACCCCGGGTTCACCTCGACCGCGAGCTGTCAGTCGAAGCTGACCTACATCGATGGCGACGAGGGCGTGCTGCTCCATCGCGGCTATTCGATCGGCGACCTCGCCGAGCATTCGTCGTTCATGGAGGTCGCCTATCTGATGCTGAACGGCGAGCTGCCGACGCAGGGCGAGCTCGGCAAGTTCACCACCACCATCACCCGCCACACCATGGTGCACGAGCAGCTCGCGACCTTCTATCGCGGCTTCCGGCGCGACGCGCATCCGATGGCGATCATGTGCGGCGTCGTCGGCGCGCTCAGCGCCTTCTATCACGATTCGACCGACATCCACGATCCCGTCCAGCGCGTGATCGCGTCGCACCGGCTGATCGCCAAGATGCCGACGATGGCGGCGATGGCGTACAAGTACAGCGTCGGCCAGCCCTTCCTCTACCCCGATAATTCGCTGAGCTACACCGGCAACTTCCTGCGCATGACCTTCGGCGTCCCGGCCGAGCCTTACGAGGTGAACCCGATCGTCGAGCGCGCCATGGACCGCATCTTCATCCTCCACGCCGACCACGAGCAGAACGCGTCGACCTCGACCGTCCGCCTCGCCGGCTCGTCGGGCGCCAACCCTTTCGCGTGCATCGCGGCGGGCATCGCCTGCCTGTGGGGTCCCGCGCATGGCGGCGCCAACGAAGCGGCGCTCAACATGCTGCGCGAGATCGGCACACCCGACAAGATCCCCGAATATATCGCGCGCGCCAAGGACAAGAACGACCCGTTCCGCCTGATGGGTTTCGGCCATCGCGTGTACAAGAACTACGACCCGCGCGCGACGGTAATGCAGCAGACGGTGCGCGAGGTGCTCGGCGAACTCGGTGTCACCGACCCGGTGTTCGACGTCGCGCTCCAGCTCGAGGAGCTGGCGCTGAAGGACGATTATTTCGCCGAGAAGAAGCTGTTCCCGAATGTCGATTTCTATTCGGGCGTCATCCTGTCGGCGATCGGCTTCCCGACCTCGATGTTCACCGCGCTCTTCGCGCTCGCCCGCACCGTCGGCTGGGTGGCGCAGTGGAACGAGATGATCACCGATCCCGACCAGAAGATCGGCCGCCCGCGCCAGCTCTACACCGGCCCGACCGCGCGCGATTACGTTCCGGTCGACCAGCGCTGATGCGCCCGGTCCGCGCGATCCTGCTCATCCTCGGCATCCTCGCCACGCTGATGGGGCTGCTGTGGATCGGTCAGGGGCTGGGCTATATCCACTGGCCGGCGTCGAGCTTGATGCTCGATCAACGGCCCTGGGCGGATCGCGGTGCGGTGCTCGCCGTGATCGGCCTGCTACTCATCATCGTCGGGCGGCGGCTACGACGGTAGCCCGAGCGTGAAGCGCGCGCCCGCGCCGGGCGTGCTCTCCACCGTCAGGTCGCCCCCCATCGCGCGCGCCAGCCGCCGCGCGATGTAGAGCCCCAGCCCATTGCCGCCGACCTCGCTCGGATCGACCCGCTCGAACTTGTCGAAGATGCGCGCCTGGTCGGCGGGCGCGACGCCCTTGCCCTGATCGACGACCGTCAGCAGCGCCCGGCCGCTTTGGCCCGCGACGGTCACCACCACCGCCGCGCCCTTGGGCGAATAGCGCAAGGCGTTGCCGGTGAGGTTGACCGCGATCTGGAGCGCGCGCCGGAAGTCGCCATGCGCGCGGCACGTCACGCCCGGCGCGGGTCGCTCGATCGTGACCTCCGCCTGCGCCGCGCGAACGCTCAACAGCCCCGCCGCGCGCCGGGCGACGTCGGCAAGGTCGATCGGTTCGGTCGCCAGCGCGAAATCCGGTCGCTCGACCGCCTGCAGGTCGACCAGATCGTCGACCAGTTCGAGCAGGTGGCGGCCGGCATTGGCGATGTCGGCGGCATAATCGGCATAATCGGGCGCGATCGGCCCGTCGGCCTGCGCGTTGATGCTGTCGGCATTGGCGACGATCCGTGCGAGCGGCTTGCGCAGCGCCTTGTCGAGGCCGCCGGTGAAACTCCCCGGCAGCGCCTCCACGACCGGCGCGGGCGCGACCTCGACCATCCGCGCGGCGCCGATCAGCCCGGCGAAGTCGCCCGCGTCGTCGCGCCGCACGGCGGCCGACAGCATGACGGCCTGTCCCGACGCCCGCACCCGCGCCGGCTGCTCCTCGAATGCGCGGCGGCGCGCCAGCGCGTCGAGGATCGGCAAGGCGCCGCCTTCATCGGGGTCAAGCGCGAACAGCGCGGTCAGCGGCTGGCCGAGCAAGGCAAAGGCGTCGAGCCCCGCGCGAGCCGCCGCGTCGAGCGACACGAAGCTCAGCCGCAGCGTCGTGTCGGTCTCCCAGCGCCAATCGGCGTCGGGAGCGACCGGCGGAGTCATCACCGCGGGCCGCCATGCGGGAGCTTCGCGCCAGCCGCTCACCGCCAGGCGAATGCGTTCGCCTTCGGGTTGGGCGCGGACCCACAATTCGATATCGGCATACTCGTCCGCGACCAGAACGCCGCGCGAGACGATGATGCCCAGCCGCCCGGCGAGCCGCGCCACCGTCGCGAGCTGCGGCACCGCCAGCGGGCCGCCCAGCGCCCCGCCCGCACGGCCGTTCAGCCCGTCGAGCGCCGGGTCGGCGGCAAGCAGCCGGCCGTCGCGATCGACGATCGCGTGCGCGACGGCGTGCTCGCTGCCGGGTTCGATCGCGTTCATTGCCGCCCCGAACGCGCGAGCGCGGCGATCGCCGCGCGAAAGTCCCGGTCCAGCGTTTCGGGCGCGAGCGCGAGGCGCGCCTCGGCGGGCTCGACCGCCGCGATGCGGTCGAGCTGATCCGCAAAGGCCTCGATGTCCCGGCGCGGATCGGCGTCCGACAGAGTCAGCGCGATGCGCGCGATCGTCGGCCGGTCGAGCTGGACCGCGCGCAACGCCAGCCACAGGCGCTCGCCCTCGGGCTCCAGCACGAGCGCGCGGGCCTGCTCGTAATCGATGCCGACCGCGCGGGCGAGGACGGCGGTGAACAGCGACAGCCGGCGATCGCCGAGCGCCTCGAGCAGCAGGGGAGCGACCTCGTCGGGGCGCGCGTCGATCGCGGCGGCGAGTCGCATCGCCACCGCCTCCATCCGTTCGCCCTCGTCATGCGCGCCGAGACTGCGCGTCGCGGCCTCGGCAATGGCGCGATCGGTATCGGCGTCGGGCGTCCCGGGCCGGATCGCGGCGGCGGTCCACCACACCAGCCGGTGCTGCAGATCGGCGGGGAGCAGCGCCCTTCCCCGGCCGTCCGCCGCGAGCAGGGCCTGCGCCGCGCTCGCGACGACGCGGTCGGGCACCGCCGCCAGCCGCACCAGCAGGCTTGCCTCGTCGTTCCCGCTCGCGATGGCCGGCAGCGCTTCGGCGAGCAGGATGTGCTGGACCTGCGCGACCAGCTCGGCGATCAACGCCTCGTCGCGCAGCAGGCCGGCGAGCGTCAACCGTTCGGCCGCGCCGCCGGTCGTGCCCCGCAGCAGCGCCTCCGCCAGCGCCGCGCCGCCCCGCGCCGCGAGCAGCCGCGCGGCCTGCCGCCGCAGCGCGGTCTCGATCCCCTCGATCGTTTCGTTCAGTCGATGGGCGAGCGCGAGGCGGGTCTGCTCGTCCAGCCGCGCGTCGTCGGGCAGGAACAGATCGTCCATCACCCCCGCCAGCCGCCACGTCGAGCGGGCACGCGCGCGCGCGGCGCGCTCGGCGGCGCTGAGGGAGGAGGGATCCGATCGGGCCGGCATGGCGACTGTCTACGTCGAGCGTCGTTAAAGCGCGGCTAAGGCTGATGCGCGCAGCCGCTCGATCGCGGCGGCAAGCGTCATTGCCGCATAGGCTGCGGCAAGCGCCATGCCCGCCATCGGCGCGCCCGCCGCCGTCGCGGCCAGCACGATCAGCAGATAGGCCGCCGCGCAGCCCCACCATGGCCGCCGCGCGCGCTCCGGCCCCGCCCGCTCGGCAAGCGCCGCCAGCGCCACCAGCGCCAGCGCGACGGCGAGCGCGGCCGGCTGGCCCGCCTGCCTGCTCTCGGCCATGCCCAGCAGCAGCGCCGCCAGCGCCGGCACGACGAGGGCAAGGGCGAGTATCGCGCGCTCGACCCCCGGCTCGTCGCGCACGCCGCTCAGCGTGGCGGCGAGCGCCAGCACGAGGCAGGCCGCAAAGGCGAGCGCCAGCCCCGCCGCGCTCCAGCCAAGGGCGATCGCCGCCAGTCCCGCCACACCGAGCCCGGCCCCGCCGCCGCCGACCACCGCGCCCGGCCAGCGCCGTTCGACCATCGCGGGCAACGCCAGCCGGGCGAGCGGCGCGACGACCCAGCGATCGAACCAGCCGCGCCGGTCGGACACGATCGCCGCCAGCGCCGCCCGGCCACGCTTGGCCAGCGCCGCGCCGTCATGCTCGATGCCGTGCCCGTGCCGCACCGCGTCGGGGGGCAGCAGGACGTGCACCGCGCGCGCCTGCTCGGCGACGCGCAACAGCGTGGACTGGACATCGTAATCGCGCGGCAGCCGCGCCACCTCGCCCAGCCGGCGCGGGTCGAGCCGGGCGATCCCCGCCCAGGCCATGTTGCCCCCCACCCGCTCCAGCCGCCGCCCCGCATCGGATTGGGGCGCCACGAGCAGCGCGTCGCCGCCCTCGCCCGCCAACGTGGCGACGACCCGTTCGGTGGTGATGAGGCCGTCGGCCAGCATCAGCACGCGCGCCAGCGGATGGAGCTTCTCCGCTCCCTCGGTCGCATGACGAACGGTGTCGACCGCGACCCCGCGCCGGCCGATGCGGGCGATCGCGCCGAGCAGCTCGGGGGTCAGCCGCGCGACCAGGATGATGATCTGCCCACAGCCCGCCGCGATCAGCAGCCGCGCCTGATATTCGATCAGCGTCACCCCGCCGAACGGCAAGGTCGCGGTCAGCCGATCGGGCTGATCCTCGGTGTCATGGGTAGCGAAAAGCAGGCCTGCGAGCATTGCCCTGCCTGTTAGGCGGCGAACCGTCGGGCGTCACGCGTTTAGGGTTCGATCCGCGCACGCGGATGGCTGCGCCGGCTCCGTTCAGCTACGCTGAACCGGCGATCAAAGCCGTTCCACCGCGCGCTTGAGCTTGGTCATCAGCGCCGTGTCGGGACCGGGCGCATTCGCGGCTTCGCTCGCCAGCGCCATCAGCCGCACCGCGCCGAAGCTCGCCGCGAGTCCGCGCAGCCGCCACGCCGCGGCGCTCCACGATTCGGGGTCGGTCGCGATCTCCATCGCGCCCAGCGCCCGCTCCGCGCTGTCGACCAGCGCGATGCGCAGCTCCGCGATCAGCCCGGGGTCGTCGCCCACCGCCGCCGCCAGGGTAGCATCGATTGCTCCGGGGTCATACGCCATTCCCGCCTCTTCGCACGAACAGCCTTACCAACCCGTTGCCATGGAGGCTTTGCGTTCGCCGGAAAGATGGTAAATTGCCCGGGATCATGGGGGATTTCATGCTGGTCGACATCCGCGCCGATACGAGCCGCACGCCAGCGGAACCGGAAAAGCTGGCGTTCGCGCCGACCCTCGACCTGCCGGCCGATGAGGAGCCCTGGGTCGCGCCCGAGCCGGTGCCCGCTCCCTATTCGCCACTGTGGCGGCGGCTGGCGGCGGCGGCGGCGATGCTCGCGGCGCTCGTCTGGATGGGCGGGATGCTGTGGCTGACCCGCGATTCGCTGCTGACCATGCCGCCGGTCGACCTCGCCGAGTTCGTCGCCGCGCTGGCGGTGCTGCCGACGCTGATCGGCGTCATCTGGCTGCTCATGTTGCGCAGCAGCCGGGCGGAGGCGCGCCGGTTCGGCGCGACCGCCACGGCGATGCGGGCGGAAGCGGCGCAGCTCGAACACGCGGTGGCGCGCCTGACCGCGATCGTGGCGCGCGAGCGCGAAGGGCTGGCCCATCAGGTCGCGGACCTGCTCGCGCGCAGCGATGCCGCGTCGGAGCGGCTCGGCGACGTCGGCCGCAGCCTCGCGGGTGAAGTCGAGCGCGCCGACGCCCATGCTTTGAGCCTCGCCGACGCCGCCGCCGGCGCGCAAGCGAGCGTCGGCGTGCTGCTTGCCAGCCTGCCCCGCGCGCGGGGCGACGTGGAGGCGACCGCGCAGCTCATCGACCGCGCCGGCCTCGCCGCCGGCGAACATGCCGGCGGGCTCGCCGCCCAGCTCGCATCGCTGACCGAACGCGGCCGCGAGGCGGACCAGATCGCGGGGAGCGCGGCGCAGAAGCTGGCGGCGCACCTGCAACGGATGGACGGCACCAGCGAGGCGGCGGCGCAGCGGTTCGAGTCGGTTACCGCCGAGATGACGTCCGCCGTCGATGCGCTGCTCGATCGCACCGCCGCCGCGGTCGACCAGTCGCGCCAGGGCATCGCCGCGCAGGGCGACGCGATGCTGGCGATGGTCGGGGCCAATCAGGCCGCGCTCGACAGCGCCGCGCGCGACTCGGCCGAGGCGCTCGCCCGGCGCATCGCGAGCGTGGAGGGCGCGATCGACCGGGTCGCGGGCCGCCTCGAAGAGAGTCGCACCGCCGGCGACGCGGTGGTCGGGGAGCTGGAAAGCGGGCTGGAGCGGGTCGAAAACCGGCTGGCGGCACTGCACGATCAGGGCGTCGAGCGGTCGCATATGCTCGCCGCGTCGATCAGCGCGCTCGGCGGCTCGGCCGATGCAATGACCGAGGCGTTGCGCGCCGGCGAGACGATGGCGACGCGCACGATCGGCACCACCGAGTCGCTGCTGATCGCGCTCGACTCGGCGGCACGGGAGATCGACGAGACGCTGCCCGACGCCTTGACCCGGCTCGACCAGCGCATCGCGCAGAGCAATAGCGTCGTAGTCGCCGCCAAGCCCGAGCTGCTGGCGCTGGTCACCGCCGCCGAAAGCACGCACGATGCGATCGAGGCGGTCGCTGGCGTCATCGCCGAGCAACGCCGCGTCGTCGATCAGCTCTCCTCGACCCTGCTCCAGACGCTGACCGACGGGCAGACCAGGGCCGACGCGCTGGGCGGGATGGTCGGCGACACGATCGGCCAGGCGCACCGCTTCGCCGAGGAAGCCGCACCGCGCCTGCTCGACGCCCTGCTGCGCGTTCGCGACACCGCCCAGCAGGCGGCGGACAAGGCGCGCGAGACGCTGGCCAGCGTCATCCCCGAGGCCGCAAACCGGATGAAGGCCGAAGCGAGCGACGCGCTGCATCGCGCGATGAGCGACACGGTCGAGCGACAGATCGCGGCGGTCGCCGACGCGACCGACGCCGCCGTCGAGGCCTCGACCCGCGCCACCGAACGGCTGTCGGGGCAGGTGCAGGCGATCGTCGACCAGGCCGCGATCGTCGAGACGCGGATCGAGGACGCCCGCCAGGAACGCGAGGAAGCCGACCGCGACACCTTCGCGCGGCGCGTCTCGCTGCTGATCGAGGCGCTCAACTCCGCGTCGATCGACATCACCCGCACGCTGTCGCCCGAAGTGGCCGACAGCGCCTGGGCGGCGTATCTGAAGGGCGACCGGGGCGTCTTCACCCGCCGCGCGGTGCGGCTGCTCGACAATGGCGAGGCGAGGGAGATCGGCCGGCTGTACGACGACGATGCCGGACTGCGCGAGCAGATCAACCGCTACATCCACGATTTCGAATCGATGCTGCGCACGGTGCTGGCGCAACGCGAAGGCTCGCCGCTGGGGGTGACGTTGCTGTCGTCCGACATGGGCAAGCTTTATGTGGCGCTGGCGCAGGCGATCGAGCGGCTGCGCTGACCAAGCCCCCTTCCGCTTTCACGGGAGAAGGCTGGGTCACCGCAGCGGCGGCGCTTCCTGGAGGTTGAAAAAGGTCAGCGTCTGCGTCGTCACCCAGCCAAAATGGTAGTTGAGCTGGAAGAGCGCGAACAACGCCGTCGCGACGATCGTGACCCGCAGCGCGATACGGCGCGGGTTGAACTCGTGCGGCGCGCTCTCGGCGGTGCCGGCGACATGCTTCCCCCCGGCCTCGTGCGTGGTGCGGACGCCGAAGGGCAGCACCAGAAACACCGACAGCGCCCAGAACAGGATGTAGATCGCCAGCGCCGAGGTCCAGCGCACGGCGTCAGGCCTCGATCAGCAGCACATCGACGATCGGCTTCTTGCCCGTCCAGCGCGATGCGACGCGGCGCACGGCGAGCCGCACGTCTTCCTTGAGCCGGTCTGCGGGCCGGCGGCGGCCGCCCACCGCCTCAGCCGCCGCATCGACGGCCTCGGCGATGAAGTCGATACGGTCCTCCTCGACCGGCAGGCCCTGGACGCGCACCTCGGGCCGGCCGATCAGCCGCCCCTCGCGGGTGGCGACCGCGACCGAGACCTGGCCGTTGACCGCGATCCGTCGCCGCTCGTTCATCGTCGCGCCGTCGGCGGGCAGGATGACGTCGCCGTCGAGCACCAGCCGCCCGACCGTCGCGTTGCCGACCTTCTTCGCCGGGCCGGGCAGCAGGCGCACGATGTCGCCGTCGACCTGGACCAGCGACGCCGGGATGCCCTGCGCCTTGGCGAAGCGGGCGTGCTCCTGCAGATGACGCATCTCGCCGTGGACGGGCACGAGCAGCTCGGGGCGGATCCAGCGATACATCTCGGCCAGCTCCGGGCGGCCGGGATGGCCCGAGACATGGACGTGCGCCTGGCGCTCGGTGATCATCTCGACACCCTTGCCGGCGAGGATGTTCTGGATGCGGCCAATCGCTACCTCGTTGCCGGGAATCTGCTTCGACGAGAAGATGACGGTATCGCCCGATTCGAGCTTGATCTGGTGCGTACCCTCGGCGACGCGCGCCAGTGCCGCGCGCGGCTCGCCCTGGCCGCCGGTGGCGACGATCAGGACGCGGTCGCGCGGCAGCTTCATCGCGGTGTCGGGATCGACCGTTTCCGGAAAGTCCTGGAGATAGCCAGTGGCGCGCGCGACCTTGAGGATGCGGTCGAGCGACCGGCCGGTGACGCAGATCTGCCGCCCCGTCTCGCGCGCGACCTGGCCCAGCGTGTGCAGGCGCGAGGCGTTCGAGGCGAAGGTGGTCACGAGCACGCGGCCCTTAGCCTTGGCGACCGTCTCCGCCAGCCCGCGCCGCACCGTGCTCTCCGAGCCCGATGCCTCCGCGTTGAAGACGTTGGTCGAGTCGCAGACCAGTACGTCGATGCCCTCATCGCCGATCGCGGTCAGCTCCGCGGGCGACGACGGCCGGCCGAGCACGGGAGTCGCGTCCAGCTTCCAGTCGCCGGTGTGGAAGACGCGGCCCTCGGGGGTGTCGATCACGAGCGCATTGGGCTCGGGGATCGAATGCGCGAGCTCGACGAAGCGGAAGCCGAACGGCCCGACCTTGAAGCTCTCGCCCGGCTTGATGACGTTGAGGCGCACGCGGTTGGCAATGCCCTCTTCCTCCAGCTTGCCGCGGATCAACCCCGCCGTGAACGGCGTCGCGTAGAGCGGCACGCCCAGATCCTCGGCGAGGTACGGCAGCGCGCCGATATGGTCCTCATGCCCGTGGGTGATGACGATGCCGACCAGATCCTCGCGGCGCTCCTCGATGAATTGCAGGTCGGGCAGAATCAAGTCGATGCCGGGATAGCCCGCGTCGGCGAAGGTCACGCCGCAATCGACCATCACCCATTTGCCGTGCGTGCCGTACAGATTGACGTTCATGCCGATCTCGCCGGAGCCGCCGAGCGCGCAAAATAACAGTTCGTCCTTGGGGGTCACTCAAAGTCCTAAACGTAAAAAGAGGCGCGCCGATCGCGCGCGGGCCAGCGGCAGCCGACAGGAAACTCACACGCCTATATGGGCGCGCTCCCACATGATCGCCAGTCCCTGGATGGTCAGGTCGGGCTCGACCACGTCGAACACCTGCGTATGCGCGGTGAGCAGTGCCGCGAGGCCGCCGGTGGCGATGACCTTGGTCGGCCGCCCCACCTCCTGCTTGAGGCGCGCGACCAGCCCTTCGACTAGCGCGATATAACCCCAGAAGATGCCGATCTGCATCTGGTCGACGGTGTTGGTGCCGATCACGCTGTTGTTGTGGCGCGGCACCTCGATCGCGATGCGGGGCAGCTTGGCGGCGGCGGTGACCAGCGCGTCGAGCGACAGGTTGATGCCGGGCGCGATGATCCCGCCCTTGTACGCACCGCGATAGTCGCTGACGTCGAAGGTGGTGGCGGTGCCGAAATCGATGACGATCAGGTCGCCGGGGTGGAGCGCGTGCGCCGCGACGGTATTCACCGCGCGATCGGCGCCCAGCGACTGAGGCTCGTCGACATCGACCGCCATGCCCCATTCGACCGGCGCGCGGCCAGCGACGAGCGCGTCGGTCTTGAAATATTTCTGCGCCAACACCTCCAGATTGTGGAGCGCGCGCGGCACGACGGTGGCGATGATGACGCCGCCGATATCGTCGCGCGACATGCCCTCGAGCTGTAGGAGCTGGCTGAGCCAGACGGCATATTCGTCGGCGGTGCGGCGCGGATCGGTCGCGATCCGCCAGCGCGCGACGACCTTGCGGCCGTCGAGTACGGCGAAGACGACATTGGTGTTGCCGGCGTCGATGGCGAGCAGCATCAGCGGTTAGACCAGGAAGACATCGGCGGCGTGAATGACACGCCGCTCGCCCGACGCCAAGCGCAGGATGAGCGCGCCGTCGGGATCAAGGCCGTCGAACAGGCCGTCGAGCTGGCCGTCGTCGGGCAGGCGAACCGCGAGCGCGGTCCCGCGCGGGTGCGCCCGGTCGAGCCAGCGCTGGCGCACCGGCGCAAAGCCTTCGCCGCGCCAGCGGTCGAGCCAGCGGGCGAAGCTGTCGGCGAGCATTTCGGCGACGGGCTCCGGGCCGATCTGCACGCCTTGCGCCGCGAGGCTGGTGGTGGGGCGGTCGGGCAGATCGGGATGGTGGGCGAGGTTGACGCCGATGCCGACGACCACCGCATCGTCCGCGCGTTCGAGCAGGATACCGGAAAGTTTAGCGCCGTCGATGAGCAGATCGTTGGGCCATTTCAGAACCAGGTCGCCCTCACCCTTCCCGCCGCCTGCGGCGGCTCCGTTCCCTCTCCCGCTGGGAGAGGGAGGGAGCGGCGAAGCCGCGGAAGGGTGAGGGTGACGCGAGAGCAGCATGGCGACGGTCTCCGCCAACGCCAACGCCGCGACGAACCCCAAGGTCGCCGCCACCGGATCGGTCGCCCGCAACCGCACCAGCGTCGAGCCATAGAAATTGCCGACCGGCGACACCCATGCCCTGCCCTGCCGCCCCCGCCCCGCCGTCTGGCGTTCGGCGCGGAGCCACAGGCCCTCGGCCACGCCGGTTCGCGCCAGCTCCAGCAGGTCGGCATTGGTCGAGCCCGTCTCGGCGACGGAGCGGATGACGCTCAGAAGAGGGACCGGGCCGCCGCCAGCGTCCACGCCCCCAGCGGCGCGATCACGATCCAGCCGACCGGCGACACGAAGGTCGCCGCCACTGCGATCAACCCGCCCTCGACCAGATTGCGCTCGCCGTGAAACTCGGGCGCGGGCGGATCGAGGTACATGACCTTGATGACGCGCAGATAATAATAGGCGCCGATCACCGAGGCGACGAAGCCGATCACCGCCAGCGGATACAGGCCCGCGTTCACCGCCGCCGAGAACACCGCCAGCTTGGCGTTGAAGCCGAGTAGCGGGGGGATGCCCGCCAGCGAGAACATGAACACCGCCATCGCCAGCGCCAGCCCCGGCCGCGTCCGCGACAGGCCGGCCAGCGCGTCGACCGCCTCGACCGGCTGCCCCGCCTCGTCGCGCATCTGCAGCACAACGATGAACGCGCCCAGCGTCATCGCGATATAGACCGCGAGATAGAACAGCATCGCCGCCACGCCCTCCGCCGTCCCGGCCGCGAGGCCGACAAGGATGAAGCCGACATTGTTGATCGACGAATAAGCGAGCAGCCGCTTGATGTTCGACTGCCCGATCGCCGCGACCGCGCCGAGGATGATCGAGGCGAGCGCCGCGAAGATCACGATCTGCCGCCACTCGCCGACCGCCGGCCCCATCGCCCCGATCGCGACGCGGATCGCGAGGCCGACCGCCGCCGCCTTGGGGGCGGAGGCGAAGAAGGCGGTGACCGGCGTCGGCGCGCCCTCGTAGACGTCGGGCGTCCACATATGGAACGGCACCGCCGCGATCTTGAACGCGATGCCCGCAAAGACGAACACCAGTCCGAACATCAGGCCATAGAAGCTCGCACTCCCCGGCACCGCGAGGCGATAGGCATCCGCGATGCCGGTGAACAACGTCGTCCCGCTGAAGCCGTAGACCAGGCTGATACCGTAGAGCAGGATGCCGCTCGCCAGCGCGCCCAGCACGAAATACTTCAGCCCCGCCTCCGCCGATCGCCGGTCGCGACGCATGAAGCTCGCCAGCACATAGGCCGCAAGGCTCTGCAGCTCGAGCCCGACATAGAGCGTCAGCATGTCGCCCGCCGACACCATCATCCCCATGCCCGCCGCCGACAGCAGCAGCAGCACCGGATATTCCGGGCGCAGGTCGTCGCCCGCCGTATGCTGGAAAAAGCTCGGCGCGACGACGATCGCCACCCCCGTCGCGGCATAGATGAGCAGCTTGGTGAAGCCCGCGAACAAGTCGGCGCGATACATGCCGTCGAACGCCGCCCCGCCCGACGTCGCCGGGCCGAGCAGCGCGATCGACGCGCCGGCCAGCACCGCCACCGCCGTCCACGACACCGCCCGCGTCGATGCCGCACCGCCCCAGGCCGCAACGAGCATCAGCAGGATCGCGCCGATCGACAGCAGCTCCTCGGGGAGCACCATGAGGTAGTTCGCCATCACGGCTGCACCGCCACCGCGACCTGCGCCACGCCATGGCCGGGCGACGGCAGGGAATCACCCGCCGGCTTCGCACGGTCGATCCGCGCGAGCAGCGTGGCCACATCCTTGCGCATCGGCGCCATGAAACTCTCCGGATAGACGCCCATCCACAGCACCGCCGCCGCGATCGGCGCGAGCAGCCAGTACTCGCGCGCCGACAGGTCGGGCATCGCCCGCACCTCTTCGGACTTGACCTCGCCGAACACGACGCGGCGATAGAGATAGAGCATGTACGCCGCGCCCAGGATGATGCCCGTCGTGCAGAGCAGGGTGATGGTGGTCGAAATCTGATACGTTCCCATCAGGCTGAGCAGCTCGCCGACGAAATTGCTCGTTCCCGGCAGGCCGACCGAGGCCATCGTGAAGAGCATGAAGAACAAGGCGTAAGCCGGCATCACGATCGCCAGCCCGCCATAGCGCGCGATCTCGCGGGTATGCAGCCGGTCATAGATCACGCCGACGCACAGGAACAGCGCGCCCGACACCAGCCCGTGGCCGAGCATGACCATCATCGCGCCCTCGATGCCCTGCCGGTTGAACGCGAACAGGCCAATCGTCACGATCGCCATGTGCGCGACCGAGCTGTACGCGATCAGCTTCTTCATGTCGGCCTGCACCAGCGCGACGAGCGAGGTGTAGATCACCGCGATCGCCGACAATCCCAGCATCAGCCAGCTCAGCTGCGCCGACGCTTCCGGAAACATCGGCAGGCTGAAGCGCAGGAAGCCATAGCCGCCGAGCTTGAGCAGCACGCCGGCCAGAATCACCGACCCCGCCGTCGGCGCCTGAACGTGCGCATCGGGCAGCCAGGTGTGGACCGGCCACATCGGCATCTTCACCGCGAACGACGCGAAGAACGCCAGCCACAGCCACGTCTGGACGTGCGCCGGGAAGTCGAATGCCATCAGCGCCGGGATGCTCGTCGTCCCCGCCGCGTGCGCCATGTAGAGCATCGCGATCAGCATCACGACCGAGCCGAGCAGGGTATAGAGGAAGAACTTGTAGCTCGCATACACCCGGTTCGCGCCGCCCCAGATGCCGATGATGAGGTACATCGGGATCAGCCCGGCCTCGAAGAAGATGTAGAACAGGAACAGGTCCTGCGCCGCGAAGGTGCCGATCATCAGCACCTCGGTGAGCAGAAACGCCGCCATATATTCGGGCACGCGCTCGGTGATCGCGCGCCAGCTCGCGCCGATGCAGATCGGCATCAGGAAGACGCTGAGCATGATGAGCAGCAGCGCGAAACCGTCGATGCCGAGCGCCCAGGCGAATTGCCCGAAGACCGGGTGCAGCTCCTGGAACTGCCATTGCGCGCCGCCGATCTGGTAGCCGCTCCAAAGCACGACGCCCAGCACCAGATCGACCAGCGTCGCCGCCAGCGCCAGCCAGCGTGCCTGCTCCGCCTTGAGGAACAGACAGCCGATCGCCGCCGCACCGGGCACCGCCAGCATGACGGAAAGAAGCGGAAAAGTCGTCACAACACCGAACCTTCGTCACCCCGGCCTCGTGCCGGGGTCCACCGCAGGGCGTCCCCATCGGTCGGGGTACGCGCCCGCCCGTGGATGCCGGGACAAGCCCGGCATGACGATGAAAAGCGGATCATCGCGTGATCGCCCAGGTCACCGCGCCGGTCAGCCCGATCAGCATGACAAAGGCATAGGTGTAGAGATAGCCCGACTGGAACCGCCCCGCCCCCCGGCTGCCCATCGCCACCGCCCACGCGAAGCCGTTGGGGCCGAAGCGGTCGATCGTCCGCTCGTCGCCGCGATGCCACAGCAGCCGCCCGATCGCGAACGCCGGCCGGACGAAGAGCAGGTGATACAGCTCGTCGAAATACCATTTGTGGAGCAGGAAGCGATACACGGCCTCGAACTGCCCCGTGATCGCCGCCGGCGTGCCGGGCGCGCGGATATAGGCGTACCAGGCGCCGACCAGCCCGAGCAGCATCGCGATCGTCGCCGACAGCGCGATCGGGGTCGGAACGTGCTCCAGCCCTTCCATCAGCGCCGCACTGAACGCGATCGTGCCGCGCCAGAAATGCTCGCCCGCTTCCGGCGCGATGAAATAATGATGGAAGACGAAGCCCGCGACCACCGCGCCGAGCGACAGCACGCCGAGCGGCACGAGGATCGGCCAGGGGCTCTCGTGGGGATGATAGCCGCCCGTCCCCGTCGGCAGGTCCTGCTGCGACGGCCCATGCACATGCGGCTCGTCGCCGGCATCCTCCGCCCTGGGGTGATGGTCGTCATGGCCGTGCCCGTGGGCGTCGTGGACCGCGTGCTGGATATGCTCCGACGCGGCCCAGCGCGGCGTGCCCCAGAAGGTCAGGAACATCAGCCGCCACGAATAGAAGCTGGTGATCGCCGCGACGAGCACGCCGACAAACCACACCCCGGGCTGCCCCGCCGCCCAGCCCGCTTCGATGATCGCATCCTTCGAGTGGAAACCCGCGAAGCCGATGTCGACGAACGGCAGGCCGACGCCGGTGATCGCCAGCGTTCCCATCATCATCGCCCAGAAGGTCAGCGGGATCTCTTTCCGCAGGCCCCCGTAATAGCGCATGTCCTGCTCGTGGTGCATCGCATGGATGACCGAGCCGGCGCCGAGGAACAGCAGCGCCTTGAAGAAGGCGTGCGTGA
>CAXTHQ010000022.1:0-32191 GCA_964244185.1 uncultured Sphingomonas sp.
CGCTCGACGATCGTGTCGAAGGGGATTTCGGCGGGCCGCTCGGACAACACCTATCGCGGCCTGGTCCGCGTCGCCCCGACCGCGGAGGGCGTCCGCAACTTCACCCAATGCGACTCGCTCCTGCTCGGCGACCAGTGCGGCGCGCACACGATCCCGTATATCGAGGTCCGCAACCCCAGCGCGCAGATCGAGCACGAGGCGACGACCTCGAAGATCAGCGAGGACCAGATGTTCTACGCCAGGTCGCGCGGGCTGGATTCCGAAGCGGCGGTCGCGCTGATCGTCAACGGCTTCGCGCGCGAGGTGCTGCAGCAACTGCCGATGGAGTTCGCAGTCGAGGCGCAGAAGCTGTTGGGGATTTCGCTCGAGGGGAGCGTGGGGTGATCGGCTTGTTACTCGCACTGGCCGCAGTAGAGGCACGGCTTCCGGCTCTGCCTAAGTCGTTTGATGGCACGTATGCGAGTCGGGCAGCAGATTGTGGTAGTCGGTCAGGTGAGAATCGTTTGAGCATAGATGGTGGAAGACTTCACTTTTATGCGTCTGACGGGCGAGTAAAGCAGATCATCGTTCGCAATCAGCATAGCGCGATAGTTCTACTTGATAGCTTCGATCGAGGCGAACGGTGGTCAGGTTTATTAATGCTAAACTTGTCGAACGATAATTCTGTTCTGCAAATCACCCATGCTGCTAATGGTCACTTCGAGCAGATCGACGACCTAAAATATCGGTGTAAGAATTAAATGCTCAAGATTGAAAACCTCCACGCCGAGATCGACGGCAAGGCCATCCTCAAAGGTCTCTCGCTCACGCTGAACGCGGGCGAGATCCATGCGATCATGGGGCCGAACGGTGCGGGCAAGTCGACGCTCGGCTATGTGCTGGGCGGGCGGCCGGGGTATGAGGTGACGGCGGGCAGCGTGGGCTTCCTCGCCCGTCCCGACGCGGACGCCCCCCCCTCCGTTCGTGTCGAGCGAAGTCGAGACACTTTGTCCCTCGACTTCGCTCGGGACGAACGGAAGGCTGTTGGTCCGGCTGAGGATGAGTGGATCGACCTCCTCGAACTCGCGCCCAATGAACGCGCCGCCGCCGGCCTGTTCCTCGGCTTCCAATATCCCGTCGAAATCCCCGGCGTCTCCAACGTCCAGTTCCTGCGCGAGGCGCTCAACGCGCAGCGCGCGACGCGCGACGAGCAGCCGCTCTCGGGCGGCGAGTTCCTCAAGCTGGCGCGCGGCGAAGCCGCGAAGCTGGAGATGGACGCCGAGATGCTCAAGCGCCCCGTCAACGTCGGCTTCTCCGGCGGCGAGAAGAAGCGCAACGAGATGGTGCAGATGGGGATCATCGCCCCCCGCCTAGCGATCCTCGACGAGACCGACAGCGGCCTCGACATCGACGCGCTGCGCATCGTCGGCGACGGCATCAACCGCATCATGCGCAAACCTGATAAAGCGGTGCTGCTCATCACCCATTATCAGCGCCTGCTCGATTACGTGAAGCCGGACTTCGTCCACGTCCTCGACGGCGGCGTCATCACCCGCACCGGCGGCCCGGAACTGGCGCATGAGCTTGAGCGCCAGGGCTATGCGGTGGTGGCGGCGTGAGGATGTTCACGCGAAGACGCGAAGACGCGAAGAAGGGGGTTTACCCAGGTCCACGGAAGGGCGGAGGCGTCGCATCCGAGGCGGCGACTTGGCACTACGGGGTTCTCGCGCGCTCGCCTTCCTACCGCGCCGCAGGCAACGCTTTTCTACTTCTTCGCGTCTTTGCGTCTTTGCGTGAATCAATCTCCCTGAGACACGCACGATGATCGCCCTTCTCGCCGCGGTCGCGCTCGCGCCCGAAGACATTGATATCGACAAGCTCAGCAAGGCCGCCACCACCTGCGATCGCCCCGCGATGAGCCGTGCCTGGGACGAGGAGGTCAAGCGCCGCAGCGCCTTCGTCGTTTCCTCGCTCAAGGATCAGGCCGCGATCGCCGCCGAGCGCCAGGCATTGGTCGAACGCCGCCGCAAGTCGCGCGCCGCCGGCCCGGCCGAAAGCGAGACCACGCTCGCCGCGGTCGGGGCGGACCTCGACGACCGCCAGCGCGCGCTCGACGACCAGCGCAAGCTCGATACGATGCGGCAGGACGCGGTGACCTATTTCCGCCAGCTCTACCTCGTCCGCTGCAACGGGCGCGACCTGTGAGCGTGCTCGACCTTCCCTCCCCCCGCGCCGAGGCATGGCGCTGGGCCGATCTCGGCGGGCTGACCGCCGCCGCCGCGCTCGCCCCCGTCGCGCCGGCGGCGATCGAATGGCTCGATCTCCCCGGCGACCGCCTGCTCTTCATCGACGGCGTGTTCGACGAAAGCGTCAGCCGGCTCGAACGCGTCACGCTCGAACCACTCGGCACCTCCGACCACGCGCTGGGCAAGCACGCGCGCGGCAGCGGCTGGGCGTTGCGGCTCGATGCCGATGCGGCCGCCGACCCGGTCCAGATCATCCACATCGCCACGGGCAAGGAAAACCACCTCCCCGCCGCGATCGAGCTCGGCCCCGACGCCGTCGCGCAGGTCGTCGAGACCTTCGTCGGTGCGGGCTGGTCGAACCGCGCGACGCGCATCACGCTAGGCGCATCGGCCCGGCTGCAGCGCTCGGTGCGCCTGCTCCAGACCGCCGGTTTCGTCTCGCTGCGCGACGAAGCGACGCTCGGGCAGGGCGCGAGCCTGGTCAACGTCACGCTCGGCGCGGGCGCGGCGGGATCGCGCGTCGACGCCGCCGTGACGGTGGGCGAGGGCGGCTATGCCGAGGTCGGCGGCGCGCTCCTCACCGCGAACGAGCAGAAGCAGGAATGCGCCGTCCGCGTCCGCCACGCCGAGCCCAACGGCCAGTCGCACCAGCTCTGGCGCGCCGTCGCCGCCGACCGCTCGACCGCCAGCCTCGCCGCCGCGGTCGAGGTCGCGCGCCACGCGCAGAAGACCGACGGCGAGCAATCGCTGCGCGGCCTGCTGTTGCACCGCACCGCGACGGTGAACCTCAAGCCGGAACTCGAAATCTTCGCCGACGACGTCAAATGCGCCCATGGCGCGACCGTCGGCGAGCTCGACGCCCGCGCCTTGTTCTACATGCAGTCGCGCGGCATTCCCAAGTCGCGCGCGCAGGCCCTCCTCACCCGCGCCTTCGTCGCCGACGCGCTCGGCCGGATCGGCAACGACACCGTCCGCGACGCCTTCGAGGCCGACGCCGATGCGTGGCTGGAGGCGGTATTGTGATCTGCCCCCGTCATGCCGGCCTCGTGCCGGCATCCATGGTCGATCTGGGCATGCAATCCGCCGTCACGCAAACCCGCGTGGCTCGGGGCCAGGCGCGACGGTGGATCCCGGCACAAGCCTGTCCCGAGCGATGCCGCAGGCGGCGTCGAAGGGGCCGGGATGACGAAAGGCTGTCCTACACGTCTCGTCCGTGTCATCGGTCCTGCATGACCCTGCTGTCGTCTCCGCCTCGCCAACCCGGCGGCATGGGGCGAACAGCCGGCGAGATTAATCGTTTTCGCGGCAACTTTGACAACTTCGGGGCGACGGCATGAGCGTTTCCGCCTCAACTTCGCCTCAACTTCCGGCCGAATCACCGCTCGACGTCGTGTCGGACTTCCCCGCCATCCCGGCCGGCTGGGCCTATCTCGACACCGCCGCCACCGCGCAGAAGCCGCAGGTCGTGATCGACGCCATCACGCGCGGCTACGACACCGATTACGCCACCGTGCACCGTGGCGTGTATCAGCGGTCGGCGAACATGACGATCGCCTATGAAGCCGCGCGCCGCCGCGTGGCGTCCTTCATCGGCGGCGCCCCCGAAGAATGCGTCTTCGTGCGCGGCGCGACCGAGGGCATCAACCTCGTCGCGCAATGCTGGGCGGGAACGCAGCTCAAGGCTGGCGACCGCATCCTGCTCTCGACGCTGGAGCACCACAGCAACATCGTGCCGTGGCAGATGGTCGCCGAGCGCCTTGGTGCGGCGATCGACGTGATCCCGCTGACCGCCGACGGCCGCATCGATCTCGACGCCGCCGAGGCGATGCTGACGCCCGCGCACAAGCTCGTCGCGCTGGCCCATGTCTCCAACGTGCTCGGCTCGGTGCTCGACGCGAAGCGCGCCGCCGCGCTGGCGCATCGCGTCGGCGCGAGGATCCTGCTCGACGGCTGCCAGGCCGTGCCGCGCGTGCCCGTGGACGTCGCCGACCTCGGTTGCGACTTCTACGTCTTTTCCGGCCACAAGCTTTACGGCCCGACCGGCATCGGCGTGCTGTGGGGCCGCGCCGAGTTGCTCGACGCGATGCCGCCGTGGCAGGGCGGCGGCGCGATGATCGACCGCGTCAGCTTCCAGCGCACCACCTACGCCGCGCCGCCCGCGCGGTTCGAGGCCGGCACGCCGCATATCGTCGGCGCGCTCGGGCTGGCGGCGGCGATCGACTATGTCGAGGGGATCGGCCTAGAGCGCATCCACGCGCATGAAACCGCGCTGGTCGCCGCCGCGCGCGAGGCGCTGGGCCGGATCAACAGCGTCCGCCTGTTCGGCCCCGAGGACGCCGCCGGCATCGTCAGCTTCGCGATCGAGGGGGTGCATCCCCACGACATCGGCACCATCCTGGACGAAAGCCGGGTCGCGATCCGCGCCGGTCATCATTGCGCACAGCCGCTGATGGCGGCGCTGGGCGTCGATGCGACGGCGCGGGCGAGCTTCGGCGTTTATAATGGCCCTGCCGATGTCGAGACGCTGGCGGCGGGTGTCGAGCGGGTAACGAGGATCTTCGGATGAGCTACGAGGTAGAAGAGGTCGAAGGCGTTGCCCCGGCGCCGCGCGCCAAGGTGGAGACGGTCGTCGAGACCTTCGAGCGCAAGCGCGACTATCTCGACGGCTTCCTCGCGCAGAAACCGCAGGCCGAGCCGGCGGGCGAGCCCGGCGGCGAATTGTACGAGGCGGTGATCGACGCGCTGAAGGACATTTTCGATCCCGAAATCCCGGTCAACATCTACGATCTCGGCCTGATCTACGGCGTCGAGGTCGACGACGGCGGCCACGCGGTCGTCAACATGACGCTCACCACGCCGCATTGCCCGGTCGCGGAAACGATGCCCGCCGAGGTCGAGCTGCGCGTCTGCGCCGTGCCGGGTATCGCGATGTGCGACGTCAATCTGGTCTGGGAGCCGGCCTGGGACCCGGCCAAGATGTCCGACGAAGCGCGGCTCGAGCTGGGAATGCTGTGATGGCCACGACGCTTAGACCGCGCCCCGCCGCGCTCAATCTCACCCCCGGTGCCGAGGCGCGCATCGCCGACCTGATGGCGCGCGCGCCCGCCGACGCGATCGGCGTCAAGCTGTCGACTCCGCGCCGCGGCTGTTCGGGCCTCGCCTATTCGGTCGATTACGTGACCGACGCCAAGGCTTTCGACGAGCGCATCGACACGCCCGGCGGCACCTTGTTCGTCGACGGCGGCTCGATCCTCTATCTGATCGGCTCGACCATGGACTGGGTGGAGGACGATTTCACCGCCGGTTTCGTGTTCGCCAATCCCAACGCCAAGGGCGCGTGCGGGTGCGGGGAGAGCTTCACCGTTTGATGCGGGGCGTGTAGCGATAGCCTCGTAACGAGAGGCTCCTGCTCATGAAGCGTATGATGTTCCTGCTGGCGCTCGGCGTCGCCACCGCCGCGATCGCCCAGACCAACCTGCTGCCCGGCGTCGACCAGGCGGCGATCGACCAGTCGGCCAAGCCCGGCGACGGCTTCGACCGCTACGCCAACGGCGCCTGGCGCGCCAAGGCGGAGATCCCCGCCGATCGCTCCTCGGTCGGCGTCGGCTATGACGTGTTCCGGGTCGCCGAGGCGCGCAACGCCGAATTGATCCAGAATGCCGGCGCGGCCGGCGCGACGGCCGACCAGCAGCGCATCGCCGACTATTACGCCGCCTACACCGACACCGCGGGCATCGAGGCGCGTGGCCTCGCGTCGCTGAAGCCCCAGCTCGACGCCATCGCCGCGCTGCCCGACAAGCGCGCCCTGTCCCGCGCGATCGGCGCGACCGTCCGGTCGGATACCGACCCGATCAACAACACCAATTTCGCGACCGAGAACCTCTTCGGCCTCTTCGTGACGCAGGATCTCAACCGGCCGACGGTGACCGTCCCTTACGTGCTCCAGGGCGGGCTGGGTCTGCCCGACCGCGACTATTACCTCTCGACCAAGCCCGACATGGTCGAGCTGCGTGCCGCCTATGGCCGCTACGTCGTGCAGATCATGACGCTCGCCGGCTTCCCCAACGCCGAGGTCCGCGCCGCGTCGATCGTCGCGCTCGAAGGCAAGATCGCCCAGGCGCATTTCGGCATCGAGCAGAGCCAGGACGCGCACAACGTCCAGTCATGGCGCCGCGCGGATTTCGCCAAACGCGCCCCCGGCCTGAACTGGCCGGCGTTCTGGGCCGGGGCGGGGCTGCCGACCCAGCAAAGCTTCTCGATCTGGCAGCCGGCGGCGATCACCGGCCTGTCGCATCTGGTCGCCAGCGAGCCGCTCTCGGTGTGGAAGGACTGGCTCGCCTTCCACCAGATCAACCAGGTGACGAGCGTCCTGCCCAGGGCGTTCGACGACGCCCGCTTCGCCTTTTACGGCAAGGCGCTGAACGGCACGCCCGCGCAGCAGGCCCGCGACAAGCGCGCGCTCGCGGCGGTCAACGGCGCGCTCGGCGACGCGGTCGGCCAGATCTATGCCCGCCGCTATTTCCCTGCCAGCTCGCGCACCGAGATCCAGGGCATGGTCAGGAACATCGTCGCCGCCTTCGACACGCGGCTGGCGGGGCTCGACTGGCTCGCGCCGGCGACCAAGGCGGAGGCGCGGCGCAAGCTCAAGGTGCTGATCGTCGGGGTCGGCTATGGCGACAAATGGCGCGACTATAGCTCGTTCGCCATCCGCCGCGACGACCCGCTCGGCAACCTCCAGCGCGCGCGGCTGTTCGAATATCGCTATCAGCTCGGCAAGATCGGCAAGCCCGTCGATCGCGCCGAATGGTGGATGACGCCGCAGACGGTCAATGCCGTAAATCTCCCGCTCCAGAACGCGCTCAACTTCCCCGCCGCGATCCTGGAGACACCCTATTTCGACGCGCGCTTCGACCCGGCGGCGAACTATGGCGCGATCGGCGCGGTGATCGGGCACGAGATCAGCCACAGCTTCGACAATCTCGGCGCGGATTTCGATTCCTCGGGGCGGCTGCATAACTGGTGGACCCCGGCCGACCTTGCCCGCTTCGAACAGGCGGGCAAGGCGCTGGCCGATCAATATTCGGCTTATGAGGCGCTGCCGGGCCTGAACCTCAACGGCAAGCAGGAGCTGGGCGAGAACATCGCCGACGTGGCGGGCCTAACGGCTGCCTACGAGGCCTATCACACATCGCTCGGTGGCAAGGCCGCGCCGGTGATCGACGGGCTGACGGGCGACCAGCGCTTCTTCCTCGCCTTCGCGCAGAGCTGGCGCACCAAGATGCGCGAGCGAGCGCTGCGTGCCCGCATCGCCACCGACGTCCACGCGCCGGCGATGTGGCGGGTGGAGACGGTGCGCAACCTCGACGGCTGGTATCCGGCGTTCGAGGTGAAGCCGGGCCAGCAGCAATATCTCGCGCCGGACAAGCGGGTGAAGGTGTGGTGAGCGCCGGCGGGCTGCTCCGCCGCAAGACGATCACCGAACAGCCCGCCGAACGCCAGCTCGCGCGGACCCTGTCCTGGCCGCATCTCGTCGCGCTGGGCGTCGGCGCGATCGTCGGCACCGGTATCCTGACGCTGATCGGGGTCGCGTCCGACCGGGCGGGGCCGGCGGTGCTGGTCAGCTTCGCGGTGGCGGGCGCGATCTGCGCCTGCGCGGCGCTTTGCTACGCCGAGATGGCGAGCGCGATCCCGGCGTCGGGCAGCGCCTATACCTACAGCTACGCCGTGCTGGGCGAGATCGTCGCCTGGGTCGTCGGCTGGAGCCTGATCCTCGAATATTCGCTCGTCGTCGCGACCGTGGCCGTGGGGTGGTCGGGCTATGCGCTCCACTTTCTGGAATGGCTTGGGCTCGGCTTTCCCAAGGCATTGGCGGCAGGACCGGCGGGCGGCGGCATCGTCAACCTGCCGGCGGTCTTCATCATCGCCGTCGTTGCTGGCCTGCTGTCGCTCGGTACCCGCGAGAGCGCGCGGATCAACATGGCCCTGGTCGTGCTCAAGATCGCGACGCTCGCACTGTTCGTCGCCGTCGCGCTGCCGCACTTCCAGTCCGCCAACCTCCACCCCTTCGCGCCGTTCGGCTATCTGGCGCACACCGATCCGGACGGCACCAAGCGGGGGGTGATGGGGGCGGCCGCGATCATCTTTTTCGCCTTCTACGGCTTCGACGCGATCTCGACCGCGGCCGAGGAGACCAAGCGCCCCGACCGCGATCTCGCCATTGGCATCGTCGGCTCGATGGCGGCGTGCACGGTCATCTACATGGTGGTCGGCGCGGCGGCGGTGGGCGCGGTCAGCTACACGCGCTTCGGCGCGAGCAACGAGCCGCTCGCGCTGATCCTGAGCGAGCTGGGCCAGGAGAACATCGCCTCGGTCGTCGCGCTGGCGGCGGCGATCGCCTTGCCGACGGTGTTGCTGGCGTTCCTTTACGGCCAGAGCCGCATCTTCCTGGTGATGGCGCGGGACGGGTTCCTGCCGCCGTCACTGGCGGCGGTGTCGCGCCGGGGAACGCCGGCGCGGATCACGGCGCTGACGGCGGTGTTCGTGGCCATCATCGCCGGGCTCGCACCGCTCGACCTGATCGCGAGTCTCGCCAATGCGGGCACGCTGTGCGCCTTCGTCGCGGTGGCGGCGTCGGTGCTGGTGTGGCGGCGGCGCGAGCCGGGCGCGCGGCGGCCCTTCCGGATGCCGGCGGCGTGGGTGATCGCGCCGCTGGCGATCGTCGGGTGCGTCTATCTCTTCACCAGCCTGTCGGGGCTGACCCAGCGCTTCTTCTTCGCGTGGAACGCGGTCGGGCTGCTGATCTATTTCACCTATGCACGGCGGCGCGCGCTGGTCTGAAACATCCTGACATACTTCTGCGACATGACGCGGCTAGCGGATGGCCGTCGCCGCTTTTCCCCCCCTGTGCGGCGACATCCCCGAACTTCGGGGCGGTCCCTCGGGGCCGCCCCGGCCTTTTCGGCTCAGGGCAGGATGCTTTCCCACTCCGCACGGTGATCGCCGTCGTGGCCCGCCATGCCCGGCCGCGTCAGGTAGCCGCGCTGTTCGGGAATGTGGCTGTAGATCATCTTCAGCGGCCGCTCGTGCCATTGCAGGTTGAACGCCCAGCGAACGGGGAAAAACTCCATCGCCGAATAGTCGAGGTGGTCGTGGACCCACCAGGCGAGCCGCTTCCAGTCGCCGCTTTCGGTGAAGCGCCCGGCGAAGCTCGGCACGACGATGCAGGCCGTCGCGCCCATCCCGCCATTGGCGTCGCGGCGATCCCAGATATGGCCGGCGAAGTTGCGCTCGTTTGACGCGCAATTATAGCCCTTGGCATTGCCGAGCGCGTTGACCTCGGCGGAGCGATAGGCGGAGCGGATGGCGATGCGCCCGAACGCGGCCTGCAACGGCTCCAGCAGTTCCTCGCACAGCCGCGTCCCCGCCGCGATCGCCAGGTCGGGGTCGTCGGGGATGTTCGACAGACCGTGGACCGCGGCGGTCTCCGAATAGAGGAAATCGCGCAGGAAGAAGCTGGGTGACAATTGCACCCGCCCAAGATCGTTCAGTCTTGCGACCGTTTGCGGTTTCTTCACGGGCGTTCCCCCTCCTGGGGCGCAGCCTAGCCGGTCGCGGGCATCGCGGCGACCATGGGCTGTGCCCCGGAATGGGACGATGCCTACGCCGCGAGGTTCCTCAGTACGTACTGAAGGATGCCGCCGTTGAGGAAATATTCGAGCTCGTTGACGGTGTCGATGCGGCAACGCGTCGCGAAGGTCTCGGTCGCGCCGTCGGCGCGGGCAAGGGTGACCTGGACGTCCTGACGGGGCCGGATCGCGGCGACGTTGTCGATGGTGAAGGTCTCGTCGCCGGTAAGGTTCAGTGTCTGGCGGGTAAGGCCATCGGCGAACTGGAGGGGCAGGACGCCCATGCCGACGAGGTTCGAGCGGTGGATGCGCTCGAAGCTTTCGGCGATCACCGCCCGCACGCCGAGCAGTTTGGTGCCCTTCGCGGCCCAGTCGCGCGACGAGCCCGTGCCATATTCCTTGCCCGCGATCACGACCAGCGGGACACCGTCGGCCTTGTAGCGCATCGCCGCGTCGTAGATGGGCATGACCTCGGAGCCGTAACGGGTCATGCCGCCCTCGACGCCCGGCACCATCTCGTTGCGGATGCGGATGTTGGCGAAGGTGCCGCGCACCATCACCTGATCGTTGCCGCGCCGCGCGCCGTAGCTGTTGAAATCGGCACGGCTGACCTGCCGCTCCATCAGCCACTTGCCCGCCGGGCTGTCGGCCTTGATCGAGCCGGCGGGCGAGATGTGGTCGGTGGTGATAGAATCGCCGAGCACCGCCAGCGCGCGGGCGTCGCGAATGTCGTTCACCGGCGCGGGAGTCATCTCCATGTCGTCGAAATAGGGCGGATTGGCGACATAGGTGGAGCCGGCGCGCCATTGATAGGTGTCCGAGCCCGTCACCTCGATGCCGCGCCACTTGGCGTCGCCGGCATAGACGTCGCCATAGCGGCGCTCGAACATGCCCGCGTCGATGTTGGCAGCCATCACCGAAGCGACCTCGTCGTTCGAGGGCCAGATGTCCTTGAGGTAGACGTCCTCGCCGTCGGTCCCCTGACCGATCGGGCATTCGACCATGTCCTCGGTCACCGTGCCCTTGAGCGCATAGGCGACGACCAGCGGCGGCGAGGCGAGGAAATTGGCGCGGACGTCGGGCGACACGCGGCCCTCGAAGTTGCGGTTGCCCGACAGGACCGAGGCGGCGACCAGGTCGTTGGCGTTGATCGCGTCGCTGATCGGCTGTGGCAGCGGGCCGGAATTGCCGATGCAGGTGGTGCAGCCGTAACCGACCAGGTTGAACCCCATGGCGTTCAGATCCTCGGTCAGCCCGGCGCGATCGAGATAGTCGGTGACGACCTGCGACCCGGGTGCGAGCGAGGTCTTGACCCAGGGCTTGGGCTTAAGGCCGAACGTGCGCGCCTTGCGGGCGACAAGGCCGGCCGCGACGAGGACCGAGGGGTTGGAGGTGTTGGTGCAGCTCGTGATCGCGGCGATGACGACGTCGCCGTCGCCGATGTCGTGATCGCGGCCCTCGACGGGGACGCGGGTCGCCCGGTCGCGCTCGTAGAGCTTGACGAGGTCGCCGTTGAACACCTCGTCGACCTTGTTGAGGCTGACCTTGTCCTGCGGCCGCTTGGGGCCGGCGAGCGACGGCACGACGCTCGCCATGTCGAGTTCGAGCGTGTCGGTGAAGAGGGGGTCCGGGGTGTCGGCATAGCGCCAGAAGCCGTTGGCCTTGGCATAGGCCTCGACCAGTTCGATCGTCTCCGCCGGGCGCGCGGTCAGGCGCAGATAGTCCATCGTGCGCTCGTCGATCGGGAAGAAGCCGCAGGTCGCGCCATATTCGGGCGCCATGTTGGCGATGGTCGCCCGGTCGGCCAGCGTCATCTCGCTCAAGCCGGGGCCGTAGAACTCCACGAACCGCCCGACCACGCCCTTGGCGCGCAGCATCTGGGTGACGGTCAGCACTAGGTCGGTGGCGGTGATGCCTTCGCCCAGCGCGCCGGTCAGCTTGAAGCCGACGACCTCGGGGATCAGCATCGACACCGGCTGGCCGAGCATCGCCGCCTCCGCCTCGATCCCGCCGACGCCCCAGCCCAGCACGCCCAGCCCGTTGACCATCGTCGTGTGGCTGTCGGTGCCGACGAGCGTGTCTGGATAGGCGATCGTGGCGCCGTCCGCGGCGGCCGAGGACCAGACGCCCTGGCCGATATATTCGAGGTTGACCTGGTGGCAGATGCCGGTGCCCGGCGGCACGACTTGAAAATTGTCGAGCGCCTTCGACCCCCATTTCAGGAACTCGTAGCGCTCGCCGTTGCGGGCGTATTCCAGCGCCATATTGTCGTCGAGCGCCTGCGGCGTGCCGAACTCGTCGACCATCACCGAATGGTCGATGACGAGGTGGACGGGCACCTGCGGGTTGATCTTGGCCGGGTCGCCGCCGAGCTTGGTGATCGCATCGCGCATCGCGGCGAGATCGACGACGCAGGGGACGCCGGTGAAATCCTGCATCAGCACGCGCGCCGGACGGTACTGGATTTCGCGGTCGGAGCGGCGCTCCTGCTGCCAGTCGACGATCGCCTGGATATCCGCTTCGGTGACGGTCTTGCCGTCCTCGAAGCGGAGCATGTTCTCCAGCAGCACCTTCATCGAGAAAGGCAGTCGATCGATATCGCCGTATTTCTCGGCGGCCTTGGCGAGGGAATAATAGTCGTACGACTTGCCGCCGGCCTGGAGCGTGGCGCGGGCGCCGAGGGTGTCTTGGCCGATGGCGGTCATGGGAGTCCTTTCGTGCGAGCCGCAGCGGCAGGCCTGAACGGCGCGCGAGCGGCATGAAAACGGGGTTGCTGCGAGCCTTAGCAAGGGGGTGGAGGAGGGGGAAGGGGTGGTTAGCGTCCGTCGCAGCGCCCCGTCATGCCGGGCTTCCGAATTGCACGTGACATTGAAATGAACTAAGTCGATTTAGTCCAGTCGGAGAGATCAAATGTTGACCGTCAACATCCATGAGGCGAAGACGCGCCTGTCGGAGCTGATCGCGCGGGCGGTGGCAGGCGAACCCTTCATCATCGCCAACCGGGGCAAGCCGGTGGTCAAGGTGGAGGCGCTGGAGCAGTCGGAAAAGAAAAAGCCGCAACGGATAGGATTTGCAATCGGGCGCTGGATCACCCCCGACGACGAAGCATGGGCCGAAATGGATCGGGAGATCGAGCAGATGTTCGAGCTCGACGAGCGTGAAATGCCCAAGCCCGACGACGTCCGATGAAATTGCTGGTGGATACTCAACTGCTGGTTTGGGCGGGACAAGGTTCCAGGCACCTGCCGCGCCGGGCTGCCGCCTTGTTGAGCGATACGGGCAATCGGTTGATATTCAGCACCATCAGCGTTGCCGAGGTCGCGATCAAGCGCGCGTTGAACCGGCCCGATTTCCTCGTCGACCCTCGGCATTTTCGTACCGAGCTGTTGGCCAATGATTACGATGAGCTGCCCTTGTCGGGTGAACAGGCGGGTCGACCCGTCGACTTGCCCGCCATTCACAAGGATCCGTTTGACCGGCTGTTGATCGCGCAGGCGTTGAGCGAGGGGCTGACGTTTCTGACGGCCGATGCGATGTTGGGTAGCTATTTGGGGCAGGTGATCGTCGTGTGAGACGATCCTTCCGCCGTAGCGGCGGGCCGGCGGAAGCCCGTGGTCCACGAACCGCCCGACAAGAACTAGGGTGGCGAGGCTTGCCGCCATTTCGTCCTTGCGGAATGGATTGGCGGCATCATTTGACGACAATCTGCCGGTTGCCGCCGGGACTTCAACCCTGCCTCGCGCGCTGTTGGTGGCACGAACCATGCGCGGGACGGTTGTTTTGCCTGTCACTTGCCCGGCCGGCGCGATAGGGCGCGCCGTGGTCGGGCGTGCGCAGCGTGCCTACCTGCCTCTTTGCCTCGAACATGGTAGAGGCGTCGTCGTGGCGATCGCGTTGGTCGCCGCCACTCAATGGATGGATTATGGCAGGATTCAAGGCTCCCGATTTCAACGAGCGCTCGGCGGCGGCGCGGGCGGCGAAACAGGCCGCGCTCGAAAAGTTGCGCGACAAGCCGGCGCCCGACCCGGCGCTGGTCGCCGAGCGGCAGGCGGCGCAGGCCGCCAAGGATGCGGCGGCGGCCGAGCGGCGGGCCGAGCGGCAGCGCGTGATCGACGAGGCCAAGGCGGCGAAGGCGGCGGCCAAGGCGGCGGCGGAAGCGGCCGCGGCGGAGGCGGCCAAGGCGGCCGAGCCGCCGGTGCGGCGCCTCCCCACCGAGGCGGAAATGAAGGCGGCACGCGACGCGCGCTATGCGGCCCGCAAGGCGCGGAACAGGTGATTCCCCGCGAGGTGGTCGGCGTGGCCGAGGTGCCGGGCGGCCCGCCGCTCCGCCTCGTCCGTCACGGCGGCGACTTCATCATCATGCTCGATCGCAACGAACTGATGAGCAGCCGGATGAGCGGCTCCGAAACGGCGCTGGCGGAGATGACCTGCGCGCGGCTGCGCTCGCCCGCCACCGCGCGGCTGCTGGTCGGCGGTTATGGCATGGGCTTCACGCTGCGCGCGGCGCTGGCGGCGCTCGGGCCGGCGGCTCGGGTGACGGTGGCCGAACTCGTGCCCGGGGTCCTCGACTGGGCGCGCGGGCCGATGGCGGCGATGACGCGGGATTGTCTCGACGACCCGCGCGTCGCGGTGCGACTCGAGGATGTCGCGACGCTGATCGCGGCCGGCGAGGCGGATTATGATGCGATCTTGCTCGACGTCGACAACGGACCGGACGGGCTGACGCGGGCAGCGAACGATCGGCTGTACACTGCGCGCGGGCTGGCGAATGCGCGGGCGGCGCTGCGGCCCGGCGGCGTGCTGGCGGTCTGGTCGGCGGGGCCGGACCCGGCTTTTGCGCGACGGCTGGGGCAGGCGGGGTTCGCGGTCGACGAGGTCAAGGTGCGGGCGCGGGCGAACGGCAAGGGACCGACGCACACGATCTGGTTCGCGCGCGTCGGGTAGAGGCCCGGCATTGGACCGCACATCACCAAATGTGATTGCTTATGACGCCCCGCGCCGCCGCTCGATCGCGTGGAGGACATGGGTCAGCAGGCCGTCGGCGTCGTGCTCGATGTCGTGATCACCCGGCATCGCGATGACGCGCGCGCCGGTGACGCGCAGGTGGGGGCAGAGGCTGTCGTTTTCCTCGATGCCGTAGATGCACGTGAGGGGTGCCCAGTTCAGGGTGTTGGCGGTATCCGCCGCAACGCTGTCGGGGCGGCCGTGATAGGCGAGGCCGGTCGGGGCGGCGCGGAAGAAGACGGCTCGCCGGGTAGCACGAGGATGATCGCGGCGACGCGGCGGCGGAGCGCGGCGGGGAGGTCGGCGAGGCCGGTCTGGACGATGTCGGTGCCGTACGACTGACCCATCACCACCAGGGCGAGCGGTCGAGATAGCCGGCGGCGGCGAGGCCGGTGCCGACCGCCGACGCGAGCGCAATGGCGATCAGCCCACGGCGCACCGACGCACGCGCTTCGTCACCGACCCTGCCATGCGGCCGTCCTCGTCGCGTCAGCGTTGGCCGGGGCCATCCGCCGGCGCGGTGAAGCCCTGGCCGTAGGTGATCTTCGCCTTGGCGCGCAAGTTGGTAAGGGTGGTGGCGGCGGCCTGTTGAAAGGCGCGGCGGCGGATTTCGGCCGAGGCGAGCGCATCGACCTGATCGAGCGGCACGGCGGCGCGCTGGCGGCCGGTCACCTGGCTGATGAGGAGCTTGTCGCCCTGGGGCAGCGCGAACGGCTCGTTCGGGTGCTCGGCGAGCAGCTTGACGAGCTGCGGCGGCATCGCCGCGCTGTCGGCGGTGGCACGGCCGCGCTGGAAGGGGACGTGGTGCGCCTCCAGGATGGTCGCCGTTTCGGCCAGCGTGTTCGCGGAGCGCAGCCAGGCGGCGTCGACCGCCGCCGCCTCGGTCTGGATCTGGTCGAGCGTCAGTACCTCGCGACCTCCGAACATCGTCGGGTTCTCCGCGATGAATGCCCTGATCGCCGCTGTGGTCGGCCTGGCCTTGTCGCCGACCAGCTTGAGCATCAGCGCCTCGGCCAGCGCGGTCTCGCGCGCCTTGCGCTCCGCCACCTTGAACTCGGGCGTGGCATCCGCCTTCTGCGCGATCGCCTCCTGCGCGAGCAGCTTGCGGTTGACGACCTGCGTCAGCAGCTCCTGCTGGACGACATCGTTGTCCGCGCCGGTGCCCGAGCTCCGCGCTTCCAGCGCCAGATCGCCGCGGGCGATGGCCTCGCCGTTGACCGTCGCGGCGGCGTCGGCGGAAGGTGCGCGACTGCACCCGGCAACGGACATCGCGGCGACAAGCAGGACCGGCAATCGACGACAATTGATCTGCGGCATCATCATATTCCTGAACGGTGATCTCTTTGCGAGCCCTAACCCGAAAAGATGACCTAATTCCGCTCGATCCGCACCAGCGCCGCGTCGAGTGCCTGGAGGAAGCGCGAGCGGTCGGCGGGCGCGAAGGGGCGGGGCCCGCCGAGCTGGTCCCCGCCGGCGCGGAGATCGGTCATGATCGCGCGGGTAGCGACCGCCGCGCCGATCGAGCTGGGCGTGAAGGGCTTGCCGGCCGGCGACAGCACCGTGCCGCCGGCCTTGAGGCAGCGGTCGGCGAGCAGAATGTCGGCGGTGACGACGACGGCGCCCGGCCGGGTGCGTTCCGCGATCCAGTCGTCGGCGGCGTCGAAGCCATCGCTGACCACGACGCGCTCGATCAGCGGGTGCGCCGGCACGCGGAAATGGCTGTTGCTCACGATCGTCACCTGCACCTCGCGGCGGTACGCGACCCTGTAGATCTCGTCCTTGACCGGGCAGGCGTCGGCATCGACGAGGATGCGCGCCGCCGTCACCGCGCCGGCGGACCCTTGCGGTGGGGCTTGCCGCCGGTCCGGGGCGATGGGGTGCGGGTCGGGGTGTAGGTGCGCGCGGGGGCGTGGGTGCGGGCGGGCGGGCGCGGCTGGCCGCCGCCGCTCCGGGGTCCCGGCGGGGCGGCGTCGGCGGGCGCCTTCTCGATCCGGACGCCATTCTCGTCCTCGCCGCCCGCATTGGCGGTGCGCGCGACGGCGGCGGCGAACTTGCCGGCGATCGTCGACGGGATCTGGAACCACGTCTCGCTGGGGCCGATGCGGATCGCGCCGACCTCGTTGCGGGTGATCTGGCCGCGCCGGCAGAGCAGCGGCAGCACCCAGCGCGGATCGGCGTTCTGACGGCGGCCGATGTCCGCCCGGAACCAGATCGTGTCGTCGAACCCCGGGCGATGCCCCGCCTGGCTGCCACGCGCCGCGTCGGCGGTGCCGTCGATCAGCTCCTCGGGCGCGGGCAGTCGGGCGCGATGGGCGCGGATCAGCGCGGCGGCGATATCCTCCGGGCTCTTCTCGGCGAGCAGGCGCGCCGCCAGTTCCCGGTCCTCGTCGTCGATTTCGGCCGGGGCGAGCAGCGCCGCCAGCATCCGCTCCTGGTCGCGCGCGCGGATGTCGTCGGGCGTCGGGGTCGCGATCCACTCGGCGGCGATGCGCGCGCCGCGCAGCATCATCTCGACGCGGCGGCGGCGCGGATAGGGAACGATCAGCACCGCCGTGCCCTTGTTGCCGGCACGGCCGGTGCGGCCCGAGCGATGCTGGAGCGTCTCGGCGTCGCGCGGCAGCTCGACATGGACGACGAGGCTGAGCGTCGGCAGGTCGATGCCGCGCGCCGCCACGTCGGTCGCGACGCAGACTCGCGCGCGGCCGTCGCGCAACGCCTGGAGAGCGGCGTTGCGCTCGTTCTGGCTGTGCTCGCCCGACAGCGCGACGGCGGCAAAGCCGCGCTCGATCAGGCTGGCGTGGAGGTGACGGACATTGTCGCGGGTGGCGCAGAACAGCATCGCGGTGTCGGCCTCGTGCAGGCGCAGCAGATTGATCGCGGCGTGCTCGATGTCCGACGGCGAGACCGCCACCGCCTGATAGGCGATGTCGCCATGGCCGCGATCCTCGCCGACGGTCGAGATGCGCAGCGCGTCGCGCTGGTAGCGCCGCGCAAGGGCGACGATCGGCTTGGGCATCGTCGCGGAGAACAGCATCGTCCGGCGCTCGGCCGGCGTCGCGTCGAGGATCGTCTCGAGGTCCTCGCGAAACCCCATGTCGAGCATTTCGTCCGCCTCGTCGAGCACCGCTACACGTAGCCCCGACAGGTCGAGCGCGCCGCGTTCGAGGTGGTCGCGCAACCGGCCCGGCGTGCCGACGACGATGTGCGCGCCATGGCTGAGCGAGCGGCGCTCCTTGGAGGCGTCCATGCCGCCGACGCAGGTCGCGATCCGCGCGCGCGCCTTGGCATAGAGCCATTCGAGCTCGCGGCTGACCTGCAACGCCAGCTCGCGCGTCGGCGCGACGACCAGCGCGAGCGGCAGGCCGGGGGACGGCAGCGCGCCGTCCCCGTCATCGGCGCCGATAAGCTGGCCCGCGAAGCCAAGCCCGAAGGCGACGGTCTTGCCCGAACCCGTCTGCGCGGAAACAACGAGATCACGCCCCTCCGCCTGCTCCTCGATGACGGCGGCCTGGACCGGGGTAAGGGTGTCGTAACCGCGCGCGGCGAGCGCCTCGGCGAGAAGCGGCGGGAGAGTAGGGAAGGACATGAAGCCCCGTAAATGGTCCGATGGGCGGGACAGCACAAGGCTTGGGGAAATCCTTTCCTGTCGCGCGCGATGGCGCGGTGGCCCCGAACTGTCCCGCTTTGCGCCTTTGGACTTGTGGTGAATGCTTGCATACAGCGACGGACCCGGCGAGACGTGCCGGATGTCCGAGGGAAATGGGGCCGGGGCCCGGGCGGAACGGGAAGGCGAGCTCGGCGGCGGGGGCGGAGCATCCGCCGCGCTGCTCGCGGCCTGCTACGACGATGTGCGCCGCATCGCACGGGGGATCGTCGCGCGCGATGGGCCGAGCCGGCCGTTGCAGGCGACCGAGCTCGCCAACGAGGCCGCGATCCGGCTGATGGGCGTCGACCGGATGGAAATCCAGGGCAAGGCGCACATGCTGGCGATGGCCGCGCGCACGATGCGCCGCATCCTGATCGACGAGGCGCGCAAGGGCGGGGCGCGCAAGCGCCGCGCGCCGACGCTGGTGACGTGCTGGCCCGACGATCCGTCGAGCGGCATGATCGACGTCGGCGACCTCGACCGCGCGCTGGAGGCGCTGGCCGCGGTGTCGCCCGAGCACGCGCAGGTCGTCGAGTTGCGCTTCATGCTGGGGCTGACGGTGGAGGAGGCGGCGCGCGCGAGCGGGATCGCCGAACGTACGATCAAGCGGCGCTGGCAGGCGGCGCGCGCCTGGCTGCTGGACTTCCTGCATGACGACGACCCGGTCGTCGCCTGAGACCGAACGCGACGCGCTCGCCCGCGTCGAGGCGCTGGTCGACGCCACCACCGCGGACGAACGCGCGGCCATCCTGACGGGCGCGAGCGCGGCGGTGCTGGCGCGCGTCGCGGCGCTGGAGGCGAGCCTGACGCGCGGCGCGGACGCGATGCCGACGCTGGTTCCCGGCGGCGACGAGCCGGTCGAGGCGCTGCCGCCGCCCGAGCGGGTCGGCGCGTTCCGGCTCGTCGAGCGCATCGGCCGCGGCGGCATGGGCGAGGTGTGGGCGGGGGTGCGCGACGACGGGCTCTACGACCAGCACGTCGCGATCAAGCTGATGCAGCGCCGCGCGCTGGCGCGGGCGAGCGCGGCGTTCGATGCCGAGCGCCGCTTCCTCGCGCGGCTGGAGCATCCCGATATCGCGCGGCTGATCGACGGCGGCGTCACCGGCGACGGCCTGCCCTGGCTGGCGATGGAATATGTCGACGGTCGCCCGATCGACGAGGCGTGCGCGGGGCTGGACCTCGACGCGCGCGTCGCGCTGTTCGTAAGGGCGGCCGGCGCGGTGCAATATGCGCACAGCCGGATGGTCGCGCACGCCGACCTGAAGCCGTCGAACATGCTGGTCGGGCGCGACGGGCGGGTGAAGCTGCTCGATTTCGGCATCGCGCAATTGCTCGACGAGGCGGGTGGACCGCCGGCGGCGGCGGGCGCGATGACGCGCGACTTCGCGAGCCCGCAACGGCTGGCGGGGGCGGGGCCGTCGGTCGCCGACGATGTGTTCGCGCTGGGGCGCACGCTCGCGCTGATGCTCGGCGATGCGCCCGGGGCCGAGCTGGGCGCGATCCTCGCCAAGGCGCAGGCGCCGACCGAAGCGGCGCGCTACGGCAGCGTCGCGGCGCTGATCGCGGATGGCGAGCGCTGGCGCGGGCGCCTGCCGGTCGCGGCGGTGACGCCGACGCTGCGCTATCGCTCGGGCAAGTTCGTCGAGCGCCATCGCTGGGGGGTGGCTGCGACCGGCGCGGCGCTGCTGGCGCTGGGCAGCACGTCGCTGCTCGCGACATCGAGCTATCTGCGCGCCGAGAGCACGCGCGTCCGCGCGGAGGCGCGCTTCAACGAGGTGCGCGACCTGTCGCGCTTCATGCTGTTCGACCTGTACGACGCGCTCGCGCGCCAGCCCGGTACGGTCACCAAGCGCGCCGAGATCGCGGCGACGGGCGCGCGCTATCTCGACCGGCTGATGCTGGCGAGGGACAGCGCGGTCGACCTGCGGCTCGACGGCGCGCGCAGCTATCGGCGGCTCGCGGCGATCGAGGGGTTGCCCGGCGTCCCCAATCTCGGCGATCCCGCCCGGGCGATGGCCGCGCTCTCCCGCGCCGAGGCGATCCTGACGCCGCTGGTGGCGGAACGCCCGCGCGACGCCGCCGCGCTCGCCGAACTGGGGTGGGTCCATGCCGATCGCTGGCTGCTCCATGCCGACGATGTCGATTCGCCCGCGGCCAACCGGGCGGCGCGGCGCTGGTTCGACGCGGCGCTGGCGGTGGCGCCCGACGACCCCTCGGCGCGGCTGGGCAAGCTCGTGACCGAGAAGAATGCGGGCTATGATCTGATCTGGAGCGCCGACCAGCCCGCCGCCGCGCTGCCGCGCCTGCGCGCCGCGCTCGCCACGCTGCGCGGGGCGAGCTGGCCCGGCGACTATGCGCGGCCGGCGCGGATGCTGGAGATCGCGCTGCTCAACCGGATCGGCGACGCGCTTTATTACACCGATGACATCCCCGGCAGCCTCGCGCCCTATCGCGAGGCCGACGCGCTGATCGACACCGCGATGACCGCCGACGGCGCGATCCCGCAATGGCTGATCCTGAAGGGCGAGGAAGCGTTCAACCTTTCGGGCTCGCTCGGCGACAGCGGGCGGCCGGCGGCGGCGCTGGCGGTGGCCGACGAGGGCGTCGCGACGCTCAAGCAATTGCTGCGCTTCGGCCCCGACGCGGCGGCGGAGAAGAAGCTGCTGGTGCTGTACGGCCAGCAGGCGGCGCTGCTCGGCGATCTCGGCCGCGCGACCGATGCGCTGACGCCGTCGGGGGCGAGCGTGACGCTGCGTGAGGCGCGGCTGGCGCGATCGCCGGGCGACCCGCAGCGGATGCGCGACCTCGCGATCGGGCTGGTGCCGCACGCCAGGCTGCTGGCGAAGGCGGGCCATGCCGCCGACGCCTGCGCCGCCGCCGCACGCGCCTTCGCCATGTGGAACGACATCCGCGCGCGCGGCCATCTCGGCGCGCTCGACGCCCGCAAGAACCTGCCCGTCAGCGAGGCGCTGCGCCGGGAGCTCTGCAAGACCTGAGGCCGACTCAATGGCGGGCGTCGGTGAATCCACGCCGATCTGGCCTCATTTCAACGACTCATCGCGCCTTTTTGTCGGCCCGCCCCAGCCGCGCGCCGCGGCTATTGTTTCGGTTACCCTCTTCGGTTCACCCCTCGTGCATCGAGACGCGGCGGGGGTCGTGGCTCGGTCCAGACAGAGCCAGCCGGTCTCGCAACGGCGGCGCACAGGGTTGGGACACGGATGATAAAGTTCGCTTTTGCCACCGGATTGCTGACCCTGACCGTCGCGGCGCACGCGGCGGACCCCGCCGCCACCGTGGCGAGCGCGGTAACCCCGGCGGCGGCCGCGGTGGTCGAGACCCGGGCGGCCGAAGCGGCCAGCGACGCGCAGGTCCGCTCGCTGTTCCAGACCTGGAAGAAGCTCGATACGCCCGGCATGAGCGTCATCGCCATCCCGTCGGTGCAGCCGGTCGAGCGGCTTCACTTCACCAGCAACTTCGGCATTCGTTCGGACCCGTTCGCCCACACCGCGCGGATGCACGCCGGCGTCGACATCCCCGGCCCGATCGGCACCCCGATCTACGCGACCGCCGATGGCACGATCGCCCATGCCGAGCGGATGGGCGGCTATGGCAACATGGTCGAGATCGATCATGGCAAGGGCATCGCGACGCGCTATGGTCACATGTCGAAGCTGCTCGTCGAGCCGGGCGCGCATGTGACGCGCGGCGAGCTGATCGGGCTGATGGGCTCGACCGGGCGTTCGACGGGGTCGCATCTGCATTACGAGGTCCGGATCGACGGGCACGCGGTCAACCCGGTGCCGTTCCTCACCACCGGCGACTATGCGCTGGCCGCGACCGACGCGGCGGTGCGGGCGATCCCGGTGTCGACCGATGGGCCTGCGCCGCAGGATTGAGTTCCCGCTCGTCATGCCGGGCCTGTCCCGGCATCCACGCTCGTCCGGAGCATGTCGAGCCGATTGACGGTATCACGTTATCGACAGGGGATCCCGGCACGAGGCCGGGATGACGGCCGGTTGCTCATACGGCTTCACCCTCCTATCTCCTCGACATGGCCACCCTCGCTCCCGACATCGCCCTGACCCCCGCCGCCGCCGCGCGCGTCGGTGCGATCGCGGCGCGGCAGGGGAAGGCGGCGATCCTGCGGCTCGCGGTGGATGGCGGCGGCTGTTCGGGGTTCCAGTACAAGTTCGAGCTCGCCGACGCGCCCGCGGGCGACGATCTGGTGGCGGAGACCGACGGGGTGCGGCTGGTGGTCGACCCGATGAGCCTCGATCTGGTGCGCGGGGCGCGGGTGGACTTCGTCGAATCGCTCGGTGGCGCGGCGTTCAAGGTGGAAAACCCGCAGGCGGCGTCCGGGTGCGGATGCGGATCGAGCTTTTCGATCTAGCCGCGCGTGGCCCAGCCGCTAAGCAGGCGGGCGTGAAGCTGGTCACCTACAACGTCAACGGCATCAAGGCGCGGCTGCCGCGGCTGGTCGAGTATCTGGCCGAGCAGCAGCCGGACGTGGTTTGCCTCCAGGAACTGAAATCCTCCGACGACACTTTTCCTCAGGCCGACATCGAGGCAGCGGGATACGGTGCCGTGTGGCACGGGCAGAAGGGATTCAACGGCGTCGCGGTGCTCGCCAAGGGGGAAACGCCGGTCGAGCGGCATCGCGGGCTGGCGGGCGAGCCGGAGGACGAGCATAGCCGCTATCTGGAGTGCGAGGTCGGCGGGATGATCGTCGCCTCGATCTATCTGCCCAACGGCAACCCGCAGCCGGGGCCGAAGTTCGATTACAAGCTGCGCTGGATGGAACGACTCGCCGCACGGGCGCGGGCGGTACTGGCGGAGGAGCGGCCGGCGGTGCTGATGGGGGATTACAACGTCATCCCCAACGACAACGACACCTTCTCGGTGCGCGCGATGGCCCCGGACGCGCTGATGCAGCCCGAGAGCCGGCAGGCCTACCGGCGGCTGCTCGCACAGGGCTGGACCGACGCGCTCCGCACGCGGGTGCCGAGGGGGGGCGTATGGACCTTCTGGGACTATCAGGCCGGCGCGTGGCAGCGCGATGCGGGGTTCCGCATCGACCATCTGCTGCTCAGCCCGCAGGCGGCGGATCGCCTGCAGGACGCGGGCGTCGACAAGGAATATCGTGGCCGGGAGAAGGCCAGCGACCACGCGCCAACCTGGGTGAAATTGCGATGACCAAGGCATTGTTGTTGCTCGGCCTGCTGGCGGCGCCCGCCTGGGCGCAGGCGGATGGGCCGCGCTTTTGTCCCAACCGGCCGAGCCTGGGGGAGTCGGGCTGCACGACCGAGCCGGGGCATGTCCAGTTCGAGATATCGGCGCTCGACTGGACCAGGGACGAGGACGCCAGCCAGCGCGAGGACACCGTGTTGATCGGCGATCTGCAGGCGCGGTTCGGCCTGACGCCGACGGCGGAGATCCAGGTCGCCTGGACCCCCTATGGCCATGACCGGACGCGCGACAAGGCGACGGGACAGATCGACCGGGCGGGGCGCGTCGGCGACGTCCAGATCGGCCTCCGCCAGAATCTGAAGAACCCCGACGGCAAGGGGCTGTCGTTCGCGATCGAGCCCTCGGTGACGCTGCCGGTCGGCCGCCAGCCGATCGGCGCGGGGACGTGGGGCGCGGGTCTGGTGGTGCCGGTGACCTACGACGTGTCGGACAAGCTCAACCTGCAACTGACCAGCGAGGTCGATGCTCAGCCCGACGAGGATGGCGCCGGCCGGCATCTCCTCCTCAACGAGGTGCTGGGGCTCGGCTATGAGCTGACCGACGGTTTGACCGCGGTCGGCGAGATGCAGGTGACGCGCGACGACGACCCGGGCGGCCACCAGACGCGCGTGTTCGCGGCCGGATCGCTGGCGTGGCAGCCGACGAAGCGGACGCAGCTCGACATCCTGGTCGGCGCGGGGCTCGATCGCGACGCGCCCGATCTGCGCGTGGTGACGGGTGGGGCGGTGGTGTTCTAACCGCAATCCTCAGGATTTATAGCTTCCGCTCGTACACGTTATACGTCTTGTTGATCCGGCTATCGAGCGTCTCGGCGATCGAGCGCATTCCCTGGTTGTCGTCCAGGATCCAGCCGATCTCGCCGCGCGAGGCGCCATAGCGCTCGACCGACGCCCGGCGGATGTACTCAATCATCATAAACGCAAGCTGCGACGCCATCCGCGAGCTCTGCAGTTCCTTGACGACGCCCATCAGCGGCACGCGCATCGTCCGGACCCTGGGCGCGCGCAGCCAGAGCAGCAGCTTGGCCCAGCCGAAGGGGAGGAGCGAGCCGTGCAGGGGCTTGATCGCCTCGTTGAGGTCGGGAAGCGTGATCATGAAGGCCACCGGCCGGCCGTCCAGCTCGGCGATGCGGATCAGGTCGTTGAAGACGATCGGCTTCAGCTTGACGCCGACGTCCTTGATCTCGGGCGGGGTCAGCGGGACGAAACCCCAATTGTCACTCCACGCATCGTTGAGGATGCCGAGGATGATCGCGGCCTCTTCCTCGAACTTCTTCTTGTTCACCTCGCGGACGCGGATGCGCGGGTTGCTCTCGCCCGAGCGGATGATGCGCTTGACGATCGGCGGGAAGTCCTGGGTGATGTCGAGGTCGTAGGTCATGAGCTGTTTGACGACGGTATAGCCCGCGCGCTCGATCCAGCCCTGATACTCGGGCTTGTCGTGGCCCATCATGATCGTCGGCGGGTGGTCGAAGCCCTGGACGAGCAGGCCGGGCTCTTCCCAGATCGACTGCGAAACCGGGCCGAGCGCGCGCGTCATCCCCTGATCGCGCAGCCATTGCTCCGCCTTGGCGAGCAGCGCCTGGAAGACGTCCTCGCGGGACGCGTCCATCAACCCCCACTGGCCGACGGCCGGGCCAAAACCCTGCGCGGCGGGCATCGTCAGCGCGAGCGTGTCGATATGCGCCGAAATGCGGCCGACGATCTGGCCGTCCTCCTCGGCGAGAAAAAGCTGCGCCTTGGCATGGCTGTACCAGCCGTTCTTCTCCGGCGTTATCATGCCGAGCGCTTCGCCCATGAGCGGCGGCACCCAGTTCGGATCGTCGCGGTAGAGGCGGAAGGGGAAGTCGACGAAGGCTTTGCGGTCGGCCTTGGTGGTGACCGGGCGGATCGTGAGGGGCATGGACTACCTTTTCGTCATGCCGGCCTCGTGCCGGCATCCACGTCAGGTGTGGCTGACCGGCGGTCTTTTGCGCGACGGTGAATGTGGGGGCAAGCCTGTCCTTCTACGGGGGAGGGCTGGAAGCTTGGATTGCCACGCTCGCGCCACTATCTTCCTGCCATGGCTACGTCGATGAACACGATCACCCTCGATGCGCGTGCACCGGCGGCCGCGGCGGCCAGGCCGCTGAAGGTGCAGGACGACAAGGCGATGCTGCGCGCCGCCGCCGAACTGACGCGCGACCTCGTCGCGGCGCGGCCGGGGGTGTATTGGACGGATCTCATTGCGTCGGTGGGCGTCGGTTACGCGGCGCTGGTCGGGGCGGTGATGCTGCGGGGCGGCTGGGCGGTCGCGGCGGCCGTGGTGGCGGTGCTGGCGCTGTATCGCGCGATGAGCTTCATCCATGAAGTCAGCCACATGAAGCATTCGGCGATGCGCGGGTTTCGCAACGGCTGGAACGCGCTGGTCGGCGTGCCGATGCTGATCCCGTCCTTCATGTACGAGGGCGTCCACAACCTCCATCACGCTCGCACGCGCTACGGCACAGTCGACGACCCCGAATATCTGCCGCTGGCGCTGATGAAGCCGTGGACGCTGCCGGCGTTCATTCTGGTGTCGGCGCTGGCGCCGCTGGGACTGTTGATCCGCTATGGGCTGCTGGCGCCGCTGTCGGTGGTCGTGCCGGGGCTGCGCCGCGTCGTGATGGAGCGCTATTCGGCGCTGTCGATCAACCCGCAATTCCGCCGCCGCGCGCCCGAGGGCGAGGCGCGGACCTACTGGAACCGTGTCGAGACGGTAGCAGGTCTGTGGGCGGTGGCGTTGATCGCGCTGGTCGCGACGGGCGTGCTGCCGCTGCGCGCCTTCGCAATCGGCTTCGCGATCGCGGCGGCGGTGGCGGTGCTCAACCAGGTGCGGACGCTGGTCGCGCATCTGTGGGAAAATGACGGCGAGGCGATGAGCGTAACCGCGCAGTATCTAGACTCGGTCAACGTGCCCCCGCCCACGCTGCTGCCGATGCTGTGGGCGCCGGTGGGGCTGCGCTATCACGCGCTGCATCATCTGCTGCCGGGTCTGCCCTATCATGCGCTCGGCGAGGCGCACCGACGGCTGACGGCGGCGCTTGAGGAGGGCTCGCCCTTTCACAAGGCGAGCTATGCCGGGCTGCCGCACCTGGTCGGCAAGATCGCGCGGAGCACGATGGGGGTTCGCTGAACTTCGTCACTCCGGCCGCAGAGCCGGGGTCCAATTCAGATCTGGTCGTAACGCTCGGCGTTATTCCGGTCGTATGAGACATCCGCCGTTGGGTGCCGGCTCAGGGCCGGCATGACGTGTTACTCCTCGGTCCTCACCAGCACCGCTTCACCGATCAGGAAGAACAGCAGGAACGGTGCCCATGCCGCCAGGAAAGGCGGGTAGGCCCCGAGGTTGCCCATCGCGAGCGCGAAATTATCGGCAACGAAATAGGCAAAGCCGAGCGCCATGCCGATTACGGCGCGGATGAAGAGCTGGCCCGATCGCGCGAGGCCAAAGGCGGCGACCGCGCCCAATAGCGGCATCAGCACCGCCGAGAGTGGACCGGACAGCTTGTGCCACAGCGAACCTTCGAGCGGCTTGGTCGGGCGGCCGGCGTCGGCGAGGTCGCTGATCGCCGCGCGCAACGCCCCGAAGGACAGGCCGTCGGCGTCGACCGGGCCGAGCGTGAACTGGTCGGGCCGCACGCCGCGCGCGACGAGGATGCTGCCCAGCGCCGTCACCCGGCCGGTCGTGACGTCGAAGCGGCTGGCGGGGCCGACGCGCCACGCGTCGCCTTCGCGGCGACCCTGCGGAGCGCGGATGATCGACACCAGGTTGCCGCCCGTGCGGTCGTAGATGGTGACGTTGCCCAGTCGCGTCGCCGCGGCGCGCCCGGCGATGTGCTCGACCTCGACCAGATCGTCGCCGTCGCGAACCCAGACATTCGCCCTGACGCCGTGATCGCGGGGCAGCGGGCCGTAGTCGACGGCCTGCCACGCGTTGAGCGTCGCGGTGGCGCGCGACACGACACGGTCGTTGAACGCAAAGGAAAGCGCCGCGACGCCGAGGCTGGCGACGATCAGCGGCGCGAGCACCTGATGTGCGGAGAGACCCGATGCCTTGAGCGCCACCACCTCCGAGTTCTGGTTCATCTGAATCAGCGTCAGGATCGTGCCGAGCAGGACCGAGAAGGGCAGGAACCGCGCGACGATCTGCGGCGCGCGCAGCGAGACGTAGGTCCAGACCTGCACGTCGGTATTGCCCGCGACGCCCAGGATCTTGCCCGACTCGCTGAGCAGGTCGAGCGCCTGGAGGACGATCACCAGCACGGCGAGCATCCCGAACGTCCGCACCAGGAACATGCGCCCCATGTAGAACGCCACGGTCGGCGACGGAAAAAAACTGGTCACGCCGTGGCCTCCTTTCGCCGGCCCGGCAGGAGCCGCCCGATCGCCTTGCCGACCTTGCCGAAGACTCGTTCCAGCCCGCCGATCGGCTGGCCGCCGGGGACATAGGCGATTTGGTAATAAAGCCAGAAGACCAGCGCCGCGAACAGGCAGAAGGGCACCCACAACGCGATCAGCGGATCGACGCGACCGAGCTCGCCGAAGTCGGCAGCATATTGGTTGATCTTGTGATAGGTCACGATCATCACGATCGACAGGAAGACGCCGACCGCCGAGGTCGAGCGCTTGGGCGGGACGCCCAGCGCGAGCGCCAGCATCGGCAGCAGGAACATCGAGGCTACCTCCGCCAGGCGGAAGTGGAACTCGGCGCGGCTCTGGTTTCTGAGTTCGCGCGTCTGTGCGTGACGGCCGAGCCGCGCCAGCTCGGGCAGCGTATATTCGATGTTGCGGCCGCCGCGCGTGCGAAAGTTCTCGTACTTCGGCAGCGGGATGGGCAGGTCGTGCGAGGTGAAGGTGAGGATGCGCGGCGCGGCGAACTTCGGGTCGTTGTGAATGAGCGTGCCATTGGTGAGGCGAAAGATGATCGTGTCGGGATCGTCGGTCGCCAGGAACTCGCCGCCCTGCGCGGTCACCGAAACCCATTTGTCGGGCGCGGACTGCTGGTGGACGAAGATGCCCTGGAGGCGGCGGCCCTTGTCGTGGCTCTGCTCGATGCGGATCGTCATTTTCGGCCCGAAATGCGCGAACTCGCCGACCTTGATGGACGCACCAAGCGCGCCGGTGCGCAGCTCGAAGCGCAGGCCTTCATAGGCATAGCGCGCGCGGGGCTGGACATAGCCGACGATCGCCAGGTTGAGCGCGGCCAGCACGATCGCGTACATGAAGGGCACGCGCAGCAGCCGGCCGTAGCTCATGCCCACGCCGCGCATCACGTCGAGCTCCGACGTGGTGGCGAGCCGACGAAAGGCGAGCAAGATGCCGAGCATCAGCCCGATCGGAATGCCGAGGCCAAGATATTCGGGCAGCAGGTTGGCCAGCATCTTCCACACGACGCTGACCGGACCGCCCTCGGTCGCGACGAAGTCGAACAGCCGCAACATGCGGTCGAGGATGAGCAGCATCGCCGCGATCACCAGCGTCGAAAACAGCGGCAACGCGATCAGCCGGGCCATGTAACGGTCGATGGATTTCAAAGGGGGCGTCCGGCGGGGGTAGGGGCGCTGTAGGGGGGAAAGGCAGGGGCGTCACCTGTTTTGGGTGATGCGCTGGCCCCTCCCGTTACCCCCTGCGCATTACTCCGCCGCGATCTGCTCGGGCGGCTCGTCGGGCACTGCGTCGGCCAGCGCGCGTTCGAGCGCGGCCAGCGTGAAGGGCTTCCGCAACACCGGACGGTCGCCGAACTCCGCCGCGTTGACCTCGCCCGCGAAGCCGGTGACGAACAGGATCGGCGTCGCCGGCCAGCGCGCGGCAAGGCCGGCCGCCATTTCCGGGCCGGTCTGGCGCGGCATCAGCACGTCGGAGATGATCAGGTCGACGCCGTCCGCCGCCTCCAGCAGCGCGGGCGCGGCGAGCGGATCCTCGCAGGCGAGCGGGCGGTGGCCGAGCTCGGTCAGCGCCGCCATGGTCGACGCGAGGACGCGCGGGTCGTCCTCCACGACGAGGATGTCGAGCGCAGCGCGGCGGGAGGGCTGGGCGGCGGCCAGTTCCAGGCGCGTCGTCTCGCGGGCGCCGGCGTGGTCGCGCGGCAGATGGAGCCTGACGGTGGTGCCCCGGCCCGGCGCGGTGTCGATCCCGACCTCGCCGCCGAGCTGGTCGACCAGCGCGAAGATCTGCGACAGGCCAAGGCCGGTGCCCTTGCCGACGCCCTTGGTGGTGAAGAAGGGCTCGAAGACGCGCTCGGCGACGTCGGGGCTCATGCCGCAGCCGGTGTCGGTGACCGCGACGGTGACATAGTCGCCGGGCGGGAGCGCGCCCTCCGTCAGCGTCGCCGCGCCGGTCGCGATGGTCAGGTCGCCGCGCCCGTCCATCGCGTCGCGGGCGTTGACCGCGAGGTTGAGAATGGCGTTTTCGAGCTGCACCTTGTCGGCGCGGACGCACCAGTCGCGGCCGGTATCGCCGAGCATGATCGTGACGCCGTCGCCGAGCGTGCGGTCGAGCAGGTCGCGCATCCCGGCGACGAGCGCCCCGAGCTGCACGGGCTCGGGCTTGAGCGATTCCTCGCGGCTGAAGGCGAGCAGGCGGCGGGTAAGCGCAGCGGCGCGGTCGGCGCCCTCGGCGGCGCTGTCGATATGGCGGCGGGCGGCGGCGGGATTGGTGGCCAGCGCGCGCGCGGCCAGCTCCAGTCCACCCGTAACGACGGCGAGCATATTGTTGAAATCGTGGGCGATGCCGCCGGTGAGCTGGCCGACCGCCTCCATCTTCTGCACCTGCCGCAGCCGCGCCTCCTGGACGCGGAGCTCGTCAGTCGCCTGCGCCACCGCGCCGGCCAGCTCCGCCGCCCGGTCGCGCGCCGCATCGGCTTCGGCTTCGGCCACTCCTGCCTCGGCGAGGCTGCGCACCGTGATCCAGCCCAGCCCCGCCGCGCCGAGCACCAGCAGCGCGCCGAACGCGGCGAGGATGCCGGCGACCTGGCTCGACCGGCTGACCGAGCGCATCGCGGCGGCGGTGCGCTGATTGAGCAGCGCGCGCTCCTGGTTGCCGACCGCGTCGAGCGCCTGGTCGATCTGCGCCAGGGTCGGCGCCTGGCGCGCCTTGTAATAGAGCGCGATCGCCTGGCCGTTCTTGCGATAGCGAGTCGAGAGCGCGATCAGGCTGAGCTCGGCCCCGCGCTTTAGATAGGCTCGGCGAAGGGCATCGATCTGTCCCTGCTGGCCGTCGCTGGTGATGCGGTCGAGCTGGTCGAGCTGCGAGGCCGCCGCCTCCCAATTGTCAGAATAGAGCTGGCCGAGCTGCTGGTCGCCCGAGATGACATAGCGCCCCAGCGACGCTTCGGCGCGCGCGATCGTGCCCGACAGCGTGCGGGCCAGGACCATCACGTCATAGCTGTGCCGCTGCGCGCCCAGCGCCTCGTCGCGCTGGCGGTTGGCGTTGGCGAGCGTGAGGATGAGCGCGACCACCGATGCGACGCCCGCGAGCGCCATCACCACCAGCGTGATGGTGCGCCAGCTTCCCCCGCCCCCGGGGGTGGTGAGATCGTGCCCGCTCACGCGACGGCGTTTACCCTATCGTCCGACTCCGGGAAAGCCAGACGATGGCGGCTCAGCCGATCGCCCCCACGGCCCGCCCCGCGGTCTCGAACAGCGCAATGACGCGGTCGACCTGGTCGCGGCGGTGCTCCGCGCACAGCGAGCAGCGCAAGAGGTAGGTGCCGGCCGGCGTCGCGGGCGGGCGCGCCATGTTGACGTAGACGCCGCTGTCGAGCAGCGCCTGCCACATCGTCACCGCCTGTTCCTGATCGTCGAGGATGACCGCGATGATCGCGCTCTCGGGCGTCGCGGTGCCGAGCTTGAAGCCGAGCCGGGTCAGGCTGCCGTGCAGATGTCGGGCGTTTTCCCACAGATGCTGGCGCTTGTTGTGGGCGTAGCGGAGCTTGCGGATCGAGGCGGCGGCGGTGGCGACGACGCTCGGCGGCAGGCTGGCGGTGAAGATGTACGCGCGGCAGGCGAGGCGGATCGCCTCGAACTTCGGATGGTTGGATACGCAGAAGCCCCCGACCGTGCCGACCGACTTGGAGAAGGTGCCAACGACGAAATCGACGTCGTCCGCGCAACCCTGATCCTCGTACACGCCGCGGCCGTTGGGGCCGTAGAAGCCCATCGAATGCGCCTCGTCGGACAAGACCATCGCGCCGTGCCGTTTGGCGACCGCGACCATCTCCCGGAGCGGCGCGACATCGCCGAGCATCGAATAAACGCCTTCCAGAACAACGAGCTTGCCCGGCTCCTTGGGAAGCCGTCCGAGGCGCTTGTCGAGGTCCTCGACACTGTTGTGGCGGAAGCGGACGATCTCGGCATTGCCCTGCGCGCAGCCGTCGTAGATCGAGGCGTGGCTGTCGGCGTCGAGGATGACGTATTCGCCCTTGCC
>CAXTHQ010000023.1:0-31894 GCA_964244185.1 uncultured Sphingomonas sp.
GCGATGTCGGACATGTGGACCATGCCGTCGACATCGTTGTCGAGGCCGATGAACAGCCCGAACTCGGTCGCATTCTTGACTTCGCCCTCGACGGTCGAGCCGACGGGATGGGCGGCGGCGAAGGCCTCCCACGGGTTGTTCTGCGCCTGCTTGAGGCCGAGCGAGATACGGCGCTTGTCCTCGTCGACCTCGAGCACCATCACGTCGACCTCCTGCGAGGTCGAGACGATCTTGCCCGGATGAACGTTCTTCTTGGTCCAGCTCATCTCGGAGACGTGGACCAGGCCCTCGATGCCTGCCTCGAGCTCGACGAACGCACCATATTCGGTGATGTTGGTCACGCGGCCCGACAGCTTCGCGCCGATCGGATATTTCGCCGCCGCGCCGTCCCACGGGTCCGATTCAAGCTGCTTCATCCCGAGCGAGATGCGCTGCGTGTCCTTGTTGATCCGGATGATCTGCACCTTGACCGTGTCGCCGATGTTGAGCGCCTCGGACGGATGCTGGACCCGCTTGTAGGACAGGTCGGTGACATGCAGCAGGCCGTCGATGCCGCCCAGATCCACGAATGCACCGTAATCGGTGATGTTCTTGACCACGCCCTCGATGATCTGGCCTTCGGCCAGGCTCATGATGAGGCCCGAACGCTGCTCGGCGCGAGTCTCTTCAAGCACCGCGCGGCGCGATACGACGATATTGCCGCGCTTGCGGTCCATCTTGAGGATCTGGAAGGGCTGCGGAATGTCCATCAGCGGGGTGACGTCGCGCACGGGGCGGATGTCGACCTGCGAGCCGGGGAGGAAAGCCACCGCGCCCGACAGGTCGACGGTGAAGCCGCCCTTGACGCGGCCGAAGATCACGCCCTCGACACGCGCCTGCTTGGCGAATTCGGTCTCCAGCTTGTCCCACGCCGCCTCGCGGCGCGCGCGGTCGCGCGACAGCATCGCCTCGCCGTGCATGTTCTCGACGCGATCGACATAGACCTCGACCTCGTCGCCGACCTTCAACTCGGCCTTCTGGCCGGGGGCGGCGAACTCGCGGAGCGGCACGCGGCCTTCGGACTTAAGGCCGACGTCGATAACGGCCATGTCGTTCTCGATGGCGGTGACGGTGCCGTGGACCACGCGGCCCTCGAAGCTGTCGGCGCCGCCGAACATCTCGTCGAGCATCGCCGCGAAATCGTCGCGGGTGGGAAGGGCTTGGGTAGCCATAAGCGTCAGGTATTCCTCAGTCTTCATTGCCGGCCGGCCGGTTGTCTCCGGCGGTCTTCAAGCCGATGCCGCCGCGACCGCCTCATGCGGGCCGCGGCGTCCGGCGAAGCTCTTCAGCGGAGGCCTTGACGCTAATGCGAAAAGGGCGCGTGAGAACCCGTCTCCGCGCCTTCCTCCGCGAGACGAGGCTCGCTGGACGCGCGCGCCATAGCCGAGCGGGGCGGATACGACAAGCTAGGGCATTCTGGCTCCGTTTCGCTCCTCCAACTATTATCCGTACGGTGCGGACATACGTTAAGGACAAAAGCTACAAGGGGTATAACACAGATTTATCGCTGTCCGATAAGGGCATCAGCGCTGAGAGCGACGTTGCTCCCGCCCCTGGCAGGAGCTCCCATGTTATCCACCATTCCTCCGCTCGCATTATTGGTCAGCAAGCTGAACAGTCACGTCGCGCTCGCTCAGGACGACGAGCGAGCGATACTCGAATTGCCGCATGTCATCCGCGAGCTGAGGCCTTCGGCGTATATCGCCCGGGAGGGTGAAGCGCCGGGCAATTGCGCGGTGCTGTGTCGCGGTTTCGCCTTTCGGCAGAAGCTGGTCGAGGACGGTGCACGACAGATTCTGGCGGTGCAGTTCCCCGGGGATGCGCTCGACCTGCAGCAACTGTTCCTCGATACGGCCGACCACAATATTCAGGCGCTGACCGATGTCACGGTGGCGATGGTGCCGCGCAAGGCGCTGCGCGAGCTTCTGTTCGATCGGCCGGTCGTTGGTCAGGCCATGGCGGTCAACATCCAGGTCGAGGGCTCGATCTCGCGCGAATGGCTGGTCAATGTCGGGCGGCGGGATGCGCGCGCGCGGATCGCGCATCTGCTGTGCGAGGTGGCGGTGCGGCTCGACCGGCACGACCTGGCGGCCGAATATGGCTATGAGCTGCCGATGACGCAGGAGCAACTCGGCGACGCGCTCGGCCTTACCTCCGTCCACGTCAACCGGATGCTGCGCGCACTGGAGGCGGAGGGCCTGATCACGCGCACGAAACGGACGATTTTCTTCCCGGCGTGGGAAAAGTTGCGGAGGGTAGCCGGGTTCAATCCGGCATACCTGCACCTCGAACAGCAAAAGGCGGCAAGCGGGTAGCGCTTACTTCCCTTGGATGCGCGCTTCCACCAGTGCGATTGCCCGTTGCACGCTGGCGTCGATCGACAGGAAGCTGGTGTCAAGTAGCGCGGCATCGGTGGCCATGACCAGCGGCGCGGCGTCGCGGCCCATGTCGCGGGCATCGCGGGCGCGAATGTCGGCGAGCACCTTGTCATAGCTGAGCGTCGAGCCGTGCGCGTGCAGCTCCGTATGACGCCGCCGGGCGCGGATCTGCGGCGTCGCCTTGACGAACAGCTTGGCGTCGGCGTCGGGCGCGATGACCGTGCCGATGTCACGCCCGTCCAGGATGGCGCCACCCGGCTGATGGGCGAAACGCTTCTGGCGTTGCAGCAAGGCCGCACGCACCAGTGGGTGGGCCGAGACGACCGACGCGAGCTGGCCGATCTCGTCGGTCCGGAGCACCGGATCGGCCAGCGTCAGTTCGTCGAAATCGCACGCGGCGACCGCATCGGCCTCACGCGCCGGATCGAGCTCCAGCCGCCGCACCGTCGCCGCGACCGCGCGATAGAGCAGGCCGGTATCGAGGTGCGGCAACCTGTAGTGGCGGGCGAGCGCCTTGGCGACCGTGCCCTTGCCCGACGCGGCGGGTCCGTCGACCGCAATTATCACAGGTTCAGCCAACGGGGAGGGGAGGCGAGGCGGGCCACCGTCGCGAGGAACTGCGGATAGCTCGTGGCGATCGGGCGCGCGTCATCGATCGCGATCGGCCGGGTCGTGTGCAAGCCGGCGATGGCCATGCTCATCGCGATGCGATGGTCGAGCCGGGTCACGATCCGGCCACCGCCAGGGAGCGGCTCGCCGCCCGACCCCCGGATGGTGAGGCCGTCGTCATGCTCCTCGACCTGAACGCCGACCGCTCCCAGCGCCGCCAGCATCGCGGCAATGCGATCGGACTCCTTCACCCGCAGCTCGTGGGCGCCGCGCGCGACGGTGCAGCCCCGCGCGAAGGCGGCGGCAACGAAGAGTATGGGATATTCGTCGATCATGCTCGGCGCGAGCTCGGCCGGCACCTCGATCGCGGTCAGCGCGGAATGACGAACGTGCAAGTCGCCGACGCGCTCGCCGCCGACTTCGCGCTCGTCTTCGACCGTAATGTTGCCGCCCATGAGCTTGAGCGTGCGGTAGATGCCGTCACGCGTCGGGTTGAGCAGGACGTTGGCGATCACGACGTCCGACCCGGGCACGACCAGCGCCGCTACCGTCCAGAAGGCGGCGGAAGAGGGATCACCGGGGACCACGATATGTTGTGGCTGTAGTTCCGCTTCGCCACGCAGCGAGATGATGCGGCCTTCGGGTGTCTGCTCCACGTCCAGTTCCGCGCCGAAGCCGCGCAACATCCGCTCCGAATGATCGCGGGTCGCGACAGGCTCGATCACCGTGGTCACGCCGGGCGTGTTGAGGCCCGCGAGCAGCACCGCCGACTTGACCTGCGCCGAGGCGACCGGAAGCGTGTGGCGGATCGGCACGGCGGGCGAGAGCCCACGCACCATCAGCGGCAGGCGGTCGCCCGGACTGGCGGTAATGTCCGCGCCCATCCGGCGAAGCGGCTCGATCACCCGCGCCATCGGCCGGCGCGACAGGCTGGTGTCGCCGATGAAGGTGGCGGTGATCGGATGCGACGCGACGAGGCCCATCAGCAGCCGGGTCGACGTTCCCGAATTGCCCATATCGAGTGCCGCTTCCGGCTGGAGCAGGCCGCCTACGCCGACGCCGTGGATGTGCCAGACGCCGTCCTCGCCCCGCTCTATGCTCGCACCCATTGCACGCATGGCGGCGGCGGTGGCGAGAACGTCCTCGCCCTCCAGCAGCTCCTCGATCCGGCTTTCGCCAACCGCCAGGCCGGCGAACATCACCGCGCGGTGACTGATCGACTTGTCGCCGGGAACGTCGATGCGCCCCTTGAGCGGCCCCGTCGTGGCGATCTCGAACGGGCGGGGGCCAGGGTCGGTCAGGGGGGCGTGCATGGGGCCGCGGCTTTGACAGGGGGGTTGCGCCATGGCAAGGCGCACCCGATTTTGCGGAGTGGAACACTCCCGAACACCCTATCGAAAGGCCTTCATGGCATGATCAAGCCGGAATGGGGCACGAAGCGCTCGTGCCCGAAATGCGCGACGCGCTTCTATGACCTCAAGAACGAGGACCCTGTCACCTGCATCGCGTGCAGCTATGCGTGGCAGCCGGAGCCGATCCTCAAGTCCAAGCAGCCGCTCGCTTTCGAGCAGGCGAAGGTGGCCGACAAGGCCCCCGACAGCGATCTGGAAGGCGAAGAGGAGGATATCGCCACGATCACCGGCGAGGACGAGGAGCCCTCGGCCGACGACGAGGTCGATCTGGGCGGTGACGACGACCTGGGTGTCGAAGCCCCGAACGACGAAGACGAACATTGATTTGATCCGCTCACGCGGATGGCTGCGCCGGCCCACTCCCCCACCCGACCTCCCATAGCATATTCTGTCGGGAGGTTGGGCCGGGGAATGGGCCGGGGCAGCCCGGTTCGGCTGCGCCGAACCGCGAAGAACGCCGCTTGCCAGCCGGCCACGTCCTCGCTAGGGACGCGCCTTCCTGGAAGGATGGGGCCGTAGCTCAGCTGGGAGAGCGTCGCGATGGCATTGCGAAGGTCTGGGGTTCGATCCCCCACGGCTCCACCATTCAGCGGTTTTACTGCCTGAAACAGCGCGGTAACCAGCCAATTATCGGTCTGCCCCTTTAGTTTGGATGTAACTTTCAGCCTTATCCGGCAAGGAGAAGGCAGCAGGTGTGCGAGCAGCGCCGCTGGCGCCTAGCGTTGCGGAAAATGGCCGACGCCGGGCAGTGTCACGAACAGCATGGCGATGCGCTCGACCCGGTCGGGCCCGCCGACGGCCAGCGATAGTGATCCTTGTTCATCGCCGGGATCAACCCGCCGTGCCGCGATCGGTTCAGACAGCGCCTTCGGTTCCGAAACTTGCGTCAGCGCCGCTCCGCTGGGTTATGAAGCGCCCGCGAACGGCTGGAGGAGCAAGCATGAACGGCGCGGAGAGTCTGGTCACGACGCTGGCGGACCAGGGGGTGGAGGTGTGCTTCGCCAACCCCGGCACGTCGGAGATGCATTTTCTGGCGGCGCTCGACAATCCCCGGATGAAGAGCGTGCTGTGCCTGTTCGAGGGCGTGTGCACGGGCGCGGCGGACGGCTGGTATCGGATGCGGCAGAAGCCCGCGTCGACGCTGTTGCACCTGGGGCCGGGGCTCGCGAACGGATTGGCCAATATCCATAACGCGCGCCGCGCGTCGTCGGGTATGGTCAACATCGTCGGTGAACATGCGGCGAAGCATCTGCGGTACGATGCGCCGCTGACGTCGGACATCGAAGGACTGGCGCGGCCGCTCAGCCATTGGGTGCGGCGCGCGGATTCGTCGCGGTCGATCGCCTGGGATGCCGCCTCTGCGGTAGCGAAGGCGTCCGAACATCCAGGGCGGATCGCGACGCTGATCCTGCCGGGGGATACGGCGTGGCAGGATGCGGGGGGGCCGATCGTCCAGAAGCCGGTGCGGGATGCGCCGAAGCCGCCGCCTGTCGCGCGCATCGACCATGTCGCCGGGGTCTTGCGCTCGGGTGAACCGACATTGCTCATCCTCGCCAATACGGCGTGTCGTGGGAAGGGACTGGAACTCGCCGGCAAGGTGGCGGCGGCGACGGGGTGCCGGCTGGGGTCGCAGTTCTTCACCAACCGGCTTGAACGCGGCGCGGGGCGGGTGACGCTGGAACGGATCCCCTATTCTGTCGCGCCGGCACGCGCGTTTCTGGCGGGGTTCAAGCACCTCATCACCGTCGAGACGGGCGAGCCGGTGGCGTTCTTCAGCTACCCCGACCAGCCGAGCCTGCTCAAGGACCCCGATACTCTCGTTCATTCGCTGGTCGAGGTGGACGAGGATTCCGCGGTGGGGCTGGAGATGCTGCTCGACGCGCTCGGCGCGCGCGATGTCGCGCCAAGGTTTCAGGAGCGGGTGGAGACGCCGGCCCCCAGCGGGGCGCTGACCCCGATCGGTATCGCCCATGCGCTCGCGCACGCGCTGCCGGAGGACTGCATCCTCGTCGACGAGTCGCTGACGACGGGGCGCGAGACGATGGGCTATACCGTCGGTGCGCGGCGGCACGATCTCATCAACAACATGGGCGGGTCGATCGGCTATTCGACTCCGGTCGCCACTGGCGCGGCGTTGGCTTGCCCGGAGCGGCGGACGGTGTGCATGGTCGGCGACGGCAGCGCGATGTACACGATCCAGTCGCTGTGGACGCAGGCGCGCGAGGGGCTGCCCGTCACCACGATCATCTTCGCCAACAACAGTTACGCGATCCTGAAGGCGGAATATCAAAACATGGGGGCAGGCTCCGCGCCGGGGCCGCAGGCGCTGGCGATGATCGACATCGACCGGCCGACGATCGACTGGGTCGCGATGGGCAGGAGCATGGGCGTGCCGGGGGTCAGCGTCGATACGGTGGACAAGTTCACCGCCGCGCTGCTGCGCGCGGTGCGGGACCCCGGCCCGTCGCTGATCGAGGTGCGGCTCTACTGAGCCGCGTTCGCGCCCATCGTCACGTAATCCAGCTTGCCGGTGCCGAGCACGGGCAGCGCCTCGACGATGCGGATATCCTTGGGGATCATCAGTTCGGTGACCCCATTGTCGCGGGCCCAGGCTTGTAGCGCGGAGGCGGTGGCGTCGGCGCGGGTGGTGAACAGGACGAGCTGTTCGCCCTTGCGCGCGTCGGGGCGGGTGACGACGGCGTGCTCGCTGTCGGGCCAGAGCTTCGCGGCATAGGTCTCGACCGCGGGAAGCGACACCATTTCGCCGCCGATCTTGGCAAAGCGTTTGGCGCGGCCGCGAATAGTTATGAAGCCGGCGTCGTCGATCGTGACGATGTCGCCGGTGTCGTGCCAGCCGCCCTCTGGCGGCTGGAGCTGGCCGGGGGCGTCGGCCTTGAGATAGCCGGCCATGATGTTGGGGCCGCGGATCGAGAGGCGACCGCCCTCTGCGATGCCGGGCACGGGGTCGAGCCGGCCCTCGACGCCCGGCAGCAGTCGGCCGACGCTGCCGGCCTTGAAATGCATCGGCGTGTTGACCGCGATCACCGGCGCGGCCTCGGTCGCGCCATAGCCTTCGAGGATACGCAGCCCGAACTTCTCGGCATAGATGCGTCGCGTCTCGTCGCGCACCCGCTCGGCGCCGGCGAAGATGTAGCGGAGCGAGTAGAAGTCGTAGCCGTGCGCCATCCGGGCATAGCCGGCGAGGAAGGTATCGGTGCCGAACAGGATGGTGGCGTTGGCGTCATAGGCGAGCGCCGGCACGATCCGGTAGTGGAGCGGGGAGGGATATAGGACCGTCTTTACCCCATGGAGGATCGGCAGCAGCGTGCCGCCGGTCAGGCCGAAGCTGTGGAAGACGGGCAGCGCGTTGAGCACCACGTCGGATTCGTTGAAGTCGATCCGCGCCGCCAGTTGCTCGCAATTGGCGATGAGGTTGAGGTGGGTGAGGACGACGCCCTTGGGCAGGCCCTCCGACCCGCTGGTGAACAGGATGACCGCGGGATCGGTCGGCGAGATGCCATGGCGGCGGTGGAGGCGGCCGGCGAAGCGGGTGAGGAGGAACGCGCGCAGCTTGGCGAACGTGCCGATGGTATCGCGGACGTCCTCCAGCCAGACGATGTCGATGCCCGTCGCCGCCAGCCCGACAACGACCTCGCCGAGCTTGGCCTGCGCGACGAAAGCACGCGCCGTGACGATGGTGCGCACCTCGGCGGCCGTACATGCTGCGCGCAGATTGGTGAGACCTGTGGTGTAATTGAGCATCGCCGGGACGCGGCCGGCGTATTGAAGCGCGAAGAAAGTCGCGACGACGCCGCTGACGTTGGGGAGCAGCACGCCCACCGCCTCACCGCGTGTGGTTACGCCGACCGCCGCACCGCCTGCGGTAGCGCGGGACCCACCGCGCGACAGCGGACCCGCCAGCGCCAGCGCGCCGGTGATGAGGCGGCTGTAGGTCAGCGGGGTGCGCTGGACATCCTCCACGACCTGCGCCGCGCCGCCGTGGATGTCCTTGGCGTCGAGCAGCGCCTGGAACAGCGTCCGGTCGAGGTCGGCGGTGGCGAAGGCGGTATCGCTCATCACGTCGTACAGCTTGCGTCCCGCCGCCGCTCGCCGGGCGCGGGCGCTGTCGCCGTCGACCGCGAAATGGCGGGGCGGGAGGACGGTCAGCGTGATCTTGGGAAACCAGCGCCGGCGGACCTTGCCGCCGAGTCGCGAGAAAGGCGTGAACTGCGCACCCTCGATGCGGACCGGCACGATCGGCGCACCTGCCTTGTCGGCGACCATGCCGGGGCCGTCGAACACCTTCATGATCGCGCCCGTCACGGTGATGCGGCCCTCCGGGAAGATCACCAGCGTCCGCCCCTCGCGCACCGCCTTGACCATCGCCTTGGCGGCCATCGGGTTGGTCGGATCGACCGGGAAGGCGTCGAAGATGTTGAGGAACGGGCGCACCCACCACGCCCGGGCGACGCGGGTATGGACCGCGAAGGTCGGCTTGCCGGGCAGGAAGGCGGCGAGCAGCAGGCCGTCAAGGAAGGAGACGTGGTTGACCACGACCACCGCCGGCTCCCCGGCGCGCGGCATGTTCTCCGCGCCTTTCAGTTCAATGCGGTAAAGCGTGGTCAGCACCGCCTTGGCGAGCGATTTGAACACCGGCTCCGGCAGCAGCCAGCAGGAGATCAACGCGATCGCCAGCGTCGCAAATCCGAGCGCGCCGATGACGCCGGGCACGCCCGCGCCGTGTCCGATCAGCAGCACGACGATGATCGTCAGCATCACGGTGACGGCGGCGTTGACGATGTTGTTCGCCGCGATGATGCGCGAGCGCTGCGCCGGGTCGGCATGGGTCTGGAGCCAGGCGTAGAGCGGCACGACGAACATGCCGGCGGTGACCGCCAGCCCGGCCAGGGCGATGAGGACGTGCCAGCCCTGGGGCTGCGCGATGAAGCCGCGCCAGTCGGTCGGGCCGGGGGTGTAGAGGCGGGCGGCGATCCACAGGTCGATCAGGAATGCCGCCATGCCGAGCGCCGCGGCGGGAACGTAGCGGGCGGAGACCTCGCCCTTGAGCAGTCGGTTGACCAACAGCGAGCCCAGCGCGACACCGATCGAGAAGACAAGCAGGAAGAGCGTCACGACGCGCGGCCCGGCCCCCAGCGTGTCGTGGGCCAGCGGCGTAAGCTGCGACGTGACGATGGTGCCGACACCGAAAAACCAGCTTATGCCGAGCACCGCGAGCCACACCCCGCGCCCGCCGCGAGCGGCCTGAAGGATACGGACGGTGCCCCGGACGATGTTCCAGTCCACGGGCGTCCGGGCCGCCACGGGCGGGGCGCCGGGGACGAGCCAGCTCGCCGCGAAGCCGAGGAGCGCGACGCCGAGCGCCACTTCGCCGGCCTGCCAAGGGCCGATCAGACCGCCAAGCAATTGTCCTGCCAGGATGGCGAGGAAGGTGCCGGCCTCGATCAGGCCGGTGCCGCCCATGATCTCCTGCGGGCGGAGGTGCTGGGGCAGGATCGAATATTTGACCGGGCCGAACAGGGTGGAATGGACGCCCATCGCGACGACGCAGCCGAGCAGAATGGGGATCGACCCCCGAGCGAAACCCGCGAGCGCCACCGCCATGATCGCGATCTCGGCTGCCTTGACCCAGCGCACCAGCCGCGCCTTGTCGATGCCGTCCGCGAGTTGCCCGGCGACCGATGAGAGGAGGAAATAGGGCAAGGTGAACAGTCCCGCCGCAACCGTCGCCAGCATCTCGGCCCGGCCGGGCTCGTCGCGGTAGAGGGTGAAGGTCGCGAGGAAGATCATCGCGAAGCGCAGGAGATTGTCGTTGAACGCCCCCAGGAACTGGACGACGAACAGCGGCGCGAAGCGGCGCTTGGCGAGCAGCGACAGGTCTGGGGCGGACATGGGTTTGCTCCTAAGCTGCGTCGGCGGAAGAGGGGTTAACGTCGGCCGGCAGATAGCGGCTGTAGAGCCAGCCGATGCCGATCAGGCTGAAGCCTAGCGCCGCGAACGAGCCGATGCGCAGCAGCCCGTCGAGGCCCGAGGTGTCGAACAGGAACACCTTCACCACCGCAGCCAGCATGAGCAGCAGCGAGGCGACGCGCCAGTCGCGGTTCGGCTTGCGGATGCCCCATTGCAGGAAGCCGATGGCGAGGAGGATGGCGAGGATCGAGCGGGCGATGTCTTCCGCCTGGGTGAAGTCGCCGCTGGCGGACAGCGAGCCGTGGAGGAGCTGGCGCAGCTCGGACAGGGTGAAGAGGCCGATCACGAGCATCAGCGCGATCTGTCGCGCGCGTTCCGCCCAGCCGGGCAGTGCCTCGCGCCCCGCCGCCCAGAGCAGCGCAAGCGCGATGCCATAAGCGGGCAGGAGCAGGTTCGCGACCGGGAGCCGGCCGACCGCCTGCACGCCCAACAACGGGTTGTGGACGAGCAGCGTGAACCACGCGAAGTGCGCGAGCGCGGTCGCACCCAGACCTTGAGCGACGCGCGGCAGGCGGCGGTGGAATGCGACGGCGGCGAAGGCGAGGAGGGCTTCCCAGGCGGTGCGTTCGGCCATGCCGAAGCGGGTGAACGCGTCGAGCGTGGCGATCGCAAACAGCTGCTTCCAGACGATGTGGAGCGCGGTGACGCCCAGCAGCGCCACCCCGGCGACGCAGACGGGCCGCAGGCGCGGCCCTGCCTGGCCGCGCCAGAGCAGCGCCGCCAACGCTACCCCCGGCGCGAGCAGGTGCGTCGCGGCCTCCGCCGGTGTCGGCAGCGCGGTAACGAGCAGCGGTACGCCCGCCAATGCCCCGGCGCCCGCGAGCAGCCATTGGCCGAGCGGTGCCATGGCCCATAGCGCCGCCAGGACGCCGGCGGTGACCGTCGCGGCATCGGCGCGCCGCCACCAGCCTAGCGCGACCAGCCCGATGGCAGGGAGAAGTGGCAGCAGTGCAGGCGGCGTCACCTGCGCCAGGCCGACATAAGCGAGCAATGTTGCGGCGGCGGCACTGACATCGCGCAGCCTGGGCGATCGCGCGCGTCGGGCGAACAGCGCAGCGATGGCGGCCGGGACGAGCCAGCGCAGCGTCTTGAGCGGGTGGAAGCCGTCCAGCCAGCCCGTTGCGCGCGTGACCGGCGACGGCCCATCACCATGGACGACCAGCAGGGCCGGCAGCACCAGCAGCGCGAGCAGCCATGCCGTCACATCGATGCGGCGATCCTTCGCGTGGGCGGCGAACAGCAGCAGCGCACCGGCGATGACGGCCCAGGCGGGTGCGATCATTGCCGGCGGCGCGGCGAGCGCGTCGGCGGCGGCGATCAGCCCGGTCGCGATGCTGACGAGCAGCGCGAAGCGCTGGTCCAGCCCACGCGCCGCGACGCGCCAGCCCATCGTTGCCGCACCCCCGCTGACCATTGCGCCGAGGAGCGCCAGCAGCGTGTCGCCATGGCCGGCGATGGGATCGAAATGCCAGAGCGGCAGCGCCAGCGTGGCGACGGCGAGCGCGCCGATCGCGCCGGCGTCGCCGAGGCGGCCGGTCTCTCGCCACAGCCGCCACAGCGCGGGGCCGCCATAGATCAGCGCCGCGCCCGCCAGCACCAGCGCGAGGCGGCCGGCCGTCGGCGCGGGCCACACCGCCATCAGCAGCAGCGCGACGGCGAGGGCGGGCAGCGGCAGGTCGGCAAGCTTCGCCTCGCGCCGCGACAGCCAGACGATCGCCCCCGAGAGCAGCCCGAACAGCGCCCAGTGAAGCGGCGCGAAGCCGCCGGTCGCGACCAGCAGCGCGAGCTGCGCCGTCGCGGCAACCGCTCCCCCGGCGCGAACCAACGTACCGCGTGCGCCGCCGAACAGCAGCACGGGGAGCGCGATGCCCAGCAGCAGCAGGAACAGCCCGATCGACAGCGATCCGGTCGCGTCGAGCACTCCGCCAAGGACCAGCACCAGCCCCCAGCCGAAGCCGCCGGTCAGCGCCGCGACGCCGAGCCACGGCCAGCGCTGGCCGCGGCCGAGCGTCGCCAGCCCGCCGACGGTCAGCGACAGATAGAAGGCGAGCAGCGGTACGTTGGGTTCGCCCGCGCCGACCAGCGCCGGCGCGGCGAGGCCGCCGACCAGCCCGAGGATGGCACTCGGCGCGCCGAAGCGGATCGACAGCAGCGCGGCGAGCAACGTCACGGCGGCGAGGCCGACGAAGGCCGGGATCGGGCCGACGAGATGATAGACGTTCGCCGCGACGAGGATGCTGCCATAGAGCGTTGCGATGCCCGCGCCCGCCAGTGCCTGGCGCACGCGTGGGTCGCGGACGCGGTCGTCGTTCCGGAGTGCCGCCTCCGCCCCGGCGATCAGGCCGGCGCCGAACATGAAGCCGCCGACGATGCGGACGAGCGGGGAGAGCAGGCCGGCGTCGATCGAATATTTGACGATCAGCAGGCCGCACACGGCGAGCGTGATGCCGCCGGCCCAGATCGGGAGCTGACGGCCGAAAATGTCCTCGAAGCCGAAACGGCGGGTGGGAATGGCTTGGACGGTGGGAGGGAATCGAGTTTCAGGCTCAGCGTCGAGCACAGGGTGCCCCTCGACAGTCTCAATGGCCGGGACGCTGACGACCCGGGCGGCGACGCGAGCGGGTATCGGTGGCGGGGCCGAGATTACCGCTAAATCCTCCACCGTTTGCCTTGGGCTGGTCGAGGGGCGGCCTTCGTCCTGAACGGTGGGCAAGGCGTCGCGTTCGTGTGCCGCCCAGAGCGTGGCCCGCTCCAGCTCGCCGACGCGCTCGCGCAATTGCTCGACGCGCTGCCAGAGCAGCACAGCGACGACGATAAGCGCCACGAGGGTGATGAAGGTCATGTCCCGGTCTCCCAAGGCTTCGATAACTTACAAATGAACGGTGTTCAATTGCTAAATTGGACAGCGTTCAGTTTGTTGAGTAAACGACCGGAATGGGCAGGCGATCGGACCATAGCCGGGGTGAGCTGGAGGCGCTGATCGTCGACGCCGGGCACGCGCTGATGGCGGAGGTGGGGTTCGCCCGCTTCTCCGCGCGCGAGGTGGCGAAGCGGGTCGGTTATTCGGTGGGCACGATCTACAATCTGTTCGGCAGCTATGACCGGCTGGTGCTCGCGATCAACACGCGGACCTTCGGGCTGTGGGCGGCGCATCTGCGGGCGCGCCTCGCGGAGTCGGGCAAGGACCGGATCGCGGCGCTGGTGCGGGGCTATTTCGCCTTCGCACGGGCGCATCCGCATCTGTGGATGGCGATCTATGACCACCGCTTGCCGCCCGGGATGGCCATGCCCGAGGTGGATGAGGCGGCGCGGGGCGAATTGACGGCGATCGTCGCGGCGGAGGTGGCGCGGGCGCTCGGCGCGGAGGCGGGAGCGGCGGCGCTGACGCGGTCGCTGGTGGCGACGGTGCATGGCCATTGCCATTTCGCGCTGATGGGGGCGTTCGCGCTGATGGGCGAGGACGACCCGGAGGGCGCGGCGCTGGCGCGGGTGCGCGAGGCATTAGTGCGCTGACGGCAGGGTGAGGAGGAAACAGGCGCCCGTCTCGCTCTCGCCCAGCTCGATCGTGCCGCCGGCCGAATCGAGGAGCGAGCGGACGATCGGGAGGCCGAGACCGCTGCCGCCTTCGGCGCGGCGGGTGGTGAAGAAGGGCTCGAAGATACGCGCGCGGTCGGCGGGGGCGATGCCGGGGCCGTCGTCGGTGAGGGTCAGCGTGACGGCATCGCTAGCCGTGCCGGTCAGGGCGACATTGCGCGCGCCGGCCTGATGGCTGTTCTCCAGCAGGGTGACGAGGATGCGCTCCAGTGCCGGCTGGGGCACGGCTACCGAGGGGAGCGGCGGCAGGTCCAGCGTGACGGTCAGCCCCTCGCAGGCGTCGGCGGCGGTGCGCGCGGTGGCGGCGAGTTCGGTCATTCCGTCGCCGGCGGGGGCCATGTCGGCGCGGGCCAGCTCGAGCAGGCGGGTGACGAGATGCTGGAGGCGCCCGGCGTCGGCGTCGGCGTTGGCGAGGAAGCGGGCACGATCGGCCGGCGCCATGTCGTGGTCGGCGATGAGCTCCAGCGCGCCGCGGATGCCGGCGAGCGGGGTCTTGAACTCGTGGCTGACGGCATGGGCGAAGTCGCGCAGGTAGCGCGAGCGGCGCTCGATGGCGGCGGCCATGGCGGCGAAGTCGCGGTAGAGGTCCTGGATCTCCAGCGCGGCGGTGGCGGGGGGCTCCGGCACCGTGCCGCCGCCGGCCGCGACGGTGCGGGTGGCGGCGCTGAGCTCTTCCACCGGGCGGGCGATGCTGCGCGAGAGGAGGGCGGTGAGGAACAGGAGCGCGGCGAAGATCGCGGCGATGCCGAGGAGGATCTTGCCACGATCCTCGTAGAGACCGCGGAACAGGGCGCGGGCGGAGCGGGACAGGAGGATGACGCCGACGACCTTGCCGTTCACGACGACGGGGCGGGCGTGGTGGACGCGGATGGCGGCGGCGCGGCTCAGCCATTCGAACCAATAGACCTGGCGATAGGCGGCGTTGCGGCGGATGACCGTGGTGGGCTGGCCGGCGAGCGCGGTACGGACCTCGGAAAGCGCGGCGTACGAGCCGCTGGCGTCGCGGCCCTGCGCGTCCAGCAGGAGGGGGGAGGCGAGCGTGACCTGGCGGGTCCGGGCGAAGACGGGGGCGAGGCGCTGCGCCACCGCTTGCGCCGCCGGGTCGGGGAGACCGGCAGCAGTCGGCTGCGGGCGTGGGGGCAGGACGGGGGTGGCGTTGAGATCGATGCTCGGCGGCTCGGGATGGAGGTCGGTGGGGGCGGGTAGCGGCTCCGGGCGAGCGCCGGACCATTCGAGCGCGGCGGTGGCGGCCAGCGCCGCGCCCTGGGCGACGAGCTCCGCCTCGGTCTGGCGGACCAGCGTGTTCTCGTAGACGCGCAGGAACACCGCGCCAAAGCCAGGGAGGGCGGCGACGACGAACAGCGTCGCGAACAGCACGGTGCGCAGCCGCAGGCGCGGCCAGTGCCGTTTAAGCCATTCTTTCGATTGGGTAATCACCCGCCCGCGCAAGCGCCCAGGCGATAGCCGATGCCGGCGCGGGTCTCGATCAGGTCGGTCGCGCCGATCGCGGCGAACTTGGCGCGCAGGTTGCGGATGTGGCTGTCGATCGTGCGGTCGGTGATCGCGAAGCCGGGGCCGTGGAGCCGATCGATGATCGCGTCGCGGCTGAACACCTTGGCGGGGTGGGCGGCGAGCGTGCGCAGGATCGAGAACTCGGTCAGCGTCAGCGCTACTTCGTCGCCCGCCCAGTCGGCGCGCCAGCCGTCGAGGTCGAGCGTCAGGCGGCCGTGGTGGATGGCGGGGCCGCTGACGGCGGGCGGTCGCGCCGAGGTGCGCCGCAGCACCGCCTGGACGCGGGCGACGACCTCGCGCGGGGAGAAGGGCTTGGTGACGTAATCGTCCGCGCCGAGCTCGATGCCGAGGATGCGGTCGATCTCGTCGTCGCGGCTGGACAGGAACAGGACCGGGAGGTCTCCCTCGGCGCGCAGGCGGCGGCAGACTTCGAGGCCGTCCATGCGCGGCATGTTGATATCCAGCACGACCAGATCGGGCGCGTGCGTGGCGACGCCGGCGAGCGCGGCCTCGCCGTCGGCGGCCTCGACGCAAGCGAAACCCGCCTTCTCCAGCGCGAAGACGAGGAGCTGCCGGATGTGCGGGTCGTCGTCGACCACCAGGATGGTGCGCGGCATCGGGCAGAGGATGGCGAGCGCGGCGGCGGCGTCAATGGCGGTGTGGAGCATGACGACGCCGTAGCGCCGCCGGATGCAGCGGCGCGGGCGGCGATGTGGAGATCATGTGCAGGTCCTGGCGTCCGCGAAAGTTCACAAAGATCGCGTTGAATCGCGAAAAGTACGTCCTTGCGAGAGTATCGTGTGTAGGGTGGCGGGAGGGTCGGGGCGGAACAGGCCATGAGCAAAGGTTAGATCGCGCCGTTGACGTGTAGGACAGCTTATTCTTGCGGAGGCAGACCGAAGCCGCGGGCGATGCGGCGTTGCTCGCAGCCGGTCGCCTCCAGCCGGCCGGTGATTGCCGCCAATGCCGCGTCGAGGTCGTGGGCGCGGCCGCAGAGGAAGATGTCGATCGCGGCATAGCCATGCTCGGGCCAGGTGTGGATCGAGATGTGCGATTCGGCGAGGAGCGCGACGCCGGTCACGCCCTGTTCGGGGCCGAAATGGTGGAGGCGAACGTCGAGCAGGGTGGCGTGCGCGGCGGCGACCGCCTCGCGCAGCGCCGCCTCGACGCGGACGATGTCGGCGAGGCCGGTGCAGCCGGTCAGGTCGGCGAGGAGGTGGGTGCCGGTGTAGGTCATTCGGCTCCTACATTCCCTCATCCGACCCCGCTACGCGGGGCCACCTTCGCCCACAAGGGTAGAAGGGATTCATGTCAGCAGCGGGCTATGGGGAATGGCAAGATGGCTCATCGCGTCCTCGGCGGCCCTGGTGCCGCGATAGTTCGCCTCCTCGAATAGCGAGAGGCCGCTGAGGTCGGCATGGGCGAAGAAGAGGGGGGGCTGCGGTTGCGCCGCCGCCTCGCGCGCGGCGGACCAGAAATAGCCGGGGACGGGGCGGGCCATGGCGTGGCCCCAGCGCCAGATGTCGATGCGGCGGATCGCGCCGTCGAGATCGGGGTTGGTCTGGAGCAGGTCGTCGCGGACCAGGCGCTGCCACTGGTCCAGCGGGGTGGACAGCAGGCGTTTCCGGGCGATCGCGGGAGCTTCGTCCGAAAGGGGATAATACCAGGTAAGGACGGTCGGGCCGGGGGTGACGTCGAGCGACTGGTGGGTGGCGACGACGTAGCCGAGGCTCTTGCTGGTCCAGCTCACATTGTCCCACGCGAGCCGCGCGCCGGGGCCGGTTGGGGGGCGATCGACGGTGACGTTGGCGACCAGCCAAGGGGCGTAGGTGACATCGGACGCTTCTTCGCCGAGCAGACGGGTGGTGACGAAGCGCGGCGTCGCGAGGATGACGGACTCGGCGACGATCACATTGGTGACACGGAAGCCGGCGTCGACGCTCTCTATCCGCACGCCATCGTCGGCGCGGGTGACGCGGAACGTGGTCTGCGCAGTGCGGATTTGAGCGCGGACGCGCTCGGCCATGGCATTGACCAGGTGGCCGTTGCCTTCGGGCCAGGTCAGGACGGCGTCGCCGCTGCAATTGGCGGCCGCGCCGCGCCGGCCGGCCCAGTAATGCACGCCGGCCCACGCGCTGACCGCGTGCGGCTCGGTGCCGTAATCGTCGCGGCAGCTATAGCGGACATGGGCGTGGAGGACGGGCGAGCGCCAGCCCTGCGCGTGGAGCCAGGCGGTGAAGCTCTGCCGGTCGAGCGCGAGCAGGTCGGGGTCGCGGCTGCTCAGCTCCATGGGGAGCGCGAAGGCGGGGCGGCCGTCGCGGCCGATGCGGTCGCGAAAGGCGGTCATGGCGGCGAAGAAGGCGTGGAGGTCGGCCTTGTCGGTCGGCGTCAGGCCCAGCGTCGGGACCAGGCCTTCCTGCCAGCGGCCGAGGTGGAGCAGGCGCTCGTCTGGGTCGGCGACGATCTGAAAGGGATCGAAGACGGGTTTGCCGTCCTGCCAGCCGGTGATGATGTTCAGCCGTTCGAGGAGGCGGATGACCGCCTTGGCTTCGGGATTGGGGATGGGGAGGTAGTGCGCGCCGAGCGGGTAGGCGGAGACGTGGTTGCGGCCGTTGCGGGCGTTGCCGCCGGCGCGGTCCTCCAGTTCGAGCAGGGTGAAGTCGGTGACGCCGGCCTCGGCGAGCGTCCAGGCGGCGCTGAGGCCGGCGACGCCGCCGCCGACGATGGCGATGCGGGTGCGGTGCTCGCCGGTGGGAGCTGGGAAGTCGTTGGCGCGGAGGCGGTGGCCGCGGGTGAAGTCCGCGCCGGCGAGCATGCCAGGGATGGCCGCGTCGCAGCCGGGTAGCGCGAGCGTACCGGCAAGCGCGGCGCCGCCGGCGAGGACGGTGCGGCGGTCAGGCATCGAAGACTTCGTCACCCCGGGCTTGACCCGGAGTCCCGCTTCTTCGTCCGGCGCAGGCAACGGGACCCCGGCTCAAGCCTGTCCTGAGCGACGCCGCAGGCGGCGTCGAAGGGGCCGGGGTGACGATGACCATTCTAGCTCTCATACCGCGACCATTCGGCCTCGAACTGTCGCACCAGCGCCTGGTTATCCAGCCGGTTCACCGGCGTCGGGCGGCGGGCCATGTCGGGGGGGAAGGCGAAGGCGAGGCGGTCGGTGACGGGGTTGAGGAACCGGAGCCCCGACGGCAAGGGCCCCGGTGCGACGAGGGCGCCGGGCGAGGCGAGGACGAAGCCCCATTCGCCGAAGCTGGGGACGTAGACGTGATAGCCGTGCGTCTTCAGGCCTGCCGCTTCCAGCGTGGTCGAGACGGTCCAATAGGCGTTGGGCGCGACCAGCGGCGAGGTGCTCTGGATGCTGGCGACCGCCCAGGGGGCCATGGCGCGGGCGAGCTCGCGGTAGAAGCTGACGGTATAGAGCTTGCCGACCGAGAAGCTGGTCGGGTCGGGGAAGTCGACGAACACCGCGTCGAAGCGGCGCTGGTTGGCGCGCAGCCAGCGGAAGGCGTCGGCGTTGACGACATGGACCCTGGGCGAGGTCAGCGAGCCGCGATTGAGCGCGGCGAGCATCCCGGAGCGGGTGAAGAGCGCGGTCATCTCCGGGTCGAGATCAACCAGCGTGACCGAGCGGACAGCGGGGTATTTGAGGATCTCGCGCACCGCCAGACCGTCGCCGCCACCGAGGACGAGGACGTCCTGCAGCCGGGCGACGCGGGACAGCGCGGGGTGCACCAGCGCCTCGTGGTAGCGATATTCGTCGCGGCTCGAGAATTGGAGGTTGCCGTTGAGGTAGAGGCGCAGGTCGTCGGCGCGCTTGGTGATGACGATGCGCTGATAGGGGGTGGCGCGGGCGTAGATGATCGGGTCGCCATAAGCGGCGACCTCGGCGGTGCGCTCGATCTTCTCCGACGCGACGAACCCGGCGAGCAGCGCGGCGATGACGATCATCGCGGCGACCAGCTCGCCGCGCAGCCGGCGGCCCGGCAGCATCATGATGAGCGCCACCGCGACGCCGGCGTTGAACAGACCGAACAGGAAGCCGGTGCGGATCAGCCCAAGGTGCGGCACGAGCAGCAGCGGGAAGAGCAGGCTGGCGGCGAGCGCGCCGACATAATCGAAGGTCAGCACCTTAGAGACGAGGTCGCCGAACTCGAGCCGGTCCTTGAGGATGCGCATCAGCAGCGGAATCTCGAGCCCGACCAGCGCGCCGATGACGAGCACGAGGCCGTAGAGCGGCAGGCGGAAGTCCTGCACCCGGTCGAACAGCAGGAACAGCACCGCCGTCGACCCGCCGCCGATCGCGGCGATCAGCACCTCGACGCGGACGAAGACGGCAAGTTCCTTGTCGCGGACGTAGCGCGAGCACCAGGAGCCCATGCCCATCGCGAACAAATAGGCGCCGATCACGGTCGAGAATTGCGTGACGCTGTCGCCGAGCAGGTAGGACGCCAGCGTGCCGGCGAGGAGCTCGTAGATCAGGCCGCAGGTGGCGACCACGAACGCGGAGGCGAGGAGGGCGGCGGCGGTGCGGGTGGGGGAGGGGGTCATCTCAATCCGTCATGCCGGCCTTGTGCCGGCATCCACGACCGTTCCGGGCGCAAGCGCAAAGATGACGCCTAGCCGCATGACCCGCCCTGGAGTGGACCCCGGCACGAGGCCGGGGTGACGGTCTGCTCATCCGTGAATGGCGGCCGAGATGATCAGCGCCAGGCCGATCGCCACGCCCGCCGCGAGGATCGCGACCGCCTGGTTGCCCCGGCAGATCTCGCCCCACAGGTCGGCGGGCGTCGCCTTGTCCCAGAGCCAGAAGCCGACGACGAAGATGACGAGGCCGATGCCGGCGTAGACGAGCGTGGCGAGAAGGACGGCGGTGGTGAGCATGTGTGATCCCCTATTTGTGATGCGGGCCGGTGCCGCCGCGGCCGCCGTAGAACCAATAGCTGCGCGCGCCGCCGTCGGCGAAGGGCGAATAGCCGGCGCGCGCCGTCAGGAAATAGAGCGCGACGACCGCGAGGCAGAACAGGGCGTAGAGGAGGCCGGACTTGCTCATTCGTCATCCTCGTCGTCGCCGCCGCCGCCCGTGACCGGAGCCATGCGGCGCGCTTCCCATGTCGCATGACGCGCAAAGGCGATCAGCGGCCAGATGCCGATCGCGATCAGCGCGAGAAAGAACGGCCCCGCGAAACCGCCGCCGCGGTCGACGGTGATGCTGACGGGGATGGGAGGCGGCGTGCCCGGCTGGCCGGGGGTGCCGTCGCCGAACGTGAAGGCGAAGCCCGTCGGGGTCGAGGATGCCTTGGGATCGGTCCATTTGTGCGCGGCGGCCTCGACGACCAGGTCGTAGGTGCCCGCGGGGATCGAGGCGAGTCCGGTGTCGGGGGATGAACTGCCTTCCGACCAGTCACCGTCGCTGTCGCGGCCGTGATAGGATTCGGACGCGGCATAGGCGTCGAAGCTCTCCTGCGTCGCGCGGTTGACGAGCGAATAGTCGAGGTCGACCCATTGGTTGTCGAGGTTACCCGCGCGCGCCTCGATCTTCACCTTCTCGCGCGCGCCGGTGACGGTGATCGGGCCGAGCACCTGGGCATGGGTCGCCTCGTCGGCGGGAACGGTCAATTGCCGCTGAAGGATGCGGTGCGAGAAGCCGGTGCCGACCGCGATCACCAGGCAGGCGGCGAGCGCGAGCGCGGCGAGCAGCTTCGCGTCGCGCCAGGCGGTGGCATAAGGCGAGCGCTCGTGCGGGGCGGGGGTGCCGGCGAAGCTGCGGGCGCGCGGCGTGATGGCGAAGGCGCGCTCGGCGACGCCCCAGTCGAGCATCTCCAGCGCCGTCCAGGTCCGTTCGGTGCCGCTCGCCTTGGCGCTTTCTTCGCACGACAGCATCGTGCCGGGCGTCACGTAATCGGTCTCGTCGACTTGCTCGCCGACGGCGGCGCGCCAGTAGAACTCGCCGACGACGAACTGGGTGCGGACGGGATAGGTCTCGCCGAACCGCTTGAAGCGCTGGTTGTCGAGGACCAGGCCGCGCCAGTCGGCGTCGGGGAGGACCGAGAGCAGCTTGCCGAGATTGAAGCGGCGGCCGTCGTCGACCAAGAAGGCATAGCCTTCGTACGGGTTGAAGAGGAGATATTCGGACCACAGGACGTCGCCGTCGGAGCGTTCCTGATAGCCGACGACTTCCCAGGCGGTGCCGGCGAGCGTGCCGCGCGTGCCGAGCGCGATCTCGGGGACGCGCATCGCGGCGGCGGCCCTGGCGATGACGGAAAGCTCGCCGGTGGTGGCATCGAGGGTGGAGCCGCAGTGCTCGCAGATCAGCGATACGGTACTGCCGGCGGCGCGGAGCGCGACCGTGCCGCCGCAATTGGGGCAGGTGAGGGGGCGGACCGTTCCCGTCATGCCGGCCCCGTGCCGGCATCCACGCCGGAACCAGGCGTCGCGTTCGAAGATGACGCGAAACGTCGGGGCCAGGCCTGCAGTGGACCCCGGCACAAGGCCGGGGTGACGTGGGAAGCGTTCATGCCGCAAACTTCGGCACGGGCCAGCCTTCGAACTCCCGCAGGCCCTGCGCGCGGATGTCCTCCAGCGTGACGTAGCGGCCGGCGTAGGCCGAGAGTTCGCCGTTCTCGGTCTGGAGCGAGGCGGCGCGGCCGTCGGGGCGCTGGAGGTCGACGCTGACGCCCTTCGTGCCGATCGCGGGGGGGAAGGGCAGCTCCCCTTCCGCCGCCACGCATTCGACCGTCTCGACGTCGTTGACGGTGTATTCGAGCTCGCCGAGCGTCGCGGTCATGCCCGGCGTGACGGGCTGCCCCGCCAGCATCGCCGCCACCGCGCCGCCGTTCCAGGCCGACGTCTCGACCTCGGTCAGCAGCATCAGCCGGCCCGACGCCTCGCCGAGCCAGGCATAGCCGCCGTCGCTCCACAGGCAGCACCATTCGTTCCACGCGCCATCGGCCCAGCGCCAGCGGACGCGGCCGACGATCTCGAAGTTCTTGTCGCCGTCACGGCCCCGGACGCCGAGCTGGAGCGGGCTGACGTCCTCGGGCACCTCGGCCGCCTTGCCGACATTCTCCAGCACGTCGCCGCGTCGCACGATCGTCGAATAGCAATGCTCGCACACCTTCGCGACGAGGTTCGCCGAGCGGAAGTGGAGCGCCGCGCCGCAATTGGGGCAATTGGTGTCGAGCATGATCAGCCGAGGCGCGCGAGCAGGGCGGCCTTCTTGGCGTCATAATCCTCCTGCGTGATCGCGCCGATCGTCTGGAGCTTGTGGAGCTTCTCGATCTGATCGAACACGTCCTCGCCGGGCGCAGCAGGAGGGGCCGGCGTCGAAGGCGCGCCGCCCAACGCGCTGGCCATCGTCTGACCGATCGCCGCACCGGCCGCCGCGCCCGCGCCGAGGCCCGCCATGCCGCCCTCGTTCGCTGCCGCCGCGCCGATCGCCTCGGCGGCCTGGAAGCGGGCATATTGGTTGAGGTCGCCCATCACGCGCATCGAGCTCGCCTTGTCGAGATGCGCCTGCACCTCCTCGGGCAACGACACGCTCTCGACGTAGAAGCTGGTGCAGGTCAGTCCCCATTGCTCAAAGGCGGGAGCGACTTCGGCGCGCAGGCGATCGGACAGCGCCTGCTGGTTGCCGGCGAGGTCGAGGAACGCGATCTCGCCCTTGCCGAGCGACGAGGCGATGGCGGTGCCGATGACGCCGCGGAGCTGCGGCTCGACATCGCCGACGCCGAGATGCTCCATCGTGCCGAGCAGCTTGGCGGCGAACACCGCGACGTCGCCGATGCGGAAGCTGTAGGAGCCGAACGCGCGGATGCGCAGTGGCCCGAACTCCTTGTCGCGGACCGTGATCGGCTGGGGCGTCCCCCATTTCAGGCCCGTCTGTTCCTTGGTGGTGAAGAAATAGACGTCGGCCTTGAACGGCGAGCGGAAGCCGGTCTTCCAGTTCATCATGCTCGACAGGACGGGCAGGTTGGCGGTGTCGAGGGTGTGCAGGCCGGGCTGGAAGCTGTCGGCGATGCGGCCCTCCTCGTAGAACAGCGCCACCTGGCCGTCGCGGACGGTGAGCTGGCCGCCGTTCTGGATCTCGCGATCCTTCATCGGATAGCGCAGCGCGAGGTCGCCGGGACTCTCGGTCCAGTCGATGACGTCGACGAACTGCTTCGAGATGAAGTCGAACAGGCCCATGGGAGTCCCTCCGTGTCGGGTGGTGTTATACTGCCGTGGGACACTTGGGCGCAAGCTGTCCCGTATCGTCACCTCGGGCTTGACCCGGGGTCCCGCTTTTACCGGCATTAGAAGGCAGCGTGACCCCGGCTCAAGGCCAGGGTGACGGAACTCAACGCATCACCTGCACCGCGAAGCGCTCCATCTCCTCCGCCTGCGGGCTCATCTGGAGGAGGAGGAGGTCGAGGCCGGCATCCTCATATTCGGCGATGCGTTCCTTGAGCTGTTCGGGCGTGCCGACGAGGTTGGGGCGCAGGCCGCGGTTGGAGACGCTGTATTCCTGGATCTTGAGCTCGCGCTCGAGTTGCGTGCCCGACAGCCATTGGTCGAAATTGGCGTAGCCGGCGGGGAGCTGGTCGACCTTGGTGATGCGTTCCAGCTCGCGCTTCGCCTCGGCCTCGGAGTCGCGGACGATGGCGTAGGCGGCCATGCCGTAGTGCATCGGCGGCTTGCCGATCGCTTCGCGCCGTGCGGCCATGTCGGCGATCTTGGGCACGATCGCGGCGGCGGGGTCGCCGTGCATGACATAGGCGTCGCATTGCGCGGCGATCATCGCCTTCGCCTTGTCGCTTTCGCCGCCGGCGTAGATGACGGGGTGATGCGCGGGCTTGGGGGCGCAGATCGCGTCCTGCGTCTGGTAGAAGTGGCCGTCGAAGGTGAAGCGGTCCTGCGACCACAGCCCTTCGACGACCTGCAACCACTCCGAGGTGCGGGCGTAGCGGTCGTCGTGCAGGTCGAACTGCAGGCCATATTGCTTGGCCTCGTCGGCCCACCACGAGCTGACGACGTTGAGCGCGAGGCGGCCGCCCGAGATCCGGTCGATGTTCGCCGCCGCCTTCGCGAACAGGGCAGGGTGGTGGAAATTGGGGCGGACGGCGACCATCAGCTCGAGGCTGTCGGTCACCGCGGCGAGCGCGGCCGCGGTCGACCAGGCGTCGAGCGCGGGCTGCTCGATGCCCTTGATGTCGTTGAGGTTGAGCTCGGCGACGAGGCTGAGCGAATAGCCCCAGCGTTCGGAATCCTGCGCCAGCTTCTTGGTATAGGCCCAGCTTGCCTCCATCCCCTCGTCGGGGACGTTGCGGAGCCAGCCGCCGAAAACGGGGGTCCAATAGCCATATCTCATGCCCTGGCCTCCTCGATCCGCGCGACGAGGTAATCGACGAGGCGGTCGTGCGGGTCCCAGCCGAGCGTTTCGAGCGGCTTGGCGACGAAGTTGGACAGCGCATTGATGTCGTAGAAGCGTGGCGTCCCGTCGCGGTCGTCGATCATCACCTCGACTCCGCCGACATCGAGGTCCATCGCGCGGGCAATGGCCTCGGCGGCCTCGACCAGCGCAAGGGCCGGGGCAACGGCGCGCATCGAGATGCCCGAGCCTTCGACGCAGGCGTCGGCGGGGCAGAGATCGAACGCGCCGCCGCCGGCGACCTCGATCGCATAGAGGAAGCGGCGGTCGAGCGTTTCGATCCGGGTGATCGCGCCGTCGCGGACGGGGACGTACTCCTGGACGAGCAGGACGCCGTCGACGCTGGTCGGCAGTTCGGCCGCCCCGACGGCATATTCCAGCTCGGCGATGTTATCGAACCGTGAGATGCCCGCGCCCGAGCCGCCGATGTTCGCCTTGACCACCAGCGGGAAACCGATCGCCGTGGCCGCCGCCGGCACGTCGGCGCCGCGGTGGACGACGCGGGTGCGGGGGATGGCGAGACCGAGGCCGGCGATCAGCGAGAGCTGGCGCGCTTTCGACGCGTCGACCGCCATGACGTCGGCGCCGTTGACGACGCGCGCGCCGGCGCGGTGCCAATGGTCGAGCAGCGCCTGCGCGTGGAAGATCGGGTGCTCGTCACTGCGCAGGAAGCTCGACATTGCGATGCGGTTGAGGACGACGCGTGCCGGCGGCGGCGAGGCGGCGGGATCCCAGTCGCCGTCGGGGGTCAGCTTCACATAGTCGACCCCGCGGCGGTCGAGCGCGGCAAACAGCGGCTCGAACCAGAGGGGATGCTCGTAGAGGATGGCGAGATCGGGCACGCGGCTGGCCTGACGAAAGAGGATCGAAGACTCGCGCGCCTGCCACGCGGTGGCACGCCGGACCAGTGCGCCCGGAAAAATATCGGCATCGGCCAACAGGCTAGCCATCGTCGTCAAATTACTCAACCCGGATTGTATCCGACATCGCCGCCAAGGCCGGGGTGACTCGTCCGCGGGGGAAGAACAGGCGTTCCGATCGCGGCCTGCCGGCATGGACGGCGGGCGCTCGCCGGGGCGCCGCCGCCTCGAGCGGACTGACGCTGACGCCGGCGGTCCTCGCCGCGCCCTGCTGATGCCCTGAAGGTCAGCGCCGGACGAAGCGCCAGCGATCCTCCTCGCTCTCATCGGCGACGAAGGCATAGCTCTCTCCATCGAAGCCGCGCATGTCCGCCGGATCGGCGACGCGATGCTCGACCAGCCACCGCGCCATGCTGCCGCGCGCGCGCTTGGCGTTGAAGCTGACGAAGCGCCGGTCCGGACCCTCGCGGAAATCGACCGCGATCACCCGCACCGCGGGCGGCAGCCGTCCGTCGACCGCCGCCCAATATTCCTGGCTGGCGAGGTTGAGCACCACGGTCGATCCCTCCGCCGCGAGATCGTCCAGCAGCGCCGTCGCGACGCGGTCGCCCCACCAGTCGGTCAGCCGCTTGCGCCGCGGCGCCCAGCGCACGCCCATCTCCAGCCGGTAGGGACGGATGAGGTCGAGCGGGCGGAGCAGGCCGTATAGCCCCGACAGCATCCGCACATGATCCTGCGCGAACGCCACCGCCGGTTCGTCCAGCGTCCGGGCGTCGAGGCCGTGATAGACGTCGCCGGCGAAGGTGAAGAGGGCGGGGCGCTCCGCAGCATCGGCGAAATCGACGAACCGCTCGTGGTTGAGCTTCGCGAGTGCCGGCGAGATGTGCATGAGCTCGCGCAGCCGCTTCTGCGGCAGCCGCGCCGCCGATCGCGCGAGCGCTGCGGCCTCGGCGCCGAAGCGCGGAGCGGACGGCGCGATCGGCGGCGGCGGGGTCTCCAGGTCGAGCGTCTTGGCGGGGGAAAGGAGCGCGATCATCCCCCTGCCGGTAGCCGCCCACCCCGCGTCGTTCAATTGCGGTTCAACGGCTTGGCGGCAACCGGCGGTCGCTTGAACCGCGCGCGGCTCGGTTCTAAACGCTTCTAACAGTTTCAGGCGTACCCCCGACGCCGATCAGGAGAGACAGCCCATGAAGATGATGTCGAAACTCGCGCTCGCCGCCACGCTCGCCACCGGCGCGACCGGCCTTGCGCTTGCCGTCCCGGCCGCCGCCAAGGACAAGAAGGAGGAAAAGGCGCCCGGCATGAAGCTGAGCCCGGCGGTGGTAAAGGTCGCCAAGCCCGCGCAGGACGCGCTGGTCGCCAACACCCCCGACGTCGCCGAGCCGCTGATCGCCCAGATCGAGGCCGCCGCTCAGACCGACGACGACAAGTATATCGCCGCCGTCTTCCGCTACAATCTGGAGGCGATGAAGCTCAACGCGCGTACCCAGGCCAATCCCAACGCGCCCGCGGACGAGAGCGCGCTGGTCAAGCCGCTCGACGCGCTCATCGCCGGCCCGAGCACGCCGGCGGCGGATCGCGGCAAATATTATTTCCGCCGCGCCGCGATGGCCTACAACGGCAAGCAATATCCCGTCGCGATCGACTATTTCACCAAGGCACACGACCTTGGCTACACCGACGCCAACCTTAGCCTGTACCTCGCCAAGGCAAAGGTCGAGAGCGGCGATGTCGCAGGCGGCACCGCCGAGCTGGAAAAGACCGTCGCCGACATGAACGCCAAGGGTCAGAAGGCGCCCGAGGAATATTATCGCTATGCGATCGCGCGCGCCAACAAGAGCCGCCTCAAGCCGCAGACGATGGCGTGGCTCGCCAAATATGCGGCCGCCTATCCCAGCGCCAAGACCTGGTACGAGGTGCTGGCGACCTATGGCATCCAGCAGGATTCGGTCGCCAAGCTCGACAACCAGCAGAAGATGGACCTCTTCCGCCTGATGCGCGCCACCGGCGGCCTGGCCGACCAATATTATTACCTCGAATACGCCCAGAAGGCGCAGGTCGCCGGCCTGCCGACCGAGGCGCAGGGGGTGTTGAAGGAGGGGCTCGCCAACGGCAAGATCCCCGCCGGCAACACCGAAGCCAAGGCGATGCTCGCCGAGACCGCGCAGGCGATCCGCAACGAGGGGCCGCTGACGGCGCTGGAGACCAAGGCGAAGGCGAGCGCTTCGGGCTCGCTCGCGATGCAGACCGCCGACGCGCATCTGGGCGACGGCAATTATGCCAAGGCGATCGAGCTGTACAAGCTGTCGCTGACCAAGGGCGGGGTTGATGCCGACACCGTCAACACCCGGCTGGGCATCGCGCTCGCGCGCTCGGGCGACAAGGCCGGCGCGACGGCGGCGTTCGCGAACGTGAAGGGCGCCCCCCGCGCCGACATCGCCCAGCTCTGGACGACGTACGTCAACCAGGCGCCCGCCGCCTGATCTCGCGCGACCCGGACTGAGCCGATCAGTCCGGGTCGACGGGGATGCCGGGGTGCGACTTGGCGGTTCGGATCGTCAGCGACGTCTTGACGCTCGCGACGTTGGGTGCCGGCGTCAGGTGCGTCGTCAGGATACGCTGGAACGCGTTGAGGTCGCTGGCGACGATCTTCAGGATGAAGTCGATCTCGCCGTTGAGCATGTGGCATTCGCGGATCTCGGGGATCGCGGCGACATGATGTTCAAAGGCGGCGAGATCGTGCTCGGCCTGGCTGCGCAGGCTGACCATCGCAAAGACGGTGATCGGATAGCCCAGCTTCACCGCGTCGAGCTCGGCGTGATAGCCGCGGATGACTCCCGCTTCCTCCAGCGTGCGGACCCGGCGCAGGCAGGGCGGGGCGGTGAGACCGACCCGCTCGGCCAGGTCCACGTTGGTCATCCGCCCCTCGTCCTGGAGGAGCGCGAGGATGCGGTGGTCGATCCGGTCGAGCATCATTCCTTACCATACCTTCGGGCGATCTTTGTATCATCGGCGCTGTGCTCACAGTAATAAAATTGCGGCCAAACGCAATTGTCCCACAACGTGACGCGATGAAATCATCCGTTCCGCTGCGTGGCGGGGCGCGTTAAGGAAACGTTACCGTCAGCGTCGCGCCGGCGGCAGGGAAGGGGCCGCGTGCGTTTCGATGACAGTCTGACGACGGTGTTGTCCGCCGACGCGACGACAGCGTTCGGCGCGCAATCGGCGTGGCGGCAATTGGTCGACCTGATCGGACGCGGCCGCGTCACCGACCTCGACGCCGCGCTCCGACGCCTGCGCGAGCTGCGCGACCAGGTTCCCGCCACCGTCCGCGCCGCCAGCGGCAGGGCCTTGGCCCTGGCCACGGTTCCGGCAGAGCTGGTCGCCTTTTTCGCCGAGGACGAGGACGCGATCGTCACGCCCATCCTGCGGACGACGACGCTGCCCGCCGACGCCTGGGTCCGCCTATTGCCGCGGTTATCGCCGGCGATGCGCGCCGTGCTGCGCCATCGGCGGGACCTGCCGGCCACGGTGCTGCGCGCGCTCGACAGCTTCGGGGCGACCGATTTCGTCCTTGCGCATGATAGCGCCGAGGTGGCGACCGTACCACCGCCGATTGTCGCAACGCCGTCGGCGCCCCTCGACGACACGCCGTTCGTCGCGGTCGGCGACGCCGCGCGCTCCCTGCCGGTCGTCGCGGCAGCGCTCAAGCAGGCAGCCGAGCCCGCGCCGCGCTTCGAGATCGCCGACCTCGTCGCGCGGATCGACGAATACCAGCGCACCCGCGTCGCGCCGACGCCGGTCGAGACGTCGCCGCCCGCCGCGGCGGACCAATTCCGTTTCGCGACCGACGCCGCCGGGGTCATTCGCTGGGTCGACGGCGTCGCGCGCGGGCCGCTGATCGGCGTCTCGCTCGCCTATGGCGGACCGCAGGGCGCGGCGCGGCTCGATGCGGGGGCCGGCGGGGCGCTGCGCGCACGCTCCGCCTTCCGCGACGTGCGGCTGGAGATCGACGGCGGCTCGCCGGCGGCGGGCGCGTGGCGCGTCGCCGGCCAGCCCGGCTTCGATCGGGCGACGGCCCGCTTCACCGGCATGACCGGCATCGCCCGCCGCCCCCGCGCCGACGAAAGCGCGGCCCCGACGACGAGCGCATCGGACCAGCTCCGCCAGCTCGTCCACGAGCTGCGCACGCCCGCCAACGCGATCGCGGGGTTCGCCGAGCTGATCGGCAGCGAATTGCTCGGCCCGGTCGCGCCGGTCTATCGCGACCGCGCCCTGTTCATCCAGCGCCAGGCCGGCGACCTGCTCGGCACGATCGAGGATCTGGACACCGCCGCGCGCATCGAGGGCAAGGCGCTCGACCTTCGGCCCGGCCGCATCGACCTCGCCGACCTCGTCAATCGCGCGGCAACGGAATTGACGCCGCTTGCCGTCGAGCGCGGCGCGCTGCTCGCCGTCGACGCTGAACCCGCGCGAGCCATCGCCGACGACCGCGCCGCGCAGCGTCTCGTCACCCGCTTGCTCGCGACATTGCTCGCCGCCGCTCAGCCCGGCGAGCGGCTGCGCGCGCATGTCTCCGCCAAGAGCCGCAGCGCGCGGCTGTCGATCACCCGCCCGCGCGCGCTCGCCGCCGTCGACGGAGACGCACTGTTCACGATCGACGCGGAAGGCGAGGGCGGACCCCTGCTCGGCACCGGCTTCGCGCTGCGGCTGGCGCGTAACCTGGCCGCCGAGTTGGGCGGGCGGCTCGTGATCGAGGAGGATCGCTTGACACTGCGGTTGCCCATCGCTCAATCCCGCGAGGTGGAGCAGGCGGCGGCGCAGTGAGGAACGAGGGCGCCGGCATTCCGCCCGGCCACCGCCCGTTCCGGCCGCCCGCCGGCGAGACCGTTCGCTGGCCAACACATTTCGGCCGGCGCTTCGTCGTCTTCGTCGATGTCGAGGAAGAGTTCGACTGGACCGCCCCGCTCGACCACGCCCAGCGCGCGACGACCGCAATGCGTGCCTTCCCGCAGGCCCATGCCCGCTTCGCCGGCTGGGGCGTCGGGCTGACCTGCATGGTCGATCACCCGATCGCGACCGACGCCGCCGCGGTCGAGATATTGCAACGGGTTGCCGAAGATGGCCGATCCGCGATCGGCGCGCAGCTCCACGCCTGGGTCACCCCGCCGTTCGGCGAAGCGGTCACGCCGTTCGCCAGTTATGCCGGCAACCTGCCGATCGAGCTGGAGCGGGCGAAGATCGCGACGCTCACTGACGCGATCGCGGACGCGTTCGGCGAGCGCCCGCTGGCGTTTCGGGCCGGGCGCTATGGGTTGGGACCGCATACGTTGAGCCTTCTGGCGGCGGTGGGATACCGGCTCGATAGCTCGATCCGGCCTCGATACGATTACAGCGCCGACGGCGGGCCGGACTTCAGCCTGGCGGGCAACGAAGCCTTTCGCCGCGATGGCGTGATCGAGCTGCCCCTGACGACCATGTTCACCGGCTGGGCGCGGCGACACGGCCCGGGGCTATACCGTCGGCTCGGCCGGATCCCGCACGCCCGGGGGGCGGCGGCGCGGCTAAGGGCGATGTCGCGGGTGGCGCTGACGCCCGAGGGGATGCCGGTGGGGGAGGTACTGGCGGCGCTCGATGTCGCTGCAGCGGAGGATAAGCTCCTCGTCTTCTCTTTCCACTCGCCGTCACTGGCGCCGGGGCATACGCCCTATGTCCGCGACCCAGCCGACCTGGCCGCCTTCTGGCGCTGGTGGGAAGTGGTGCTGGAGCGGCTGGACCGTCTCGGCTTCAGCCACGCGTCGCTGGCCGAGATCATGGCGGCGGCGGGGTAGGGTGGTCGGGGAGACAGGATTCGAACCTGCGACATCCTGCTCCCAAAGCAGGCGCGCTACCGGACTGCGCCACTCCCCGACGCGATGCGGACGCGCGTAGCGGAGCGAGGCGCGACGCGCAACGCGTCCGGTCAGCGACGACGCGGCTTTGCCCCGCCGTGATCCTGCGCTACCGCGGTATCCGCGCGGGGGGCCTGTAGCTCAATGGTTAGAGCTGGCCGCTCATAACGGCTAGGTTGCGGGTTCGAGTCCTGCCGGGCCCACC
>CAXTHQ010000024.1:0-29206 GCA_964244185.1 uncultured Sphingomonas sp.
CGCGCATCGCGCCGCGCGCGCAGATCTCGAACGCCAGCGCCGACGAATCGACGTCATGGTATTTGCCGTCGGTCAGGTGGACCTCGAAATCGACGATCGGGAAGCCGATCAGCGACCCCGTCTCGGCGGTCTCGCGCATCCCCTTCTCGACCGAGGGGATATACTCCTTCGGGATGTTGCCGCCCTTGACGTCGTCCTTGAAGACGAAGCCCGTCCCGCGCTCGCCCGGCTTCACGCTGATGCGCACCTCGGCGAACTGGCCGGAGCCGCCCGACTGCTTCTTGTGGGTGTAGGTCAGTTCGACCGGCTTGGCGAGATATTCGCGATAGGCCACCTCGGGCGCGCCGACATTGGCCTCGACCTTGAACTCGCGGCGCATCCGGTCGACCAGGATCTCCAGGTGGAGCTCGCCCATGCCCTTGATCCGGGTCTGGCCGCTCTCGGCGTCCGAGCTGACGCGGAACGACGGGTCCTCGCGCGCGAGACGGTTGAGCGCGATGCCCATCTTCTCCTGGTCGGCCTTGGTCTTGGGCTCGACCGACAGCTCGATGACGGGGTCCGGAAACTCCATCCGCTCCAGGATGATCGGCGCGTTCTGGGCGCACAGCGTGTCGCCCGTGGTCGTGTCCTTCAGCCCCGCGAGCGCGACGATGTCGCCGGCATAGGCCTCCTGGATGTCCTCGCGGCTGTTGGCGTGCATCAGCAACATGCGGCCGACCTTTTCCTTCTTGTCCTTCACCGAATTGGTGACGGAGGAGGCGGTCTCCAGCTTGCCCGAATAGATGCGGGCGAAGGTCAGCGTGCCGACGAACGGGTCGTTCATGATCTTGAACGCCAGCGCCGACATCGGTGCATCGTCGGCCGGCGCGCGCGTGTCGGGGGTGACGCCGTCCAGCTTCAGGCCCTCGACCGGCGGGATGTCCAGCGGCGACGGCAGATAGTCGACCACCGCGTCGAGCAGCGGCTGGACGCCCTTGTTCTTGAACGCCGAGCCGCACAGCACGGGGACGAACGAGAAGTTGAGCGTGCCCTTGCGGATCAGCGCCTTGAGCTGGGCTGTGGTCGGCTCGGTGCCTTCGAGGTACGATTCCATCAGGTCGTCGTCCTGCTCGACCGCCATCTCGATCAGCTCGGACCGCGCGATCGCGGCGGCGTCGGCGAGGTCGTCGGGGATCGCCTGATATTCGAACTTCGCGCCGAGCGATTCTTCCAGCCAGATGATCGCGCGGTTCTCGACCAGGTCGACCAGGCCCTTGAAGCTGCCCTCGATGCCGATCGGCAGGTACAGCACCGCCGGCCGCGCGCCCAGCCGGCTCTTGATCATGTCGACGCAGCGCTCGAAGCTGGCGCCGGTGCGGTCGAGCTTGTTGACGAAGCACATGCGCGGGACCTTGTACTTCTCGGCCTGGCGCCACACCGTCTCCGACTGCGGCTCCACGCCCGCGACGCCATCGAAGCACGCGACCGCGCCGTCGAGCACGCGCAGCGAGCGCTCGACCTCGATCGTGAAGTCGACATGGCCGGGGGTATCGATGATGTTAATACGATGCTCCTCCCCCGTCTGGTCCTCCGCGCGCCAGAAGCAGGTCGTCGCAGCCGACGTGATCGTGATTCCGCGCTCCTGCTCCTGTTCCATCCAATCCATCGTCGCGGTGCCCTCATGGACCTCGCCGATCTTGTAGGACTTGCCGGTGTAATAGAGGATGCGCTCGGTCGTCGTCGTCTTGCCGGCGTCAATGTGCGCCATGATGCCGATATTGCGATAGCGCTCGAGCGGATGGCTGCGGGCCATGTCGGTGGTTCCTTGGCAATGTGGGGAGCAGGCTCCTCGCCGGCTCCCCACGGTATAGGTCAGGTCGGGGGCGTTTTAAGCCCTACCAGCGGTAGTGCGAGAAGGCGCGGTTGGCTTCGGCCATGCGGTGCGTGTCCTCGCGCTTCTTCACCGCGTTGCCACGGTTGTTCGAGGCGTCGAGCAGCTCGCCCGACAGGCGCGCCGACATCGTATTCTCCGAGCGCGAGCGCGCCGCGGTGATGAGCCAGCGGATCGCCAGCGCCTGGGCGCGCTCGGGGCGCACCTCGACCGGCACCTGATAGGTGGCGCCGCCGACGCGGCGGCTGCGGACCTCGATGCCCGGCTTGATGTTGTTCAGCGCCTCGTGGAAGACCCCGATCGGATCCTTCTTGGCGCGCGTCTCGACGGTCGCCATCGCCGAATAGACGATGCCTTCCGCAACAGACTTCTTGCCGTCGAGCATGACGCTGTTCATGAACTTTGACAGGACCTCGTCCCCGTATTGGGGATCGGGGAGGATGATGCGCTTTTCAGGGCGACGACGACGAGCCATTGAATATCTTCCTTCAGGATTTCAGCGTGAGTTCCGGAAAAAACCGGCGCTTACTTGGGGCGCTTGGCCCCGTACTTGGAACGCGACTGGCGGCGGTCCTTGACGCCCTGCGTGTCGAGCACGCCGCGCAGGACATGGTAGCGCACGCCGGGCAGATCGCGCACGCGACCGCCGCGGATCAGCACGACCGAATGCTCCTGGAGGTTGTGCCCCTCGCCCGGGATGTAGCTGATGACCTCGCGCTGGTTGGTCAGGCGGACCTTGGCCACCTTGCGCAGCGCCGAGTTCGGCTTCTTCGGCGTCGTCGTGTAGACGCGCGTGCAGACGCCGCGCTTCTGCGGGTTCTGCTCCATCGCAGGGACCTTGGACTTGGCCTTCTGCGGTTCGCGGCCCTTGCGGACCAGCTGGTTGATCGTCGGCATTGAAGCCTTCACCTTTCAAAGGGTTACTTTGCTGGATTGAAACAACGGGAATACGAAAAGGGCCGCGCACGGCCCTTCAGACGCATCCAGCAATGTTCATGCTGCCCCCCGGCAGGACCGGCGAACGGGCGGGCCTATACGCGCGGGCGGGCGGCGGGTCAACGGGGCGCTTGCCTAGCCCAGCCCCGCTCGCTATCGGGGCGCGGCGCGAAGGGGTGTAGCTCAGCTGGTTAGAGCGTCGGTCTCCAAAACCGAAGGCCCTCGGTTCGAGTCCGAGCTCCCCTGCGCATCCTTGTCGGACAAGGTGAGCAAGCCATATTCGGGCGCGTCGCGCGCCGTCTGGACATAGACCGGCCCGCGGGCATCCGCGGCCAGTCCGCTGCCGGAACCCGCCAGCCCCGGCGCATCGGCGCGGCGGATGGCGCGACCCGTTCGTTCGTCGTGCAGGATCAGGCGCGGGCGGCGGCGATCGCTGCGATCGGGCAGCCAGATGCCATCGTCGGCGGCGCGCCAGTTGACGATGTCGAACAGCGTCAGGTCGATCGGCAGGCGGCGCGCACGGCCGTCCAGCCGCCACAATTCGCGCCCGCCCGTCGTCTCGCCCGCCCGGATCGCATACAGGGCCGCCCCACGGTCCAGCACCACCGCGAAGCCGGGCAGGCCGAGGTCGCGCGGCGGGTTGCCGGTGAAAGGATCGAGCGAGAACAGCCGCCACCCCGCCCCATCGAGGACCGGGACGATCAGGCGGCGGCCATCGCCGCTCCAGGCGGCGGGGTTCAGCGAGCGGGCGTGCGGGTTCCAGCGGAAGACCGCTTTGCCTGTCGCGTCGAACAGCATGATCTCGCGCCCGGCATCGCCGGTGACGAGCGCTGCCGTCAGGCCGCCATCCGTGGATGGCGCAAGCCCCGAGATGCGGGCGGCGACAAAACTGCCCCACGGCGCAAGCGTCCCGGCAGCGGCGCGTTCCCATATTCGCGCCACACCGGCCGACGTCACTGGAAAACGCAGGCGTCCGTCGGGCAACAGCACGGGTCCCGCGATCCGACCGCGCACCCTCACCAACGGCGGCGCCGATACGGCGAGGCCGCCGGCGCGGGTCAAGGCACTTTCGCTGCGATCGGTTTCGACGAGCAGACGACTGCCTGCGACCGAGATCGCCGTGACCGGACCCAATGCGAGCGGTTGCGACCTGACGCGCCCGTCGGCGCCGACGAAATCCAGGCCCGACGCGCCAGCCTGCGTCCAGGCGATCGCCAGCATACCGTCGGGCAGGGGCGCCGCGACCGATCCGGCGACACCCCGGCGACGCCACAGCAGCCGCTCACGGCCTGTCGCCGCGTCGCGCGCGATCCATCCCTCGTCGGCCCAGCCGAACTGGCGCTGAAAGACGATGTCCTTCCCGCGCGACAGCGGCAGGCCGTCGCCCATGCTGTCGCCGGGCGGGCTGCTGAGCACGGCACGTCGCCCATCGGCGATCCTGACCGCGCCGATGCGCTGGACGGCATTCTCCCCCGGCGCATCTCCGAAGAGCAGCGAGCGCCCGTCCGCGCTCCACGCCAGGCGCGGGTCGCGTACCGTTTCGCACGTGCCCGCGCGCGACGCGGGCCCGCCCGGGCGGGCGACGTAAAGCCAGCACGGTCGCCCGGCGTCATAGGCCGAAAATGCCAGCTCGGCGCCATCTGGGCTCCATACCGGATGGCGCGCGTCGACCGCCGCCGGGCTCACCGGGCTTCCCGCGCCGCCGCCCTCGGCCGCCCGGACGAAAATCCGCTCGCGTCCCTGGGCATCTAGCCCGCGATAGGCCAGCCGCCGACCGTCGGGCGACAGGGCCACGTCGCCCGCGCCCGGCGGCAGGTCGTCCAGCGTCGCGGAACCCGCGATGCGCCAATCGACCGATGCCGGAGCGCGCAAGCGCGATACGGGTCCGGCAAGCAATAGGGCAAGGACGGTCAGCGCCGCCGCCGCGGCTACCCAGAGCATGTAGCGCGGCCGGTGCCGTCGCGCGCCCGCAGTGGCGATCGGATCGCCCGCAGACGTGGCGCGGAATGCAACGGCCGATGCCGACGCGTCCGTTCCGTGAAGACCGGCGGCCCCCTGCGCGTCGGCCGGGGTCGCGGCGGCGAGCAATCGATAGCCCACGCGCGGAATGGTACCGATGCTGAAGGGCGGCGGCGCCGGCGCGTCCGTGGCGACCCGCCGCAACGTCTGAACGGCACGGTTGATCGCGTCGTCGCCGACGACGCGCCCGCCCCACACCCGCGCGTTGAGTTCGCCGCGTCCGACGACGGCGGGCGACGCCCGCGCCAGCACGACGAGCACCTGCATCGCCCGGGGTTCGAGGTGGCGCGACCAACCCTGCACGTCCACGCTCAACGCAGCCGGCGTGACGGTGAGGTGGGCCAGCGCAAAGGGCGCCTCGCGCGCAAGATCGATCGGACCCGCGGCGTTCGCGCCGTCTCCATCGCGATTCATCGGCATTCGCCCATCAAACCATCGGTCCGCGACCATCGCCAAACGCACCGGCGAACGAGACACCCCCGGATGTCCGCACCGCCGTCGTCCATCGACGAACCGGCTCTACCGAAAACCAGAAACAGAGGGAATTGCACCGATGAACGTCTCCCGCCTCCTGATGGCCGCCGTGGCCGCCGCCACCCTGACCGGGTCGGCCGACGCCGTGATCCTCCATTACACGCTGAGCGGAACCGACGTCGACGGCACCGTCGAGTTCGCGTCCTTCGCGGTCGACGCCAATCCGGTCGTATTGCCGAACAACGTCGGCCCGGGACAGGGTTTTCGGCTCAAGTTTCTGTCGGGCGTCTTTCAATATGGATCGCAGATATCCTATCTGCAGGACGTGCAGTTCAACAATGCCGACTTGGGCGGTGGCTTCATCAATCTGGATCCGGCCGACACGACCGGCGCGAGCGCCTTCCTCGTCACCTACGGCGATCAGCTATATTCCGGCGCGGAGTCGAACCCGATGCTGCTCACTGGCGACTTCACCCTTTACGATGCCTATAGCGACGCACCGCTGAAGCTGAACGTCGCCGCCGTGCCGGAACCCGCGTCATGGGCGATGCTGATCGTCGGTTTCGGCGCGCTGGGCGGCACCATGCGCCGGCGCGGCACGGTGAGGACAACAGCCAGGTTCGCCTGATCCTGTCGATGCAGCCGAGGGTCGAGACGGGGTGCGCGGCGCGGCGACCGGGCGATGCCAGTTCGTTGCCGCAGGCCCGGCGGCAAGAGCGCCGCCGGCTTCACGGCCGGTGACGCCCCCTCGCCTCACCGGCCGCGCCTCATGCGCCCTGCGCAGCGCCTCCTCGCGCTGCGCGTCGGTCAGGTTCTCCGACGTCCAGCCCCCGAACATCGCCCGGTCCCCGTGCGTCACCGCTTCCGGGTCCACCTCTGACCAGCCCGTCACCTGGCCCAGGTCCGGCAACACGACCGGCGGGGCGGCGCGCTCCAGGCGGGCAGCCAGCCGCTCGGTCTCGCGCTCCAGTATCTCCGCCGCGTCCGCGGCGAGCTTCGCGCGATAGAGCCGCGCCGTCTTCGCCGAGCGCAGGTCGCTGGTTTCGCCGGGCAGCAGCCGATCGCCGACTGTCGCTTCGCGCCAATGCACCCGCTTGTGGTGGAGATGCATCAGTTGCAGCGCCGCTGCCGGTTGCATCGGCGGCAGCGCGGGCGGATCGTTGTCGCGCCAGGCGGCGTCGTCGCCCGAGGTCGGCGACCAGCTTTCGAGCAGCGCCAGTTAAGGCGGGGTGACGCTTGCGCCGGTAGATCAGCGTGGAGTAGCGCACCCCCACGGCGAGCGCCGCCTGGCGCGCGTTGCCGGTGCGGGCGAGATGATCGAGGAAGGCGGCGTGCAGCTGACGCTGCGCGGGAGTGAGCGGTTTGTGGGCCATCGGCAGCTTACGGTATGCAGAATCCAACATTGCAAGCCTTTAAGGCGTACGCGGATCACGCCCGTGACGGGCTCGCGCGCCCGGCTCCCTCCATCTCTCGGACAACCGACGCCGTCCGCACCAAAAGGGTTGGCGTCCCGCGATGCGCCGACTAGCGAGGTCGGCAAAGGGGTCGGAACGATGCAGCAGGCCTTGCGCCTCGAGGGCGTGACCAAGCGCTTTGGCGACATGACGGCGGTCGACGCGCTCAGCTTCGCGGTCGCGCCGGGCGAGGTCTTCGGCTTCCTCGGTGGCAACGGCGCGGGCAAGACCACGAGCCTGCGGATGGTGCTGGACATCATTCGCCCGGACGGCGGCGCGATCGAGGTGCTGGGCCGACCGCCGGGGCGCGAGTCGAGCGGGCGGCTCGGCTTCCTGCCCGAGGAACGCGGTCTGTATCGGTCGATGACGGCGCTGGAGACGGTGGTCTATTTCGGTCGGCTGAAGGGCATGCGCGCCGACGACGCGCGGCAGCGCGGCCGGGCCTTGCTCGATCGGTTCGGCCTTGGCGCGAACCTCAAGACCGGGGTCGACAAATTGTCGAAGGGCATGGCGCAGAAGGTCCAGCTCGCGACCGCGGTCGTGAACGCGCCGGAGCTGCTCATCCTCGACGAGCCGTTCTCCGGCCTCGACCCGGTCAACCAGGGCCTGCTGGAGGACGAGATCGTCGCCGCCGCGCGGGGCGGCGCGGCGGTGGTGTTTTCCACCCACGTCATGCAGCACGCCGAGCGGCTGTGCGACCGGCTGCTGCTGCTCGCGCGGGGACAAAAGCGGTTCGAGGGCACCCAGGACGAAGCCCGCGCCACCCTTCCCGCCCATCTCGACGTCGTCGCCCGCGCGACGCCGGCCACGCTCGATGGCGTCGTGGCGGCGATCGACGCGGGCGCTGCCGGCGACGGCTGGACCCGCTGGGAGGTCCGGCTCGCGCCGGACAGGGACCCCGCCGACCTGCTCCAGCAATGCACCGAGCGCGGCTTCGCGCTGCGCCGGTTCGAGCAGCGCCGGCCGGGCCTGCACGACGTCTTCCTCCACATCGTCGGTGCCGCGGAGACCCGGTCGTGATGAACCGCATCCTGCTCGTCGCCGCGCGCGAGTTCCGCCAGATCGCCGCGACCCGCAGCTTCTGGCTCACGCTGATGATCCTGCCGCTGGCCTTCGCGATCGGGCCGCTCGCCTCGCGCTTCATGGATCAGTCGGACACCGAGCGGCTGATGCTGATCGACCGCACCGGCGGCGGCGTCGCGGCGGCGATCACCCGCAAGCTCGACCTCGACCATCAGCGCCGCATCCTTGGCGCGCTGTCGCGCTATGTAGAGCGCCATCACCTCGAACGCGCCGACCCCGCCGCGCCCTGGGCGCGCCACGACCGCGTCTATGGCGATGCCGACGCCGCGGCCTTTCTGGCCGCCGGCGGCGAGCGGCGGGCGCTGGCGCGTATCGCCGCGGTGAAGCCCGACAACGTTCCCGCCTTTGACGCGCCGGAGCGCCCGTATCGGATCGTCCAGCCCACGCCCGCCGTGGCCGCGGCGCCGCCCGAGCGCCTCGACGCAATGCTCAAGCCGTTGCTGCGGCCGGCGGACGGCCGCGACGCCAAGCCGCTCGACTATGCGCTGCTGGTGCCGGCCGACTTCGGCCGTTCGCCGGTCGTGCGCCTGTGGGCGAACGGCCAGCCTTCCGCCGGGCTTGTCGCCACGCTCCAGCAGGTGCTGGGCCTCGACCTGAGAACGCGGTTCCTGCGCGACAGCGGCGTCCCGCCCGGCGCGGCCGCGACCGCCGCCACGATCGCGCCGTCGATCGCGGTGTCCGCGCCGCCGCAGGGCGGCGGCAAGGAGCGCCTGATCGTCCGCTCGATCCTGCCGCTGGCCTGCGCCTATATCCTGCTCATGTCGCTGATCCTGTCGGGCAGCTGGATGCTGCAGGGCTCGATCGAGGAGCGCAGCAACAAGCTCATCGAGACGGTGCTCGCGTGCGTCAGTCCCAACGAGCTGATGTACGGCAAGCTGGTCGGCACCGTTTCGATCGGCCTGTCGATGGTCGCCACCTGGGCCGCCTGCGGCCTGTTCGCCGCTTATGCCACGCACGGTGCCATCGCCGACATGATCCGGCCGGCGCTGGAGCCCGTCTCGTCCGCCGGCGCGGTCGCGACCATCCTCTACTTCTTCGTCACCGGCTATGTGATGGTGGCGATGATCTTTCTCGCGATCGGCGCGATGGCGGACTCGATGCGCGACGCGCAGGGCTATCTCACGCCGGTGCTGCTGATCATCATGCTGCCGGTCACCGTGCTGGTGCAGGCGGTGCTGCGCGGGGCGAGCGGGATCGGGATCGACGTACTGACCTGGGTGCCGCTCTACACCCCCTTCGCGGTGCTCGCGCGGCTCGGCACGGGGATGCCGATGTGGCAGGTGATCGGTGCCGGCGCGGTGCTGGCGGCGTTCATCGTGGTCGAGTTCATCCTGCTCGGCCGCGTGTTCCGCGCCAGCCTGCTCGCCAGCGGCCAGGGCGTGAACCTGAAGCGCGTGCTGGCGCTGATGCGCGGTGGAGACGCCGGCGAAGCCTGAGACCCGACGCCGCCGATCATCCTTGCCCAGGTCGCGGGCGCCAGGACGGGAGCGGTCACGACGTCGAGGAAGACCTTGTCGGAGCCGTCGCCGGTGGGGGAATAGACGGTGGGATCATAGGTGCCGGGGCAGGCGCCGGATCGCACGCTGTCGCCGCAAATGACGGTGAACAGGAACCCCGCGAAGGTGCTGGTGGCAAGGGCTGCGGCAGCAGGTTGGTGAAGGTGACGGAGCAGCCGCAGGCGAATGCGCCGAACTCGGCCTGAGGGGCTGGCCGTCGATCCGCCGGCGACGAAACCGCGGCACGAGGCATGGCGCCGGGAGTCTCAGCGCCCGTCCCCTTGCCCCGCCCCGCGCACTGCCCTACACGACTACCACACTACATCAGGGGGGAAGCTTTCTTCATGCGCGCCACTTTCATCGCCGCCGTCGCCGCTTCACTTTTTTCCACCACCGCGCTCGCGCAGGTCCGGGCCGTTGCCGCCGCGCCCCCCGCGCCCACGATCGCCCCCGACGCCAACGCGCCCAAGGGCAAGCTCTCCGACGCCGCGACGCCCAGGGCCTATCGGCTCGATTTCACCATCCTGCCCGAGGCGGACACGTTTTCCGGGCATGACGAGATCGACGTCACGCTGAAGGCCGCGACCAGATCGCTCTATCTCCACGGCCGCGACCTGACCGTCGCGAAAGCCGTGGCGATGGTGCGCGGCAAGGTCATCCCCGCCACCTTCACCCAGGTCGACAAGACCGGCACCGCGCGGCTCGATTTCGCCAGTCCCGTGCCCGCCGGCGCGGCCACGCTCGCGTTCGATTACACCGGGACATTCGGCGACAGTGCGTCGGGCCTGTTCCACGTTAAGGTCGGCGACGCCTGGTATAGCTGGACGCAGTTTGAGAGCATCGATGCGCGCGCCGCCTATCCCGGCTTCGACGAGCCCGGCTTCAAGACGCCGTTCACCGTGTCGGTCACCACGCATCCCGGCCTCGTCGTCGTCGGCAACGCGCCCGAGGCGTCGGTGACGAAGGTCGCGGGCGGCATGGAGAAGCACCAGCTCGCCGCGACCAGGCCGCTCCCCACCTATCTGGTCGCGGTCGATACCGGGCCGTTCACGCACCAGAAGGGCATGATCGCGGCCACGCCCGAGCGCAGCGCGCCGATGCCCTATGGCGCGGTCGCCACGGCGGCGCAGAAGGACAAGATGGGCTATGTGATGGCCGAGACGCCGCGCATCGTCTCCCTGCTCGAAAAGTATTTCGGCGAGCCCTTCCCCTTCCCCAAGCTAGATCAGATCGGCACGCCGATCATGCCCGGCGCGATGGAGAATGCCGGGGCGGACACCTATAACGACGGCATCATCTATCTCGCCCCTGGTGCCACCACCGGCGACAAGCAGACCTTCGGCATGGTCGTCGCGCACGAGCTGTCGCACCAATGGTTCGGCGATCTCGTGACGCCGGCGTGGTGGGACGACATCTGGCTGAACGAAAGCTTCGCCAACTGGATGGGCTATCGCATCGGCAACGAATGGCGTCCCGAGCTCAATATCGGCGTCGGCGCGCTCGACGAAGGCTTCGGCGCGATGAACACCGACGCGCTGATGGTCGGCCGCCCGATCCACCAGCCGATCACCGAGAACAGCCAGATCGATTCGGCGTTCGACGGCATCACCTATGGCAAGGGCGGTCAGGTGGTGGCGATGATCGCCGCCTATCTCGGCGACGACAGGTTCAAGGAGGGCGTGCGCCTCCACCTCAAGCGCCACGCCTACGGCAACGCCACGTCCGAGCAATTCTTCCAGTCGATCGCCGACGCCGCCAAGGATCCGCGCGTGCTCGCCGCGTTGAAGAGCTTCGTCGATCAGCAGGGTGTCCCCGTCGTCGACGTGCAGCGACAGGGCGGCAAGCTGGTCGCGACGCAATCGCGCTATGCCTTCCTCGGCTCCAGCCCGGCGCCGCTGACGTGGACGATCCCGTTCTGCGTCCGCGTCGACGCCGCCCGGCAATGCGCCTTGCTCGACGGGCCGACCACCACGCTCGCCGCGCCCGCCGCGGGCGTCATCATGCCCAACGTCGGCGGCACCGGCTATTACCGCTTCAATCTCGCCCCCGCCGACTGGCAGGCACTGATCGCCACCGCCGCCACGCTGTCGCCGGGCGAGGCCATCGCCACCACCGACAGCCTGTGGGCGGCGTTCCGCGCCGGCAAGGCGCCCGCGTCGTTGCTGGTCGCCGAGGCGCGCGCGATGGCGGCCAACCCCGACGCCACCGCCAGTCTCGACGGCGGCGAGCGGATCGCCGGCTGGCGCGGGCGCGGGCTGATCGGCCCCGACTCGCTCCCGGCGTATCGCGCGCTGATGGCGTCGATCTACACGCCGCACCTCGCCGCGCTCGGCTTCGATCCTGCCGCCGGCGCTTATGCCAAGGAGGACCCGGGCAAGCAGAAGCTGCGCCAGCAGCTCGTCGGCCTCGTCGCCAACGACGCGCGCGATCCGGCGATCCGCGCCAGGCTGAAAGCCGCCGGCGACAGATATCTCGCCGGTGACGAAGCCGCGCTCGATCCCGGCTTCATCGGTGCCGCGCTTGGCGTCGTGGCGCAGGACGGCGGCCTGCCCGTCGTCAGGATGATGGTCGACAAGGGGCTGGCCAGCGAAGATCCGACCTTCCGCCAGAACGCGCTCGGCGCCGCGGCGTTCAGCGGCCACGCCGATGCCGCGAACTATCTCCTCGCCCTCGACGACAAGCGGATGCGCAGCTACGACCGCATCGGGCTGATCTTCGGCGTCGTCGGCAATCCCGATACGCGCGATCTCGGCACCGACTGGATCCTCGCCAATTACGAAAGGCTTGCCGCCGGCGGCAACGGGATCTTCATCGTCAGCCGCCTACCGCAGGCGTTCGGCGGGCAATGCGGCGCGGATCAGGCGGCACGCATCGATGCCAAGGTCGGCGACGCGGTGCGCAAGTCCAACGTCGGACTGCTCAATTACCAGCGCACGCTGGAGGGCATCCGCAATTGCGGCATCCTGCGCCAGGCCAAGGCTGCCGAGATCGCCGCCGCGCTGACGGCGAAATAGGAGGGCGGCGGCGACGCGGGCGGATTCGCGCGCGTCGCCGGTGCGGGCCAGCCGCTTGAGGACGGCGGTTCGAACGGGGTTGGCTGGCGCCGGCCCGCCGGCCGGCCTTGCATCGCCGCCAGGCCGGCGCTAGTTACTGCGGCCATCCCCATATCGTGGATGAGACCCCAGCCGCTCCGGCGGCCGACGGGCCCTGTCCAAAAGGCGAGCAATAATGGCCAAGACCACCCCGCTGGAGTTCATCAGCCAAGTCCGCGCCGAGACCAAGAAGGTCGTCTGGCCGTCCTGGAAGGAGACCTGGCTGACCGCGCTGATGGTGGCGGCGATGACCTCCATCCTCGCGATCTTCTTCCTCGGCGTCGACACGTTGTTCGACAGCCTCGTCGCCGGCCTGCTCCGGCTGGCGCAGTAATCAAGGACTGGAATACATGGCGCGCTGGTACATCATTCACGCCTATTCGGGCTTCGAGGGCAAGGTCCGCGACGCGATCATGGCGGAGGCGACGCGGCTCGGCCTCGACACGCTGGTCGAGCAGATCGAGGTGCCGACCGAGACGATCACCGAGGCGCGCCGCGGCAAGAAGATCGCGGTCGAGCGCAAGTTCATGCCCGGCTATGTGCTCGCCAAGCTCGACATGAACGACCAGGTCTATCACCTCGTCAAGAACACGCCCAAGGTGACGGGGTTTCTGGGGCCCAACGGCAAGCCGCAGGCGATCAGCGAGACCGAGGCGGGGCGAATGCTCCACACCAAGGAGGAAGCCGCCGCCAACGCGCCCAAGCAGAAGATCAAGGTCGATTACGAGATCGGCGACGCGGTCAAGGTGCTGGAAGGCCCGTTCGCGAGCTTCAACGGCACGGTCGAGGAACTGGATTTCGACAAGGCCAAGGTGAAGGTCAGCGTGTCGATCTTCGGCCGCGCGACGCCGGTGGAACTGGACTTCGAGCAGGTCGAACGAAGCAAGTAGGCGGGGCCCCGTTTGCTGGCCGCGATACGGGACGACCGGCAGGCTCGGCATCCTCTCGAACATTGCGTGAAGCATCATCTGATGCCATATTCCGTGCCTGCCACGGAGTTGCTATCATGCGTACGACGCTCGCCCTCGATGACGACCTCGTCGCTCAGGCGCAGGAATATACCGGCATCATGGAAAAGTCGGCGTTGATCCGCGAAGCGTTACAGTCGCTTGTCGCGCGTGAGGCGGCACGGCGGCTGATCGCGCTGGGCGGCAGCGATCCCGACGCCACGGCCGCCCCACGACGGCGCTATCGCTAGCGGTGCTCCTGGTCGACAGCTCTGTCTGGATGGATCATCTGCGCGCGCCCGACCCCGAATTGACGAGAAGCTTGCGTGCCGAGAACGTTCTTTGTCATTCGTTCGTGATCGGCGAAATCATGATGGGCAGCCTGCGCAACCGCGCGGAGACTGTTGCGATGCTGAAGCGATTGCCGATCCCGAACGAGGCCAGCCACGAAGAAGTAATGACGTTGGTCGAGAACAAGAAACTTTTCAGCCGGGGTCTGAGCTGGATTGACGCCCACCTGCTCGCCTCGACACTCATCACCCCGGGCGCCCGGCTCTGGACGCGCGACAGGCGCCTGAACGAGGCTGCCCGCGAGCTGCGGGTGGCGGCGCATCTTGCCAACTGATCGACGGTGATCCCGGCTTCCCTCACCCCTGTCCGAATGGCATCGTCAGGCGGATGCGGAAGCCCGCCGCGCCGGGCTCGATCTGGCAGCGGCCGCCGATCTCCTCGATGCGTTGCGCGACGTTGGCGAGGCCGCGCCCCGTCCCGCGCGTCGCGTCGGCCAGCGCCGCGCCGCCGTCCTTGGGGCCGTCATTGGCGATGACGATGACCAGCCCGGCGGCGTCGCGCTCGACGACGACCTCCATCGTGCCGGCACGGCTGTGCCGGATGACGTTGGTCACCATCTCGCGCAGCGACGAGGTCAACGCGCGGGCGCGGGCATAGTCGAGCGGCACGGGCGGGCCGGCCTCGGCGGGCAGTTGCCACGCCAGCGCGATGCCGGCCGCCGCCAGCCGCGTCGCCGCCTCGTGCCGGAGGTCGGCGAGGATGTCGTCGAGCGACTTGGCGCCGTCGGCGAGGCTGGAGACCATGATGCGGATCTCGGCGAGCGCCGCCTGGACGTCGCCACGCATGTCCCCCGCCCCGGTCCGGTGCAGCCCGGTGAGGAGCAGCCCCGAGACGTCGTCGTGGAGGTCGCGGGCGATGCGCCGCCGCTCCTCGTGAACGCCGCTCATGTACGAATTGCGCGCGGCGGCCGCCTCGCGAACGAGGCTGACGAGCTCGCGCGCGACGTCGACGTCCTCCAGCGAGAACAGGCGCGTGCCGTGGCGCGCGAAGCGCAGCGCGAGGCTCTCGCTGTCGGCGGTGGCGGGCAGGCGCAGCACCTCGCCCGACCGCTCGATGCGGACGCCGGGCGCGGGCTCCGCCGCGACGATCTCCAGCGGCGCGAAGACGCGGTCGAGCAGGTCGCGCCAGCCGGTGCGGCGCGCCTGCGCGTCGGCGGCGAAGGCGACGAGCGCGGCCTGGCGGACGAGCGTGTCGCGCGACAGCGTGCGCGCGCCCGTCACCCACCGCCACACCCAGGCGCGCAGTGGCATATAGGCATAGCCGACCGCGAGCAGCGCGACGGCCAGCGCGACCGGCCGGTCGAGATCGAGGAAACGAACGATCAGCGCATCGGCGGCGAGCAGCAGCAGCACCGCCGCCGCGCCGAGCGCGAGGCGATAGGACCAGGTATCGAGCACGAACAGCCGCGCACCCGCGATGCCGAACGCGATGCCGCCATAGATCAGCGCGAGCGGGACGATCGTCATCCCGTCCGAAGCGAAGGGCGGCAGCCCGAACAGCGCGGGCACCACCATACCGCCGCACACCAGCGCGCCGCCCGCGAAGCTGCTCGCCCCGACCAGCCGGATGACGGTGCGCGCCTTGGGGTCGCCCCGGCCCACGCGCCATTGCGCCAGCGCGGCGGCGGCGAAGCCGAGATTGGGGATGACCAGCAGCGCGTAGAACCAGGCGAGAGGGATCAGGCCGATCCCTTCGGCCGCGCCCAGCACCGCCGCCACCGCCAGCGCGGCGGGCCCTACCCAGCGCGGCGCGATGCGGCGCGGCAGGTACAGGAACAGCGCCATCAGCCCGGTGGCGACCAGATTGGAGCCCACCAGATTGAGCACCTGCATCGCCCAGAGCAGCGCGCCGTCGGCGGCGAGCGCGCGCGCGTCGAACACCGCGCCCGCCATCGCGGCGATCAGGACCCCGTCGCAGCTCGCCCCGAACATCCACGCACCGAGGCTGCGCGGCGCGGTCAGCCGGATCCACCAGCCCAAGGTGCCGATCGCGATCGCCTGGACGATCAGCAGCCAGACATCGAGCGGCAGGTCGCCGAGGCCGCGCCGGGCCAGCCGCAAGGGTATCGCGCGTTCGCCGAACGACGCGTGGGCGCCGGGGGCGGCGGCGATCGTTAGCAGCCGGTCGCGGTCGTGGAAGAAGCGCGCCACCGCGTGCCGGTCGCCCGGCGGCATATAGTCGGGCACCAGTTCGGCGGCGAACATGCTCAGCGTCCCCGCGCGCGACGCGAAGGTGACCGGCGCATTGTCCGGGAGCCGCGCGGCCGCGCCGTCGGCGGTCGTGAGGACGACCGCGCCGCCGCCGTCGGACGGCGTCAGGCCATGATCGGGCATCGCCAGCGCGACGAACAGGACGATGGCGGCCAGCAGGAAGTGCAGATGGATGACGATCGCCAGCCCGACGCCGGGAGCTCGCACCAGCCGTCCCAGCGCATCGCGGTTCACGTCAGCCGGCGTCGCGCCGCCTCCAGCGCCGCCTCGGCGCGCGAAGTGATGCCGAGCTTGCGATAGACCGCCTTCACATGCGTCGCGACGGTCTGTGGCGAGATCGCCATCACCCGCCCCGCTTCGGCCAGCGTCAGCCCCCGCCCGATCAGGCGCAGCACCTCTTCCTCGCGCGGCGTCAGACTGGCGGGCTCGTCGGGCGCGGACTGCGAGCCGGCGGTGACGAAGGCGGCGTGGTCGCGGAAATGGTCGAGCAGTCGCCGCGCCATCGGTGGCGACAGCGCCACCTCGTCGCGGCCGACGAGCTGGAGCAGGCCGGCGAACTCCTCGGGCGAACGGTCCTTGAGCAGATAGGAATGCGCCCCCGCCGCCATCGCGTGGAGCAGGTGCGCGTCGTCATCATAGACGGTGGTGACGACCAGCCGCGCGGTCGGATCGAGCTTGGCGATCTCGCGGATCAGGTCGACGCCCGAACCGTCGGGGAGGCCGAGGTCGATCAGGTACAGCGCCCCCGCCACCCGCATCGGCCCCGCGATCCAGGCGCGCGCGCTCGCGAGATCGGGCGCATTGTAGACGCCGATCGCCGGAAAGACGGCGTGGACGAGGTTGCTGAGCCAGGCGCGCGTGGCGGCGATGTCCTCGACGACCAGGGCCTGGGCAAAGGGTTCGCGCGGCGGCATCCGCGCCACGCTATCCGGTAAAGTGGCGGCAGGCGAGATCACCAGCATTCCCCCGTTCGCCGATCGGTCATGCCGACCCCTGACCTGCCCCGTCCCGGGACGGCATCCCCCGTTCGGGGGAGCCCCCGCCGACTTCGGCACCCGTACAGCGGCGACGTATCGTCGAAAGGATCATCGGGAAATGTCGGCAAGCGCGATACTGGCCCAGGCCCTGCTCGCGCTGTTCCCCGGCGATCCGCCGACGCCGCAGCGGATTAACCGCACCCGGGCGCACACACACCAAGCCCGACACACAACCGGGGGAATCACCATGACGCTTCACAAGACCACCACCGCCGACTCCGGCCTATCGGACGCGAAGTTGCCGGGCGCGATGCTCGCGGCCGCGCTGGCGCTGGCGGCACTCGCCATCGCGGCATCGCCGGCAGCGGCGGCGAACCTGCTCGTCAACGGCGGCTTCGAGGCCGCGCCCACCACCGGCCTGAACTACGACATCTATGCGCCCAACGGCCATGTGCAGCATTATCCGCTGCCGGCGATCACCGCCCAGTATCTGCCCGGCTGGACGATCGGCGACCCATCGGTTTCCGACCTGTACCGGGGGCCGGTGGCCTATTCGCTGGTGCCGGCCCTGGCGGCGGAAGGCTCGCAATATTTCTCGCTCAACTGGTCGCCGGCGGGGGGCATCACCCTCGACAATACAGTATCGCAGGCGTTCACGCTGGGTGTCGACACGGCCAGCCTCGACTTCAGCGTGTTCATGTCGACCGAGAGCGGCTTTGCCGGATCGACGCTCCAGGCCGAGATCCTCGGCGGCGGCGGCGCGGTCGTCGCGCAATCGCCGCTGTTCACACATCTGGGCGGCAACGGTGTCTGGTCGATGAAGAGCTGGTCGACCCCGCTCGCCGCCGGCAGTTACACGTTGCGCCTCCACGGCATCGGCGCGGGCAACGCCTGGGACGTGCTGCTCGACGGCGCGAGCCTGTCGGCGGTCGAGGCCGGCGTCCCCGAGCCGGCGACCTGGGCAATGATGATCGCGGGCTTCGGCCTGGTCGGCGGGGCGGTGCGCCGGCGTTGCACGGGGGTTCGCTTTCGGGCGTATGCCTGATCGGCACGGCCGCCGGGTTTAGCCGGCGGGCCTCTCCTTGCCGTCACCGCCGTCGGTCCACCCGCCGCCAAGCGCCTTCATCAGCGCCACCGTATATTGCCGGAGCTGCGCGTCGCTGCCGGCGAGCTGCTCGCGCGCGCCGAGCACCTGCGTCTGCGCGTCGAGCAGCGTGTTCTGCGCGATGAAGCCGGTGCGGTATTGCGCGTCGCGCGCCTGGGCGCTGACCAGCGCGTCGTTGACGGCGCGCTCGAGCGTCGCATGGCGGCGGCGTTCGGCATCGAGCTGGGCGAGCGCGTCCTCGACGTCCCTGAGCGCGGTCAGCACCGTCGCCTGATAGTCGATATAGGCCTGCTGCGCCGATTCCTCGCGGGTCTTCACCGTCGCGCGGCGCTTGCCCCAGTCGAGCAGCGGGAACTGCACCGCGCCGGAGCCGGTCAATTGCAGGCTGTCGCCGGTGAACAGATTGCCGAGCGCGGTCGAGATGAGCTGCGCCATGCCGGTCAGGCTGAAGCGCGGATAGAGGTCCGCCACCGCGACGCCGATGTCCGCGGTCGCGGCGGCGAGGTTGCGCTCGGCGGCGCGGATGTCGGGGCGGCGGCGGAGCAGGTCCGACGGCAGCCCCGCCGGCACCATCGGCGCGGGCTGGAGCGGCGGCGCGGGCGCGCCGAGCTCGGCGGTCAGCGCGGCGGGAGCCTCGCCGAGCAGGATGGCGAGCGCGTGCGCGCGCAGCTCGATATCGGCGCGCACCGGCTCGGCACGCGCTTCCGTCGAGGTGATCGCCGCGCGCTGCTGGGTCAGGTCGGCGTTGGGGACCAACCCGACCTGCGCCTGATGCTCGGCGATGCCCAGCGAGCGGCGCTGGCGGGCGACCTCGTCGGCGAGAATGACGAGCTGCGCCTGGTCGAGCCGCAACGCCCAATAGCCCTGTGCGACCTCGGCGGCAATCATCGTCGCGGCGTCACGGCCGTTCCACTCGGCGGCCTCGGTGCGCGCCACCGCGCCCTGCACCGCGCGGCGGTCGCCGCCGAACAGGTCAAGCTCCCAGCTCGCGTCGAAGCCCACGGCATAGGTGGTGATCGCGCCGCCGGGCAGCGCGATACCGCCGCTCGACCCCGAGCCGCCCCCCTGTCCGCCCCCGCCGAACTGGCGCGCGAGCGAGGAGAAGCCGGCGTTCTTGCTGAACTTGAGATAGGTCGCGTTGGCATCGGCATTGATGACGGGCTTGCCGCCGGCGCGCGCGACGATCTCCTGCAACCGCGCCTGCCGCACGCGCGAGGCGGCGATCTGGATATCAGGATTGCTCTTCAGCGCACGCTCGACCAGCCCGGTCAGCACCGGGTCGCCGAACGCCGCCCAGGGCCGCGTCAGGTCGACCGTGCCCGCGCCGGCGGGTTGCGGCTCCGCGAAGGCCGGCGGCGTCGCCGCGTCGGGCGGGCGGTAGTTCGGCCCGACGGTGCAGCCGGCGAGCAGACCCGCGCCCAGCAACGTGAAACGACGCATCAATGCATCCCTCCGCTCGCGCCGCCGCTCCTGCTCTTCCGCATCAGGAACACGAACGGCGACACCACGATGACGATCCACATCAGCGACCAATAGACGCTGATGAACGCCTGCATCGACGCCTGCCGCCCGATCGTCTGATAGAGGTTGCCCAGTGCCGCCATGCCGCCGTCACCTCCACCCGCGAAGACCTGGCCGGCGCTCGCCAGATAGTCGTTGTAGGCGGGGTTGAGCGGCTGGGCGGACTCGACCAGCCGCGACTGGTGAATCTGCTGCTGGTGCGCGAGCAGCGTTTGCGCGGTCGAGATGCCGAGCGTGCCGCCGAGGTTGCGGAACACGTTGAGCAGGCTCGATGCCTGCGCGGTATCCTCCTGCTTCAGCCCCTCATAGGCGACGGCGTTGATCGGCACGAACAGGAAGGGCAGCCCGGCGGCCGAGATCAGCCGCGCCGTCGACGCCTGCCAGAAGGTGATCTCGGCGCTGAGATGCGTCATGTACCAGAGCGCCGCGATCTGGACGATGAAGGCGCTGAACAGCAACATCCGCACGTCGACCCGGCTGCTGAGGATACCCGCGATCGGCACGCATACCAATGTCGCGATACCGCCCACCGTCATCGCCAGCCCCGCGTCGAGCGCGCTGTAGCCCATCACCTGTTGCAGCATCTGTGGAATGAGCTGCGTCGTCCCGAACAGCACCATGCCGGTGATCATCATCACGATCAGCGTCATCGAGAAATTGCGCTTCTTGAACAGGCGCATGTTGATGACCGGGTCGCGCTGACCGAGCTCCCAGATCACCAACGCGATCAGCGCCGCGACCGCGACGATCGCGGTCGTCACGATCAGCGGGCTGGAGAACCAATCCGCGCGCTCGCCGCGATCGGCGGTGATCTCCAGGCAGCCCAGCCCGGCGGCGATCAGCAGGATGCCGACCCAGTCGATGCGGACGCCGCGCTTCGTCTTGGCGTCGCGGTCCTTCCGGATCTGCTCGGGCTCGTCGACGAAGAGCTCGACCAGCACGATCGCGACGATGCCGATCGGCACGTTGATCAGGAACACCCAGTGCCAGCTCGAATGTTCGGTGATGTAGCCGCCCAGCGTCGGCCCCAGCACCGGCCCGACCACGACGACGATCGCGAAGGCGGCGAACGCCATGCCGCGCTTGCTCGGCGGAAAGGTGTCGGCGAGCATCGACTGTTCGACCGGCGCCAGCCCGCCGCCGCCGATCCCCTGCGCGATGCGGGCGAGCACCAATGTCGTCAGGTTGGGCGCGATGCCGCAGACTAAGGAGGCGATCGTGAAGAGCCCGATCGAGATGATGAAATAGCGCTTGCGCCCGATCGTGTCGGACAGCCAGCCGCTGATCGGGATGACGACGGCGTTGGCGACGAGGTAGCTGGTGATCGTCCACGTCGCCTCGTCGGGCGAGATCGACAGACCGCCCGCGATATATTGCAGCGCGACGTTGGCGATCGAGGTGTCGAGCACCTCCATGAAGGTCGGGATCGAGATGATCGCGACGATCAGCCACGGATTGTACTTGCCCGCCGCCGACCGGCTCGGCGACCATTGTTCCGCCTTCGCGGCCATCAGCGGACCTTGACGGTCGGCAGCACGGACATGCCGGGCCCGATCGGATAGCGGCGCGGATCGGGGCTGTCGCGGTCGCGGTCGAACTCGATCCGCACCGGCACGCGCTGCACCACTTTGACGTAATTGCCCGTCGCGTTCTGCGGCGGCAGCAGCGCGAAGGCCTGGCCCGCGCCGCGCTGGATCGAATCGACATGGCCCCGGAACGCGACATCGGGATAGGCGTCGACCTTGATCGTCACCGGCTGGCCGATCCGCATCAGCGTGAGCTGCGTCTCCTTGAAATTGGCGGTCACCCACATCCGGTCGGGGACGATCGCCATCAACTGCGTGCCGGGCGCGACGTACGAGCCGACGTTGACCTGCCGGTTGACCACCTGACCCGACACGGGCGCGGTGAGGCGCAGGTCGCCGAGCGTCACTTGCGCCTGACGCACCACCGCCTGGCGCGCGCCGACCGCGGCCTGGGCGGCGTTAGCCTGACGCTCGGCGACTGTGACCTGCGCATGGGCGGAATCGACCTGCCGCCGCGCCGCGCGCGCCTCGGCGGCGGTCGAGCGGGCGGCGGCGCGCGCCTGATCGAGCTGCTGGCCCGCGACCGCGTTGGGATCGAGCCGCAGCAGCGCCTGGTAGCGCGCAAGATCCTGCGCGGCCTTGACCGCGTCGGCGAGCGGCCCGCGCGCTTGCGCCTCCGCCTGCCGGCGGGTCGCGATGGCGGCGTCGATCTGCGCCACCGCCTGGCCATATTGCGCGCGCGCCTGATCGACATTGGCCCGCGCCTGATCGAGCTGCGTCTCCGGACCGGACGGCTCGATCACCGCGAGCAGCCGGCCGGCGTCGACGTGACGGTTGTCGAGCTCGGCGACCTGCGTCAATTGCCCGGCGCTCTGCGCGGCGATGCGGACGATATGCGCGTCGACGAAGGCGTCGTCGGTCGACTCATATTGCCGCGCGTGGAGATAATAGAGCGTACCGCCGATGATGAGGACGAGCAGCACCGGGATCGCGATGATCCAGAACAGCGGGCGCTTGTAGATCGGCGGCTTCTTCGGGCCGTCGTCCTCGTCGTCGCCCTCCGGGCTGTCCTCCCTGGCGTCCTGCCCGTCGGCGTTGCCCTTGCCCGGCTCCTGCGTATCGCGGCCCTTGGGCGCGTCGTCGTCCTGATGCTTGTCGTCAGTCCCGCTCATCGCTGCTCCTCGGCGACCCTGGCGTGGCAGGCTCGCGCCGCCATCGCCTGCCATTACGCGTGAACGCGCGCCTCGGGCTCAACCGCCCGCGTGGAACAGGGACGGGTTGCCCCCGGCGGGCCGTTTCGCTATGCGCGCCGGCTTCCAACATCGTTGGGAATGCCGCGGGAGGGCGCTGACGCGTCCGTTCGGACCGCTAAACTTGGAAAAGAGTGAGCAATGGCGAAAAAGATCACAGGCTATATCAAGCTGCAGGTGCCCGCAGGCGCCGCCAACCCGTCGCCGCCGATCGGCCCGGCGCTCGGCCAGCGTGGCGTCAACATCATGGAGTTCTGCAAGGCGTTCAACGCGCAGACCGGCGAGCAGGAAAAGGGCACGCCGCTGCCCACCGTCATCACCGTCTATGCCGACCGCAGCTTCTCGTTCGAGACCAAGACGCCCCCGGCGACCTATCTGCTCAAGAAGGCCGCCGGCCTCAAGTCAGGCTCGAAGGAGCCGGGCAAGACCAGCGCGGGGACGATCAAGCGCTCGCAGCTCGCCGAGGTCGCGACGGCGAAGATGAAGGATCTGAACGCCAACGATCTGGAAGCGGCGACGAAGATCATCGAAGGTTCGGCCCGCGCGATGGGCCTTCAGGTTGTGGAGGGCTGATCGTGGCTAGCAAGAAGCAGAAGACCTGGAACGTCAGCCCCGAGCAGCTCCACGGCGTCGACGAGGCGATCAACCTCGCCAAGTCGCTCGCGACGAGCAAGTTCGACGAGACGATCGAGGTCGCGCTCAACCTCGGCGTCGATCCCCGCCACGCCGACCAGATGGTCCGTGGCGTCGTGACGCTGCCCAAGGGCACCGGCAAGACCGTGCGCGTCGGCGTGTTCGCGCGCGGCGCGAAGGCCGAGGAAGCGCTGGCGGCGGGCGCCGACGTGGTCGGCGCGGAGGATCTGATGGAGATCGTCCAGGGCGGCAAGATCGAGTTCGACCGCTGCATCGCGACGCCCGACATGATGGGCGTCGTCGGCCGGCTCGGCAAGGTGCTCGGCCCCAAGGGGCTGATGCCGAACCCGAAGCTGGGCACGGTGACGATGAACGTCGCGCAGGCGGTCAAGGACGCCAAGGGCGGCCAGGTCGAATATCGCGTCGAGAAGGCCGGCATCATCCATTCGGGTATCGGCAAGGCGAGCTTCCCCGCCGAGGACCTGCGCGCGAACTTCGACGCGCTGATCGGCGCGGTGGTACGCGCCAAGCCGTCGGGCGCGAAGGGCAAGTATGTCCAGAAGATCGCGGTGTCGTCGACGATGGGCCCGGGCATCCGGGTCGACGTCGCGGAAGTCGCCGGAGCGTAAGGACAACGCCTCACCCCGGCGAAGCTGGCACGACTAATCGAAGGGCCGGGCTTACCCCCGGCCCTTTTGCTATGCGTCCGGAAAATCCGCGCCGACCGCCTCGGCGCGCAGGCTTTCGATTTCCGCGAGCCGCTCGCGCAGCTTCGCCGTCGCCGCGTCCCAGCCGAACTTGCCGAGGACGAGATGGCGGGGCGGCGCGGCGCGGGTGACCGCCTCGATCATCGCCGCCGCCGCCCGCACCGGGTCGCCGGGCTGCTGGCCCGAATAGCCGCTCGTCTGCCGCATCCGCGCCGCGGCGGTGTCGGCGTAATCCGCGATCTTGCTCGGCGTCTGTTGCAGCGAGCGGCCGGCCCAGTCGGTGCGGAACGGGCCGGGTTCGACGCAGGTGACGCTGATGCCGAGCGGCGCGACCTCGGCCTTGAGGCTGTCGGACCATCCCTCGACCGCGTGCTTGGTCGCCGAATAATAGCCCGACGCCGGAAAGCCGATCAGCCCGCCGACCGACGTGACGTTGACGATCGCGCCCGCGCGTTGCGCGCGCATCACCGGCAGCACCGCGCGGGTCATCGCGAACAGGCCGAAGACATTGGCCTCGAACTGCGCGCGGATGGCGGCGTCCTCGCCCTCCTCGATCGTCGTCTGATAGCCGTAACCGGCGTTGTTCACGAGCACGTCGATCCGCCCGAACCGATCGGTCGCGGCGGCGACGCTCGCGTCGATCCGCGCCTGGTCGGCGACGTCCAGATCGACCGCCAGCGCCCGGTCAGGGGCGAGCGCGACGAGATCGGCGACGCGATCCACGCCGCGCGCGGTGACGATCGCGCGGTGGCCGCGTTCGAGGACGAGGCGGGCGAGCTCGCGGCCGAAGCCGGTCGAGCAGCCGGTGATAAACCAGACGGGGTCGGAAGGAAGGGTCATGCCGGCCAAACGACCCATCGCCGCGATGGGTCCGCTACGAAGCGGGCGGCGGCTTCTCGAAGGTGAAGCGTATCCGCACCCATGCCCCGATCAGCGGTTTGCCGCCGAGCCGGGGCGGACGGACGAGGAACTGCCACGCCGCCTGCCGCACGGCGCGCGACAGGCCGAGGCCGGGCGGGCTGTCGTCGAGCTGGCGGCAATCGTCGACATGGTAGTTGGCGACCGTCCGGCAGGCGATCGTCGCCCACGACCCCGCCGGTGCGCCCTGCGGCAGGTACAGCGCCAGGACGTTGGGCGGCGGCTCGCGATACCATTCGGCCTCGTACAGCTTCGCCCCGCCCGGCCCCGCGCCGGGGCCGTAAGGTGCGGCACTGTCCTTGCCGTTGTCGGCGCCCTCGTCGCCCTTGGGCGCGTGCGCCATCTTGCCGATGTCGGTGTCGCCCAGGTTCATCGCGATCATCGGCGGCGCCTTGGGATTGGGCAGCGGCGCGGGGGGCATCGGCGGCGGGGGCGGCTTGGCGGCGGCGGGCGCGGCTTTGGCGGCGGCTCGACGGGCGGCGCGTTGCGCCTGGGGGGCGCGCTGCTCGGCATCGGGATTGAGATCGAAGGTCGAAAGGCTGCGCCCCTCCGTCCGGGGCGTGAGCGACACCGCGCCGAGGCGGAGCAGCGCCAGGATCAGCAGCGCAACGGCGGCGAGCGACAGACCGAGCGCGACGGAACGACGTCGGGCATCGAGCTGCCCCCGGTAGGAGGAGCGCTGTAGGTACACGGACGCCACGACGCGCGCCGCCTAGCGGAGGCGTGCTCGATGGACAATGCGCGTCGCTGTCATCTTCGCCCCGGTTGACGCGCCGCCGGGTCGCGGCTAATGGCGCGCTTCTATCCGGCTTGCCGGGTATCCGTCCGAGACAGCAGGCGTCGGGTATGTGCCCGGCTTAATATCCTGCCGAGACGGGGATAAGGATTTCGCCGGGCTCGTCCCGGCCTGCCGCCTGTCGGGCTGCGCTCCCCTTCCCCATCGCTGGACTTTTGAACCGGGCGGGCGGCTTGTGGCCGCGCGTCCATAGGGAGAATGGCATGGATCGTGCTCAAAAGGCCGCGGCCGTCGCCGAGCTCAAGCAGACCTTTTCCGAGGTCGGCGTCGTCGTCGTCACCCGCAACAACGGGATGACGGTGGCGCAGTCGACGCAGCTGCGGAACCGGATGCGCGACGCCGGGGCGACCTACAAGGTCTCGAAGAACAAGCTTGCCAAGATCGCGCTCGACGGCACCGACTACCTCTCGCTCGGCGATCTGCTGACCGGGCCGGTGGCGCTCGCGTCGTCGACCGATCCCGTCGCGGCCGCCAAGGTGGCGGTCGACTTCGCGAAGACGAACGACAAGTTCGAGATCGTCGGCGGCGCCATGGGCGCCACCGTGCTCGACCTCGCCGGCGTCCAGGCGCTCGCTACCCTGCCCTCGCTCGACGAGCTGCGGGCGAAGATCGTGGGCCTGATCGTGGCGCCCGCCACGAAGATCGCGACGATCGTCCAGGCTCCGGCGGCGCAGCTCGCGCGCGTGCTGGCGGCCTATGCGGAGAAGGAGGCGGCCTGAGCCGTCGCCTGCAAGCTTACAAACTGAACCAATCGAACCTGAAGGAAGACAATCATGGCAGACCTGAACTCGCTGGTTGACCAGCTTTCGACCCTGACCGTCCTCGAGGCGGCGGAGCTCTCGAAGCTCCTCGAAGAGAAGTGGGGCGTCTCGGCCGCCGCGGCTGTCGCCGCCGCCCCGGCCGCCGGTGGTGGTGCCGCAGCGCCCGCCGCCGAGGAGCAGACCGAGTTCGACGTCATCCTGACGGGTGACGGCGGCAAGAAGATCAACGTCATCAAGGAGGTCCGCGCGATCACCGCGCTCGGCCTGACCGAAGCCAAGACGCTGGTCGAGTCGGCTCCCAAGGCCGTCAAGGAAGGCGTGTCGAAGGACGAGGCCGCGAAGATCAAGGCCCAGCTCGAAGCCGCCGGCGCGACCGTCGAGGTCAAGTAATCGCGGCGGGCGAGACGGCGTGGTGCAAGCCACGTCGCACGCCCGCCGGACTCGGCCGGCCTCGGCTTCAGCCGAGGGCCGACGTCACGAGATATTACTCCCGTGACCGCCTCCCGGAACAAGATAAGGCGGTCCCCAAGCGGGGGCCGCCGTTTTCGTGCCCCTAGCGCTCGACCGGCGGACCGTAGGCGCGCGCGGCGACCCCGTCGTAGCTGCGCGCCGCGCCATCCAGCCACAGCGGCGCGAGCTTGGCGGAATCGACGCGCTCCACCCCCAGCGCGAAGGCCTGGCCGACCCGGCGCGGGCCCTCGCCGTCATGGTAGCGCACCGCCACCGCCACCAGCGGCACGAACATCGGTCGGCCGCCCGCGTCGAGCGCGTGGATGGCGTCGTGGGGCAAGCCGGTGACCGCGCGAAAGCTGCGCTCCTCCCCCGGCGCGAGGGTAAAGGGCGGCGTCGCCGGGCGGCCGATCGTGTCGGCGTAGAAGGCGGCGAGCTCGATATCCTGGCCGTCATGCGCGCTCGTCAGCCGCACGGCCGCGCGGATATCCGTCGCCGGCGTGTCGCCGGTATTCGTCACCGTCACCTCGCACTGAGCGGTGGCGCTGATCAGGTTCAGCCCGACCTTGGTCGGCCGCAACGCCAGCGTCAGCCGCGCGAGGCTGAAGGGAGGGAATGGCGGCGGGACCGGATCGATGACGGGCTCGGCCGCTAACGCCGCGTCGATCCCGGGCTCGCGGCGGCGGCGCAGGACCATCCAGCCGAGCGCCAGGACCAGCACGGCGGCGGCGCCGAGCAGCCACGGCCAGAGCGGTGTCGAGGCGCCGGCTGGCGGAAGGATCACCGTCTCAATCGGCGGGGGCGGCGCGCGGCTCGGCGTCGGCGAAGGTGCCGCGGTCGGGGTCGCGCCCGGCATCGCCGCAGGTGTCGGGGCCGCAGGTGTCGGGGCCGCGGATGTCGGGGTCGGTTGCGGGCGCGGCGCGGTGCGGCGGGGTTCGGGAACGGCGATCGGCGGCGGGCGCTCGAAGACGAACGGACTGGCCGTCGTCGTCGGCGTCGGCGTCGGGACGGGCAGCGGCGCGGGCGTGCCGGCCGGGGTCGGCGCGGGCGTCGGCGTGACGGTCGGGGTCGGCGGCGTTTCCTGCGCGGTCGCGGCGGTGGACATCAGGAAAGCGCCGGCAAGCACGGGCCGCGAGGCGAAACGAAGGGCCATGCCGGCCTCCTAAGCGGGCGAACGGCACGCGTCCATGCGCAGCTTGCCCGTTGACGGAGTCGGCCCCGTCGCCTATATCGCGTTCCTACCCACGGTTTTCGGGACATGGGGCGCCGTCGCGCAGCGCTTCGTACGAATGGGAGACCGACGGGGTTCAGGACGCTGAGGAGCCGACGCACAAGCTGCGATCGGCTTTTTCGCGTCCCGGCCTGCGCCCAGGCATTTTCGAAGCTTTTCGAGGCGAGCAATCACATGGCGACCAAGGCGATCGACCCCAATACGGTCAACGGGGGCACGGCCCGGCGCGAGTCCGACAAGGGTGTTGGCGGGACGCGCAAGCGGCGCATCCGCAAGGTGTTCGGCAACATCCACGAAGTCGTGCAGATGCCGAATCTGATCGAGGTCCAGCGCGAGAGCTATGAGCAGTTCCTGCGCTCCGACAAGACCACCGGCCATATCTCGGGGCTGGAAAAGACGCTGCGCAGCGTCTTCCCGATCCAGGATTTCGCGGGCACCGCCTACCTCGACTTCGACGATTACGTCCTGGAGCCGCCGAAGTTCGACGTCGAGGAATGCCGCCAGCGCGGCATCACCTATGCGGCGCCGATGCGCGTCACGCTGCGCCTGACCGCGTTCGAGGTCGATCCCGATACCGAGGCCAAGTCGGTCATCGATATCAAGGAGCAGGACGTCTACATGGGCGACATGCCGCTCATGACCGAGAACGGCACCTTCTTCATCAACGGCACCGAGCGCGTCATCGTCTCGCAGATGCACCGTTCGCCGGGCGTGCTGTTCAGCCACGACGGGGGCAAGACGCATTCGTCGGGCAAGTATCTCTTCGTCGCCCGCGTCATTCCGTATCGCGGCTCGTGGCTCGATTTCGAGTTCGATTCCAAGGACGTTGTCAACGTCCGCATCGACCGCAAGCGCAAGCTGCCGGCGAGCGCGCTCTTCTATGCGCTGGGCATGACGGGCGAGGACATCCTCAATTACTTCTACAACCGCCTGACGTTCCTGCGCGGCTCGGGCGGCTGGAAGGTTCCCTATCAGCCCGAGAACTATCGTGGCGTCACGCCGCGCTACGACCTGATCAACGCCGGCACCGGCGAGGTCATCTTCCCGGCCAACGTCAAGGTCACGCCGCGCGCCGCGAACAAGGCGGGCAAGGACGGCCTGACCGAGTTGCTGATCCCGACCGAGGAGATTTTCGGGCGCTATTCGGCATTCGATCTGGTCAACGAGCAGACCGGCGAGATCTATGTCGAGGCGGGTGAGGAAATCCGCGAGCTGACCGACGCCGAGCGCAAGGAAGGCAAGTTCTCGATCCTCGAGAAGCTCGACCGCGCCGGCATCGAGCAGATCGACGTGCTCGACATCGATTACGTCACCACCGGCCCGTGGATGCTCAACACCGTCCGCGCCGACAAGGCCGAGGAGCGCGAGCAGGCGCTGTCCGACATCTATCGCGTCATGC
>CAXTHQ010000025.1:0-28227 GCA_964244185.1 uncultured Sphingomonas sp.
GCGGCGGTGCTGGCGCTGCCGTCGGTGGTGCTGATGATGATGTTCGGCCAGACCCGCGTCTTCTTCACGATGGCGCGCGACGGCCTGCTGCCGGAGAAGCTCGCCTCGATCCATCCGAAGTTCCGCACCCCGCATGTGGTGACGGTCGTCACCGGCATCGGCGCGGCGGTCGCCTCGGCGTTCCTGCCTGTCGGAAAGCTCGCCGATTATTCCAATTCGGGGACGCTGTTCGCCTTCCTGATGGTCGCGGTCTCGGTGATGGTGCTGCGCCGCACCGATCCCGGCCGCAACCGTCCGTTCCGGACGCCGGCGGTGTACATCGTCGCGCCGCTCGCGATCATCGGCTGCCTGGGGCTGTACTTCTCGCTGCCGCTGACCGCCATCCTGGTGCTCCCGGGCTGGGGCGCGATCGGGCTGCTGATCTACTTCCTCTACAGCCGCAACCGCAGCTACGTCGGCCGGGGCATCGTCGACACGATGGACGATCCGAACCTGCAGCCGGAGGTCGCGCGGCCGCTGCATTGAGCCAGCCCCGTGATGCCAGCGAAAGCTGGCATCTCCCCGACCGACGGACCGCCGACCGTGGCGACCCCAGCTTCCGCCGGGGTGACGGCTAGCCCAGCAAGTCGCCCGCCAGCACCTTCAGATCCGCCACCGGCCGCGCGCCCACATGCCCGATCACCTCGGCCGCGCAAATCGCCCCCAGTTTCAGCGACCTGGCCAGATCAAGCCCATGCGTCTGGCCATGCAGGAAGCCGGCGGCGAACAGATCACCCGCCCCGGTCGTGTCGACCACCTGGTCGATCGGCTCCGCCGCGACCGTCACCCGCTCTCCGCCCCGGATCGCGAGGGCGCCCTTCTCCGACAGCGTCACCACCAGCGTCTCGACCTTGCCTGCCACCGCCGCGATCGCCGCCTCGACATCGGTCGTCTCGGTCAGCGACATCAGCTCGGCCTCGTTGGCGAACAGCAGGTCGATCCGCCCGCCGTCGATCAGCGCATGGAAGTCGCCCCGGTGCCGGTCGATGACGAACTCGGCCGAGGTCGTGAACGCCACCTTGCGCCCCGCTTCCTTCGCCACCTGGATCGCCGCCCGCATCGCCGCGCGCGGCTCTTCGGGATCCCACAGATAGCCCTCGATATACAGATAGGCGGCGTCCGCGATCAGCGCCCGGTCGAGCGCCCCGGCGGGCAGATAATGCGACGCACCCAGAAAGGTGTTCATCGTCCGCTGCCCGTCGGGCGTCACGAAGACGAGGCAGCGCCCGGTGGTCGGCTGGCCGGCGCGCGCGGGGACGTCGAAGCGGATGCCGCCGGCGCGGATGTCATGGGCGAAGATGTCGCCCAGCTCGTCGTCGGCGACCTGGCCGATGAAGCCGCACGCGGATCCCAGCATCGCCATCCCCGCGATCGTGTTCGCCGCCGAGCCGCCCGACACCGTCTGCCCCGGCCCCATGCTCTCGTAGAGCGCATCGGCGTCCTCGGGCGAGAAGATGAGCTGCATCGCGCCCTTGGTCATGCCGTTGGCGGCGATGAAGGCATCGTCGGCGGTGGCGAGGATGTCGACGATGGCATTGCCGATCGCGACCACGTCGTAACGAGGCTGGGTCAAGCTGGACTCCGGTAATGGCGAAGCCGCGCCTCTAGCGGGCGATGCGCCGCCGCGATACCCTTGCAGGATGAAGCACATGACGATCGGCGCGGCGGCGCTGCTGCTGGCGGGCTGCGCCGCCGGCGATCCGCGCCCTCAAGCCGCGATCGGGCGCGTGCCGTTGCCCGCCTACACGCCCGTCGGTCTTGAACGCGTGCTGGGCGAGGACGCCGCCGCCCTCACCCGCCTGTTCGGCACGCCGGACGCGGAGGTGCGGGAAGGCACCGCCCGCAAGTTGCAGTTCGCCGGCCCGATCTGCGTGCTTGACGCCTATCTCTATCCGAAGGGCAAGGCCGAAGCCCGCGTCACCTGGCTCGACGCCCGCCAGCCCGACGGCAGCCCGATCGACCGCGCGAGCTGCGTGGCCGCGCTCACGCGGCGGGCAGAGGCCAAATAGCGTCCGCCGCCACGCGGCTTGTCCGGTCCGGCTAGACCGCTCGACGGCCCGAAAAGAGCTGGATCAGCCCGACCACCAGCGCGACGATGAGCAGCAGGTGTATGAGGCCGCCGCCGATATGCACCGCGAAACCGAGGATCCAGAGCACGATCAGGATGGCGACGACGGTCCAGAGCATGACGAGCACCTTTCGTTACAGAAGTGATATGGCCGAAACGCCCTCGACCGCCCCAACGTTCCCGACCCATTCGGCGCGAACGTCATCATCCTCCTCGTTCGCCGACCGCGCAGCCCGCTCGCGCGCCCACCCCACCGGGTCGAGCCACCCGAATGCCCATACCGCCGCCCCGCGCACCACCGGCGCGGCATCGTCGAGCAACGCCCGCACCGGCGCGATCAACCCCGCATCGCCGCTGTTCCCCGCCGCGATCAACGCGTTGCGGACGAACCGATCGCGCCCCACCCGCTTGATCGGCGATCCCGCGAACACCTCCCGAAACCCGGCATCGTCCAGCCCGAGCAGATCGGCCAGCGCCGGCGCCGCCAGCTCCGCGCGCGGATGAAACGCCAGTTGCGCCCGCGCCGTCGCGGCGAACTTGTTCCACGGACACACCGCGAGGCAATCGTCGCAGCCGTAGATGCGGTTGCCGATCGCCGCCCGGAACTGGACCGGGATCGGCCCGCGATGCTCGATCGTCAGGTACGAGATGCACCGCCGTGCATCGAGCTGATAGGGTGCGGGAAAGGCGTCGGTCGGGCACGCCCGCTGGCACGCGTCGCAGGAACCACACGTCGCCCGCCCCGCGATGTCGGGCACGAGCGCCAGCGTCGTGTAGATCGCGCCCAGGAACAGCCAGCTGCCATGCTCGCGGCTGACCAGATTGGTGTGCTTGCCCTGCCACCCCAGCCCTGCCGCCTCGGCGAGCGGCTTCTCCATCACCGGCGCGGTGTCGACGAACACCTTCAGCGATGCTCCCGCCTGCCCTGAGCCTGTCGAAGGGGCCTGCTCGGCCAGCCACCGCCCCAGCGCCTTGAGCTGCCGCTTGATCAGATCGTGATAGTCGGCGCCTTGCGCATAGACCGAGATCCGCCCCACCCCGCCCTCGCCCGCCAGCCGCAGCGGATCGGCGGCCGGCGCATAGCTCATGCCGAGCGCAATGACGCTGCGCACTTCGGGCCACAGCGCCGCCGGGCTCTCGCGGTGGTGCGCTCGCTCCGCCATCCAGATCATGTCGCCGTGCCGCCCGTCGGCCAGCCATTCGCGCAGCCGCTCCCCCGCCCGGGGTGTCGCATCCGCCCGCGCGACCCCGCACGCGGCGAAGCCCAGCTCGGCCGCTTTCGCCTTGATGCGCTGTTCGAGGTTGTCAGCCCGCACGCCTGCCCGCTACCACGCCCGCGACGACCGGGGGTAGCGCAAGCGTGAACAATGACCTGGCGGTCTCCGCATCCGGCCTCATCAAGCGCTATGGCGACCGCGAGGTCGTGCGCGGGGTCGACCTGCAGGTGCCACGCGGCATGATCTACGGCGTGCTCGGCCCCAACGGCGCCGGCAAGACCACGACGCTCAGGATGCTGCTCGGCATCATCGAGCCCGACGGCGGCAAGCGCACGTTGTTCGATCTGCCCCACCCGCGCGACGCCAGCGACCGCGTCGGCTATCTGCCCGAGGAGCGCGGCCTCTATCCGGCGATGAAGGCGCGCGAGGCGATCGCCTTCATGGGCGCGCTGCGTGGCCTGCCCTGGCGCACGGGCCGCGCCCGCGCGGTGACGTTGATGGAAGCGGCGGGGCTCGGCTATGCGGTCGACACCAAGATCAAGAAGCTCAGCAAGGGCATGGCGCAGCTCGTCCAGCTCCTCGGCTCGGTCGTCCACCAGCCCGACCTGCTCGTTCTCGACGAACCCTTTTCCGGTCTCGACCCGGTCAACCAGGAACGGCTGGAGCGCCTGATCGTCGCCGAGCGCGACCGCGGCGCGACCATCCTCTTCTCGACCCACGTCATGGCCCATGCCGAGCGATTGTGCGACCGTCTCGCGATCATCGCCGGCGGCAAGCGGCGGTTCGAGGGCACGGTCGACGATGCGCGCGGGATGCTGCCCCAGCGCGTCCATTACCTGCCGCGCGAGACCGGCGCGGATATCTCGACTCTCCTGCCGCCCGACGCCGAGCCCGAGGGAGAGGGTTGGCGCTTTCAACTTCCCGATGACGGCATCGAGTCGCTGCTGGGCAAGCTGCTCGCCGCCGGCCACGGCATCGCCGGCCTGTCGATCGAGCGGCCGGGCCTCCACGAGGCGTTCGTCCGTATCGTCGGTGAGGAGCAGCCTCAGTGAGTTCGTTCCGCCGCACGCTGCGCCAGACGCTGACCATCGCCCGCCGCGATTTCGTCGCGACCGTCTTCACCCCGATCTTCCTGCTGTTCCTGTTCGCGCCCCTCATCATGGCCTCCTTCGGTGCGATCGGCGGACTCGGCGCGCAGAGCGTGGCCGAAGGCTCGGCCGATCGCGCCCGGATCATCGCCATCGTTCCCGACGCGCTCGCCCGTCCGCTCGCCGAGGCGGATACCCGCCTGCGCGTCGCCTATCGCAGCCAGGACGAAGCGCCGCCGGCGCTCGTGACGCTGCGCCCCGCCGCCGATCCCGCCGCCCAGGCGCGTGCCGCCTTCGCCGCCAAGGATTACGACGCCGCCGCCGTGCTGTACGGCCCGCTCGACCGGCCCCAGATCCTGTACGGCCCCCGCGCCGACCGCAGCTCCGCCTATCTGGTCCTGCTCGCCCAGACGACGCTCGCGACCATTCCCGCCGTGACCGCGACCAAAACCGCTTTCCAGCGCGCGCATACGACCGCCGGCGGCCGACACCAGTCGGCGTTTCTCGCCGTCTTCGGCGTCTTCTTTCTCACCCTCTTCCTCGCCGGCCAGGTCGTCGGCACCATGGCCGAGGAGCGCAACAACAAGGTCATCGAGATCCTCGCCGCCGCCGTGCCGCTGGAGTCGGTGTTCATGGGCAAGTTGCTCGGCATGTTCGGCGTGGCGGTGCTGTTCGTCGCTTTCTGGGCGACGGTGATCGGGCAGATCGGCGCGCTGGTGCCGCCGAGCGTCGCGGCGGGCTTCGCCGAGCTGTCGCCGGCGGTTGGCGCGCCGATGTTCACCCTGCTCTTCGCGGCTTATTTCTCGATGGCCTACCTCCTGCTCGGCGCGGTGTTCCTGGGCGTCGGCGCACAGGCCTCGACGCCGCGCGAGATCCAGATGCTGTCGCTGCCGATCACCATCGTCCAGGTCGCGATGTTCGCACTCGCCACCGCCGCCGCGTCGCATCCGGGCACCACACTGGCGCGGTTCGCGGAGGTCTTCCCGCTGTCGTCCCCCTTCGCGATGGCCGGCAAGGCGGCGAACGAGCCCGCACTCTGGCCCCATGCCGCCGCCCTCGCGTGGCAGCTCCTGTGGGTCGCGATCTTCATCTCGGTCGGCGCGCGCGCGTTCCGGCGCGGCGTGTTGCAGTCGGGCAGCGCCCGGTGGCGGCCACGGCGCGTCAAAGCCAATTGACATTGATGTCAGTTAGCGGTTGATTGCTCTCCAAGAGGAGAGACAACATGGCCACGCTCGCCCCCAGCGCCGACCGGACGCACGAGGTCGATCCGCTCGACGTCAGCCGCGCCGAGCTCTACCGCGACGACACCTGGCCGGCGCCCTTCAAGCGGCTGCGCGCCGAGGCGCCCGTCTATAAATGCGAGCATTCCGACTACGGCCCCTATTGGTCGATCTCGACCTACAAGCCGATCGTCGAGGTCGAGTCGCTGCCCGAGCTGTATTCGTCCGAAGTCGCGGGCATCACACTCGCCGACGCACTGGTGGGCAGCGACCTGCGGATGCCGATGTTCATCGCGCGCGATCGCCCGGTCCACACCGGCCAGCGCCGCACCGTCGCCCCCGCCTTCACGCCCAGCGAGATGACGCGCATGTCGACCGACATCCGCAAGCGTACCAGCGAGCTGCTCGACACGCTGCCCTGGGGTCAACAGTTCGACTGGGTCGATACCGTGTCGATCGAACTGACGACGCAGATGCTCGCCATCCTGTTCGATTTCCCGTGGGAGGACCGCCGCAAGCTGACCTTCTGGTCAGACTGGGCGGGCGATATTGAGATCGTGAAGAACGAGACGCTGCGCAAGCAGCGGCTCGAATATATGTACGAATGCGGAGCGTACTTCCAGAACCTGTGGAACCAGAAGGTCGGCAAGCCGCAGACCCCCGACCTGATCTCGATGATGATCCATTCGGACGCGATGAGCGAGATGGACCAGCTGGAGTTCATCGGGAATCTGATCCTGCTGATCGTCGGCGGCAACGACACGACCCGCAACTCTATGTCGGCGGCGGTCTATGGCCTCGACCTGTTTCCCGAGGAGCGCGCCAAGCTGGAGGCCGACCCGTCGCTGATCGTCAACACGACGCAGGAAATCATCCGCTGGCAAACCCCGCTCGCGCACATGCGCCGCACCGCGACGCAGGATACCGAGCTGATGGGGCAGCAGATCAAGCAAGGCGACAAGCTCGCGCTCTGGTACATCTCCGCCAACCGCGACGAGAGCGTGTTCGGGGAGGACGCCGACATCCTGCGCGTCGACCGCCCCAACGCGCGGCGGCACCTGGCGTTCGGGCATGGCATCCACCGCTGCGTCGGCGCGCGGCTGGCGGAGTTGCAGATCAGCGTGCTGCTGGAGGAAATGGCGAAGCGCCGGATGCGGGTAAACGTCGTCGGCGAGCCCGAACGCGTCGCCGCTTGCTTCGTCCACGGCTACAGGAAGCTGCCGGTGGAGATCACGAAGTATTGAGGCCGACGTCCCCGGCCGTGTGCCCGGTCCTATGGCACAAGGCCGGCATGACGGCGCTCAGTTCGGTTTGCCCGCCTCCGGCCGCAGCGCTTCGCCCGAGCAATCGCCATTCGCCCGCGCCGCCACCGCCGGCGGCTTGGCGCGGCCCATCGTCCAGTTGGCCTGCAACCGCACGCGCGGATTGGGCGCGCACCAGATCTCGCCGGTATCGTTGATCGCGGTGACCCAGATCAAATTGTGCTCCTGGCCATAATCGATGACGGCAAAGGCATAGCCCGCGCCCTTGTCGATGACATGGACGGGCAACGGCGGATCAAGCTGCTGGAAACTCATGATGGCTCCGGTCGGTTGCCGCTCAATCGCGCGAACGCGGTTCCGGTTCCCACCCCTCCCCCACCCCTCCCCCCACCCCTCCCATCGCGCGCCGCGTCACCTATATCCCGGCTGAAGCTGTTGGAGAAACGCCGTGATCGACCGCCGGACATTGCTGGGCTGCACGGGCATGGGCATCGCTGGCCTCTCCCTGGGGGGCTGTGGCGGCACCGCCGCGAGCGCGGCCGAGCATTTTCCCTTCCAGTTGACCGACGCCGAGTGGAAGAAGCGCCTTTCGCCCGCCGCCTATCAGGTGCTGCGCCGCGAGGACACCGAGCGGCCCTTTTCCAGCCCGCTCAACGACGAGCACCGCGCGGGCACCTTCGCCTGCGCCGGCTGCGCGCTGCCCGCCTTCGCCAGCCGCACCAAGTTCGACAGCGGCACCGGCTGGCCGAGCTTCTGGGCGCCGATCGCCAATGCGGTCGGCACGCGCTCGGACTCGGCGCTGATGATGGAGCGCACCGAAGTCCATTGCCGCCGCTGTGGCGGGCATCTGGGACATGTCTTCGACGACGGGCCGAAGCCGACGGGCAAGCGCTATTGCATGAATGGCATCGCGATGACGTTCAAGCCGGCGACAAAGGCCTGACTGGTCCGCCGCCGCGCGGGCGGGGAAGAGAAATTACCCCTGGGTCGCCTCGCTGGCCGTCGCCGCCAGCCCCTCGGGGCTGGGCGCGCCGTCGGCGTGGCCGGAATAGATGAAACCCTTGGTCGGGTAGGTCGACGTCCCCATCGCGGCACCATATTGCACCCGCACCTGGCTCCAGTCGCCCGCCGCCGAGACGTCGATTGCGCGCGCATTGGTCTCGACCCGGCCGCGCCGCGACCAATTGGCGTGGGTCAGCCGCACCTCGCGGTCGCTGACGACCTCCGACACCATCGCGACATGACCGACCCGCATCCGCCGCGTCGCCTCGAACGCCAGCACCGCACCGACCTTGGGAGCATGACCGCGCTCGTAATGACCGGCGGCCTGGCCCCACCACGTATTGGCATTGCCGCGGATCTGGATACCCGACACCGAGCGGGCGAAGGTGACGCACTGCCAGAACTGCGCCGACGCCGGCGCCGCTGTCATCAGGGCGCAGGACGCCACCAGCGCGAAACGCGCTGCAAAACGAGACACTTGCAATTGAACCCCCCGGCTCAAGGATTGCTGTTGCAGCTTCGCTAGGCGGCGGGGGCCCGGCCGCCAACGCGTTAACGATGAGGCGTTTCGTTGCGCCGACGAGTTGCTGCAGCGCACATCATCGGCCTCCTGAATCGCCGATGAACCGCATTTTGCCAGCGGCGAACGGAAACCGGTCGCCGCTGATCGCGCCTAGCGCGGTCCGGCATCCACCGCCGCGTCGCCGGCGAGTCGCGCCAGCCGCGCCTCGTGCTCGGCGCGGCCGAACGGGAAGCGGCTGAAGAAATAAGCGCCGACCAGCGCCAGCGCGACATAGGTCCCGCCGTAGACGATCGTCAGCCGGTCGATCGTCGCGGCATCGACCGTCCCGGGCTTGGCACCCGCCGGAAAGCCCGCGATGGTCAGGATGATGCCGGCGAGGAAGATGCCGATACCGCTGGTGCACTTCTGGACGAAGAAGGAGCCGGCGAAGAACACCCCCTCCGCCCGCCGCCCCGTCTTCGCCTCGGAATCCTCGACCACGTCGGCCATCATCGACGCGCCCAGGATAAACCCGGCAACGCTGCACAGCGTGCCGACCAGCACCACGACGAAATAGACGGGGAAGAACGCCGCGGTGCCCGGCACCGGAAAGAAGCCCACCAGCCGTAGCCAATAGGGCGACGTCTGCACCGCGCCCGCGCCGATGCAGAAGATCATCGCCCACCGTGCTTTGCTGCCCCCGCGCGCGACCCGCGGCGCGACGACGAAGGCGCTGGCCGCGCCCAGCATCAGCGCGAAGATCAGATAGATGAACTGCGCACCGTGGAGCATCCAAACGAAAGCGTAGAAATAATTCGACAGCGCATAGCCGATGCCCTGGATCGTATAAGCGCACAGGCCCGCCAGCATCAGCATAGCGAAGGCGCGATTGCGCACCGATTCGAACAGCTCGGCAAAGCTCTCGCGCAAGGTGCCGGTCACAAGTGGCGGCTGCGGCAGGCTCGGGATCTCCTTGTGCGTCCCCGCCGCCGAGATCAGGATCGCGGCCGCGATCAGCACGGCGCCCACCGCGCCAAACAGCGCATAGGCCCCACGCGACGCCGCCGCCGGGACCGGGGCGAGGAGGTACAGATACGCCGCCAGCATCATCGACAGCCCGCCCGCCCAGCCGAACAGATAGCGATACGCCATGATCCGCGTCCGTTCGTCGTAATCGCTCGTCAGTTCGGGAGTCAGCGCCACCGACGGCACTTCGTAACAGCTCACCGCCGTCCGCACGATGACCGCGCAGACGAACAGCCACGCCAGCAGCCCCGGCTCGCCCAGCGACACCGGCGGCGACCACAGCGCCATATAGCCGATCGCGATGGGCAGCGCCGAGCCGTACATCCACGGATGCCGCCGACCCCAGCGGCTGCGCGTCCGGTCGGAGAGGAAGCCGACCGCCGGGTCGATGAACGCGTCCAGCACCAAGGCGCACATCACGACCAGACCGACCGTCGCCGCCGGCAGCCCCAGCACCTGGCTGTAGAACAGGAGCAGGAAGGTGCCGAAGCCCTGGTCCTTGACGCCATAGGCGATCGATCCCAGCCCATAAGCGGTCATCGTGCCGCCGCCGATCCGTCGTGGCGGCGGCGCGGCGTGGCTCATCGAAAGGCCTCCAGCGCGCTGAACATGCCGGGCACGTCCGGATCCCAGCTCGCCCGCGTGCCGACCAGCATCCCGCCGTCGACGAGCAGATGCGTTCCCGTCACGAAGCCGGCATCGTCGCTGAGCAGAAAGGCGACGGCGGCGGCGATGTCCTCCGGCCGTCCCGCGCGCCGGATCGGCTGCGCGTTGGCGGCCCCGGCCGCGATCATCGCCTTGGCCTGCTCTCGCGCCTCGATCGGGATGCCGATGTGGCTCGTGAAGATGTTGGTGACGATGAACCCCGGCACCACCGCGTTGACGCGGATGCCGAGCTTGGCGAGGTCCGCCGCCGCGAGCAGCGACAGGTGCAGCACCCCCGCCTTGGCGGTCGAATAAGCGACCGGCGCGTACCCCGACCCCATCGCCGACACCGACGAGATGTTGACGATCGCGCCACCGCCCCGCCTGGCCATCGCCGGCGCGCCATAGCGCATGCCCATCGCGACCGAGCGCAGCAGCAGCGCCTGCGTCCGGTCCCAATCCTCGGGCGCGATCTCGGCGACGCCCTCGCGCGCGCCGCCCGCGCCGGCGTTGTTGACGAGGAGGTCGAGCCCGCCGCCGGCCTCGGCCGCCGCCATCAGCGCCTCGATCTGCGCGACATCGGTGACGTCGGTCCGCCGGAAGGCGATCCGCCCATCCGCCGCGTCGACCAACGCCTGGCCGCCCGCCTCGTCGATGTCGCCGACCACTACCGTCGCGCCCTCCCGCGCCAGCCGCAAGGCGGTGGCCCGGCCGATCCCCGACGCGCCGCCCGTCACCACGGCACGCTTGCCTTCAAACCGCCCGCTATCGCTCAAGGGCCTCTCCTTATTTGCCGAAACCATAGTATGGCCCCACGCCGGGTCAATCATCGTGATTTGGAAATTACGGTTTGCCGGCGCTTGCCCGGCTCGCTCTCGCCGATTACGGGCGGGGCATGGCCCTCGACCCCGAGACTTTCGCCGCGCTGATCGACACCGTCCGCCGCTTCGTCACCGAACGACTGCGCCCGCTGGAGGCGGAGGTGGAGGCGAACGACGCCATCCCCGACGCGGTGCTCGCCGAAATGCGCGAGATGGGGCTGTTCGGCCTCTCGATCTCCGAGGAATATGGCGGGCTCGGTCTGACGATGGCCGAGGAATGCCGGGTCGCGATCGAGATGGGGCGCACCACGCCCGCTTTTCGCTCCAGCTTTGGCACCAATGTCGGCATCGGCAGCCAGGGGCTGGTGATGGCCGGCACGCCCGAGCAGAAGGCGCAGTGGCTGCCGCGCATCGCCAGCGGCGAGGTGGTCACTTCCTTCGCGCTGACCGAGCCCGAGGTCGGCTCCGACAGCGGCGCGGTGAAGACGCGCGCGGTGCGCGACGGCGACGTCTATCGCCTGACCGGCACCAAGCGCTACATCACCAATGCCGACAAGGCGCAGCTCTTCACCGTCATGGCCCGCACGGGCGAGGAAGCCGGCGGGCGCGGCGTCTCCGCCTTTCTCGTGCCGCGCGACCTGCCCGGCGTGCAGCTCGGCGAGCCCGAGAAGAAGATGGGGCAGAAGGGCGCGAAGGTGTCCGACGTGATCTTCGACGACGTGCCGGTGCCGGTCGCCAACCGCCTCGGCGCGGAGGGCGAGGGCTTCAAGATCGCGATGCGCGTCCTCGACCGGGGGCGGCTGCACATCTCGGCGGTCTGCGTGGGCGTGGCCGAGCGGCTGATCGCCGACGCGGTCGCCTATGCCAGCGACCGCAAGCAGTTCGGCAAGGCGATCGCCGAACATCAGCTCATCCAGGCATTGATCGCCGATTCCAAGACCGAGGCGCTCGCCGCCCGCGCGCTGGTGCTGGAAACGGCTGGACGGAAAGACGCGCGCGAGGATGTCGTCCTCGAATCCGCCGCCGCCAAATATTACGCCAGCGAGATGGTCGGCCGCGTCGCCGACCGCACCGTCCAGATCTTCGGCGGCGCGGGCTATATCGCCGATTACGGCGTCGAACGCCTCTACCGCGACGTCCGCCTGTTCCGCATCTACGAAGGCACCAGCCAGATCCAGCAACTCATCATCGCCCGCGAGACGTTGAAGCGGGGGGATGACGATCGTCATGCCGGGCTTGTCCCGGCATCCACGCCAGTTCTTGTCCACCGGCCGGCAAGCTCGCCCGACGGTGGATGCCGGCACAAGGCCGGCATGACGGAGGATAATATGGACACCACCAACCTGTTCCGCCTCGACGGCCGCGTCGCGCTCATCACGGGCGGCTCGCGCGGCATCGGCAAGATGATCGCGGCCGGCTTCATCGCCCAGGGCGCGAAGGTCTACATCTCGTCGCGTAAGGCCGCCGCGTGCCAGGAGATGGTCGCAGAGCTCGGCCCGAATTGCATCGCGCTGCCGCAGGACGTGTCGACCGTCGCCGGCTGCAAGGCGCTCGCCGCGCAGTTCGCCGAGCATGAGACGAAGCTCGACATCCTCGTCAACAACGCCGGCGCGGCCTGGGGCGTGCCGTTCGAGGAGTTTCCCGAAAAGGGCTGGGACAAGGTGATGGACCTCAACGTCAAGTCGCCCTTCTTCCTCACCCAGGCGCTGCACGACGCGCTCAAGGCCGGTGCGAGCCACGCGCGCCCGGGCAAGGTCATCAACATCACCTCGATCGACGGCCTGCGGCTCAACCCGTGGGACACGTATAGCTACCATGCGTCGAAGTCGGCCCTGATCTATCTGACGAAGCGGATGGCCGCGCGGCTGATCCAGGACTCGATCAACGTCACCTCGATCGCGCCGGGCGCGTTCGCGAGCGAGATGAACCGGGCCGCGCGCGACCATGGCGACGACGTCGCCAAGGGCATCCCGGCGCGGCGCATCGGCGTCGACGAGGACATGGCGGGCGCGGCGATCTTCCTCGCCAGCCGCGCGGGCGATTACGTGGTCGGCGGCACGATCGTCGTCGACGGCGGGCTGGTCGACGCGTCGCTCGGGACCAGCATTGACGCCTGACGGGCCGTCCCGTCAGTAATCCTTCGACACCCGGACGTTGGCACTCTGGCGGCCGAGCGTGGAGATGCTCGACAGCAGCGACAGCCAGCGGGTGACCTGGAACTCGACCTGGGTCGCCGAATAGCCCTGACCGTCGGTGACGATCTCGGCGTACAGCCGCCGCGTCACGTACTTGCCCGCCGCGATCGACGTCCCCTGCCCGGTCTGGGGGTCGGCGGGCAGGATGCGCAGCCGGTCGAGGCCGGCGGCGCGGCGGACGGCGTTGATCGGGTTGAGGCCCCCGCCCCCGCCCTGGAGCGCCGCCACCGCCGCCGCCAGTTGCAGCGCCTCGGGTGCCGACAAGTTGGTGATCGAGGTGCCGAACAGCAGCCGCGACAATAGCTCGTCCTCGGGCAAGGCGGGCGTGCTGGTGAAGGCAATCTCGGGTTTCAGCCCGGTGCCGGTGACGCGGATCGTCGCGCTCAGCCCGGTCACATTGGCGTCGGCGGCGATGTCGAGCGCCGGGTTGGCGGGCACCGAACCGTCAAAGCGGATGACGCCGCGCTGGAGCTGGAACTCGCGGCCGGCGAACTCGTAATCGCCGCGCACCAGAGTGGCGCGGCCGGTGATCGCCGGATTGTCGGGCGCGCCGCCGATCGTCAGGTCCGCCGACCATTCGCTCGTCAGTCCCAGCCCGCTGACGAGCAGCGCGCCCGGCGCGCGCGCGCGCAGCGCCAGCGTCCAGGGCGCGCGCGGCGCATCCTCCTCCTCGCCGCCGCCGGGCAGGTTGATCTCGCGCACGTTGAGCTGCGGCGCGGCGCTGGCGGCGGTCGCCTGGCCCAGCCGATAGCGGCTGCGGTCGAGCACGACATCGCCCGCGATGGTCCCGCCCACGCCGTCGGAACGGAAGGTCAGCGGCCCGGTGACGGTCGCGCCGATGTCGTCGCGGTTGATCATCTGGGCGTTGGCCGCCTGGACCTTCAGGTCGATGCCGATCCCGTGCTGTGCGGCGAAGTCGAACTGCCCCGCCCCCGTCACCTTGCCATCGCGCCCGGCATTGGCGGTGAAGCGGTCGATCACCAGCCGTGAGCCCCCGAACCGCCCGCTCGCCGCGACGTCGGTCAGCACTGTGCCGGTCGTCGTGCTTTCGATCCGCGCGCCCTGAGCCTGCACCGCGCCGCGGATGACGGGCTGATCGAGCCGCCCGCTGACGTCCGCGCCGATCGAGACGGGGCCGGACAGGTCGAACAGTTCGACCCCGGTCAGCCGCCACAGCGTGTCCGCCGGCCCGGCATAGCGAAGCTGTGCGACCAGCGGCGCATTCTGCACCCGCGTCGCCAGGTCGCCACTCCCCAGCGGGGTCAGCAACGCCTGCGCCCGGCCGACGGTCTTGCCCCCCGACGCCGCGACCGCGCGCACCCCGAGCCGGTCGGCGGTCAGGACTGCGGCGACGCCGAGGTCGATCGGTCGCGAGGTCAGCACCAGCCCCGACCGCGACAGCCCGCGCACCGTCATGTCGAGCCGCCCGGTCGGCGCCGCGCCGGCGGCGGTGCGATAGGCCAGCGTCCCCGACGCGACACCGCCGAGGCCGAGGCCGGGATAGCCGATGTCGAGCACCGTCAGCGGCATCCGGCTGAGGCTCGCGTCGATGCTCGCGCCGGTGGCGGTCAGGCTGCCCCCCACCGTCGCCTCCCCGCCCGCGAACGACAGTCGCGCCGCCTGCAGCCGCCAGCCGCCATCGGCGTTGACGAACGTGGCGGGGGTGACGAGCCGGATCGGCCGGCGGTCGAGCGTCCCTTCGGCGCTCACCACGTAGCGGTCGGCCGACACCTGCGTCACCGTCCGGATGTCGAACGCCCGCCCGCGCGTCCCCGAAATAGCGGCCCGGATCTCACCGTTGCCGTCGACCAGCTTGGTCGAGCCGGTGAAGCGGGCGAGACGCAACGACCCGCGCGACAGGTTGAACCCGTTCGCGCTCGCCTCCACCCGCGTCCCCGCGGGATCGAGCAATGTCATCAGGTCGAGATGCCCGCGCCGCAGCGTCGCGGCCCCCGCCAGCCGCGCATTGTCAGCGTCGAGATGCGCCTCGACCCGCTGCACGTCGCCGACCGGGCGGAACAGCAGCTCCCCCTTCAGCCCCCCGCCCGCGACGCCGAGCCGCCCCTGAAAGCCGCCCGGGACGATCAGCAATTGCCCGCCAGCGCGCGTCCCTGTCACATCGAGCGCCGCGACCATGATCGACGCCTGCCCGCCCGACGGCAGCAGGATCGCGCCGTCGGTCGTGAACGGCCCGAGCTTCGACCCGCCCGCCGCCCGAAACGCGAACCCCGCCGGCGTCGGATCGAGATGCGCGCGGACGTCCTTCAGGCCGAGCGTCTTGTTGAACAGCGGAAAGCGCAGGTCGAGCGTCGGGTGGTCGATCTTGCCGTCGAGCACGAGCTGGACCGGACCATAGCTCGTCTGCGTCCCGCCGCCCTCGAAATGGAACGTCCCGTCCTTGCGCCGATAGCCCTCGCCCGTCAGCCGCAACGTCGGCGCGGTCAGCACCAGTCGGTGGAAGAAGAGCGTGCCGTCGGGTGCCCGCTCCAGCCCCGTCTCGATATGCGGCAACCCGCCCGCGAGGCTGCGGAAGAAGGCGTTGTCGAGCGTCAGCATCTGCGCCGTCCCGCGCCCCAGCACCCGCGTGCCATGCCCGCCCGGTCCCGGCACGGCGTCGAGCGTCGAACGCACATCGACGATGCCCAGCCCCGGGATGAGGTAGCGCCCTAGCGCGCCGTTCAGCCCGATCTGATATCTGCCGGTCTTCAGGTCGACCGTGAGCGCGATCCGCCCGGTCAGCTTGTCCGACCGCAGCAGCAGCCCGTCGCCCGTCGCCACCGCCGGCGTGACCCGCAACAGTCCCGTGACGCTCAGGTTGCGCAGGATGCCCCCCGCGACATCGCCGATCCCCGTCACCCGCGCGGCGGTGAAGCGCACCGGCACCGTCACCGGCGCCGGCCCCAGCCGCCCCGCGCCGGCGGCATGGGCGTTCTCGAAGCCGGTGCTGTCGAACGCGAAACGCTCGGCGTCGATGCGATAATCGAACCGCGCGGTCGCCAGCGGCCCGTCGAGAATGGCGCGCAGCTCCATCGCCCGCGCGCTCATGTTCGGGAACAGCGCGGCCGGCTGGAGCAGGTGCAGCCGTACGCGCAGGTTGCGCCAGGCGCTCGCGGCAAGATCCAGTCCGCCCGTCGCCTCCGCCGCCAGCGCCGCCGTCCGCAGCTTGAGCATCCCGTCCAGCCGCCGGCCGGCCAGCGTCCCCGTCGCGTCGATCCGGACGCGCGGTGCCGTCAGCCGCTGCTTCTTGCCGGTCAGGAACGGCGACGGCGCGACCATCCCCGTCAGCCGATAGCGGCCACCCGCCGCCGCCAGCGCCAGATCGACGGCCTTGCTCGCCCCGAGCCGACCGGTGGCGGTTCCCCGCCACCGCGCCCAGCGCCCGTCGCCCTTGACGTCGAGCGTCAGCGGCGCGCGGATGCCGATCAGCTTGGCCAGCACCCCGTCGGCATTCCCGCGCGCCGTCACATCGGCGTCGAAACGGTCGCGATCCGGCTCGGCATCGAGCTTCACGCGCAGCCGGTCGCTGCCCTCGACCAGCGCCGCCAGGTCGATCAATGCCCGCCCGCGCCTGATATCCACCCGCCCGTCGAGCCGCCCGACCCGCTCGCGCCCGAGCACCGGCCGCGCGAGCACCAGCCGCCCCACCTTCAGCCGGCCGACATGGATGTCGAAGTCGGGCAGGATCGGCCCCTGCTTGCCCGTCTTGCGGGTATGCGGGGTGTGGAACAGCGTCGCCTCGCCGACCTCCAGCCGCTCGACCTCCAGCCGGTTGGCGAACCAGCGCAACGGCGACCAGTCGAGCCTCACCGCCGCCGCCTCGAACACCAGGCCGTCGAGATCATAGACGCGCACATCGGTCAGCCGAGCGTCGCCATAGATCGACCCGTCGATCCGCCCAATCGCGAAATGCAGCCCGTTGGCGGTCTTCACGCCCGCGATCCGATCCGCCACCCAGCGATGCCCCGGCCCGGTATCGACCAGCAACAGCGCCGCCGCGACGAGCAGCAGCACCGCCGCCACACCGCCGCCCAGCCACGTCAGCACACGATTCAAAACGCCTGACCCAGCGACACATAGACCGCGACCCGCGCATCGCCCGACCGCCGGTTCAGCGGCGTGCCGACATCGACGCGGATCGGCCCGAAGCTGGAATAATAGCGGACGCCCAGCCCGGTGCCGTAGCGCAGCCCCGAGAATTGCGGCAGCGGAGAGGTGTAGATGTTGCCCGCGTCCAGGAACGGCACGACGCCGAAATTGCCGAACGCCTTCACCCGCGCCTCGATCGAGAACTCGGTCAGGCTGCGCCCGCCGATCGGGTCGTTGTTGACGTCGCGCGGCCCGATCGCCTGATAGCCATAGCCGCGCACCGACGCGCCGCCGCCGGCATAATAGCGTCGCGACGGCGCCACCTGGTCGCGCGGCGCGCCGACGATCGTGCCGAGCCGCGTCCGCGCCGCCAGCACGACGCCGGCGACGGGCTGGTACACGCTCGCGTCGAGCTGGACGCGCGAATAGCCGAACACAGCGCCCTGCAACGACAGTTCGGGGCTGAACCGCCCGCCCAGCCGGAAGCCGCGCCTCGGATTGAGCAGATCGTCCGACCCGTCATAGGTCAGGCTCGTCGGCAGCGCGCCGATCAGGAAGGTGCGCCGGCGCGGCTGGCCGGTCGCGACGATGACGTCGCGCTCGTCCGACGCCAGCAACTCGCCGCCAAGCGACCACGTCCATGCCTTCTGGAAGAAGATGTTGGTCTGCCGCTCCAGCGATGCCGACAGGCCATAGGTCTTCGCGTCATAGGCATCGCGCAGCGTATGCGCGGCGGAGAGCTGCGCGGTCAGCACCCGGTCCCGCCCGCGGAAGTTGGAGCGGCGAAAGACGATCGCGCCCAATTGCTCCTTCGTGCCCAGCACCGAGCGCAGCGTCAGCGCGCCTTCGGGCGGAAAGAGGTTGCGGTGCGTCCAGCTTATCTCGGCCCGCGCGCCCTCGCCGGTGCCATAGCCGAGCTCGCCCGCCACCGTGCGCGGCGGCGCGGGATCGAGCTTGACCTGCACGTCGACCGTGTCGGGCGTCGCGCCGGGCACGGGCGTCACCTCGACTGCGGAAACGAGGCTGGTCTGGATCAGCGCGCGACGCAGATCGTCGATCGCGGCGACGTCATAGGGGTCGCCCGGCGTGAAGCGCGCGATCTCCTGGACATGGTCCGCCCCGAACCCGCGGTTGCCCGGCGCGGCGACGACCCGGCCGAACCGGCGCGCGCCACCGGGGACGACGTCGAGCGCCAGCGTCGCGGTGTGGCTTTCGTGGTCGACGACGATCTCGGGCTCGCCGACCTCCGCGAAGGGGAAGCCCTCCCGCCCCACCGCGACGCGCAACGCCGTCTCGCCCGCGACCACCGCGTCGGCGTTGACCGGATCGGCCGCCTTGACGCCGAACGCCCCGGTGAGCGCGCCCGTCTTGTCGCCTGCCTGGGTCACGCCGTTGAGGGTCACGCCGGCGAAGCGATAGAGCCCGCCCGGTGTCGCCTCCAGCACCACCTTGGGCCGGTCGCCCGGCTCGACCCGCGTCGCCACGCGCGCATCGTAATAACCCTCGGCGCGCAGCAAGGACTGGAGCAGGTCAGCGTCTTCGCGCGCACGGCGGTCGAGCTGCGCGGCATTGGCGGGCTGGCCGTCATGCGCGTTCAGCGCCGAAGCGTCGTCGAAGCGCTGGCGCAGCAGCGCGGAGCCGACGCCGTCGACGCCCTGCAATTCCCAGCGATAGCGGTGCTCGGCGGCGGCATCGGTGGCGACGTCGGCCGGGGTCGCGGGCTCGCTCGACAGGTTCGGCCAGGCGACCCCGATCCCCGGCAGCTCGGCGAGCGGCGCGCCAGGATCGAGGGGGGCATCGAGGGGGGCATCGAGCGGCGATATCTCCCGCGGCGGGGCGTCCTGCGCGGGGGCGGGCGCGGGCGTGACTTGGGCCAGCCCCGGCGACGCGGTCAGGACAAGCAAGGACGCGGCGGCCGCGGCGACGGGCCGCCCCATGCGACGGGACATGGCCGGGGATTAGCGGGGGTTGGAGGCGGGGGACAGTGGGGATGTGGCAACACGTCCTCCGCAACCGTCACCCCGGCGAAAGCCGGGGTCCAGGCCTGACTTGCGTTATACCGTTCGCATTGAAAACCGGCGGTATGACTTACGCAAACATGGATGCCGGCTCTGCGGCCGGCATGACGGAAACGACCCGAAGGCTGCCCACGCCGGCGAAGCCCAATAGCTCAATGCAACGTCGCTCCACCCCGTTCCGCATCCAGCGCGGCGAGCAACCGCCCGACCTCGCGCCATCGGCAGAAGTGAAGGTGATTCCCCACCCGCCGGCTATGCTCGGCCCGCGCGGTCGCTTCGTCCCCTGCCCCCGCGCCGAACGCCGCGATGAGGTCGGTCGCGTCCGCATCCGGGCGCGTATCGGCGAGATAGGGTGGGGTCATCATGCTCGACGGACTCAAGCATTGTGCCAGCAATCATGTCGCCACGCTCCTCCGCGCGTCCCAGTGGTAAACGGGGGTCCGCCCCCCTGCCCCATGCGTCCCGCCCGGGGACGCTGGCGTCCCGTCCGGGGACGTGGCAGGGCGCGGCCATGCTCGCACCCCGCCCTGCCGCCGCCGGCGGCGTCTTCCTCATGCTCGGCGCGATCGGCGGCGCGGCGATCGGTTTCGTCCTGCGCCAGCCGACGCTGTGGTTCTTCGGCGGGCTGACGGCAGGAACGCTTGCCGCGCTCGCGGTGTGGTGGCGGGGTAGGTAGATCATTGCGTCATCCCGGCCTTGTGCCGGGATCCACCACCGCAGCTTCCATCGGACACGCATCATCGTGACGATATGACCCGAACGGACGCGGATGCCGCCACCAGGTCGGCGTGACAGGATCACCGCACTCGCCGCATCTGCCACACCACCTGCCCGACCACCTCCGCTTCCCCCGGCCCCACATCCGGCGCGGCGGGATTGTCGCTCGTCACCACCAGCGTGCCCCCCACCCGCGCCACCCGCTTGACCAGCAGCACCCCGTCGAGCCGCAGCACGAACACCGCCCCGCGCGGCCCCGGTGAACGCCGCGCCTCGTCGACTAGCAGCTCGTCACCGTCGACCAGCCCCGGCGCCATCGAATCGCCCGCGACGCGGATGATCGACGCCCTTCCGGGCTTCAGCCCCAGCGACCGCGCGAGTTCGAGGGGCACCGTCGCCGCGCCCAGCGCCAGCTCGTCGCCGACGATCGCGCCCGGCCCCGCCGATGCCGCGACGTCCAGCCGCGGCGCGCGCCACATCGTCCGCGCCGCCGGCCCGCCCAGCGCCGCCTCCGCCACCCCGAAATAATCGGCCAGCGCCCGCCGGTCGCGCTCGGCCAGCAGCCGAGGCGAACCGCGCGTCACCCATTGCTGGAGATATGCCGCGTTGCGCCCGAGCATCCGCGACAGCGCGGCCAGGCTGTCGCCGCGCGCAGCGGCCAATAGCTGGAGCTTGGTGCGGGGCTCGGTCATCGCCGTCCCTCCTAGCATAGGATTTTTCCTATGGACATGTAGGACCGCTTGCAGAACGAAAGAAGAACATTGTCAAACGGAGTCGGGGATGCCCAATGTCGCTGCTGTTCGAAATCGACCGCTATTGCCGAGCCACGGGGATGCCGGTGACCAAGTTCGGCCGGCTGGCGGTGAAGGATCCCCGCCTCGTCCACGACCTGCGGCGCGGTCGTCAGCCTACCCCGACGATGGTGCGGCGCGTACAGACCTTCATCGCCGCGACGCGGTGATGATCGACCCCGTTCGCCAGCTCCTGCGTTGCTTGGCGCGTTCGGCCGCCGCATCGGACTGTGCGGCCGGGTTCATCCATGACAGCGAGACGCCCTGGGCCACAGTGACCTTCACCGGCGCGCGCCACACCATCCGCGCGACCGCCGAGCCCGCCGCGCTCGCCCGCTGGCTCGTCATGCTTCCCGAAGCCGAGCTGCCGCTCCACGGCTGGTTCGTCGCAAGCTGCGCCGCCGAGGTGACCGGCGGCGAGGCGGTGATCGAGCTACTGGTGCTGGAGGCGTGATTAGCCTAAACTTAGCCTAAACTTCCGCCGGCACCATCGCCAACGGGCTGGACAGCCGCCCGTCCGAACTCCTAGCGCACGCCGCGAAAGAGAGGCGCGATCATGGCCGGCATGGGCAAGTTCGACTGGGCGGATCCGTTCCTGCTCGACGACCAGTTGACGCAGGAGGAGCGGCTCGTCCGCGACACCGCGCAGGGTTACGCGCAGGACCGGCTGATGCCGCGCATCGTCGAGGCGTTCCAGCACGAGCATACCGACCCCGCGATCTTCCGCGAGATGGGCGAGCTCGGCCTGCTCGGCCCGACCATTCCCGAGGAATATGGCGGCGTCGGCGCGAGCTATGTCGCCTATGGCCTCGTCGCGCGCGAGGTCGAGCGGGTCGATTCGGGCTATCGCTCGATGATGAGCGTCCAGTCGTCGCTCGTGATGTACCCGATCTATGCCTATGGCTCGGAGGAGCAGAAGCGGCGCTGTCTGCCCAGGCTGGCGAGCGGCGAATGGATCGGCTGCTTCGGCCTGACCGAGCCCGACGCCGGCTCCGACCCCGGCGGCATGACGACCCGCGCGCGCAAGGTCGACGGCGGCTACGTCATCTCGGGCGCGAAGACCTGGATCTCCAATGCCCCGATCGCCGACGTGTTCGTGATCTGGGCGAAGACCGAGGACGGTATCATCCGCGGCTTCGTCCTCGACAAGGGTATGAAGGGCCTGTCCGCGCCCAAGATCGAAGGCAAGCTGTCCTTGCGCGCCTCGATCACCGGCATGGTGATGATGGACGACGTCGAGGTCGGCGACGACGCGCTGCTCCCCGATGTCGAGGGGCTCAAGGGGCCCTTCGGCTGCCTCAACCGCGCGCGCTACGGGATAAGTTGGGGAAGTCTGGGCGCGGCCGAGTTCTGCTTCCACGCCGCCCGCCAATATGGCCTCGACCGCAAGCAGTTCGGCACCCCGCTCGCCGGCCGCCAGCTCTACCAGAAGAAGCTCGCCGACATGGAGACCGAGATCGCGCTCGGACTCCAGGCCAGCCTGCGCGTCGGCCGCCTGATGGACGAAGGCCGCTTTGCGCCCGAGATGGTCAGCCTGGTCAAGCGCAACAACGTCGGCAAGTCGCTCGACATCGCCCGGACGGCCCGCGACATGCACGGCGGCAACGGCATCGCCAGCGAATACCACGTCATGCGCCACCTGATGAACCTCGAGACGGTCAACACCTATGAGGGCGCGCACGACGTCCATGCCCTGATCCTGGGCCGGGCAATCACCGGGATCGCGGCGTTTTGACGCAGATTTGGGCTCTTGCTGCCTCCCCGGCGAAAGCCGGGATCCAGTCCGGCGCTGGGGACTGGGCCCCGGCTTTCGCCGGGGAAGGGCGGCGTCGGTGACGCAGTCCCCCCTCACCGGCATCAAGGTCGTCGAACTCGCCCGCATCGTCGCCGGTCCATGGGCGGGGCAGATCCTCGCGGACCTCGGTGCGGAGGTGGTTAAGGTCGAGAGCCCCGCCGGCGATGACAGCCGCACCTGGGGGCCGCCCTTCGTCGACAATCCCGACGGCAGCCGCGATTCCGGCTACTACCACGCCTGCAACCGCGGCAAGCGATCGGTCGTCGCCGACTTCGCCGCCCCCGCCGACGTCGCGCGGGTGAAGGCACTGATCGCCGACGCCGATGTCGTCATCGAGAACTTCAAGGTTGGCGGCCTCGCCAAATACGGCCTCGACTATGCGAGCCTCGCCGCCGACCACCCGCGCCTCGTCTATTGCTCGATCACCGGCTTCGGCCAGGACGGCCCCTATGCCGCGCGCGCCGGCTACGACTTCATCATCCAGGGCATGAGCGGCTTCATGGACCTGACCGGCGAGCCCGACGGCGCGCCGCAAAAGGCTGGCCTCGCGATCGCCGATCTGATGACGGGGATGTACAGCGTCATCGCCATCCAGGCTGCGCTGGCGATGCGCGAGCGGACCGGGCGCGGGCAGCAGATCGACATGGCGCTGCTCGACACGATGACGGGCGTGCTTGCAAACCAGGCGATGAACTGGTTCCTGTCCGGCCGGACGCCGCCCCGCGTCGGCAATGCGCACCAGAACGTCGCGCCCTACGCGGTCTTCCCATGCAGCGACGGCTGGTTCATCCTCGCGGTCGGCAACGACGCCCAGTTCCGCCGCTTCTGCGCGATCACCGGGCTGGAGGCGCGTGCCGACTGGGCGACGATGGCAGGCCGCAACGCCGACCGCCCTGCGCTGACCGCCGCGATCGAGTCGCTGACCCGCCTGCGCGCCCGCGACGACCTCCTCCACGCGCTTGAAACGGCGGGCGTCCCCGCCGGCCCGATCAACACCGTCGCCCAGGCGTTCACCGACCCGCAGGTCGTCGCGCGCGGGATGCGGATCGAGGTGACAGGCGAGGACGGCCGCACCCTGCCGGGCCTTCGGACCCCGATCCGCTTCTCGGATGCCGACTTGGCGCTGGGCAAGGCGGCTCCCCTGTTGGGCGGAGACTGAACTCCGTCACCCCGGTCCCTTCGACGCCGCCCGCGGCGGCGCTCATCACAGGCTTGTGCCGGGGTCCACCCCAGGACTAGCTGCGCGCGTCGGTGCCCAGTCCGACGTGGATGCCGGGACAAGCCCGGCATGACGAAGGAGAGAAGCATGGCCACCCCACCCCTGCACGGCATCCGCATCGTCGAACTCGCCGGGATCGGTCCTGGCCCGTTCTGCGGGATGATGCTCGCCGACCACGGCGCCGAGGTGATCCGCATCGATCGCGGCGTGCGCCCCGGCATCTCGGTCGACGCCAGGGACCCCCTGCTCCGCTCGCGCCGCTCGGTCGCGCTCGACCTGAAGAAGCCCGAAGCCGTCGCCGCCGTCCGCCGCATCGTCGCTGACGCCGACGGTCTGATCGAGGGCTACCGTCCCGGGGTCGCCGAGCGCCTCGGTCTCGGCCCCGACCGGCTCCTCGCCGACAACCCCCGCCTCGTCTATGGCCGCATGACCGGCTGGGGCCAGACCGGGCCGATGGCGCACCAGCCCGGCCACGACATCAACTATATCGCATTGAGCGGCGCGCTCCACGCTTATGGCCGCGCCGGCGAGAAACCGACGCCGCCGATCAACATGGTCGGCGACTTCGGCGGCGGCGGAATGCTGCTCGCTTTCGGGATGCTCGCGGCGCTGCTCCACGCGAAAGCCACCGGCGAGGGCCAGGTCGTCGACGCCGCGATGACCGAGGGCTCGGCGCTGCTGATGAGCATGATCTGGGGTTTCCGAGCGGCCGGCCGCTGGTCCGACACGCGCGGCACGAACCTGCTCGATACCGGCGCGCATTTCTACGACACGTTCGAGACCGCCGACGGCCAATGGGTCTCGCTCGGCGCGATCGAGCCGCAATTCTACGCCGAGCTGCGCTGCGTCATGGGCCTCGACGGCGCGCAGTGGGACCGCCAGATGGACCCAAGCGTCTGGAGATCGCTCAAGGACGAACTGACCCGCCGCTTCCGCGAAAAAACCCGCGACGAATGGGTTGCTGCCTTCGCCGGCCACGACGTCTGCTTCGCCCCCGTCCTCGGCTTCGACGACGCGCTCGCGCACCCGCACAACCAGGCGCGTGGCACCTTCGTCGAGTCCGGCGGCGTCCCCCAGCCCGCCCCCGCGCCGCGCTATTCGGCCAGCGACACGGTCGCGCCGACGATGGCGAACGAGCGCGAAGATGCGGCGGTGCTGACCGATCTCGGGTTCAGCCCGGACGAAATCGCTGTGCTCGGCCACTGATCCTCCCCCGCTTGCGGGGGAGGAAAGAGACATGCGATAACCAAGGAAACGTAGGAGAGTCCGATGGCCACCCAGCTTCGCCAGCCCACCATGACCGCCGCCGAATGGGAGTCGCGTCAGCAGCTCGCCGCCTGCTATCGCGTCTTCGACCACATGGGCTGGTCGGAGATGATCTATAACCACATCACGCTGAAGATCCCGGGCGAGGAGGGTGCGTTCCTCATCAACCCCTATGGCCTGCACTTCAGCGAGGTCTGCGCGTCGAACCTGGTCAAGATCGACATCGACGGCAACAAGCTCGACGACAGCTCCTATCCGGTCAACCGCGCCGGCTTCGTGCAGCACGCGCTGTTCCACCGCCATCTGCCCGACGCGCATTGCATCGCGCACACGCACACGACCGCCGGCATGGCGGTCAGCTCGGTCGAGGGCGGCCTGCGCACGAGCAACTTCTACGCGTGCAATTTCGCGGGCAACATCGCCTACCACGACTTCGAGGGCGTGACCGTGCGCGACGAGGAGGGTGAGCGCCTGCTCGAACACCTCGGCAACAAGCGCATCATGCTGCTCCGCAACCACGGCATCCTGGTGATGGGCCGCACCGTGCCCGAAGCCTTCATCAAGCATTGGTCGCTCCAGCGCGCCTGCGAGATCCAGCTCGCCACCGCTAGCATGGGCCAACCGCTGGAGGTCTCGCCCGAGGTGATCGCCGTCCACCAGCGCGACCTCCACATGACGTCCATTCCCGGCGGGCCGGGCAAGGCGGACTTCGACGCGATGGTGCGGCTGGTCGATCGCAAGGACACGAGCTGGCGGAACTAGAGGCGTGATGACGGAAGGCCGGCGGGCAAAGCCCGCCGTCGGTCGGGTTCGGCGTTGCCGACCCGCCGTCCGGTCTGGGCGTCGCGCTGACGCGCACCAGCGCGGGCGTAGCCGCGCTTGCACCTGCGACACATGACCCGTTTCACCGTCAACAACCAGCCGGTAGAATACCGCCTCGACCCCGCCACGCCGCTGTTGTGGGCGTTGCGCGACGCATCGAACCTGACGGGGACGAAATACGGCTGCGGCACCGGCCATTGCGGCGCCTGCATCGTCGATGTCGACGGCGCGGCGGTTCCTTCCTGCCGCGTCGCGATCGGCGGCATCGAAGGCAGCTATGTCACCACGATCGAAGGCCTGTCGCGCGAGCGCAGCCACCCGCTCCAGCTCGCCTTCCTCGAAGCGCAGGTGCCGCAATGCGGCTTCTGCATCCCCGGCATGATCATGCAGGCGTCGGTGCTGCTGAAGAAAGTGGCCAGTCCCTCGGAAGAGCAGGTCCGCGCCGCGATCACCGTCATCTGCCGCTGCGGCGTCTATCCGCGCGTCGTCGAGGCGGTGCTGCGCGCCGCGCGCGCCGCCAGGGGCGACGAGGTCATCCCCGCCGGCTTCCGCCCCGGCATCGAGCCCGCCGACGCCGCCAGGCAGGTGCCCGCGCTGGTCGCACCACCGCCGCACTGAAAGCCCGTTTGAAAACTCGCGGAGGGGCGGGTTTCGAGGCTGTGCCGGCCCGCTCCCCCCACCCGACCGCCCACAGGGTATGCTGAATGGGCGGTCGGGTGGGGGAGCGGGCCGGTGCCGCATCCGCGTGAGCGGATCGAACTCTACCGCGCGATGCCCCCCGCCGCCAGCACCGCTAGCGTCACCAGCTCGCTCGCGGTCGCGGTCATCGGCGCGATCTGGACCGCCTTCTCCATTCCGATCAGCATCGGCCCGATCATGTCGTCGCCACCAAGCTCGCGCAGCAGCTTGGCGGAGATGTTCGCCGATTGCAACCCCGGCATCACCAGCACGTTGGCGGGGCCGGACAGGCGCGCGAAGGGATAATTGGCGAGCTGCTTCGGATTGAGCGCGACGTCGGGCGCCATCTCGCCCTCATATTCGAACCCGACCTGCCGCCCGTCGAGCACGCCGACCGCCGCGCGAATGTTCTCCAGCCAGTTGCCCTCGGGATTGCCGAAGGTCGAATAGCTCAGGAACGCGACGCGCGGCTCGTGCCCCATCCGCCGCGCCACCGCCGCCGTCTGCTCGGCGATGTCGGCCAGTTCCTCGGGGCTGGGCCGCTCGTTGACCGTGGTGTCGGCAATGAAGACGGTGTGGCTCTGCCCGACCAGGATGTGGATGCCGAACGGCGTCCGCCCGGCTTCCGGATCGATCACCCGCTTCACCTCGCGCATCGTGTGCGCCCAGGTGCGGGTGACGCCGGTGATCATCGCGTCCGCCTCGCCGAGCTGCAGCAGCGTCGCGCCGAAGATGTTGCGATCCTGGTTGATCATCCGCTCGACGTCGCGGCGGAGATAGCCGCGCCGCTGCAACCGCGCGTAGAGGAAGTCGACCATCTTGGGCACCAGCGACGACGTGCGGCTGTTTTGCAGTTCATAGTCGGTCGGATCGACGCCCAGCGCCTTCAGCCGCTCGTACACCTCCTCGCGCCCGACCAGCACCGGCGTGCCGTAACCGCCCTCCTTGAAGGCGATCGCGGCGCGCAGGACCACCTCCTCCTCGCCCTCCGCGAACAGCACCCGCTTGGGATGCGCCCGTGCGCCCTCATAGGCGAGGCTGAGCACCGACGTGGTCGGGTTGAGCCGCGCGCGCAGCTTAACGCGATAGGCGACGAGATCGAGGATCGGCTTGGTCGCCACCCCCGAATCCATCGCCGCCTTGGCGACGGCGGCGGGGACGACCTCCATCAGCCGCGGGTCGAACGGCGCCGGGATGATATATTCCGGCCCGAAGACGTGACGCACGCCATAGGCGTTCGCGACCTCCTCCGGCACCCGCTCGCGCGCCAGTTCGGCGATCGCGGTGGCGGCCGCGATCTTCATCGCGTCGTTGATCCCGGTCGCCCGCACGTCGAGCGCGCCACGGAAGATGAAGGGGAAGCCGAGCACGTTGTTGACCTGGTTCGGATAGTCCGACCGCCCCGTCGCGATGATCGCGTCGGGCCGCGCCGCGCGCGCCAGCTCGGGCCGGATCTCGGGCTCGGGATTGGCCATCGCGAAGATGATCGGCGCGGGAGCCATGTCCTTGACCATCTCAGGCTGGAGCGCGCCCGCCGCCGACAGCCCCAGGAACACGTCCGCGCCGTTCAGCGCATCCGTCAGGGTACGGCGATCGGTCTTCGCGGCGTGCGCCGACTGCCACTGGTTCACGTCGGCGCGGCCCTGATAGATCACGCCCTTGCGGTCGCACATGATGACATTGTCGTGGGCGACGCCCATCGCCTTCATCAGCTCGGTGCAGGCGATCGCCGCCGCGCCCGCGCCGTTGA
>CAXTHQ010000026.1:0-24676 GCA_964244185.1 uncultured Sphingomonas sp.
GGGTCTGGCCGAACATCATCATCAGCACCACCGACGGCAGCGCCAGCACCGCCGCGAGCCCGACCAGCCGGCCGACGCCGGGCCAGCCGATCTCGGTCAGGACATGGACGAGCGCCTCCTTGGAGCAGACCAGCGGCTCCATCGCGCCGCCGGTGACGATGCTGGCGCAGCGGCCGGCCATCTCGGGCGTGCCGGGCGACAGCACCGCGCCGGCGGCGTCCATCACCGGCTGCGCGCCGATCGCGCCGATCGCGCCGGTGGCGACGAGCAGGTAGAAGATGGTGCAGATGCCGAGCGACCCGATCAGCCCGATCGGCACGTTGCGCTGCGGGTTCTTGGTCTCCTCGGCCGCGGTCGAGACCGCGTCGAAGCCGACATAGGCGAAGAAGATCGAGGCGGCGGCGCCAAACACGCCCACCGTGCCGGTCGGCAGCAGCGGGTCGAAGTTGCTCGACTTGAGCACCGGGATGGTGAGGATGACGAACAGCGTCAGCGCGACGATCTTGATCGCGACGAGGATGGCGTTGACGCGGGCGCTCTCGGTGGTGCCGATCACCAGCAGCCAGGTGACAAGGCCGACGATCAGGATGGCGGGGACGTTGACCCAGCCGCCGGTGGTCATCGCCGTCTGCAGGTCGGCGCTGGGGGCCGAGCCGAGCGCGACGCTCATATGCGCCATCAGCGCGTCGGCGTTGCTGAGCGCGGCGGGGAAGTTGACGCCCAGCCCCTTCAGGAGGCCGACGGCATGGTTCGACCAGCCGACCGCGACCGCGCTGGCGCCGACGGCATATTCGAGGATCAGCGCCCAGCCGACCATCCAGGCGAGCAGCTCGCCGGTGACGGCATAGGTGTAGGTATAGGCCGAGCCCGAGACCGGGACCATCGACGCGAGCTCGGAATAGCAAAGCGCCGCGACCGCGCAGACGAAACCCGCGACCACGAAGCTGAGCAGCATTCCCGGCCCGGCCTTCTGCGCGGCCTCGCTGGTCAGCACGAAGATGCCGGTGCCGATCACCGCGCCGATGCCGAGCATGGTGAGCTGGAACGCGCCGAGCGAGCGGTGCAGCCCCTTCTTCTCGGCCGTGGCGAGGATAGCGTCGAGCGGCTTTACGCGATCGAAGATCATGAATTCTCCCGGAGGGCCGTCATGCGCTCGGTCCCTGCTACGGGACGGCAGCGTAGCGGCTCATGTCCTTGGCGCAATAGGCTATCGCGCCAGCAGCGGCCCGAGTGGCTGGCCACCGAAGATGTGGACGTGGAGGTGCGGCACCTCCTGCCCCGAATGCAGCCCGGTGTTGGCGAGCAGGCGATAGCCTGCTGCCACCAGCCCCTGCTCGCGCGCGACCTGCCCGACGGCGCGGACGAAGCCGGCGATCTCCTCGGCGGAGGCCCTGGCCGAGAAATCGTCCCAGGAGACATAGGCCCCGCGCGGGATGACGAGGATGTGCGTCGCGGCCTGGGGCGTGATGTCGTGGAACGCGACGGCCCATTCATCCTCGTAGACGCGCCTGGACGGGATTTCGTCGCGCAGGATGCGGGCGAAGATGTTGCTCCGGTCGTAGGGGAGGGTGGCGTCGATGGGCATGGCCTGATCCTAGAGCGTTCCCGAACCAAGTTGAACCATCGTCATCGCCCTGCGGGCGCCCGCTTCGCGGCGGGGCGCTTTTGACCTGATGCCGCGTTGCTCATCGGTCACGATGCTTTGGCATCGCTCCCTCCTCGCGCCTTGCATCACGGCAACATCACCTCCGTGCCGATGATCCAACCTGCTCCGGAAACGCTCTAAAGGGAGCGTGGAAGTTCTCAAAGATCGCGCTGAATCGCGAGAAAGGCGGTCTGCCAGCTTATGCCCCCCGCGCGGCAGGCGGCGCCGATGAAGGCGCGCTGGCGGGCGGGCGTCCAGCCGTCGCGCGCGGACGGGGACGGGGGTGAAGGGGGAGTCGGTGCCCATCGTGGAGGAAGGAGCATAAAGCGAGGTCTGTAGGACAGCGAAAATGTCTCCATGGGCCGCGAGCAGCGCCCGGCGACGGATGGGACGGGGCCCGATGATGCGGCGTTTGCCATTCGGCAGCTTTTATTTGAAGATTAATCGTGCGCCGCTGTCTCTCGAAGGGCCAATGGCATGAAGTATGAGGTTCTCATCCTCGCGTCCTTGGCACCGATGCTCACGTCGTGCGCCGCCACGCAGGGGATGGGAACGGTCCAGGCGTCAAGGGTTATGGCGATCTACTCACCACCGGCGCGATTGGGGGGACAGGGAAGCATGATCTTCCTGCCGGTTCCTGCGCCGCAAGCTGCGCCCGTACTACCAGCCGAGCTGACTGCGGACTATAGTCCTGGCCCCTGGTCGATATTCTTCGAGGCGGATACCGACCGGCCGTCGCTTGAAACGAAGGTCGCCGTGGAACAGATCGCGTCGATGACCGCGCGGTTTCCCGCCGTCGGCGTGTACCTTTGTTCTGTAGGAACCACCGGTTTAAGCCCGTCATCCATCGCGTCCCGCAAGCGGCTGGAGACCGTCCAGGCCTTGCTCAAGCGCAACGGCGTGGCGCGCGCGGCAGTCGGGCCCGACCGCCTTTGTGGCTCGGTGGCGGCTCGATCGGAGCCGTTCGTGTGGGTGACACCAGCGATCGACTGACCCTTCCCAACAAGGGCAGAGGATACGCCCCTCACGCCCCCACGCCCGGCGGCGCGAAGCCGCCGGGGAGTTGCTCGACGCGGTGCATCAGGTCGAGGTGGGGAAAGAGCAGTTCGGCGACGCGATAGGCTTCCTCCAGATGGGGGTAGCCCGAGCCGATCACGGTATCGATGCCGATGTCGGCATATTCCTGCAGGCGATCGGCGATCGTCGCGGGATCGCCGACCAGCGCGGTGCCCGCGCCGGTGCGGACGAGGCCGATGCCCGCCCAGAGGTTACGGCTGACCTCCAGCCGGTCGCGGCTGCCGCCGTGGAGGTCGCGCATCCGTTGCTGGCCGACCGATTCGGTGCGCGAAATCGCCTTCTGGAACGCCGCGATGTCGTCGTCGGACACGTGGCGGATGAAGTCGTTGGCCGCGTCCCACGCCGCGCCCTCGGTCTCGCGGACGATGAAGTGCAGGCGGATGCCGAAGCGGATCGTGCGGCCCCGCTTCGCGGCGCGGGCGCGGACGTCGTCGACGACCTCCTTCAACTGCGCCGGCGGTTCGCCCCAGGCAAGATAGACGTCGACATGCTCGGCGGCGATCTCGCGCGCGATCTCCGACGAGCCGCCAAACCAGATCGGGGCGTGCGGCGTCTGGACGAAGGGGAACAGGAGCTGGCCCTTGCGGATCGACAGATAGCTGCCCTCGCGCGTCACCGTTTCACCCACGGCAAGGCGGCGGAAGATGTCGAGGAACTCGGCGGTCTGCTCGTAGCGCTCCTGATGGCCGAGGAAGATGCCGTCGCGTTGCAGCAGCTCGGTGCTGCCGCCGGTGACGACGTTGAGCAGCAGCCGGCCGTTGCTGGCGCGGTCGAGCGCCGCGGCCTGGCGCACCGATTCGGCGGGCAGCGTCAGGCCGGGGCGGAGCGCGACGAGCAGGCGAAGGTGCTCGGTGAAGGGCGCGATCGAGGCGGCGGTGATCCAGGCGTCCGCGCACAGCGGCCCGGTCGGCAGCAGCAGCCCCGAATAGCCGAGCCGGTCCGCCGCCATCGCGATCTCGCGCAGATAGGACGGGCTGGCGGCGCGCGCGCCTTCGCGCGATCCGAGATAGCGCTGGTCGCCGCCCGACGGCAGATACCAGAGGAAGTCGATCGGGCTGCGGGCGATGGGCAAGGGGAGCGCTCCAGGCTGCGGATGTCAGCTTATCGGGCCGACCGACCGTCGTCGAACACCCCAGCAATTGTTGTCTGCGTCACAGCGGGATTATCGGCGCGCCGCCCTTTCCGCGAGGCCGCCCGTCCCCTCTCGCCGCGCGAGCTCCGCGCGCACGTCGTCGAGGCCGACGCCGGCGTCGGCGAGGAGGACGAGGAGGTGGTAGAGCAGGTCGGCGGCCTCGGGGACGATCGCGGCGGGGTCGTCGCCGAGCGCGGCGATAACGGTCTCGATGGCTTCCTCGCCGAGCTTTTGCGCGATGCGGGGGCGGCCGCGCGCGAAGAGCTGGGCGGTGTAGGAGGCGTCAGCGGGCGCGGCGCGGCGGGCGCGGATGGTGGCGTCGAGGCGGTCGAGGATGTCGTCGGCCATGGCGTCCGCGGTGGCCCACGGCGGGGCGGGGGTCAATCCTGCCGGAAGCGGCGGCGCAAGGCGCGGCGGACGAGCCAGACGGCGAAGACGGCGGCGGCGAACAGCGCGAGGTCCGACAGTTCGGGGCGCGTGCGGGGGTGGACGACGCCGTCGTGACCGGAGGTGGCGGTGAGGAGGGGGAGCAGGATCATTCGTCATTCCTCGTCACCCGGGCTTGACCCGGGGTCCCGCTGCCTGCGTGCAGGCCAGAAGAAGCGGGACCCCGGCTCAGCGCCGGGATGACGGGGTTAGTCGTCGCGGGTTAGGGTCAGGTTAGCGGCGCGCGCACCGCCACGCCCGCCGCCGCGAGCGCGCGGTGGGCGTCGGCGATGCTGGCCTCGCCGAAGTGGAAGATGCTCGCGGCCAGCACCGCCGACGCATGGCCCTCGATCACCCCCGCGACCAGATCCTTCAGCCCGCCGACACCGCCCGAGGCGACGACGGGGACGCTCACCCGATCGGCGATGGCGCGGGTAAGGGCGAGGTCGTAGCCGTCGCGGGTGCCGTCGCGGTCCATCGAGGTGACGAGCAGCTCGCCCGCGCCGAGCTCGGCGAGGTGCAGCGCGTGAGCGACCGCGTCGAGGCCGGTGGCGCGGCGGCCGCCGTGGGTGAAGACTTCCCAGCGATCGGGGCCGGTCTGGCGGGCGTCGACCGAAGCGGTGACGCACTGGCTGCCGAAGCGCTCGGCGATGTCGGCGACGATCCCGGGCCGGGCGACGGCGGCGGAATTGACCGCGACCTTGTCCGCCCCGGCCAGCAGCAGCGCGCGGGCATCGTCGGCGGAGCGGACGCCGCCGCCGACGGTGAGCGGCATGAAGCAGACCGCGGCGGTGCGCCGGACGATGTCGAGCAGCGTGCCGCGTCCCTCGTGGCTGGCGGTGATGTCGAGGAAACAGAGTTCGTCGGCGCCGGCGGCGTCATAGGCGCGCGCCTGTTCGACCGGGTCGCCGGCGTCGCGGAGGGAGACGAAGTTGACGCCCTTGACGACGCGGCCGGCGGCGACGTCCAGGCAGGGGATGACGCGGGTACGGACGGTCATTCCTTCTCCCTTTGGGAGAGGGAGGGAGCCGCGAAGCGGCAGAAGGATGAGGGTGACCAGCGCTGGTTACCCTCACCCTTTCCTCTCGCTGCGCGAGCGGGCCCCTTCCCTCTCCTACGGGAGAGGGAGATCACGCCGCCGCCGCGACGCTGAGCGCCGCCGCCAGATCGAGCCGGCCATCGTACAGCGCCCGTCCGGTGATGACGCCTTCGATGCCGTCCTTGGCGTGGAGCGCGAGGACGTGGATGTCGGCGAGGCCCTTGACGCCGCCACTGGCGATCACCGGAATGTCAACCGCGCGGGCAAGGTCGACCGTCGCCTCGACGTTGCAGCCCTTGAGCATCCCGTCGCGGCCGACGTCGGTGAACAGCAACGCGGCGACGCCGGCGTCCTCGAAGCGGCGGGCCATGTCGATCACCGGCACGTCGGAGACGTCCGCCCAGCCGCGCGTCGCGACCATGCCGTCCTTCGCGTCGACCGCGACGACAATGCCGCCGGGCCAGTCGCGCGCGGCTTCGCGGACGAGATCGGGGTTCTCCAGCGCGGCGGTGCCGAGCACGAGGCGCGAGACGCCGAGCGCGAACCAGCGCTCGACCGCGGCGCGATCGCGGATGCCGCCGCCGAGCTGGACGTGGCCGGGGAAGCGCTGGAGGATGGCCGCGACTACCGCGCCGTTGACGCTCTCGCCCGCGAAGGCGCCGTCGAGGTCGACGACGTGGAGATATCCCGCGCCGGCGGCGGCGAAGTCGGCGGCCTGTTCGGCGGGATCGTCGCGGTAGATCGTGGCGCGCGCCATGTCGCCCTCGGCCAGGCGCACGGCCTTGCCGCCCTTCAGGTCGATGGCGGGGAAGACGAGGAGGGTCATGGCCGCCAATCGAGGAAGCGGCGGAGCAGGTCCAGCCCGTAGCGCTGGCTCTTCTCCGGGTGGAACTGGACGCCCAGCAGGTTGTCGCGGCCGATCGCGGCGGTGACGGGGCCGGCGTGGTCGGTGGTGGCGGCGACGTGGTCGCCCTCGAAGGCGTAGCTGTGGAGGAAATAGGCTTCGCCCGGCCGGAGCAGCGGGTGGTCGGCGGCGGGGACGACGTCGTTCCAGCCCATGTGGGGCACCTTGGCGTCCATGGTCCCCGGATCGAGCCGGCCGACGCGGCCGGGGATCCAGCCGAGGCCGCGATGCTGGCCCAATTCCTCGCCGGCGTCGGCCATGAGCTGCATCCCCACGCAAATGCCGAGGAAGGGGCGGGCCTGCCTCAGCGCGGCGTCGGCGAGGGCTTCTTCCAGTCCGTCGACCGCGCGCAGGTTGGCCGCGCAGGCGCCGAACGCGCCGACGCCGGGGAGGACGACGCGGTCGGCGGCGCGGACCTGCGCCGGATCGGCGGTGACGATCAGGTCGTCGCAGCCAGCGGCGCGGAGCGCGTTCTCGACCGAATGAAGGTTGCCCGACTGGATGTCGATCAGCGCCAGCGTCACAATACGCCTTTGGTGCTCGGCACGGCGTCGGCCTTGCGCGGGTCGATCTCGACCGCCTGCCGCAATGCGCGGGCGAGGCCCTTAAAGGCGCTTTCGGCGATGTGGTGGTTGTTGTCGCCGTGGAGCGTCTCGACGTGGAGCGTGATGCCGGCGGCCTGGGCGAAGCTGTGGAACCAGTGGCGGAACAGCTCGGTGTCCATCTCGCCGAGGCGCTTCTGGCTGAACTCGGTCTTCCACACGAGCCAGGGGCGGCCCGAGATGTCGAGCGCGACGCGCGTCAGCGTCTCGTCCATCGGGCTGAGTGCGTCGCCGTAGCGGCGGATGCCGCGCTTGTCCCCGAGCGCCCGGGCGACCGCCTCGCCGATCGCGATGGCGGTGTCCTCGACGGTGTGATGCTGGTCGATATGGAGGTCGCCGGCGGTGCGGACGTGGAGGTCGATCAGCGAGTGGCGGCTGAGCTGTTCGAGCATGTGGTCGAAGAAACCGACCCCGGTTGCGATGTCGTACAGCCCGGTGCCGTCGAGGTCGACGGTGACCGCGATGCGGGTCTCGCTGGTGTTCCGTTCGATCGTGGCCGTGCGCATGACGGTCGCCATAGCGCCTTGCATTACCCAAGCAACCTTGACCCCGCCGCCCGGCCCGCTACCCAAGAGGGCATGACCGACGGCCTGCCCGACAGCCTGATCCCCTATGACGAGATCGTCCAGGAGGCGTTGCGCGCCGTCGTCGGGCGCGTGCTCGGCTCCGTCGCCGAAAACGGCGGGCTGCCGGGCGAGCATCATTTCTACATCACCTTCAAGACGCAGGCGGCGGGCGTCGACATCCCGAAGCGGCTGATCGAGCGCTTTCCCGACGAGATGACGATCGTGCTGCAGAATCGGTATTGGGACCTGCTCGTCGACGATCAGCGCTTCTCGGTCGGGCTGAGCTTCAACCAGATCCCGTCGAAGCTGGTCATTCCTTACGCGGCGATCACGGGATTCCACGACCCGGCGGTCAATTTCGAGCTGCGCTTCCAGGCGCAGGACGACCAGGGCGGCGCCGAGCCGCACGACGAGGCGGAGAACGACGGTCCCGCCGTGCAGCCGGCGGAGGACGGGTCGAACGTCGTGTCGGTGGATTTCAAGCGGAAGAAGTGACGGTGCGACGACGCGCCGGCACGGCCGGGCTCGGCCACGGCTGAGCTTCGACATCACGGGATTTAGTCCCGTGACGGGCCGCTAAGGCAGCGGGACCCCGGGTCGAGCCCGGGGTGACGAATTACTTATGCGTGCCCGGCGGTTTCCTGGTCGCGGGCCTGCGCCGCGTCTCGACCGTCGGCGGGCCGCTCGGCCTGGGACGCGGGGGGCGGGGCGGGGTGCGGCGTTCTTCGGGCACGCCCGAGGTCACGGCATAGCCGCCCTGGCGGAGCTTGGCGAAGGCGGTGCGCACGCTCTCGCTGATCGCGGCCTGGACGTCGGCGGGCAGATCCCTGAGCGTCGTGTTCTGATGCACCGCGCCGACGTCGCGCCACAGCGCGTTGGGCAGGCCCTTCGCGGCACCTCGAAGGGCCACCATGCTGTCGAGCACGGCGGAAAAGATGATCTCCTGCATCAGGTCTGTCGCGGATTTGGGCATGGCGCGCTAACGCACGAAGGTTGCTCCGAAATCAACCCCGCAGAGGTAAGATGACCGCTACCCGCACCGAAACCGACTCGATCGGTCCGATCGATGTGCCCGCAAACGCTTATTGGGGCGCGCAGACGCAGCGATCGATCGAGAACTTCCCGTTCGCGCCGTCCGAGCGGATGCCGCTCGGCATCGTCCAGGCGCTCGCGGTCGTGAAGCAGGCCTCCGCGCGGGTGCAGCGCGAGGCGCTGGGCACGGCGAAGGCCGACGCGATCGAGGCGGCGGCGGGGGAGGTCGTGGCTGGCAAGCTCGACGACCAGTTCCCGCTCGTCATCTGGCAGACGGGGTCGGGCACGCAATCGAACATGAACGTCAACGAGGTGATCGCGGGACGCGCCAACGAGATGCTTACGGGCGTGCGTGGCGGCAAGACGCCGGTACATCCCAACGACGACGTCAATCGCGGCCAATCGTCGAACGACAGCTTTCCGACCGCGCTGCATGTCGCGGTGGCGCGGGCGACGACCGACCGGCTGCTGCCGGCGCTCGACCGGCTGCGCGATGCGCTGGCGGCGAAGGCGCAAGCGTGGGACGGCATCGTCAAGATCGGACGGACGCACCTGCAGGACGCGACGCCGATGACGCTGGGGCAGGAGTTTTCGGGCTATGCCGCGCAGCTCCACCTCGCGCGCGTGCGGATCGTGCCGTTCGTCGAGCACGCGGTGGCGCGGCTGGCGCAGGGCGGGACGGCGGTGGGGACGGGGCTCAACGCGCCGCCGGGGTTCGACCGCGACATGGCGGCGGCGATCAGCGACATCACGGGACTGAGCTTCGAGCCCGCGCCCAACAAGTTCGAGGCGCTGGCGTCGAACGATACGCTGGTGGATTTCTCGGGGCGGCTGAACAGTCTGGCGGTCGCGCTGACCAAGATAGCGAACGACATCCGTTTGCTCGGCAGCGGCCCGCGCTCCGGGCTGGGCGAACTGGAGCTGCCCGCGAACGAGCCGGGCAGCTCGATCATGCCGGGCAAGGTCAACCCGACGCAGTGCGAGATGCTGACGATGGTCGCGGCGCAGGTGATGGGCAACCATGTCGCGACGACGATCGGCGGGTTGCAGGGGCATCTGGAGCTCAACGTCTTCAAGCCGCTGATCGGCGCCGCGGTGCTGCGGTCGATCGACCTGCTCGGCGTTGGCATGGCGAGCTTCGCCGAGCGGACGGTCGAGGGGCTGGTCGCGCGCGAGGACAATATCCGGCGCGGGGTGGAGCGCTCGCTGATGCTGGTCACCGCGCTGGCGCCCGAGATCGGGTATGACAATGCCGCCAAGATCGCCAAGCACGCGCATGAGCACGGGCTGACGCTGAAGGAAGCGGGGCTGGCGCTGGGGCTGGTCGATGCGGCGACCTTCGACCGGGTGGTGCGGCCGGAGCTGATGCTGGGGCGGTAGAGCGGTCATGCCGGGCTTTCCGATCGATCTAATAGCTCCCGCGCTTGCGGCTCATCCCGATGTGGAGGCCGGCACAAGGTCGGCATAACGGGAGGGGAACCTTGGTCCCAGCTACGCGCTCTCGCCTGGAAGGAGCATCACATGAGCGCGACGACTATCGGCGGCCTGATCGGGGCCGCGATCGACTCTATGGGCGGAGACGGCGACAGCAACGTCGATGGCGCGATCAAGGGCGCGGTGATCGCCAACGTGCTCAAGGTCGTGGCGCCGGTCGTCGTGACCTATGCGATCGGCTGGGCGGTGCTGCGCGGCGCGGGCGAGCTCAAGGACCGGGTGTTCGGCGAGGTGAAGCCGTGATCGGCAAGGTGATCGGCGCGCTGGTCGGGCGCGAGATCGACCGGCGGCATGGCGAGAGCGGCGCCAAGGGCGCGCTGCTCGGCGCCGTGGCGGCGGGCGCGTTGCGGCGGCTGGGGCCGTTGGGGCTGGTGCTCGGCGGGGCGTTCGTCGCCAAGCAGGCTTATGATCGGCGCAAGGGGCGGCAGGCGGGGTAAGCCGGGCCCCGCCTAGCCCGGCCGACTGCGGCGCGGGTTGACGCGTTAACCGCGCGCAAGCCAAAGGCGGCAATGCCCGCCGACAAGCACGCCGACATTCCCGCCGACCCGCATGGCTTCAGCCGACGCGGCGTGCTGTTCGTGCTGTCCTCGCCGTCGGGCGCGGGCAAGTCGACGATCGCGAAAAAGCTGCTGGCGGGCGAGTCCGAGCTAGCGATGTCGGTGTCCGCCACCACGCGGCCGATGCGGCCGGGGGAAGTCGATGGGCGCGACTATCATTTCGTCGACCTGGAGCGGTTCCGCGAGATGGTCGCGGACAACGCGTTTCTCGAATGGGCGCATGTCTTCGGCGAGCGCTACGGCACGCCGCGCGGCCCCGTCGACGCGATGCTGTCGTCGGGCAAGGACGTCTTGTTCGACATCGACTGGCAGGGCGCGCAGCAGCTTCACCAGATCGCGGGCGGCGACGTCGTCCGCGTCTTCATCCTGCCGCCGTCGATGGAGGAGCTGCACCAGCGCCTGACCAACCGCCGCACCGATGCGCCCGAGGTCATCGAGCGTCGCATGGCGCGCGCGGCGAACGAGGTCAGCCATTGGGACGGCTATGACTATGTGCTGGTCAACGACGACGTCGAGGAATGCTTTGCCAAGGTGCGGACGATCCTGGCGGCGGAGCGGCTGAAGCGGTCGCGGCAGACGGGGTTGATCGGGTTCATCCGGGGGTTGACGCGGTAGGGACGGTCCCTCTCCCACAAGGGGAGAGGGAACGCAGGAACACCATCGCCGCGTCGAACTCCGTCCGCCGGTGCGCGCGGCGGTCGGTGGCGAGCTGGTCTTCGCCCCAGCGTTCCGCCTGCCAGTCCTCGTCGACATGCGCGGCGGCCCACGTTTCGTCGGGGGTGAGCGCGCCCTCGGCGAGCGCCAGCGCGAGGATCAGCGACCCCGTGATCGTGACCAGCGGCGACAGCGCGGCGAGCGCGAAGGAGTCGTGCGCGGCGATCGCTTCGCCGAGGCGAGCGATGGTTGCGGCGGGCTGGGCGCGATGGATGATGCCGGTCGTCGTCTCGATATGCACGTCATAGCGATGGCGCGCCCAGGCGAGGATCGCATCCCATGTCACGCGCTGTCGCGCGGCCAGCTCGGCGGGGGCGTCGGCGCGGTAGCAGAGCAGGTCGCTCTCGCCATAACTGGCGAGGCCGGCCGCGAACGCCGCCGGATCGGGCGCGATGCGGTCGATGGCGGCGTTGGCAAGGCCGGTCAGCGGCATGGCGGCAGGATCGAGCGTGTCGCCGACCGCGCGCCATTCGGCGGCCACGGCCTCGGCGAGCGCGTCGGTGGGGAGGAGAAGCGGGACGCGGCCGGGGGTGCGCACCGTCCGGCCGTCGAGCGCGACGCCGCGCTCGGGGGTGATCTCGACCGCTTTCCAGAAGCGCTTCATTCCGGCGGCGTCCGCCAGCGATGCGCCAGCGCGCGCGGGACGGTGGCGATCATCAGCAGCGCCGACAGCACGATGGCGATGCCGAGCAGCTGCGGCCCGAGCGTGTGGGCGCGGCCGATCAGCACCAGCCCGAACATCGCGCCCGCCGCGCCGACGAGGCGGGTCAGCGTGATGGCGAGCCAGCGGCGGCGGGCGAGGGAGTCGGAAGGAGTCATGACCGTCTCTTAGCCCGCTCCGGGAGGCGGTTGGAGTGTTGCCATCGCCGCCGCGAGCGCATCTTCGCCGCGTGCGCGCAGGCCGGCGATGACGCCGGCGCGGTCGGCCGCGTTCTTGTTCTGCGAGAGCTTGGTCGTGCCGCGCACCGCCGTCACCTCGATCTCGAAGCCTTCGATCGCGCGCAGCATCGCGGTGATCGCGGCGGGATCGGCCTTGGCGCGGGTCCAGGGGTTGGGGCGGGGCTCGTGGCGGTCGGCGAGCGTGTCGAGCTGGTCGAGCAGCGCGGCGTCCGCGAGCGCGCGGGCGATGCCCTCGATCTCGATCGCGATGTAGTTCCAGGTCGGCACCTGATTGCCCGGCCGGACGTACCAATTGGGGCTGACATAGCCTTCGGGGCCGGCGATGCTCGCCAGCAGCATCGCGCCGTCGACATGACGGTGGAGCGGGTTGGCGCGGGCGAGGTGGAAGCGCAGCCGGTCGCCGTGCAGCGTCACCGGCGCGTGGGCGACCATCGGGCCGGCGGGGGTGGCGACGAACAGATGCGCGAAGCCGATCGCGGCGGCTTGCTCCAGCAGCGTCGCCGGGTCGGGGCGGAAGGCGGGGTTGGGGTGCATGGCTCTCTTCACCGTTTAGCCGAACGCCACGACATCGTCATGCCGGGCTTGTCCCGGCATCCACGCCGATATGAAGGGCAGGCTGCAAGATGACACAGTGCGCTGGGGGCTGGGCGGGAGTGGACGCCGGCAAAGCCTGCCCTGAGCGACGCCGCAGGCGGCGTCGAAGGGGCCGGCGTGACGGGTGGAGTTTAACGCGTGCCGCGTCCGCGCCGTTCTCCCTTGCGCGCCTTGCGCACCGTCTTGGCGTGGGCCTTCGCGGCCAGCTTCTTGTCGGCGCGGGTGGGGGCGACGTGTTCGTCGAGCGGGAGCTGGTCGCCCAGCATCTGTTCGAAGCCGAGGCTCGCCAGGCTCTCGGCGAAATGGGTGGGGAGCTCGGCCGAGACGTCGATCTGGCCGCCGTCGGGATGGTCGACGCGGATGCGGCGCGCGTGGAGGTGCATCTTGCGGCTGATGCCGCCGGTCAGGAATGCGGCCTGCCCCCCATATTTGCCGTCGCCGACGATCGGGTGGCCGATCGCCGCCATGTGGACGCGGAGCTGGTGGGTGCGGCCGGTGAAGGGCTGGAGCTCGACCCAGGCGGTGCGGTTGCCGGCGCGCTCGATGACGCGATAGCGGGTGCGCGCGGCCTGGCCGTTCTCCTCGTCGACATGCATCTTCTCGCCGCCGGTGCCGGGCTGCTTGGCGATCGGCAGCTCGACCATGCCGTCCTCGATCGAGGGCACGTCGACGATCAGCGCCCAATAGACCTTCTTGGCGGTGCGCCCCGAAAAGGTCTTGGCGAAGAAGGCCGCCGCGCGCGAGCTGCGGGCGACGAGCAGCGCGCCCGACGTGTCCTTGTCGAGCCGGTGGACGAGCTTCGGGCGGTTGCCGCCGTCGGCGAAGGCGTCGAGCAGGCCGTCGACATGCTCGGTCGTCTTGGTGCCGCCCTGCGTCGCGAGGCCGGGGGGCTTGTTGAGCACCAGCGCCTGGGCGTCGCGATGGATGACCATCTCCTGCGCATAGGCGATCTGGTCGGGCGTCAGCGGTGTGCGTTCGGGCTCGCGGCGGGTGGCCTCGCGGACGGGCTCGGGCGGGGGCAGGCGCAGTTCCTGGCCCGCCTGGATGCGGTCGCCCGGGGTCGCGCGGGCGCCGTCGACGCGAATCTGGCCGGTGCGCGCCCACTTGGCGACGGTGGTGAAGCTGGTCTCGGGCAGATGGCGCTTGCACCAGCGGTCGAGCCGGATGCCGTCGTCGTCGAAGCCGACGGTGAACTGGCGCACCGCGACGGGAGAGGGGGTCTCGCTCACGTCGCGACCCGGGCGATCTCCAGCCCCATGACCAGCGCCGCCGCCGCGCCGCCGACCGACAGCGCGGCATAGCCGATCGCCAGCCCCGGATGCCCGCGGTCGGCCAAGGTCACGATGTCGAGCGAGAAGGCGGAAAAGGTGGTGAAGCCGCCGAGCAGCCCGGTGCCGAGGAACAGCCGCCAGCTCTCGCCCGAGCCGTAACGCGACGACAGCCCGACGAGCAGGCCCATGCCGAGCCCGCCGAGCAGGTTCACCGCGAGCGTGCCATAGGGAAAGCCGGCGCCGAGCAACGCCAGCGTCGCGCGGCCGATCAGGTGCCGCGCGCCCGCGCCGAGCGCGCCACCGAACATGACGAGGAGAAGGGGCATGACCCCGTGTAGCGCAGCCGGGCCGCGCCGGAAACCCGTCGGTCTAGCGGCCGTCGTTGGCGATCAGGTCGACGTCGGTGCCGCCGCCGTCGCGGGGTGAGACGTAGAGGACATAGGCGGCAACGCCGCGCGTGCCGCCGAGCAGGCGGGTGGGGCCGTCGGCGCGTTGCTCGGCGGAATAGCCGGCGATGGTGGCGCGGGTGAAATACCAGTCGATCAGCTTGGCGGGCGCGGCGCCGCTGGCGAAGCTGACGAAGCGCAAGGCGCAGCCGCCGGCGTCGGTGCCCGCCGCCTCCCTGACCTGCGCGCCCGGATAGAGCGGCAGCGCCGCTGGCAGACGGTTGGCCCAGCCGAAGGAATAGCTGACCGCCGCGCAGGCCGGGTGCTGGCGGGCGGCGAGCGCGCCCAGCGTCAGCGCGGGGGTCTTGCAGTCGGCGCAGGCGCCGGCGGGGGCAGGGGCATGGCGGAGGCCGGCGGTGGCGACCGGGTCGGTCAGCGGCGGGTCGGCGGGGACGGCGCCCGAATCGGGGCGGGGCGGGGGCTTGACCGCATTGGCGTTGGACTGCCGGGCGAGCGTCGGGTCGACCATGATCTGGTCGTGCAGCGCCGTCGCGATCGCCGGGTCGGTGCCGTTGCCGCGCGACGCCTCGGTCAGCTCGCGGTCGAGCGCGTCGATGTCCTGCGGCTGGCTTTCGGAGCGGCTGCACGCCGCGAGCGCGAGCAACAGGGCGAGGAGGGCGGGGCGGCGCATGGCCGGCGTTCTAGCCCCGCGCCCATGAAAAAAGCGTGTGCGCTTGTCCGGCGCGGCGGGCGGAACCACATGCGGCGCATGTTGAACCTCGTCTCGATCCTGCTGGGGTTGCTCACCCTCGTGCTGGGCCTCGTCGCCTTCGTGCCGCTGCTCGGCTGGCTCAACTGGCTGGTCATCCCGATCGGGCTGGTCGGGCTGGCGGTCGGGGCGCTGTCGTCGCATCGGGCGGGGCGCAACCTCAACCTGACGCTGGTGATCGTCTTCGCCATCCGGCTGTGGCTGGGCGGCGGGATCTTCTGACGGACGCGAAACGGCCCGGTGGTTTCCCACCGGGCCGTGCGCGACGAACTGTTGTCAGGCTTCAGCGGCAGCCGCGCGGCTTGCTGGTCTCCCGCTCGACCGCGCGGCCGGCAAGCGCGCCGAGCGCGGCGCCGCCGAGCGTGCCGACGGTGCGGTCACCGCCGGTGTCGACGGTGCGGCCGAGCAGCGCGCCCGCGACGCCGCCGACGACGAGGCCGGTGGTGCCGTTCGACTTGCGGCAATAGACGCGGCCGTCGCGGCCTTTCCACTCGCGGTACTTGTAGCGCTGCGCATCGGCGGCGGTGGGGATCGCGATCGTCGGCAGCGCGACGGCGGCAGCGGTCAGGGCGAGGATGAGTTTACGCATGGATACAACTCCCGTGTGGTGATCGGTGTGGCTGCGTAACGTCCTTGCGTTGATGGGGGTTGCATGAACGCAAAACAACGTCGTGTTCATCACCCGGAATAATCCACGTTATCCACAGTCCTTCCGGCGCGATGGCGCTTGGCGCGAATCGCTTTGCGTGAGAGCTTTCAAGGGTCGGCGGAAGGCGCGACGCGGGAGACCGCGGAGAGGCCGGAAGCGGATGCCGCCAGAAAGGCGCCGGTCGCGCGAGCGACGGGAGGCCGGATCGGCGGGAGGTGGACGGACCAGAGGCTTGGGCGACGGCGGCGAAAGCAGCCAGGCGACGAGCGGACGGAAGGAATACCGGACCGGGGTATGGACGGAACGCCGCTTGCGGTCGGAAGGAAGTGCCACGGGGTCGTCAGGCAAGGCGGCCGGAACTCGATGGCGCAGGCTCTTCGCAAGAAGGGCAAGGGCGCGGCGAGGAAGGGCAGGCCGGCGGATGACCGAGCGGTTCGCGAAGGATGATCGGTCTTCGGATCAAACGGAAAGCGCGGAACGAGGCCGCCATGGTCGGGCCGGTGAGGTAGCGCGCTTTCGGGCGCGAGACGCACCGCCGACCGGGCGACCGAACAGGCGGACCCTCCGCGCGGCTCCTCGGAGCAGCGCGAGGGCGAGCCGGCCGCCGAAACCTGGCGGGCAACGGCGAAGCGGCTGCCGCCGTGGAGCCGGACATCTGCAAAGGCGCGGCGTGGAGGGGTCGGTCGAAAGACCGGCCCCTTTTTTGCGCAACGCGGCTTTGGCCACGCTGGCGCAAGACTCGCGCAAGCGCGGCCGGCGGGCGACCCGCCCGACCGACGCCGCGGCCTTGCCGCAGCGTGGCCGGTGTCCCTGCAATTGGCTTTCCCGTCATGCCGGGCTTGTCCGGCATCCACGCCAGGACAGGTCGCATCATTCGAGATTCGCGCCCGGCGCGTGGGCCGGCATGACGGGTGCCAAAGTTCGCAAAGATCCCGCCGGATCGGCAAAAGACGTCGACCAGCCGACGCATCCGCGCGACGAGCCGAGGTCACACGAAGCCGCCCCTGCGCACCGCATAGGCCCGCAGCACCGCGATCGCGAGGCTGTTGTCGAAGCGGCGATACTCGCCCACCTGCCGGCCGCGACGGATGATGGGCATGAGCTCGCCCTCGATCGCCCGCCCGGTGATGAGCGCGAGCGCGTCGTCGCAGGCGCGTTCCAGTCCCGCGTCCCAGCCGCGCGCGAACGCACTGTCCTCGCCAGCGCGCCGACGCAGCGCATAGGCCGAGCGTGCCGTCATCCCGACGGCCCGCGCGGCGGCGGTGACGGTGCCGGCGGTGGCCAGCGCGGCGAGGAAGCGGCGCTGACGCTCGGGCGTCCAGCCGTCGCGGCGCGCGCGACCGGGGACGGGGGTGAAGGAAACGGGCTCGGCGCTGGTCGAATCGGTCATCGGCCAGTCTATGGTGAGGGGCGTTCGTGTAGGACAGCGGTTATGCGATGGCTGAACCGCAGGCTTCACGCATCTAGGCTGTCCCGCGTGTGTCCAACGTTTGATCCGCGTCGCCGTCGGCCGCCTATGCCTTTTTGTAGGTTGTCGCCTCACCCGCCCAGCGGCGGCCACTGCTGGGCGGTGTGGATCAGGACCAGAACCCAGATGGTGTCGTCTGCTATCTGATAGACGAGGCGATAGCTGCGATGCGGGGTCAACTCGCGCGTGCCGGCTATTTCTCCCTCATGTCCGAGCATGGGAAAATCGGCGAGCGATGCCACGGCCTCGCCGAAGAGGCGATCCATGCGCGAGGCGGCGTCGGGATCGCGCGCTTCGAGATAATCCCATATCGCCGCGCGGTCCTGCTCGGCCTCCGGCGTCCAGATGATGTTCACGGCCGGGTATCTTCAGGCCTTGTCAGCGACCCGAGCGCGCCGGGCAGCAAAAACGGCCTCGACCGCGGCGTTGGAGCGTCCCTGTCCCGCGTCGATCGATGCACGCGACGCATCGACCTTGCGTTGCAGAAACGCGCTATGCTCGCGCCGCTCCTCTTGCCGGCCGACGAACTCGCGCATCAGTTCGCGAACCACCTGCGATGCCGGGCGATGACTGGCTTCGGCGGCAGCCATGAACTCGGCGCGAAGATCGGACTCGAGCTTCATCGTGAACACGGCGGCTTTCGGCATGGCATCCTCACAAGGTACTGACGAAGTATAGATCAACGCCCCTTCACGGGCAACCGATGTGCCTTCGACGAACGATCCCTTCGAGAACGCCGCCGCAGCCTGCGGACGACCATCGCAACGCCGGGGCTTGCCAGCTATTTACTCCCCCATGATCCACCCCGTCGCCATCGTCCCCGTGCTCGGCCCCTGGCTCGATCTCGCCGGGCTCGCGGTGTTCGCCGCGTCCGGCGCGCTGGCGGCGGCGCAGCGGGGGCAGACGTTCGTGACGCTCGCCTTCTTCGCGCTGGTGACGGGGGTCGGCGGCGGGACGGTGCGCGACCTGCTGATCGGCGCGCCGGTGTTCTGGGTGCATGACGCGCGGGCGGCGGCGGCGTGCCTGAGCGTGGCGGCGGTGATCTGGGTGACGCCCGAGCGATGGTGGCGGGGGCAGGCGCTGGACTGGTTCGATGCCTTCGGACTCGCTGCCTATGCGGTGTTCGGGGCGGCCAAGGCGCTCAACTACGACGTGCCGCCGGTGCCCGCCGCGCTGATGGGGGTGGTGACGGGGTGCGTCGGCGGCGTCATCCGCGACGTGCTGGCGGGCGAGCCCTCGATCCTGATGCGGCCCGAGCTTTAAGTGACGGCGGCGGCGCTGGCGGCGGGGCTGTACGTCGCGCTGGAGCGGCTTGGTGTCGCGCCCCCGGTCGCGGCGGGCGTGGCGGCGGGCGCGGGCTTCGTGCTGCGCGCGGCGGCAATCCGGTGGCGGCTGCGGCTGCCGGCGTATCGGGGGCGGCGGTAGGACGGGCATCGCCCACAAACGGACATCCCGCGACCACCGCCTTAGCGCCCGGGGTTAACAAGTATCAGCGAAAAGAGCAAAGCACAGAACACTACAGCCACAATCAGGCCAAGAATCATATTCTGGCGAATGGCGCGTTGATGAACGTCAACGAGTTTGTATGATACGATGAGTGCTACCAACACGATGATCGCGTCGGGTAAAGCGAAGATCATAAGCTCTCCGCGGGAGGCAGGGCGGTCCACAACCGGCGTCAAAAATAGCAAGACATTAATGAATAGGGAAACGCAGAACGCGACGCGGGGCCATCTGGCGCTAGGATAGTCTTTTCCAAGCTTAACTATGAACGTGAGGCAAGCGACGGCGCACGCAACGCGGTAGGTCGTTGCAAAAGGTATCCCGAGGTCATTCTCCAGCGCGACGCCGATCAGTACGGCCCCGATCACCCCTCCGATCGCGATACCCAAACGCTGGAAGTAAGTTCGCAACGTCCGGGCCCTCCACAGTCGTTTTCTGTGAATAGGGCAGATGCTGCCTCCAAGAAATGGCCGCTCCCCACCCAAGCGGACGTCCGGGATGCGATCTTACTCCCGCACCAGCCCCACCTCCGCGAATCGCTTCGGCTCGGCCGGCGGGGTCGCCGGTTCGGCCAGCTCGCATTGCCATTGCCCCACGTCGATCCAGCGGCCGTGCTTCCAGCCGACCTCGCGAAACACCCCCGCGCGGCGGAAGCCGACCGCTTCGTGGAGCGCGATCGAGCTTTCGTTGGGTAGCGCGATGCGGCCGATCGCCTGGGTGAAGCCCTGAGCGCGCAGCGTGTCGATCAGCGCCTCGTAGAGCAATCGGCCCGCGCCCTGGCGCTGGGCGGCGTCGGCGACATAGATCGTGGTTTCGACCGCCCAGCGGTACGCCTCGCGCGTGCCGAACGCCGAGGCATAGGCGTAGGCGAAGACGCCGCCGCTCTCCTCGCCGCTGGTCGCGACCAGCCAGGGGTAGAGCCCGTCGGACGCCGCCATCCGCGTCCGCATCGCGCGGGCGTCGGGCGGGTCGATCTCGAACGATGCCGCGCCGACCAGGACGTGCGGCGCGTAGATCGCGGCGATGGCGGCGGCGTCTTCGGGGCGGGCGGGGCGGAGCGCGATCATGCCGTCAGCTTCCCAGGCCCAGCTTCGCCAGCACGAGGTCGAGCAGGCGCGCGTCGCCCGGGGCGGGGGCGGTCGGGCCGAGGCCGCCGCACTCCAGGCAGCGCGCCTGGATCGAGCCCGTCGCCGCCAGCCGCTTTACGTCGCCGAGCGCGCGGGCGAGCAGGTTGCGCTGCGCCGCCGCGACATGGGCGAAGGCGTCGCCGCCCGGCGCGGCGGTGTCGTCGTCATCGTCGCCGCTCTTGCTCCACTCGGCGACGAGCTGCGTCCACCAGTCGGGCTCCTTCTCCAGATAGACGGCGTGGACCTTGGCGGGGTCGAGCTTCGCGCGGCGCGCGGCCTCGGCGATCGCGTCGCCGAGCGAGCCGAAGCGGTCGACCAGCCCGAGCTGGCGCGCGGTGCCGCCGTCCCAGACGCGGCCCTGCCCGATCTCGTCGACGCGTTGCGGCGTCATCTTGCGCGCCTCGGCGACGCGGCCAATGAACTCGTGGTAGCCGTTCTCGATGCCGGCCTGGAGGACGGCGTCGAGGACGGGGTTGGTGCCGGCGTAGATGTCGGGCTGGCCCGACAGCGGCGTGGTCTTCACACCGTCGCTGGTGACGCCGATCTTCGCGAGCGTTTTCTCGAAGGTGGGAATGATGCCGAAGATGCCGATCGAGCCGGTGATCGTGTTGGGCTCGGCGAACACCACGTCGCCGGCGGTCGAGACCCAATAGCCCCCCGACGCTGCGAGCCCGCCCATCGAGACGACGATCGGCAGGTTCTGCTTCCTGGCCTCCAGCACGGCGAGGCGAATCTGTTCCGACGCGAGCGCCGAGCCGCCGGGCGAATCGACGCGGACGACGAGCGCCTTGAGGTTCTTCTTCGCGAGGCCGTCGAGCGCCGCCTTGGCGATCGTGTCGCCCGCCGCGGTGCCGGGCCCTGCCTTGCCGTCGACGATGTCGCCCGCGACGGTCAGCACGCCGATCGCGTCGCCGCCGGTGGGGAGCGGGTTGGCGGCGATCCAGTCGGCGTAGCGGATCGTGGCGAACCCGCCCGCGACCTTGGCGTCGCCTTGGCCGACCAGCTTGGCGACGCGGCGGCCGAAGGCGATACGGTCGCCGAGGTCGTCGACGAGGCCGGCGCGCCTGTTGGCCTGCGCGACGTTGCCGCCGGTGGCGAGCACCGCCTTGTCGGGCGCGGCGATGAAGGCGTCGATCTGCGCCTTGGGGCGGGCGCGGTGGATGCCTTCGCGCCACTGGGCGAAGATCGTCCCGAGCAGCGCCTGGTTGGCGGCGCGCGCGTCGGGGCTCTGGTCGGCGCGGATATAGGGCTCGACGAAGCTCTTGTAGCGGCCGACGCGATAGACGTGGGTGGTGACGCCGAGCTTGTCGATCAGGCCCTTGTAATAGAGCTGCGACCCGCCCGGCCCCATGAACAATGTGCCGCCCATCGGGTGGACCCAGATCTCGCTGGCGTTGCTGGCGAGGCGGTAGCCGGCGTCGGTATAGGCGGTGGCGTAGGCGAGGACAGGCTTGCCCCCCTTGCCGTCGACACCGTCGCGGGCGCGTTTCAGGGCGTCGGCGACCTCGGCGATCGCGGCGGGGTAGCCGCCGCCGAACGCGTCGAGATCGAGGACGATCGCCTTGACGCGGGCATCGGTGCGCGCGGTGTCGATCGCGCGCAGCACGTCGCGCAGGCGGAACTGGCGGCCCGCGTCCTGGCCCGACAGCGCCGCGACCGCGTCCTGCTCCGACGGCTGCTCGACGATCGCGCCGTCGAGCTTGAGCAGCAGCGCGCCGTCGCCGACCGCCTTCGTACCCGGCCGGCTGTTGAGCGCGGCGAACAGCGCGCCGAAGAACAGGAGCATGAGGACGAGCACGAGCGCGTCCTTGATCCCCACCAGCAGCTTCCAGGCGCCACGAACCAGCTTCACGGGATGTTCTCCTCTAGGCGCGAGCGCTTAGCGCCAAGTGTCATGCAGGAGCAATACGGCGAACCAAATCCTCCCCGGGACGGGGAGGGGGACCGCCGCGAAGCGGTGTGGAGGGGGTCCCGATCCGGGCGGTGAACCCAGATCCGCGGGCCCCCTCCGTCACGCGCTTCGCGCGCGCCGCCTCCCGTCCCGGGGAAGATTTAGACGAGGCTCTCCACCAATCCCACCATCAGCCGGTGCCCCGGCGTCGGGATGCCGTGCCGCTCGCCCAGCCGCACCACCACGCCGTCGCGGGCGTCGAGCTCCAGCGGCCGGCCGGCGCGGAGATCGGCGTGCATCGAGTTGAGCAGGGTCGGGGCCTGCGCCTGATAATAAGCGACCACGTCGTCCGCGATGCCCGGCGGCAGGTCCGCGCCCGCCGCCCGGCCGACCGCGGCGCATTCCTCGGCCAGCAGCCGCAGCGCGGCGGCGACGCCGGGGTGGCGGGTCGCGCCGAACGGGCGGTCGATCAGCGTCAGCGCGATGCCGCAACTGTTGATGCACAGCTTGCGCCACGCCACCGTCGTCCAGTCGGGGGTGGTCGAGGCGAGCAGCGGGGTGTCGGCGAACATCGCGACGAACGCCTGGCCCGCGGCGTCGTCCGGCGCGATCAGCGTGCCGTGGCGGTGCTGGCGGACATGGCCGGGGCCGAGCCGCTCGGCGGGGATGTCGACGACGACGGGAACGAGACGGTCGGGCGCGACCTGGCCGGCGAAGCGCGTGCGGTGCTCGACGCCGTTCTGGAGGATCGCGACGCGGGTGACGGGGCCGGTGAGGGCGGGGAGCCACGCAGCGGCGCCCGCGGCGTCGTAGGTCTTGGTGCAGACCAGCGCCCAGTCGACGGGGCGGGCGGCGGCGGGGTCGGTAAGGATGGCGGGGGTGGCTTCGACGGGGCCGTCGGGCGAGTCGATCAGGAGACGATCGAAGGGGGCGCGGGCGCAGACGGTGATATCGTGTCCCGCCCGGGCGAGCCAGACGGCGACGGTCGCGCCGATGCCGCCGGGGCCGACGATCGCGATCTGGGCCATTCTTCCTCTCCCCCGTCACCCCGGGCTTGTCCCGGGGTGCACTCAAGGGCAAGTCCTATCGTCGGCCAGTCGCACCGGACGGTATGACCAGGCCTGCGGTGGATGCCGGCACAAGGCCGGCATGACGGGGGAACGAACATGCGCTGCGTCTTCTTGCTGGCTGCTCTGTTTTTCGCCCCCGCGGCCGCCCAGCAGCCGCACGCCATCCTCCTCCACCCCGCCGCCGTGTTCGACGGCGAGGCGCTGCATCCCGGCTGGTCGGTGCTCGTCACCGGCGACAGGATCGTTGCGGTCGGGCCTTCGGTCGCGGCGCCCGCGGGTGCGGAGACGATCGAGCTGCCTGGCGATACGCTGCTGCCCGGCCTCATCGATACGCATGTCCACCTGTTCCTGCACCCGTACAACGAGACGAGCTGGAACGATCAGGTGCTGAAGGAGCCGCTGGCGCTGCGGACCGCGCGCGCGGTGGCGGCGGCGCGGGCGACGTTGATGGCAGGGTTCACCACCGTCCGCGACCTCGGCACCGAAGGCGCGGGGGATGCCGATCAGGGGCTGAAGATCGCGATCCGGGACGGCGTCGTGCCCGGTCCGCGTCTGTTGTCGGCCAACCGCGCGATCGTCGCGACCGGGGCGTACGGGCCGAAGGGCTATGCCTTCGCGGTGCCGCAGGGCGCGGAGGAGGCGTCGGGCGACGAGGTCGTGCGCGTCGCGCGGCGGCAGATGGGCGAGGGGGCCGACGTCGTGAAGCTCTATGCCGACTATCACTGGCAGGGGAGCGCGCATTCGACCGCCACCTTCACCATTCCAGAGATGACGGCGGCGGTCGAGGCCGCGCACGACGCCGGCCGCACCGTCGCCGCGCACGCCTCGACCGCCGAAGGGATGCGGCGCGCGGCGACGGCGGGGGTCGATACGATCGAGCACGGCGACGAGGGCACGCCGGCGGTGTTCGCGCTGATGAAGGCGAAGGGCGTGGCCTATTGCCCGACGCTCGCCGCCACCGACGCGATCAGCCGCTATGGCGGGTGGAACGGGCAGGCGCCCGAGCCGGCGCGGATCGTCGCCAAGCGGGCCAGCTTCGCGGCGGCGCTGAAGGCGGGCGTGACGCTGTGCGCGGGCGGCGATACCGGCGTCTTCGCGCACGGCGAGAATGCGCGCGAGGAGGAGCTGATGGTCGCCTGGGGCATGGCTCCGGCGGCGGTGCTGCGGGTGGCGACGAGCGGGAACGCCAGGGTATTGGGGTTGGGCGATCGACTCGGCCGCGTCGCGCCGGGGCTGCTGGCCGATCTGGTCGCGGTGGCGGGCGATCCGACCCGGGACATCGGCGCGCTGCGGCGGGTGCGGCTGGTGATGAAGGGCGGCGAGCGGGTAAAATAGCTTCCCCCATCAGCCCGAGGGAGCGAGACCCGACGTGAATGCCCGGGACGAGCTCGGCATGACGGGGGTTGTCACATGATCGTAACCAAAGAGTCACCCGGGAGTCGCTGAACCGGCACGCCGCTGTCACATCGCGGGCCTAGCGGCTGGTTCCCGAAGCCGGTCGCCACGAGCGCGGGCCGGCCATTCGGGGAACCATCTTCATGTCGACCGCCCGCCGTTTCACGGCCCTCCTGCTCGCCTCCGTCGCCGCGCCCGCGCTCGCGCACACCGATATCAAGGCGGACAAGACCGCGCCGGCCCCCGTGCCCGCCGCCGATCCCGTCGCCGCCGAGGACCCCGCGCAGCAGTCCGGCATCGCCGACGTCGTCGTCACCGCCACCAAGGTCGAGACCAACCTGCAGAAAACCCCGATCGCGATCAACGTGCTCAGCACCGAGACGCTGAAGGACCGCCACGTCCAGAGCCTCTACGACCTCGCCGACGGCGCGGTGCCGAGCCTGCGGGTCGCGACGTTCGAGGCGC
>CAXTHQ010000027.1:0-23857 GCA_964244185.1 uncultured Sphingomonas sp.
GACGACGTGATGAACGACCAGCGCAAGGTCATCTACGAGCAGCGCGCCGACATCATGGATGCCGAGACGGTCGGCGAGATGGTCACCGACATGCGCGCCGAGACCGTCAACGCGATCGTCGGCGAGGCCTGTCCGCCCAACTCGTACCCCGAGCAATGGGACGTGGCGGGGATGAAGGAGCGGCTGGCGACGACGCTCAACCTCGAGCCGCCGGTCGACGACTGGCTGACCGAGGAGGCGATCGATCCGGAGCTGGTCGAGGAGCGTGTCCGCGTCGCGGCCGACGCGATGGTCGAGGCCAAGGCCGGTGACCTCGATCCCGACACCTGGACCTCGGTCGAGAAGTCGATCCTGCTCCAGAATCTCGACCATCACTGGAAGGAGCATCTGGCGACGCTCGATGCGTTGCGACAGGTAGTCCATCTGCGCGCCTATGCCCAGAAGACGCCGATCAACGAATACAAGCAGGAGGCATTCGCGCTGTTCCAGCGGATGCTGGACAACATCCGGGAGGACGTGACGCGGACGATCGCGCACGCGCAGTTCCAGATGCAGCCGCCGCCGTCGCTGCCGGCGCTGCCCGACTTCATCACGACGCATTTCGACCCGTTCACGGGCGAGGATGATTCCCGCGACATCGATGGCGGAATGCCCAGAGATATTGGGGGACTGGTGCAGACGCAGCTACCGCCGTTGCAGATGGTGCGGCCCGAGGCGCGCGATCTGGGCGACAACCCGGAGCATTGGGAGGGCAAGGTCAGTCGCAATGCGCCCTGCCCGTGCGGGTCAGGCCGCAAGTACAAGCAATGCCACGGGTCCGTGAGCGCCTGACAGGAAAAGGGCCGGACACCTCGCGGCGTCCGGCCCCTATTTCACTCCATCAGGATGCGCTTAATGCCGTTCCTGGCCCGGCATCACCACCGTCGGGCCGACGCGTTCGGTGACCTGATGCGCGTCGAACGCGCGGACGTTATTGCGCGGGATCGGGCCCTTGCCGATGATGATTTCGGCGGTCGCCTCGTAGCGCTGGACGGTCTGGACGTCGAAGTCGTTGAACGCGCCCCAGCCGCCGCCGTACCAGGGGCTCCAGCCGAAGCCGCCGCGCCCATAGCCGCCGCCGAACCCGCCGCCATAGCCGCGCCCGTAATAGCGCCACGACGGACCCCAATAGCCGCCGAACCCGCCATAGCCCCAGCCCGGACCGAAGCCCGGCGTGGTATAGGTGCGCGACTGGAGATCGGTATCGCGGTTGGCCATGACGAAATAGTCGCCGCCGTTCTGCAACGTGATCTCGGCGGCGCGGAACAGCAGATAGCGCTCGACCGTGTCGCGCGGCGTCGAGCTGTTGCCGGCGAAGCTGATCAGGAAGCGATTCTGTTCGACTTGACGGTCGCTGTAGCCGGTGCGGTCGAAGCCGCGCCCGGTGGCGGGGCGATAGGTGGTTTCGGTGGCGCACGCCCCGACGAGCAGCGCCGCGGAACCCGCGGCGGCGAGCATCAGCTTGCGACCAAGAGACTGTGCCATGATGCGATTACTCCGTACGCGGCTTCGTGTCGCGATCCTGCGATCACGTAGCCAGTGCGAGTGGAACGAGCGATGAACGGATTGGCTCCAGCGATGAAACCTTTGTCATTCCGGCAATTTTTCATCAGGCGGTCAAGCGCCGATCAGGTGCAGTGCCAGCGAGCGGCGATGCGGGCGGCGGCGATGCTCGAACAGAAAGATGCCCTGCCACGTCCCGAGCGCCAGCCCGCCGGCCATGACCGGAATGACAAGTTGCACGCCCGTCAGGACGCTGCGCAGATGTGCAGGCATGTCGTCGGGTCCCTCGTCGTCATGCTCGTACCCGGCGCTCTCGGGCGCTAGCCGGGCGATCCAGCGTTGCAGGTCGCGCCGGACGGCGGGGGCGGCATTCTCCTGGATGAGCAGCGAGGCCGAGGTGTGGCGGCAGAAGATGGTGAGCAGGCCTTCGCTCATGCTCTGCGCGCCGAGCCAGCCGGCGACGGGCGATGTGACCTCGTGAAGCCCCTGACCGGGCGTATCGATCGAGAGGGTGCCGAGCGCCTGGCGCAGGCTGTTGCCGGGCGGCGCGACGGTCATGTCCCGCGAATGGCTCCCTGAGTTGGATTCGAACCAACGACCAAGTGATTAACAGTCACCTACTCTACCGCTGAGCTATCAGGGACCGTTCGCGGGAGCGGCGTCTATACCCGTGCGGGCGTGGGATACAAGTCCCCGGGCGCGGCCGCGCTAAGCGACGAACTGCTCCATCGTGATCCGGTCATCCAGTGCGTGTTCCGGATCGAACAGCAATGTCAGCTCGCGCGCACGATCAAGTGCGATGTCGACCCGCGCGACGTCGCGCACCTCGCGCTGGTCGGCGACGGCGGAGACGGGACGCTTGGCGGGCTCGATCACCTTCAGCCCGATCCGCGTCTTGTCGGGCAGGATCGCGCCCCGCCAGCGGCGCGGGCGGAACGGACTGATCGGCGTCAGCGCGACCAGCGCCGAGCCGAGCGGCAGGATCGGGCCCTGCGCCGACAGATTGTACGCGGTCGAGCCGGCGGGCGTCGCCACCAGGATGCCGTCGCACGCGAGCTCGGGCATGACGACACGGTCGTTGATAGTGACTTCCAGCTTGGCGGTCTGGCGCGTTTCGCGCAGCAGCGACACCTCGTTGATCGCGGGCAATGTGTGGACCCGGCCGTCGACCCCCGTCGCCGTCATCTCCAGCGGCGTGACCTTGAACGGCCTGGCGCGGGCGAGGCGGTCCTCGAGCCCCTGCGGGCGCCATTCGTTCATCAGAAATCCGACCGTGCCAAGGTTCATGCCAAATACCGGCACGGCGGGTTTGCGGCGGCCGAGCATTCCGTGCAGCGTCTGGAGCATGAAGCCGTCGCCGCCGAGTGCGATCACGACGTCGGCGTCCTCGACCGGGCTCCACTCGCAGGTATCGGCCAGCGCCTCGGCCGCGGCGCGAGCCGGCGCGGTCGGCGACGCGACCAGTGCGCGGCGCGGGTAGTCGATCATCCGCCGGTGACGCTCATATGCCGGGCGACGGCCGGCGCGGCGCCGCGCGCGATCGCGAAGTCGTGGCGCGCGGGCTTGATCGCGAGCGCATGGTCGATCGCGGCGTCGAGCGCGTTCAGGCCACCGTTACGCAGCGCGCCCTTCAGGTCGACTTGGGCGTCATGACCGAGACAGGCGTAGAGCTTGCCTTCGGTCGTCAGCCGGACGCGGTTGCAGCCGTCGCAGAAATTGGCGGTGAGCGGCGAGATCAGTCCGAGCCGGGTGCCGGTGCACTCGACGCGCCAATAGCGCGCCGGCCCGCCGGTGCGGTGGGCGTCGCGGCGCAGGTCGAACTCGGTGGAAAGGCGGTCGAAGACGCGGGTCAGCGGCACGAAGCGGTCGACCCGGTCCTCGTCGATCGCGCCCAAGGGCATCGTCTCAATAAGCGACAGGTCGTGGCCCTGACCAACGCACCATGCGAGGATGGCGGGCAATTCGTCTTCGTTGAGACCGGCCAGGGCGACGGTGTTGATCTTGACGCGTAACCCAGCCGCCGTCGCCGCGGCGATGCCGGCCAGCACCTGCGCTAGGTCGCCATGCCGGGTAATGAAGCGGAAGCGGTCGGGATAGAGGCTGTCGAGGCTGACGTTGACGCGCCGTATTCCCGCAGCGTGCAGCATGGCGGCATGGTCGACGAGGCGCGTGGCATTGGTGGTAAGCGTCAGCTCGTCGAGGCCGTGACCGACATGCCGGCCAAGGCGGCCGACCAGTTCGTCCACGTCGCGACGCACGAGCGGCTCGCCGCCGGTCAGGCGGATTTTGGTAACGCCCCGCGAGATGAAGCGCTCCGCTATGACGGCGATTTCCTCCAACTGCAGCAGCGCGCTGCGGGGCAGGAAAGTCATCTTCTCCGCCATGCAATAGCGGCAGCGCAGGTCGCAGCGATCAGTGACCGAGATGCGGAGGTAGCGGATGTCACGGCCATGCGCGTCGACCAGCGTCGGCTCGGAAAGGACGGGAACACTGGACATGGCCGAGAGCTAGGGCTTGTCCCATGCGGCGACAAGGGCGGCTTGGCCCCCGCGCGCGGCTTGCGCTAAGGCCGCGACGAGAGGAGCGCCGCCATTACCGATGTTTCCGTTGCAGCCGTGCCGCGCCGCCGCCTGGCCGACGATCTGCGCGCGGCGATGGAGCATGGCGAGATCGAGCTGCGCTTCCAGCCGCAGGTGACGCTGGCGGACGATCGCATCACGGGGGTCGAGGCGCTGGCGCGGTGGCGGCATGGCCAGCTCGGCGAGCTCGGCGCGGATCTGCTCTTCGCGGCGGCGGCGCGGGCGTCGCTGCTGCCGGCCTTGTCCGAGCACATCCATAAGGTAGCACTTGCCGAGGTCGCGCGCTGGCCGGCGGCGCTGGGCAAGCTGACGGTGGCCCTCAACGCCACGGCGACCGACCTCGCGCGTTCCGACTTCGCCGCCGATTTCCTGGCGCAGGCGGCGGCGCTGGGCATCGATCCGGCGCGGTTGACGGTGGAGGTCGTCGAGCACGAGCTGATCGCCGATCTGCCGGCGGCGGCACAGGTGCTGGCCGCGCTGCGCGACGCCGGGGTCGCGGTGGCGCTGGACGATTTCGGCAGCGGCTATTCCAGCATCGCCTATCTGAAGGCCCTGCCGCTCGACTATCTCAAGATCGACAATGGCTTGTCGGGCGACCTGCTGGGGACGCCGCGCGAGCAGGTGGTGGTGCGGCACGTCATCGCGATGGCGCGCGAACTGGGCCTCGGTGTAATCGCGGAAGGTGTCGAGAGCGAGGAGCATCGCGCGCTGCTGGCGGCGGCGGGGGCGACGCGTTACCAAGGCTTTTTGTGCGCCACCCCGCTCGACAGCGCGGCGCTGGCGACGTTGATGGAGGGATGGCAATGCGCGCGCTGATCGCTTTCGCCCTGGTAGCAGCCACCCCCGCGCTGACCGCGCCGCAACAGCAGGTCATGGCCGCGATGACGGCGAGCGGCGCGGGGTGGAACGCGGGCGATCTCGATCGCTTCGTCGCGGTCTATGCCGATGACGCGACCTTCGTCATCAAGGACGGCGTGCTGCGCGGCAAGGCGGCGATCGCCGATCGCTACCGGCCGAGCTTCACCGCGTCGGGCAACGCGCGCGGCAAGCTCAGCTTCGAGCCGGTGGCGTTCAGGATGATCGGGCCGGCGCAACAATTGCTGATCGCGCGCTGGCGGCTGAGCGGCGGGGCGAAGGAAGAGAGCGGCATGACCACGCTACTCTGGGAGCGGCGGCCGGGCGGCTGGCGGATCGTCGCGGATCATTCGAGCTGAAGTCTCCTCTCCTCTTCAGAGGGGAGGGGAGGGGAGAGACGGCCCACAGGGCCGGCGAAGGGGTGAGGAGAACGCCGTCAAGCTAGCGGGCTCCTCCTCCCCCGCCCCTCCTCTGAAGAGGAGGGGCGTTAGCCCGCCGTCTTCGCCAGCCCCTTCGCCAGTTGCAGCGCGCCGTGCAGCCGTGCCTTCGCGTCGGGCCAGGCGCGGTTGAGAACGAACTTGCTGTCGGGGCGCAGCTTCGCCTGGCCGTTGAGCCGCGCGACATAGGCGATCAGCGCATCGACATTGGGCGGCTTGTTGTCGTGGAAGCTGACCACCACGCCCTTCGCGCCGACATCCATCTTGCTGATGCAGGCGCGCTTGGCGTTGAGCTTGATCTCGATGACGCGGATGAGGTTCTCGGTCGCGCCGGGGAGGGGGCCGAAGCGGTCGATCATCTCGGCCGCGAATGACTCGACGTCCTGCTGCTGGTCGAGATCGTTGAGCCGGCGATAGAGGCCCATGCGCAGGTCGAGGTCCGGCACATAATCCTCCGGGATCAGGATCGGGGCGTCGACGGTGATCTGCGGCGAGAAGTCGCGTGGGCGCAGCGCCATGCCGCCCGCCTTGGCGTCCACGATCGCCTCCTCCAGCATCGACTGGTAGAGTTCGTAGCCGACTTCGCGGATATGGCCGGATTGTTCATCGCCCAACAGATTGCCGGCGCCGCGAATGTCGAGATCGTGGCTGGCGAGCTGGAAGCCGGCACCGAGCGTGTCGAGGTCGCTCAGCACCTTCAACCGCTTTTCTGCCGTGTCGGTCATCTGCCGCTCTGGCGGGGTGACCATATAGGCATAGGCGCGCGTCTTCGACCGGCCGACGCGGCCCCGAAGCTGATAGAGCTGGGCGAGGCCGAAGCGGTCGGCGCGGTGGACGATCATGGTGTTTGCCGAGGGGATATCGAGCCCGCTCTCGACGATCGTGGTCGAGACCAGCACCTCGAACTTGCGGTCGTAGAAGGCGCTCATCCGCTCCTCGACCTGTGTCGGGCTCATCTGGCCGTGCGCGACGACGTAGCGGATTTCCGGCACCTCCTTGGTCAGGAACTCTTCAATGTCGGGCAGATCGGCGATGCGCGGGGTGACGAAGAAGCTCTGGCCGCCGCGATAATGTTCGCGCAGCAGTGCCTCGCGCAGCACTACGGGATCCCAGGGCATGATGTAGGTCCGCACCGCAAGGCGATCGACCGGCGGGGTCTGGATTACCGACAGCTCGCGGATACCGCTCATCGCCATCTGCAGGGTACGCGGGATCGGCGTCGCGGTCAGCGTCAGGACGTGGACGTCCGCCCGCAGCGTCTTCAGCCGCTCCTTGTGGGTGACGCCGAAGCGCTGCTCCTCGTCGACGACGACCAGCCCCAGCCGCTTGAAGTCGATATTCTTGGCCAGCACCGCGTGCGTGCCGACCACGACGTCGATCGTGCCGGTGGCGAGCGCGTCCCGGGTCGCCTTGGCCTCGGCGGCGGTGACGAGACGGGAGAGGCGGCCGATCTCGATCGGAAAGCCCTCGAAACGCGCCTTGAAATTGTTGAAATGCTGGCGCGCGAGCAGCGTCGTCGGGCACACCACCGCGACCTGCTTGCCCGCCATCGCGGCGACGAACGCGGCGCGCAACGCGACCTCGGTCTTGCCGAACCCGACATCGCCGACGACGAGCCGGTCCATCGGCTTGCCGGCGCCGAGATCGTCGAGCACATCGCTGATCGCGCGGTCCTGGTCGTCGGTTTCCTCGTAGGGGAAGCGGTCGACGAAGCTGGGGTAGCCGCTGGCGTCGGGTTCGAGGACGTCGCCGGGATGGAGCGCGCGCTCGGCGGCGACCGCGATCAGCTCGCCGGCGATCTCGCGGATGCGCTCCTTCATCCGGCTCTTGCGCCGCTGCCACGCCTCGCCGCCGAGCCGGTCGAGCGCCGCGCCGTCCTCGCCGGAGCCGTAGCGGGAGAGGACCTCCAGGTTCTCGACCGGCACGTAGAGCTTGTCGCCGCCGGCATAGCTCAGTGCGACGCAATCGTGGGGGCTCTGGCCGACGGGGATCGAGGTCAGCCCTTCGTAGCGGCCGATGCCGTGATCGGCATGGACGACGAGGTCGCCGGGCGACAGCGTCGCCAGCTCGGCGAGAAAGGCGTCGGCCGACTTGCGCCGCTTGCGCCGGCGGATGAGCCGGTCGCCGAGCATGTCCTGCTCGGTCAGCACGGCGATGTCGGGCGCGGTGAAGCCATGCTCCAGCCCGAGCACGACCAGCGCCGGCCCGCCCCCATTGCCAACCGTGCCGAGCGCCTCCTGCCAGGTTTCGACGAGACGGGCGCCCTTCAGGCCATGGTCCTTGAGCAGCCCGACGAGCCGCTCGCGCGCGCCGATCGAATAGCTGGCGAGCACCGGCTTGCGGCCGTCGCGCCTGAGCTTGTCGAGATGGTCGGTCACCGCCTCGTAGATGTTCGCGCCGCTGCCGCGTTCGGGCGCGAAATCGCGCGGGCCGTCGACGCCGAAGTCGAGGACGGCGGCGTTTTCCGGCTCGTGGAAGGCGCTGATCTGGTGGGCGCGCGTATCGGTCAGCGCGGCATCCCACTCGGCGCGCGCGAGATAGAGCGAATCCCGCGGCAGCGGGCGATAGCTGCCCGGCGCGGCGGCTTCGGCGCGGCGGCGGTTTTCCCAATAGTCGACGACGCTCTCGAAGCGTTGCTCGGCAGCGGCGGGAACGCCCGAGTCGCGGACGATCACATCGTCACCGAGATGATCGAACAGGGTCGCCAGCTTCTCCTCGAACAGCGGCAGCCAATGTTCCATCCCCGCCAGCCGCCGGCCGTCGCTGATCGCCTGATAGAGCGGGTCGCCCGTCGCGGTCGCGCCGAAGCGCTCGCGGTAGCGGCCGCGGAAGCGCCTGACAGATTCCTCGTCGAGCAACGCCTCCGACGCGGGCAGCAGCGTGAAGCGGTCGAGCCGCCCGGTGGTGCGCTGGTCGGCGGGGTCGAAGCTGCGGACGCTCTCGATCTCGTCGCCAAAGAAATCGAGGCGCAGCGCCTGCTCCGCGCCCGACGGGAACAGGTCGACGATGCCGCCGCGCACCGCATATTCGCCCTGATCGTGGACGGTATCGGTGCGGACATAGCCGTTCGCCTGAAGCAGCGTCCCCAGCCGGTCGCGGCCGATCCGTTCGCCCGGCGCCAGCGTCGCGACGAGCTGGCGGATGCGGAAGGGGGTGAGGACGCGCTGGGCGGCGGCGTTGGCGGTGGTCAGCACGAGCTGCGGGCGGTCACGCTTGCCCTGAAGCCGGTGCAGCGCCGCGATGCGCTCGGCCATGATGCGCAGCGACGGCGAGGCGCGGTCGTAGGGCAGGCAGTCCCAGGCGGGGAACTGCACCACCTCCAGCTCGGGCGCGAAGAACGGCGCGGTCGCCGCGATCGCGCGCATCGCCGCGTCGTCGGGCGCGATGAACACGGCGCGTGTCGGCGCCGCGCGCGCAAGGTCGGCGAGCAGCGACGGCAGAAAGCCCCCGGGGACGCCCGACAGGGTCAGCGGCTGGGTGGCGGAGAAAATCTTTTGCAGGGGGGGCATATCTACTCTCGTCACCCTGGCCTCGAGCCGGGGTCCCGCTGCCTGATGCACGGGGAAGAAGCGGGACCCCGGCACAAGGCCGGCATGACGGTCAGTGGGGCAGCGGCACGTAGCCCAGCTTGCGCATCGCGGCCATCATCTCGCCTTCCCACGCCGGCGGGCAGGGCAGCGAACCGATCGCCCAGCCCATGATGTCGACGTCCTGCTGCTCCAGCAGCGCCTCGAACCAGACCAGCTCGGCCTCGGTCCAGCCGGCGGCGTGCGCGTCGCAGAAGCCGCCGATCATCAGGTCGGCCTCGCGCGTGCCGCGATGCCAGGCGCGGAAGCGGAGGCGCTTGAGGCGGGTGTCGTGATCCAAGTGGGGCTCCAACGGCAAATAGCCGGCGGTCGCTGGCGCGGCCGTCGGCAGGGCTATATCGCGCTAGATAGTCATGCGCCCCGCTATCCTCAATCCGCTGTTCGCCGAGACGATCGCGCTCAAGGGCGTCGGCGCGGCGCTGGCCAGGCCGCTGGAGCGGCTGGGGCTGCACCGGGTCGTCGATGTCGCCTTTCATCTGCCGACGGGCTGGATCGACCGCGTGGTGCGGACCGAGCTGATGCAGGCGGACGTGGGACGGACGATCTCGATCACGCTCACGCCGACCGAATACCGCCTCAGCCGCTCGCCGCGCGGGCCGTCGCGCGTGCTCGCGACCGACAGCCACGGCAATTATGTCGGCCTGACCTATTTCGGCGGCTCGTCCGGCTATGTGCCGAAACTGCTGCCGCTGGCCGAGCCCCGGCGCGTGTCGGGGCGGCTCGACCAATACGGGCAGGAGCTCCAGATCGTGCATCCCGAGCTGGGCGAGCCGGGTGAGGAGGTCCGGGCGCGCGAGGCGATCTATCCGCTGTCGGAAGGGCTGACGTCGCGGCGGATGGGGCAGCTCGCCGAGCAGGCGGTCGAGCGCGCGCCGGCCTTGCCCGAATGGATCGAGCCGGGACTGAAGGCGCGGCGCGGCTGGCCGGAGTGGCGCGAAGCGTTGGCCCGGATCCACGTTGACCCGGCCGACGCCGTGGCGCGGGCGCGGCTCGGCTATGACGAGGTCTTCGCCAATCAGCTGGCGATGGCGCTGGTGCGTGCCGACACGCGCAAGCGGCGGGGGCGGGCGCTGGTCGGCGACGGGCGACTGCGTGACGCCCTGAAGCTGCCCTATGCGCTGACCGGCGCGCAGGCGCGGACGGTGGCGGAGGTGGGGGGCGACATGGCGCAGGCCGCGCCGATGCTGCGGCTGCTGCAGGGCGACGTCGGCTCTGGCAAGACATTGGTCGCGGCGATGGCGCTGCTGATCGCGGTCGAGGCGGGGGCGCAGGCAGCGCTGCTGGCCCCTACCGAAATCCTGGCGCGGCAGCATTACGAATCGCTGCGACGGACCTTTGCAGGCCTGCCCGTCGAGGTTGCGGTGCTGACGGGGCGCGACAAGGGCGCGGCGCGCGAGGCGACGCTGATGGGGTTGGCCGACGGCTCGATCCACATCCTGATCGGCACGCACGCGATCTTTCAGGAGGCGGTCGGCTATCGCGACCTGGGCCTGGTGGTGGTCGACGAGCAGCATCGGTTCGGCGTCGCCGAGCGGCTGCTGCTCCAGGCGAAGGGCCGCGCGCCGCACCTGCTCGCGATGACCGCGACGCCGATCCCGCGCACGCTGACGCTGGCGCAATATGGCGAAATGGACGTCAGCCGGCTCGACGAGATGCCGCCCGGGCGCCAGCCGATCGAGACGCGGGTGGTGTCGGAGGAGCGGCTGGACGAGGTGGTCGATGCGCTCGGCCGGCATCTGGCGGACGGCGGCCAGGCCTATTGGGTATGCCCGCTGGTCGAGGAAAGCGAGCGCTCCGATCTTGCCGCCGCCGAGGCGCGGGCGGAGGCGCTGCGGCGGCGGTTCGGGGACCGGGTAGGCCTCGTCCATGGCCGGATGCGGCCGGCGGACAAGGACGCGGCGATGGCCGACTTCGCCGCCGCGCGGCTGGGCGTGCTGGTCGCGACGACGGTGATCGAGGTCGGGGTCGACGTGCCCAATGCGACGCTGATCGTGATCGAGCACGCCGACCGCTTCGGGCTGGCCCAGCTTCACCAATTGCGCGGCCGGGTGGGGCGCGGCGCGGGCAAGTCGATCTGCCTGCTGCTGCGGGGCTCGGCGCTCAGCGAGACGTCGCGCGCGCGGCTGGCGTTGATGCGCGAGACCAACGATGGTTTCCGCATCGCCGAGGAGGATCTGCGGCTGCGCGGCGGCGGCGAGTGGCTGGGGACGCGGCAATCGGGCGAGATGAGCTTCCGCCTCGCTCCGCCCGACCAGCTCGCCGAACTGATGGCGTGCGCGCAGGACGACGCGCGCCTGCTGATCGATCGCGACGGCGGGCTGGAGGGCGAGCGGGGGCAGGCGGCGCGGGTAGCGTTGTATCTGTTCGACCGCGATGCCGGCGTGCAGATGCTCAGGGGCGGGTGACGAGCCGTTGGATGCTGGTCAGCTAGCGCCTGAGACCCGACATCAGCGTGTAATATTCCGCCAGCCCGAGCGCGCGTTCGAGGCGGCACCCGAGCCGGCCGCCGAGCGCCCAGCGGACCTCCGCCACCACCGGCCCGATCTGCGGCAGGTCGATGCGCAGCTTGTCGCCCTCCTCGCAGGCCGCGTCGCAGCGCGCCATCAGGCCGCTCTGCGACGTATTGACGATGACCAGCGGCAGCTGGCGGCCGTCGGGGTGCACGGCGCGCGTGCGGTGATGCACCGCGTCGCGCGGCTCGCTCCGCCCGTCGACCAGCCATCCCGACGCGTTTGTCGCCACCCGACGCTCCCTATCGCTGTCGCTGTGTTAGCCGCGGAGAGTTGAAGCGCAGGCCAACGGACCTGGTTTACAGCTGGTTACGCCGGCACGAGCAGCCCATGCTGTTTCTTGCCGGCGGACACGCGGACGGGCTCGCCGGCGACGGTGACGGTGGCCGCCTCGTCGCCGACCTTCTCGCCCGCGACGCGCGCGCCGCCGCCGGCGATCAGGCGGCGCGCCTCGCCCTTGGATCCGGCGAAGCCGAGCCCGACCAGCGCGTCGACGATGCCGATCGAGCCCGTTACCGCAAGGCTGGGCAGCGCATCGCCCGATGCGCCCTCGTCGAAGGTGCGGCGGGCAGTCTCGGCGGCTTGCGCCGCGTTCCGCTCACCGCGACACAGCGTGGTCGCGGCGTTGGCGAGCGCGATCTTCGCCGCGTTGATCTCCGCGCCCGCCAGCGCCTCCAGCCGCGCGATCTCGTCGAGCGGGACGTCGGTGAACAGGCGAAGGAAGCGGCCGACGTCGCGGTCGTCGGTGTTGCGCCAGAACTGCCAGTAATCGTACGCGCCGAGTTGATCCTCGTTCAGCCACACCGCGCCGGCAATCGTCTTGCCCATCTTGCCGCCGTCGGCGGTGGTGATGAGGGGGGTGGTGACGCCGAACACCTCGGTCGCGTCCATGCGGCGGGCGAGCTCGATGCCATTGACGATATTGCCCCATTGGTCCGACCCGCCCAATTGCAACCGGCAGCCGGCGCGGCGCGACAGCTCCAGGAAGTCATAGGCCTGGAGGATCATGTAGTTGAACTCGAGGAAGCTCAGCGATTGCTCGCGGTCGAGGCGGAGCTTGACCGAATCGAAGCTCAACATGCGGTTGACCGAGAAATGCTGCCCGACGTCGCGCAGGAACGGGATATATTCCAGCCGGTCGAGCCACTCGGCGTTGTCGAGCATGACGGCGTCGCTCGGCCCGTCGCCGAAGCGCAGGAAGCGGGCGAACACGGTCTTGATCGACGCGATGTTGGCGCCGATCGTCTCGGCGGTGGCGAGCTTGCGCGCCTCGTCCTTGAAGCTCGGATCGCCGATCTTGCCGGTGCCGCCGCCCATCAGCACGATCGGCTTGTGCCCCGCCTGTTGCAGTCGCCGGAGCAGCATGATCTGCACCAGGCTGCCGACATGGAGCGACGGCGCGGTCGGATCGAAGCCGATATAGCCAGGCACGACCTGCCTGGCCGCGAGCACATCGAGCCCGGCGGCGTCGGTGAGCTGGTGGATGTAGCCGCGTTCGGAGAGCAGGCGGAGCAGGTCGGACTGGTAGGTCATGGCGGCGATGCCTCTACACAGACCAACTCTCACCGTCACCCCAGCGGAAACTGGGGTTTCCCTCAAACGGCGGTCTTCCATTCGAGGAGAGGCCAGCTTTAGCTGGCATGACGACTCAAAGCGGCGGCAACTGGCTCTGCGGGTCGACGGGGGTGCGGCCTTTGCGCAGTTCGAAATGGACGGCGGGGCGCTCGGCCGCGCCGGTCTGGCCTGAGACGGCGAGCGGCTGGCCCTTCTTCACCGCCTGGCCGCGCTGGACGAGCAGCCTGGCGGCATAGCCATAGACGCTCGTCCAGTTGCCGCCGTGCTTGACGATGACGAGCCCGCCCAGCGCCTTGATGTCGGTGCCGACATAGGCGACGACGCCGTCGGCGGTGGCGCGGACGGGGGTGCCGAGCGGCGTCGCGATGTTGACGCCGTTCTGCCGCTCGCCGGTCGCCGTGCCGGGGCCGAAGCGCGACACGATGCGTCCGTCGACGGGCCAGACGAAGCCGCCGGTAAGGCGCGCGGGCGGCGCGATGGCGGCGGTCGAGGGGAGCACCCGCGCCGCGGTCGGGGCCGGCCGCGCGGGTGTCTTGTTGACCGCCAGTGCCGGCTCGCCGCCGGTGAGGATGTCGTCGATGTCGAGCGTGAACCGGGCCGCGCGCTCGGCGGCGCTCGACGGCGGCGGCGCTGCGGCAGCGAGGCCGGGGATGAGGACGCGCTGGCCGGCGCGCAGGATGAACGGCTCGACCAGCCCGTTCGCCTCGACCACGCGCGTCCAGGGCACGCCATAGGCGCGCGCGATGGCGATGCCGCTCTCGCCGCCGCGGACGAGGTGGTAGCGGCCGCCGGGGATGCTCAGCCGCCGGCCGGCCAGCAGGGTGAAGGGTGGCTGGAGTCCGTTGGCGCGCGCGATCTCGTCGGCGCCCGCGCCGGTGGCGTTGCTCACGCGGCCGAGCGTGTCGCCAGGGCGGATGATGTAGTCCTGGTCGCGGACCTCCTGCGCGTCGGCGATGACGGGCCGCGCCTCCCAGGCGGGGCGCGGGGCGGGGAGGGCGGTGACGCCTTCGTCGCCGCGACGGGGCTGCCAGTCGGGATCGGGATAGGGCCGTTCGGGCGGGGGCCGGTCGGGCTGGCGTTGCGCGGACGGGGGTGGGCCGTTCTCGGCATAGGGCTGGTCGATGCTGGGGATGCAGGCGGTGAGGGCGAGTGCCGCTAACGCTGGCAGGGCTGGCAACCGCATTCCATCCTCCGTCGTGCCGGCCCCTTCGACGCCGCCTGCGGCGTCGCTCGGGACAGGCTTGTGCCGGCATCCACGCTTGCCTTGGGCTGAACGCCGGCGACGCGTCCGAACGTTATCCCTGTCTGACGGTGGACCCCGGCACAAGGCCGGGGTGACGGTTACACCTTCGGCTCCAGCCGGTTCAACCCGCCCAGGTACGGCTGAAGCACCGTCGGCACCGACACCGCGCCGTCCTCCTGCTGGTAATTCTCCAGGATCGCGACGAGCATCCGGCCGACGACCAGTCCGGAGCCGTTGAGCGTATGGACGAACCGCGTGCCCTTCTCCCCCTCGGGCCGATAGCGGGCGTTCATCCGCCGCGCCTGGAAATCGGTGCAGGTCGAGCAGCTCGAAATCTCGCGAAAGCGGTCCTGTCCCGGCAGCCAGACTTCCAGATCGTAGGTGCGCGCGGCGGCGAAGCCCATATCGCCGGTACAAAGCTTCATTCGGCGGAACGGCAGCTCCAGCCGGGTCAACACGTCCTCCGCCACCGCCGTCATGCGCTCGTGCTCGGCCTCCGACTGATCGGGCGTGACGATCGAGACCAGCTCCGCCTTGTCGAACTGATGCTGGCGGATATAGCCGCGCGTATCGCGCCCCGCCGCGCCGGCTTCCGACCGAAAACAGGGGGTGAGCGCGGTGAAGCGGAGCGGCAGTTCGGCGGCGCTCAGGATCTTCTCGCGGACGATGTTGGTCAGGCTGACCTCGGCGGTCGGGATCAGATAGCGGCCGTCGGTCGTCTTGAAGAGGTCTTCCTCGAACTTGGGCAATTGCCCGGTCCCGAACAGCGCGGCCTCACGCACGAGGATGGGTGGAGATACCTCCTCATAACCGTGATGACGCGTGAGCGTGTCGAGGCCGAACTGGCCGAGCGCGCGCGCGAGCCGGGCGGCATGGCCGCGCACCAGCGTGAAGCGGGTGCCGGCGATGGCGACTCCGGTCTCGAAATCGAGGCCCAACGGCGGCCCAAGGACATCGTGTTCGCGGATCGGGAAACCGAACTCGGGCTTGCGGCCGCGCTCGTGCATAAGTTCGTTGTCGTTCTCGTCCGCGCCTTCGGGCACATCGGCGAGCGGCGAGTTGGGCAGCGCCGCCAGTGCGCCGTCGAGCTCCACGCCCAGCCGTTGCTCCTCGCCTTCGAGCGTCGGGAGCTGTTCCTTGAGCGCGGCGACGGTGCGCATCAGCTCCTGCGCCTTTTCGTCGTCGCGCGCCGCCTTGGCCTGGCCGATCGCCTTGCTGAGCTCGTTGCGGCGGGTCTGCGCCGCCTGCGCCTCGCCGATCGTCATCCGCCGCCGCTCGTCCAGCGCCAGCAGGGCAGGCGATTGCGGCTCCACCCCACGGCGGGCGAGCGCGGCGTCGAAGCCGGCGGGATCGTCGCGGATGAGGCGGATGTCGTGCATGGCGCGCGGCTATGGCGGCGGGGGCAGGCGCGCGCAACCCGTGGCCGGGCCGGGGCGTTATCCCGTGGCAACGACAAAGGAAACCGTCATGCAGCTCGCCAACAATACCGTCGTCCTCGTCGCGGACGGCCGCAAGCTGCTGTTCCTGCGCAACGACGGCGACGCGCAATATCCCAACCTGACGGTCGAGATGGCGGAGGAGCATCCGAACCCCGTCAATCGCGATCAGGCGACCGACGCCGCCGGCCGCGCCTCGTCGACCACCGGCAGCTCGGTCGAGCCGACCGACTTCCACCAACTGGAGGAGAATCGCTTCGCCGCCGAGGCCGCAGCGATGCTCAAGACGCGCGCGCTGGCGAACGATTTCGAACAGCTCATCATCATCGCGCCGCCGAAGACGCTCGGCGAGCTCAGGAAGCATTATCACAAGGAGGTCGAGAGCCGCCTGGCGGGTGAGCTGGCGAAAGACCTGACCGGGCATACGATCCCGGAAATCGAGGCGGCGCTAAAGGCCGCTTAGCGCCTGAACCCTCCCCGAGCCTGCGCGCGGGGGACGATTTGAAGACGCAAAACGGGCCCGCCGCCTCCCCCGAAGCGACGGGCCCGTCCGTTCGCGCCCAGCCTGGTCAGGCGGTCGCGGGCTTCACCAGCCGTTTCCGGCCGGCGATCGCGGCGGCGGCGGCGCCGAAGAGGAGGACCATGGGCGGCGCGGGCACCGGCGCGGGTGGACCGCCGCTTGATCCACTGCTGCCGCTCGACCCGCTCGACGACCCGCTGGACGAGCTCGACGTCGAGGAACTCGACGAGGACGAGCCGCTGGAGCTGCCGCTCGACCCCGTGCTGCCGCTGCCCGTGCTGCCGGTCGAGGACGAGCCGGTGCTCGACGACCCGTTCGACGACCAGCCGCCGGTCGAGGACCAGCCCTTGCTCGACGAGCCGTAGCCGCCGCTGCCGTTCTGGTTCTGGTTTTCGTTCTGATTCTGATTTTGGTTCTGATTTTGATTCTGGTTCTGGTTCTGGTTCTGGTTCTGGTTCTGCGACTGCTGGTTCGTATTGTTGTTGGTGTTCGAGTTGTTGATGTCGACCGCCGCGCCGCCGGTCGAGCTGGACGAGGAGACGTTGCCCGACGAGGACGACGACACGTTGCCCGACGAACTCGACGATCCGCCGCTGGACGTGGACGAAATCACGATCGAGCCGCTCGACCCGCTGCTGCCGCCGCCGAAGAATCCGCCGCCGAAGCCGCCGCTGCCGCCGAAGAAACCGCCGCTGCCGCCGACCACCACGGGCACGCCGCCACCGCCGCCGCCGATGAAGCCTTCGCCGGCCGGCCCGGGCGGCAGCGGCGGCGCGCTGGCGACCGTGACCACCGCCGGCGGGCAGCTCGTCGTCGTCGTGGTGACGATGCGGCGTCCGGGCCGGCGCACCTGGGCGACCTGGCGGGTGACGACGCGCTGCGCCACGCGATGCTTGACGATCGTGCGCGGACGTTCCGCGACGTGGACCGCGCCGCCACCGATCAATGCCCCGCCGCAAGCGCAGGCACATAGTTTCGCCAAGGCCATCCTGACCGACATAACAACTCTTCCCCGCTGGCGGCGCGACGGATCGCCCGCTTTGACAAGCAGCAACTGGGTCACCGCTTGCAGCCACAGTGAGAAACAAAGCATTAAGCGCAAGTCGATTAACCACGAACTTGCCCGTTCCGGGTCAAATCCTCGACCGCGCGTTACCCGTCACTAGCTTAACGTGTCGTGCTGGGACGGTTCGGCACCTCGAGGTGATGTAAGTTAGTGACAGTCGGTTAACGCCCTGACCCGCGCAACATCGCCTCGCTTGTCGGCGGCGTTGTGCAAGATTATAGGCGCGACCCGTAGGGCGGTCCGTACGTTGGCCGGGGGGCCATGGCGAACCGAAGGGAGGGACGTCATGGCTAGTGTATTGCAGCGTATCGACACCAGTATCGATCTGATCGCCGCCAACGACGCCGGGCTGGGGGAAGCGGGGCCGGCCTATCGCCCGTCGGCCGACGAGCCGTTCATGAGCCTGCGGCAACAGGCGTATTTCCGCGACAAGTTAGCGCGCTGGAAAGAGGCGATCCTGCGCGAGTCGCAGGATACGCTCTGCCAGCTCCAGGTCGATTCGCTGCGCGAGGCCGATCTCACCGATCGCGCGTCGAGCGAAACCGACTGGTCGATCGAGCTGCGCACCCGCGATCGCCAGCGCAAGCTGATCAGCAAGATCGAGGCGGCGATGCGGCGAATCGAGGAAGGCGAATACGGTTATTGCGAGGTGACGGGCGAGCCGATCAGCCTGTTGCGGCTCGAGGCGCGGCCGATCGCGACGATGACCGTCGAGGCGCAGGAACGCCACGAACGCCACGAACGTGTCTCACGCGAGGACTGATCGGGTCAGAACCGATCCTCGAATTACCGGCGCGTTTAGCATTTCGCTAACCTTGCGCACCTATGCGCGGTGCTCGGCCAACACGAGCGGAGCAGGCAACGGATAATGGACGGCGTCGGTCGGGTTAATGCGCAGAGCGCCGACGCGCTCGACGGGGAGGGCGCCCGGACGCGTCAGCGCGACAGCCTGTTCGTCAGCGCCCAGCTCCGCATCGCTGGTATGGCGAACGTGTGGGAAGTGCGCGTGCGCAACCTGTCGCCGGGCGGGCTGATGGTCGAGCTCGACCGGATGGTCGAGCCCGGCATCGCGGTGAGGCTGGAGATGCGCGGGCTCGGCGAGGTGGCCGGCACGGTCGCCTGGTGCACGCGCGGCCGCGTCGGCATCGCGCTCGACACGCCGATCGATCCCAAGCGCGCGCGCAAGCCGGTGGGCGCGGGCACGACGACCCCGGACTATGCCAAGGCCGCCGTCCATGCCCGCTCGCCGCGGCGCTAGGCGCGCGCGAGCTCTTCCTTCAATTTCAGTTTCTGCTTCTTGAGGCCGGCGATCATGATCGTGTCGGGCTTGGGACGGCCGGTCTCCTCAGCGAGTCGGCGGTCCAGGACCGCGTGTTTCGTCTCCAGCGCAGCATGATGCGTTGACGCCATGTGGTGGTCTCCTCGTGAAACGTGGGTAAGGACGTAACGGTCGAAACCTGAACAAGTCGCCACCGAAGATCAAGCTTTCGACGATCCGAGCATCATCGTGCGACGACCCGTTGGCGCGCCGCCTCTGCCGCGATATGGCGGGCCGATACGGGGGTGACGTGAGTGGACGAGGCGCAGGTCAGGCAGCGGCTGGAGGCGGCGCGCGAAGAGCATCGCGACCTCGATACCGCGATCGCGGCGCTGGCCGCCACGCCGCCGACTGACCAGTTGCGGATGGCGCGATTGAAGAAGCGCAAGCTGCGGCTGAGGGACGAGATCGCGCAGCTCGAGGATACGCTCATCCCCGACATCAGCGCCTGACACTCCCGCGACGGGACACTTCGGCCTGCCGATCCACTGGCACGTGCCCGGGCGGCATGGCACATAGCGGCATGGCGCCGCCGACTGAATCACATCTCCATCGCCGTCTCGTCGACTCGCTGCACGTCGAAGCGATGGTGCTCGCCGACGAGGCGCGGAGCTATTTCGACGAGGACGGGCGCGCGGAGCGCGAGGCGCTCGATCCGCTCGACCGGGTCGGCTTCTCGTGCGAGTCGCTCAAGGTGACGACGCGGCTGATGCACATCATCGCCTGGCTGCTCACCCAGCGCGCGGTCCACGCGGGCGAGCTGGCGCCGCGCGAGGCGCTGCACCCCTCGCGCCGGCTGGGGGAGCCGCCGCGGTCGGATCATGCAATCGTGTCGGTCCTGCCGGCGCGGGCGCGGCTGCTGATCGACGCCAGCGCGGAGCTGCACCGCCGCGTCCGCCACCTCGACGCGGCGCAGGCGACCGTGCCCAGGCACAGTCCCGTCCACGGAATGCAAGAACGCCTCGCAATGGCGTTCTGATCCCCTCTCTCTGCGGAGAAGGTCAGGTTACGCCGCCAGCTTGAGCCGTCCCCGGGCTGCCTCATATTCGCGCGTCATCCGCTCGACCCGCGCCGCGACGGGCTCGACCTCGTGCACCGCGCCGATGCCCTGGCCCGAGCCCCAGATGTCCCTCCACGCCTTGGGTTTGGCGCTGTTGCCGCCGCCGAAGTCCATCGTCTTGAGGTCGCCGTCGGGCAGATTGTCGGGGTCCATGCCCGCCGCCGCGATCGATCCGCGCAGGTAATTGCCGTGCACCCCGGTGAAGAGGTTGGAATAGACGATGTCTGCGGCCTTGCCGTCGACGATGCCCTGCTTGTAGCCTTGGTCGGCATTGGCCTCGTCGGTCGCGATGAAGGGCGAACCGATATAGGCGAGGTCCGCGCCCATCGCCTGCGCCGCCAGCACCGCGTCGCCGGTCGCGATCGACCCCGACAGCGCCAGCGGCCCGTCGAACCACTGCCGGATCTCCTGGATCAGCGCGAAGGGGGATAGCCGACCGGCATGGCCACCCGCGCCGGCCGCGACGGCGATCAGGCCGTCCGCGCCCTTTTCCACCGCCTTGCGCGCGAAACGGTCGTCGATGACGTCGTGCAGCGTGATGCCGCCCCAGCCGTGGACTGCCTGGTTCAGCTCCTCGCGCGCGCCGAGCGAGGTGATGGTGATCGGCACCTGCCACTTGGCGCAGGTCGCCAAATCCTGCTCCAGCCGATCGTTCGACTTGTGGACGATCTGGTTGACCGCGAACGGCGCGGCGGGGCGGTCGGGATGCGCGCGGTTATGCGCCGCGAGTTCCTCGGTGATGCGATGCAGCCATTCGTCGAGCAGCGTCTGCGGCCGGGCGTTGAGCGCCGGAAACGACCCGACGATCCCCGCCTTGCACTGCGCGATGACCAGCTCGGGGCCGGAGATGATGAACAACGGCGAGCCGATCACGGGCAACGCCAGGCGGTGGAACAGGGGAGGGAGGGACATGAGCGGGTTGTGTCATGCAACCGGCCACGCTGTCCACCCGCGCCGGTTGCGCAGACGCGTCCAGCGGCTATGAGTGTCTTATTCAAGTAAAACGGAGTTATTCCCCCGATGAAGCCTGTCCGCGCCGCCGCCCTCCTCTTGCTCGCCTCCTCCGCCCCCGCGCTCGCCCAGGGCCAATTGGCGCGCGGGGTCGTGCCGGTGAGCTACGACATCGCGATCAGCCCGGACGCGAGGGCGCTGGCCTTTCACGGGCAGGAGGCGATCGTCGTCGACGTGCGCGAGGCGACGAGGACGGTGACGCTCAACGCCGCCGACCTCGACGTGCGGACGGCGACCTGGGACGGCCAGGCGGTGACGGTCAAGCTCGACAAAGCGGCGCAGCAGCTCACCGTGACGCTGCCGGCGATGGCGAAACCGGGCCGGCATACGCTCGGCTTCGCGTGGAGCGGCACGATCAACCAGTCGGCGGCCGGTCTCTTCTCGATCGACTACACCAACGGCGACGGCACCAAGGCGCGGATGCTGGCGACGCAGTTCGAAGCACCCGACGCGCGCCGTTTTGCGCCGATGTGGGACGAGCCGAGCTTCAAGGCTCGCTTCAAGCTGTCGGCGGTCGCGCCGGCGGGCCAGCTCGCCTTTTCCAACATGCCGGCGGCGTCGGTGACGAAGAACAGCGACGGCACCCAGCTCTACAGCTTCGGCGAGTCGCCGGTGATGTCGAGCTATCTGCTGTTCCTCGGCATGGGCGATCTCGAACGCAAGACGGTGATGGCGGGCAAGACCGAGATTGGCGTCATCACCCGGCGCGGCGTATCGGATCAGGGCGATTATGCGCTCGCGCAGGCGAAGCGGCTGCTCGCTTATTACAACGACTATTTCGGGCAGCCCTATCCGCTGCCCAAGCTCGACATGATCGCGGGGCCGGGCTCCAGCCAGTTCTTCGGCGCGATGGAGAATTGGGGCGCGATCTTCTATTTCGAGAACGAGGTGCTGTTCGATCCCAAGCGGACGACCGAGAGCGGCCGCCAGCGCATCTTCACCGTCGTCGCGCATGAGATGGCGCACCAATGGTTCGGCGATCTCGTCACAATGGCGTGGTGGGACGATCTGTGGCTGAACGAGGGCTTCGCGTCGTGGATGGAAGGCAAGACCTCCGACGATCTCAACCCGAGCTGGGAGGCGGCGGCGGCATCGGTCGCCAGCGAGCGCGAAGGCGCGCTGGGGATCGACTCGACCGCGGCGACGCACCCGATCATCCGGCATGTCGAGACGGTCGACCAGATCGGCCAGGCGTTCGACGGCATCACCTATGCCAAGGGGCAGGCGGTGATCGGGATGCTCGAGTCGACGCTCGGCCCGGTCAAGTTCCGCGACGGCATCCGCCGCTACATGGCGAAGTACAAATACGGCAACACCGTCACCGACCAGCTCTGGGCGGAGCTGTCGGCGGCGGCCGGCCGTCCGGTCGCGACGATCGCGCACGACTTCACCTTGCAGGGTGGCGTGCCGCTCATCAGCGTGACGAATGCGCGCTGCGTCGCTGGTACGACGACGGCGACTTTGGCGCAGGGACGGTTTGGAATGGATGAGCCCTCCAAGGCCCCGCAGACATGGCACGTGCCGCTGGTCGTCGGCACGCTCGGCGGTGCGACGGCATCCGCCGTCGTGACCGGCCCCGCGACGACGGTGCGGGTACGCGGCTGCGGGACGATGGTACTGAATCAGAGTAAAGGCAGCTACGTCCGCGTCCTCTATGACGACGCCACCCACGCCGCGATCGTCAAGGACTACAAGCGGCTGGCGCTCAACGACCGGCTCGGCACGCTCGGGGACGATTTCGCGCTGGCGGCCGGCGGCTATCAGGATCTGTCGCGCTGGTTCGCGCTGTCGGGGCAGATCGACGCCGGCGCGAGCCCGCTCGAATGGGCGACGGTCACGGGCGGATTGGGCCGGTTGCAGGGTCTCTACTCGCACACGCCTCTGGAAACGCCGCTGCGCGCCCGTGTGCTGGCGATCCTCGCGCCCGAGATGACACGGCTTGGCTACGAGGCGAAACCGGGTGAGTCGGTGCTCGCGACGAACCTGCGCGAGACGCTGCTCGGCCTGCTCGGCCGTAACAGCGACCAGGATGTGGCGGCGCGCGCGCGGCGCTATGTCGCGCTGCTCGCGACCGACCCGACTGCCGTGCCGCCGGCAATCCGCCAGCCGATCCTGTCGACCTTCGCGGGCAACGCGACCTCGGCCGAATGGGATCAGTTGCTGGCGCTCACCCAGGCGGAGAAGAGCCCGGTCGCCAAGAATCGCTTCGTGACGCTGCTCGGGGTCGCGCGCGACGATGCCGTGGCGAAGCGCGCGCTCGACCTGCTCCTGACCGATCAGATCACGCCGCCGCAAAAGGCGTCGCTGCTGCGCGGCGTCGCGGGCGGGCATCCCGACATGGCGTTCGACTGGGCGGTCGCGCACCACGAGGCGGTTGAGGGCTGGCTCGAGGAGAGCACCAGGGCGCAATACATCGTGTCGCTCGGCGGCGGGTCGAACGATCCGGCGATGCCGGGCAAGATCACTGCCTATGCGGAGAAGTACCTGCCAGCGGGTTCGCGCGACGCGGCGAAGCGGACGATCACCGGCATCGCGGTGCGCAAGGCGGCGGCGGACAAGCTGCGCGCGGCGACGGCGACGTGGGTGGGGTGATGGGTACGCCGTCACCCCGGCCGAAGAGCGGGGTACATGGTCGGACGATGATTGCCGTCGGGAACATTGCCCTGACGCAGTGTGAGATCGAACTGGAATGCCGGCTCAAAGCCGGCATGACAGGCTAAAAGACCCGGTTCGCCACCAGATCCTCAACCACCGCCGGATCCGCCAGCGTCGAGGTGTCGCCGAGGTTTGACACATCCCCCTCGGCGATCTTCCGCAGGATGCGCCGCATGATCTTGCCCGAGCGCGTCTTGGGCAGCGCCGGGGCGAACTGGAGCGCGTCGGGGGTAGCGATCGGGCCGATCTCCTTGCGCACCCAGGCGCGCAGCGCCCCGTGCAGCTCGGCATTCGCCTCGACGTCGGCATTGAGCGTCACATAGGCGTAGATGCCCTGGCCCTTCACGTCGTGCGGCATCCCGACCACCGCCGCCTCGGCGACGTGAGGATGCAGCACCAGCGCCGATTCGACCTCGGCCGTTCCCATCCGGTGGCCCGACACGTTGATGACGTCGTCGACCCG
>CAXTHQ010000028.1:0-23798 GCA_964244185.1 uncultured Sphingomonas sp.
CCGCGGACGTTGCCCCAATAGGTGCCGATCCCGCCGCCGCGCGACGCGAGCCAGACGTTCTCGTTCCACGTGTCGACGATGCCGTTGAGGCTGTCGGGGACCGAATTGAGGTAGCAGGAGATCGGCAGGCCGCGCCCGGTGCCGCCGTTCGACAGCACCGGCGTCGCGGGCATGAACCAGAGCTTCGAGATATAATCGTACAGCCGCTGCGCATGCGCCGCGTCGTCGGCATAAGCGGAGGCGACGCGGACGAAGAGGTCCTGGATGCCTTCGCCGGGCAGCAGGTAGCGATCCTTCAGCGTCTCCTTGCCGAAATCGGTGAGCAGCGCGTCGCGGCCGTGGTCGACCTCGACCGGATAGGGCCGGGGGTGGACCGCCTTGCTGTCGCCGACAGGCATGGCGACGCCAGCGGGCGCATTCGTCTCCGCCGCGTCGATCGTATCGGTCGCCATCTCGTTCATGTCCCTGAAATCCATCGCATCCGACTCCCGACGTTCCGCTCATGTTCGAATCGTAAGCTGACCATCCTACACCTTCTGGCGGAGAACAGAACAGGGCCGCGCGCCTGTGGAACACGCGCGCAACTCCGTCGCCGCTGGCAGGCCAACGACAAGGCTTCCACCAGTGATAGGGTCGGCCCCCGACCGGAACCCCCAGAGATTGTGCCAACCGGCTTGCGGACGCAAGTGGTTAATGGTCGGGCCAAGCCGCCGTTCGTCGTACGCAGGATTCGCTTCACCGCCGCGAAAACACCGCGACGCGCGGATTTCAGCGGGGTCCGCAAAGCGCAAGAGAACGGGAAGGGAACGAAAATATTTCGATCGGCGCTTGTGACGATCCGCCCGGGCTTGCCGGGCTACGACATCGCATCAACCGGTTGATAGTGAACGAGGGCTTATACGCCCTCGCCCGGTCGATCCTGCCGGTCCGACGCAACCAAGGCATCGCGCGGCCCGTTCATCCTTCACTCAGCAAAAGGCCCGCCAAGGAACGACATGGATTTCGGAGCCCTCATCAACATCGCGCTGTATCAGCTCATGACCGCGCGCGATGCGCCGCTGCCCATCGTTCTCACCGCGATCGTCGTCGGTCTGCTCGTCTGGGCGCTGACGAAATGGTGGTACAGCGCGAAGATGCACAACCTGAAACGAGCGATGGTGCGGCGCGACGCGGAGCTGGCGGTGCTGCGCGCGCAGCCGGTGCAGGCCGCGCCGGTCGCCGACGACGTGACGGCCGAGGAGAGCGTCGAGAAGGTCAGCGCGCCCACCTCGGCGCACCGCCGCGCGCTGCAACTCGTCCTCAACGCCCTCGATCAGGCCGATGTCGCGGAACAGTCCAGCGATCCGCGCGAGACGGATCGGGCGCTGGCGACGATGGCGCTGGCGATGCAGACTGTCCACCGCATGTTCGGCTTGACCGTCCCCGGCCTCGATGCCGATCCGGTGGCGAACCTGCAGACCGGGCGGCTGTTCCTGGAGCAGGTCCGTCCCGCCTTGCGCGCGGGCGACGAGGAGGAAGCGAAGCGGGTCGCCGGCAGGTTCGTCACCAATCTGGCAGCGCCGAGCCGCATGGCCGGCTGACGTCAGGCCCGCGCGCCCAACTGGTCGGCGAGTTCCTCCAGACTGTCCGCCCCCCAGTCCCAGTCCTGCGCCTGATCGGCGTCGGGGGCGGGGCGGCCGCCATATTCCCCCGGCCGGTGGATGTAGGCGGTGAGGAGACCGCAGCGCCGCGCGGCGGCAAGATCGCTGTGGTGCGCGGCGACGAGGCAGAGCTCGCCGGGCTTCAGCCGCAGCGCCGCGGCGGTGGCGAGATAGGCCTGGGGGTCTGGCTTGTAGGCGCGGGCGAGTTCCGCGCCGAGGATCGCGTCCCAGGGCAGCCTCGCGTGACGCGCGAGGTCGACCATCAGCGCGACATTGCCGTTGGACAGCGTCACGAGCGGGAACGCGGCCTTGAGCCGGGTCAGTCCCGCCACCACGTCCGGCCATGCGTCGAGGCGATGCCAGGCGTCGGTCCAGTCGACGAGCGCGGGGTCGCCGAGCGCCGCCGGGTCGAGGCCGAAGCTCCGCAGCGTGTCTTCCAGCATCTCGCGATGGAGGATGTCGAGGAGTGTCCACGGCCGCCGCCCGTCGCGCACCGCCGCCATCGCGGGCTGGTAGCGGCCGCGCCAGGCGTCGGCGAAGGCGGCCGGCTCGATGTCCGGCCGCCCCAGCGCCGCCAGCCGTGGCGCGGCGTCGCGCGCGACGCTGGCGCGCCAGTCGACGATCGTGCCGAAGACGTCGAACGCGAGCGCCCTGGGTGTCAGGGCACCGTCACCGTCTGGAACGGAATATTCTTGAGCTCCGGCAGCGCCTGAAGCTGCGGCGTCACCGTCTTTAGGTCGCCGACCACCACCAGCGTCAGCTTGGCGAGCGGCAGATTGTCGCGGATGGCGGCGGAGAATTGTGCCGGCGTCACCGCGAGCGTGGCGGGGACGTAGGTCGTGGGCCAGTCGGCGGGCAGGCCAAGCTCGTCGACGGTCGAGAGCAGCGCGATCAGCCCCGGCGCGGTCGACAGGCCGAGCGTATAGACGCCGGCGCGATAGGTGCGCGTGCCCGTCCATTCGCTGTCGCTCGGCGGCGCGTCGGCGAGCCGGCGGACCTCGGCGAAAATCTCGTGCAGCGCCGGGCCGGTGACCGCCGTCGTGACGTCGCCGTTGAAGGTCCAGCGGGTCTCGCCCGGATGCAGCGTGAGGCCCGAATAGGGCGAATAGGTATACCCCTTGTTCTCGCGGATGTTGAGCGTGATCCGCGAGTTGAACGCGCCACCCAGGAGCGAGTTCGCGGTGCGGAAGGGGATGTCGCCGGTCGTCCCCGGCGCGGGCCCGCCAAAGGCGACGCGAATGGTCGATTGCGGCGCGCCGGGCCGATCGACCAGCAGCACGCGCGGGCCGGCCACGGGCCTGGGCGGCAGCGACAGCCGCGCCGGGCCCGACGCCCAACCGCCGAAGCTCTTCGCCACCGCCGCCTTGACGGCAACGGCGTCGAAGCGGCCGGCGATGTAGAGGTGCGCCCGCTTCGCGCCGAACTGCGTCGCGTAGAAGCGCTGGACGTCGGCGAGCGTATAGGCCGCGAACGCCGCCGGCGCGGGCAGCGGCCGGCCATAGGGATGGTTGCCATAATAAGCGCGGTCGAGCGCGAAGTCGGCGATCGAGCCGGGCTGGGCATAGGCCTGCGTCAGGCCGCGGCCGAGATTGGCCTGTACGCGGCCGAACTCGCTGGCGGCCAGCGCGGGGCGCACGGCGACGTCGCCGACCAGCGCGACCGCCGCGGCCGCCTTCTCCGACAGCACGTCGATCGAGACGGTGGTGCTCGCCTCGTCGCTCGCGGTCGAGACATTGCCGCCGAGCGAGGCGGCGGCGCGCGCCAGCTCCGCCGAGGAGCGGCCGCCCGCGCCCTCCTTGAGCATGGCGGCGGTCAGATCGGCCATCCAGGTCTGCGTGCCGTCGTCGAGATTGCCGGCGAAGACGTTGAGGACGACGTACGTCTTGGGCGCGACGCCCCAAGGGATGAGTGTCACCGTCAGCCCGTTGGCCAGCGTGTAGGTCTCCGATGCCGGAATCGTGACCGGCTTGGGCGGCGCGATCGCGGGGGCGGGCGGGAAGGCCTGGGCGAGGAGCGGGGCGGGGAGGAGCGTCGCGGCAGCGGCGAGCAACAGGCGGCGGGTCATTGCGCGGCTCCCTTCTGGCCCGGGACGATGGAGTAGATCGAGCGGTTGTCGGGGCGGAGATACTCGCGCGCGGTGCGCTGGAGATCGGCGGTCGTCACCTTGGCGAACCCCTCCTCGATACGGTTCACCGCGCCTGGATCATCGTCGAACAACGCATAGGACGCGAGCAGGTCGACCAGCCCGAGATGGCCCTGATAGTCGATCCCCGCATACAGCTGCGACCGGAACTTGGTGCGGGCGCGGTCGAGCTCCTCCTGCGACACCGGGCGCTGGCGGACGTCGTCGATCACCTGGTCGATCGCGGCGGTGATCGCGGCGTCGCTCTTGTCGGGATCGTGGGTGAAGTTGAACGCCCACAGCATCGGCCCGCGATAATTGAACATCGAGCCGAGGTCGGCATTGATGCCGCCGGACAGGTCGCCGGTGATGCCGGTCTCGTTGACCAGCTTCTGCCGCAACCGGCTATCGTCGCCCTGGAGCAGGATCTGGTCGAGCAGCCCCATCGCATACCAGTCGGCGGTGCCGCGCGCAGGCATGTGATAGCCCGCCGCGAAGCCCGGCTTAGGCGCCAGCGCGTCGGTGCGGGACTTGAGGCGCGGGGCGGTCTGGCGCGGCTCGGCGAGATCGGGGAGCACCACGGCGGGGCCGCGCGGGATCGGGCCGAAGAGCTGCTCGATCGTGGCCCGCGTCCTGGCGTAATCGATGTCGCCGACCACCACGAGCACCGCATTGTTGGGGACATAGAATTGCTTGCTGAAGGTCTGCGCGTCGGCGACGGTCGCCGCCTCGATCTCCTTCAGATCGCCGTAGAAATTGTGGCTGTTGTACCAGTTGGTATTGGCCAGCATCGGCAGGTCGATCCACGGCCAGGTGCCATAGGGCTGGTTGAGGACGTTGACCTTGACCTCGTTGCCGACGACGCCCTGCTGGTTCTTGAGCACCTCGTCGTTGATGATCGGCCGCGCCATGCGGTCGGCGTCGATCCACAGCAGCCGGTCGAGCGCCCCCGACGGCGCGATCTCGTAATAATTGGTGAAATCGAACCGGGTCGAGCCGTTGAGCACGCCGCCGGCGTTGGAGACGGTGTTGATCAGCGTGCCCTTGGGGGCGTTGGCCGAGCCCTGGAACATCAGATGCTCGAACAGATGCGCGAAGCCGGTCTTATCGCGCGGCTCGACGCGAAAGCCGATGCCGTAATAGACCGCGACGTTGACGATCGGCGTGCTGGCGTCGCGCGACAGCACGACCTTGAGCCCGTTGGGCAGCGTGAAATAGCGCTGCTCGACCTGGAGCCGGGCGGCGGGCGGTGTAGTGGTCTGGGCGACGACGGGCGCGAATGGCAGCAGCGCGGCCGCCGCCAGCGCAAGGTGTCGGAGCTTCATGCCGTGGTTCTCCCCGAATCGTCGCGGCGGACGCTAGCCGCCGCGATGGTGGCGCGCCATAGCGGTATGATGCCCGACACCCTCCAACCCGCCATTCCCGCCGCGACGCTCGTCATCTTTCGCGATGCGGCGGATGGCGGCGCGCCCGAGCTGCTGATGGTCGAGCGCGCCAAGGCGATGGTGTTCGCGGGCGGGGCGCTGGTTTTCCCCGGCGGCCGGGTCGACCCGGGCGACCGCGCGCTGGCCGAAATGTCGGGCGGCGATGTCGAGGAGGACGCGCACCGGATCGCCGCGATCCGCGAGACGGTGGAAGAGGCGGGGCTGCCGATCGGGCTCGATCCCGTGCCCGCCGGGCTCGACGCGTTGCGCGCGGCGCTGCACGCGGGCGCGCCGTTCGGGCAGGCGCTGGCCGACGCGGGCGGGGGGCTGCGGCTCGACGATTTGACCCCGTTCGCGCGCTGGCGACCGGCGCATATGAACATGCGCATCTTCGACACGCGTTTCTATCTCGCGCGGCTGCCGGCCGACGCGCCCGCCGCCACGGTCGACCGGACGGAGAATACGCGCCTGCTCTGGGCCAGCGCCGCGCAGGTGCTGGCGGACGCCGACGCCGGGCGGGTGACGATCATCTTCCCGACGCGGCGCAACCTGGAGCGGCTGGCGCAATTCGCGAGCTTCGATGCGGCGGTGGCGCACGCGCGCGCCATCCCGGTGCGGACGATCACGCCGTTCGAGGAGGAGCGCGGCGGGCAGCGGCACCTCTGTATCCCCGACGACCTCGGCTATCCCGTGACCGGCGAACCGATGGGCGACGCGATGCGCGGGTGACGGGCGAGGCTGATGCGATACGCTGTCTGGCTCGCATTATCGGCGATCGCGCTGGCCACGCTTTGGGCGATCGTGAACAATACGGTCGACCGACCGCTCGACCTGGGCGACCGGGCAGGGTGGACGACCGGACGCAAGCTGGTGGCGCTGCGTGGCGACTTCCCGCGGTGCCGGTCGCTGCTGACGCGCGCGGGCGTCCGGTTCGAGGCGCTGCCGGCGCGGCATGACGGGCCGACCTGCGGCTATGACGATGCGGTGCGCTTGCGCGCGGGCGGGTCGCGGCGGATCGCCTTCGCTCCTGCCAATGTCGGCACCTCTTGTGCCGTCGCCGCCGCGCTGGCGATGTGGGAATGGAACGTCGTCCAGCCCGCCGCGCTGCGCCAGTTCGGCCGGCCGGTCGCGCGGATCGAGCATTTCGGCAGCTACAATTGCCGGCGCATCTACGGCCGCGACGGCGGCACCTGGAGCGAGCACGCCACCGCCGATGCGATCGACATCGCCGCCTTCATCCTCGACGACGGGCGGCGGGTGTCGGTGGTCAACGACTGGCGTGGCGGTGACGCCGGCGCGCGTTTCCTGCGTGCGGTACGGACGGGGGCCTGCCCGCTGTTCGCGACGGTGCTGTCGCCCGATTACAACGCAGCGCATCGGGATCATCTTCACCTCGATCAGGCGCGACGTGATTGGAACAGGCGCGCCTGTCGTTAGGGGCTTGCGGCTGACGTAGCGTCAGCCTGTACAAGCCGAGTCGTGATGGAAACGCTCGACATTGCGGAGGTCGCCCGGCGGACGGGGCTGACGGTGCGCGCGCTGCGCTTTTACGAGGCGCGCGGGCTGGTCAGCCCGGTGCGCGCGGCGAGCGGGCGGCGCTTCTACGGCGCGGGCGAGCTGCAGCGGCTGAACGCCGTGGTGGCGCTCAAGCGCGCGGGCTTCTCGTTGGCCGAGATCGCGAACCTGCTGCGCGATCGCCGCGCCGATCTCGGCCGGCTGGTGGCGGCGCGGCTCGGCGCGCTCGAGCAGCAGGCGGCCGAACTGGCGACCACCCGGCTGCTGCTGACGACTGTCCAGTCCCGCCTCGATCGCGGCGAGCCGATCGACGTCGCGACGCTTTGCTCGCTGATACAATCAGGGAATATGACGATGGAACACGAGAATTGGCAGGCGGTGAGCGCCCGTTATTTGTCCGACGAGGGCAAGCGCGACTTCGCGACGACGGCCTATCCGGAGGGCTTCGACCAGGCGGCCTATTCGGCCAAGTGGACGGATCTGGCGAGCCGGATCAAGGTGGCGCTGCCGATGGACCCCGCGTCAGATCAGGCGCGGGCGTTCAAGCGGGAATGGGCAGCGTTGCTCCAGCCGTTTAGCGCCATCGCCACCCCGGCGATGACGGCCGGCGTCGAACGGATGTACGACCATATCGGCGAGTGGAAGGGCGAGCAGACGCCGCCCTTCTCAGCGGAGGTCTGGGCGTTCATCAGGTCGGTGAAGGGGTGATCGAGCAAATCCTCCCCTAGCTTGCTAGGGGAGGTGGCGCGCGCGGAGCGCGTGACGGTGGGGTGACAAAGCGGAGGCGGCACTTGACCCCTCCACCACCGGCCAAGTGGCCGGCGGTCCCCCTCCCCTAGCAAGCTAGGGGAGGAATGAGGCGCTCAGCTTGGCAGCGCCGCGCCCGTGTCCACCTTCTCGACCCAATAGGGAAAGAACGCCGGCTGGCGGGCCGACCAGCCCGATGCCGTCGCGGCGGCCTCGCTGATCGACTGGAGGAGCTTGCGGCGCAGTTCCGGGTGGAGGTGCGGCAGCGCCGCGGCGGCGCAGAAGGCGCCTGGCAGCCAGGGGCGAACCTCCGCTCCGACCAGCCGCTCGTAGAGGAAGCGATAGGCGGAGAAGGTGGTCAGCCGCCCCTGGCCGAGATCGAACGCGCTGACCGTCACCAGCGGCGCCAGAAAGGGTTCCAGCTCGTCGAGGCCGCTGTCCTCCGGAATGCGCTCGCGCAGGTCGGGCAGCGAGGCGTAGTGGCGGGCCTGGGCACGGATGCTGGCGGCCTCCACCACGTCGCGCGACCAGCGGGTCATGGCGTCGTCGCGGTCGAGCCCGATGTCGAGCGAGCGCCGGATGTAGCGCTGCGTCGCCGCCGTGAAGCTCGCGAACTCCTTCATCTCGGCCAGCGTCATCGCGCCTTCGGCCTGCTTCGCCTTGGAACCCATCTCGCGTCACCCCATACCGAAGCAATCACTGTGGCCGGCGTAGCGAAGGATGGTTAACGAAATCGTTAACGTAACCAGCAGCCGGTGTTCACGAAGCGACCATACAAGTTGGTGCGCTGCAACATCGGATGCGGTGAAGCGAGTTGGCCGTCGCGGAAAAGCGTGCTGCTGCGGCTTTCGCGCAACAATCGATCATATCATAAATCATGCCGCCCGAATTGCTCGGACGGCATGATTGACGACGGCTCTGATACCCGGCTTCAGGCCGGTGTGGACCCTAGTTGCCGTCCTGCAGCTTCTTCTCGGCTGCTTCGTCGTATCCCGACGACGGCGCGGGACCGCTGTTGTGGACCGGCTGGGTCGAGGCGGGGGGGTCGCTGGCGTCCATGCTCTCGTCGAGAGCGTTGTCGAGACGCGCCTCCTGGTTCTCGGGATCGCGTTGCAAGCGACGCTGAATGCTCTCGTCCTGGCCGGCGTCCTGGCGCGGGTCGCGCTCCTGGTTGGCGGCGGCTTCGTCGGGTGCGATCGACAGGGTATCGAGCGGGGTGTCGGCGTCGGGCATGATGACCTCCTCGGTTCGGACAGGAAACGACTTGCCCGCGCGCCCGTTCCCGATCACGCTCGTACAAAAGGGCCCGGCGGTCGTCCGCCGAGCCCCTCTCGTCGCATTGCCTAGGGTCTAGTTGCGCGAACTGCCGAACAGCCGGAGCACGAACAGGAACATGTTGATGAAGTCGAGGTACAGCGACAGCGCCGACATGATCACCACTCGGCCGACCTGATCGGTGCCGGCGACGTAATCGTACATCGCCTTGGTCCGCTGCGTGTCGTACGCCGCCAGCCCGGCGAAGATCAGTACGCCGACGATGCTCACCACCGGGTTGAGCGCGGGCACGAAGATCGCGATCACGCTCGCCACCAGTAGGCCGATCAACCCGACCAGCAGGAAGGTGCCGAAGGCCGACAGGTCGCGCTTGGTGGTATAGCCCCACAAGCTCAGCCCCGCGAAGCCCGCAGCACTGGCGAAGAACGCGCCCGCGATCGAGGTGCCGGTATAGGCGAGGAAGACCGTCGACAGCGAGAGCCCCATCAGCGTCGCATAGGCCCAGAACAGCGCGCGCAGCGTGGCGGTCTGCATCCGCTGCTGGCCGAAGCTCATCGCGAAGACGATGGCGAGGGGCGCGAGCGTCACGATCCAGCCCAGCCCCGACAGGCCGCGGCCGGTCGGCGAGACCATCGCCTGCGCGAAGCCCATCTGCGCCGCCACGAGCGCGACGATGCCCGTCAGCAGCACGCCCGACGCCATGTAGTTGTACACGGACAGCATGTATGACCGCAGACCCGCATCGTAGGTGTCGGTGCGCGCCGCCGTGACGCCGACGCCGAAGGGCGTCGCGTTCGACCGGGGGTCAGACCAATTGGCCATGTGAACCAAGCTCCTTGTCGCCGGCAACAGGCCGGCAGCGGGAATATCGCCCGGGTGGGCGGGGTTTTCAAGCGGTGTGGTCTGAGGAGGCAATCAGCAACAATTCGTTACATGGCGATGCCCGGCCGGGTCGGGAGATGCCGGCATCCGCTGGGGTGACCTGTGAGCAATGTTCCGTCATGCCGGCGTCGTGCCGGCATCCACCGCCACTCATGCCAGCCGAGTCGAACAACGCTCGACGGTCGGGCCGGCCCCGGAGTGGACCCCGGCACAAGGCCGGGGTGACGGTGGGAGGTCGCGCACTCCCGGCGAGCAATGGTATACAACGCCATGCTACGCCTGTTCGTCGCGCTGCGTCCCCCGCCCGTCATTCGCCAGCGCCTGCTCGGCGCGATGGGCGGCGTGCCGAGCGCGCGGTGGCAGGATGACGAGCAACTCCACCTGACGCTGCGCTTCGTCGGCGAGGTGGAGGAGCGTGTCGCGGAAGATCTCGTCGCCGCGCTCGGTGCCGTCCACGCACCCACGCCCAGCGTCGCGCTGGCGGGGGTCGGCCGGTTCGGTGACCGGCGACGGGGCGGGGCGCTATGGGCGGGCGTGACCCCGCACGACGCGCTGGCGCGGCTGCACCGGAAAGTCGACCAGGCGTGCATCCGCGCCGGCCTGCCGCCCGAGGGCCGCGCCTATCTGCCGCATATCACGCTCGCGCGCCTGTCGCGCGGCGTCGCGGCGCTGCCCGAGGTCGAGCGCTGGCTGGCCGACACGGCGGGGCTGGCGAGCCCCCCCTTCACGCTGCCCCATCTCATCCTCTATCAGAGCCATCTCGGCCGCGAGGGGGCACGTTATGAGCCCGTCATGCGTTGGCCGCTTGATTCAGATCAGGAGTGAATGCCCATGCGCCGCATCGTCCTTCTCGCCCCGCTCGCCCTGATCGCCTGCCAGCGCGACGAAATGCGCACCGGCGCGCCGGTCGCGGGCGGGCGCGTGGTTACCGCGACGCTGCTGACCGGGACGGGCCAGCCCGCCGGCCGCGCGACGGTGACCGAGGTGGCGGGCGGGCTGCGCGTGACGATCGACGCGCGCGGGCTGACGCCGGGCAACCATGGCGCGCACCTGCATACCGTCGGCCGCTGCGATCCGCCCGACTTCGTCAGCGCCGGCGGGCACTGGAACCCGGTCGGGACGAAGCACGGCTCGATGAACCCGCAGGGGCCGCACGCGGGCGACCTGCCCAATCTGGTCGTCGGGCCGGACGGGCGCGGGACGCTGGGGATCACGCTGGTGGGCGCGACGCTGGACGGCCTGCTCGATGCCGACGGCGCGGCGCTGGTGGTTCATGCCGCGCCGGACGATCTGATGACCGATCCGTCGGGGAATAGCGGCGGACGCATCGCGTGCGGGGTGTTGGTGGCGGGCTGACTTCCCCCTCTCCGTTCCGCCGCTACGCGGCTCCCTCCCTCCCCCCGGAAGGGAAAGGAAGAATTGCTCAGATCACTTCTCCCGCCGCGCGCGCCCTGTCCTCGCGGGTGCGTTCCGCCAGCGGCGCCAGGCGATAGGCCGCGATCGCGGCTGCGACGGTGATCGGCACCGTCGCGAGCAGCGATAGCATACCCGTCGTCAGGCTGCCCGACAGCGTCGACACGCGGCCGGCCAGATACGGCCCCAGCGCCAGCCCGATCAGCGTCGTGCCGATGAAGAAGGTCGCGGTCGCCGTGCCGCGCATCCGCGGCAGCACCAGATCCTGCGTCGTCGCGCCTGCCGCGCCGAGCGCCATGCTCGCGGTGAGTTGCGCCAGGAAGATGCCGATATAGAAGGGCAGGGGCGAGCCCGCGGTGAAGGCGAGGACCAGGAACGGCGTCGGCACGATCGCGCCCGAGATCACGACGAGCAGCCGCCCGCCGGGATTGGTGCGCCGCAGCCGGTCGGCGAGGATGCCGCCCATCGTCACGCCGAGAAATCCCGACAGCGCACCCGAGCTGCCGATGATGAACCCCGCCTCTGCCGGCGACACGCCGAGCACGCGCAGCGCGTAAGGCGCGGCCCAGAAGCTCGCGGCGTAGCTGAGGAACGCGTTGAGGCCATAAGCGACGACCGTGCAGAGAAACGCCGGTGTGCCGACGATCAGCGCGAAGGCCGGCCGGTCGCGCACCCGCAGCGCCGACGCCCAGGAAAAGATCGCGTAGACCCCGATGCCGATCGCCGTCCATTGCAGCAGCGGCTCGCCCGCCGCGTGAAGCAGCAGGACGGCACCGACCACCGCGCCCGAGACGAGCAGGTTCGTCACCAGCGCCGCCGTGCCGCGCCGCGCCGCGCCGATCAGCGTGAGGGGCGGCAGGATGGTGATCAGCTCCTGACCGAAGACGTGGAACGGTCGGGGATGGGGGGCCTGCGCGAGCCCCTCCGACTGGCCCCGCACCGGCTCGCGCAGCGTCGCGATCCATAGGGCGACGAGCAGTCCCGGCGCGCCCACCGCCATGAACGCGACCTGCCAGCCGTGCAGTCCCCAGGCGCCGCCGTCGGGGTAGGCGCGGTTCCAGGCCTGCACGATCGCGCCGCCGATGAAGAGCGAGATGCCGCCACCGACGTAGAGTCCCGCCGAATAGATGGCGAGCGCGGTGGCGCGCAACCGGCGGGGAAACCAGTCGGAGATCAGCGAATAAGCCGCCGGGCTGGCCGTCGCCTCGCCGATGCCGACGCCGACGCGCGCGCCTGCGAGCTGGCCGAAATTGCGCGACAGCCCCGACACCACCGTCATCGCCGACCACAAGGCCAGCCCGACCGTCATCAGCCGCCCCCGCTTCCAGCTATCGGCCAGCCGCCCCAGCGGGATGCCGAACAACGCGTAGAAGACGCCGAACGCGGTGCCGTAGAGGAAGCCGAGGTCCTCGTCCTTGAGGTGCAGGTCGCGCTTGATGTCCTCCGCCAGGATCGAGATCACCTGCCGATCGACGAAGTTGAGGACGTAGACCAGGAACAGGATGCCGAGCACGTACCAGGCATAGCCCGACGCGCGCGCCTCTCCCGGCGGAACGGTGCTGGCCATTGATCCTCCCCTTGGCTGGCGGGGAGGCGTAGCAGGCGCCCGCCGCTAGGCGAAGGGCTTTCCGGGCGTGCCTAGCCCGCCAGTCGCCTGATGCTGCGGACGTGCGTCTGGTTGAGGCGTTCGAGGTTGAAATGCTCGGCGAACTCGATGCCGGCCTTGCCGTCGCGCGCCCAGCGGATGCGCGCGGCGAACATCTGGTCCTCGAGCAGCTCGATCAGGATGTCGAGGCCTTCGCCTTCCCCGTCGATCGCGAGCCCGTCGATCATCGCGCCGGTGGCGGAGATGTTGCGGATGCGGACATCGCCTTCGGCTCCGCCCATCGCGACGCGCGCGGTGCGCAGCATCGAGTTGCGCGGCGAGCGGCTGGAGCGGAAGCCCGTCGCCGCCGCTTCGCCGGCGCCTTCGGTGAGCTGGCGCATCACCTCCTCGGCGCGCGCGGGCTTGCCGTAGATGAAGCCCTGGATGTGGCTGCAACCGAGGCGGACGACCAGCTCGACCTCGTCCTGCATCTCCACCCCCTCGGCGGTGGTCTCCATGTCGAGCGTATCGGCGAGCGTCACGATCGCCTTGATGATCGCGGCGTTGCGGTTGCCGGGCTGGGCGGCGCCCTTCACGAAGCTCTGGTCGATCTTGATCTTGTCGAACGGGGCGGAGCGCAGATAGCCGAGCGACGAATAGCCGGTGCCGAAATCGTCGAGCGCCAGCCGCACGCCGATCGCCTTGAGCGAACGGAACATCGCCTCGGACGATTGCGATTCGTCGAGGAATACCCCCTCGGTGATCTCCAGCTCCAGCCGGTCCGCCGACAGGCCCGAGCGCGCCAGCGCGTTGGTGACGAGCGCGGGAAGCTGCGGGTCGGCGAACTGAATGGGGGAGACGTTGACCGCGACCCGCACGCCGTTGGGCCAGCGCGCGGCCTCCAGGCAGGCGGTGCGCAACACCCATTCGCCGATCGCGCCGATCAGCCCGCAATCCTCGGCGGCGGGAATGAACTCGGTCGGCGACACGGGCCCGCGGGTCGGGTGATCCCAGCGGACCAGCGCCTCATAGCCGACGATGCGGGTGTCGGCGGTCGCGACGACGGGCTGATAGGTGAGGTGGAACGCGCCGGTCGCGATGGCGTGGCGCAGATCGTCCTCGAGCTGCTTGCGGCTCTGCGCGCCGATCAGCATCTCGGGCGAATAGAAGCGGTGGACGCCGCGCCCGTCGCCCTTGGCGGCGTACAGCGCGAGGTCGGCGCTGCGCACCAGCTTCTCCGCGTCGTCGCCTGGCGACCGTGCCAGTGCGATGCCGATCGAGCCGCCGATCGAGATCGACGCGCCGCTGATGAAATAGGGCTGCGAGATCGACTTGATGAGGTCGCGTGCCAGAACCCCGAGCGCCTCGCGGTTGTCGATGCCGGGCAGCAGCACCTCGAACTCGTCGCCGCCCAGTCGGCCGACCAGCCCCGCGTCGCCGACGCCGCGCTGCAGGCGCTGCGCGACCTGCTTCAACAGCGCGTCGCCTGCCTGATGGCCGAGCGTGTCGTTGACCGCCTTAAACCGATCGAGGTCGAGCAGGAAGATCGCGACGGGCCGGAACGCGCCCGCCGGCTGCGCCAGCGTCTTGTCGAGCGACAGCCGCATCCGCTGGCGGTTGGCAAGGCCGGTGAGGCCGTCGAACATCGCCAGCCGCGTGATCTCGGCGTCCGACCGCCGTTTCTCGGTCAGGTCCGAGCCCGAGCCGATGAAGCCCGCGAAATGGCCGTCGGCGTCGAGCATCGGCCGGCCGGAGATCGACCACCAGCGCTCCACCGGCCCCTCGCAGGCCGCGCAGACGGTATAGTCGGTGAACGAGGTTCGCGACGAGATGTGGAAGGCGAGCGTCCGCTCGGTCCCCGGCGTCACGCCATCCATGCGGAAGGTGTCGGTCAGCAGCCGCCCGATCGGCTGGAAGCCGGCGCGCGCCAGCTCGTCGGCGACCTGGGCGGACAGATAGGTGAGGCGGCCGTAGCGGTCGGCCTCCCAGAACCAGCCGGTGCCCTGGCCCTCGAACTCGGCGACCATCTTGACCGCGAGCTGGCCCTCGCTGGCGTTGGCCGCCTGCCGCAGCGCGGTCGCCAGATCGTGCCTGGCAAGCCGCCGCGTGCACGCGCCCAGACAGCCGAGGAAGCAGGCCGATACCGCCAGCGCCAGGCCGAATCCGGCTAGCCCGACCAGCGCCACGACCAGCCCCGCGCCGAACCCCAGCGTCGCCGCGCGTACCGGCTGGAGCGCGATCGCGGTGATGCCGATCGCGCCGGCGGCGGCGACGAAGCTACCCAGTTGCTGCGGCCCCATCGGCATCCGCGCCGCCGCCCAGAGCAGGATCAGCAGTCCGGCCGCGATGGCGCTGGACAGCACGGTCAGCGCCCGGTTGAGCCGGTGGATGGGCCAGGTGCGCGTGAGCGGCAGCACCAGCAGCGCCCAGACGATGCCCGCCAGCGCGGTCACCAGCCCCACACCGCCGAACGCGAGCGCGCTGGGGCGGGCGTGATTGAACAGCGGCAGGCCGACCAGCACGGCCGCGCCGACGCCCTGCGCCGCCATCGCGATCGGCCAGACGGCGCGGACTTCCCCCAGTTGCGCCGCGCCCGCGTCCGCCACCGCGCCACGCTCGTCCGCCGCCAGACCGAGCAGGACGGCGGCTCGAGACTCGTCAAGGGCGGTGATCGGCGAGTGGAACATCGCGCCACGATAGCCGGCGAGGGTTGCCAAAACTGCCAGTGGGCGTGGTTGACGCGGGGTTAATGCTTGGCGAGGTCATCGCGGGGCGGCTAAGCGGCCGCGCCATGACCGTGATCATCAAGCCCGCCGACCTGATCGAGAGCGTCGCCGACGCGCTGCAGTTCATCAGCTATTACCACCCGATGGACTATATCCGCGCGCTGGGCGAGGCCTATGCCGCGGAGCGGTCGCCGGCCGCCAAGGACGCGATCGCGCAGATCCTGACCAACAGCAGGATGTGCGCCGAGGGGCATCGGCCGATCTGCCAGGACACCGGCATCGTCACCGTGTTCGTGCGCTGGGGGCAGGAGTGCCGGCTCGACGGCGACGCTTCGTTGCAGGAGGTCGTCGACGAAGGTGTGCGGCGCGCCTATCTCCACCCCGAGAACAAGCTGCGCGCCTCGATCCTTGCCGATCCCGCCTTCACCCGGCGCAATACGAGGGACAATACGCCGTCGGTGCTCCACGTCGAGATGGTGCCGGGCGCGACCGTGTCGGTCGACGTCGCCGCCAAGGGCGGGGGCAGCGAGAACAAGTCGAAGTTCAAGATGATGAACCCGTCAGACTCGATCGTCGACTGGGTGCTGGAGATGGTGCCGCAGATGGGCGCGGGCTGGTGCCCGCCGGGGATGCTCGGCATCGGCATCGGCGGCACGGCGGAAAAGGCGATGCTGCTCGCCAAACAGTCGCTGATGGGCGCGATCGACATGGGCCAGCTCAAGGCGCGCGGGGCGAGAACCGACGTCGAGGCGCTGCGGATCGAGCTGTTCGACAAGGTCAACGCGCTCGGCATCGGCGCGCAGGGGCTGGGCGGGCTGTCGACGATCCTCGACGTCAAGATCCTCGACTGGCCGACGCACGCGGCGTCGAAGCCGGTGGCGATGATCCCGAACTGCGCCGCGACCCGTCACGCGCATTTCACGCTCGACGGCTCGGGACCGGTCTATCTGGAGCCGCCGAAGCTGGCGGAATGGCCCGACGTGAACTGGACGCCGGACAAGACGGCGATTCGGGTCGATCTCGATGCGCTGACGCCGGAGGTGGTGCGAACCTGGAGGCAGGGCGACCGCCTGCTCCTCAACGGCAGGATGCTGACCGGCCGCGACGCCGCGCACCAGCGGATCAAGGACATGCTGGCCAACGGCGAGCCGCTGCCCGTCGAGTTCAAGGGCCGCGTCATCTATTACGTCGGCCCGGTCGATCCGGTCGGCGAGGAGGTGGTGGGGCCCGCCGGCCCGACGACCGCGACCCGCATGGACAAGTTCACCGGCATGATGCTCGACCAGGGCCTGCTCGCGATGGTCGGCAAGGCCGAGCGCGGGCCGGCCGCCACGGAGGCGATCCGCGAGGCGAGGAGCGCCTATCTGATGGCGGTCGGCGGTGCCGCTTATCTGGTGGCGCGTGCGATCAAGGGATCGACGGTAGTGGGCTTCGCCGATCTCGGGATGGAGGCGATCTACGAGTTCGAGGTGCAGGACTTCCCCGTCACCGTCGCGGTCGATGCCGAGGGCGCCAACGTCCACCAGCTCGCGCCGTTGGCGTGGCGGGAGCGGATCGCGAAGGAGCGGCTGCTGGAGCCGGCGCGGTGACTCGGCTCGGGAAGCTGCTGGAGCGGGAGAGGCAGGGGCGAAGTCTCAGCTTCGACGAGTTCTGTCGATTGATGGAAGCTTTCGGCTATGTTCATACCAGAACAACCGGTAGCCATCGTATGTATCGTCACCCTCGAATCGGCGACCTCCGCACCGTACAGCCGCGCGGCAAGGAGGCGAAGCTCTATCAAGTCGACCAATTCTTCGATATGGTTAGTATGCATGGGCTGACACTGGACGACTGAGATGGCGCCTCATTACCACATCAACATCTTCTGGTCGTCGCGTGACGGGTGCTGGATTTCGGACGTTCCGGATCTTCCCGGTTGCAACGCGCATGGCGAAACGCCTGCCGACGCGGCGGCCGAGGTCGTGACGGCGATGGAGCTTTGGCTGGATACCGCGCGAGAGTACGGCGATCCCGTTCCCGAACCGCGCTATCGCCCCGCGCCCGCGGAGAAGCTCGCGGCCTGAGCGATCAGAAGGGCCGTTCGCCGACCCAATTGCCGGCGTTGCTGTAGCGGCAGACGAGGATATCCTCGCGCGCGCCGCTCGCCACCGCGCAGCCGACCTGGCTCGTGTCCCGCCACATCAATTGCGTGTAATGGCCGACATCCTCCACCCGGCCGGTGACGCTGTTGTCGGGGAACACACCGGGCTTGAAGTCGCGCTTCTCGCGCGCCCAGGCATCGACCATCGCTTCGAGCGAATAACGGCCCCGGGTGCCCGCCCACAGGTTTTCACCCGTCGGCCGGCGCTGATCGACGGGCGCATGGGCGAACGCGCCGGTCGCGGCGAGATGGTCGGCCCAGTCCTGCGCCGCGCGCGCCAGGCCGGGGTTCCAGCGCAGCGGCTCGACCCCCGACGCCGCGCGCTCGCGGTTTTGAACGGCGAGCAGGCGCGTCTCGAAGCCGCCCGTGTCGGTATTGCCGAGCAGCAGCGGCGCCGCCAGCGCCAGCGACCCCGCCGCGAGCCATGTCGTCGTGCGAACCATCGTCCCACCACCTTCCCGAGCGTGTCGGAGCAGTGTCGCAGGGCGGTGTTGGAGCCGGGTTGAGAGACGCGGTTTCGCCGCCGTTCACCACGCGGGCGGCGAGCCGGTCAGGCGGCGATGATGGCCACCGGGTCGCGGCGCTTGACCTGGTCGAACAACAGCCGCGCGAAGGCGGGGGGGACGCCGATGCAGCCGTGCGTCGCGCGTCCGTAGCGGACGTCGCTCGCATGGATCGCGACGCCGTCGCCGGTCAGCCGCAGCATGAAGGGCATCTCGGCATCGTACAGCGTCGAGCGGTGGTCGCGCTCCTTTTCCAGCACCGGGAAGACGCCGTGCGGGGTCGGCTTGCCGTCGGTGCCGTAGAGGATCACCGCCGAGCCGATCTCATGCCCGGCACGGAACAGCGACAGCGTCTGCCGGCCGAGATCGACCCGGATCCACGTCGGCCCGGCGGGCACGCCCGCGTCGTCCCAGCGATATTCGCCATAATGCATTGGGCGGGCGACGTTGAGCAGGCTGCGGACGACCTGCCGTTGGCCATCGGGCAAGATAAGGACCGGCAGGCGCGTCGCAGGGTAGAACAGGCGCGCATTGGAAGCGGGGGTGGTCGAGACGGGTCGTTCGGCCTGCGCGGGCAGCCTGACCGCCGACCAGTTCGACAGCGCCGCGCCACCGACCGCGACCAGCAGCGCCGCCGCCGCGATGCGCCGCATCGTTCAGGTCCGGACGTGGACGACAACCCCGGCACCTAGGTCGCCCAGCGTGACCCTGCGCCGACGCGACCGCAGCGCGCCGCCGACCGCGCCGAAGCCCACGAACAGGGTCAGCCACGTACCCGGCTCCGGTACGGAAGCGACCGCCGTCACGGGAGCGACAGGCGTCACGCTCGTGGCGCCGCCGCCCGAGGAACCCGAGCCGCCGCCGGCCGATGAGCCGATCGTCGGCGTGATGATCAGTCCTTGCGAAGGAAAGAAGCCGGCGGCAACCGGCCCGGGGGCCGCATCGTCACCGGGCGCGGTCTCATCCACCGCAAAGGCGGCCGCCGCACCGGGGTCGGGTTCATCCGTCACCGCGCCTGGGGTCATATCGCCCGCGCCTGGCGCGGCGAAGCGATCGAGCGGCTTGGTCAGGACATCGGCCAGCACGTGCTCTTCGGGCAACGACACCTTGTTCCGCTTGGTCTGGGTCAGGGCACCGGCCGGGCGGGCACCGGGCGAACGCGCCGCCAGCACGGAGAGCGGATCCGCCAGCGCGGCCATCACCGCGGCGCCGCCACCATTCGTCGCCAGTCCGATCACGGGCAACGCGCCGACCGCCGCGACCGGAATGATCGCCCAACGCAATACGGGACCGACCGCGCCGGCCAGCCATGCCGGTCCGCTCTTGGTCATCGTGGTTTGTTCGGCGTTACCCATCCTCGTCCAACGGCCATGGTCCGCGATTAGTTTCGCAGCTTCCGCCATTAAAACTGCTTAACGACTGATGTGTAACGAAATAGAACAAGGTTTTAACGGTCAAGATGAACGTGCGCACCGCCCTGACAAAGACGATCCCAGCTAACGTGAGCGGGACGCCGCTTGCGATCGGTTATATACGTGATGCCGACCATGTCAGCGAGTCGCCGGCCGCCAACTCCGTGGTTACGTCATCGCACTTCGGTCGTTGAGGTGCATCAGACCGCGGTGGGCGCATAGCGCCTCGGACCGACTATCTGGCTGCAGCGCCGCGGCAGGCCCGCGCGGTCGTTACTGGCATCGCCATGTCGGCAAAGGCGGGCCAGATCGTCGCTGCATAGCGGCCACGCGCCGCCTCACATATGAGAAGAGGTTGCCGGGCAATCCGCAGACTGCCCGACAACCCCCTAACATGGTCAGCGGCCGGAGAGCTCCAGCCCGGGGGACCATGATGCCTCCGATCGAAGCGCCACGCCGTTGATTGAGGGAAGATACCCTCCGGCGCGGCTCAGACGATCAGAAGCGAGTCCCCCGAACGAACTGAACCGACCCCATTGCTGAACCATGAGACATCGGATCACCTCCTTTCGCTTGTTGATAGCCAAGATGCGACCGCTACCGGGCGCAGCGGGAATGTGCGGAGAAGATCGCGGACTTGCAAGCGGTTTTATGGGGTTCAGCGACAATCCTCGATGACGCGCCCGACCTCCGCCCAGGCGGGCAGCGCGAGCGGGGCGAGGCCCGCCTGCTCCAGCGTGAACCGGCCCCGGCTGAACGCCATCGCGTCGAGCAACGGGTCGCCGGCGGGCAGCAGCGCGGCCGCATAAGGCGGCTCGCCGCCGGTCGCGCCGGTCGGCAGCTGACGCGTGACGCTGCTGGTGCGGATCGTGAAGGGCGTGGTCGCGGTGCCGGCGCGCGACAGGAAGAGCCGGCGATTCTGTACATCGCAGCGCAGCACCGCCAGCGCGTCCGCCCCCATCTGCCCAAACATCGCCACCGAGCCGCGCTCGTCGCGGCGATAGGTCCAGGTGCCCGGCGTCGCCGGCCAGTCGCGCCAGTCCGCCGCGCGCGGCGGCGGCGCGGCCGGCGGCGGCGCTGCGGGAGAGGGCAGCGGCGTACGCTGTCCGGTCGGGCGCGGTGTCGCGGGCACGCAACTGCCCGCGATGAGCAGGGTGACGAGAAGGATCGGGCGCCGCATCGGGCCGGTCTAGGCCGGGCGGACGGCGTGCTCAACCGGCGTGCGGCGGAACCGGCAGGGCGCGGCGCTGGTTGGACCTCGAAAGGAGACGAATCGTATGGCGAGCCCGCCCACGCCCCTGGTCCGCGCCGTCGCAGTGAGCGAGCCCCGCGTCGAGACCCGCGACGGCGGCGCGATCGGCACGGTCCACGCCTATCTGGTCGACAAAAGATCGGGCCGCGCCGACTTCGCGGTGCTGAGTCTCGGCGGCTTCCTGGGGATGGGCAAGAGCTTCTACCCTGTCCCCTTCGCGCTGCTGGACTTCGACCCCGTTCGCGACGTCTATGTCGCGACGCTCGACCGTCAGCAGCTGGAAGGCGGGCCGAGCTGGGCGAACAATCCGCCGACCTTCGACCAAGCCTATGCCGATCGCGTCGCCAATTATTACCGGAGCTGAAGGAAAGAGCATGACCGAAAAGGAAAACACCGCGCAGGAGGTCGTCGACGACCTGCTCACCGATCCGGACAAGGACGCCGCACGCCAACCCCCGCCCGCGCCGCCCCAGACGGTCGCCGACGAGCCCAGCGGAGACCGCTCCGGGCAGTGATGGCGGAGCGGGCCGCGTTGCGCTTTCGGCGGCGCGGCCCCACATAGGTTGTATCGCGTCGACCCTTCGCGACCTTTTCAGGAGATCGCCATGTCGCGCGCCATCAATGTCAACGCCACCAATGCCGAAGTCTCGGCGATGTGCGCCAAGCACAAGACTACGATCAGCGCAATCGAGGCGCTCCCCTCGGGCGGCACGCGCGTGGTGATGATGAACGCGGACGACGCCGCGGTCATCTCGAAGGCCTTCAAGTCCAAGATCCTGGCGACCGACACGAAGCGGACGCCGCTGTCGACGCGCTGGCGGTAGCACTCACGGCCTACGCGGCGCGCGGGACGATGCGGTCCAGCGCGCCATTAAGCGCGCGCTTTGCCTCCAGCAGTTCGTAGCTGTTTTGTAGTCGCAAGAAGAATCCTTCGCTCATGTTGAAAAAGCGAGCGAGGCGAAGGTCCATCTCGCCGTCGATGTGCCGCTCTCCAACAAGCAATTCCTCGATGCGGTCCGTCGGCACATCGATTTGGACCGCCAATTCGTCAACCGACAGGCCGAGCGGCTCCATGAACTCGCTGGCCAGCACTTCACCCGCGTGAGCGTTGTGCAGCCAGTCGGGATTAGTGGTAATCGGCAATCTCGACATGCTCCGCGCCTCCGTCCCGCCACGTGAAGCATATACGCCATTGCATATTGATGGAAATGCTGTGCTGCCCGGCGCGGTCATCCCTCAGCGCGTGCAGCCGGTTACTGGGCGGATTGCGCAGGTCTTCCAGCGTTTCGGCGGCATCGAGCAGTCTGAGCTTGACCAACGCACGGTCCTGGATATCGGGCGGAAACTTGCGGCTGCGAAAGCCGGACCGAATCAGCTCCGTTTCGCGATCATGAAAGCTGCGGATCATGCGTCACCTCTGATCGCAGCCATGGGTCAAGACATCACCACCCGTTACCGCCGTCAAGTTACAGCGCGCGCGCGGACAGGTCGCCAGCTACCGCCGTCGGCCCCCCATCCGCATCTTGCTCTCGCGCCCGTAGCGTCCCTTGCGTGTGCCGGGCTTGCCCTCGTTGCTCCTCCCCATCATCGGCGCCTTCTGCTGATCGACCGGCAGGCCCAGTTCCTCGCCTTCCAGCTGACGGATCTCGTCGCGCAGGCGGCCGGCTTCCTCGAACTCCAGATCCGACGCGGCCTTGCGCATCTTCTTTTCCAGGTCCTCGATATAGGCTCGGAGGTTATGCCCGACCATGTGCGGACGCTCGTCGTCGATCGGCACGGTGACCTGGTCGCCCGACGCGACATGGGCGATGATGTCGCCGATGTTGCGGCGGATGGTGGTCGGCGTGATGCCGTGTTCGATGTTGTATTCCTCCTGCTTCTCGCGGCGGCGCGACGTCTCGTTCATTGCCCGCTCCATCGAGCCGGTGATGCGATCGGCGTAGAGGATGACGCGCCCGTCGACGTTGCGCGCGGCGCGGCCGATCGTCTGGATCAGCGACGTCTCCGAACGCAGGAAGCCCTCCTTGTCGGCATCGAGGATCGCGACCAGCCCACATTCGGGGATATCGAGCCCCTCGCGCAGCAGGTTGATGCCGATCAGCACGTCATAGACCCCCAGCCTGAGGTCGCGGATCAGCTCGATCCGCTCCAGCGTCTCGACGTCAGAATGCATGTAGCGGACCTTGATCCCCGCCTCGTGCATATATTCGGTCAGATCCTCCGCCATCCGCTTGGTCAGCGTCGTGACTAGGGTGCGATAGCCGAGCGCGGTCGTCTTGCCGCATTCGACGATCAGGTCCTGGACCTGCTCTTCGACCGGCTTGATCTCGACCGGCGGGTCGATCAGCCCGGTGGGGCGGATGACCTGTTCGGCGAAGACGCCGCCGGTCTGCTCCATCTCCCACCCGCCCGGCGTCGCCGACACGCAGACGGTCTGCGGGCGCATCGCGTCCCATTCGTTGAAGCGCAGCGGGCGATTGTCGATGCACGACGGCAGACGGAAGCCATATTCGGCGAGCGTGATCTTCCGCCGGTGGTCGCCGCGCGCCATGCCGCCGACCTGGGGCACGGTGACATGGCTCTCGTCGACGAACAGCAGCGCATTCTCGGGCAAATATTCGAATAACGTCGGCGGCGGCTCGCCCGGCAGGCGGCCGGTCAGGAAGCGGCTGTAATTCTCGATGCCGTTGCAGCTCCCCGTCGCCCCGATCATCTCCAGGTCGAAGGCGGTGCGCTGCTCCAGCCGCTGGTGTTCGATGAGCTTCCCTTCGGCCTCCAGCTCCTTCAGCCGCTCGGCGAGCTCGTGCCTGATCGCCTCGGTCGCCTGCTTCATCGTCGGGCCGGGCGTCACATAATGCGAGTTGGCGTAGACCCGCACGCTGGTGAGCGTCGCGATCTTCTTGCCGGTCAGCGGATCGAACTCGACGATCTCCTCGATGTCGTCGCCGAAGAAGGACACGCGCCACGCCGCGTCCTCGTAATGCGAGGGATAGATTTCCAGCGTGTCACCTTTCACGCGGAAGTTGCCGCGCGCGAAGCTGGCGTCGTTGCGCTTGTACTGGAGTGCCACCAGCTTCCGGACGATCTCGCGCTGGTCGACCGACTGGCCCTTCTTGAGGTCGAAGATCATCGCCGAATAGGTCTCGACCGAGCCGATGCCGT
>CAXTHQ010000029.1:0-22223 GCA_964244185.1 uncultured Sphingomonas sp.
CGGCGACGTTGGCCGCGATCATGTAATCCTCGATCAGCCGCATCGAATCGAGCCGCTCGCGCGGCGCGACCGACAGGATGCGGCCCTTCTCGTCGAGCACGACGCGGCGTTCGGGCAGGTCGAGGTTCATGGGTTCGCGCTTGTCGCGGGCTTTCGCGAGGGAGGCCCAGCAGGCCCAGAGCGGTCGCAGAGCGTCGAGCATCGCCCCCTCCCCCGCGTCAATCGCCGCCTGCGCGTCCTCATACGCGATGTTCGCCGCGATGCGGACGACGGCACGGGTGAAGCGCCAGCTCTTGAGCTGGCCATCCTTGCCGACCTGAAGGTGACAGGCGAGCGCGGCGCGGTCCTCGCCTTGCTTCAGCGAGCAGACGTCCGCCGACAGGATCTCGGGCAGCATCGGCACGACGCGGTCGGGAAAATAGACCGAATTGCCCCGCTTGCGCGCCTCGCGGTCGATCTCGGAACCGGGGCGGACGTAGAAGCTCACATCGGCAATCGCCACGATCGCGCGCCAGCCGCCGGCGTTGGCGGGATCGTCGTCGGGCGCGGCCCAGACGGCGTCGTCATGGTCGCGCGCATCGGCGGGATCGATCGCGACGATCGGGAGGTGACGGAGGTCTTCCCTATTCCCGTTCGTCCCGAGCGAAGTCGAGGGACTGGGTGTCTCGACTTCGCTCGACACGAGCGGAATGACGTTACCCAACGGCTGCTTCGCCACGCGCTCCGCTTCCTCCAGCGCCTCGGCGTTGAAATGGTCGGGGATGCCGAGCTTGTGGATCGCGATCAGCGAGAAGGAGCGCGGCGCGAACGGATCGCCCAGCCGCTGGACGACGCGCGCGGTGATACGCGGCGGGCGGCCGGCGCGTTCGGCCAGCACGAGGTCGCCGGGCTCGGCGCCGCCAGCGTCGGAGACCAGGGTTTCGCGCCGATCCTTCTTCTCGACGCCGGTCAGCCAGAGCCGGTCGCCCTCGGCGCGCAACACGCCGAGCATCTGTTCCGAAGCGGGCGCGAGCACCTTCATGGGATGCGCGATCCAGCCGTTCCCCGCCTCTTCGGTGCGCGCCAGCAGCCGCTCGCCGACGCCGAGCGCGCCGCGCTTGCGCTCGCGAACCCGCAGGCGCGGCGGCGGGGTGTCCGCTTCCCAGCGCTCGGGCACCGCCCAGACGGTGCCGCCTTCGTCGACATCCACGATCCGCAGCACCGTCACCTTGGGGACGCCGCCCATCTGGTGAAATGCGCGGCCCGGCGCGGAGTCGATCAGCCCCTCGTCGGCCATGTCCTTGAGCAGCGCCTTGAGCGCGATCTTGTCCTGCGCGTGCAGCCCGAAGGCGCGGGCGATCTCGCGCTTGCCGGCAGGCACGTCGGATGTAGCGATGAAGTCGAGGATCTGCTCGCGGGTCGGCAGGCCGGGGGTTTGGCGGGGCATAGGTCGCTGTAGGCCACCCGTCACCCCAGCGAAAGCTGGGGTCTCCTCGATCGGAACGATGCCAGCTTTCGCTGGCATGACGGCAAGAGTAGGCGAAGACCGTGACCTACGACCTCCTCATCGTCGGCGGCGGCATCAACGGCTGCGCGATCGCGCGTGAGGCGGCGCTGAACGGGCTGTCGGTGCTGCTGGTCGAGCGCGACGATCTGGCAAGCCACACCTCGTCGGCGTCGACCAAGCTCATCCATGGCGGGCTGCGCTATCTGGAGCAGTACGATTTCCGGCTGGTCGCCGAGGCGTTGCGCGAGCGCGAGCGGCTGATCCATGCCGCGCCGCATCTGATCCGGCCGATGCGCTTCGTGCTGCCGCACGAACATGCGGTGCGGCCGTGGTGGCTCGTGCGCGCGGGGCTGGTGCTGTACGATCTGCTTGGCGGGCGGATGACGCTGCCGCGCTCGCGGGGGTTGCGGGCAGGCGACACGGCCTATTCCGATCCGCTGCAGCGTGGCGCGCGCGGGTTCGTCTATTCGGATGCCTTTGTCGACGACAGCCGGCTGACGCTGGCCAACGCGCTCGATGCGGCGGCGAACGGGGCCGAGATCGCGGTGCGCACCGCACTGACCAGCGCGCGCCGCGAGGACGGAATGTGGCGCGCGTGGCTGTCCGACGGGCGCGAAGTGACGGCGCGGGCGCTCGTCAACGCGGCGGGGCCGTGGGTCGAGGAGGCGCTGAGGCGGCTCGGCGTCAATGCGAAGGGCGGCGTGCGGCTGGTCAAGGGCAGCCACATCGTCGTGCCGCGGCTGTACGAGGGCGACCATGCGTACATGCTCCAGCAGCCCGACCGGCGGATCGTCTTCGCCATTCCCTATCTCGACCATTACACCGAGATCGGCACGACCGACGTGCCGGTCGAGCGGCCCGAGGACGCGGTGATCGCGCCCGACGAGATCGCCTATCTGTGCGACGCGGCGAACCGGCATTTCGTGAAGCAGATCGCGCCGGGCGACGTGGTATCGACCTGGTCAGGCGTCCGCCCGCTGTACGACGACGGCGCGAGCGAGGCGCAGGTGGTGAGCCGAGACTATGTGCTCGAACTGGATGCGAGCGGCCCACCGCTGCTATCGGTGTTCGGGGGCAAGATCACGACGGCGCGGCATCTGGCCGAGGAGGCGCTGGGCAAGCTCGCGCCGGCGATCGACCGGGGGGTGCGCAAGGTGACGCGCGAACGGCCCGTTCCGGGCGGGGATGTGGGGGATTTCGCCGGGTTTCTCGCGACGGTGCGGGCGCGCTGGCCGTGGCTGGGCGAGGCGCGCTCGGCGCGGATGGCGCACGCTTATGGCTCGGCCTTGTTCGAGATACTGGGCGACGCCGCGCCGGTCGAGGTGGCGGGGGGGCTGACCGAGGCCGAGCTGCGCTGGATGCACGACCGGGAATGGGCGCGGACGGTGGCGGACGTGCTGGAGCGGCGGTCGAAGCTGGGGGTGACGGTGACGGCGGGGGAGCGAGAGGCGGTCGCGGCTTGGTGGGACGCAACCTTCCCTCTCCCCTGAAAGGAGAGGAAAATCAGTAACTCCGCCCCACCAGCACAGTCTCGACCGCCGGTTCGCCGGTGAACACGCACGGCCCCGCCGCCGCCCCCTGCCCCATCGGCGCGTTGCGGATGGTGAGCTTGAGCGCCTTGAGCCGCTCGACCACGGTGTCGAGCGCCGTGCCGGTCGGCCTGGACCAGGCGACCCGCGCCCAGCCGGGGTTCGCCTCGCCGTCGGCGAACATCGCCGCCACCGCCGCCCAGTCCGCCGCCGGCGCGATGTTGACGTGGAGGCGCTCGTTGGCTTCGGCGAACAGCGCCGTCTGGATGTCCTCCAGCAACCCCGCCGCCTGGCCGACGAAATCGCCCCGCGCGATTACCTGCGCGTCGAGCTTGCCGTCCTCGCGATACAGCCGGTCGCGCCGGATCACCGATACGCTGCCGCCAGCGACATCGCGGCCGCCGACCTCCACGACAATCGGCGCACCCTTCTTTACCCAGCCCCAGCGCTTGGTCGCGGCCTTGCCATGCTTGAGGTCGAGCAGCGCGCGCGCAGGCTCGCCTAGCGCCGATTGCTTGGCCAGTTCGGTCTGCAATTCCTTGCAATAATCGACGATCGCCTCGTCCTCGGGCGCATCGCGCAGCATCGGCACGATCACCACCTGCCACGGCGCGACGCGCGGGGGCACGCGCAGGCCGTCGTCGTCGCCGTGGACCATGATGACGCCGCCGATCATCCGCGTCGACACGCCCCAGCTGGTCGTATGCGCCAGCTCCAGCTCGCCGCCTGCGCTCTGAAAGCGGATGTTCTGCGCGCTCGCGAAATTGGTGCCGAGATAATGCGAGGTGCCCGCCTGGAGCGCCTTGCCGTCCTGCATCATCGCCTCGATGCTGTAGGTCGCGACCGCGCCCGGGAAGCGCTCGTTCTCGGGCTTCTCGCCGGCGACGACGGGCAGGGCGAGGCAATCCTCCGCAAACGACCGATAGACCTCCAGCATCTTGAGCGTCTCCTCCCGCGCCTCCTCGGCGGAAACGTGGGCGGTATGCCCCTCCTGCCACAGGAACTCGCTGGTGCGCAGGAACATCCGCGTCCGCATCTCCCAGCGCACCACGTTGGCCCATTGGTTGATGAGCACCGGCAGGTCGCGCCACGACTGGACCCAGCGCGCGAAGGCCGCGCCGATCACCGTCTCCGACGTCGGCCGCACCACCAGCGGCTCCTCCAGCTTGGCGGTCGGGTCGGGCGTGAGGCCGCCCTTACCGTCGGCGATCAGGCGGTGGTGGGTGACGACCGCCATCTCCTTGGCGAAGCCTTCGACATGCTCGGCCTCCTTCTCGAAATAGGAGAGCGGGATGAACAGCGGGAAATAGCAATTCTCGTGCCCCGTCGCCTTGATCCGGTCGTCGAGCAGGCGCTGGATGCGTTCCCAGATGCCATAGCCCCAGGGGCGGATGACCATGCACCCGCGCACGCCCGATTCCTCGGCAAGGTCGGCCTCGGCGATGACGGCCTGATACCAGGCGGCAAAATCCTGGGCGCGGGTGACGGGTAGCGCGTGTTTCATGGGCATGGTGGGCGGATAGCCATTATGGCAACACACGTCACCCCGGCCTTGTGCCGGGGTCCACCCGCGCACTAGGCCCGAAGCATGGGGCTGCTCACGAACGTGGATGACGAGACGAGCCCGGCATGACGAAGGTAGCGGACGACCGCCTCCTCTCCGCCATCGGCCTGCGGCTGACCTCGGCCGGCCTGTTCGCGGTGATGAACCTGCTCATCAAGCTCGCGGAGAACGACGGCGCGCGGCTCGGCGAGATCCTGTTCTTCCGTCAGGCGGGCGCGATGCTGCTGGTGACGGGGGTCGTCGCCGCCGGGCCGGGGCTCGCCAGCCTGCGCAGCGCGCGGATGGGAGCGCATGTGCTGCGTGCGGTGGTCGGGCTGACGACGATGGCCTGCACCTTCGCCGCGATCCTGCGGCTGCAACTGGCCGAGGCAACGACGATCGGCTTCTCGATGCCGATCTTCGCCACCGTGCTCGGCGCGCTGCTGCTCGGCGAACCGACCGGCTGGCAACGCTGGGCAGCGGTGCTGGCGGGGTTCGTCGGCGTCCTGATTGTCGCGCGGCCGGGGGCCGGCGGGCTGCCGCTGGTCGGCGCGGCGCTGGGGCTGGCGGGCGCGTTCGGGACGGCGTGCATCTCGATCCTGCTGCGCCAGATCGGACGGACGGAGCGGTCGATGACGACCGTCTTCTGGTTCTCGGCGCTGTCGACGCTGCCGCTCAGCGCGTTTTACCTCGTCGACGTCCAGCCGCATCATGCCCTGCTCTGGGCGATGCTGCTCGCGATCGGCGTGCTCGGGGGCGCGGCACAGATCGCGTTGACGGCGAGCCTCGTGCGCGGGCCGGTGTCGGTGGTCGTGCCGATGGATTACACGTCGCTGCTTTGGGCGACGGCGCTGGGCTGGCTGGCGCTGGGGACGCTGCCCGCGCCGCGGGTCTGGGCGGGCGCGCCGCTGATCGTCGGCAGCGGGTTGTTCATCGTCTGGCGCGAGCACCGGCGGCGCCGCGGCGAGCTGCGGCAGGCGATCGCCGAGGAGTGAGCACCCGCGTCAGGCTGTCCGCGCTGCGTCCAGCATCCGTTTGGCCCGGAGATACATCTCCAGCCGCGTCGCGGTGAACAGCCCCAGCGCCAGCGCCACCAGCATGTCGGTCCCCGCCAGCGCGTTGAGATGGAGCATATTGTCCCCCGTCAGCGCGACGCGCGCGCCGCTGCGCACGACGACCAGCACGAGGATGAACAGCAATGCCGCCGGCGACCCCGTCTGGTTGAGCTGGTGCGTCTCGGGATCGACGCTGATCCGCATCAATTTGCCGCGCTGCCACCCCAACGCCGCGCCCGCCGCCAGCGCCGCCAAGCAGAACAGCCAGCCCCAGCCGGTCGGTGGCGTCGCCACGAACAGCCCCACCGCGACGCAGGCATAGATCGCCGGGAAGATCCACAGCCGCTCCAGCCGCAACGGCGTCGACCGCCGCATCCGCCGCCAGCGCAGCGCGAACACCACCGCGATGACGAGCGCGGTGATCGCGTAGGAGATCATCGGATTGGGCTGGGCGGTGTGAACGGTCATGAAAAACCCCTCGCTGTGTTATCCGGATACGACACGCTGCTCCTGCCGTAAAGCGCTCTTGCTCGTCACCCCGGGCTTGCCGCAGGGTCCACTGGCGACCAAATCATGCTCGGACTCCTGCCGCTAGCGTAAGGACAGGACCGACATGGATGCCGGCACAAGGCCGGGATGACGGATGCAAGGAGACACAACCATGGCCGTGAACGTGATCTACACAACCAGCGCCACCGCGACCGGCGGCCGCGACGGGGCGGCACGGTCGGACGACGGGTCGGTCGATGTGAAGCTGGTCGTGCCCAAGGAGATGGGCGGCCCCGGCGGCGTCGGCGCGAATCCGGAAAAGCTGTTCGCGGCGGGCTATGCCGCCTGCTTCCTCGGCGCGATGAAGGCGGTGTCGGGCAAGGTCGGCGTCAAGGTGCCCGCCGACGCGACGGTCACCGCCGAGGTCGGCTTCGGCCCCCGCAAGGAGGGCGGCTACGGCATCACCGCCGCGCTGACCGCGACGCTGCCGGGGGTGGCGCGGGCGGACGGCGAGCGGCTGATGGCGGCGGCGCACGAGGTGTGTCCGTATTCGAATGCGACGCGGGGCAATCTGGATGTGGGGCTGAGCGTGGGGTGACCTGATCTTCCTCTCCCCTTCAGGGGAGAGGAAGATCAGGTCACTCCGCCGCTTCGGCCGCAGGGTTGGACTCCCTCCACGCCAGCACCGGCTTGCGTGCCGCCTGGGTCTCGTCGAGCCGCGACCTCGGCGCGAAATGCGGCGCGGTCTTCAGGCTCGCGTCCGCCGCCTTCGCCCGCTCCGCCACGCTGCGCAGCGCGCCGATGAACTGGTCGAGCGCCCCCTTCGATTCGGTCTCGGTCGGCTCGACCAGCATCGCGCCGTGGACGACGAGCGGGAAATACACCGTCATCGGGTGATAGCCTTCGTCGATCAGCCCCTTGGCGATGTCGATCGTCGAAAAGCCGTCGGGCAGGCCGTCGTCGGAGAACAGCGCCTCATGCATACACGGGCCGCTCGCGGCGAACGGCGCGTCGAGCACGTCCTCCAGCTGGCGCAGCACGTAATTGGCGTTGAGCACCGCGTCCTCGGCGACCTGCTTCAGCCCGTCGGCGCCATGGCTGAGGATGTAGGTCAGCGCGCGGGTGAACATCCCCATCTGGCCGTGAAAGGCGCACATGCGGCCGAAGGTCTGGGGGTGATCCGCGCCGGCGGTCTCCTCCTCGATCAGCTCGATATGTCCGTCGGCGTGACGCGCCGTGAAGGGGAGCGGGCCGAACGGGCTGAGCGCCTCCGACAGCACCACCGGCCCCGACCCCGGCCCGCCGCCGCCGTGCGGGGTCGAGAAGGTCTTGTGGAGGTTGATGTGCATCGCATCGACGCCGAGATCGCCCGGCCGCACTCGCCCGACGATCGCGTTGAAATTGGCGCCGTCGCAATAGACATAGCCGCCCGCGGCATGGACCGCGTCGGAGATCGCCTTCAGGTCGCGCTCGAACAGCCCGCAGGTATTGGGGTTGGTGATCATCACGCCGGCGACATCCGGGCCGAGCCGCGCGGTGAGCGCGTCGGTATCCACCCGGCCCTCGGCGGTGGCAGGAATGTCCTCCACCGTGAAGCCGGCGAAGGCGGCGGTGGCGGGATTGGTGCCGTGCGCGGATTCGGGGACGAGGATGACCTTGCGATGGCCCTCGCCCCGCGCCTCCAGCGCCGCCTTGATCGCGAGGATGCCGCACAGCTCACCGTGCGCGCCGGCCTTGGGGGTCATCGCGACGCCGTGCATCCCGGTGAGCTTGACCAGCCACACCGCCAGCTCGTTGATGACGCCGAGCGCGCCCTGGACGGTGTCGACCGGCTGGAGCGGGTGGATGTCGGCGAAGCCGGGCAGCCGCGCCATCTTCTCGTTGAGCCGCGGATTGTGCTTCATCGTGCACGAGCCGAGCGGAAACAGGCCGAGGTCGATCGCGTAATTCTGGCGGCTGAGGCGCGTGTAATGACGCACCGTCTCGGGTTCGGACAGGCCGGCGAGGCCGATCGGCGCCTTGCGGGTAAGGCTGCCCAGCCGGTCGTGCGCGACGTCGCCCTCGGCGAAATCGACGCCCGTCGTGTGTGTATCGCCGATCTCGAAGATCAGCGGCTCCTCCAGCATCAGCGCCTTGTTCCCGGTGAAGGTGGGCGCGCCCCGCCCCGCCGCATTGGGGCGCTCGGGACGCCAACCGCTCGCGTTGATGCTCATACCTGGTTTCCTTCGTCATCCCGGGCGTGTCCCGGGATCCACCGCAGGACGCACCAGTCGGCAGTTGGAAGAGTACGGACGTGGATGCCGGGACAAGCCCGGCATGACGGGTTGTGGCTCATGCCAGCACCTCCTCAAGCGCCGAAGCCAGCGCCTCGACGTCCTCCGGCGTCGTCGTTTCGGTCACCGCCACGACCAGCCCGTTCGCCAGGCCCTCGTCGCCCGGATACAGCCGGCCGAGCGACACGCCGGCCAGGATCCGGCGATCGGCGAGTTGGCGCACCACCGGCCGCGCCTCGCGCGACAGCATGAGCGTGAACTCGTTGAAGAAACTATCGTTGATCAGTTCGACGCCGGGCACCCGCGCCAGCCGGTCGGCCGCCCGCACCGCGCCGGCATGGTTGAGCCCCGCGAGCCGCCGCAGCCCTGCCTCGCCGAGCAACGTCATGTGGATCGAGAACGCCAGAGCGCAGAGGCCGGAGTTCGTGCAGATGTTGCTCGTCGCCTTCTCGCGGCGGATATGCTGTTCGCGGGTCGAGAGCGTCAGCACAAAGCCGCGCCGGCCGTCGGCGTCGACGGTCTCGCCGCACAGCCGGCCCGGCATCTGGCGGACATATTTGTCCTTGCAGCCGAACAGCCCCACGTACGGCCCGCCGAACTGGAGGCCGACGCCGATCGACTGGCCCTCGCCGACGACGATGTCGGCGTCCATCTCGCCCGGCGACTTGAGCGCGCCCAGCGCCACCGGCTCGGTCACGACCGCGATCAGCAGCGCCTTTTTCGCATGACAGGCGTCGGCGAGCGGCTGGAGGTCGGCGACGCGGCCGAGGATGTCGGGGTATTGGACGACGACGCAGCTCGTATCGTCGTCGATCGCCACGATCAGCCGGTCGATGTCGGTGTCGGCGGTCAGCGTCGGCGCGGCGGCATCGAGCACGTCGCCGGTGTATTTCGCCATCGTCTTGGCGACCGAAACGTAATGCGGATGCAGTCCGCTCGACAGGATCGCCTTGCCCCGCCGCGTGATCCGCCGCGCCATGCCGATCGCCTCCCAGCAGGCGGTCGAGCCGTCGTACATGCTGGCGTTGGCGACATCGGTCCCGAGCAGGCGCGCGACCTGCGTCTGGAACTCGAACAGCATCTGCAACGTGCCCTGCGCGATCTCGGGCTGGTAGGGCGTGTAGGCGGTCAGGAACTCGCCGCGCTGGATCAGGTGGTCGACGCTGGCGGGGACGTGGTGCCGGTACGCGCCGCAGCCGAGGAAGAACGGCACCTCGCCCGCGACCATGTTCTGGCGCGCGAGCGCGGTCATGTGACGCTCCACCGACAGCTCGGTGGCGTGGTTCGGCAGGCCGTGGATCGGACCGTCCAGCCGCGCGGCCGCCGGCACGTCGACGAACAGATCGTCGATCGTCTGCGCGCCGATCGCGGCGAGCATGTCGTGGCGGTCGTGGCCGGTAAGGGGCAGATAGCGCATGACGTTCCTTGAGAGCGTCACCCCGGCGAAAGCTGGGATCTCCCCGATCGGAGAGATGCCCGCTTTCGCTGGCATGACGGGTTGATCAAAGCTTCGCGACGAACGCCTCGTAGGCGGTCTCGTCCATCAGCTCGTCGAGCTCGTCGGGGTCGGACAAGGTCAGCTTGTAGAACCAGCCTTCCCCCTCCGGGTCGCTGTTCACCAGCTCGGGCGTGTCGGCGAGCGCGGCGTTGCCCTCCAGCACGTTGCCCGATGCCGGCGAGTAGATGTCGGACGCAGCCTTTACCGATTCGACCGTCGCGGCCTCGTCACCCTTCGACAGGCGGCGGCCCTCGGCGGGCGTCTCGACGAACACGACGTCGCCGAGCTGGCCCTGTGCGTAATCGGTGATGCCGACCGTGCCGACCTCGCCGTCGACCTCGATCCATTCATGTTCTTCGGTGAAATAGCGGCTCATGCTTTACCTCCGGGGGTGCGGACATAGCGGTGGGGAACGAAGGGCATTGCTGCCACGGTCGCGGTATGGACCTTGCCACGCTGGACGAGGCGGACCTGCGTGCCGGGCGCGGCCATCGCGAGCGGGACATAGGCCATCGCGATCGGCTGGCCGAGCGTGGGCGCGAACCCGCCCGACGTGACGCGGCCGACGTCGGTGTCCTGGTCGTCGATCACGGCCGCGCCCTCGCGCACCGGCTGGCGGCCGTCGACGAGCAGGCCGACGCGCCTGGCGACGGGGCCGGTTGCGCGCTCGAGCAGCACGCGCTCGGCGCCGGGGAAGTCAGCGGCTTCGCGGCGACGCTTGGGCAGCGCGAAGCCGAGATCGGCCATCACCAATGTCGTGTCGGGGTCGAGGTCATGGCCGTAGAGCGGCAGGCCCGCCTCCAGCCGCAGCGAGTCGCGCGCGCCCAGCCCGATCGGCTTGACCTCCGGCTCGGCCGCGAGCGCGTCGGCAAAGGCGACGGCGTGCTCGGCGGGGATCGAAATCTCGAACCCGTCCTCGCCGGTATAGCCCGAACGGCTGATCCAGAGCGGCGCGCCGTGCCACTCGAACGCACCCGCCGTCATGAACACCAGCGCCTCGACGCCGGGAACCAGCCGCGACAGCGCATCGACCGCCTTTGGCCCCTGCACCGCGATCAGCGCCTGCTCGTCCTGCAGGTTGATCGTCACGTCATCGGGCAGATGATCGAGCAGATGGGCGATGTCGTCGTATTTGGTCGCGCCGTTGACGACCATGTAGATTTCTTTCCCGCGCCTGGTCACCATCAGGTCGTCGAGGATGCCGCCGCCCTCGCCGAGCAGTAGCGAATAGCGCATCCGGCTCTCGCCCAGCCCCTTGATGTCGCCGGGAAGCAATGCCTCCAGCGCGGCGTCGACGCCGTCACCGGTCAGGACGAGTTGGCCCATGTGGCTGACGTCGAACAGGCCGGCGGACTCGCGCGTCCACAGATGCTCGGCCATGATGCCCTCGTACTGGATCGGCATGTCGTAGCCCGCGAAGGCGACCATGCGGGCACCGCGCGCACGGTGCCAGGCGTCGAGCGGCAGTTGCTGGATCGCCGGCTCACCTTCCGGCGCTTCTTCCATCGCGAGGATGGCGCTTTCGCCCGTTTCGGCATCGGTGACTTGCAGGTCGCTCATGGCCGCACTCCAAAGGGGGTCGTGGCGGCAATATCCGCCGTTCGACCGAACCCCCTCTGTCACGGAACCTGAGAGCTTTCGCCCGAGATCGGGCTTACACCTTCGGTGGTCATCGCTGGCGCGACGACGCTTTCCAGAGTGTCGTAGTCCCGCGCGGTCCTTTTGCCTGAGAGATTCCGGGGCGGTTGCTCCTTCGGCGGCCCCTGAAAGGGGCTCTCTCCCGCGAGAGACTCATGCCGGTCGCCCGGCATCGACGCGCCGCCTCTGGCCGCGCGCCGGGATCAAGTCAATCAGTCAACATGCTCGGCAAGGACGGTCAGCCCGTTGGTCGACACTTCGGCGAAGCCGCCACGCACGTTGACCGTCTCGGGAGCGGCACCGGCGGTGCGCACGATGCTCAGCGCCCCGTCGCGCACGGTCGACATGAGAGGAGCGTGGCCCTCCAGCACCCCGAAGTCGCCCTCGGCGCCGGGGACGGTGACCATATAGACGTTCTCGGAGCGGACGAGGCGCTCGGGGGTGACGAGTTCGAAGTGGAGCATGATCTACTTAGCCAGTTTCACAATGATGATGGTGTAGCACACAAGAATACCGAACATGACGAACAGGCGAGCCTGAATCCAGCGCCAGCGCGCCTTCCAGAGCTCGTCGCTCACAGCTTGATCGTTGCGATGAAAAGCCCCGCCACCGCGAAGATCGCACCAGCCAGCCAAACCAGCGTCTGGGGGGAAGCTGCTTCGATCCGGGCCGTCAGTCGCTCTTCGGACGCCTGAAGATCAGCCCTGAGTATCTGGAAGTCGCTCCTCAAAAGCTGCACGTCGGCCTTGCTCGCCGAGCCTTCCGTGACCGAACGGCCGATCGCAGCAGCTATCGCTTCGGCCTGATCGGTCGGCAGCTCTGTCGCCTTGACGTCGCGGGCAATCGAGAGCGTGTCTATGTGCATCATCACATTATACCCGATCGCCCGCTGCAAGTCGATTACGCCTCCTGCGCCATCTTCTCGGCCTTGGCGACCGCTTCGTCGATGCCGCCGACCATGTAGAAGGCGGCCTCGGGCAGGTGATCGTATTCGCCGTTCACGACCGCCTTGAACGAGCGGATCGTGTCCTCGATCTGCACGAACTTGCCCGAGATGCCGGTGAAGACCTCGGCGACGTGGAATGGCTGCGACAGGAACTTCTGGAGCTTGCGCGCCCGGCTGACCGTCAATTTGTCCTCTTCGGACAGCTCGTCCATCCCGAGGATGGCGATGATGTCCTGGAGCGACTTGTAGCGCTGGAGCGTCTGCTGCACCGCGCGCGCGGTCTCGTAATGCTCCTGGCCGACGGTGCGCGGCTCGAGCACGCGACTGGTCGAATCGAGCGGATCGACGGCGGGGTAGATGCCCAGCTCCGATATCGCGCGGCTCAGCGTCGTCGTCGCGTCCAGATGCGCGAACGAGGTCGCCGGGGCCGGATCGGTGAGATCGTCGGCGGGGACGTAGATCGCCTGCACCGAGGTGATCGAGCCCTTGTTGGTCGAGGTGATCCGCTCCTGCAGCGCGCCCATGTCGGTCGACAGCGTCGGCTGATAGCCCACCGCGGACGGGATGCGCCCGAGCAGCGCCGACACTTCCGCGCCTGCCTGGGTAAAGCGGAAGATGTTGTCGACGAAGAACAGCACGTCCTGGCCCTCGGTATCGCGGAAATATTCCGCGATCGTCAGGCCCGACAGCGCAACGCGCGCGCGCGCACCGGGCGGCTCGTTCATCTGGCCGAACACCAGCGCCACCTTGGAGCCTTCGGGCGTCGCATTGCCGTCGGCGTCCTTGGCGATGACGCCAGCGTCGAGGAACTCGTGATAGAGGTCGTTGCCCTCGCGCGTGCGCTCGCCGACGCCCGCGAAGACGCTGACGCCGCCGTGGCCCTTGGCGATGTTGTTGATCAGCTCCTGGATGAGCACGGTCTTGCCGACGCCGGCGCCGCCGAACAGCCCGATCTTGCCGCCGCGCGCATAAGGCGCGAGCAGGTCGATGACCTTGATGCCGGTGACCAGGATCGCGCTCTCGGTCGACTGGTCGACGAAGGCGGGCGCCTGCGCGTGGATCGGCGCGCGCAGGTCGGTGCCGACCGGCCCGCGCTCGTCGATCGGCTCGCCGACGACGTTGAGGATGCGGCCCAGCGTCATCGGCCCGACCGGCACGGTGATCTGCGCGCCGGTGTCGCGGACGGTCTGGCCGCGCGTCAGGCCCTCGGTCGCGTCCATCGCGATCGTGCGGACGGTATTCTCGCCCAGATGCTGCGCGACCTCGAGCACCAGCTTGTTGCCGTTGTTGTCGGTCTCGAGCGCCGACAGGATGGCGGGCAGGTTCTGGTCGAAATGCACATCGACGACCGCGCCGATCACCTGACTGATGCGGCCCGTATTGTTCGTGCGGCCCGTGTCCTGCGTCGGGCGGATGTCTTCAGCGGCGGTTGCCATGTTCGTTCCTCAGTTCAAAATCCATTCGCCGTTGCGGGCGATCTCGTCGTGCATCGCGTCGGGTGCCAAGTCGGGCATTTCGTTGGGCCAGCTCACGGCCCCGTGCGCGATGCCTACCTTTGCGAAATATTCCGGGTCACTCAGAACCTCGAATACTCCACGCAGATGCGACCGCTCAAAGCGGACATTACCGGCAACGCCATCGCGATGCTCCACCCGGAGCGTCAGCGGTCCGACGACCTCGACTTTCACCACGTTCCAGGGCGCTGCCATCATTTACTCCAGCGGCGCGATCTGGTTGAGTGGCTTGCCCTCGCGCGCCAGTTCCCAGTTGGTGAGAAGCTCGTCGCGATGCAACTCTGCCCAATCGAGCACGAGACCCAATGCGCGTCGCTTCAAGGGGCCGGGCTGCATCACCTCAAGCGTCAGAATGTCGATAATCGTATCGACGTCCTGCCCGACGAACGCCGCATGAAAATGCGGAGGCGCATGGTCGTTCCAGAACATCAGGATCTTGATGTTGAAGAAAAGGGAGATCGTCGGCATCGATCACAGCGCCTCCGCCCCGGAAATGATTTCCACCAGTTCGGTCGTGATCGCGGCCTGGCGGGTGCGATTGTACTGGATCGAGAGGCGCTTGATCATGTCGCCGGCGTTGCGGGTGGCGTTGTCCATCGCGTTCATCTGCGCGCCGAAGAAGCTCGCCTGATTCTCCTGCATCGCGCGGAAGAGCTGGATGGCGAGGTTGCGCGGGAGCAGGTCGGCGAGAATCGCTTCCTCGTCGGGCTCGTATTCGACCGCGGCGTCGGCGGCGGAAGTTGTCGAAGTTGCCGGCAAGCCGCTCGATTGAACCGGGATGATCTGCTGCTCGGTCGGCTCCTGCACCAGCGCCGAGACGAACTTGCCGTAGAACAGATGCGCGACGTCGAACTCGCCCGCCTCGTAGCGGCGGACCAGATCGTCGGCGATCGCGCGCGCGTCGTCGAAGCCCGGCGTCTTGATCGCGGACTGATCGGCGTCATGCAGGATCGCGTCGGGATAGAAGCGCCGCAGCACGCGCCCCTTCTTGCCGGCGAGATAGAAGCGCGGGGTCCTACCCTCGGCCTTCAGCGCCTCGGCCCGCTTGCGCGCGGCGCGGACGATGTTGGTGTTGAATGCGCCCGCGAGGCCGCGCTCCGACGTCGCGACGACGAGCAGGTGGACCTGGTCCTTGCCCGTCCCCGCAAGCAGCTTCGGCGACGATTCGCTGACCGTCACCTTGCTCGCGAGCGACGCCATCACCGTCCCCAGCCGCTCGGCATAGGGACGCCCGGCCATCGCCGCCTCCTGCGCGCGGCGCAGCTTGGCGGCGGCGACCATCTTCATCGCCTTGGTGATCTTCTGCGTCGACTTCACCGAGCCGATGCGCATCTTGAGGGCTTTCAGCGAGGCCATTCAGCTTCCCATCGTCACCCCGGGCTTGACCCGGGGTCCCGCTGCCTGACGGCCACCGCTGAAGAAGCGGGACCCCGGCTCAAGGCCGGGGTGACGGGTGTGTGTGTTACTTCCCAAACGCCTTACGCGAACGTCTTCGCGAAGCTGTCGAGCGCGCCCTTGAGCTTGCCCTTGGCTTCATCGCCCAGGTCGCGGCTGTCGCGGATCGCGGTCAGCACATCAGCGTGGTTCGCGCGCAGATCCGCCAGCATCGCCGCCTCGTAGCGGACGACGTCGTTGACCGCGACCGTATCGAGATAACCATTCGTCCCGGCGAAGATCGACGCGGTCTGCTCCTCGAACGGCAGCGGGTTGAACTGCGGCTGCTTGAGCAGCTCGGTCAGCCGCGCGCCGCGCGCCAGCAGGCGCTGGGTCGAGGCGTCGAGGTCGGAGCCGAACTGCGCGAATGCCGCCATCTCGCGATATTGCGCGAGCTCCAGCTTGATCGAGCCCGACACCTTCTTCATTGCCTTGGTCTGCGCCGCCGAACCAACGCGCGACACCGACAGGCCGACGTTGATCGCCGGGCGGATGCCCGCGAAGAACAGGTCGGTCTCGAGGAAGATCTGGCCATCGGTGATCGAGATGACGTTGGTCGGGATGTAGGCCGACACGTCGCCCGCCTGCGTCTCGATGATCGGCAGCGCGGTCAGTGAGCCACCGCCGTTGACGTCCGACATCTTGGCCGCACGCTCCAGCAGCCGCGAGTGGAGATAGAAGACGTCGCCGGGGTAGGCCTCGCGGCCCGGCGGGCGGCGCAGCAGCAGCGACATCTGGCGATAGGCCACCGCCTGCTTCGACAGATCGTCATAGACGATGACCGCGTGCATCCCGTTGTCGCGGAAATACTCGCCCATCGCGCAGCCGGTATAGGGTGCCAGGAACTGGAGCGGCGCCGGGTCGGACGCGGTCGCGGCGACGACGATGGAATAGTCCATCGCGCCATTCTCGGTCAGCGTCTTGACGAGCTGCGCCACCGTCGAGCGCTTCTGCCCGACCGCGACATAGACGCAGTACAGCTTCTTCGACTCGTCGTCGCCGGCGTTCGCCGTCTTCTGGTTGATGAAGGTATCGAGCGCGATCGCCGACTTGCCGGTCTGGCGGTCGCCGATGATGAGCTCGCGCTGGCCGCGTCCGACGGGGACGAGCGCGTCGATCGCCTTGAGCCCGGTCTGCACGGGCTCGTGGACCGACTGGCGCGGGATGATGCCCGGCGCCTTGACCTCGACGCGGCTGCGCTGCGTGGTCGCGATCGGACCCTTGCCGTCGATCGGGTTGCCGAGGCCGTCGACGACGCGGCCGAGCAATTCCTTGCCGACCGGTACGTCGACGATCGTGCCGGTGCGCTTGACGGTGTCGCCCTCGCCGATCTCGGCGTCCGAGCCGAAGATCACGCAGCCGACGTTATCGGCCTCCAGGTTGAGCGCCATGCCCTGCACGCCGTTGGCGAACTCGACCATCTCGCCCGCCTGGACGTTGTCGAGGCCATAGATGCGCGCGATGCCGTCGCCGACCGACAGCACCTGCCCGGTCTCGGAGACCTGGGCCTCGCTGCCGAAATTGGCGATCTGGTCCTTGATGACCTTGGAGATTTCCGCGGCGCGAATATCCATTTTGCCTTAGCCTTTCATCGCGCTGGCGAGCGCGTTCAAACGGGTACGGATCGACGAATCGATCATCTGGGAACCGATGCGGACGACGAGGCCGCCGAGCAAACCGGGGTCCACCGCAAGGTCGACCGACACCTCGCGGCCGAGCCGCAGGCGGAGTTGCTGCTTCAGCTCGTCGACCTGACCCTGGTCGAGCGGGTGGGCGCTGGTCACCTCCGCCGTCGCCTCGCCGCGATGGCGCGCGGCGAGCTGGCGGAAGGCGCGGATGATGTCGGGCAGCGCCGCTAGCCGGCGATTCTCGGCGAGCACGCCGAGGAAGCTGCGCGTGGTCGGGTCGACGCCGAGCCCGTCGGCGGTGGCGAGCACGGCCTTCACCGCCGCCCCGCGCTGGACCAGCGGGCTGGTGGTCAGCTCGCGGAAATCGGCCGACTGGTCGAGCGCGTCGCGCACGCTCGCCAGGCTCTGCTCGACGCCGTCGATGCTCTTCGCCTGCGCGGCGAGCTCGAACAGCGCCAGCGCGTAACGGCCGCCCAGGCTTGCCTGCACGCCGCCACCCGTATTGCCCATATTACCGCCGGATGCCTCCACGCGAGTCCCTAATCGTTGCCGTCAAGATGTCGCGCCCGCGGGGAGACACTGCGCGAAAACGCGCTGTCCGACGAGCTGAAGCGCGATTAGCATCGGCTGTCGGCGAGCGCAAGTCGAGGCCCGGGCATGGGAAGAGCGGTCGAGCGGATGACGTCTTTTTGACCGCAAGCCGCGGGACGCAGACGGTCCGGCGGCGGTCTAGGTCGGGCGGGGAAAGGAAATCCCATGACCTATCGCATCCACGGGCTCGACCCCAGCCTCTTCGACCACCTGCGCGGCCTCGACAATACCGCGCTCGCCGCCCGCGGCGCCTGCCGGGTCAATGCCACCGCAAAGCCCGGCTTCCCGTGCCGAATCACGCTCGACGACGCCGAGCCGGGCGAGGCCTTGATCCTGCTCCATCATGTCAGCCACGACGTCGCGACGCCTTATCGGTCGGCCTATGCCATCTATGTCCGCGAGGCGGCCGCTACCGCGGGCGATTATGTCGATATGGTGCCGCCGGTGATGGCGGGGCGCCCGCTCGGATTGCGCGGGTTCGATCGGCGCGGCATGCTGGCGTCGGCGCGGCTCGTCCTGCCGGGGCAGGCCGATGCCGAGATTCGCGCGCTGTTCGACGATCCCGCGATCGTTTATGTCGACGCCCATAATGCCGCGCACGGATGCTTTGTCGCGCGGGTGGAACGCGCATGACAGGGCTCGTGGCCTTCGACTCCGACCAGGCCTGGGCCGCCTTCGACGCCCGCGACCGCAATGCCGACGGGCATTTTGTCGTCGCGGTCAGGACGACGGGCATCTATTGCAAGCCGAGCTGCGCCGCGCGGCACCCGCGGCGCGAAAACGTCTCCTTCCATCCCACGCCGGACGCGGCCCGGGTGGCCGGCTATCGCGCCTGCCTGCGCTGCCGGCCCGACGAGATCGGGCGCGACCGGGCGGCGGTGGCGACGGCGGTGGCGCTGCTCGACGCAGGCGTGGCACCCGCGCTCGGCGGCCTCGCCACCCGGGTCGGTTACGCGCCGCACCACTTCCATCGCCTGTTCAAGCGCGCGACCGGCGTGACGCCCGCGGCTTATGCCCGGGCGCGCCGGGCCGATCGCGCCGCGACGGCGCTCAACGAGGAGAAGAGCGTGACCGATGCTGTCTATGCGGCCGGCTATTCGGGGCCGAGCCGCTTCTATGACGACGCGCGCCGCCTCGGTATGACGCCCAGCGCCTGGGCGCGCGGCGGCGCGGGCGAGACGATCCGCTGGACGATCGCCGCCACCAGCCTGGGGCCGCTGCTCCTCGCGGCGACCGCCAGGGGCCTGTGCCGGGTATCATTCGACGAGGATGCGGACGCGCTCCGCCGCCGCTTCCCCCAGGCGACGATTGCGCCGGGCGACGAGGCGCTGGCCGACCTCGCCGCGCAGGTCGTCGCGCAGGTCGAGTCGCCCGAGCGCGACCTGGGGCTACCCCGCGACGTGCGCGGCACCGCGTTCCAGGAGGCGGTGTGGCGCGAACTGACGCGCATCCCGCCGGGCGAGACGCGCACCTATGCCGAACTCGCGGCGCTCGCCGGCAATCCCAAGGCGATACGGGCGGCCGGGTCGGCGTGCGGCGCGAACCCGCTGGTGGTGCTGACGCCCTGCCACCGCGCCCTGCGGGGCGACGGCTCGCTCGGCGGCTTCGCCTATGGGCTGGAGCGGAAGCGCGAATTGCTCGCGCGGGAAGGCGGTGTGAAAGGTTGACCCGCCGGCGCGACCGCAGGCCGTTGCTGCGCCAGGCAGGCGCCGATCAGGATCGCGATCAGCCCGACGAACTGGGCAAAATGGAACATGCCGTCCAGCATGCTGATCGTCAGCAGACAGTCGAGCATCATCGTCAACGCCAGCACATCCCGCCGGCCCCGCGCCGCCCGATGCACCTGCCGCACCGCCTTGCCGATCAGGAAGACGGCGGCGACGGTCGGCACCAGCCCCCAGTTGAGCAGGAACTGTACCAGCGCGTTGTGCGGCTGGACGTGATGGAAGCCGTCGAACGAGACCAGCCACCAGCTCGACCCCATGCCGCTGCCGAGCCAGGGATAATGCGTCGCGACGGCAAGTGAGCGCGTCCACAGTTCGAGTCGCCCGCTGGCGAAGCTGTCGGCCGAATTCATCGCGTTGGCGCGAAACAGCATCGAGCCGGCGCCGGTGTCCAACGGCATAATTATTCCCAACACGGTGCCGCCGACCAGCGCGGCCATGGCCTTGCGCCGGAATTGACGCGCCGCGCCGCCGCGGTCGATCGCCGCGGCGACGCTCAGCGCGACGACGATCCCCAGCAGCGCCGCCCGGGTGCCGGTCCATGCCGTCGTTGCGGCGGCGAGTACGATGGCCGGGTAAAGCCATCGCGGCGCTTCATCCTCATGACCCGCCGTCCACGCCAGCCCCAACAGCAGGGCCAGCACCGCACCCGACCAGGCGCCGAACAGACGGATCGAGATGAACCCCGGAATCGGCGCGCCGAACCTCCACGTCGCCGGGCCATGATCCGCCGGCGCCAGCAGTAAGTGCAGGATGACGATGAGCGCCAGCGCAGCCAGCCCGAGCGCGAAGCCCGGCGCGAACCTGTGCGCCTTGAAATCCCCGCGCTCCGCCAGGTAAAACACGGCCGCGCCGGTATAGAGGTGGATAAGGTACAGGAGACAGAGAGCGGTCGAGAAGGACGCCATCGCGGCGACGAAGACCGAACTGATCCAGAACGTGCCGACGAACAACGCCAGCGCCCATCGCGTCGACCGGTCCAGACGCCGCAGAATATCGCTCAGATCGAATCCCCGCCGGCCGGCATACAAGATGATGCCGATCTCGCCTAACACGGAGGGCACACTGAGCTGGCGCGTTATCTCCACCCAGCCGGGCGACAGCGACAGCGCATAGGTGCGGTATACGACCGCCGCCACGAGCGGGACGACAAGGCCAAGGAGAATGCCGAGCGGATAGTCGACCGATCTATTCGACCGTCGCGACGGCGCCAGGACGAGATTTGCCGAAACGGTAGCTTGCATGGCGACGGTCGTATCCAGGCAGGGTTAACAGGCTGTTATTCCGCCTGGTGGATTCACGCCCGGCGCCATCGTCCCCATTAAGCAAATGGCAAAACCTCGCCCCTACTTACCAGGGGGTTAGTCAATCGGGGCAGATATCGACGTGAGCGCGTTTGGCCGGCGGAATGGAATGAGCGGAGGGCAAGGGCAACGCCCGGCGTTCGGCGTTGCGCGGCCGATGCAGGGCGGCGGCAAGGCAGAGCCCGACGCGGGCGCGCAATTTCCGCCGCTCGACTCCCTGCCCGGCGAGTTCGATGCGCGCGGCGCGGCGCCCAGCCCCAATGCCGACGCGATGCAGCGGCTGGCGGATCGTCAGGCGTCGTCGGGCGAGGCCGGCAACAGCCGGTCCGAGGGCTTTGAGGCCTCGATCCACAAGATCAAGGAGCAGGTGCTGCCGCGCCTGCTGGAGCGCGTCGACCCCGAGGCCGCCGCGACGCTGGGCAAGGACGAGCTGGCCGAGGAGTTCCGCCCGATCATCGGCGAGGTGCTCGCCGAGCTGAAGCTGACGCTCAACCGCCGCGAGCAGTTCGCGCTCGAAAAGGTGCTGGTCGACGAACTGCTGGGCCTCGGGCCGCTCGAGGAGCTGCTCGCCGATCCCAACATCTCCGACATCATGGTCAACGGCCCCGAGCAGACCTATGTCGAGCGCAAGGGCAAGCTGGAGCTGGCGCAGATCCAGTTCCGCGACGAGGAGCATCTGTTCCAGATCGCGCAGCGCATCGTCAATTCGGTCGGCCGCCGCGTCGACCAGACGACGCCGCTCGCCGACGCCCGCCTCAAGGACGGCAGCCGCGTCAATGTCATCGTGCCGCCGCTCTCCTTGCGCGGCACCGCGATCTCGATCCGCAAGTTTTCCGCCAAGCCGATCACGCTCGACATGATGGCCGGCTATGGCTCGATGAGCCCGAAGATGGCGACCGCGCTCAAGATCGCGGGCGCGTGCCGGTTCAACGTCGTCATCTCGGGCGGTACCGGCTCGGGCAAGACGACGATGCTCAACGCCCTGTCGAAGATGATCGACCCCGGCGAGCGCGTGCTGACGATCGAGGACGCCGCCGAGCTCCGCCTGCAGCAGCCGCACTGGCTGCCGCTCGAAACCCGCCCGGCGAACCTCGAGGGCCAGGGCGAGATCAGCATCCGCGACCTCGTCAAGAATGCGCTGCGGATGCGCCCCGACCGCATCATCCTGGGCGAAATCCGCGGCAGCGAGTGTTTCGACATGCTCGCCGCCATGAACACCGGCCACGACGGCTCGATGTGCACGCTTCACTCCAACTCGCCGCGCGAGGCGCTCGCCCGCATGGAGAACATGGTGATGATGAGCGACATCAAGGTGCCCAAGGAGGCGATCAGCCGCCAGATCGCCGACTCGGTCGACCTCATCATCCAGGTCAAGCGCCTGCGCGACGGGTCGCGCCGTGTCACCAACGTCACCGAGGTGATCGGCATGGAAGGCCCGGTGATCGTGACGCAGGAGCTGTTCAAGTTCGAGTATCTCGACGAGAGCGCCGACGGCAAGATCGTAGGCGAATATCGATCGATGGGCCTGCGCCCCTACACGCTCGACAAGGCCAAGCAGTTCGGCTTCGACC
>CAXTHQ010000030.1:0-20201 GCA_964244185.1 uncultured Sphingomonas sp.
GTCATGTCGACGTCGTTGAACGTCGTCAGCATCGCGGCGGTGTTCTGCGCCTCCTTGAGGCGGCGCGCGATCGTCTGGCGCAGGCGCGTCATGCGGACACGCTCCTCGCCACGGCCCGAGGCGGCGGCAACGGAGGGAGTCTGTGGCGCGGGCGGCGCGGCAGGGGCGGGAGCTGCCGGCTTGGCGGAGGCGGCGGCGGCGACGTCCTCCTTGGTCAGCCGGCCGTCCTTGCCGGTGCCGGTGACGGTCGCGGGATCGACGCCATGTTCCAGCACCGCGCGGCGCACCGAGGGCGACAGCGCGGCGGCATCGACGGGCCCGTCGACTTTGCTCGGGGCCGGCGCAGCTTCCGGCTCGGGCGACCGGGTGACGGCGGGCTGCGGCGCCTGCGCCTGGGCAGGCGCGCCGCCGCCGGCGTCGATCGTCGCGAGCATCGCGCCGACCGAGACGGTATCGCCGACCTGAAACGCGTGCTGGCCCATCACGCCCGCGACGGGCGACGGCACCTCGATCGAGACCTTGTCGGTCTCCAGGCTCGCGATCGGCTCGTCGGCGGCGACGGCGTCGCCGGGCTGCTTGAGCCATTCGCCGAGCGTGGCCTCGGTGATCGACTCCCCGAGCGTGGGGACCAGTATTTCGGTTGCCATCTGTTTCTACCTCGTCACCCCAGCGAAAGCTGGGGTCGCTTCATAACCGAAAGACCCCAGCTTTCGCCGGGGTGACGGCAATTTGTGATTACGCGCCCGCCTTGCCGGCCTTGCGGTCGGTTTCGCGGTTGCGGCGGACTTCGCCGCGGACGGAGTGGCCGAGCGCGTCGGCGACGAGCGCGCCCTGCTCGAGCTGGTGGCGCTTCATCAGCCCCGTCGCCGGCGAGGCCGACGCGGCGCGGCCGGCGTAGCGCGGGCGCTTGACCGGGCTGGCGGCCTCGATCAGCGCCGCCTCGATAAAGGGCTCGACGAAGAACCAATAGCCGTTGTTGCGCGGCTCCTCCTGCGCCCAGACCAGCTCTTCCAGCTTCGGCATCCGCGCAAGGCGGGCGGCGAGCGGGTCGCCGGGGAAGGGATAGAGCTGCTCGAGGCGGATGATCTGCGTCGCCGTGTCGCCCGCGGCGTCGCGCGCCTCGATCAGGTCGTAGGCTACCTTGCCGGTGCAGAGGACGACGCGCCTGGTGTCCGCGTCCGCCGCGCCGTTGGTGTCCGACAGGATGCGGCGGAAATGGCTGTCGCCGAGGAAGTCGTCCGCCTTCGACACCGCGAGCTTGTGGCGGAGCAGCGATTTCGGCGTGAAGACGACCAGCGGCTTGCGAAAGCTGCGGTGCATCTGGCGGCGGAGCAGGTGGAAGTAATTGGCCGGCGTCGTGCAGTTCGCGACCTGCATATTGTCGCCCGCGCACAGTTGCAGGAAGCGTTCGGGGCGTGCCGAGCTATGCTCCGGCCCCTGCCCTTCGTAGCCGTGCGGCAGCAGCATCACGAGGCCGTTGGCGCGCAGCCACTTCGCCTCGCCCGCCGCGATGAACTGGTCGATCATGATCTGCGCGCCGTTGGCGAAGTCGCCGAACTGCGCCTCCCACAGCACCAATGTCTTGGGGTCGGCGAGCGCATAGCCGTATTCGAAGCCGAGCACGCCATATTCGCTCAAGGGGCTGTCGAGCACCTCGAAGCGGCCGTGTTCGACGGTGCTGAGCGGGATGTACTTGCGCTCGTCGGTCTGGTCGACCCACACGGCGTGGCGCTGCGAGAAGGTGCCGCGGCCCGAGTCCTGACCCGACAGGCGGACGCCATAGCCCTCGGACAACAGCCCGCCGAACGCCAGCGCCTCGCCGGTCGCCCAATCGAAGCCCTCGCCGGTGTCGAACATCGCGCGCTTCGCATCGAGGACGCGCGCGAGCGTCTTGTGGATGCTGAGGTCGGCGGGTGGCGATGTCAGCGTGCGGCCGAGCGACGCGAACAGCTTGGGCTCGACCCCGGTCGGCACGCTGCGCCGCGCGGTCTCGGCGTCTGCGGGGGCGTGGAGACCCGACCACCGGCCGGCGAACCAGTCCGCCTTGTTGGGCTTGTACGACGCACCCGCCGCGAACTCGCCTTCGAGCAGGTTGGTGTATTGGGCGACGTTCTCGTCGAGCCAGGCGGCGTCGATCACCTTCTCCGCGACGAGACGCCTGGCATAGATCGCGCTGACCGGGGGGTGGTCCTTGATCGCCTTGTACATCAGCGGCTGGGTGAAGCTCGGCTCGTCGCCCTCGTTGTGGCCGAAGCGGCGGTAGCACCACATGTCGATGACGATGTCGCGATGGAACTTCTGCCGGAACTCGACCGCCATCTTGGTCGCGAAGGTCACCGCCTCCGGGTCGTCGCCGTTGACGTGGAAGATCGGCGCCTGGACACCCTTCGCGACGTCGGACGGATAGGGCGAGGAGCGCGCGAATTGCGGGCTGGTGGTAAAGCCGATCTGGTTATTGATGATGAAATGGACGCAACCGCCGGTGTTGTAGCCGCGGATGCCCGAGAAGCCGAGGCACTCCCAGACAATGCCCTGCCCCGCGAATGCCGCGTCGCCGTGGATCAGGACGGGCAGCGCCGTGCAATGATCCTTGAGGTCGCCGGCGATGGTCTGGATCGCGCGGATCTTGCCGAGCACCACCGGGTCGGCGGCCTCCAGGTGCGACGGGTTGGCGACCAGCGACATATGGACGTGGACGCCGTCGAACTCGCGGTCGGTCGAGGTGCCGAGATGGTATTTGACGTCGCCCGAGCCGCCGATGTCGTCGGGGTTGGCGGAGCCGCCCGCGAACTCGTGGAAGATGACGCGCAGCGGCTTGGCCATGACGTTGGCGAGCACGTTGAGCCGGCCGCGATGCGCCATGCCCCAGACGATCTCGCGCACGCCGGCCGCGCCGCCGTATTTGATGACGCTTTCGAGCGCCGGGATCATGCTCTCGCCGCCGTCGAGGCCGAAGCGCTTGGTGCCGACGTACTTGCGGCCGAGGAACTTCTCCCACTGCTCGGCCTCGACCACCTTGTTGAGGATGGCCTTCTTGCCCTGCGGGGTGAAGTCGATCGCCTTGTCCTTGCCCTCCATCCGGTCCTGGAGGAAGCGGCGCTCGTCGACGTCGGCGATGTGCATATATTCGAGGCCAACGGGCCCGCAGTAATTGGCGCGCAACGTATCGACGACCTCGCGCACCGTCGCCCATTCCATGCCGAGCGTGCCGCCGAGATAGACGGGGCGGTCGATGTCGGCGTCGGTGAAGCCGTGATAGTCGGTCTGGAGATCGGCAGGCAGATCGCGGGTGCCGGCGAGGCCGAGCGGATCGAGATTGGCGGCGAGATGGCCGCGCACGCGATAGGTGCGGATCAGGATCTGGACGCGGATGGCGTCGCTCGCCGCCTTGATGATCGCATCCTGGTCCACGGCAGCGGCAGGCGCGGGGGCGGCCCTGGCCTTCACCGGCCGGGGCGCGGGCTCCATCTGCATCGGATCGAGCGCGGCGGTCAGGTCGTCGGTGGTCGACGGCGGCCAGGCGGAATTGCCCCAGCTCGGACCGGCATTGGTCCCCTCCAGCCCCTCGAACAGCCCGCGCCAGCCCGGCTCGACCGTGTCGGGCGAGGTCCGGAAGCGCGCGTACAATTGCTCGACGAACGCCGGGCTGACGCCGGCGGCGATGTCGCTGAAATCCTGGTTCTCGTAGCCCATCATTTGCTCCATCTCCTCTCCCATCGGGAGAGGAAGGGGCCCGCCCGCGAAGCGGGTGGGAAGGTGAGGGTGAGTGGTTTCCGTCACCCTCACCCTTCCGCCGGCTGCGCCGGCTCCCTCCCTCTCCCAGGGGGAGAGGGAGCAACACTCAGCCCTTCAACACGCTCACCAGCGTCGACCCAAGCTCGCTCGGCGACGCCGCGACCTTGATCCCCGCCGCTTCCATCGCCGCGATCTTGTCCTCGGCGCCGCCCTGGCCGCCCGAGACGATCGCGCCGGCATGGCCCATGCGGCGGCCCGGCGGCGCGGTGCGGCCGGCGATGAAGCCCGCCATCGGCTTGGAGCGCCCACGCTTCGCCTCGTCGCGGAGGAACTGCGCTGCCTCCTCCTCCGCCGAGCCGCCGATCTCGCCGATCATGATGATCGACCTGGTCGCGTCGTCGGCGAGGAACAGCTCGAGCACGTCGATGAAGTTGGTGCCGTTGACCGGGTCGCCGCCGATGCCGACCGCGGTGGTCTGGCCCAGACCGGCGTTCGAGGTCTGGAATACCGCTTCATACGTCAGCGTGCCGGAGCGGCTGACGACGCCGACCGAGCCCTGCTTGAAGATGCTGCCGGGCATGATGCCGATCTTGCACTCGCCGGGCGTCAGCACGCCGGGGCAGTTGGGGCCGATCAGCCGCGACTTCGAGCCGCTGAGCGCGCGCTTGACCTTGACCATGTCGAGCACCGGAATGCCCTCGGTGATCGTGACGATCAGCGGCACCTCGGCGTCGATCGCCTCCAGGATCGAATCGGCGGCGAAGGGCGGCGGCACGTAGATGACCGACGCGGTCGCGCCGGTCTTGGCGACGGCCTCCGCGACGGTGTCGTACACCGGCAGGTCGAGGTGGGTGGTGCCACCCTTGCCGGGCGTGACGCCGCCGACCATCTGCGTGCCGTACTCCAGCGCCGCCTTGGTGTGGAAGCTGCCGGTCTCGCCGGTCATGCCCTGGGTGATGACCTTGGTATTCCGGTCGACGAGGATGCTCACGCGTCAGTTTCCCTTGGATACACGGGCGTGCTTGCCCTTCTGATTGGCGACGACCAGCTGCACGAAGGTCTTGCCGTTCTCGCCGCCGACCTGAACGACCATCAGTTCACCGTTAGGCAGATCGACGCTGGATTTGACGCCGTCGATCGGCGTGCCGGCCACATTACTCAGCTCCGCGAGGAAACGCGCCTTGTCGAAAGCAACGTCGGCCCTCGCCTGCACGACGCAGCCGCCGTCGATTCCACTGCTGACCGTCAGACGCACGCCGTCGTGCGTCGCGATCCGACCATCGACTGCGCCCCGGTGTGCCGTCGCGTCCTTGTGGCCGCCGGTGACGGGCGTCCACCCGGTGAGCCGGGCGTCCTGTCCAGCCGCGTCGGTTGTGGCCCCGATGCAGGCCTTGCCTCCCGCGACGATCGCGGTCTGTGGAGCAGGGGGCAGCTGGTCGTCGTCGGTGATGGTGGACGACTGCAGGCCGGCCAACAGCAGCGCGGCGAGCAGCATCACTTCAGCGTCTCGTCGATGGCTTGGCAGGCCACCAGCAGTTCCTTGACGGCGTCGACAGAGACTTGGAGGTTGCCCTTGGCTTCGTCCGAGAGCTTGACCTCGACCACCCTCTCGACGCCGCCGGCACCGATCACGACAGGGACGCCGACGTAGAGGTCGTCGATGCCGTATTGGCCGGTCAGATGCGCGGCGGCCGGCAGGACGCGCTTCTGGTCGTAGAGATAGGCTTCGGCCATCGCGATGCCACTCGTCGCCGGGGCGTAATAGGCGCTGCCGGTCTTGAGCAGCGCGACGATCTCGCCGCCGCCGCCGCGGGTGCGCTTGACAATCTCGTCGACCTTTTCCTTGGTCGAGAAGCCCATGTCGATCAGGTCGCTGACGGGGATGCCGCTGACGGTGCTGTACTCGAGCACGGGGACCATCGTGTCGCCGTGGCCGCCGAGGACGAAGGTAGTGACGTCCTTCACGGACACCTTGAACTCCTCGGCCAGGAAATGGCTGAAGCGCGCGCTGTCGAGGACGCCGGCCATGCCGACGACCTTGTGGTGCGGCAGTCCGGAGAACTCGCGCAATGCCCAGACCATCGCGTCGAGCGGGTTGGTGATGCAGATCACGAAGGCGTCCGGCGCGTTGGCGGCGATGCCCTCGCCGACCGCCTTCATCACCTTGAGGTTGATGCCGAGCAGGTCGTCGCGGCTCATGCCCGGCTTGCGGGCGATGCCGGCGGTGACGATGATCACGTCCGCCCCGGCGATGTCGGCATAGTCGTTCGAGCCGGTGATGGTCGCATCGAAGCCCTCGACGGGGCCGCACTGGCTGAGGTCGAGCGCCTTGCCCTGGGGCACGCCCTCGACGACGTCGAACAGGACGACGTCGCCCAGCCCCTTGAGCGCCGCGAGATGGGCGAGCGTGCCGCCGATGTTGCCGGCGCCGATCAGCGCGATCTTCTTGCGGGCCACGATCTTCCTCTTCTTCGTGCAAATGGCTGGCGGGCGCTTAGGCGCATCCGCCTAGATCGGCAACCGTTAAGGTTGAGTATTGCGATTGGTTCTCAATATCAATTGCTGCCATGGCCTTGGGCCAGATAGTCTTCGGAGCGCATCTCTTCCAGCCGGCTGACGGTACGCTGGAACTCGAACCGGCCGTCGCCGTCGGGGTAGAGCTGGTCCGGCTGGGCGTCGGCGGCGGCGAGGAGCTTGACCTTGTGCTCGTAGAGCGCGTCGACGAGCTGGACGAAGCGCGCTGCCTCGTTGCGGCTGTCCGGGCCGAGGACGGGAATGCCGACGATGATGACGGTGTGAAAGCGGCGCGCGATCGCAAGATAGTCGGCCGCGCCCCTCGCCTCTTCACACAGCCGCTTGAAGGAGAAGACGGCGACGCCCTTCAACGACTTGGGAACGTGGAGGGTGCGGCCCTGCACCGTCAGCTCCTCGGTAGGGACGTGCGCGCGATCCTCGGGCGGGTAGTCGGTGAGGCGGAAGAAGGCGGCGGAGAGCTGGGCGGTCGCCGCCGCGCCGTTGGGGACGAGCCAGGTGTCCTGCTGGCCGAGCCGGTCGCGGCGATAGTCGACCGGGCCGTTGAGCGGCAGCACGTCGAGGCGATCCTCGATCAGCGCGATGAAGGGCAGGAAATGCTCGCGGTTGAGGCCGTTCGCATAGAGGTCGCCGGGCGCGCGGTTCGAGGTGGTGACGATCGTCACCCCGGCCTCGATCAGCGCGGTGAACAGCCGCGACAGAATCATCGCGTCGGGCGAGTTGGTGACCATCATCTCGTCGAACGCGAGCAGGCGCGTCTCGTCGGCGAGCGCCTGCGCGACGGGAGCGATCGGGTCGCCGACCTCCTTGCGCCGCTCGATTGCGATGCGGCCGTGGACCTCGATCATGAACTCGGCGAAATGGACGCGGCGCTTGCGGTGGATGTCCAGGTTGGCAAAGAACAGGTCCATCAGCATCGACTTGCCGCGCCCGACATCGCCCCAGAGATAGACGCCGCGCGGCGGCTTCGGCTTGGCACGGAGCAGACGCCACAGCGTGCTGCCGCGCCGGGGGACGGCCTCCAGCTCCTGCGCCAGCGCGTTGAGGCGGCGAGCGGCGGCGGCCTGTTCGGGATCGGGGCGGAGTTCGTTCGCGGCGACGAGGGATTCGTAGGCGGGTAGGACGGTGGAGATGGTCACCCTCACCCTTCCCGCCGCCTGTGGCGGCTCCTTTCCCTCTCCCGGTGGGAGAGGGAGGGAGCGGCGCAGCCGCGGCAGGGTGAGGGTGACAGGTTTCTCACCCCATCTTCCTCAGCGTGCCGGTGAAGCTCGCGATCGTCGGTTGGCCCTCCTGCACCACCAGCCCGCGCAGGAAGAGCATCCGGCCGGTTTCGCGGAGCAGCTCGACGCGCGCCTCCAGCGGTGCGTCCCACTTCCCCGCGCCGATGAATTGCGCCGAAAGGTCGAGCGTCACCGCGCCGCCGGCGGTGAGCACGCCCAGCCCGCGCGAGGCGGCGAACAGCGCCACGTCCATGAAACCTAGCAACGCGCCGCCGTGGACCGCGTCGCGCATGTTGGAATGCTCGCGCCGCGGGTGCATCCGGACGCGGGCGATGTCGCCGTCGAGGCGGACGAACAGCGGCTCGATGAAGGCGTTGAAGCGGGTGGGGTCGCGGAACTGCCAGCGCTTCCAGCCGGGCTCGGCGGGGTCGTCTTCGTAGGAGAAGGGTGGTTCGGTCAATTCATATCCGTTCGTGTCGAGCGAAGTCGAGACACTTTGGTCGAAATGTCCCTCGACTTCGCTCGGGACGAACGGTTTTTATAACACCCGCTCGGCTTCCATCTTCTTGATCTCGGCGATCGCCTTGGCGGGGTTGAGCCCCTTGGGGCAGACGTTGGCGCAGTTCATGATCGTGTGGCAGCGGTAGAGCCGGAACGGGTCCTCCAGCGCGTCGAGGCGCTCGCCGGTCATCTCGTCGCGGCTGTCGGCGAGCCAGCGATACGCCTGGAGCAGGATCGCGGGCCCCAGGAACTTGTCGCCGTTCCACCAATAGCTCGGGCAGCTCGTCGAGCAGCAGGCGCACAGGATGCACTCGTACAGGCCGTCGAGCTTCGACCGATCTTCGGGCGATTGCAGCCGCTCCTTGCCGGCGGGCGCAGGACCGACGGTCTGGAGCCACGGCTTGATCGAAGAATATTGCGCGTAGAAATGGGTGAAGTCGGGGACCAGGTCCTTGATGACGTCCATCGCGGGCAGCGGCGTGATCTTGATCTCGCCCTTCACGTCCTCGATCGCGGTGGTGCAGGCGAGGCCGTTGCGGCCGTCGATGTTCATCGAGCACGAGCCGCAGATGCCCTCGCGGCACGAGCGGCGGAAGGTCAGCGACGAATCCTGCTCCGCCTTGATCTTGATGAGCGCGTCCAGCACCATCGGGCCGGTCTGGTCGAGATCAAGCTCGAACGTGTCGTAGCGCGGGTTCTGGCCGCTGTCGGGATCGTAGCGGTAGATCCTGAACGCCTTGAGGCGCTGGGCGCCGGCCGGGCGCGGGTGCGCCTTGCCCTTCTTGATGCGGCTGTTCGGCGGCAGGCGGAAATCGGCCATGAGGGTCCTCGAATGAGCTTGGGGGTGCACTTAGCGCGGCGCACCCCCTTGCTCAACGGGTTAGCTCAACTTCGCGCCGCTCCAGTCGAGGCGACGGGTGACATACATCACCCCGGCGAGCGCCAGGAACAGCAGGACGGAGCCGATCAGCAGCGAGAAGGCCTCCAGGCTGAGCAGCACGTAGAGCACCGCGTACAGCGCGGCGAGCAGCCCCGCGATCAGGCCGCCGCGCTGCCAGCTGCCGAGCACGGCGGCGGAATAGGCGGCGATCAGGCCGATGATCGCGGCCGACGCGAGCAGGTAGGCGGCGGTGAAGCCGATCACTTCGGCGAAGGCGAGCAGCATCACGAAGAAGAGGATGAGGCCGATGCCGACGAGCAGATATTCGGGCATCGCGACGCGGACGCCGCCGATGACGTCGAACAGCAGGAAGGCGGCGAAGGTGAAGCCGATGAAGAGGAAGCCGTATTTCACCGAGCGGTTGACCTCGGAATAGACATCGACCGGGGTGATGAGCTCCACCCACGCCTCGCGCTCGCCGGCAGCCTCGGCAGGCCCTCCCGCCGTTTTGCCGCTGGCGTCGCCGACCGTCGCCAGTTCCCGGCCCAGCGCGAGGTTGCCGACCCGCCATTCGGCGGCGAAGCCCTTGGCGCCGACCCGCGACGCGACGGGCAGGAAGCCGCCGCTGAAGCTGGGGCTGGGCCAGGTCGAGGTCACGCGCCAGCGGGTGTCGCCCGCGTCGGGCGCGAGCGCCAGCGAGCCGTTGCCGCGAAAGGTGAAGCGGAAGGCCGCTGCGAGCGGCGCGGTGCGCAGCGTGCCGCCGTCGACCGCCGCGAAGAAGCCGTCGCCGCCGGTGCTGGCGAGACCATGACCGGGTTGCAGCGGCAGCGAGCGGCCGGCGACGGTTACCCGCGGTGGCGCGCCGGCAATCCCGCGCGGGTCCGACAGGCCGAAGCGCAGCTCGGCGCGGTCGAACTGGAGCCGGTCGACCGGCACGCCAAGCCGCGCCAGATCGGCGGGGAGCGAGAAGCGCGCCTGTCCCGCGCTCTCGGCGGTATAGACGACCGCCTCGTAGATCGAGCGCTTACGCTTTTCCGGCGCGACGGTGGTGCGGGCATCGAGCAGGTCGGGCGCGATCACCAGCTCGCGGGCGACCGTGACGCTGCGCTGGGTCGAGCGGCCGTTCTCGGTTACCGTCTCGACCGAATCGGCCTGGAACGGAATGGCGAGCAACGGGCCGGCAAGGTGCTGCGGCCCGCCCCAGCCCTGGGTGATCGACTGGCTGGCGGTGGTCGATTGGGTCTGGCGGTCCCAGACGAGGAGGTAGACCGCAAACAGCGGCACCGCGAGCAATGCGCCGAGCAGCAGCGCGATCAGCAGCTTCATGCCGGGGGTGCGGGGGGCGGGCGGCGTATCGGCGGGCGTGTCGGCGGTCATGGGCGCACCTTTCGTGAGGGTGGGCCGGGGTTAGGGTCTGGCGCGCGGCAGGGCCAATATGGGTTTGAGGAAGCGGGCGTGCAGAGGGTGTGCAGCCCCAACCGTCACCCCGGCCGAAGAGCCGAGGTCCAGGCGCGCGCCGGGTTCGTCGCGATACGATTGAGCCGTTCATTCGGTATCAGCCTGGACCCGGCTCAGGGCCGGGTGACGGTGGAGCGCTAGATCACATCCAGCACGAGGCCGAGATCGCGGGCCTCCGCCGCCTCGATGTACCAATTGGCGGTGGCCTTTTCCTGGAGTTCCTCGAACGCGACCTTCGAGCCCGCGACGATGTCGCGGAAGCCTTCCTCCTGGATGACGATCGAATGCTCGATCTCGTGGAGCTTGGCTTTCAGCGTCGCGACCAGCGTCGACAACGGGCCGGCCAACTGGATGGTCGAGATCATCGAACGCTCGTGGAGCATCAGCCGGGTGCCGCGCGTCAGGAAGCGCTTCTCGACCGGAAAGGCCGACATGAAGGTCGCGCCGGCGGAATAGACCGCGACCTTGCCGAGGAACAACGTCTCGCGGCCGGTGTAGTCGCGCAGCAGGCGGATGTCGTCGCCCATCGCGCGGCCCATCTCCGGGTCGCCGCCGAGCGTCGTGATCGCGACGACCAGCGGACCGTCGGCGGGGGCATCGGCGAGCTGCTGCTTGAAGGTCCGGTACATGGTGTCGTCGACGGGGCCATGAAGCTGGACGTGCGGATGGGCGAGCAACGGATAGTTGCTGGCGTTGCTGGGGGTGTCGGTCATCCGCGCGCTAACCATGTCGGGCCGAGATCGTTCCAGCGCGGCGGCGGGCTGTTCAGCGCCTCCTCGCCTTCAGCGCCTCCTGCGCCGCCCCGAGCGATTGCGTGGCGGGGCGGCCGACGAGGGGCGTGGCGGGGGGGAGATGCGCCTCCAGGGGGGCGAGCCAGCGGCTGACGCCGGCACCGATCGACACCTGCGGCTGCGAGGGCGTGAGCCCGCCCTGCCCTTCCCAGCCGGCGATCAGCGCCTGCGCCTCGGCGGCGGCGGCCCCGAGCGGCTGGGGCTTGCGCAGCGCATGGTTGATCGCGGCGTCGCCGAAAAAGGTCCAGTCCATGTCGGCCTGACAGCCGAACGAGGTGCGATCGGCCGAGGCGGCGGTGACGATCGCGGTGGTGTCCGACGCGAGCAACGGCACGAACACCCCGGCGAAGCAGGCGCTGATGAGGAGCAGCCGGTTCCTGATCCCGAGCGTCGACAGCTCGGTCCACAGCCGCGTCGGCGAGATCGCGCCGAAGCCCTGATCGCCGTCGTTGTAGACGATCCCGAACGGCGCGCCGTGGCTGGTGGTGTAGAGGATGAGGACGTCCTCGTCCTTGTCCATCAGCTCGGCGACGCGGGCGAGGACGGCGGCGATGTTCGCGGGCGAGCCCATCGGCAGCGCCGAGTCCGCCGCGCCGTCGGTTCCCGCCAGCGTGATGCTGCGCCCGGTCGCGCCGTAGCGGCGGGTGAGGACGCGCCCCGCCTCGCGCGCCTCACGCCCGAACACCGGGTCGCTGTCGAGCGCGACGGTGACGACATAGGCGTCGACCACGCCCTTGCGCTGGGGGGAGAGGCTGGCGAGCGCCTGGTCGAGGCGACGGTGCTCGGCGAGCGCCTGCGCGGGCGGGCGGTCGTGCTCAATCGCGACGCCCTGGTCGGCGAGGGCGGCGAGTTCCTCGGCGGAAGCACGGTCGATCAGCGGCGCGCCGAACTGGTGCTGGACGGGCTGGTACGGCGGCGGCGCCGGTGGATGTTGGGCCGAGGCGGCGAGGGGCAGCGTCGCCACGATGGCGACGACGTGGCGGAGGGCGCGGAGGACATGCATCGCCGGGCAGGTTTCAGGCCGGACATCGCCAAGTCAAGCGGCGGAACCCCAGGCCGCCCGCCGGGTTGGCACACGAAGGATATTTTCGATGACAATCAAACTGAAGCCGCTCGCCGAGCAGGTGATCGTGATCACCGGCGCGAGTTCGGGCATCGGCCTCGTCACCGCCCGACGCGCGGCGGCGGCGGGAGCCAGGGTGCTGCTGGTCGCGCGGAGCGAGGACGCGCTGCGCGCGGCGGTCGAGGGCATCGTCGCCGCCGGCGGCGACGCGGACTTCGCGGTCGCCGATGTCGGTGACGCTGCGCAGGTGCAGGCGGCGGCGGCCAAGGCGGTGGCGCGCTTCGGGCGGATCGATAGCTGGGTCAACGACGCCGGCTCGGCGATCTACGGCAAGGTGCTCGACACGCCGCTGGTCGAGCAGGAGCAATTGTTCCGCACCAATTATTTCGGTGTCGTCCACGGCTGCGAAGCGGCGGTCCCGCACCTGGGCGGCGGCGGCGCGATCGTCACCGTCGGCAGCCTGGCGTCGGACATGCCCTCGCCGCCGATGGGCGTCTATTCGGCGACCAAGCACGCGGTAAAGGCCTATGTCGAAGTGCTGCGGATGGAATTGCAGGCGGACGGCCTGCCGATCTCGGTAACGCTGGTAAAGCCCGCCGGCATCGACACGCCGATCGGGCAGCACGCGTCCAACCACGGTTCGGACGGCGAAGCGCAGATCCCGCCGCCCGCCTATGACCCCGAGCTGGTGGCCGGGGCGATCCTCGATTCGTGTGTCCACCCGCGTCGCGAGGTGACGGTCGGCGGCGTCGGGCGCGCGCAGGTGCTGTTCTCGCAGCATTTCCCGACGCTCTACGAATGGCTCGCGCCGCGCGGAGCGAAGGCGGCCTATTCGCCGACCACGCCGCAGCCGCGACCGTCCAACCTGTTCGCGGGCGCGAATGCCGGCAACGAGCGCTCGGGCGAACACCCGCATCGCCTGCGCCACAGCATTTATACGAGCGCCATGCTGCATCCGAAGACCACCGCCGTCGGGCTGGGCGTGGTGGCGGGTGCGGTGGCGCTGCTGTTCGCGGGCAGGACTAGCAAACCTCGGCCGTGAACTTCGGCAACGGAACCTTCGGCACGCGGTCGGGGTGTTGGTAGAAGCGGTCGCCGGCGAGGCGGTGAGTGTCGCCATAAGCGGCGTGCAGCGTCGCGGCGAGGGCGGGGTCGTAGCGGGTCAGGTCGGCGTCGGACAGGATGTGGACGCGGTCGAAGACCACGATCCGGCCGGAGTTGAACCAGAATTGCGTGCCGACCGCCCAATATTCGTCGACGGTGGTCGACGCATATTCGTCCTTCCAGCGGCCCTGCTTGAGCGCCTTCGCATAGGCCTGCTCGATGCGCGCATAGAGGACCACGTCGACGGCGCGGATGGCGGCGAGGACGTCGTGCGCGAACTCGTGCACGAAGATGTTCTCGCCATGATAGCGATCGCCCGGGCCGGCGAGCAGGTTCTCCGCGCCGGCGCTGGTCAGCGGCCCCGCCATGCCGCGCGCGCGGGCGTCCCAATATTGGCGGTCGGTGAGGCGGCCGATGCGCTCGTCGTAATGCTTGCGCTCGCATCGCGTCAGGCGCGGGTCGGCGGCGGTCGGCCTGGTCCAGCCGCGCTGTTCGGGCAGGTCGGTCGTAGCCTCGTCGGGCGCCATCACCGCGACGCGATAGCCCTGCGCAACGAGCCGGCGGGCGAGATCGGGGCGGTGGGCGAGCATTCCCGTCACGATGTCGCGCGCCGCGCCCAGGGCCTCGTCGGGCGCGCGGGCGGAGGCGAGGATCGGGATGCCGGCGGCGTCGAGATATTTGGTATAAAAGGCGTCGGCGCCCAGCGTGGCGGGCGGCGCGCCAACGCTCGCGGCGAGCAGGAGGAGCCAGGCGCGGAGCATTATTGGACCAGACGCGCGCGTTGATCGGGCGTCAGCAGTGCGCACTGCCCGGCGCGGCCGAACCAGCGGTAGCGATTGCGGGCGACCACGCCGTAAGCGGCGTCGCGCCAGACGCGGGGGACGAACCGGCCGACGCCCAGTGGTCGCCACCCGCCGCCGAGCAGCGCGAACAGGTGCAGGAAGCCGTCGGTCGCGGTGTACAGCCGGCCCTCGTCGAGCAGCAGATAGCTGTCGTCGACCGGCAACCCGTAATGCGCGTAGAGCGCGCGGCCGATCGCGCCTTGCGCCGAGGTGAAGCGGACGCGGCCGGCCGGATCGTGGCGCATCAGCCACGCCGCGCCGCGCGAGCACAGCACGCACTCGCCGTCGAACACGTAGAGCGGCCGGCTGTCGTCGAAGGCGGGCACGGCGGGGTCGGCGCGATAGCTGTAGGGGATCACGCGACCACCTCGATGTCGAACCCCTTGAGCGCGCCGAGATAGTCGTCGAGGTCGATCAGGTCGAGACAGGGCCGCCCCCCCGGCGCGATCGTTTCGCCTCGGGCCAGCCGGCGGGCGATGAGGATGGCGGGCATACACGGGATGTAGGGACCGTGGCCCGAGCGCGCGATCAGGAAGAAGCGCTGCTCGTGGGGTCGGCCGTCATGGCCGGTTCCCGACAGGATCATGTGCATCCCCGAGCGGCTGGAGCCGAGCCGGTCGAAGCGGAAGGCGAGGTCGAGCAACGTCTCGGCGTGCGTTTCGAGATGGCGGATGAGGCCGGCGCGGACGAGCCAGCTCAGCCCCCAGGTGCCAAGATGGAGGAGCGCGATCTCGTGGCCGGCCGAGAAACGGAGTTCCTTGAGCGCGGGGTAGCGCGTTGGGAAGAGAGTGAGGTCGGGAATGTCGCACTCGCCGAAGAGGCGGACGCCGAGCTCGGGATAGCGGACGGCGTGGAGGCGCTGCCAGCCGAACACGCGATATGGCCGGCTGTCGCGCCAGGCGAGGAACGGCCTGCCGACATAGCTGAGGATCGCGGTGGTGGTCGCCAGCCCGCGATTGGTCTGCTGCGCGGCGCTGATACCGTAGCGGACCTCGGTCAGCGCCGCGAAATCGGGCAGATAGCGGTCGATGACGGCGGCGGTCAGGCATGGCACGGAGCTTGCCCCGGCGATCACGGCCACCCCGGCGGCGCGCGCCTGCGGGTCGAGCGCACCGATCCCGGCGACGAAGGCGCGGGCATCGGCGAGATCGCAATAGTGCGCCCCGCACGCCATCACGGCCTCGGCGACCTGATATCCCTGACGCTGGAATGGCCCGGTGGTGTGGATGACGAGCCCCGGATTCAGCGCGGCGAGCTGGCCGGCGATGTCGCCCTCGATGTCGACGACGCACGCCTCGGCCGGCTGTGCGGGAGCGAGCGTGTCGATGAAGGCGGTCGCCTTGGCCAGCGAACGGCCACCGATCAGGAGCTGGATTCGTGGATCGGGCGCGAGGCTGCGCACGATATAGCTGCCGAAATTGCCGTAGCCGCCGATCACGAGCACGCGCAGGGGTGAGGTCATGCCGGCTTGCTCACCATCAGATGGACGATCGCGACCAGCCCCAGGAACGCAGGCCAGCCTAGCGCGAACCACCAGCGTCGGCGGTGTGCGTATAGCGCTGCATCGAAGGGACCGCCTGCGAGCTTCGCCGCGAGCTGGTCGCGGATCTTCAGTTGCAGCCACACGACGGGCAACCAGCACGCCCCGGCGATTCCATAGAGCGCGTAGGTGACCACCAGCCAGCGCGCCTGCGGATCGAACCCGCCCCGCCACACCAGCCATGCGCCGGTCAGCGGCTGAAAGATGCCGGCGCTCGTCGTGAATACCAGGTCCGCGATCACCGTCGCCCGCGCCGCGAAATACGCCGCCCGGTCATCCCCGGCGCGACCGCCCATCCAGAAGAAGAATGCGATGCCGAGCCCGGTGCCGAACAGCACCGTCGCCGAGAGGATATGGAGGGTCTTGACGAGGGGGTAGGCTTCCATGGCTTGCGATGGCTTTAGCGACGCCGTTAGCTCCTCGCCAGCACCGCTCCGGCCAAGCCACAGCCAGTCGTCCTGTTTGTTACAACCTTGTGCTAACATCAGTTCAGGATTAGGTGCGCGTCATGCAGACTTCGCTTCGCAAGATGGGCAATTCGGTGGGGATGATCGTCCCGAGCATCATCCTCAAAGAGATTGGCGCGACAGCGGGAATGGCCATGGACGTGACGGTCGAGGCGGGAAAGGTCGTCGTGACTCCCATCGTGAACCCCCGGGCGGGCTGGGCGGAAGACGCGGAGCGGATCGGTGCGCTGCCGCTGACCGAAGAAGAGGCCGAGTGGATGGCATTCGGCAACGATGGCGATGACGAGCTCGTCTGGTGAAGCGCGGCGAGGTCTGGCTGTGCAGGCTCGACCCGACCGTCGGTAGCGAGATCAAAAAGACGCGACCTTGCGTTATCGTTTCGCCCGACGACCTGAATCAGCGGCTGCAGACGGTGATCGTCGCGCCATTGACCAGCGCTGGTCGCCTCGCGCGTTTCAGGGTGCAGGCCAACTTCCAGGGAGTGGCGGGTGTGGTCGTTCCAGATCAGATGCGCGCGCTGGACCGGCAGCGGCTGGTCAAACGGCTGGGCCAACTGGACCGGCAGACGATGACGGCCGTCTTGATCGTGCTCACCACGATGTTCTCGCCGTGACCTCATCACGAGACGGATTGTCCGCCGCCTCGCCCGCCTAATACACCCGCTTCTTCGGCTTGATGTACTCGATGTCGTCGGTCAGCGTGTAGTCGTGGACCGGGCGATAATCGATCGCGGTCGCGCCGCCCTGCCCGCCCCAGCCCTGGAACGTCGTGATGGTGTGCTTCATCCAGCCGGCGTCGTCGCGGTCGGGATAGTCCTCGTTGACGTGCGCGCCGCGGGATTCGTGGCGGTTGGCGGCGGAGTCCATCGTCACCACCGCCTGGGCAAGCAGATTGTCGAGCTCCAGCGTCTCGACCAGATCGGTGTTCCAGATCAGCGAGCGGTCGACGATGCCGACGTCGGCGAAGCGGCGATAGGTCTCGGCGATCTTGGCCTGCCCCTCGGTCAGCAGCGCGTTGTCGCGAAACACTGCGCAATGCTTCTGCATCGTGCGCTGCATGTCGAGACGGATTTCGGACGTCGGCGATCCGCCCTTGGCGTTCCGGAAATGGTCGAGGCGACCAAGCGCCAGCTCTTCGGACCCCGCCGGCAGCGGCTTGTGCGGCGCGTTCGGCTTCTGGATCTCGGCGATCCGCTTGCCGGTGGCGCGGCCGAACACGACGAGGTCGATCAGCGAGTTGGAGCCGAGCCGGTTGGCGCCATGGACCGACACGCACGCCGCCTCGCCGACCGCGAACAGCCCGGGGACGACGCTGTCGGGGTTGCCGTCCCTGAGCTGGACGACCTCGCCCATCCAGTTGGTGGGGATGCCGCCCATATTGTAATGGACGGTGGGCGTGACGGGCAGGGCCTGGCGCGTCAGGTCGACGCCGGCGAAGATCTTGCCCGTCTCGGTGATGCCGGGCAGCCGCTCGGCGAGCACCTTGGGATCGATATGGTCGAGGTGGAGGTAGATATGGTCCTTGTGCGGGCCGACGCCCCTCCCCTCGCGCATCTCCAGCGCCATCGAGCGTGACACGACGTCGCGGCTGGCGAGATCCTTCGCCGACGGCGCGTAGCGCTCCATGAAGCGCTCGCCCTCGGAGTTGGTCAGATAGCCGCCCTCGCCGCGCGCGCCCTCGGTGATCAGCACGCCCGCGCCGTAGATGCCGGTCGGGTGGAACTGGACGAACTCCATGTCCTGCAGCGGCAGCCCGGCGCGCAGCACCATCGCATTGCCGTCGCCGGTGCAGGTGTGCGCCGAGGTCGCGGAGAAATAGCAGCGGCCATAGCCCCCGGTCGCGAGCACCACCTGATGCGCGCGGAAGCGGTGGATCGAGCCGTCGTCCATGCACAAGGCGATCACGCCCCGGCAGACGCCGTCCTCCATGATGAGATCGATCGCGAAATATTCGACGTAGAAGTCGGCGTCGTATTTCAGGCTCTGCTGGTAGAGCGCGTGGAGCATCGCGTGGCCGGTGCGATCGGCGGCGGCGGCGGTGCGCTGGACGGGCGGGCCTTCGCCCATGTTCTGCATGTGGCCGCCGAACGGGCGCTGATAGATGGTGCCATCATCGTTGCGGCTGAACGGCACACCGGCGTGCTCGAGCTCGATGACGGCGGCGGGGGCCTCGCGCACCATATATTCGATCGCGTCCTGGTCGCCGAGCCAGTCGGAGCCCTTGACGGTGTCGTACATGTGCCAGGTCCAGTGGTCCGGACCCATGTTGCCGAGGCTCGCGGCGATGCCGCCCTGCGCGGCGACGGTGTGGCTGCGGGTCGGGAACACCTTGGTGATGCAGGCGGTCTTCAGCCCGCTCTCGGCGATGCCCATCGTCGCGCGCAGCCCGGAGCCGCCCGCGCCGACGACGACCGCGTCGTAGGTGTGGTCGACGATCTTGTAGGCAGCAGCCATTACTTGGGGGCTCCGGTGAAGGCGATCTTGAGGATGGCGAACAGCGCGACCGCGCCGAGCGCGACGGTGTAGAGGTTGAGCAGCACCATCAGCACGACGCGCGTCTCGTCATGCTGATAATCCTCGATCACCACCTGCAGCCCGAGGCGGAGGTGATAGAAGACGTTGAGGACGAGCAGCGCCATCGGCACCGCGACCCACGGCGAGGTCAGCCAGAGATGGACGCCGGCGAAATCATGCGCGCCCAGCCGCGCCAGCGCCAGGAGCAGCCACGCGAACAGCGCGATGTTCGCGCCGGCGGTCAGGCGCTGCCGCCACCAGTGATGCGTGCCCTCGTGCGCACTGCCGAGGCCGCGAACCCGGCCGATGCTGGTACCCGAGCCCATCACTTCGCTCCCAGAATATAGGCCCAGTACAGGACCGTCAGCAGCGTCGAGGCGACCATCGTCAGCAGCGCGCCGGCCTTGTTGCGGCGCAGCTCGTAGCCCGCACCGGTATCGAGGACGAGGTGGCGGATGCCCGTCATCATGTGCTGGAGCACCGCCCAGGTGAGGCCGATCGCGATGACGTAACCCGGGATGTTCAACCCGCCATCGTGATAGGTGAAAACGTCGAGAAAGCCGGCATAGCTCTCCTCGCCCCCCGCCGTCGCCGCCAGCCACCAGACGAGCAGCGGCGCGCCGACCAGCGCCATGCCGACCCCCAGGGCACGGTGGATGATCGACACCAGCATGTGCGGCCCCCACCGCCAGACCTGGAGGTGCGGCGAAAGCGGTCGCGTCGTCGTGCGGGTGGCCAAGGGGTCGTTCCTCGTGGGCGATATGCTGGGCGACCTATTAGGGCGGGTGGTGGGCGATGCAAGCCGCCCCGGCCCCCACTCCTAACCTCCGTTTAACCAAGCGCGCGTAGGCCATGCCCAGGAAATCCCGGAGAACCCTGCCTGTGCCTTCCACGCTGCCTCCCCCCGAAAGCGTCAGCGCGTCGATCGACCTCGCCGAGCGGCTGCGGATCTTCGACATCGGCCCCGCCGACCGGGCCCTGGCGCGCGAGCTGTGGACGGTGATCGAGCCGGAGGCACGCGACATCGCCATCGCCCTGTGGGAGCGCCGGCGCGCCATCTATGGCGCCGCGCAGAACTGGGCGCCGCACGATCAGGAACGGATGTACGACCTCGCGGTCGCCTATCTGCACAATCTGTATACCGATCTCGGCGGTGTCGGCTGGGTCGCGTCGGCCGAGCGCACCGTCGCCTCCGCCTATGCGATCGACGTCGGGCTCACCCCCATCCTGTCGATGATAGACGCCGGCAGCCGGGGACTCTTCGCGATCGTCCAGCGCCGCGTCGGCGATAGCGAACGGCTGACGCGCTACCTGGACCTGCTGCTCAAGGTCCGCGGGCTGGAAGGCGACATCTATTGCACGCTGCACATCGGCTATTGCCGGTTCAGCGAACGCGCCGAGCGCGACCGGCTGGCGGCGGAGTTCCGCGACACGATCGCGGGCTCGATGGAGGAAACGAGCCAGGATGGCGTCGTGCTGCGCCAGCAGGCCTCGGCGAGTTCGGCGTCGGCGCGGGGAGTGCTGGGCAAGGCGAGCGAGGTGGCGGCGGCGGCGG
>CAXTHQ010000031.1:0-9392 GCA_964244185.1 uncultured Sphingomonas sp.
TCGATGGGCCTGCGCCCCTACACGCTCGACAAGGCCAAGCAGTTCGGCTTCGACCAGGCGTTTCTGGAGGCGTGCCTCTAGCGCAGCTGGCGCCACGCGGGCGCAAGACTTGCGCACGCTCGACCGGCGTGGCGTAGCTACGACCGACGACGCGGCCCTTCGACTGCGTGCAAGGCAGGCGCTCAGGACATGCTTTGCCGCGGCGTGGCCCGCCGTGTTCCTGCCCCTTTGCGCGGCTGAGCGCCGTCCGTGCCGCAGCGCCGATACTCCCGTATCCTCCTCCCCCTCCTCGCTCTCGCGTTGCGCGCCCGGATCTCTGCAACCCCGTCGTCCACGTCGACCAGCAATGGGTATCTGCTCGTCGGCGACCGGCTGCTGCACGGGGGCGTTCCCTATCTCGACCTGTGGGACCGCAAGCCGGTCGGGCGGTTCCTGCTCTATGCGGCCATGCGCTCGCTCGGTGGCGACGGGATACTCGCCTGTCAGCTCGTCACCTGCGGCTTCGCCGCCGCGACCGCGCTGGTGGTGGCCAAGGCGGCGCGGGTGGTCGGCGCGAACGAGCGCGGCGCGCCCGCGGCGGGGCCGCCTATCCGCTGGGGCTGAGCCTGCTCGGCGGACGCGGCGGGCAGGCGCCGGTATTCGACGATCTGCCCGTCGCGGTCGCTGGCCTGCTGACGCGCCGCCACGCCGCTTGGCGGGCTTCGCGATCCAGCTCAAAATATACCGTGGCGGCGGAAGGCCCGTTCGTAGGCTGGCGCACATCCATTACCTCCGCGGGTCGGAAGGACGCTGGTCGACGGTGATCGGCGCGAGCCTGCTGTGGATCGCCTTGGGTCTGGCCCCGACCCTCGCCGCCGCCGGCTGGTACGCCGCGCACGGGGCCGGACTGACGAGGCTAGCTTCCCAGCCGCTCGACCTTGCCCTGAAGCTCTGCCAGCTCCGCCTTCAACGCCGCGATCTCCTCGTCCTTGCCGCTCGGCCTGGACGACGACGAGGCGGGCGGCTTGAACGCCTGCGCGGCGGCATCGAACATGGCCATGTTGCGCTTGGCGATCTCGGCGAAGGGCGAGTTGGCGAAGGCGCCCTCCACCGCGCTGCGGAACTGCTCCTGGTTGCGGCGAAAGCTTTCCATCGACGCTTCGAGATAGCCCGGCACCACCGCCTGCATCGAATCACCGTACAGCGCGATCAACTGGCGCAGGAAGTTGACCGGCAGCAGCGTCTCGCCGCGCCCCTCCTCTTCCATGATGATCTGGGTGAGGACGTTATGGGTGATGTCCTCCTCGGACTTCGCGTCGATCACCCGGAAATCCCGCCCCGCGCGCGTCATCTGCGCGAGGTGGTCGAGCGTGATGTAGGAGGAGGTCTCGGTATTGTAGAGCCGCCGGTTGGCGTATTTCTTGATCGTGACCGCGCCCGTGCCGGCCTCGCCCGCCTGCTTCTTCATACGCCACCCGATCCGCTGCTTCGAGGAGACGCTAGGAGCTTTCTTTCCGCGCCGCAACATGAGCCATGCTGCGCAGCATCGTTATGGCCAACGGCGCAGGCGCAAGTCAAATACCGACACATCACTGACCGATTGTGACGAGTTTGTCACATGAACCGAAAATGAATGTCGGTTGGAGGTAATGGACGGCTATCTTCTTGCATCGCAGCACGGAGTCGGCAATTTCCGGGCCACAAGCGCCAAAACAGGCGCGACGCAAGAATATCGGGGATTATCCAAATGCTGTCGACCCGTCTGCTGAGCGCCACCGCGCTTGTCTCCTCGCTCGTGATCATCCCCGCAGCCGCGTTCGCTCAGGCGGCGCCAAATGTGGCTAATCCGACGACGCCGGCCGCTGCGAAGACGTCGACCGAAGTTCAGACCGACGCACGGCAGGAAGCACAGGAGCAGGCGACCTCGGCGGATGGGCAGGTCAGCACTGACAATACCGTGGTCGTCACCGGTTCGCGCATCCGCCGGCCCGAAACCGATGGCGTGTTGCCGGGCGTGCAGATTACCGCCCAGTCGATCGAGACACGCGGCTTCACCAATGCGCTCGAAGCGCTCAACGACATTCCGCTCGTCGGCCCCGGCGCCAGCCCGCTCAACGGCAACAACGGCGGTCAGACCGCGAGCCTCGGCGCGGCCTTCGTCGATCTGCTCGACCTCGGCACCGCGCGGACGCTGACGCTGGTCAACGGCCGCCGTTTTGTGTCGGGCAACTCGGCGTCGCTGTTCGTCGCGGGCAACGAGACGGGCAGCCAGGTAGACGTCAACGTCATCCCCGCGACGCTGATCGAGCGCGTCGACGTCATCACGGTCGGCGGCGCGGCGGCGTACGGTGCCGACGCGATCGCGGGCGTCGTGAACTATATCCTCAAGGACAATTATTCCGGCCTCCAGTTACGCGGCCTTGCCGGCATATCGGAGCGCGGGGACGCAGGCCAGTATCAGCTAAGCGCTCTGGCTGGCCACAACTTCCTCGACGGTCGCGCCAACCTGACGCTTTCCGTCGAATATTCACGCAATGATGGTCTGCAAGCCACGTCGCGCGATTTCCGCGTCATCCGCCCCGGCACCTATACAAACCCGTTCAACGGCGGCATCCGCAATGCAGCTTTCGTCAATACCGCGATCGTCGATGTGACGAACCTGAATAACGGTGCGTTCTTGCGTGCGACCGACGACGGCCAACCCTCGACGCTGTTTGGTCTGGGGCTGGTGACCCAAACGCTGAGCAACCCGGGCACGGTTCTCAACGTCCAGAGCAACACCTTTTACACCCCCTATACGCCAATCACGACGGGGGCGGGCGCGACTTTGCGGACGTCGAACTTCATCACCTTCAACAACGGCATCGCCCCGGTCGGATTTGCGATCCCCGCAACCAATGCCACCGGTGGTCGGACAACGATCACGACGCTGAACGACGGTTTCGCCAATTACACTGGCGTCGGCATCATCCAAGGCCTGCCGGGGGTTGGCGGTACAGCGTTCAACGATGGCACCGCTATCGGCAATCTGAGCGGTAACGGCCTCAACGGTCGCACCACACAGGCGACCAACGTGCCATTCACGACCTTCGCGCCGACCGCGCTGCCGTCGAACGTTACCGCGGCGCAGGTACTCGCGGCCTATGGCGTCACCGCACCCACCGGATCGACCGCGGCGCAGCAGTCGACCCTGGCTGTCAATATTCTTCAAGCGAACCGCTTCACGGCCCGCGAATTCCTCGCGGCAAACCCCGGCACCAACCTGAACTACTTCATCGGCACCTTCGACCCGCTGGTCCCGCGCATCGCCAACACCGACACGACGTTGGTCGGCATCAAGGTGAACGGCGCGACCGTGCAGGTCCCGGTCAACCAGGTGCTGCCGTACCGCGCCGTGCCGCTGGAGTTCAACGACGACGGTACGCTGCGCGAATATCTCTTCTCCGGACCGGTCAGCGGCAACGATCCACTCTCCGTCGGGTCGTCGCGGGGCAGCAACGGCGGCTTCCGCCGCAGCCTCGAGAACACCGTGCTCCGCACGCAGCAGGACCGCTATGTCGCCAACGCGATCGGCCATATCGATCTGTCAGATGAGGTGACGTTCTTCACCGAGAACACCTATGCCAACGTCCTCAATCGGTCGCTCGGCAACATCTCCGGCGCGCAGAACTTTCTCACCAATACGTCCGAGAATGCCGCGCTGCTGGTCAATATCAACAACCCCTATCTTTCCGCGCAGAACCGGACGGTGCTGAACTCCGTCGGCATCGCCGCCGGCAACGGCACCAACAACGGCAATTTCCTGATCACCCGCCAGAATCAGGACATCTTCGGTCCTAATCTCTACACCAATCGTCAGGAGACGTACCGTATCAGCGCCGGGCTGCGGGCAAAGTTCGACTTTCTGGGGCAACGCTGGAACGCCGAGATTTCGGGCAATTACGGCAATTCCAAGCAGAATACCCGCTCGGCGAATATCGCCGATCTCGAGTATCAGCTGGCGCTCGATGCGGTTGACCAGGGTCTGGCGACGACCGGCGTGGCCAACGGCAATATCGTCTGTCGCGCCAAGGTGTTTCCGACCCAATATCTGGGCCGCACGCCGATCGGGACATCCGAGAACATCACGCGCTTGCGCGGTGCCGACGGCCTGCCGACCGAGACTTTGGTCCTGCCGACCATCACCCAGGCGCTGATCGACTCCTGCCAGCCGCTCAATCCTTTCGGCTACAACCAGATGTCGGATGCATCGAAGAAGTATGTCATCGGCACGTCGCTGTTCCGCAACGTATCGCAACAGCGCTACATCCAGGCGTCGGTCGGCGGCGGGCTGTTCAACCTGCCGGCCGGAGCATTGCAGTTCAATGCCAACGGCGAATATCGCAAGGATAGCCTGGCCTTCACGGTCAACGATCTCAACAATCTCGGTCGGACCCGGTCGGCACCGTCGGCGCAGACCGACGCCTTTACCCAGACGTATGAAATCGGTGGCGAGCTCTCGGTGCCGCTCACCGGGCCGGACTTCCTTGACTTCATGGGTCGGCTGACCTTGAACCCGGCGATCCGCGTGTCGCAGCAGAGCGGTGAGGGTGCGACCTATCGCAGCCTCGCGGGACGGGTGGTCACGCCCCGCGCCGACGGCAAGGCGGGCACGATCTATTCGCTGGCCGGCACCTGGGCGCCGATCAGGGACCTCTCGTTCCGCGGCAACTATACCAAGTCGCTTCGTCAACCGTCGATCGTCGAGCTTTTCCTGGGCGGCCAGCCGGCGTTCCAGGCGGTGACCGACCTGTGCGGTCCGACCAATATCGGCTTGGGCAGCGTGCCGACGACCCGGCGCGCCAACTGCGTCGCGGCGGCGATCGCCAACGGCAACGCGACCGATGCCGCCTCGGCGAACACCTTCCTCGCGACCTTCACGCCGCAGGGCGGCAGCCTTCAGGCGACGTTCTCCGGATCGCCGCAGTTGAAGCCGGAACGCGGCGAGAGCTGGACGGCGGGCGGCGCGTTTACGCCGCGCTTCCTCCCCGGCCTGACGCTGCAAGCCGACTATATCTCGGTCAACGTAAAAGACACCATCATCCCTGCCGGTAATGGCACCTTCATCCAAGGCTGTTACGACAGCCCAACCTATCCGGACTCGACGGCGCAGATCGGAATCAACGGCTGTTCTCGCTTCACACGTGGGCCAGACTTCCAGATCCAGAACGGCGTGCAGGCCGGCTTCCTCAACCTTGGCCAGCTTCAGGTGCGAGCGATCAACGGCACCGGCAATTATGCTTTCGGTCTGTTCGGCGGACGGCTCACGTTGCGCGCCAACGCTTATTACCTGATCAGGTACGACACTTCGGCATCGGGAACATTTAATAATGACCGCGTCGCGACGGCCGGCGGCTTCGCCCGACCGAAGCTGAAGACGCAGCTATCGACGCGCTACGAAGTGGGCAAGGGATATGGCCAGATCACCTGGAACCGGCAGTCGCCGACCCGCATCTTTACCGGAAATCCTCCCGGTGGGGCGTTGGGGATCGAAACCTATCCGTACAATCGCTATCCGGCGCTGCATAACGTAGATCTCGCGCTCGGCGTGGATGTGAACGAGCGCTTTCGGATGCAGTTCAACGTCTCGAACGTGCTCGATCAGACGACGGCAGGTGATCTCGGCTATCGCTTCGCAGACTATCTCGATCAGATCGGCCGACGCTATCAGGTAGCGGTGACCACTCGTTTCTGATCGTACCGACATTAGTTAAAAGGGCCGTCCCGATCGGGGCGGCCCTTTTTGTGGCCATTGTTCTCGGCAGTACGCCGATACGAAGGAGGCCGCCGCTCGATCCGACCGGCGACTTCCTGGTCCGGATGTCCGAGACGGTCGCCCGGTCCTCAGCTCTTGCCGATCTTCACCGCGATGAACCCGCCGCCTGCGCGGCCGCGCTGGACCAGCAGCAGCACCTGGGGGCGGCCCGCCGCCCGCGCCTGTGCCACCGCCGCCGCCAGTTCGGCGGCTGTGCGCACCGGGGTGCCGTTGACCGCCGAGATGACGTCGCTGCGCTTCAGCTTCTGCGCCGCGTCGCTCGACGGGTCGACCTGCGCGACGATGACGCCCTGCACGGTCGAATCGACGCCGACCTGCCGCGCGATCTGCGGGGTCAGCGGCTGGACGGTGAGGCCCAGGCCGTTGCTGTTGGCCGGACCGACGGCATCGGGCGTGCCGTCGCCGTCGCTGTCCGGACCGAACTCGTCATTGCCGCCGACCAGTGCGGCGAGCTGCTCCTCCGACGGGCGCGGCGCGACCGTCACGGACACCGTCTGCGGCCGGTTGTTGCGGATGACGTCGAGCTTCGCGATCCGCCCCGGCGGCACTGCGGCGACGAGGCGGGACAGCGTCTGGTCGGGCGTCACCGCCTGGCCGTTGACCTGCGTCACGACGTCGCCGACCTTCAGCCCGCCACGCGCCGCCGGGCCATCGGGCTCGACGCGCGCGACCAGCTCGCCCGCGTTCTTGGGGATGCCGAGCGCGGCGGCCGCGTCCTCGTCGATCTGGCCGCCCAGCCCGATGCCGATATAGCCGCGCGCGACCTTCTGGCCCTTCATCAGCGTATCGATGATCGGCTTGGCCTGCTCGGCGGGGATGGCGAAGCCGATGCCGATGTTGCCGCCCGACTGGTTGCCCAGGATCTGCGAATTGATGCCGATCACGTCGCCGTTGAGGTTGAACATCGGGCCGCCCGAATTGCCCTGGTTGATCGCGGCGTCGGTCTGGATGAACTGGTCGTACGCGCCCAGCCCGGTCGAACGATGCAGCGCCGAGACGATGCCGGCGGTCACCGTGCCGCCGAGCCCGAACGGGTTGCCGATCGCGACCACCCAGTCGCCCACCCGCGCGCGCGTCGAGTCGCCGAAACGTACGAAGGGCAACGGCCCCGAGGCGGTGATCTTGAGCAGCGCCAGGTCCGATGCCGCATCGCGGCCGATCAGCCTGGCGGGATATTCCTTGCGGTCGGGCAGCGTCACCGTGATCGAATCGACCGTCGCGCCGCGCACGCCGGCGACGACGACATGATTGTTGGTGACGACATAGCCGTCGGGCGAGATGATGAAGCCCGAGCCGAGCGACTGCCCCTCCTGCTTCTGCGGCGCGCCGCCGCCGCCCTGCTGCTGCCCGAACAGCCCCTCGAACGGCGTGCCCGCGAAGGGATTGGCCTGCGCCTGGCGGACGATGGTCTGCTTGGTCGAGATGTTGACCACCGCCGGCTGCAGCTTCGCGACCATGTCGGCGAAGCTCATCGGCGCGCCGGCCTTGGGTGCCGCGGCCTGGATCGCGCCGGGCTCGTTCTGGGCGGTCTGCGCGCCGCCGGGGGCCAGCCCGCCGGGGGCGAGCGCGAGGGTGGCGGTGGCACCGCCGAGCAGCAAGGCGGCGGTGAGGGCGTAAGTGTAGCGCACTTGGTCGAGTCCTCTCGAAATACGGGGGCGGGCGCCCCGCCCAGGATCACAGATGTAATCGCCGTCTGCGGCTGAACAGCGCTTGAATATGGACGCCCGAAGCAGCGTTGCAATGCCTACCAATCCTCCCCGGGACGGGAAGGAGTTACCTGCCCTACTTCCGCCCCTCGAACTGCCGCAGATAGCTGTTCCCCGGCGACATGATGATCGACGTCGCCCCCTGCCCTTCCGCCGGCGCGCCGTCCGCGCCAAAGGTATGCTTGTACGACTGCATCGCGCGGTAGAAATCGTAGAAGTCGGCGTCCTTGCTGAAGCTCGCGGCATAGATGCGCGCGGCGTCGGCGTCGGCCTGCGCCTGGATGATCTGCGCGTCCTTCTGTCCCTGTGCGCGAATCGTCACCGCCTGCTGCTGACGGGCGGTCGCCATGCGCTTCAGCGCGCTGTCGAGCGGGCTGCCCTGCGGCAGGTCGGCGTGCTTGATCCGCACGTCGACGATCTGGACGCCATATTGGCTGGCCAGCCGCTGCAACCGAGTCTGGATATTGTCCATCACCTGATCGCGCTCGGGCGTCAGCAGCGTCGCGAAGGGCTGGTTGCCCAGCTCGGCGCGGATCGAGCTGCCCAGCAGCGGCTGCAACGCCGAGGTCACCGCCGTCTCGGTCGACGAGGTCGAGCCCGTCGCGGTCACCGCCTTCAGCGGATCGATGATGCGGAAGCGCGCGAAGGCGTCGACCTCCAGTGGCAACTGGTCGCGCGACAGCACCTGCTGGTTGTCGTAATCGACGTCGAGCACCTTCTTGTTGACCCACACCAGCCGGTCAAAGAACGGTACGCGCGCGATCAGCCCGGCGCCCGTCCGCCCGAACACCTCGCCCTTCTGCCACACGTTGACGGTGCGGATCGGGTTCTCGAAGCGCAGGATCACCGCCTGCTCGGTCTCCGGCACGATCGCGAAGGTCGCCATCGCGACGATCACCGCCGCCAGCGCGGCGAGGCCGGCGAAGATCGGGCTCTTGAGCCAGCCGGTCATGGCTGGCCTCCCGCCTGGACTTCGGGTTCGGGCGCGCGCCGCGCCTGGTCGAGCGGCAGATAGGGGACGACCCCGCCCGCCTCGACCACCGTCTTGTTCGATTTGGCCAGCACCTGCTCCATCGTCTCATAGTAAAGCCGCTTGCGCGTCACGTCGGGGGCCAGCTTGTACTGGTCGTAGATGCGATCGAACTGCGCCGCCTCGCCCTGCGCCAGCGCGACCTTGCGCTGGGCATAGGATTGCGCCTGGTTGCGCGCGGCCTGCGCGTCCTGCTGCGCGGCGGTCACGTCCTTGAACGCGTTGTTGACCGCCTGGGGCGGGACGACCTGCTTCAGCGCGACGCCCTGGATGCGGACCCCGGACCTGTATTCGTCGAGGATGTGCTGGAGCCGGGCCTGCACCTCCGCCTCGATCAGCGCGCGGCCGTTGGTCAGCGCCTGGTCGAGCGTGACGTTGGCGATCACCTCGCGCATCGCGCTCTCCGCCGAGGCGCGCACGGTGTCGCGCGGCTTGTCGATCTGGAAGACGTAGAATTGCGGGTTGGCGATGTTCCAGCGCACCGAATAGCTGAGGTCGACGATGTTCTGATCCCTGGTCAGCATCAGATTCTCGCCGCCGCCGTCGGGAAAGTCCTCCAGCCGGTTGCTCTTGACGTCGACGATCTTCACCGCCGCGATCGGGGCGGGCAAGGTCGGGCGATAACCGGGGTCGAGCGTGCCGGCATAGCGGCCGAAATAGGTCACCACGCCCTGCTGCTGCGGCCCGATCGCGTGGATCGAGGTGAGCAGCAGCCACAGCCCCACCAGCACGATCGCGCCGATCTTCCACAGCGCGCCCGCGTTGGGGCCGCCGATGAAGTTCGGAAAGCCGCCGCCGCCACCGCCACCGCCGCCACCGAGGCCGCGCGCCTTCTTCAGCCAGTCGTCGAGCGCGGTCGCCG
>CAXTHQ010000031.1:9492-18398 GCA_964244185.1 uncultured Sphingomonas sp.
CCGCCGCCACCGAGGCCGCGCGCCTTCTTCAGCCAGTCGTCGAGCGCGGTCGCCGGGCGCTGCGGCTGCTTGCGGCCGCCGGGCGGCACCGACCAGGGATTGCGCGGGCCGCCGCCCCCGCCGCCGCCGCCCTCACCGCCGTCGCCTCCGCCCCAGGGGCCCTTGGGCGTGTCGATGGATTGGAGGCGGGGTCGCTGGAACCAGCGCGACAGAAAGTTCATGGCCGTACCTATAGGAACGACCCGTGGCGAAATACAGTGGGCACGCCTAAGCGGCCGGGATGGATGCGGATCAAATCAGGACGAAGGTAGCCGAGGTTGCCGGCGCGCGGGCGACCGTGCGCGTCGAGGGCGACCGGGTCGGGGTGGTGCTCGACGCGACCGGGCTGGCCGCCGCCGAGCGCGAGGCGCTGGAGACGCGCATCCGCGCCGCCGCCGCGCTGCCCGGCGTCGCGGAGGTCCGCATCGTCGCCACCGCCGAGCGCACGGCGCGGCGCCTGATCGCGGTCGCGAGCGGCAAGGGCGGGGTCGGCAAGTCGACGCTCGCCGCCAACCTCGCCATCGCGCTGCACCGGCAGGGCCGCCGGGTCGGGCTGGTCGACGCCGACATCTACGGCCCCTCGCAACCGCGCCTGCTGGGCGTCGAAGGCACGCGCCCGACCGCGAAGGACAAGCGCCTCGACCCCGTCCCGACCCGTTTCGGCGTGCCGCTGCTGTCGATGGGCCAGCTCGTCGCGCCCGGCAAGGCGATCGCCTGGCGCGGGCCGATGACGGCGGGCGCGCTCGGCCAGCTCGTCGATGCCGACTGGGGCGCGGTCGACACGCTCGTCGTCGACCTGCCGCCGGGCACCGGCGACGTCCAGCTCACGATGATCCAGAAGCATCGCCCGGCCGGCGCGGTGATCGTCTCGACGCCGCAGGATCTCGCCCTGATCGACGCCACCCGCGCCATCGACCTGTTCCGCGCCGCCGGCGTGCCGATCATCGGCCTGGTCGAAAACATGGCCGGCTACGCCTGCCCGCATTGCGGCGAGGTCTCGGACCCGTTCGGCAGCGGCGGCGCGGAGGCGGCGGCGGCGGCGCTGGACATCCCCTTCCTCGGCCGCGTTCCGCTGACCATTTCCATCCGGACGGCGAGCGATGCCGGGGAGCCACCGGCGGCGGGGGAGGACACGGTCTTCGCCCCGATCGCGGCGCAGGTCGCGGACTGGCTGGGCACCAACTAGCGTCACCGGCTCGGAACGCCGCGTACCGAAACCGCGTTCTCCCCTCCAGGAGACCTGCCATGCCCCTCACCGCCGACGCCGACATCCGCGACCTGCTCGGCCAGGCCCGCACCATCGCGATGGTCGGCGCGTCCGACCGGCCCGACCGGCCCTCGTACGGCGTGATGGCCTACCTCCAGCGCCACGGCTATCGCGTCATCCCCGTCAACCCGCAGATCACCGGCGAGCACGTCCATGGCGAGTTCGTCTTCCGCGACCTGCGCCAGCTCGGCGATCCGATCGACATCGTCGACATCTTCCGCCGCCCCGAGGCCGCCGGCGACGCGGTCGACGAGGCGATCGCGGTCGGCGCGAAGGCGGTCTGGCTCCAGCTCGGCGTCATCAACCACGCCGCCGCCGCCCGCGCCGAGGCGGCCGGGCTGAAGGTGGTGATGGACCGCTGCCCGAAGATCGACATCCCGCGCCTCGGCGTCCCGCGCATTAACCAGGATGCTTAGCAACTTCTTGGTCGGGCGAGCGTTCAATCGGGGTTCGTCACAACAGGGGTGTCGGCCATGCTTATCCTGCTCAGCCTGCTCGCGGCCGATGTTCCGATCGACGCGAACGCGACGATCAAGCTCGCCGACCAGCATATTATCCCCGCCGACGAGCCCGCCGCGCCGCGCCGCTCGCGCTACCGGCTCGACCCCAACGTCGCCGGCCCGGCCGACGGCAAGGACGATGCGCTGGCGATCACCGGCGCCGACTGCGAGCGGATCGGCAACCTCTATTGCACGACCAAGCCGCGGACGATCTACTCCTCCGCTTATTGAGGCTTGCACACCGGCCTGCCGGCGGATGAGAATGGCATCATGCTGCTCCTCGCCCTCGCGCTCCAGGCCGCCACCTCGGCGAGCGCCACGCCGCCCGCGAAGTTCTCGATCCTCTACAACCCCTGCGCCACGCCCGCCGCGTCGACGGATGTCGTCGTCTGCGCGAAGGACGGCACGGCGTCCGACCGCCTCCCCCTTCCCGACGACGCGCCACCGACGCCGAACTACGTCAAGCCCGACAGCGGCGACTATCGCGACAACAAGGGGGGCGCCGCCGCCTGCGCGACCCAGATCGGCGGCTGTCCCATCCTGACCGACGCGCCGCTGGTCTACAAGGCGATCGGGGCGGCCGTGAGCGCGGTCGGCAACGCGCGCAAGGACCGGCGCTGGGCCAAGGCCCGCGCGCAGGACGGCGACCGGCGGCAGGCGATCGACCTGAGCGCCGCCGCCCCGGCGGGAAAGCTGGAGCCCTGACATCCCTTTCGCGCGAGCGGGAGCGGGAAGTCTCAATCCAGGATCGGCATCCACAACGGCTGGCCCACCAGGCTCGCCGACCCCCGCAGCCGCTCCAGCGCCGCCGCCACGCACCGCTCCGGCCCCTCGTGCGTCACGATCGCGACCAGCACGCTGCCGTCGGTCTCGACCCCGCGCTGGATCAGACTCTCGATCGACACCCCCGCGTCACGCATCGCCGTCGCGATCTCGGCGAGGACGCCGACCCGGTCGGCAACGGTGAAGCGCAGATACGCCCGCCCGCGCCGCTCGCCCGCGTCCGCCGCGGCCAGCTCGTCGAGCGCCGCCGCCGGCATGGCATACGGCGGCCCGAACTCGCCGCGCGCGATATCGATCAGGTCCGCCACCACCGCGCTCGCGGTCGGCCCGTCGCCCGCGCCCGCGCCTTGGAACAGCAGCCGCCCGACGAAATCGCCCTCGACCACCACCGCGTTGGTTGCCCCCGTCACATGCGCCAGCGGGTGCGCGAGCGGCACCAGATGCGGATGTACCCGCTGGAACAAACCGCGTCCGTCCGCCTCCGCCATCCCGACCAGCCGCACCCGATGCCCCAGCGCCGCCGCCTCGGCGATATCGGCGGCGAGCACATGGCGGATGCCATGCGCCTCGACGCCGGCGAACGCCGGCCGCGTCCCGAACGCGAGGCTGGCGAGGATCGACAATTTGTGCGCCGCGTCGACCCCGTCGATGTCGAAGCCGGGATCGGCCTCCGCGAACCCCAAGGCCTGCGCCTCCGCCAGCACGTCGGCGAAGTCGCGGCCGGTTTCTTCCATCGTCGCCAGGATGAAATTGCACGTGCCATTGAGGATGCCATAGACCCGCGCGATCCGGTTCGCCGCCGCGCCCTCGCGCAGCCCCTTCACGACCGGCACGCCGCCCGCCACCGCCGCCTCGAACTTCAGCGCCACGCCCTTCGCCTCGGCCGCCTGCGCCAGCTCCAGCCCGTGGTGCGCCAGCATCGCCTTGTTGGCGGTGACGAGGCTCTTGCCCGCTGCCAGCGTGCCGCGCGCCAGCGTCAGCGCCGGGCCATCGGCGCCCCCGACCAGCTCGGCCACCACGTCGACGTCGCCCATCCGCGCCAGTTCGGCCGAATCGTCGGCCCAGCGGAACCGTGTCAGGTCGAACCCCCGGTCCCGCGACCGATCGCGCGCCGACACCGCGACCACCTCGATCCGCCGCCCCGCGCGCCGCGCGATCAGATCGGCGTTCGCGTCGAGCAGGCGGACGACCCCGCCGCCGACCGTCCCCAGTCCCGCCAACGCCACGCGCAATGGTTCGGTCATGCTCATGCTCCCTGCCTCCGCGCCTACGCATCCAACCCGCGCTTGTGAAGGCAAGCCGATCGGCTACACCTCAGCCGATGCGCCCCACCCTCATCGCCCTGCTCCTCGCCGCCGCCTTGCCGCTGACCGGCGCCGCCCCGCCGCCCGCCGCGCAGACGAGCGAGGACGCCCGCTTCGCGCAGCTCGGCCGCGACTACCTCCGCGACCTCGCCGCCGCGCACCCCAGCTACGCCACCCATCTCGGCGACCATGCGTACGACAGCGACGTCGACGATCTCTCCGCCACCGGCCGCGCCCGCGACGCCGCAATGCTGAAAACCTACCTCGCCCGCGTCACCGCCATCCGTCGCGCCGGGCTGACCCGCGACGATCAGGTCGACGCCGCGCTCCTCACCCACGCGCTGCGCTACCGCCTCTGGTCGCTCGAAACGCTGCAAGCCTGGCGCTGGGATCCGCAGGAAGCCAATGGCGCGATCTCGGGCAGCCTCTACGGCCTCGCCGCGCGCGACTTCGCCCCCTGGCCCGTCCGGCTGCGCGCCGCGACCGCGCGGATGGAGAAGATCCCGGCGATGTATCTGGCGATGCGCGCCAGCCTCGACCCCACGCGCGTCCCCGCCGTCTTCGCCAAGACCGTGTCCGACCAGAACGCCGGCACGTTGCAGATCGCCGAGGGGATGCTCGCCCCGCACAAGGGCGAGCTGCCCGCCGCCGACGCCGCCCGCTTCGACGCCGCGCTCGCCGGGCTGAAGGCGGCGGTCGCCGACCAGCAGCACTGGCTCGACACCGTCCTCGTGCCGCAGGCCAAGGGCGACTTCCGCCTCGGCGCGGCACTCTACGACCAGAAACTGGCTTACGCACTCGACACCGGCCTGACCCGCGCCGAGATCAAGGCGCGCGCCGTCAAGGCCGCCGCCGACACGCGCACCGAGATGTATGCCGTCGCGCGGCAGGTGCTCGCCACCCGTCCCGGCGCACCCCCCACCCCCGCCCGACCGACCGCCGCCGAGCAACAGGCCGCGATCGAGGCCGCGCTGGCGCTCACCTACGCCACCGCCCCCGCGCGCGATCAGGTCATCGCCACCACCACTGCCGCGCTGCAACAGGCGACCGCGTTCGTCCGCGCCAGAGGGCTGGTCAGCGTCCCCGACCGCCCCGTCGGCGTCATCGAGATGCCGAAGTTCCGCCAGGGCGTCGCCGTCGCTTATTGCGACAGCCCCGGCCCGCTCGAACCCCAGCTCGGCACCTTCGTCGCGGTGTCGCCGATCCCCGCGAGCTGGTCCGACACGCAGGCGACCTCGTTCCTGCGCGAATATAACGGCTACATGATCCAGGACCTGGCGGTCCACGAGGCGATGCCCGGCCATTATCTCCAGCTCGCGCACGCCAACGCCGGCGCGACACCGCTGCGCGCGGTCCTGTCGTCGGGGTCGTTCATCGAGGGCTGGGCGGTCTATGCCGAGGGCATGATGGCCGACGCCGGCTACATGGCCGACCCGCTGTTCCGCCTCACCGTCCTCAAGATGCGGCTGCGCTCGATCACCAACACCCTGCTCGACATCGGCATCCATACCGAGGGCATGACCGAGGCGCAGGCGATGGACCTGATGACGCGCGGCGCCTTCCAGCAGGAGCGCGAGGCGGCGGGCAAATGGACCCGCGCGCGGCTGTCCTCGACGCAATTGCTCAACTATTTCACCGGCTATACCGAGCACCTCGATCTCCGCCGCGCCGCGCAGGCCCGCGACGGCGCCAAGTTCGACCTGAAACGCTACAACGACGCCGTCCTCGCCCACGGCTCACCCCCCGTCCGCTACGTCCGCGCGCTGCTGCTGAACGAGCCGATCGCGCCTTGATTGAGGGCTGTCCTACAAGGCCGGAGATGTGCCACCGTAGCGCGATGCGAGTTTTCCGACCGTCGAGCTCCACCCTGGCCTTTGCCGGGGTGGAACGCCATCGAAACACGGCGCGCACCGCCTCAACTTCCTCGACTTGTCACGCGCGCACCCGCCCACCCCGTCATGCCGGCCTTGAGCCGGCATCCAAGTCGGTATCCGTCATGACGTCAGACCCGATCGCGAGCCGGCTCGGCCAGCGCCGACATGGTCCCCGGCTCAAGTCGGGGGTGACGGTGGAGGACATTGCGCACCTTCGCGCGCGCGCGCGAGAGGGTGCGACTTTTGTGACTTTTGGAGGCGCGCCGATCGCCTCAACTTCCTCAACTTGTTCCCCCTTTCCTCGCAGGAGAGGGGACAGCCCGCGCAGCGCGCGCGCGGGTGAGGACAGGGCTGAGGGATGGACCACCCTGTCCTCACCCTTCCGGCGCTCCCCGCCTCCCTCCCTCTCCCGCCGCTGGGAGAGGGAAACAACAGTCTCGACCTTCTCAACTTGTGAGCCCGCCGCATGACGCCTGACCACACCACCGCCCCCGCCGAACTCACCCTGCGCGGCGTCGTCCTCGGCGCGGTCATCACGATCCTGTTCACCGCCGCCAACGTCTACGCCGGGCTCAAGGTCGGGCTGACCTTCGCCACCTCGATCCCCGCCGCCGTCGTGTCGATGGCGCTGCTGCGGAGCTTCCGGAACTCCAGCATCCTCGAAAACAACATCGTCCAGACCATCGCTTCGGCCGCCGGCACGCTGGCGGCGATCGTCTTCGTCCTGCCCGGCCTCATCATGGTCGGCTGGTGGACAGGCTTCCCCTATTGGACGACCGTCGCAGTGTGCATCACCGGCGGCGTGCTGGGCGTCATGTTTTCCGTGCCGCTGCGCCGCGCGCTCGTGACCGGCTCGGACCTCCCCTATCCCGAAGGCGTCGCGGCCGCCGAGGTGCTCAAGGTCGGCTCGGGTGCCACCGGCGGCGCGGCCGAGAATGCGCAGGGACTCCGCCTGCTGGTCGTCGGCTCGCTGGTGTCGGGCGGATTCGCGCTGCTCGCCAAGATGCGCCTCGTCGCCGAGGAGGCGGGCAAGAATGTCGCCATAGGCGGCACCGCCACCGGCTTTTCGACGAGCTGGTCGATGCTGCTGATCGGCGTCGGTCATCTCGTCGGCATTTCCGTCGGCGCGGCGATGTTCGTCGGGATGCTGCTGTCCTGGACCATATTGGTGCCGTGGTTCGCGGCGGGGGGCGACCTGTCGGCCGGGGTCGACGCATTGGTCAGCCACACCTTCCGCGGCGAGGTCCGCTTCATCGGCGCGGGGACGATCGGCGTCGCGGCCTTGTGGTCGCTGATCCGCATCATCGGCCCGATCGTCGCCGGGCTGCGCTCCGCCCTTGCCGCGTCGCGCGCGCGCAACGCCGGCGGCGCGCTAGCGCTGACCGAGCGCGACCTGCCGATCGGCCTCGTCGGCGGGATCGTCGCGTTGACGCTGATCCCGATCGCGCTGCTGTTGTGGAATTTCTCCGCCGGCGGCCCGGCGCAGGCCGGCGCGGTGATCGCCGGCTCGCTGCTCTATATCCTGATCGTCGGCGTACTGATCGCGGCGGTGTGCGGCTATATGGCCGGGCTGATCGGCGCGTCCAACTCGCCGGTATCGGGCGTCGGCATCCTCGCCGTGCTCGGCGCGTCGCTATTGCTCGTCGCCATATTCGGCCAGCGCGGCGATCCCGAGGGGACGAAGGCGCTGGTCGCCTATGCCTTGTTCGTCACCGCGATCATCTTCTCGATCGCGACGATCTCCAACGACAACCTCCAGGATCTCAAGACCGGCCAGCTCGTCGGCGCGACGCCCTGGAAGCAGCAGGTCGCGCTGATCCTCGGCGTTGTCTTCGGCTCGCTCGCCATCCCCGTCGTGCTCGACCTGCTCAAGAACACGCTCGGCTTCGTCGGCATGCCCGGCGCCGGGCCGAACGCGCTGTCCGCCCCGCAGGCGGCGCTGATCTCGTCGATCGCCAAGGGCGTGCTCGGCGGCGACATCGACTGGAACCTGATCGCGCTCGGCGCCGGCATCGGCGTCGCGGTGATCGCGATCGACGAGGCGCTCGGCCGGTCGGGCCGGATGCGCCTGCCCCCGCTCGCGGTCGGCATGGGCATCTATCTGCCGATGGGGCTGACGCTGCTGATCCCGGTCGGCGCGGTGATCGGCCACCTCTACAACCGCTGGGCGGAGGGGCCCAAGGTTCCGACGAGGCGAAGCATCGGTGGAAAGGCCCCGGACGGCGAACGCCGCCCCAATGCCGAGTTCGCCGAACGCATGGGCGTGCTGGCCGCGACCGGTCTGATCGTCGGCGAAAGCCTGTTCGGCGTCGCCTTCGCCGGCGTGCTGGCCTGGGCCAACCGCAATTCGCCGACCCCGCCCAACGACACCCCGCTGGCAGTGATGGGCGACGGCTTCTCTACCGTGGCGCTATGGCTCGCGCCGGTGCTGTTCTTCGGCCTGATCGCCCTGATCTACCGCCAGACCCGCACCGCCGTCGCAACCACCCCGGCCGCCGCCGGGCCTGAGAACCCGGCCGACGATGTGGCGACGTATCGGTGATGGCGCGCCGACGCGGAAAGAGCTGTCCTACATGCGCCGGGCTCGCCAGACGCAAGGTCGCTCTTTCTCATCGCCGGCTCCGGATCACATCGCGGCAAGCATATCCCTGATCGGCACGAACGCGAAGCCGATCGAGCTGTCGGCAATGCCATAAGGCAGGAAGATCTGGTCGCCATGCCGGATCGCGCCGCACGAATAGACGACGTTGGGCACATAGCCCTCGCGGTCCTGGTCCGCCGCCGCCAGGATCGGTTCCCGCGTCCGGCCCAGCACCTTGGCCGGGTCGTTCTTGTCGAGCAGTGCCGCGCCGATCGAATATTTGCGCATCGCGCCGACGCCATGCGTCAGCACCAGCCAGCCCTCGTCGAGCTCGATCGGCGGCCCGCAATTGCCGATCTGGACGAGCTCCCACGGAAACACCGGCGTCAGGATCTTCTCCCCGTCGTCCCAATGCGTCAGGCTGTCGGACTTGAGCAGGAACAGATTCTCGCCGTCCGACCGGCCCATTATCATATATTGGCCGCCGATCTTGCGCGGGAACAGCGCCATCCCCTTGTTGCGCGCCGCCGCGCCCGTCATCGGCACCAGGTCGAACGC
>CAXTHQ010000032.1:0-17469 GCA_964244185.1 uncultured Sphingomonas sp.
TACGACCTCGCCGACGGCGCGGTGCCGAGCCTGCGGGTCGCGACGTTCGAGGCGCGCCAGTCGGCGCTGACCGTCGGCATCCGCGGCATCGTGCCGCTCGACGCGAACCAGCCGGCGCGCGAGCAGGGCGTCGGCATCTATATCGACGGCATCTATCTCGGCCGCCAGCACGGCCTCAACGCCGCGCTGTTCGATGTCGAGCGGATCGAGGTGCTGAAGGGACCGCAGGGCACGCTGTTCGGCCGCAACACCGAGGGCGGCGCGCTCAGCATCGTCACCCGCGCGCCGTCGGGCAAGTTCGAGGGCCGCTTCGTCGGCGGCATCGCCAATTACGGCGGCTACAACAGCGAGGCGCATGTCGACCTGCCCGAATACAAGGGCTTCAGCCTGAAGCTCGACGGCGTCATCCAGCACCAAGACGCGACGACGAAGAACCCGCTCGCCGGGCAGACCGGCTGGAATTATTACGATCGTCACGGCTTTCGCGCCGCCGTGCGGTGGCAGCCGGTGGACGGTCTGACCGACGATTTCTCCTTCGACACCGCGACCGACAAGAACTCACCGTTCTACAGCCAGCTCCTGAACTTCAATCCGAACGGCTGCGTCGCGGGAACGCAGGCGGCCGCGGCGGCCTGTGCCCTGCCGGGGACGGCCTATACGACGCTGACGGGGACGGTGAAGCCGCTGCTGCCGGGCGTGGTGGTGCAGAGCGACAGCCGCGCCAAGGTCGCCGACATCGGCGTGCCGCAGCAGCCGAGCATCGACAAGACGCACGGCTTCACCAATTCGCTCAAGTGGAATCTCGGATCGGCGCTGGAGCTGCGCTCGATTACCGCCTGGCGTGGCGTCAACGCAACGCAATGGGACAATTCGGGCGGCGCGCACCGCGTGCCCGTCGTCACGCTGACGGCGGCCTGCACGGCGGCGGCGCCGTGCGCGTTCAGCCGCTACAGCCTCGCCGACCTGAAGCAGAACCAGTTCAGCCAGGAGTTCCAGGCGGTCGGCACGCTCGGCGCGGTCGATTACGTCGCCGGGCTGTATTACTTCAACGAGCATGTGCAGGACGACGCGGCGACGCCGAGTTCCAACGGCGCGATCGCCACGCTCAACGGCCTGGGGCAGGTGACCGGCGCGACCTATACGGTGATCCCGTATTGCACCGGGCAGACCGTCGCCACCACGACCGCCTTCGTCGGTGACGCCGCGCGGGGCTGCTCGATCGATCGCGCGTCGGAGGTCCGCTCGAAGAGCTACGCCGCCTATGGCCAGGCGACCTGGAACCTGACCGACGTCCTGCACCTGACGGCGGGCGGCCGCTACACGCATGACGAGAAGCAGGGCGTCCTGCACATCTCGCGCAACGTCAATTACGATACCAACCCGGCGGCGGCGACGGCGGCGGGGTACAAGCCGCTCGACGTCAGCTACAACCGCTTCAACCCGACCGCCACGATCGCCTATGACTTCAGCCAGACGGTGCACGGCTATGCCAAATACGCGACCGGCTATCGCGCCGGCGGGGCGAGCTCGCGCACGGCGAACTACCAGGCGTTCGGGCCGGAGGACATCAAGTCGTACGAGGTCGGGCTGAAGACCGACCTGCTCGACCACCACGTCCGGCTGAACCTCGCGGGCTATGTGATGGAGCGCAAGAACAGCCAGGTCGACATCAGCTCGATCCAGGCGTTCAACGGCAGCAGCTTCAACAACCTGGTCACGATCAACGCGCCCGGAAAGACCCGGATTCGCGGCATCGAAGCGGATCTGACGGTCAATCCGGTGACCGGGCTGACGCTCAACGCGTCCTACGCCTATACCTATACCCGCATCCCGCTGGTGCCGATCACCTATACCGCCGGCGCCCTGTCGACGACGGTGCTTCAGCAATTCTATGTCGTCTTCACGCCGCGCAACGCGGCGAGCGGGTCGGTCGACTATGCGGTGCCGCTGGCCGGGGGGGACCCGAAGGTCCGCTTCCACCTCGACGCCAATTACGCGCAGGCGACCCAGGCGTTCGACCAGTTCGCGACGAAGAACGACGCCTCCTTCATCGTCAACGGCCGCGTGGCGCTCGCCGACATCCGGGTGTCCGATGCGGGGCAGCGGGTGACGTTCAGCGTCTGGGCGCGCAACCTGTTCGACAAGCAGTATATCTTCCGCCGCGATCCCTCGAACAGCCTGCCCGCCGCGCCGACGACCAGCGTCAGCGCCGGCAACATCAACAACGTGCTGGGCGATTACGGCAATTTCAACGCGCCGCGGACGTACGGGGCGGAGGTGAGCGTCAACTTCTAAGGCTAGTCATGCCGGCCTTGTGCCGGCATCCACGCTCGTTCCCGGTGTTCCGCTCGGCGTTCGGGCGATGCGCTCGGGCCCTGGGTGGAGGCCGGGACGAGGCCGGCATGACGGTTACCTCCACACCCCTTCCCGATACCATTTCGTGATGACGTATTTCACCCCCGCCCGCACCTTCATCCCCTGGTGCAGCGTCGCCGGGTTGAGGCTGCCGTCGGGGCGGCGGTTGCTCCAGGCGACGAGCTTGCCGGTCTCGGGCTGGATGATCTTGTCGACCGCCTTGAACCGCGTCGCGCCGCCCGCCTCGGGCTCGTTGAGATAGACCATCACCGTCCAGGTCCGGTTGCCGGCGACGCCGCAGAAGCGCTCGAAGTCGATGCCGTCGGGCTCGAAATAGTCGGTGTGGCCCTTGAACTCCTGGCCGACGGCGTAGCGCTGGCCCTGGAGCGGCTCGCCGTGCGCGGGGTCGAGGCCGGTCAGCGCGGCGATCCGGCGCTCGACCTCCCGCACCGCCGGCAGGTCGGCGGCGAGGTCGCCGGTCTCGCTCGTCCGATAGCTCGCGTCGCCGTTCGAATCGGCGATCGTCGAGGGGCGGCGCACCGTGTCGATCGCCGCGACCAGCGCGGCGCAAAGATCGGGCGGGAGAAAGCCGCGGCGCACGAGCAGCGTCAGCTTGGGGCTGGGCAGCTTCTGGACGCCGGGATGCGACAGGATGCGGGCGGTGATCGCCTGCGCGTCGAGGCCGGAGGATTGATCGGTCATGCCGCGATTCTGCCACTCCCGGGCGCGCTTCCCAAGCGTCATTTGCTGTCAAGTCCTTGACGCGCGCCGGCAAGACGGGCTTGTTAGCGATGAGCGCGCACAGGCTAAGGACGAACATGCGATTGTTCATGGACGGGCGTGCTCGCCGCCTCCTGGGGCGCGTGCCGGTCGTCAATCTCTATTCGGCGGCCGAGCTGGCGCTGCTCGCCGGGCTGGCGGTGCAGGTCGCGCGGCTGGCCTGGGCGCTGGCGACCCCGGTCGGGCCGCTGGGCGAGTGGCGGCCGGCGACGCCGGTGGTGGCGGGGCTGCCCGCCGACGCGCTCGCCTCGTTCGATCCGTTCTTCCGGCTGGAGGGCGACGCGGGCGGCCCCGCCACCGTCACCTCGCTCCAGCTCACCTTGTTCGGCACCCGCATCGACGAGGCGCAGGGCGGGGGTTCGGCGATCCTCGCCGGGCCCGACGCCGTCCAGCAATCGATCGCGGTGGGCGAGGAGGTCGCGCCCGGCGTGCGGCTGAAGGCGGTGGCGTTCGACCATGTCACGCTCGATCGCGGCGGCGCGGCCGAAGACCTGTTCATCGACCAGTCCAGGTCCGTCCAGCCGGTCAATCCCGCCGCGTCCGCGCTGCCCGTGCCGCCGCCGCCGGGGGCGCCGGCAGCGCCGAAAGGCGGCATCGGCGCGGCCCAGATCCGCACCGAGATCGGCTTCATCCCGCGCATCGACGGCGGCCGGGTCTCCGGGCTGGTGGTGCGGCCGCAGGGGTCGGGCAATCTGTTCCGCCAGGCGGGGCTGCGCGAGGGCGACGTCGTGACCTCGATCGGCGGCCGGCCGGTCGGCGGGGCGGACGATCTCGACCGCGTCGCGGCGGATTTCCGCGCCGGCGGCACCATCCCGATCATCGTCGAGCGCGCCGGCCAGACGCTGTCGCTGTCGATCACGGTCGCGCCCAACCCATGAACAGGCTGTTCGCCCTGCCGCTCGCGGCGCTGATGGCCACCCCGGCCGTGGCGCAGACGACGCTCAACGTCCGCGACGCCGACATCCGCGCCTTCATCGCCGACGCGGCGAAGGTGACGGGACGCACCTTCATCATCGACAGCCGCGTGCAGGGCAAGGTGACGGTCGTCACCGACCACCCGCTGTCGCAATCGCAATATTTCGAGATCTTTCTCTCGACGCTGCGATCGAACGGGCTCGTCGCGGTGCCGACCGGCAACGGCGCGTTCCGCGTCCAGCCGATCGACAATGCCGCGCAGCAGCCGAGCCGGGTCGGGTCGGCGGGCGCGAACCGCAACAGCTTCGTGACCGAGATCGTGCGGCTGCGGCAGGTCGACGCGCAATCGGCGCTCGACACGGTGCGGCCGCTCGTCTCGCAGCAGGGGTCGGTCAGCGCCAACCGGACGGGCAACAGCCTGGTCATCGTCGATTTCGCCGACAACATCCGCCGGGTGCGCGAGGTGCTGCGCCGGCTCGACACCGACGCCGCCACGACGCGGATCGTGGCGCTGCGCAACGCCAGCGCGCGCGAGGTGGCGGCGGCGCTGCAGGCGCTGAGCGGCGCGGGGACGGCGGGCGGCGGCGGCGTGACGCCGGGGGCGGGCGTGTCGGTGATCGCGGTCGAGGGTTCCAACTCGGTCGCGCTGCGCGGCGATCCGGGCACGGTCGCGCGTCTCGCGCAGGTCGCGCGCGACCTCGATACCCAGGCCAAGAACGGGACCGAGATCAAGGTCGTGTTCCTGGAGAACGCCGACGCCGAGCAGCTCCTGCCCGTCCTCCAGCAGCTCGTCGGCCAATCGCCCGACCAGGCGAGCAGCACGCCGCTGAGCCGCGCCAATTTCGGCTCCTCGTCCTCGTCGGGGACGGGCACCCGCACCAGCACCGGGCCGATCGCGACGCCGACGCCGACGCCCAGCGTGTCGTCCGGCGGCGGCGGTGGCACCGGGCAGGCCGCGATCACCACGCAGGGCGGGCGCACCGCGGCGGTCGTGACGCGCTTCGCCGGGGCCAATGCGATCGTCATCGCCGCGCCGGGCGAGGTCCAGCGCCAGCTCGCCGACGTCGTCCGCCAGCTCGACACGCGCCGCCAGCAGGTGCAGGTCGAGGTGATCGTCGCCGAGGTGTCGGATTCGACGGTCAACCGCCTCGGCGCGCAATTCCTGCTCGGCAATCTGTCGGGCGGGGCGTTCGCGGCCTCGACCTTCTCCAACTCCGCGCCGAACATCCTCCAGATCGCCGGCGCGGTCGGCGCGACCAGGCTCGCGACCTCGACCACCACCACGCTCAACACCGACGGCAGCTCCACCACGACCAGGACGACGAGCGGCGCCGCCGACTCGCTGACCCAGTCCGCGATCAACTCGATCCTCGGCACGTCGGGCGGCTTCGCGGGGTTCGGCGGCACGATCGGCGAGACGATCTTCGCGTCGATCATCAACGCGGTGAAGAGCGACACCACCTCCAACCTGCTCCAGGTGCCCAATCTGGTGACGATGGAGAATCAGGAGGCGCACAGCCTGGTCGGGCAGGAGATCCCGATCACGACGGGGCAGGCGCTGTCGACCAACTTCGACAACGCCTTCCGCACCACGCAGCGCGAGAATGTCGGCATCGGGCTGGACTTCAAGCCGCAGGTCAGCTCGTCGGGCGTCATCAAGCTCAATATCCATATCCAGGTCAGCTCGATCGCGGGGCCGGTGTCGAACGACAATTCGGACCTGATCCTCAACAAGCGCGAGGTCGAGACGGTGCTGACGCTCGACAACGGCGCGATCGGGGTCATCGGCGGGCTGCTGTCGGACGAGGAGCGGCGGACGATCGAGAAGATCCCGCTGCTCGGCGACATTCCGGTGATCGGCAACCTGTTCAAGTCGAAGGCGCGGTCGCGGTCGAAGACCAACCTGATGATCTTCATCCGCCCGACCATCCTGCGTACCGCCGAGGACAGCCGCAGGCTGGCCGAGCGGCGCTACGGCTACGTCCGCCTGCAGGACGGGCTGCAGAAGCCCGGCGAGGAGCCCAATATCGACCAGCTCGTGCGCGATTACATCGGCGCCGCCCCGCCGATCCCGCCGTCGCCGATGCCGGGCAGCATCGACGATCCCCGCGTCAGCGTGCCGGTGCGGCAGGCGGTGCCGGTCGCGCCCAAGCGGAAATAGTGGCCAGTCACCCTCACCCTGCCGCGGCTTCGCCGCTCCCTCCCTCTCCCGCCGGGAGAGGGAAAGGAGCCGCCACGGGCGGCGGGAAGGGTGAGGGTGACTTGCTTCTTTCCCATACTCTCCCGACGCTGGCGCTCCCCTACCTGTTCGCCCGCAAGTTCGGCGTCGTCGTCGCCGATCATCACAAGCTCACCGTTGCGCTGCGGCAGGGCGCGGACCCCAAGGCGCTGATCGAGGTCCGCCGCGTGCTCGCCCGGCCGTTCGATATCGAACTGGTCGAGCCGCCCGCCTTCGACCGGCTGCTGTCCGACGCCTATGCGATGGACGGGCAGGCGACCGCGATGGCGGCGGTGGGGATGGGCGATGAGCTCGACAGCCTTGCCGAAGGGCTGCCGACCGCGGAGGACCTGCTCGACACCGCCGACGACGCGCCCGCGATCCGCCTCATCAACGGCATCATCGCCGACGCCGCGAGGAACGGCGTGTCGGATATCCATATCGAGCCTTACGATACCGGGCTGGTCATCCGGATGCGGATCGACGGCGTGCTGCGCGAGACCTTGCGCCTGCCCGCCAATGTCGCGCCGGTGGTGGTCAGCCGCGTCAAGGTGATGGCGCGGCTCGACATCGCCGAGCGGCGCGTGCCGCAGGACGGGCGGATGGGGCTGACGCTGGGCGGCAAGCTGCTCGACGTCCGCGTCTCGACGCTGCCGAGCCGGGCGGGCGAACGGGTGGTGCTGCGCATCCTCGACAAGGACAATGCGGGCATCGACCTGCCCGCGCTGGGCATGGCGCCGGCGATGCTGCGGCTGCTGACCGACGCGCTCGCCGAGCCCAACGGCATCATCCTCGTCACGGGGCCGACGGGGTCGGGCAAGACGACGACGCTCTACGCGGCGCTGCGCGGGCTGAACGACGGCACGCGCAACATCCTGACCGTCGAGGACCCGGTCGAATATGCGGTCGACGGCGTGGGGCAGACGCAGGTCAATCCCAAGGTCGGGCTGACCTTCGCCGCCGGCCTGCGCGCGATCCTGCGGCAGGATCCCGACACGGTGATGGTCGGCGAAATCCGCGACCGCGAGACCGCCGAGATCGCGGTGCAGGCCTCGCTGACCGGGCATCTCGTCTTGTCGACGGTCCACACCAACGACGCCGCCGGCGCGCTGACGCGGATGCGCGACATGGGGGTCGAGCCGTTCCTGCTGGCGTCGACCTTGCGCGCGGTGATCGCGCAGCGGCTGGTGCGACGGCTCTGTCCCTCGTGCCGGCGGCCGGTGCGGGCGGGCGAGACGCCTGCGCCGATGCTGGGCATCCCCGCCGATGGCCGCGTCTGGGAGCCGGTCGGCTGCGACCAATGCGGGCATAGCGGCTACAAGGGCCGGGTCGGCGTGTTCGAGGCGATCCGCGTCGACGAGACGGTGCGCCGCCTGATCAACGAGGGCGGCGACGAGCAGGCGATCGTCGCCCATGCCTTCGCGCGCGGCGATACGCTGGCGAGCGCGGCGCGGCGGCTGGTCGAGGACGGCGTGACGACGCCGGAGGAGGCGATCCGGGTATCGCGGCGGGATGTGGTGGATGATGCCGTGACGATCAGCCACCCTCACCCTTCCGGCGCCGACGCGCCTCCCTCCCTCTCCCAATGGGAGAGGGAACAGCCGGCGTAAGGTGAGGGTGACCAGCGCCAGTGCCTGACTTCGATTACATCGCCATCGACACGCGTGGCGCGGAGAAGCGCGGCCATGTCGCCGCCGCCTCGCTCGATGCCGCCCGTGTCCGGCTCGACCGGCAGCGGCTGTATGTCGTACGGCTCGAACCCGGCTCGGCGCCGCCGGCGCAACGCGCGCTGTTCGGGCTCCAGCTCGGGCGGCCGCGGATGCGGACCAAGCAGCTCACGCTCTTCACCCGCCAGCTCGCAACGCTCAACCGCGTGTCGCCGCTGGAGGAATCGCTGCGCACGATCACCCGCCAGACCGAGCAGGAAAGCGTGCGCGAGATCGTCGCCGCGGTCCATGCCGGCGTCGTCGAGGGCCGCCGCCTCGCCGACGCGATGGCGCGCGAGCCGAAGAGCTTTCCTTTGCTCTATCGCGCGATGGTGTCGGCCGGCGAGAGCTCGGGGTCGCTGCCGACGATCCTCGACCGCCTCGCCGCACTGCTCGAACGCCAGGCGGAGATCAAGGGCAAGCTGATCACGACGCTCGCCTACCCGACCATTCTCGCCGCCGTCGCGATGGGCGTCGTCACCGCGCTGATGATCTTCGTCGTGCCGCAGGTGGTGGAGCAGTTCGATACCGTGGGGCAGCAACTCCCGTTCCTCACCCGCGCGGTGATGGCGCTGTCGGCGTTTCTGGTCGGCTGGTGGTGGGTGCTGCTGCTGCTGGTCGCGTTGCTCTGTGTCGGGGTGTGGCAGGCGCTCAAGAACCCGGGCGTACGGCTCGCCTTCGACACGCGGCTGCTCAAGCTGCCGCTGATCGGCCGGCTGCTCCGCGATCTCCACGCCGCCCGTATCGCGCGCACCCTGTCGACCATGGTCGCGAGCCGCCTGCCGCTCCTCGAAGGGCTCGCACTCACCGCCGGCACGATCCACAACCGCCGCCTGCGGCTCGCGTCGGACGAGATCACCGATGCGATCCGCAAGGGCGGGTCGCTGTCGACGGCGATGCGCCGCACGGGGGTGTTCCCGCCGCTGCTGACCTATCTCGCCGCGTCGGGGGAGGCGGCGGGGCGGCTGGACGAGATGCTGGAGCGCGCGGCGGATTATCTGGAGCGCGAGTTCGACCGCTTCACCGCGACGGCCCTTTCGCTGCTGGAGCCCGCGATCATCGTCGTGATGGGGGGCGTCGTCGCGACGATCGTGCTATCCATCCTGCTGCCGATCCTCCAGCTCAACACGCTGGCGGGGCAATGAGGTCTGTTCATGCGTTCTGAAGACAAGAATATTCGCCGTCGTGACGAGGACGGTTTCACGCTGGTCGAGCTGATGGTCGTCATCGTCATCATCGGACTGCTCGCGACGATCGTTGTCATCAACGTCCTGCCGTCGGGCGACAAGGCGAAGCAGGTGCGGGCGAAGGCCGATATCTCGACGATCGAGGGCGCGCTGGAGACCTATCGCCTCCAGCTCGACCGCTATCCGACGACCGCGCAGGGGCTGCAGGCGCTCAAGGCCGCGCCGCAGGGGGTCGATGCGGCGCGCTATCAGCCCGGCGGCTATATCAAGAAGCTGGAGAACGATCCCTGGGGCAATGCGTATCTCTACGCGTCGCCCGGCCAGCATGGCGAGTTCGACGTGTGGAGCTATGGCCGCGACGGCAAGGAAGGGGGCCAGGGGCCCGATGCCGACGTCACATCCTGGCAATAACGCGGGTTTCACGCCCACGTTGAGGCATTCCGCCGAATACGGCTTCACGCTTGTCGAGCTGATGGTGACGATCACCATCATCGCGTTGATGTCCGCCGCCGTGCTCTGGGCGATGCCCGACCCGCGCGGCAAGGTGCGCGACGATGCGCTGCGCTTCGCCGCCCGGGTGCGCGCGGCGCGTGACCAGGCGGTGGTGACGGCGCAGCCGGTCAGCGTCTGGGCAACGGCGGGAGGCTATGGGTTCGACCAGCGCGTCGGCGGGCGCTGGACGCCGCTCGCCGACAAGCCGCTGCGGGTCGAACGGTGGGGCGAGGGCGCGCGGGCGACGCTGGACGCGACCGATGGCCGGGTGCGGGTGACCTACGACCCGACGGGCCTGCCCGACCGCGCCGCCGACGTGCGGCTGGCGTTGGGCGGCCGGGCGATGCTGGTCCGGCTCGGCGCGGACGGGAGCGTGCGTGCCGATGCGCAGTGATCGTGGCTTCACGCTGCTGGAAGTCCTGGTCGCGCTGGCGGTGTTCAGCCTCGCGGCGCTGGCGCTGATCCGGCTGGAGACCGCCAGCGTGCGCGGCGCGGTGGTGCTCGACCGGACGCTCGTCGCCAACATGGTCGCGCGCAACGTCGCGCTGGAGGCGGTGACCGACGCCCGGCCGCCGACGCAGGGCGCGAGCGCGGGGGTGGAGACCAACGGCGGCCAGGCGTGGCGCTGGACGCGGCAGGTAGTCCCCACGGGCGACGCGAAGATCGTGCGGATCGACGTGGCGGTGCAGTGCGCTGGCGGGCAGGTGCTGGGGCAGGCGACGATGATCCGGCCGGCGACGGCGGAGGTGGGGCGTTGAGGTTTGTCACCCTCACCCTTCCGGCGCTTCGCGCTTCCCTCCCTCTCCCACTGGGAGGGGCAAGGGGCCCACGCCTCAGGCATGGGAAGGGTGAGGGTGATGCCGGATTCACCCTGGTCGAAGTTCTCGTCGCGCTCCTCGTCTTCGCCATCCTCGCCAGCGCCGGTGTCGCTTTGTTGTCGTTCAGCGTGCGGGCGCAAGCGGCGAGTAACGCCAAGCTCGACGATCTGGCCGCGCTCAACCGGACGCTGTCGATCATGTCTGCCGATCTGGCGCAGGCGAGCGCGCGGGGGACGCGCGACGAGGCGGGGACGCCGCTGCCCGCGTTCGTCGGCGAAGCGAGCGGGGATGCCCAGCCGATGCTGCGGCTGGTGCGCGGCGGCTGGACCAATCTTGACGCCCAGCCCCGGCCGGGCGCGCAGAAGGTGGCGTATCGGCTCGACGGCGGCGTCCTCCAGCGGCTTGCCTGGCCACAGCTCGACGGGGCCGCGCCGCTGCCGCCGGCGGCGCTGCTCGACCGGGTGCGTGGCGTCCGGCTGCGCTATCGCTTCAGGGGCGCGTGGAGCGATCGCTGGGATGGCGCGGGCGGCGTCGCGCTGCCGCAGGCGCTGGAAGTACGGCTGCAACGCGCGGGCGGCATCGAATATCGCCAGCTCTTCCTCGTCGGCGCGGGCTATGCGCCGCCGGTGACCCCCGATGCCCTCGGCTGAGCGCGAGCGCCCTCGTGACGAACGGGGCGCCGCGCTGCTGACGGTGCTGCTGCTCGTCGCGGTCATCGCGGTGATGGCGGCGGGGGCACTGGAGAGACTGCGCCTGTCGACCCGGCTCACGGGCAACGCGGTGGCGGTCGATCAGGCGCGGAGCTTCGCCGAGGCCGCCGAGGCGCTGGCCTTGTCGCGGATCGACCAGTTGCTCGGCGCGAGCCCGACGCGCGTTTCGCTCGCCGGCGGGTGGAGCGACCGGCCGTTCGGCTTGCCGCTGCCCGATGGCGGCGCGGCGGTGGCGCGAGTGACCGATGGCGCGAATTGTTTCAACCTCAACGGGCTGGTGACGGCGGCCGCGCCCGGCGTCTATGTCAGCGACCCCGGCCAGCGCGTGCTGTTCGCGCGGCTGATGCGGCTGCTCGGCACGCCCGCGCAGGTCGCCGAGCAGGTCGCGGCGGGGGCGGCCGACTGGATCGACACCGACGCCGACCAGCAGGCGATGGGGGCGGAGGATCAGACCTATCTGGCGCAGACGCCGGCCTATCGCACCGCCGGCACGCTGATGGCCGATCCGAGCGAGTTGCGCGCGGTTGCCGGCGTCACGCCCGCGCTCTACGCGACGCTGCGGCCGTGGCTGTGCGCCTTGCCGATCGCCTTGCCCGCGCCGATCAACGTCAACACCCTCGCCCCGGAACAGGCGCCGCTGATGGCGATGCTCGCTCCGGACACCCTGTCGGTCGACGCCGCGCGGGGCGCGTTGCTGAAGCGCCCGCCGGGGGGCTGGAGCGACGCCGGCGGCTTCTGGAGCGCGGCGGGGGCGAGCGCTAGCGGGCAGGCCGGGGTGACCTCGAAATGGTTCACGTTGCGCATCGAGGTCGGCGGCGCACGCGCGCAGGTGACCGAACGCGCGCTGGTCGACGCGACGAGGCTTCCCGCGCGGCTCGTGGCACGGCAATGGGGCGAAGACCTGTGACGACGCTCCTCTTCCTCCCCGGCTCTACAGCCACCTGGCGCTGGCTGCGCATCGACGGCACGCGCGTGCTCGCCGAGGGCGACGGCGTGCCGCTGCCCGATGGCGACCGGGTCGTCGCGGTGGTGCCGGCCGATGCGGTGACGCTGCATTGGGCGGCGCTGCCCGATCGGTCGCTGGCGCAGGCGACCGCCGCGGCGCGCATCCTGGCGGGCGAGGCGAGCGCTGCACCGGGCGGTGAGCTGCATGTCGCGGTCGGCGAGGCCGACGTCGGGGGCGGCGCGGAACGGCCGATCGCCGTGGTCGAGGCGGACGCGATGCGCGGCTGGCTGGCCGAACTGGCGACGGCCGGGGTCGACCCGGCTGCGATCGTCCCCGCGCCGCTGCTGCTGCCGCGCCCGGAGGAGGGCTTTTCGCGCGCCGAGCTGGCCGGGGCAGGCGTGGTGCGCGGCCCCACCAGCGGTTTCGCCGACGAGGCGCGGCTGACCGAGCTGGTGACGGGCGGGGTCGCGCCGCGCACGCTGGGTCGCGCCGAGATCGACGCCGCGCTGGCCACCGCCGCCGCCGCGCCCCCGCTAGACCTGCGGCAGGGAGCGTTCGCGCGGCGGCGGCGGGCGGGGCTCGACTGGGCGTTGATCCGCCGGCTAGCGTGGCTGGCGGTCGCGATCCTTGGCGTGACGCTGGCGATCACGTTGGTCCGTATCGCCAAGTACAGCTTCGCCGCCAATGCGCTGGAGACGCGCGCGGCGCAGCTCGCCGCGACCGGCCTGCCGCGCGGCGAGACAATCACCGACGCCGATCGCCAGCTCGCCGAGCGGCTGGGCGCGGTGCGCGGGCCCGGGCTGGGCTTCACCGGCATGGCCGCCGCCGTCTTCGCCGCCGTGCGCCAGACGCCGGGGACCGAGGTGACGGGGATCGAGTTCACCCCCGCCGGCGACCTGCGCCTCTCGGTCACCGCCGCGCGCGAGTCGCTGCCGACCGACCTCAAGCGTGCCATCGAGCGGGCGGGGTTCATCGTCACCGCCGGGGTGTTCACCTCGGCGAACGGTCGCGTCGCGGGTGAGATGACGGTGAAGGCACCTTGATAGGGCTGCGCGCCTGGTTCGACGGCCGCGCGTTGCGCGAGAAGCGGCTGATCCTCGTGATGCTGGCGCTGCTCGCGCTGACCTTGGTGTGGTTCGGCGTCATCCGCCCGCTCGGCGATGCGCTGTCGAGCGCGCGCGAGCGGCACGCCGACGCGGTCATCCGGCTGGGCGAGACGCAGGCGCGGGTGGCGGCCATTCGCGATATCGACCGCCACCGGCCGCCGCCGCTGACCGGCACCTTCGCCGACGCCATCCGCGCGCGCGCCGCCGACGCCGGCTTCGCGCTCGCCAGCCTCGACGAGGACGGTGCAAACCGCGTGCGCGTCTCGATCCAGTCGGCGCGCCCGGCGGCGCTGGTGCCGTGGGTTGCGCGGCTGGAGACGGCGGGCATCCTCGTCGACACGGTCGAGCTGACCGATAACGGTGACCGCACCGTCGGCGTGCGGATGACGCTGAAGGCGCGGGGGGCATGATCCGCCTTGCCACCGGGCGGCGCGCCTTGTTCGGGGCGTTCCTGGTCGTCGCCTCGTTGCTGTTCGTGCCCCTGCGCGCGGTGCTCGGCTGGACCGGGCTGGGCGAGGCGGGGCTGACCGCGCGCGAGGTCACCGGCAGCCTGTGGGCGGGGCGGCTGGTGGAGGCGCGCTTCGGCGACGTCGCGCTCGGCGACCTCGACGCCCGGCTCGCCTTCTGGCCATTGATCGTCGGCCGCGCCCGGCTGGAGCTGGAGGGGGAGGGCGAGCGCCCGCTGCATGGCGCGGTCAGCGTCAGCCGCCATGCGATGGGCGTCGACGACATGACCGCGAGCCTGCTTACCGGCCAGCTCTTCGCGCCGCTGCCCGTCACCGCGCTCGATCTCGACGGCGCGACGGTCCATTTCCGCGACGGCGTCTGCGAGCAGGCGGAGGGCCGCGTCCGCGCGACGCTGGCGGGCGAGGCGGGGGGCGTGCCGCTGCCGACGTCGCTCAGCGGCCCGGCGCGCTGCGAGGCGGGCGCGCTCGTGCTGCCGCTCGCCAGCCAGGCCGGGACGGAGGTCGCGACGCTGCGCATCCAGGGTGACGGCCGCTACCGCGCCGAGTTCGCGCTGAAGAACCCCGACCCGGCGGTGGTCGGCAGGCTTCAGGCAGCGGGGTTCGTCGGCGGCACCAACGGCTATCTGCTCGCGGTCGAGGGTCGCTTTTGAGCCTTTGCTTGACGCCTTAACGGTGCGCCCTGTAGGGGCGCTGTTTCCTTGTGGCGATCGTAGCTCAGTTGGTTAGAGCATCGGTTTGTGGTACCGAGGGTCGCGGGTTCAAGTCCCGTCGGTCGCCCCAGTTTCAGACAATCTAGGACCCGCATGAACCCCTGGGGCTCGGCCGATTTCGACGACCATGAGGGCGTCCACCTCTTCACCGATACGCGATCGGGGCTGAAGGCGATCATCGCGATCCATTCGACCGAGCTCGGGCCGGCCGCGGGCGGCGTGCGCTTCTGGCGTTATGCCGACCCGGCCGATGCGATCACCGACGCGCTCCGGCTGTCGCGCGGCATGAGCTACAAGAACGCGATGGCGGGCCTGCCGATGGGCGGGGGCAAGGGCGTGATCCTCGCCGACGGCGCGAGCGAGAAGTCGAACGCGCTGCTGGAGGCGTTCGGCCGCGCGGTGCACTCGCTTAGCGGCAGCTATGTCACCGCCGAGGATGTCGGCATGACCGACGACGACATGGTGACGATCGCGAGCGCCACGAAATACGTCTCCGGCCTGCCGGTCGAGGCGGGCGCGGCGGGTGGCGACCCGGGGCCGTACACGGCGCTCGGCGTGTATCTGGGCGTCAGGGCGGCGGCGAAGCGCGCGCTCGGGACCGACGAGATGACAGGCGTGCGCGTCGCCATCCAGGGCGTGGGCTCGGTCGGCGGCGGACTGGCGAAGCTGCTCGCGGCCGACGGCGCGGTGCTGACGCTGGCGGACGTGAACGCCGATCGCGCCAGGGCGCTGGCGACGGAGCTGGGCGCGAAGGCGGTGGCGGCGGACACGATCCTTGCGACCGAGGCGGAGATCGTCAGCCCCAATGCGCTCGGCGCGATCCTGACCGAGGCGTCGATCGACGCGCTGCGGGCAAAGGCGGTGGCGGGCGGCGCGAACAACCAGCTCGCCACGCCGGCCGACGGCCAGCGGCTGCACGAGCGCGGCATCGTCTACGCACCCGATTACGTCATCAATGCGGGCGGCATCATCAATGTCGGGCTGGAATATCTGGGGCACGGCGACGAGGCCGAGGTCAAGGCCCGGATCGCCCGCATCCCGGCGCGGCTGGAGGAGATCTGGGCGGAAAGCGAGCGTTCGGGCGAGCCGTCGTCCGCGGTCGCCGATGCGATGGCCAAGCGGCTGATCGGACGCTGACTCCGTCATGCCGGCCTTGAGCCGGCGGGGTGACGGGCGGCGTCGATCCTCCTAAGCGAGCACGCGTGGCTGGGCCGAGAACTTCATGGGCTTCCTGACCCTCGCCATCCTCGCCGCCGCCGCGTTCGGCGGGCTGGCGCTGCTCGGGGTGCGGCGGTCGCTCTGGTCGCTGGCGGGCGCGGCGGTGATGCTCGGGGCGACGGGCTATGCGTTGCAAGGTCGGCCCTTTCTGCCCGGCGAGCGCGCCAGGCCGCGGGAGGCGGTCGCGCCGCTCGATCCGGGGCTGCTCGCATTGCGCGATGCGATGCTCGGTCGCCCGCAATTCAGCGGCGACGGTGCCTATCTCGTCGCGGGCGATGCAATGCGGCGGGCGGGCGAGGATCGCTTCGCGGTGCAGGCCATCCTCGGCGGCATCCGGCGGGTGCCCAACAGCCTGATGCTGTGGGTCGGGCTCGGCGACGCGCTGGCGGCGCACGACGGCGGGCAGGTGTCGCCGTCGGCGCTGTTCGCCTTCCAGCAGGCGATGCGGATCTCGCCCGACCACCCCGCGCCGCCGTTTTTCCTGGGGCTGGCCTATGTCCGCACCGGCGATTTCGCCGCCGCCCGGCCGCTCTGGGCGCGGGCGCTGGTGTTGAGCCCGGCGGGGGCGGCCTATCGGCGCGAGATCGGGCTGAGGCTGTTCCTGCTCGATCGGTATCTGGCGGCGGCGGGTAGGTAGCCGTAATCGTCACCCCGGCCTTGAGCGGAGGTCCAATGCGGGGCGCATCATGCTGCCAGATGGTTGTTCCATCGGCATGACCCGCGCGACGTTGGATGCCGGCTCAAGGCCGGCATGACGACTACTTCCCTAGGCCCGTCTTTTCCTGAAGCTCGTCGATCTTGACCGACGCATCAGCCTTGGTCAAATCGTCCTCGAACTCCTCATGCGCCTCCTCGGACAGCGTCTTGAGATAGCTCGCCTGCGCGCCCGTCATCGGTTCGTCGCCGGTGGTCCAATCGGCCGGATCCTTGACGGCGTTCGAGGTCGGGTGGGTCTTGGGATTTTCGGTGTCAGACATGGGCAAACTCCTCTGCCCCTCCAACGCCGTCGTTCCTTATCCGTTCCACGCCGCGAACGGCAGATCGAGATCGTCCGCCACCGCCTGGTACGCGATCTTGCCCTTGTACACGTTCAGCCCCGCGGCGAGGTGCGGGTCGGCCTTCATCGCCGCCTCCGCGCCCATCCCCGCCAGCCGCAGCGCAAAGGGCAGGGTCGCGTTGTTGAGCGCGAACGCGCTGGTCCGCGCCACCGCGCCGGGCATGTTGGCGACGCAGTAATGAATGACACCGTCGACCTCGAACACCGGATCCTGATGCGTGGTGGCGTGACTCGTCTCGAAGCAGCCGCCCTGGTCGATCGCGATGTCGACCATCACCGCGCCCCGCTTCATCGTCGCGATCATCTCGCGCGTGACCAGCTTGGGGGCGGCCGCGCCGGGCACCAGCACCGCGCCGATGACCAGATGCGCGTTCCTCACCGCCGCCGCGATCGCCGATTTCGAGGCATAAGCGGTCTTGATCTGACTCGAGAAGAACATGTCGAGCTCGGCCAGGCGTGCCATGTTGATGTCGTAGATCGTGACGTCGGCGCGCATCCCGACCGCCATCTGCGCCGCGTTGACGCCCGAGATGCCGCCGCCGAGGATCGCGACCTTGGCCGGCGCCACGCCCGGCACGCCACCGAGCAGGATGCCGCGCCCGCCCTGCTCCTTCTCCAGATAATGCGCGCCGACCTGCACCGACATCCGCCCTGCGACCTCGCTCATCGGCTTGAGCAGCGGCAGCCCGCCCTGCCGGTCGGTGACCGTCTCGTACGCGATGCAGGTCGCGCCCGAGGCCATCAGGCCTTCCGCCTGCGGCTTGTCGGCGGCGAGGTGGAGATA
>CAXTHQ010000033.1:0-14813 GCA_964244185.1 uncultured Sphingomonas sp.
CGACGGCGGGCTGTTGCTGATCTTCGAGGACCGGACCGAGCAGGTCCAGCTCGCCTCGGCGCGCGACACCTTGCTGCGGGTGCGGACGGCGACCTTCGACAATCTGTTCGAGGCGCTGGGCGTGTTCGCGGCGGACGGGCGGTTGCAGCTCTGGAACAACCGATTCCGCGCCTTGTGGGGGATGGAGGAGGAGTTCCTGGCCGGCCACCCCCGCGTCGACGCTTTCGCCGAGGTCGCGGCGTCGCGGCTGGCGATGCCCAATCGGTCGGCGCTGATCCCCGATCTGGTTCGATCGGCGACGCATGACCGTCAGCAGCGCGCCGGACGGGTGGCGTTCGCCGACGGGCGGCATTTCGAGTTCGCGGCGGTGCCGCTGCCCGACGGCAACGCGCTCTTCACGATGCTCGACATCACCGACAGCCGCCGCGCCGAACAGGCGCTGCGCGACCGCAATCAGGCGCTGGAGGAGACCGACAAGGTCAAGACGCAGTTCGTCGCGAACATGAGCTATGAATTGCGCACGCCGCTGACCTCGATCGGCGGGTTCGCGGAGATGTTGCATGGCGGCTATGCGGGCAAGCTGCCGAAGATGGCGGATAGCTATGTCGAGGCGATCCTGGAATCGGTCGAGCGGCTGGGGCTGCTGATCGACGACGTCCTCGACCTGACGCGCGGCGAGGCCGAGCAGGGGCCGGTGCGCGAGGACGTCGATCTCGCGGCGACCGCGCGGGCGGCGGTCGACACGGTGCGGCCGGCGGCGCAGCGCAAGAAGCTCGATCTGGCGGTCGAGGTGGCGCGCTCGGCGGGACGGGTGACGGGCGACCCCCGGCGGCTGCGCGAGATGATCGAGCATCTGCTCCGCCACGCGATCGGCGCGCTGCCCGAGGGCGGGCGGGTGCTGCTCCACGCCGACGGCGGCGCGAAGGCGGCGCGGATCGTGGTGTCGGACGACGGGCCGGGGATGGACGCCGACGCGCAGGCGCGGGCGTTCGATCGCTTCGCGGCGCCGGGGATCCAGCCGAGCGGGGAACGCGCGCTGGGCTTGGGGCTGCCGCTCGCCAGGCAGTTCGCGGAGGCGCATGGCGGGACGGTCGAGCTGGTCAGCGAGGCGGGGGCGGGGACGCTGGTGACGGTGGAGTTGCCGCGGCGGTGAGCATTTCCCGTCATGCCGGGCTTGTCCCGGCATCCACGCCCGTTTTAGGCAAGCCGCACCGGATCGGAGGCCTGCGGCCAGCTCTGGAGTGGACCCCGGCACAAGGCCGGGGTGACGTATGCGGTTAGACGATCCGGCGGCTTCCGAGGCGATCGGCGCGCGTCTGGCTGCGCTCATCCGCCCCGGCGACGTCATCACCCTCTCCGGCGCGCTGGGCGCCGGCAAGACGAGCATCGCGCGCGGCCTGCTCGCCGCGCTCGGCCTCGCCGGCGAGGCCCCGAGCCCCAGCTTCGCGATCGTCCAGCCCTATGCGCCGCCCGAAGTGACGATGCCTGTCCTCCATGTCGACCTGTACCGCATCGAGCATCCGGACGAGCTGGAAGAACTCGGCCTCGACGAGGCGCTGTCCGACGCCGTCCTGGTCGTCGAATGGCCCGAGCGCGCGCGCGGCCGGTGGCCGCACGCGCTCGCCCTGTCGCTTGCCGTCGCGCCCGACGGCGCGCGTGTCTTGACAGCGCAGGTGCCGCCCGCTTGGGAAGCGCGATGGCCGACCTGACCCCGCCCCGGGATCCTTTCATGGGGCGCGCCGCCGCCTTTCTGGCGCAGCATGGCTGGGCGGGGGCCACGATCGCGCCGCTCGCCGGCGACGCCTCCTTTCGCCGCTATTTCCGGGTGACGGAGGGCGAGCGCCGCGCGGTGCTGATGGACGCGCCGCCGCCGCACGAGGAGACCGCGCCGTTCCTGTCCGTCGCCGGGTGGCTCGCCGAGCGGGGTTTCGGGGCGCCGGCGGTTCATGCCCATGACCCCGACCGGGGCTTCGTCCTGCTGGAGGATTTCGGCGACGCCCGGATGCGCGAGACGGTGGATGCCGCCCCGGGGGACGAACTCGGCCATTACGAGACGGCGGTCGACCTGCTGGTCGAGCTGCACCGGCATCCGGCCGGGCCGTTCCGCGCCTATGGCGAGGCGGAGCTGCACCGCGAGGCGGGGTTGCTCGTCGACTGGTATTGCCCGGCGGTGGGGCTGGAGGTGGATGGCGCGGGCTATAAGGCCGCTTGGGGCGAGGTGTTCGGCGACGCGATGGCCGCCGAGCCGGTGACGGTGCTGCGCGACTATCACGCCGAGAACCTGATGCTCGTCGGGCCGGAACGGCGGCTGGGGCTGCTCGACTTCCAGGACGCGCTGGCGGGGCATCCGGCTTACGATCTCGTATCGCTGCTCAAGGACGCGCGGCGCGACGTCGATCCCGGTGTCGAGGCGGCGATGCTCGCGCGCTACATGGCGGCGACCGGGCGGGGCGACGATTTTCTGGCGGCCTATCACGTGCTCGGGGCGCAGCGGAACGCGAAGATCATCGGCATCTTTACCCGGCTGTGGCGGCGCGACGGCAAGGAGCGCTATCCGGCGCTGTGCCCGCGCGTCTGGGGGTATCTGGAGCGCGACCTGTCCGAGCCGGTGCTGGAGCCGGTGGCCGCGTGGTTCGACGAACAGGTGCCGCCGGAAAAGCGCGGCGATCCCAAGGTATTGGGCGAATGACGCGGCAGCTCGCGCTGCGGCCCGATCCGGGCGGCGACGTGCCCGAGGTCGCGATGGTGATGGCGGCCGGGCTGGGCAAAAGGATGCGCCCGCTGACCGCGACCAGGCCCAAGCCGCTGGTCGAAGTGGCGGGAACGACGCTGATCGACCACGTCCTCGACCATCTCCGCGCGGCGGGCATCAAGCGCATTGTCGTCAACGTTCATTATCTAGCCAACGCAATGGAAGCCCATCTGCGCCGCGCGACGGTCGGGCTCGACCTCGCCATTTCCGATGAACGCGGGCAGTTGCTGGAGACGGGCGGGGGGCTGGTCAAGGCGTTGCCGCTGATCGGCGACCGGCCGTTCGTGTGCGTCAACAGCGACAATTACTGGCTCGACGGGCCGGTCGACGCGATCAGGCTGCTGGCCTCGCGCTGGGACGACGACGCGATGGACGCGCTTCTGCTGATGGTGCCGCTGGCACGCGCGCACAATCATGCCGGGCAGGGCGACTTCCACCTCGCGGCCGATGGCCGGATCAGCTCGCGTCGGCAACCGGCCAAGCTGGCGCCGTTCGTTTGGACGGGGATCCAGATTCTCCATCCGCGTCTGATCGTCGATGCGCCGGAAGGGCCGTTTTCGACCAATTTCTTCTGGGATCGCGCGATCGAGGCGGGCCGCGCCTTTGGTCAGGTCCATCAAGGCCTGTGGTTCGACGTCGGCACGCCAGGCGCGATCGGCAAGACCGAGGCGCTGCTCGCCGATGGCTGAGGCGCGACAGGCGCAGCTCTACACGATCGCGCCGCACAAAGCGTTCGCGGATGCGTTGGTCGCGGGGTTGAAGCGGCGCGCGGGAGACGACCAGCTGGCGCTGGCCCGCGCGACGGTGCTGCTGCCCAACAACCGCGCGGTGCGGGCGGTGACCGAGGCGTTCGTGCGGGCGAGCGGCGGCGGGCTGTTGTTGCCCCGGCTGGTGGCGCTCGGCGATCCCGAGGCGGGGGGGGCGATCGGCGCGGCGCTCGACCCGGCCGACGCCGAACCGATCCCGCCGGCGGTCGACCCGTACCGCCGCCGGCTGACGCTGGCGCGACTGGTGCAGGAAGAACGACGCGCAGCCGGGCAGCCGATCGACGCGGCCGAGGCGGTACGGCTGGCGGGTGAACTGGCGCGGACGCTCGACCAGTTGCTCGCCGAGGGCGTCGACCCGCGCCGGCTGCGCGACATCGAGCTGGACGCGACACTGTCGGAGCATTGGCAGCGGGCGCTGGCGACGTTCTCGGTCGTGCTCGATCGCTGGCCGGCGGAGCTGGCACGGCTCGGCTGCATCGACCAGGCGGAGCGGCGGGCGCGGCTGCTCGACCGGGTGGAGGCGCGTTGGCAGGCGGCGCCGCCGGCCGGGCTGGTATGCGCGGCGGGCGTGACCGACAGCGCGCCGGGGGTGGCGCTGCTGCTGCGGCGGGTGGCGGGGCTGCCAAAGGGGCTGGTGGTGTTCGCCGGGCTCGACCTGGCGATGCCCGACGAGCAATGGGACGCGCTCGGGCCGCATCGGCCGGACGCGGTGACCGGGCTGACGAAGCGCTCGATCGAGACGCATCCGCAATTCCACCTAAAGCTGCTGCTCGACCGGATGGCCTTCGGTCGCGGCGAGGTGCGGGCGTGGCGCGACGGCAGCGAGCGCGACGCCAATCCGGCGCGGGCGCGGGCGATCGCCAATGCGCTGGCACCGGCGCTGTTCACGGGCAAGTGGACGACGCTGGCGGCGGCCGACCGGCGGCTGGGCGGGGTCGTGGCGGCGGAGCTGGCGACGGCGGCGGAGGAAGCGCAGGCGATCGCGCTGAAACTGCGCGAAGCGCTGGAGACCGAGGGCCGGACGGCGGCGCTGGTGACGCCCGACCGCGCGCTGGCGCGCCGCGTGACAGCGCATCTGACCCGCTGGAACGTGCCGGTGAACGATACCGCCGGCCAGCCGCTCGCGATCCTGCCGCCGGGGACGCTGCTGCTCGCGCTGGCCGAGGCGGCGGCGCAGCGCTGGGCGCCGCTGCCGTTGCTAGCGCTGCTCAAGCATCCGTTGGTGCGTAGCGGCGAGGAGCGGCTGGTGTGGCTCGACGGGGTGCGGGCGATGGACCGGCGGCTGCGCGGGCCGCGGCCGCCGGCGGGGCTCGACGGGATCGCGAGCCGGCTGAAGCATGGGTCGGCCGCGTTCTGGGAGGAAGCGCGGACGCTGCTCGCGCCGGTCGAACGGGCGTTCGGCGACGGGCCGCAGCCGCTGGCCACGCTGCTCGGCTGTCTGCGCGAGGCGGCGCAGGCTTTGTGTGGCGATGCGCTGTGGACGGGGCCAGCGGGGCGCGCGGCGGCGGAGTTTCTGGCGGCACTGGAGGCGGAAGCGCCGGCGGGACCACGGCTCGTCGAACCCGACGGACTCGCGCCCTTGTTGCGGGTGCTGCTCGACGAGGTGGCGGTGCGGCCGCCACCGGGGGGCGGGCATCCGCGGCTGGCGATCTATGGGCTGATCGAGTCGCGGTTGCAGAGCGCCGATCTGATGATCCTCGGCGGGCTGAACGAAGGCGTCTGGCCGGGCCGGCCCGCGCCCGACCCGTGGCTGGCGCCGCCGATCCGCGCCGCGCTGGGCCTGCCGGGGCTGGAGCGGCGGATCGGCATCTCGGCGCATGATTTCGCGCAGGGGCTGGGCGCGCCCGAGGTGCTGATCACGCGCTCCCGGCGCGATGCCTCCGCGCCGGCGCTCGCGTCGCGGCTGTGGCTGCGGCTGGAGGCTATGGCAGGCGCGAACCTCACCCGGGCGACGGCGCTGGAGGAATGGACTCGGGCGCTCGACAAGGCTGCGGCGCACCGGCCCGCCGGACGCCCCGCGCCGATGCCGGCGGCCGAGCTGCGGCCCAAGGCGATTTCCGTGACCGAGGTCGATCGGCTGAAGACGGACCCCTATGCCTTCTACGCGCGCCGGGTGCTCGGGCTTCAGTCGCTCGATCCGGTCGATGCCGACCCCAGCCCCGCATGGCGCGGCAACGAGGTGCATCGCATCCTCGAGGAATGGTGGCAGGAAGATCGCTGCGCGCCGGAGAAGCTGATCGACCGGGCGCGGGCGATGCTGGCCGACGAGCAATTCCATCCGCTGATGCGCGCCTTGTGGGAGCCGCGGCTGATGGAGGCGATCGACTGGATCGCCGCGCGCGTCGCGCTGCACGCCGGCGACGGGCGGCAGGTGGTCAGCGCGGAGGGCAAGGGCGAGATCGAGATCGCGGGCGTCCGGCTATCGGGACGCTACGACCGGATCGACCGCGACGCCGACGGCGGCTTGGCGATCGTCGACTACAAGACCGGGAAGGCGCCGTCGGCGGCGGCGGTGCGCGAGGGCTATTCGCAGCAGCTCGGCCTGCTGGGGGTGATCGCCGAGCGGGGCGGGTTCGCGGATGCGGTCGGGCAGGCTGCCGCGTTCGAATATTGGTCCTTCACGCGCGGCCGCGACGGGTTCGGCAACATGCAGTCGCCGTGCGATCCAAACGGGGCGCGGGACAAGATCGTGACGGCGGAGTTCACGACGATTGCCGCACGCAACTTCACGGGCGCGGCGGGGCGGTGGTTGACGGGAGACGAGGCGTTTACCGCCAAGCTGCATCCCGAGCACGCGCCTTATGGCGAGTACGACCAGTTGATGCGCTTGGACGAATGGTATGGGCGTGAGTGACCTTTCCCGTCACCCCGGTCTTAAGCCGGGGTCCCGCTGCCTTGGCCGCGGGAAGAAGCGGGACCCCGGGTCAAGACCGGGGTGACGGTGAAAGCATGACCGCCATTACCAAAGCCCTGCCTCCCCTCAAGGGCAACCAGGCGGCGGCGAGCGATCCGGAGGCGCATGTCTGGCTGTCGGCGTCGGCAGGCACCGGCAAGACGCAGGTGCTCGCCGCGCGGGTCTATCGCCTGTTGCTGCGCGGGGTCGACCCCGGCGCGATCCAGTGCCTGACCTTCACCAAGGCGGGCGCGGCGGAGATGGCGCAGCGGATCGCGGGGCGGCTCGCCGCCTGGGTGCGGATGCCGGGACCGCAATTGTTCAACGACCTGCGGGCGCTGGGCGAGAAGGGGACGCCGGCGCAGCAGGCGACCGCGCGGACGTTGTTCGCCAAGGTGCTCGACGCGCCGGGCGGGGGCTTGCGCATCCAGACGATCCACGGCTTTTGCCAGGGGCTGCTCGCAGCGTTTCCGGTCGAGGCGGGACTGACCCCCGGTTTCCGCCCGCTTGAGGCGCGCGAGGAGGCGGTACTCCAGCGCGAGACGCTGGCGGCGATGCTGGCCGACGCCGAGGCGCAGGGACGGCGGCGGCCGATTGAGGTGATCGGCGCGCTCAGCCTGCGGCTCGGCGAGGGCGGGGCCGAGCAATTCCTCCACGCCTGTGCCCGTGCTGCGGCGGCGCTGGAGGCGTTGCCGAGCGGCATCCAGCCCTGGCTGCGTCGGGCGCTCGACCTGCCCTCGGGCGACATTCCTGCTCATGTCGCCGAACGCTGCGCCGCGTTCGATTGCGACGCGCTGGGCGAGATCGCCGCGCTCAACCGCGCCTGGGGGACGGCGCGGGGGCTGAAGCGCGCGCTCGACGTCGAGCAATGGGTCGCGCTCGATGCGGTTAGCCGCGCCGCCGGACTGGAGGCGTTCGGCAAGCTGTGGTCGATCGCCAAGGGCTGGGCGCCGCAGGACGAGGGCTATGCCGAGCAGGCGACGCAATTGCGCGACGAGTGCGCGGCTCTCGCGACGCTGATTCAGCGCGGTGCCTATGCCGATCTGCTCGCCGCTGGGCTGGAGGTAGGGCGGGACTATGCGCGCGCCTACCAGCTCGCGAAACGGCGCACCGGCGCGGTCGATTTCGACGATCTGATCCAGACCGTCGTGCGGCTGTTCCAGCAGGAAGGCATCGGCGACTGGGTGCGCTACAAGCTCGACCAGCAGACCGCGCATGTCCTAATCGACGAGGCGCAGGACACCAATGCGCAGCAATGGGCGATCGTGCGCGCGCTGGTGGAGGAGTTCTTCGTCGGGCGTGGCATCTATGCGCCGGCGACGCGGACGCTGTTTACGGTCGGCGATTACAAGCAGGCGATCTTCGGCTTCCAAGGCACCGACCCTTTCCAGTTCATGCTCGCCCAGGAATATTTCAGCCGGCGCGCGCAGGAGGTGCAGGGCGATGACGACTGGCCCGACCATGAGCGCGGGCTGCCGCTCGAACAGCTGTCGCTGACGCAATCCTTCCGATCGACGCGGCCGATCCTTGCCTTCGTCGATGCGGCCGTCGCCGCGATCCCCGACCCGGGGCTCGGTGCCTATGCCGACATCGAGCCGCACGCGAGCGAGGTGGCGGGGCCGGGCCGGGTGACGTTGTGGCCGCCGGTGGTCGCGGGCGGCGACGCCGATGCGGAGGGTGAGGAGGGCTGGGTCGACGAGCCCGTCCGCATCCTCGCCGGCAAGGTCGCCAAGGCGGTGAGGGGCTGGCTCGCCGACCCCGCCTGTGTCAAGCGCGACGGCGCGCGGTTGCGGCCCGAGGATGTGATGATCCTGGTCAAGCGGCGCGGCGATCTCGCTTCGCTGCTGGTGGCGCGCCTCCATGCCGAGGGGGTGCCGGTCGCGGGCGTCGACCGGCTGCGCTTGAACGCGCCGCTGGCGGTGCAGGACCTGCTCGCCGCCATCCGTTTCGTGTTGCAGCCCGACGACGACCTCAGCCTCGCGGCATTGCTGGTGTCGCCGCTGCTCGGCTGGACGCAGGACGAGCTGATGACGGCGGCGGTGCGGCGGACGAAGAGCCTGTGGCGTCACCTGCGCGAGACGCAGCCGGCGGCGCGCCTCCAGCCGCTCGCGGCGATGCTGGCGCGGGCGGACATCGCGACGCCGTATCAGTTGCTGGAGGAGATGCTGTCCGGCCCGCTGGATGGCCGCCGCAAATTGCTCGAACGGCTGGGGTCGGAGGCGCGCGATCCGATCGAGGAACTGCTCAACGCCGCGTTGCAGTTCGAGAGCGCGACGACGCCGTCGCTGCAGCGCTTTCTGGACTGGTTCGATCGCGGCGAGGTGGAGATCGTGCGCGATCCGTCGGCGCCGCTCGATGCGGTCAGGGTGATGACCGCGCATGGCGCGAAGGGACTGCAGGCGCCGCTGGTCTTGCTAGCGGACGCGTGCATCGATCCGACCCAGTCGCCACGCTCGGTGGTGCAATGGCGCTATGACGCGGACGCGCCGGCGATGCCGGTGTTCCGGCCACGCAAGGAGGAGCGTGGCGGGCCGATGGACGCGGCGCTGGCCGAGGTCGAGCGGCGCGAGCTCGCCGAGCATTGGCGGCTGTTCTACGTCGCGGCGACACGGGCGGAGGAGCAGCTCGTGATCGCCGGGTCGCTGGGGACGAAGGCCAAGGGCGAGCCGCCGGTGGCGAGCTGGTACGCCGCCGCCGCGCGAGCGATGGATGCGCTGGGCGTTGCGCAGGGGCCGAGCGAGCGGGCGTTCGTAGGGAATGAGCCCGCGCTGCCGGCCGCCAGGCAGGATCGGGCCGCGGAACCGCAGGCCGCCGTCGATGTCCCCGACTGGGCGCGGCGGCCCGCGCCGGTCGAGGCGCGGCCGTCACGCCCGCTCGCGCCGTCGTCGATCGGCGAGGACGCGGTGGCGGACCCGCCGCCGACCCCCGCGATGCGCGCGGCGGCCGAGCGCGGGCGGCTGCTCCATGCGCTGTTCGAGCGGTTGCCCGCCGTCGCCCCCGATGCGCGTGCCGCCGCCGCTGACCGCTGGCTGCGCGACACCGGCGGTGTGGGGGATGCGCGGGCGCGGGAAGAGATCGCGCGCAGCGTCTGTTCGATCATTGGCGACGCGCGCTTCGCGGCGCTGTTCGGGCCGGACTCTTTGGCCGAGGCGCCGGTGACGGCGGTGATCGGCGAGGGGTTGGTGGTCTCCGGCACCGTCGACCGCTTGCTGGTCGCGCCGGGCGGGGTGCGGGTGGTCGACTTCAAGACCGGCCGCCGGCCGCCGGCGTCGCTGGCGGAGGTCCCGACCTATCACCTGCGGCAGATGGCGGCCTATGCCGCCGCGCTCGGCGTCATCTTCCCCGACCGGCCCGTGTCGGCGGCACTGCTCTATACCGGCGGGCCGGTATTGTTCGACCTGCCGCCCGCGCTGCTCGCCGCGCACAAGCCGGGCTTGGCGGCGACGGAGCAAAGCTAGGCGGTCGGTGGTTGGGCGGTGGCGTACGCCGCCCTATCTTGCGTTCAAAGGAGATTGCACCATGCCCACCAAGAAGGTTACCGACGCGAGCTTCCAGGCCGACGTCCTCCAGTCCGACACGCCGGTGCTGGTCGATTTCTGGGCGGAATGGTGCGGCCCGTGCAAGATGATCGGGCCGAGCCTGGAAGAGATCAGCGACGAGCTCGGCGATCGGGTGACGATCGCGAAGATCAACATCGACGAGAACCCCGACGCGCCGGGCAATTACGGCGTGCGCGGCATCCCGACGATGATCCTGTTCAAGGGCGGTGCCCCGGCCGCGACAAAGGTCGGCGCGGAGCCGAAGGGCCGGATCAAGGCGTGGCTGGAGGGGGCGTTGGGATGATCGATATCGGCCCGCAACCAGGTTGCGGGCCGTGTTCGTCAGCGATGATAGTCGTGCCGCTCAGCGCCATCGAAACCTGCCGCCGTCAAGGCAGCATTGTTTGAAACCGGCGGCCCGACCCGCACGGGCAGGATCGTTACGGCCCAGCTTTTCCACCAATTCCTTGTCGCCATGGACGACGCGCAAGCCGCGCTTCACCTGCGTTTCGGAAGGGTAGCCCTTGCGTCGTTTAGAGGTGACCTCGAAAGCACGGCAGGTCGGCGAAGTGATCGATCCGTGGCATGATGGCCTCCTGTCGCAATGCCGCGACGTTGCGGCGGCGCCCCGCTAGCCAAGTCTTCACATTTCGTCGAATCAACTCCTATAATCGGCGTTGATCGAGATGTAGCCGTGGGTCAGGTCGCAGGTCCATACGGTCGCGCGGCCTTCGCCCAGCCCCAGATCGACGCCGATCTCAACTTCCTGCCCGGCTAGATGCGCGGCGACTGGCGTCTCGTCATAGCCTGCGACCGCCAGCCCATCGCGCGCGACCGGAGTGTTGCCGAAGCGGATCGAGAGCTTGTCGCGGTCGGCCGGCTCGCCGGCCTTGCCGACCGCCATGACGACGCGGCCCCAATTGGCGTCGCCGCCGGCGATGGCGGTCTTGACCAGCGGCGAGTTGGCGATGCTCATCGCGATGCGATGCGCCGAGCGATCGCTCTCCGCGCCGGTCACCCGTACCTCGATCAGCTTCTGCGCCCCCTCGCCGTCGCGAACCACCAGCAATGCGAGCTGGTGGCAGAGATCGGACAGCGCGGCGCGGAAGGCGTCGGCCCCGGCACTGTCGTCATCGACCAGCGGCGCATTGGCCGCCCCGCCGGTCGCGAACGTCAGCACGGTATCGCTGGTCGAGGTGTCGCCGTCGACGGTGATGCACGAAAAGCTGGGCGCGTTGGCGGCGGTCAGCGCGGCTTGCAGGAAGGCGGGCTCGCACGCAGCGTCGGTGAAGATGAAGCCGAGCATCGTCGCCATGTCGGGCGCGATCATGCCCGAGCCTTTGATGATGCCGACCAGGGTCACGGTGCGGCTGCCGATCACCGCCTGCGTCGTCGCGCCCTTGGCAAAGGTGTCGGTCGTACCGATCGTCTCCGCAGCCGCCTGCCAGTCGCACGGCGTGACGGTAAAGGCGGCGTCGAGGCCGGCCTCGGCTTTGTCGATCGGCAGCGGCACGCCGATCACGCCGGTCGAGGCGACGAAGACGTCCGACGGCTGGCACCCGAGATGGACGGCGGTACGCGCCGCGATCGCCTCCACCGCCGCGCGGCCACGATTGCCGGTGAAGGCGTTGGAATTGCCGGCGTTCACGACCAGCGCGCGCGCCTCGCCGAGCACCAGCGCCTTGCGGCACCACTCGACTTCGGGCGAGGGGCAGCGACTCTGGGTCAGCACCCCCGCCACCGTCGTCCCTGCCGCAAGCTCGGCGAAGGTCAGGTCGCAGCGGTCCCACGTCTTGTACCGGGCTCGAGCGACGCGCAACGTCACGCCGGCGATGGGGGGCATGGCGGGGAAGGGCAAAGCCAGCGACGAGACGGATGACATGACGAAAGCCCGATATTATCGATGGCGGAACGAGGCTGTTAGCGGGATGAGGGCAAAGACGATAGCGGCACGAACTTTGGCGCTCGTCCGGCAGGGGGGCAATTGATGCGAACGGTCGAGCAACGCCGCCAGGATGTCCGCCTCGCCTGGCTGATCGTCGGCGTGTGCGGCGCGATCACTCTAGTGCTGGCGATTTTGCTTGGGGCGACGCTGGCGCGACGGGCGGTTCGGCAGATGGACGAGGGGCTACGACAGGCCCGATCCGATGCAGAGCGGCGGGGGACGCCTGTGACTACGCTTCCCGCGCCGCCGCCGCCGCCGAACACCGCAAGGCCAGTTGGCGATGTCGCGCGGTGGGTCGGCACGGACGATTATCCGCAGACGGCGATACGAGCGGGCGACGAGGGACGGGTGCGCGTCACGCTGGCGATCGATGCGGACGGCAAGCCGACCGGCTGTGCCGTGGCGATGAGCAGCGGCTCCTCGTCGCTCGACAATGCGACCTGCCTGACGATGATGAGTCGGGGCCGGTTCGATCGCGCGACGCCCGGCGGCGCGGGATCCCGCCCGGGCGAGGTGCGGCGATGGACCTCGCCGCCCGTGCGTTGGGTGCTCCCTGACTGACGCTGGGGGGTTGGCCGATCGTGCCGCTCGTCCTATGTCGACGTGCGTGAACCTGCTGCTGCTCCTGTCTGCCCTGCTCTCCGCGCTGACCGGCGTAGGAACGGGCGCGCGGCCGGCGCAGGTGGCGGTCGCGGTGACGCGGGCGGCGGATGCCGCCGCCGAGATCCGGCAGCCCGCGCCCAGCGCCCGGGCCCGCCCGGCTGTCGCGTTGCCGACACCGGCGAGCGTCGCGTTCATCGACGGCTCCGCGTGGCACCTCGCGCCGGCAGTGCCGCCGTATCTGAGCCGCCGCCGCGAATAGCGGCCGGCGCTCCCTCCTCTTCCCCATTCTTTACGCGCGATGGTCCATTGCGCGCGCCTCATTCCGGGATTTCGCTTATGCTCGGCGGCCTCGCCAAATCGATTTTCGGTTCGTCCAACGACCGATACGTCAAGTCCCTCAATCCGACGCTCGCGAAGATCGTGAGCCATGAGCCTGCGCTCCAGGCGATGTCGGACGCGGAGCTCGCTAACCAGACCGTCGTGTTCCGCGAACGGCTCGCCACCGGGACCAAGCTCGACGACCTGCTCCCCGAAGCTTTCGCGACGGTGCGCGAGGCGGCCAGGCGCGTGCTCGGCCAGCGCCATTATGACGTGCAGATGGTCGGCGGCATCGTCCTCCACCGCGGCGAGATCGCCGAGATGCGGACGGGCGAGGGCAAGACATTGGTAGCGACGCTCGCCACCTACCTCAACGCGCTGCCGGGCGAAGGCGTCCACGTCATTACCGTCAACGACTATCTCGCCGCGCGCGATGCCGACTGGATGGGGCAGGTCTATAAGTTCCTCGGGCTGAGCGTCGGGGTGATCGTGCCGAACCTGACCGACGAGCAGCGTCGCGACGCGTACAACAGTGACATCACCTATGGCACGAACAACGAGTTCGGCTTCGATTACCTGCGCGACAACATGAAATACGATCGCGCCTCGATGGTGCAGCGCCCGTTCGCGATGGCGATCGTCGACGAGGTCGATTCGGTGCTGATCGACGAAGCGCGCACGCCGCTCATCATCTCCGGCCCGACCGACGACAAGTCCGAGCTGTATATGCAGGTCGACGCGGTCGTGAAGCAGCTCGTGCCGGAGGATTACGAGAAGGACGAGAAGCAGAAGTCGATCATCCTGACCGAGGACGGCACCGAGAAGGTCGAGCGGATGCTGGAGACCGCGGGTCACCTCCAGGGCGACAACCTCTACGACTTTGAGAACACGCAGGTGGTGCACCACCTCAACCAGTCGCTGCGCGCCAACGTCATGTTCAAGCGCGACACGGACTATATCGTCAAAGACGACAAGGTCATCATCATCGACGAGTTCACCGGCCGCATGATGGACGGCCGGCGCTGGTCGGACGGGCTGCACCAGGCGGTCGAGGCGAAGGAGGGCGTCGTGATCGAGCCCGAGAACCAGACGATGGCCTCGATCACCTTCCAGAATTATTTCCGCATGTACCCCAAGCTGTCGGGGATGACCGGCACCGCGGCGACCGAGGCGGCCGAGTTCTACGACATCTACAAAATGAACGTCGTCTCGATCCCGACCAACGTCCTCGTCCGGCGCGTCGACGAGGAAGACGAGTTCTACAAGGACACCAAGGACAAGTTCGCCGCGATCGCCAAGAAGATCGCGGTTCATGCCGGGCAGGGGCAGCCGGTGCTGGTCGGCACGGTGTCGATCGAGAAGTCCGAGCTGCTGTCCGAGTTCCTCCAGCAGGAGGGCGTCGAGCACCGCGTCCTCAATGCCCGTCACCACGAGATGGAGGCGCATATCGTCGCGCAGGCGGGGCGCAAGTCCGCCGTCACGATCGCGACCAACATGGCCGGGCGCGGCACCGACATCCAGCTCGGCGGCAACCTGGAGTTCCGGACCAACGACGAGCTGACGCATCTGGCCGAGGGTCCGGAGCGCGAGGCCGCGATCGAACGCATCCGCGCGGAGATCGTGGCGGAGAAGGCGGCGGTGCTGGCGGCGGGCGGGCTGTTCGTGCTCGGCACCGAGCGCCACGAGAGCCGGCGTATCGACAACCAGCTCCGCGGCCGTTCGGGGCGTCAGGGCGATCCGGGCCTGTCGCGCTTCTATCTGTCGCTCGACGACGACCTGCTGCGCATCTTCGGCCCCGACACGCTGTTCGCGCGCATGATGCGCTCCAACATGGAGGACGGCGAGGCGATCGGGTCAAAGTGGCTGACCAAGGCGATCGAGACCGCGCAGAAGAAGGTCGAGGCGCGCAACTACGATATCCGCAAGCAGGTCGTCGAATACGACGACGTGATGAACGACCAGCGCAAGGTCATCTACGAGCAGCGCGCCGACATCA
>CAXTHQ010000034.1:0-13551 GCA_964244185.1 uncultured Sphingomonas sp.
GGCATGGTCGGGATCAACGTGCCGATCCCGGTGCCGGTCGCCTACCACAGCTTCGACGCTGGAAGCGCTCGGCGTTCGGCGATGGCGGCAACGCGTTCGTCATTCCGACGATGGGGTGATAGCATCGGTCGACGCCGCACCGGCAACGGCCGGGCGGTCGGGAGGGAGCAAGCATGTTAAGAGCCTTCGCGACGAGACCCGACGTACCGGTTCGCGCCGACATCGACATCGACGCCGCCTATCGCCGACAGCGGCTGCGGACGATCATCGCGATCACGCTCGGCTACGGGCTGTCCTATACCTGCCGGCTGTCGATCGACATGGTCAAGAAGCCGCTGATCGACCAGCACATCTTCACCGCGACCAACCTCGGCACGATCGGCTCGGCGTTCTTCTTCTCCTACGCCGCCGGCAAGCTGATCAACGGCTTCATCTCCGACCATGCCAATGCCCGCAAGTTCTTCGCGGTCGGCATGGTGCTGTCGGCGCTGTGCAACATCGCGATGGGCTTCTCGCCCACCCTGCTCGCGGCGACGGTCGCCTGGGGGCTCAACGGCTGGTTCCAGAGCTATGGCGCGCCGGCCAGCGTGGTCGCGCTGGCGAGCTGGTTCTCGAACCGCGAGCGCGGCCGCTATTACGGCATCTGGTCGACCGCGCATTCGATCGGCGAGGGGCTGACCTTCTCCGCCGTCGCCGGGCTGGTCGGGTGGTTCGGCTGGCAATGGGGCTTCTTCGGCCCCGCGCTGGTGGTGCTGGTCGCGGCCTGGGGCAGCTATCTGCTGATGACGGATCGCCCGCGCACGCTCGGCCTGCCCGCGGTGGCCGACTGGAAGGGCGACCATCTGCCCCCGGCCGCGGCGGATGACGTCGCCGCCGCCCCGCCAAAAGGACTGTTCGCGACCCAGTTGACGATCCTCGCCATCCCCTCGGTCTGGGTGATCGCGCTCGCCAGCGCCTTCATCTACGTCACGCGCTACGCCATCAATAGCTGGGGGGTGCTCTACCTCCAGGAGGTGCGCGGCTATTCGATATTGCAGGCGGGCTCGCTGCTGACGGTCAGCACGATCGCGGGCATCGTCGGCGCGGTCGCGTTCGGCTTTATCTCCGACAAATTGTTCGCGGCGCGACGGCCGCCGGTCAACCTGCTGTTCGGGCTGGTCGAGATCCTCGGGCTGCTGCTCTTCTTCTACGGCCCCACCAGCCCCGTCGAGACGACGATCGCGATGATCCTGTTCGGGCTGGGCATGACGGGCCTCGTCACCTCGGTCGGCGGGCTGTTCGCGATCGACATCTGCCCCAAGCGCGTCGCCGGCGCGGCGCTGGGGATGGTCGGGGTGTTCAGCTATGTCGGCGCGGGCATCCAGGACCAGGTCAGCGGGCTGTTGCTCGACGCGGGCAAGACGACGGTCAACGGCGTCGTCCATCACGATTTCGAGACCGCGATCCTGTTCTGGATCGGTTCGTCGGTGATGTCGCTGATCCTCGCCTCGACATTGTGGCACGTCAAGCTGCGTGACTAGACCGGCACTACGCGTCGCGCTGATCGGCAGCGGCTTCATGGGTCGCGCGCACGCGATGGCGTTCGGCGCGGCGGCGCGGACCTTCGACCTGCCGGTGGCGCCGATCCTCGACCTCCTCGCGGATCGCGACGCCGACGGCGCCGCGCGGGCGGCGCGGACGCTCGGCTTCGCGCGCTCGACCGGCGACTGGCGCGATGCGGTGAGCGACCCGGCGATCGACCTGATCGCGATCGCCGCGCCCAACCTCCTCCACGCCCCGATCGCGCTGGCGGCCATCGGCGCGGGCAAGCCGGTCTATTGCGAGAAGCCGCTCGCGACGACGCTCGGCGATGGGCAAGCGATGGTCGCCGCCGCCGATGCCGCCGGGCTGCCGACGGCGGTCGGCTTCACCTACCTCCACAACCCGATGATCGCGGTCGCGCGCGACATGATCGCGGGCGGCGAGATCGGGACGGTGACCGCCTTTCGCGGCATCCACGCCGAGGATTTCATGGCCTCGGCGGACGCGCCGTTCTCGTGGCGCTGCGAGCCCGACAATGCCGGCGGCGCGCTCGCCGACATCGGCAGCCACATCATCGCCATGGCGCGCCACCTCGTCGGCGAGATCACGGCGGTGACCGGCGCACTCCACACCGCGCACGTCGTTCGCCCCGACGCGGCGGGGATCGAGCGCGCGGTCGCGGTCGACGACCAGATGGACGCGGTGATCCGCTTCGCCGGCGGCGCCACGGGAACGCTGTCGGCGAGCTGGATCGCGACCGGACGCAAGATGGGCCTCGCCTTCGAGGTGACGGGCACCGAAGGTTCGATCGCGTTCACGCAGGAGCGGCTCAACGAGCTGCGCGTCTTCCGCCCCGGCCCGCGCGGGCGCGAAGGGTTCACGACGATCGAGGCCGGTCCTGAGCATGGCGACTATGCCGCCTTCTGCCCCGCGCCCGGGCACCAGCTCGGCTATAACGACCTCAAGACGATCGAGGTGAAGGCGGCGATCGACGTGGTCGCCGGCCGCCCCGGCGCGGCCAGTACCTTTCGCGATGCGCTGGCGGTGGACCGGATCGCCGACGCCATCCGGCGCTCGGCCCGCGAGGCGCACTGGGTGAGCGTCTAGACCGGGGTCAACGCCTCCAGCAGCGCGGCGTGGATCTGCGGCGTGCAGCTCAGGCAGGTGCCGCCCATCAGGTCGAGCGGGCCGCCGAGCGTGTCGGTGACGACGCCCCCCGCCTCGCGCACCAGCACGACGCCCGCCGCCATGTCCCACGGGCTGACGCTCTGCTCCCAATAGCCGTCGAGCCGGCCGCAGGCGACATAGGCGGTGTCGACCGCGCCCGCGCCGAGCCGGCGGATGCCCGACACGCGCGGCGTCAGCCGGCCCATCTCGGCGAGGAACTGGTCGTGGCGCGGCTTCATCGCGAAGGGGATGCCGACGCCGAGCACCGCCGTCTCCAGGCTGGGGCGCGACGACACGCGGATCGGCCGGTCGTTCAGCCACGCCCCCGCCCCCTCCTCGGCCCGGAAGGTCTCGTCGAGGATCGGCAGATGCGTGACCCCGGCGATGACGTGGCCGTCGCGGGCGAGCGCGATATTGACCGCGAAGATCGGCAGGCCGGTAAGGAAGTTGGCGGTGCCGTCGAGCGGGTCGACGATCCAGACATGGCGCGGATCGCGCCCTGCCTTCAGCCCGCCCTCCTCGCCCAGGAAGCCATAGTCCGGTCGCGCGGCGGCGAGCATCGAGCGCACCGTCTCCTCGGCCTTCAGGTCCGCTTCGCTGAACGGATCGCTGATGCCGTCCTTGTGGCGGACGTCGAGGTCGCCGAGGCGGCGGAAGTCGGCGGCGAGACCCTCGCCCGCCGCGCGGGCGGCGGCGATCATCGCGGCGAGCAGGTCGGACGGCGGCAAAGGCGGCTCCTTCAGTTCGCGGGCAGGCGGCTGCGCGTCAGCCGCTCGAACGCGGCGAGCGTGCAGCTCGTCGCGACGGCGGCGGTGCCGCAGCCGGGGATGGTCATATAGCCGCGATACGGCGCCGTCTTCGCGTCGAGCGCGCGGAGCTGATCCATCGTCTGCGCGCGGAAGAAGGCGCGGACATAGCCCCGCCCGGCCGCGTCGCGGAGCAGCTCGAACCCGAACGCGCCGCCCGGCGGCACGTCGTCGGCGGGGTAGCTCGGCACCTGCCAATGAGCGCGATAGAAGCCGCCGAGATCGGCGATGTTGGTGTCGTGCCCCGCGAGCAGCGTCACCCGCCGTCCCGGCGCGGTCAGCGCGATCAGGATCTCGCGCGCGATCGGCGCGGCGGCGCTGTCGGCGACGTAATCGGGCCGGTTCGAATATTTGAACTTGAGCGGGTGGAAGCGGAGCATCGCCTCGATTTCCGCGCGCGTGACGCGGCCCCAGCCGACGTGCTCCATCGGCATCCCCTCGAGATATTCGAGGAGCAGCGACTGGCTGGCGGTCGAACCGATGTCGAGCGGCCCTTCCAGCCCGGGCCGGTCGTGCTCCTCCGCGACCAGCGCGCTCTCGCCCCACAGCGGACAGGCGGGCGTCGCGCAATTCAGCACTTTAGCCAGCGTGCGCAGCTCGGGCCGGAAGGCGCGCGCCTCGGCGGCGATCCCGCCCGGCGGCAGCTTCGCCTTCGCCTCGGCCAGCGCCCGCGCGCCGTCGAAGGCGACGGGCTTGTCGTCCAGCCCGTGGAAGATCGGGTCCGAGGCATCGTCGGTGGGATGATCGACCGTGACGGCGCAGCCGGGCAGCGCGCCTTCGCTCCACGACGCCGCCGTCTTCTGCGTCCGCTGCTTGTTGCTCGCCTTGATCACCACGGCGTCCACGCCCGGACAGCCCTTGCCGAGCAGCCCGCGCGCGCGCAGCCATCGGCCATCCGCCTGCCCCAGCAGCTTCGCCCCCGCCGCGCCGCGCCGCGTCAGCAGCCCCGGCTCGACCGGCCAGCTCGGCCATGCGTCGGCGGTATAGCCCGCGGGCAACGGTTGCAGCTTGGTCGGCGGCCGGATGCCGTGGCGCATCAGCAGGACGACGCGCTCCAGCTTGAGCGCCGGCCCGGCCTTGACCTGTTTCGCCACGGCGGGCGCGCCGCCCGCGATCAGCGTGGCGCTCGCCAGCAGCCCGGCGGCGATCCGATTGCGTGTCTTCATACGATCCTCCCTCTGACGCGTCCTATGCAATGCTTGTTACAACAATAATACAGTTGGAACGTTATTTCCATCATCTTTCGAAGCTGCGGCGCAGCAGCAGCCCGATCAGCGGGCGCGTGGCGAGGTCGCGCCGCTCGACATAGCGCGACGCCGCGCCATTGCGCGCGCCTGCATAGATGGCGCGCGTGCGCGCCACGCCCCGCCCGGTCAGATTGTCGGTATAGGCGCGCAACGTCCAGCGCCGCGCCGGCTTCCACTCCGCGAACACGGACCAGCGCGCGCCGACGCGCTCGTCGCGCACCTCGTCGAAGCGAAATTGCGGCTTGGTCTCGGGCAGCACCAGGTCGACGCCCCAGCGCGCGCGAAGGCGGGGCAGATCCTGCGTCAGATGCGCCTCGCCGTCGAGATAAGTGACCCCGGAGATCGCGCGGCGCGCGCCCGTCGTCGGATCGTCGACCGCGCTGTCGCGCACCGTCGCCCGGCCCTTGAGCAGCCCGCCGTGCAGCCCGAGCCGGTCGAGCGGCAGCGTCAGCGACGCGGCCAGCTCCGCGAGCCGGCCGTCGCCGATATTGCCAGGCGCATCGAAGGCATAGCGGGGGCCGATCACCCCGACCCGGTCATAGACGTGCTGGATGGCACTGTAGCGCCCCGTCAGCACCAACGCGCCGGCGTTCCAGAAGCGCCGCTCCCAGGCGAGCTCGCCGACCCAGTGCCGGTCGGGCTCCAGCTCGGCATTGCCCGCCGTCACGGTGTTGGAGGTGAGCGAGGCCGAACTGACGAAGTCGCCGAAATCGAGCTGGCCGACCTCGCGCTGGAACCGCGCGCGGATCTGGGTGCGCGGCCCCGCGTCCCAAGTGGCGAGGAGCCGTGGCTTGGGGAAGGTGAAGCGCTTGACCAGTCGCGAGTCGCCGGTCTGACGCAATTCCGAGATCTCGACGCGCCCGCCCGCTTCGAGCGTCAGCGCCGCGGCGGGCTTCCAAGTCACCGTCACGAACGGCTCGGCGCGGCGTTCGGTGACGCGGACATCGGCGGCGGGCAATGCCACCTGGACGCCATCGACCGCGAGCTCGGCATGGCTGTCGAGATCGTTGTATGCGGCCTCGCCGCCGCCCTCCACCGTCAGCGCCGGGCTCGCCTGCCAGCGCAGCAGCGCGCGGGCGATGCTCTCGCCGCCATGCGAGCGCCCGCCGACGGTCTCGACCTCGTCGCCGTCGTCTGAGCGTTCGGAGGCGACGTCGCGCGTCAGCCGCTGGAGCGCGATCAGCTCGGCGGTGAGGCCCGGCGCGACGCCGCCGTCCCAGTTCGCGCCGAGCTCGGCCTCGTCGACCGTTTCCAGCTCGACCACGCGCTCGACCCCGGCGGCGGGGAAGCTGGTCGTCAGCGAGGTATCAGCGCGCTCGCGCCCGCGCTTCGCCGAGCCGGTCAGCCGCAGCTTGCCGCCCCACAGCGGCCGTTCGTGCGCCAGGCTCGCCTCGCCGCCCTTGAACCCGTCCTCCTCGTCATACAGCGTCCGCTCGCGCGTCGAGCCGTCGGCGTTGGTGCGGGTGCGCGGGCCGAAGCCCTTCTCGTCGTCGACGGTGCGATAGAGATAGACCGAGCTTTCGGTCAGCGTCCCGCCGCCCTGGCGCGACAGATTGGCGCGCACCGCCGGGGTCGCGCGGCCGTCGCCATAGCGGCCGATGCTGGCCTCGACCTGTCCCTGGATGGCGGCATCGGCGCGGCGGACGATGTTGGCGAGCACGGGCTGGCCCTGCATGTCGACGCCGCGCGCGCCGCCCCGAATCAGCTCGACGCGCAGCACCGCGCTCGCCGGGATGCGCTTGAGCACGGTAGCGAGGTCGTCCTTGGTCGCCTGTCGCCGGCCGTCGATCAGGACGTTGCCGGATGCCCCCGCGAACCCGCGCACGGCGGCGTCGCCGGCATCGAAGGTGAAGCCGGGCAAGCGCGCGATCATGTCATAGGCGTTAGCGGGCTGCGCCTGGGCGAAGAAGGCGGCCGGATACACCAGTACATCGCCCTGGGCGGCGGCCGGGGTCGCCGGAGCGCGCTGCACCATCGGGGCGGAATGCTGGGGAAGGGCAATCGGCATATCGGCCGTCTATCGCGCCGCCGCTGACCGAACGCCGCCGCCGGTCGTCAGCGTCGCGTCAGCGCGCGCGCCGCATAAGAGCGTTATGACCCGCGCCCGCCTCGCCGTCGCCGCCGCCGCTGTGGCGATCTTCGCCGCCTTGCCCCTGGCCGCCAAGGATAAGGACAAGCAGGCGGAGCAGGCCGCCGCCCGCGCCGCCGTCGCGCGCGGCGAGATCCTGCCGATTCCCCGCATCCTCGCCGCCGCCGCCGCCGCCGTGCCGGGCGACGTCGTCAAGGTAAAGCTCGAGCGCAAGACAGGGGGCTGGCAGTATGAGGTGAAGATACTAGCCTCCACCGGCCGCGTCCGCGAAGTCGAGCTCGACGCGCGCACCGCCAAGGTGCTGGAGATCGAGGAGGATTGAGGGGCAATGCGGGCATTGGTGGTCGAGGACGATCCCGTCGTGTCCGCCGACCTCGACCGGGCGCTCGCCGCCGGCGGGTTCGTCGTCGACGTCGCCGCCGACGGTGCCGACGCCTGGTTTCGCGGCGATACCGAGGATTATGACGTCGCGGTCGTCGACCTCGGCCTGCCGCGCCTCGACGGGCTGTCGCTGATCCGCCGCTGGCGCACCGCCGACCGGCGCTTTCCGGTCCTGATCCTGTCGGCGCGCAGCGACTGGACCGACAAGGTGACGGGGATCGAGGCGGGCGCGGACGATTATCTGGCGAAGCCGTTCGAGATGGGCGAGTTGGTCGCGCGGGTGCGCGGGCTGGTGCGCCGCGCGGCGGGGCGGGTGTCGTCGTCGCTCAGGGTCGGCGGGCTGCTGATCGACAGCCACCGGCTGGCGGCAACGCTCGACGGCGTCGCGATCCGGCTGTCGCCGCTGGAGTTCCGCTTCCTCGACTATCTCGCGCATCACCCCGGCCGCGCGGTATCGGCGGGCGAGCTGGCCGAGCATCTGTACGGCGCGACGGAGGCCGGCGACGCCAATGCGATCGAGGCGCTGGTCGCGCGGCTGCGGCGCAAGGTCGGCGCGGACGCGATCGAGAACCGGCGCGGCTTCGGCTACCTGCTGCGCGACACGGGCGCATGATCGGCTCGCTGCGCCTGCGGCTGCTGATCGGCGCAAGCCTCGCGGTGGCGACGGCGTTGGCGCTGGCCTGGGCGGCGATGACGATCATCTTCGCGCGCCATCTGGAGCAGCAGGCGGTCGCCGACCTCCAGCGCCAGGCGGTGGTGCTGGTCGCGGGCCTCGGCGAAGCGCCGGGCGGGCTCGCGCTCGACGACGAGCCGGCGGACCCGCGCTTCGCGACGCCGTCTAGCGGCTTCTATTGGCAGGTGACGGGCGGCGGCCGGCAGCTTCGCTCGCGCTCGCTCTGGGACGCGTCGCTGCCGTCGGTCCCCGCCCCCGCCGACCGATGGCGGCGGCAGGCGGTCGACGGCCCCTTCGGCCAGCGGCTGGTGACGGTCGCGCGGACGATCAGGCCGACGGCGCGTGGCGGCGCGGTGACGGCCGAACTCGCCTTCGACGAGGCGGGCCTTGCGCCCGCCCGGCGCGCGTTCGGACGCGACATGGCGGCGTTCCTGCTGCTGCTCTGGGCGGCGCTGTCGGCCGCCGCCTGGGCGCAGGTCAGCCTCGGGCTACGACCTTTGCGCATCGTGCGACGCGAAATCGACCAGCTCCGGCGGGATCCCGCCGCGCGGCTGGGCGGGCGCTATCCGCGCGAGGTGGCGCCGCTCGCCGAGGCGGTCGACGCGCTCGCCGCCGCGCGCGAGCAGGACGTGACGCGCGCCCGCCGCCGCGCCGCCGACCTCGCGCACAGCCTCAAGACGCCGCTCGCCGCGCTGTCGGCGCAGAGCCGCCGCGCGCGCGAAGCGGGCGCGGGCGAGGCGGCCGACGGGCTCGACCGCGCCATTCAGGCGGTCGCCGCCGCCGTCGACGCCGAACTGGCGCGCACCCGTGTCGGGCTGGTCGAGGGCGGGAACTGCGCCGCCGCGCCGCTGGTCGAGCGGCTGGTCAGCGTCATCGAGCATACCGAGGCGGGCGAACGCGTGACGATCGCTACCGAGATGCCCGCGGACCTGCGCCTGCCGCTCGCCGAGGCCGACGCCGCCGAGCTGATTGGCCCGCTGCTCGAGAACGCCGCCCGCCATGCGCGCCGGCTCGTGCGGGTCGGCGGTGAGACGCGGGCCGGAGCGACACGCCTGCTCGTCGAGGACGACGGCCCCGGCCTCGATGCCGCGCGGTTGGAACAGGCGGTGCTGCGCGGCGCGCGGCTCGACGCCGCCGGGCCGGGGCATGGCCTCGGCCTCGCCATCGCGCGCGAGCTGACCGAGGCGAGCGGCGGCATCCTCGGCCTGTCGCCCTCCCCGCTCGGCGGGCTGGCGGTCACGATCCGTTGGAACGCGCCGACCGCCTGACGCCCGCCGCCGAGTCACGAAACTGACGCCGGAGCCGCTTAACGACGCGGAGGTTCGTCCTGCGTCGGCTCGCGGGACGAACCGCTTGTTCCATAAATATTGCATTATGGAATATCTGTTCGTATGGCTTGGGCAACGGACAGCCGCGACGAAGGCAGCCGACGGGGGAGGATATATGACCGACAGCTTCAACACTCGCGCACGCCTGACGGGCCGCGGCAGCGCCGTCGCGCTCGCGCTCGCCACGATCGCGGGGTTGGCCACGCCAGCGGCGGCGCAGGACAATGGTGCCGCCCAGACCCAGCCCCTGCCCACGGTCGAGGACAAGGCCGCCGCCCAGGACATCATCGTCACCGGCCAGCGCGCGGCGCAGCAGGCGGCGGTCGAGGTCAAGCGCAACTCGCTGGCGGTCAGCGAGACGATTATCGCCGACGATGTCGGCAAGCTGCCCGACCAGAATGTCGCCGAGTCGGTGCGCCGCCTGCCCGGTCTGTCGGTCGCCAACGACCAGGGCGAAGGCCGCTATGTCATCATCCGCGGCGTCAACCCGAACCTCGTCAACGTCACCGTCAACGGCCAGACCCAGCCCGCGCCGGAGCCCGACGGCCGCCAGGTCAAGCTGGACGACATCCCGTCGGCACTGATCGGGGCGGTGACGATCTCCAAGTCGATCACCCCGGACCAGGACGCCAATGCGATCGGCGGCGCGATCGACATCCGCACGCTATCGGCGTTCGACCGGCGCGAGCATCTCTTCATGACCGCGCGCGGGCAATATGGCCGCTACGAGCTCGGCAACGGCCATCCCTATGAAGCCGACGCGCAGGTCGGCGGGCGATTCGGCAATTTCGGCGCGGTCGCCTCGGTCAGCTATTCCAAGCGCGACATCGAGTCGGAGAACTTCCAGGGCTCGACCGTCTTCAACGCCAACGGCGCGCCCGACCAGTTCGGCCTGCGCGACTATAATCTGACGCGCGAACGCACTGGCATCGTCCTCAACCTCGACTGGCACCCGTCGGACGCGGTGAAGCTGTACGCGCGCGGCACCTATTCCAAGTTCACCGACCACGAAATCCGCGACCAGGACCGGGTCGACAGCATCGCCTATACGGGCGCGACGAGCGGCACCTATCGCGGCCGGCCCTCACTGCTCGTCCGTCTCCGCGACGAGGACGACAATACCAAGTCGGTCTCGGGCGGCGGTACGTTCGATCTGGGCAGTGCGAAGCTCGACGTCAGCGGCGCGTGGGCGCGCGCGATCAAGGACGATCCGCTACGGTCGGAGTTCAACTTCCGGGGCAGCGCGACCTCGGCGGCGGGGTCGGTCACCGGCACGTTCGACGTGACGCAGTCGCCCTATCTGTTCACGATCGCCTCGTTCAACCCGGCCGCCTACACGCTCAACAGCGTCAACTACGACCGCCGGCACGCGCAGGAGGACCTGTGGCAGCTCCGCGCCGACCTCTCGATCCCGGTCCGTTTCGGTAGCGACAGCACCATCAAGATCGGCGCGAAATACCTGAACCGCCACAAGGTCAACGACCGCAACTTCGTCCAGTACGGCGCGGGAACGACGGCCTTCACCGCCGCGACGGCGGCCTATATCGGCGACACCAGCTTCTATGACGGCCGCTACGTGTTCGGGCCGCGCATCAGCTACGCCCTGGCGCAGGCCTTCGCGGACGCAAACGTCAACGCCCGGTCGCAAAGCGCGGCGAACCTGACGAGCACGCGCAACAACAGCCTTGTCAACGATTACGACGTCCGTGAGGAAGTCACCGCCGGCTATGCGATGGCGGTCCTTCGCCTCGACCGGCTGACGTTGATCCCCGGCGTCCGTGTCGAGCACACCCAGGACCATGCGCTGGGCAAGCTCATCACCGCGACGTCGAGCCCGACGCAGGGCTTCAACAGCACCGGCGACCGTTCCTACACCGACGTGTTTCCGGGGCTGAACGCGAAGTTCGAGGCGACGCGCGACCTGATCTTCCGCGCCGCCGTCACCACCTCGCTCGGCCGTCCCAACTACCCCGACCTGACCCCCTTCGTCTCGGTTGACGTGACCACCAGCCCGGTGACGATCACCCAGGGCAATCCGGCGGTCCAGCCCTACAAGGCGGTCAACCTCGACGGCGCGATGGAATATTACCTGCCCGACCACGGGCTGCTGTCGGTCGGCGTCTTCTACAAGCATATCGACAACCCGATCTATTCGCAGAGCACCGCCGTCGCTAACGGCACCTTCGCGGGCCAGACCTTCGCGACCGCCAACGTCATCCAGCCACTCAACGCCGACAAGGCGATCATCAAGGGCATCGAGTTCGCCGCGCAGGTCCAGTTCACCTTCCTCCCCTCCCCCCTCGACGGGTTCGGGGTGACGGCCAATTACACGATCGTCGGCGGCGAGGGCTCGGGGCTGGCGGGGCGCAGCGGCGACTTCCCGCTGTTCTTCCAGTCGAAGCGGATCGCGTCGGGGCAATTGACCTATGAGAAATACGGCATCACCGCCCGCCTCGCCTATTCGCGCCGGTCGAAATATCTCGACCTGATCGGCGCCAGCGCGGCGACCGATCAATATACCGACAGCAACGGTCAGCTCGACGCGCGGATCGGCTTCGCCGTCGGCCCGCACTTCGAAGTGTATCTGGAGGGCGGCAACCTCAACGACGCGCCGTTCCGCCGCTTTATCGGCACCCCCAATCAGCTCGTCGAGCGCGAGCGCTACGGCCGCGCCTTCCGGCTGGGCGGGCAGGTGAAGTTCTGAGCGCTGCTGTCTTCCCCCACGCGACGGTCATCGTCGCGTGGCGGGACGGCAACCGTTCGCGCATGGTTGAAGCCGGCGTAGGGATGATATATTGGCTCCTGCACGGGGGCCGGCCTGCGCAGTCTGGAAGTTGAACGGCGTCCCGCTCGGGGGAGCGATATGGACGAGCCGATCAGCTATCAGACCTGCCGCGACGGCCCCCTCAAGCCCGAGGTGATCAAGTTCCTCGACGATCTGCGCGTCTCCCGGCGCATGACGTACAAGATGCTGGGTGACGAGCTCGGCATCAGCATCGCCTTCATCCACCACGTCATCAACAAGAACGCGCGGGTCTCGACGGACACGACGATGCCGCGCATCGCCGACGGCATCGGCCGGCTGATGGCGGTCGATGCGCGCGCGCGCCTGCACCATGCGGCGCTGCTGTTGCAGGACAACATGCGCGAGCACGTCTATCACCTGCGCGAGGATTTGGTCATCAGCATGAGCCTGCCCCGCGACATCACCGAGCGCGAGAGCGAGCGGCTCGCCTTGTTCGTCCGCTCGCTGGCGACCTGAGACGCGTCAGCCGCCGAGCATCGCGGCCAGCGCCGGGGTAATCTGTTCGACCGCCTCGCCATTGGCAACGGTCACCAGCCGCGCCGCAATGTCTTCACGTTCCGCCACCGCCATCGCGGCTGCGGGTCCCAGCACGGTCAGCGCGGTCGCCCAGGCGTCGGCCGCCAGCGCGGTTGCTGCAACGACACTTGCGGCCACCACGCCATTGGCGACCGGGCGGCCGGTGCGCGGGTCCAAGGTGTGGTCGCCGCGGCGGTAGTTGCCCGAGGTCGCGACCGCCAGACCGTGAAGCGCGACGCGAAGCGGCGGCACGGCGAGGCCCGGCGGCGCTTCGAGATCGACCCACCACGGTTCGCCATCGGGCCGCACGCCGCGCCCGACCAGTTCGCCGCCGATCTCCACCAGGCAATGGCGGATACCCAGCGTCGCCAGCAGGTCGGCGACCGCATCGACGGCATATCCCTTGGCGATACCGGCCAGATCGAGCGCGAGTCCGCCGGGCTGGTACAGGCAGCGTCCGACCGCTCGCCACGCCAGCCGCCGCCAGCCCGACACCTGCCGCGCCATCTCGATCGCGGCTTCGTCCGGCGCACCAGCGACGGCGATCGGGCCGAAGCCCCAGAGATCGACCAGCCGCCCGATGGCGGGATCGAACGCGCCGCCAGTCGCCGCCGCGATCCGCAACCCAGCCTCGATCACCGCCGCAACATCGGGCGGCAGGATGGTCCAGGTGCCCGCCGCCGCCCGGTTGAACCGCGACAGCAGTGAGGTCGGCTCCCACTGGCTCATCTGCGCGACGATGCCGTCGAGCCGGACGACGAGCCCCGCGCGCACGGCGGCCAGGTCGACCCCGGCCGGCGCGGCGAGGCGCACGCTCCACCGCGTCCCCATCGTCTCGCCGCCCAGATCGACGATCGCCGCACGCGGGTCGCGATCCGCCAGCGCCGCCCGCGAGATCACCGGCGGCAACGCGATCCGCATCGCTAGGGTCCAAACTCAATCAGGACAGGGATCATGATCGTCCGGAGAAGCCCGCCGACAAGGAGCGCAGCGCCGTCGCGTGGCAGCGCCACGCGC
>CAXTHQ010000035.1:0-5756 GCA_964244185.1 uncultured Sphingomonas sp.
CTATTCGATCAACGACAAGATCGTCATCGACGACCGCATCCGCGAGAACATGCGCCGCTATCGCAAGATGGAGATGCGCGAGATCATCAACCTGTCGGTCAATGAGACGCTGCCGCGCACCGTCATGACCTCGCTGACCATCCTGCTGGCGCTGTTCGCGCTGCTCATCCTCGGCGGCCATGTCCTGCGCGGCTTCACGGCGGCGATGATCCTGGGCATCTTCGTCGGCACCTATTCGTCGATCTACGTGTCGTCGTCGCTGCTCATCACCTTGGGCCTGCGCGCCGAGCCCAACCGCGAGAAGCCGGGGACGCTCGACAAGGCCGAGCGGATCAGCGGCGCGGAGCGGATCACGCCCCGGAAATCCTGATGCGGATCGCGCCGGAGCCGCGCGGAGCGGGTCCGATCGTCACCGGCTTCGGCGCGGGCGGCTTCAAGGTCGGCGACGAGCGCTTCGCGGCGGTGCTGTTGACCGTCGAGACGGCGCAGGCCTGGAGCCCGCCGCTACTGGCTGTGCTGGACGTGACGGCGCTGCAATCGCTCGTCGACGCGAAGCCCGCATTCGTCCTGCTCGGTTCCGGGCCGACTCTCCGCCGCCCCGCCCCCGCCCTCGGTCGCGCGCTCGACGCGCTCGGCATCGGCCTCGACGTCATGGACAGCCGCGCGGCGGCGCGTGCCTGGGGCGTGCTGCGCGGCGAGGGTCGCGAGGTCGCGGCGGCGCTCTACCCCCTCGACTAGCGCACCGGGCGTGATAGCGTGGCGCGGACCGTAACAACGGAAAAGAGGATATCATGAAGTTCTGGCTCAGCGCGACCGCCGCGCTTTCGTTCACCTCACCGGCGCTGGCGCAGACGCCCCCGCCCCCCGGCGCGCCGATGCCGGCACCCGCCGCCAGCCCGGCGCCCGCACCCGATTATGCGCAGGACGCCGCCTGGCTCTGCCGTCCCGGCCGTGCCGACCCCTGCGCGGCCAACCAGGACGTCACCGTGGTCCGCGCCGACGGCAAGCAGAAGGTCGAGCGCTTCAGGAAGGACTCCGCGCCCGCGTTCGACTGCTTCTACGTCTATCCGACGGTGTCGATGGACCCGACCCCCAACAGCGACATGACCGCCGGGCCGGAGGAGAATGCCGTCGCCACCGCGCAGGCCGCGCGCTTCACCGCCAAGTGCCGCGTCTTCGCACCGCTCTATCGGCAGGTGACGCTGACGGCGCTGCGCCAGCTCATGACCGGCGGCACGCCCGCGGTCGACCGCGGGCTGGCGCTCGCCGACGTCTATGCAGCCTGGAACGACTATCTGCGCCGCGACAACAAGGGGCGCGGCGTCGTGCTGATCGGCCACAGCCAGGGCTCGGGCGTGTTGAAGGAGCTGATCGCGCGCTACATCGAGGGCCAGCCCATCCAGCGCAACATCGTCGGGGCGTATCTGCTCGGCACCAACCTCGCCGTGCCGCAGGGTCAGGCGGTCGGCGGCGACTTCAAGCGACTCCCGCTCTGCACGAAGCCCGGGCAATATGGCTGCGTCGTCACCTACGTCACCTTCCGCGCCGACTCGCCGCCGCCCGAGAACAGCCGCTTCGGCAAGGTGCCGCAGCCGGGCATGGTCGCCGCCTGCGTCAACCCCGCCGCGCTGGCGGGCGGCAAGGCGGTGATGGACTCGATCTTCGCCGCCAAGGGCGCGGGCATGGCGAGCGCGGTGCAGGAGAGCTGGTCCTCGGTCGGCGCGGCGGTGACGACGCCCTTCGTCAAGGTGCCCGGCCTGATCTCCGCCGAGTGCGTGGCGGGCGGCGCGTTCAGCTATCTCGCGGTCACGGTCAACGCCGACCCCAAGGATCCGCGCACCGACACGATCGTCGGCGACGTCATGTTCAACGGCGCGGTACTGAAGGACTGGGGCCTGCACCTGCTCGACATGCCGGTGTCGATGGGGAACCTGGTCGAGCTCGCCGACGCGCAGGCCAAGGCGTGGCGGGGCGTTGGCCTGCCGGTGAAGTGAGCGAAATCCTCCCCGGCTTCGCTCGGGGAGGATCTAGAGAGCCACCAACCCCGCCAGATGCTCGCGCAGCTCGCGGGCGTTCCGGTCCCAACTGAACGACGCGGCGGCGCCCGCCACGTCCGTCGGGTTGGCCGGGGTCGCCAGAACCTCGCGGATCGCCGCCGCGAACGCCCCGGCCTCGCGCGCGACGACCCGCCCCGCGGCGGGCGTGGTGACGACCTCCCCCGCCCCGCCCGCATCGGTGATGACGATCGGGGTCCCGCAGGCGAGCGCCTCGACCCAGGCGTTGGCGAGTCCCTCCGATGCCGAGGCGAGCGCCATCACGTCGGCGGCCTGCAGCAGGCGCGGCAGCGCCCCATGCGGTACGCCGCCGAGCAGACGGACCCGGTCGGCGACTCCCAATCGCGCCGCCCGCGCCGCCAGCGCAGCCCCGTCGGGACCGTCGCCGGCGATCAGCAGCGTGACGTCCGGCAGGCGGGCGACCGCGTCGAGGACGATGTCATGTCCCTTGCGTGGGATGAGCGCGCCGAGCGACAGCACCACCGGCCCGCTTACCCTCAGCGCGGCCTTCGCGGCGGCGCGGTCGCCGAGGCGAAAGCGGTCGCGGTCGATGCCGGTGCGGTGGACGCGAATGCCGTCTCCAGGCAGCCCGAGTGCGACCATGTCGGCCTTCATCGCCGCCGACACCGCGAGCAGCCCGTCGGCGGCGTGCCCCGCCGCCAGCACCTGCGCTCGGCGGACGCCGCCCCAATGATGGATGTCCGCCCCGCGCGCTTTGATCGACACCGGCACGCCATACCGCTTTCCCAGCGCGACGGCGGCGGGGCCGTCGGGGAAGAAGAAGGACGCGTCGATCACGTGGAAGCTGCCCGCCAGCCGGTCGAGTACCGGCGCGACGGCGCTGGCGAGCAGCGCCGCGTGGCAGCGGCCGTTGGTGGCGGGAAGCGCGAGGAAGCGGGGGCGGTGGAGGGCGAGGCCATGCCACGTCTCCTCGCGCGGCAGGGCGGCCAGCGCGCGGTGCCGGGCGCCGCGCAGCGGCCAGGGCGGCAGGCCGACCGGGACGACGACGGTGACTAGCGTGTCCGGCAGCGCGGCGAGGCCGAGCGTCTGGCGTTCGACGAAGACGCCGAAATTGGGCCGCGTCGCGTCGGGGAAGAGGGTGGACAGGGTGACGACGCGGAGCACGGCGAGGGGTGTAGCGCGCTCTCGTTAAAGCCTTCGTCATGCCGCGGCGAAGCCGCGCCGTCGGACGGGTTCGGCGATGCCGACCCGCCGGCCGCGCTTGGCGGTCTTGCGCGCAGCTTCGCTGCGCGTGCCGCCTGCGCGGTGGTGGGCGCGACAGGGATTGAACCTGTGACCCCACCCGTGTGAAGGGTGTGCTCTACCGCTGAGCTACGCGCCCGGAGGACCGGAAGGCGGCCTCTTGGCAAAGGCGCCTGGGGGTGTCCAGACCTTTCCCCATCATGCCAGCGAAAGCTGGCATCTCTTCGTACCGGGCGATCACTTCGGACGGGGCGACCCCAGCTTCGCTGGGGTGACACTGGAATCAGTTCACCGAATCCTTCAGCCCCTTGCCCGCCTTGAACTTCGGCTGACTCGACGCCTTGATCGTCATCGGTTCGCCGGTGCGCGGGTTGCGGCCGGTCGACGCCTTGCGCTTCGAGATCGAAAAGGTGCCGAAACCGACCAGCCGGACCTCGTCGCCCTTCTTCAACGCGCCCGAAATGGTGTCGAACACCGCCTCGACCGCCTTCACCGCATCGCCCTTGCCCAGCCCGGACGTGTCGGCGACCGTCGCGATCAGCTCCTGCTTGTTCATCCAAACCCCCGTTTCACCGCTACGCAGCCAAGACTCGCGGGCACCGCCCAACGGCCTACTAACCCCGCGATCGCAACATGAGTCAATCGCCCCCGCCGCCGGAACGCGCGTCCTGCGGCGGGAATGCGATCAATGGTGCAGCTCGGCCCCGACCGGCGCCACGCCGGGCGGCGGCAGCGCGGCAAGCTCGTCGGCATCGGTCCAGTCGATCGCCACGATCGGCGCGGTCAGCGCCAGGCGCAGCACCTCGTCGACATGGGTGACCGGCACGATCTTGAGCCCGTCCTTGATGTTCTGCGGAATCTCGGCGAGGTCCTTTTCGTTCTCGTGCGGGATCAGCACCGTCTCAATGCCGCCGCGCAACGCCGCGAGCAGCTTTTCCTTCAGCCCCCCGATCGGCAGCACGCGGCCACGCAGCGTCACCTCGCCGGTCATCGCCACCTCGCGCCGCACCGGGATGCCGGTCAGCGTCGAGATGATCGAGGTGACGATGCCGATGCCCGCCGACGGCCCGTCCTTGGGCGTCGCGCCCTCGGGCAGATGGATGTGGACATCCTTGCGGTTGAACAGGCTCGGCTTGATGCCGTAACTCGGGCTGCGCGCCTTGATGAAGCTGAACGCAGTCTCGATCGACTCCTTCATCACGTCGCCGAGCTGGCCGGTCAGCTTCGCCGCACCCTTGCCCGGCACCGTCACCGATTCGATCGTCAGCAGTTCGCCGCCGACCTCGGTCCACGCGAGCCCGGTGACCGCGCCGATCTGGTGCTCGGTCTCCGACAGGCCGTGGCGGTATTTCTGGACGCCCGCGAACTCGTGGAGGTTGTCGGGCGTCACCGTGACGGCCGTATCCTCGCCCTCGAGGATCCGCCGCAGCGCCTTACGCATCAGCTTGGCGATCTCGCGCTCCAGCGTCCGCACGCCGGCCTCGCGGGTGTAGCGCTGGATCAGCGCGCGCAGGCCCTCATGCGTCAGCGAGAACTCGCCCGGCTTCAGGCCATGCGCCTCCATCTGCTTGGCGACGAGGTGACGCTCGGCGATCTCGACCTTCTCGTCTTCGGTATAGCCCTCCAGCCTGATGATCTCCATCCGGTCGAGCAGCGGCTGCGGCAGGTTGAGCGTGTTCGCGGTGCAGACGAACATGATGTCGCTAAGGTCGAGGTCGATCTCCAGATAATGGTCCTGGAACTTGCCGTTCTGCTCCGGATCGAGCACCTCCAGCAGCGCCGACGCCGGATCGCCGCGGAAATCCTGGCCGAGCTTGTCGATCTCGTCGAGCAGGAACAGCGGGTTGCTCGACCCGGCCTTCTTCAGGTTGGTGACGATTTTGCCCGGCAGCGAGCCGATGTATGTCCGGCGGTGGCCGCGGATCTCCGCTTCGTCACGCACGCCGCCCAGCGACTGGCGCACGAACTCGCGCCCGCACGCCTTGGCGATCGACTGGCCGAGCGAGGTCTTGCCGACGCCCGGCGGGCCGACGAGGCACAGGATCGGCCCCTTGAGCTTGTTGGTCCGCGCCTGCACCGCGAGATATTCGACGATCCGGTCCTTGACCTTCTCCAGCGCATAATGGTCCTCGTCGAGCACCGCCTGCGCTGCGCCGATGTCGCGCTTCAGCTTCGACTTCTTGCCCCAGGGCAGGCCGAGCAGCACGTCGAGATAATTGCGGACGACTGTCGCCTCGGCGCTCATCGGCGCCATCGTCTTGAGCTTCTTGAGCTCGGCGGTGGCCTTGGTCCGCGCCTCCTTCGACAGCTTGAGCGTCGCGATCTTCTGGGTCAGCTCGGCGATCTCGTCGCCATCACCTTCCTCGTCGGACGCGCCCAGCTCGCGCTGGATCGCCTTCAACTGCTCGTTGAGATAATATTCGCGCTGCGTCTTCTCCATCTGACGCTTGACGCGGCTCTTGATCTTCTTCTCGACCTGCAGGACGCCCAGCTCGCCCT
>CAXTHQ010000036.1:0-4547 GCA_964244185.1 uncultured Sphingomonas sp.
CCGACGGCGGCAACGGCGGCAAGGGCGGCGACATCGTGTTCGAGGCGGTCGCCGGCCTCAACACCCTGATCGACTTCCGCTACACCCAGCATTTCCGCGCCCCGCGTGGGTCCGGCGGGTCGGGCTCGAACCGCACCGGCGCGGGCGGCGACGATCTGGTCATCAAGGTGCCCGTCGGCACCCAGGTGCTCGCCGACGACGAGGAGCGCTCCCTGCTCCTTGACCTGACCGAGGTCGGCGAGCGCGTCGTCTTCTTCCGGGGCGGCGACGGCGGCCGCGGCAACCAGAGCTACAAGACCTCGACCAACCGCGCGCCGCGCCAGCACGGCACCGGCTGGCCGAACGAGGAAGCCTGGGTGTGGCTGCGACTCAAGCTGCTGGCCGACGCCGGACTGGTCGGCCTGCCCAACGCCGGCAAGTCGACCTTCATCAACGCCGTCACCAACGCGCAGGCCAAGGTCGGCGCCTATGCCTTCACCACCACCCGCCCCCAGCTCGGCGTCGTCCGCCACCACCAGCGCGAGTTCGTCGTCGCCGATATCCCCGGCCTGATCGAGGGCGCGGCCGACGGCGCCGGGATCGGCGACCGCTTCCTGGGGCATATCGAGCGCTGCCGCGTCCTCCTCCACCTCGTCGACGCGCAGGACGACGACGTGGCGGAAAGCTATCGCATCGTCCGCGACGAACTGATCGCCTATGGCGCGGGGCTCGACGACAAGCCGGTCGTCGTCGCGCTCAACAAGATCGATACGCTCGACGACGAACTGATCGCCACGCTGTCCGCGGAGCTGGAGGAAGCGAGCGGGAAGCAGGTCATCCCCCTCTCCGCCGCCGCCGGCACCGGCGTCGACTGGGTGCTCGACCAGCTCCTCGAAGCCATCGGCCCCGCCCCGGGCGCACCGATCACTGACGACGGCGAGGAGGATGCGGTGGAATGGTCGCCGGTATGAAAGATACCGCCGGTAAGGTATAACCTGCACATGGCGACGCAACCCGATTATCCATTGGTAACCGCTGACGCATTCCTCCAGATGGACTTCGGCGACCACAAGGCCGAGCTCGACAACGGGGTCATCCGCATGATGGCCGGTGGTTCCGGTCGACACGCCCGCGTTCAGACCAACATCCTCGTCGCTTTGGCCAACAGCCTTCGTGGTACGGGCTGTACGCCTTATCCGTCAGACATGGCGACGCGCACCCACGACCTGTCGATTCGCTATCCTGACGTTACGGTCTTCTGTGATCGCGATGGGCCGGAAAACGACGATCTGAAGGCCTGGGACGACCCGCGCGTGGTGTTCGAGATTTTGTCGGCCAGCACGTCCCGTACCGACCTGCGGGTCAAGCTGCCGGAATATAAGGCGTTGCCCAGTGTTGATACGGTCGTATTCGTCGACATCGCGGTCGAGCGGTTGCGCGTCGTTCAGCGCACGGGACGCGACGAATGGGTCGAAGCAGGGCATGACGAACCGTACGACCTCACGTTGCCGTCGCTAGGCGTCGCTCTACTCCACGCGGAGATATTCGCGCGCTGACGTGGCGCGGCCCCATCGGTCGCGCTATCGGCCATGCGTGCTCTTTCCGCCCCCCACCTGCCCCCGCCTGATCGTCAAGATCGGCTCGGCGCTGCTCGTCGAGCCTGACGGCGCGGTGCGGCGCGCATGGCTCGAGGGTATCGCCGCCGACATCGCCGCGCGTACCCGGGAAGGACAACAGATCGCGGTCGTGTCCTCCGGCGCGATCGCGTTGGGCGCACGGCGGTTGGGGCTCGCGAAGGGCGGGCGCGCGAGCCTTGAGGACGCGCAGGCCGCCGCCGCCGTCGGCCAGATCGCGCTCGCGCAGGTCTGGACCGAGGTGCTCGCCGCGCAGGGCATGACCGCCGCGCAGATGTTGGTGACGCTCGACGACCTCGAAGACCGCCGCCGCTACCTCAATGCCGCCGCGACGCTCGACCGGCTGCTGGGCTTGCGCGTCGTGCCGGTCATCAACGAGAACGACAGCGTCGCCACCGCCGAGATCCGCTTCGGCGACAACGACCGCCTCGCCGCCCGCGTCGCGCAGGCGGCGGGCGCGCAGGGCGTGGTGCTGCTGTCCGATGTCGACGGGCTGTACGACCGCAACCCCGCGCTCGCCGACGCCCGGCATATCGCCCGCGTCGAGCGCGTCGATACGATGGTCGAGGCGATGGCCGATCGCGGCTCGGCGTCGGGGATGGGCTCGGGCGGCATGGTGTCCAAACTTGCCGCCGCACGCATCGCCAATGCCGCCGGGGCGCACCTCGCCATCGTATCGGGCCGGATCGAGCGCCCGCTCTCGACCGAAGCGCGCCACACGTTGTTCGTCGCCGAGCGCACCGCGCCGGCGCGCAAGGCGTGGCTTGCGGGCGGGCTCACCGCGCGCGGGCGCATCCTGATCGACGCCGGCGCCGCCGCCGCGCTGACGAGGGGCGGCAGCCTGCTCGCGGCGGGGGCGACCGGCGTCGATGGCGGCTTCGTGCGCGGCGATCTCGTCAGCGTCGAGGGGCCGGCCGGTCCGGTCGCGCGCGGCCTGTCCGAATATGATGTCGCCGACGCGACGAAGCTGCTCGGCCGCCGCTCCGACGAGCACGCCGCCATTCTCGGCTACGCGCCCCGCGCGGCGCTGGTCCACCGCAACCATCTGGCGCTGCTGTGATCGTCCTTTCTTCGTCATGCGGCGGTCGCCGATGATTCTCGCCCTCACCGGCGCCACCGGTTTCGTCGGCGGCCATCTGCTCGATCAGGCGCTCGCCGCCGGCCACGCCGTCCGCGCCCTCACCCGCCGCCCCCAACAGCCGCGCGACGGCGTAAGCTGGATAACCGGCGACCTCGCAGCCCCCGGCCCGCTCGCCCGGGACGCGGACGCGCTCATCCATGTCGCCGGCGTCGTCAACGCCCCCGACCGCACCGGCTTCGCCGCCGGCAATATCGACGGCACCCGTGCCATCCTCGCTGCCGCCGAAGCCGCCGGCGTGGAGCGCTTCATCCACGTTTCTTCGCTCGCCGCCCGCGAGCCGAAGCTGTCGAGCTACGGCTGGTCCAAGGCCGAAGCCGAAAGACTGGTCGAGGCTTCGCCCTTGGGCTGGACCATCGTCCGCCCCCCCGCCGTCTTCGGCCCCGGCGACCTTGAGATGCTCGACCTCTTCCGCGCCGCCCGGCGCGGTGTGGTTCCCGCGCCCGCCGGCCGCTTTTCCGTCATCGCGGTCGAGGATCTCGCCGCGTTGCTCCTCGCCCTCGCCACCGCGCCCGCCGATCGGACGCTCTACGAGGCCGATGACGGCGGCCCGGGCTATTCCCACATTCAATTCGCCCGCGCGCTGGGCAGGGCGGTCGGCCGCCGGGTATTTCCCGTTCCCGTCCCCGGCCCGCTGCTCGGCCTCGCCGCCCGCGCCGATCGGCTGATCCGGGGCGACAGGGCGAAACTGACGCCGGATCGAGCGGCCTACATCCGCCACCGCGACTGGACGGCCGACCCGGCTCGACGGCCGCCGGCCGTGCTGTGGACGCCAGGACGCGACACGCCCGACGCACTCGCCGACACCGCCCGGTGGTATGAGCGCGAGAAGCTCCTCTAGGCCCGCGTCGATTTTTGCTGTCCTACTCTGAAGGACGTCGCCATGATCGCTCGATGCCAATGGCCTGGACCTCCTGCCCAACCGATCCACCGCATCGGGATGTCGGCTCACCGCAATTAAAGGCGGTTCGGCGCGATCTTTGCGAACTTTCGATGCCTCCCGATCATGCCGGCAGAAGGGACCGCCTCGACTTCGCCGCATTACGCCGCCACGGGATCATCGCATGAGCGACCGCCAGCACATCCTCGACACCGTCACCGCCCAGATCGAGCCCTTCAACAAGAAGGGCGTCGCGCTGACCGAGGCGACGACCTTCCAGGGCGACCTGGAGTGGGACAGCCTCACCGTGATGGATTTCGTCGCTGCGATCGAGGACGAGTTCGACATCATCATCACCATGAACATGCAGGCCGAGATCGAGACGATCGGCCAGCTCGTCGACGCGGTCGCGAAGTTGAAGGCATGACCGAAACCGGCCTGCAGGCGGAGGCGCTCCCGGTCGACCCGGCACCCGTCGCCCCCGAGACCGACCTGATGAGCAAGTTCGACCCGCTCATCGCCGAGCGCCGGGCGCTGCTCGACACCGGCGTGACCGACCCGTTCGCGATCGTGATGGACGAGGTCCGCTCCCCGACCGAGGCGGTCATCAAGGGCCGCGAGACGATCCTGCTCGGCACCTATAATTACATGGGCATGACGTTCGATCCCGACGTCATCCAGGCGGGCAAGGACGCGCTCGAACGCTTCGGCTCGGGCACCAACGGCAGCCGGATGCTCAACGGCACCTTTCGCGACCATATGGAGGTCGAGGAGGCGCTGCGCGAGTTCTATGGCGTCACCGGCGCGATCGTCTTCTCGACCGGCTACATGGCCAACCTCGGCATGATCTCGACGCTCGCCGGCAAGGGCGAATACGTCATCCTCGACGCCGACAGCCACGCCTCGATCTACGACG
>CAXTHQ010000037.1:0-2055 GCA_964244185.1 uncultured Sphingomonas sp.
GGCGAGCTGGACCTGCTCGGTCCGGTCCTCGAAGATCAGCAACAGCCCGCCGTCGGGCAGCGGCTGCGCCACGACGCGCAGGTGGGTGCCCCCGCTCAGATGCCAGTTCTCCTCGGCGACGCCCTCGGTCTGGAAGAACCATTCGCGCCGCTCCGCCTTCCAGCCCGGGAAATCGCGCACCTCGGGCAGGCGATCGGCTTCGCGCATCCGCTCCAGCACGCGCTCGAACTCGGGGCGGTCGGCGAGCCATTCGCCGCGCATCGCGAACAGGCGGCGGAAGGGCTGGTTGGAGAAGACCAGCGTCCGGTCGGCGGCGAACTGCGCCACGCCCGCGCTGAGGCGGTCGAGCATCGCGCGCTGCGCCTCGGCGAAGCGCTTCTGACCGCTGCGCGCCTGTTCCAGCTCCTCGATATCGACCGCGAAGCCCGCGACGCCGCCGGTCTGGAGCGGCACGTCAAAGACCCGCAGCGTCCGCCGGTCGCCGCCGATCGTCGCCGGCAGCACCGCCTCGTGCGGCCGTCCGTTCATTAGCGCCGCCTGCGCGCCCGCCAGCGGCCCGCCCGCGCCCTGACCCTCGACCAGCTCCAGCCCGCGCGCGATCACGTCGGCGGCGTCCCTGCCCTCGACCGCCGCCACATAGGCCGAGTTGACCATCGCCAGCTTCAGGTCGGGGCCGCGATACCACATCGGCAGCGGCGCGACCTCGATCAGCGCGGTGAGCGACTCGAACGCGCTCCCCAGCCGCGCCGTTTCGCCGCCCAGCCGCGCGATCTCCGCCTCGCGGTCGCTGGCGTCGAACACCCAGATCAGCGTCGCGCCCGCCGTCCCGTCCTCGCCCGGCGCGCGCGCGCCGCGCAGCGTCAGCGTCCGCGCCGACCCCAGCGGCCGCACCGAACGGTCGAACGACCTGCCCGCCCGCTGCGTCGCGGCGACGTCGGCCGCCAGCGCCGCCGCGTCCGGCGCCGACAGTCCGCGCCCGTCGCCGGCGAGATCGTCGAGGAATTGCGGCGGCTCGACCAGCCCCAGCCAGTCCGCCAGCCGCTGCGACGCCTGGACGCGCCCATCGGCGCCCACCCGCATCGCCAGCGCCGGCGCCGCCGCGACCAGCGCCTGCAGCCGGCCATTCTCGGCCAGCGCCAGTGCCGCCTGACTCCGCGCGCGCAACCCGGCGAACAGCGCGTATGCGCCGCCCCCGATTAACAGCAGCAGGACCGCCCCCGCCACCGCCACCGCACCCGTTCCCACCGTCACCATGCGAAAGGCTTAGGGGAGAATGATGCGGGCAAAAAGAGCCGATCGCCACCCGCGGGCGGTGCGCTTTCCACCCACGCACCGGGCGCGAACCCCGACGATCGAGGTCCGCGCCCAGCACTCGCGTAAAAATGTCTTACAGCCCGACCGGAGGCGGCATCCGCACCCTCTCGCCCTCCCCGGCGAACGCCGGGGTCCAGTCCGGCGCTAGGGACTGGACCCCGGCGTTCGCCGGGGAGAGGATGAGGCCGGCGGCATCAAGCCGCCGGCACCACCACCTTAGTAGCGATAGTGATCCGGCTTGAACGGCCCCGCGACCGGCACGCCGATATAGCCGGCCTGCTTGTCGGTCAGCTTCGACAGATGCACGCCGAGCTTTTCCAGGTGCAGCGCCGCGACCTTCTCGTCGAGGTGCTTGGGCAGGACATAGACCTGGTTCTGATAATTCTCGCCCTTCGTCCACAGCTCGATCTGCGCGAGCGTCTGGTTGGTGAAGCTCGCCGACATCACGAACGAGGGATGCCCCGTCGCGCAGCCCAGGTTCACCAGCCGGCCCTTGGCCAGCACGATGATCTGCTTGCCGTCGGGAAACTCGACCAGGTCGGTGCCGGGCTTCACTTCGGTCCACTTGTAGTTGTTGAGCGCCGCGATCTGGATCTCGGAGTCGAAGTGGCCGATGTTGCAGACGATCGCCATCGGCTTCATCGCCTTCATGTGATCGGCGGTGATGACGTCGGCATTGCCGGTCGCGGTGCAGAAGATGTCGGCGCGGGTCACCGCTTCCTCCATCGTCACGACCTCGAA